>NZ_JBXUNW010000004.1:109346-265084 GCF_057196045.1 Lysinibacillus sp. DFXJR4 | reverse complement strand
GGAACGGAAATCACCTTCATTTTGACTAAATATTCACAAAGAGTCCCTTGACCATTTAGTTTTTCAACACTATGAAAGTAGTATGCTGATTATTAGCATACTATTTTTTTATTTAATTATGGATGTTTTATGACTGATGAACAAAAATATAAAAAGATTAGCAAAAATACATGTACTCTAACATAAAGATTTGTTATCATTTTATTTGATAATGATTATCATTATCGTATAATGTGTAATATAGAGGATATATAGCATCTTTAGAGAATTTGGCAAGGGATGCTTGTGTTCCCTTAAAGAAATTGAAAATAGAAAGTAAGGATAAATTTATTTTATTTAACTAAATATGTTGTACACAGAGGAAAGGGTGTATGTAATTGTTAGAACAAGAATTATTTGATGTAACTATAATTGGCGGTGGTCCAGCAGGTTTATATTCAGCATTTTACAGTGGCTTACGTGAGATGAAAACTAAGCTTATCGAATCACAGCCTCAGCTTGGTGGAAAAATTCATGTCTATCCAGAAAAAATGATTTGGGACGTTGGTGGCGTAACACCAATTACAGGAGGACAGTTAATTGAACAATTAATCGAACAGGCTATGACCTTTAATCCTTCTGTGTACACAAATGAGAAAGTAACTACTATTTCAAAAAATGAAGAAGGAATTTTCATTATTACCGCTGAATCTGGCAATATTCATTATTCAAAGACAGTAATAGTTGCTATCGGTGGTGGTATTTTAAATCCTCAACGAATTGAGATTGAGGGTGCAGAGCGATTTGAGGTATCCAATTTAAATTATACGATTAAATCCTATGAAAAATTTAAGGATAAGGCTGTTATTATTTCAGGTGGTGGCAATACGGCAGTAGATTGGGCACTGGAATTAATGGAAGTTGCCTCTAAAGTATATTTAACGTATCGTAAGGACACGCTTTCTGCACATGAGGCTCAAATTACTGAGCTATTAAATAGCACAATTGAATGTCATTTTAATTCTGAAATTACAAAGCTTATTGCAGACGATGCAGAAGGTATGATTAAAGCTGTTTCCCTAACAAATTATGAAACAGGGCAAGTAAATGAAATTCCAGTTGATGAAGTTGTCATTAGTCATGGCTATATTAGAGATAAGGAGCTATTGGATAATAGTCCATTAGACATTGAGCGGAAAAATGATTATTTTATTGCTGGAACGATTCATAGTGAATCCTCTATTCCTGGTCTTTATGCGGCCGGAGATATTTTGCAGCATAACGGTAAAATTCACTTAATTGCAGCAACTTTTCATGATGCCCTTCATGCGGTAAATAGTGCGAAAAAATACATTCAACCAGATGCATCAGAGGGTGGTATTGTTTCCTCACATAATGATATTTTCAAGCAACGCAATCGTTTGCTCTTAAAGGAAAGCTTAAAACGATAACTTTTTTATTTTAGTCATGTTTTTAAAAAGGTTATGGGATTATCACCTACTGAATTTCGTATGTATAAGAAATAACAAACATCTGACGAAAAATAATTTTCGTCAGATGTTTTTTGCATAAAAAAACATAGCTTTGCCTTTTTTGGACAACCTAAGTTAGAAAAAAAGGTATGAGGTGATGGTTATGAATATCGAGAGGTCATCTGAATGGGAAGAGGGCTTCATCAATCGATTAAATCATCTTGAGAAATGGGATAGCTGGACATTATATAAGATGAATTATGACATTGTAAAAATGAAATTGATTCCTGAATTTACGGGATTACAAGCAATAAAATATTTACCTAATTTAAAGCCACTGACACATCAACTGGAGGCGGCTAAAACAGTGATTGAACGCATGAATGGAAAAGCAATTCTAGGTGATGAGGTGGGACTTGGTAAAACAATTGAAGCAGGCTTGATTTTAAAGGAATATCTTATTCGGGGACTTGTCAAAAGAGCACTTATACTAGCGCCAGCCTCTCTTATTAATCAATGGGTGGAAGAATTAAATAGTAAATTTCATATTCCAGCCATCGCTTATAAAAAAAATTGTCCAATAGAGCGCTACGATGTACTTATTATGAGTATGGATACGGCGAAGAAAAGCCCACACAGAGAGCGTATATATGAGCAGGATTATGACATGATTATTATTGACGAGGCACATAAATTAAAAAATCATAAAACGAAAATATATGAATTTGTACAAAGCTTAAAGAAAAAGTTTTGTCTATTATTAACGGCTACACCTATTCAAAATGATGTTTTTGAATTATATTATCTTATTTCGTTATTAAAGCCTGGTCATCTAGGTAGCTATGAAACATTCCAATCTGCCTTCTCAGCTAGTAAGCATGATTTAGAGCATGATGATTATTTAAAAGAATTAGTAAATCAGGTGATGGTGAGAAATAGGAGGGAAGATACTGGCATCGAATGGACGCAACGTCAAGTTCAAATTGTGCCCATCCAATTTACGAAAGAAGAGAAGGAAGTTTATGATTTACTCGGAACGCTTCAAAATACGGGTTCGTTCACTTTAATTACATTGCAGAAAGAAATGTGTAGTAGCAAAGAGGCAACAGCTTTAACATTATCGAAAATGCTTGAAGAGCACTCGGAGTCATCAAAAATTAAAGATATTCTGGAAAAATTAATGGCTTTAGAAGTAAATACTAAGGCAGAAAAAACGCTAGAAATTATCGAAAAAGCACAGGGGAAAGTGATTATCTTTACAGAATATAGAGCATCTCAATTGTATTTGCAGTGGTATTTACATTCTAAAGGAATCACAAGCGTACTATTTAACGGGAAATTTAATAAAAGTAAACGTGATTATATGAAGCATTTATTTAAAGAGAGAGCGCAGGTTCTTATAGCGACAGAGGCAGGTGGCGAGGGAATAAACCTACAATTCTGTCATCATGTCATTAACTATGATCTGCCATGGAATCCTATGAAATTAGAGCAACGGATAGGCCGGGTCCATCGTTTGGGACAGGAGCATGATGTGCATATTTATAATCTTGCTATCGAAAATACGATTGAAGAAAATATCTTAGCATTATTGCATACGAAAATTGATGTTTTTGAAAAGGTAGTGGGGGACTTAGATGCCATTTTAACAAACTTTAAAGAATCTGTCTGATGTAGGAGGAAAAGTTATGTATCCACAGCAAGTTCATAGTTACTTACGAGAGTTTTTTTCCGAAAATGATTGCACTATTTTGAGTGAAGATCGTCATTATCTTACTGTCCAATTAACAGTAGATATTGATAAAAAAATTATGAACAGACCTTTCTACTGGCAATATATAGAGGCGACAAATAGTGAGCCAAACCCTGCGAAAATTACATTTATTACAAATCAAATAACATCTTCTGCAAACTTATACGGTGAGGCCATTCATTTCGGTTCTCCAAGACTCAATCAGGTTTTTCAAGCGACAAGAGAGCTAGGAGCCTACGTGGAGATGTATGAGGTGGTAGATCCGACAATCGGGCAGGTTATCTTAACACCTTGGTTAGGAATAAATTATAAAGTGTCTTATTGTTGTGATCGTACAAAGGAAATGCTCTACTCCTTTGGCATAAATCTCTTAACAGGGGTTATTAAAAAGAATTTCCAAGAAACCTTATGTAAAACGTCACTAGAAACAGCTCCGGGAGAAAATGTATTTCATGTTCAACCTATTATTAAGCCAATTCGAGCATTGCAAAGACTAGAGGCAGCCATTCATGCCATCATTGAACAAGATGACCATTCATGGGCCTTAGAAGCAAAAAAAAGATGGCAGCGTGATCAACGTGTTCTAGATTACTTTTACGAGGATATAGATGACAAGCCAGAATGCTATGATATTGAAAAAAAAGCGTTAGAGGAACAATATGAGACAAAGATTAAAATAGACATTATTAATGGTGGGATGTTTTATCTATACTAAGCAGGAGCTGTCCAAATAGAAAAGACAGCTCCTTGCTTTTTATTGTTCTTCCACCATGTTTTGTAGCTGTGCTAATTTATTATCCCAGAATAAATCAAAGTATTGTAACCAATCCTCAAGTTCCTTCAGCTTTTCAACATGCAATGTATAAATTTTTTCCCGGCCCTTTTTCTGTGCAGATACTAGCTCAGCTTGCTCTAAAATAGATAAATGCTTAACAACAGCAGTACGACTGATCGCAAAATTTTCAGCAATTAATGAGATCGGTTTATTACGTAAGGCTAGCAGTTGTAGGATATGACGTCTTGTTGGATCAGCAATTGCTTGAAATACATCATATTTTACTGCAGGCTGCGTCATCGTGATTCCACAGTTTCCTTTAATTTTTGAGTAACAATCATTGTCCAGCCACCATCCATAGTTTTACGAACAGCTTCAGCTGGTATATTTGCTTTCGGAATAATGTGTGATGCTTCCTTCCAGCCACCGTGTGTTAACGTAAATTCTGTTTGTTCACCGAGCTCTTTTAGCTCAAATGTTACAAACCAGCCATCTGTATCCCAAGCGAAACGTACAAAATGGGGAGCATTCACTTGCTCCACCTTACATGGCGAAGGGCCAAAAGGAGATTGAATCGTAAATTGATGTCCTTCAATTGGCTTAAAATCATTTGGCATCAGCCACGTAGCTATTTTTTCAGCATCTGTAACTGACTCCCACACCTTATCAATTGGCGCATTAAGTTTTATTACCTTCACAATATTATCTAGCTTTTCAGTCATTTTCTCATAACTCCTTTGCAAAAATATAACCATAAGGTGTTATGAATATATAACACCTTATGGTTATATGTCAATTATTTTTAATATGATTCGCATTTTTCAAAAATAGATACTAGGTTAAATCAATTTTTCTTACTTCTTTTAATTGCTCCTATAGATGATGTTCAAAACGAACCTTTGCTTGCAATTGTACTTTAGAGAGAAATGAGCGAAAACAGATTTAATTTCCTATAAATCACCTTTTCTACAATATCGTCCTTATGGTAGAATTATTTTTATAATTTTCAGAAAAGGGGGCTTGAAATGGTGAACATATCGGTCTTTTTGATAATGTGTATTTTACTAATTATTTTACCAGGTCCAGATACGGCAATTGCCACGAAAAATACACTTACCATAAGTAGAAAGGGTGGCTTACAAACTTTACTAGGTTCCTGTTGTGGGCTGTTAATCCATACTTTTGCAGCGGTGATTGGACTGTCTGCCATTATTGTGAAGTCCGCCTATGTATTTGCCATTTTGAAGTATGTCGGAGCGGTGTATTTATGTTATTTAGGTGTCAAGACATTATGGACTTTACGGACAATCCGCACGCAATCTCCTGTAGTTCAAGATGAAACACAAATTAATCATGAATTTTCACAGCAATCTTGCTTTAAGCAAGGCTTTCTAACAAATGTTACCAATCCTAAGGTAGCCGTATTTTTCCTAACATTTTTACCTCAATTTGTAGATGGCACGAGCGGTACATTCATGCCGTTTCTTATAATGGGGCTAATATACACTGCTTTAACAGGGATTTGGTTTGTGTTCTATGTTTACTTGTTAGATAAAGTTAGTGCATTTATGAAAAAGCCAACTACAAAGGCTGTTATCGAAGGTTTAACAGGGATTGTGTTAATTGGCTTTGGGATTAAACTAGCTTTGGAAAAAGCCCATTGATTATACTAAAAAGTCGATTTGCCACAAAAAAATGTGTTGCAAATCGACTTTTTAGTATTTCAGTAAAAAAGAATTTTAATCATCTATTCGTGGAGATTAATACCCTTGTTGTTCCAATAAATTTGTATAGCCTGACCAAGCCATATCTCTTCCTCAGGCGATAGGGGCGAGGGGAAGAGCTGTGTATCCTGCCCAAATTCAATATTTTCATCCTTTACATTTTCCACAAGCTCAATTGCATTAGGGTATAACTCTAAAGATAGATCAAAATACTGTTCCAAAAGCGCCTGAACATTCGGATTAGCCGGATCCTGACCATATGCTGCCTTCAGCTGACTAAAAAGCTCAGCCATTTCCAGATTTAGCTCCTTAAGCTTTTCCTCAGGAACTTTAAACATGTTCTCAACCATTTCTTTTGGAAAATAATTGGACAGCCATTCTTTCTGCTCCTCTTCCTTATGCATATTATGAATAAGCATCATAAAGATATTTGCGTTCATGGTGCCTTGCTCTTCCGTGATATATAAGGCATGGTCTAGGGCACGAATGACCTGTTGAAGTTGCTCCTTTTTTTGAAGCATTTCTTGTTTTTGAAATTCAAGTGACTCTTTTATATTCCATTCTTTTAAATGGATTAATGTATGAATTTTTTCCAATGGATAGCCTAAGAACTTCAAGGATACAATTTTTTGCAGTTGTATAATATTTTCATCTGAATAAAATCTTCTGCCAGTTGGAGAAATAAAGGATGGTTTTAATAAATCAATTTCATCGTAATAATGCAAAGTTCGTATGGTCATACCTGTTTTTTTGGCAAACTCTCCAATTGAATATTGAGTGAACATTATTTTACCTCCCTATTACATGTTATCTTTATTGTAAAAGCTAACGTAACGTGAGAAGCAAACTATTTTTAGGATTTCTTTTTTTACGTTTATTCCAAATGGCCCCTTCATCACCAATAAATTTCCTCTTCCATATAGGGATGCCTTATATAAAGGATTTGTGGAATATAGAGAGAATTTATTATTAAAAAGGGGAAACAGCTATATTTTTATAATAAATTGGAATAAATAGGGGACTTGAATATGGAATTAAGAGATTTAAAAGCATTTATGGCAGTTGTTGAACATGGAAGTTTTACAAAGGCCGCAAGTGAATCCTTTGTTTCACAGCCTTCTTTAAGCAAAAGCATTAAAAAATTGGAGGAAACCCTGCGAGTAGAATTGTTAAGTCGCTCTACACGCCATGTCGAATTAACTGACGCCGGAAGTATTGTTTATAAACAGGGGCAAAAAATAATGGGCTCTGTAATGGAATTACATATTTTATTGGACGATTTATTGAACATTCAGACAGGTGCAATAAAATTAGGTATTCCTCCATTAATTGGCACACTATTTTTCCCAGACATCGCAAGAAATTTCCATATGCAATATCCAAAGGTGCGTCTAGAACTTGTGGAGCGTGGCGCTAAAATGATTGGAACGCTCGTTGAAAATGGTGAAGTCGATATTGGAATTGTTGTTTTGCCTACGGACGAACGGAAATTTTCTGTCCAACCCTTTGTGGAGGATCAATTTTTTGTATTTATTAATGATTCCCATCCATTAGCACTGAAGAAATTTATTCAATTAGAGGATTTAAAAAATGAGACCTTTATTATCTTTACGGAGGAATTTACACTACATGATTATGTCATCAATACATGTAATACTGCTGGGTTTACACCAATCATTGGCTATAAAAGCTCACAATGGGATTTGATTGTAGAGCTTGTATCCTCAAATTTAGGCATTACACTATTACCTTATTCAATTGCAGCTAAGCAAACAAATAACAACGTAAAAATTATACCTTTAAAAGATTTTGATATGCCATGGCGTTTAGGCGTTATTACAAAGAAGAATTCATATCAATCTTTTGCATTAAAGCAATTACTGAATAGTATTAGTAGAGAAGTGGCAAGTAAAAAATGATTTATGCATTTTAGGAATAAGTAATATTCTAATTAATTCCTTTACTTATAAAATAGCAATAGGGTAGAATTTTTCTTAATAAACGAGCAATTTAAGGGGGTTTCGATTATGGGGAACGGGAAAGTGTGGAGTTCGTTTGAGGAAGCCGTTGCAGATATAAAAGATGGAGATACATTAGCAGTAGGAGGCTTTGGGTTATGTGGTATTCCTGAAAAATCTATTGCTGCCTTAGTGCAAAAGGGCATAAAGGACTTAACAGTTGTCAGCAATAACTGTGGCGTTGATAATTGGGGCTTGGGGCTTTTACTAGCAAATAAACAAATAAACAAAATGATTGCATCCTATGTAGGCGAAAATAAAATTTTTGAACAGCAATTTTTAAGTGGTGAACTCGAAGTAGAATTAACACCACAAGGAACATTGGCCGAACGTTTGCGAGCTGGTGGGGCTGGAATTCCTGGCTTTTACACGGCTACTGGAGTGGGGACACCCATTGCTGAAGGAAAAGAAGTAAAGGTTTTTGATGGCAGGGAGTATATTTTAGAAAATGGAATTACTGCTGATTTTGCACTTGTCAAAGCATGGAAGGCAGACAAGCTAGGGAATTTAGTGTTCAGGAAAACATCCCGTAATTTTAATCCACTAGCTGCAATGGCAGGGAAAATTACGATAGCAGAGGTAGAGGAAATCGTTGAAGTGGGAGAATTAGATCCGGACCATATTCATACACCTGGTGTGTTTGTACAACGCGTTTTATTAGGGGAAAATTATGAGAAGCGTATTGAGCGTTTGACGGTGAAAAAGGGGGAAGCTTAATGGCTGATACAAGACAAAGAATCGTCAATAGAGCTGTGAAGGAAATACAAAATGGGATGAATGTTAATTTAGGTATTGGTATGCCAACATTAGTTGCAAATGCTATTCCTGCTGATTATGATGTGCTTTTACAATCAGAAAACGGTTTGCTTGGAATTGGACCTTATCCAACAGAGGAAGCTGTTGATCCTGATTTAATAAATGCTGGGAAGGAAACAGTAACAGCTGTACCAGGTGCCTCTTTCTTTGATAGTGCGGAATCTTTTGCGATGATTCGAGGAGGGCATATTGATCTTGCTATTTTGGGCGGTATGGAAGTATCTGAGACAGGTGACCTTGCAAACTGGATGATTCCAGGAAAAATGGTCAAGGGCATGGGAGGTGCCATGGACCTTGTTGTTGGTGCGAAAAGGGTTATCGTCATCATGGAGCATGTTAATAAAAATGGAGAATCTAAAATTAAAAAGCAATGTGAGCTTCCGCTGACAGGTAAGGGTGTAGTACATCGATTAATTACAGATCTCGCTGTTTTCGACTTTACAACGGATGGCATGCAGCTTATCGAATTGGCTGAGGGTGTTACTATAGAGGAAGTAAAGGAAAAAACAGCTGCTTCATTCAGTATTGCATTATAATCAGTGTAACCAGTTCTTTTTAGGGCTGGTTATTTTAGTTTGATTCAGAAAGGAGTTACTAAAGCCCCGGGAACGTCATGGTTCTTAAAGAGGAGCTTTTGCGTGAACGCGAAAAACCCTGAACGTAATCGATTAACCAAGGAGTGTTTTATTGATGGATGTCCTAGATGTAAAAGAGGAAATTATTCAGCGATTTAAATTGAGAACGGCTACAGATAGACCTTTTATCGTAGCCATTGATGGATTAGGTGGGGCTGGCAAGTCTACTATAGCTCACCACCTTGTAGAGGAGCTTCAGTCTATATGTACGGTGACACTTATTCATATTGATAATCATATCGTAGAAAGATGTAAACGTTATGATACGGGCCATGAGGAATGGTTCGAATATTATTATTTACAATGGGATATTGAAAGCTTAAAAAATAATCTATTTTTACCCTTACATAATCGTGCTTTACACCTTTATCTCCCATTTTATAATCGGCATACAGATACAATTTGCGAAAGAGACATGAATATAGAAGCTAATAGTATTTTTATAATTGAAGGGATATTTCTTATGCGCCATGAGTGGAGGAGCTTTTATGATTATCGCTTATTTATAGACTGCCCCTCAACTATTAGAGAGGAAAGAGTATTACAACGAGATGTGTATATAGGTGATTTTATAACACGCCTTCATAAATATAAAAAAAGATATTGGCCAGCAGAAAAGTATTATTTAACGAAAGAAAATCCATTAGCTGTAGTAGATTCGGTTTATGAAGTATAAATCCACTATTTACTGAATTAAGCTTGAGTATAGGAATTTATAGAGTTTACGGAGCATTTAGAGGAAAGTCCATGTCTAGCGGCAACCAAGGATAATATGGAATATCCAGAAGTAGAGCCAGAAAAATCATAATGGGATGAAAAGAATCAAAATAAATTATAAATGGCACGAGCTTTTACCTTCTGTGTAGGCTCGTTTTTTTATGGAAATGCGGAAAATACCCACTATGGTATATAATGCAATAAGACAATAAAATGGGGGGTTCAGCATGAAGCGAATAATGACCACAGAAGAGTGGAAAAATGTTTTACAGCTATCGAGCCATACGCCATGCCTAGTGTTAAAATATAGCATGACTTGCTTTAGTAGCATATCCGCATTAAAAGAATTAAAAGCACTGGAAACGATCCTGCCGAAGTATGTAGTTATCGTACAAAAGGATAGGGAGGTATCGAAAATGATCGAGAAGGAACTTGAGGTGAGGCATGAATCCCCTCAGTTTTTAATTTTGCAGGGAGGGCAGGGAGTTTGGCAGGCAACCCATTATAAGATAAAACAATTACTTCTATCTGATGCCATTAGTATGTATGTAAAATAAATTAAAGAAGATACTCTTCATTATACATAATAGGGTATCTTCTTTACTGAACGCAATTTATTGCCCTAAAGCTTCATTTTGATGATAGTGAGAGGCAATGGATTCTAGATTTAGTTGGGAATAGTTCGCCCAATTGACCTTTCTAAAATCTTTCTCGTTAAAGTATATATTTAATACTTCAGTCATATTTTGAGCGCCACCAGGTTCTGTTAATGGGGCAGACCAAATAATGGCGGGTGTTTTAACACTTTTTAATTTTGATAACTCAGCAAATATTTTCGCAGAATCCTTTAACATTTGGCTTTTTGAGCCCTGTTTTACATCATCATCTTGAATGGAAATTGTAACAATTCCCTTTGTATCTTCCACTGTAAATTTACTTTTGACAGTAGTCCTCACTATATCTTCAATTGAAGTATTGCTATCAACCACTGCTTCCTTAGGTACCGTATTTTTTCCACACGCTGACAATAATAGTGTAGCAAGTAATAACATATAAAATAACCTTTTCAATATCATAACCTCCCTTGTTACTACCATATATGCACAAAATGAAGATGAATTATACAAGTTGATGGGAGGTTTTTCTGCTTTCAGTTGAAGTAGTTGGACAAGTTTAGATAGAGGTGATGATTTTATTTCAAACGAATTCCCCAGAGAACTAGAAGCAGTCGTGATGACGAAATAACTTGTCATCGTTTTTTTGCTTGAAATGCAACAAAAATTTTTATACTTATATATTATTTTTCTGCTAGCTATTGAAAAAGTAGTAGAAAAACTGTTATAGTGAATTTATTTGTCTGACGTCTGACTATAGTATGTTGAGTTTGGTTGTTCTTAAATTTTCATATTTGGACATAATGAATGAAAGGATGACTTTATGGTCGAACGCTGAAAATTAGTATGGGGGAAATTATGAGATACTTAATATCTTTTTGCGGATTGCTGCTTGTTTTTGGTTTAGCTCTGTTAATGAGTAAAAACAAAAAAGAAATAAAATATAAAAATATATTGATGATGTTAATCATCCAATTTTTGTTGGCAGCATTTCTGTTAAATACAAAATTTGGTTATATTTTAATAAAAGGAATAACAAAAATATTTGATCATTTATTATCTTACGCAAATACGGGCATATCCTTTGTTTTTGGGGGTTTAGCGAATAAAGGAGAATCTCCATTCTTTCTTAGCGTTTTATTACCGATTGTCTTTGTATCTGTATTGATAGGGATTTTGCAGCATTTTAAAATTCTTCCTTTCTTCATGAAATGGGTAGGTTTATTTTTAAGTAAAGTAAATGGCATGGGGAAATTAGAATCTTATAATGCTGTTGCTTCTGCAATGGTTGGTCAATCTGAAGTGTTCATTACTGTAAAAAAACAATTAGATCAGCTGACCCCGCAGCGAATGTATACATTGTGTGCATCAGCTATGTCGACCGTTTCTATGGCAGTTGTTGGAGCCTATATGACGATGATTGAACCTAAATATGTTGTAACGGCGATTGTGTTAAACTTGTTTGGCGGATTTATCATTGTTTCCATTATTAATCCATATAGAGTAAAGGAAAGCGAAGATATTTTAACGATTGAAGATGAACATAAACAATCTTTCTTTCAAATGCTTGGAGAATATATTATGGATGGATTTAAAGTAGCTATTATTGTTGGAGCTATGCTAATCGGCTTCGTAGCATTAATGGATATGATCAATTCACTATTTGATATCGTATTCGGTATATCTTTTCAAGGGATTTTGGGTTATATCTTTGCTCCAATAGCCTTTCTAATGGGTGTACCATGGGCAGATGCCATTTCTGCTGGAGGAATTATGGCTACCAAATTAGTAACAAATGAATTTGTGGCCATGATAAGCCTTGGAGAAGTAGCTAAGTCTATGAGCGCGCATACAGTAGGTATTATTTCTGTCTTTCTTGTCTCCTTTGCAAACTTTTCATCCATCGGTATTATTGCTGGAGCAGTAAAGGGCTTGAGTGAAAAGCAGGGCAATATCGTTGCTCGTTTTGGCTTAAAGCTGTTGTATGGAGCCACACTAGTTAGTATCTTAACAGCTACAATTGTTGGTTTTGTTATTTAGCTATTTGAACTGCACTCCATTTGATGAATTGGAGTGCAGTTTTTCGTGATTATAGGGTGTATTTTTGCACTTCGTGACGGCTGGGTAAAACTATATTTTCTTTTCGAATTTATTTACCAAATTCGGAAACCCTTGGTGCATTAGAAGAATATCTAAAATGAGCATTCTATAATTTAAAACTATAAATAATGGTTACCCATCCGATATAAAAAGGAGTTTGTTGTAAAAAAAGATAATATTAACAATAATAAGTTTATTTTTAGGATGAAAATCTAATGTAGCTACATTTTATTTTTCTGGATTACCTTCCAACGCTATAGTTACTAAAGTGGTAGTTGATGCCAATAGTGATATCACATATGGAGAACGGGTGATTCTATGAGCACTTATGCTTCTGCGCCTTGGGGTTGGCTTAATAAAACAAAATAACTATTGGAGTTAATGGAAAACTAGCTAACGGCACATGGTCTATTTATTATAATGGAACAAATGTAAGTACTTTAAATAGTGCATAGAAATCATATGCATCCCCAAAATTAACTGTTTACTAGCTATTAAATGTATAAACTTAATATAACTGATTTTATATTGTTCTCTACATTTAGGAGGTACAAAATTATTGGAGGTGTAAAATGAGATTCCCAACTATTAGTAGTGATGCATTGAAATTGTTAGGAGTTGAAAAAAAGACAACACCTATTTCAAAGCCAAGTTTTTCAGGAATAAATGCCATGCCAACGAAATCAGCTCCAGCGATGAGTGAAGAAAAATATAAGGAAGCAATTATCGCACAGGCAAAAAAAGATTTTGAAAATGGTAAGTGTGGAGGTCATAAAAATCCTTCCTATATGACACTAAAGAACAGCTTCGTATCTGTAGCATCCCCTGATCGTAAAGGGTCGATAGCACAAATAGTAAGTCAATTACCATTCAGGCAGCGTGGAAATGTGAGCTATTTAGAGGTAAAGGATGTAAGAGGGAATATAACTTCTACTTATTCGCCACATAATGGTTGGCATGCAATTGGTACACGAAAAGAACAGCTTCGTGAAAGTGAATTTGATGCGATCTATATAGAAGCATGGCGCTCATTTAAAGTAGCAAGCCAAAACAATCAAAGCGATATCAGTACATCCAGCGGTTCCATTGATGTGTCAGTCTAATGAAGCCTTTAAAAAGTTAATTAAAGGAACTCTTCTAAATCAGTAACCCCCTAGAATTTTTTTAGGGGTCTTTGTGTCGTATTAATGTAGTAATTGACGTAAAACTGTCGCCGATGGATATTGGATTTGAGTTAGATGAAGTTATGTAAGATGGGCATTGGGATAGGTATAACATGGTGGATAGTAAAATGACTGGTGGATTTATTATCCGATAGAGGTTTATTTCGTTGAAAGGACTTATAATGTCACAAGAAAAATGGAGTTTTTTAGATTACTGAAAACCTTTAGGCAGTAAAAGTTAAATCTGTAGTTGGAGCGAAAAAATTCTTCAAAAAAGATACTATGATACAAATGAGAATGCTGATATGGATATTGACTGCACAGATCATGAGAACCCAAAGCAACACCTTAAAGTACCAAATAGACATTGAATTGAATAGTAGTTCAAGAAGCTCAGGCTATTTATAAGGAGTTAATTTATGACTGAGAAAGAATATTTAGAATTTAAAAATCTTATATCAATGGGGGATGAACTTAATTTTTATTATAAAAATGATGAATATTGGATAAGTCATATTCAAGATAAATCTTTTCTATCCAGAACAAAGGATTCTTATACACAAGAGTTTTGTGGACATAAAGAGCTTTTTGAACATGCAACAATAGAGAGTAAAAAAATCTCAGAAGTATATCCAAATTTGAGACAGCTTAAATAAAAATTTAATCTACTTTGGAGAAGATCAAGTTAAACAAGCTTGGTCTTTGTTGTGCTTGTAATTAGATGGGGGAGGATAAAGCACTTAAAGACGTTCAGTGTCTAACTGGTTAAATGAAAAGGTTAGCCTTTCACAATCTAAGGTGCATGGTGAGTCATCGTTAGATAATTGGCTGGAAATTATAAACGGAAATGGTTATCCAAAGTGGTATAAGGTATTATTAAATGACAAGGTAGGTTTATTAAGGAGGAGTATAATGCGTTTTCTTTTTTGGCTAAGTGTTGTTATCTCGGGAATTGTAAGTATTGTCGGTTTTGCACTCACTAAAATGACTACTTCTTCATTCGACCCCACAGGTGATAATTTTGTTGGAGGAAATGGAAACCCAGGCTTAATGTTTGTTATGCTTCCAATGTTAATTATTCTTTATTTTTTCTTCGCCATGATGTTTGTTTTTGAAAAGATACATGAACGTTTTTCAGTGAAAAGGAACCTATTTCAAGCCTGCTACTCAGGGGTGTTTGTGGTCATTTTAGGAATAACGATTTACCGAATTGTTTCGTTTCGAAATGAAATCAATCCATATTTTGAATATGAAATATCCTATTTAAATCCTTTTTCTAATGATTTATTCTTTAACTTCTGGACGTTTATGGCCTGCCTTTGTGTTTCAGGATTTTGCTCATTTTATTTAAAGAAAAAAATATGAAGAAATGCATTTAAACTATAGACTACTCTTTGACGGGTGATTTTCTGTGCTCTTGATATGATCGACCTGATCGGATTACAGACTATCCCGAGCGAAATTCTTTTCGGCCTGAGCGGATTACGGGCTATCCCGAGCGAAATTCTTTTCGACCTGATCGGATTACGGGCTATCCCGAGCGAAAATCATATCGACCTGAGCAGATTACAGGCTATCCCGAGCGAAAAACAATTCGACCTGATCGGATTATGGGCGATCCCGAGCGAAAATCAATTCGACCTGATCGGATTACGGGCTATCCCGAGCGAAAAACATATCGGCCTGATCGGATTACGGGCTATCCCGAGCGAATATCATATCGACCTGATCGGATTAGGGCTATCCCGAGCGAATTTCTTTTCACCATGAGCAGTTTTCGGGTCATAAGATATTAAATATTAGGTTCTAAATATTTTTTTGGTATTCACACAATTGCATGCAAAAAAAAGCACAGATTCATTATGTATGTTGTTATGGTGCATCTAAAGTGCGGATTTATTCATATAGAAAATGGTGAGGAAAAGTGTCAGCAACATACATTTCACCTAAGCCCAATTAAAACATCTTGGAAGATGCCTACAGGTTATAAGCTAGAGGGCAAATTAAATATGCCTACTAATAGTAAAGGACAAGTACATTTAATTGTAAGACAGACCAAAGGGGAGATGGACAAACAATTCCCTGGAGATTCAAATTGTGAATAAGGAAAAATAAAATTATGAAATTAATAAGAAACTCTCTAATTTATTTTCTAATCGGAGCGATAATTATAAATATTTCTAAGTTTCTTTATAATAAAGACGATTATTTTTTTGATAGTAAAGAAACTTTAATGTACGGTATTATTACAATGATGGTATTTTTAATAATGGATTACGTGAGAAATATAAGTAAGTCTCAAAGTAAATAATTTTGTTATACCTAAAAAAAGCCCAGATACGGTAGTGACCCCGTAAAGTTAGAGTTTTCATTATGCAGCTAATTGGCTGGCTTGAGTTCGGTATTTTACCGGGCTCATGCCGGCCAATTTTTGTTTAATTCGATCGTTATTATAGTAATCGATATACTTCTCTATTTTCTTCTTTAACGCTTCATAAGAGATTAATTCTTCTCCGTAATACATTTCTTGTTTAAGGAAGCCAAAAAAGTTCTCCATGGTCGCATTGTCTGCACAGATTGCTTTACGAGACATACTTTGGAAAATCTTGTTTCGCTTTAATGCTTTTACCCATAGATGATGTTGATAGTGCCAGCCCTGATCCGAATGAATCGTTGTACGGTATTGGGCATGTTCTTGAATAATTGGGAGTACTTGTTTTAATGAATCTATTACGAAATCAAGTGTGGGGCGTTTAGACATACTAAAGCCCAGTATTTCACCGTTATATAAATCCATAATCGGACTTAAATAGAGTTTTTCGTTGTTTGTACATTTGAATTCTGTTACGTCTGTCACGAGTTTTTGTAAGAAGTACGTTGTATGGAAATGACGGTTTAATCGATTCTTCACTACATTCCCTACAGTACCTTTATACGATTTATAGCGGGATTTACGCACGAATTTCTCGCATTTTAAATTCAATTCACTCATGATTCGTTGTACTTTTTTATGATTGATTTTATGTCCTTGTCCCTTTAATTCCGCATGAATGCGACGATATCCTTATCGCCCTTCATGTTGCCCAAAAATCTCTAAAATCAACGTTTTCCACACTTGATCTGGATCTTCATTCTTCATTTGCTTGATGTGATAGTGATATATTGCTTCTGGAATATCGACTTGTTTAAAAATGTCTTTTAATCGGAATCCTTCTTCTTTGAGTTCAAAGGCGATTGCTGCTTGTGCTTTTCGAGGAAGGCATCTGGGTCATAGCTGTCAACTTAAGAAATGTGTACTTCTTCTAAAAAGTGGTATAGATATATACAAAACTTTTTTGGGAAGGGGTGCTTTTGATGTCGACACCGAAACATATACAATTACTCCAAAAGCTATTTGAAGTCATTTGTCCTGAAAGAGTAGATGAAATAGCCAAAGAAACGGGTTTTATTCAAAGAAAGCGACTAGTCTCTGCGAGTGACTTCCTATCCTTATTGTTTCATGTCCATGGGAATTTAGCAGATTGCTCAATCCAAGAGTTATGTACAACCTTACAAATGAAACAAGCCATTTCCATTAGTCGGGCAGCCATGGATAAAAAATTTACCCCGGAAGCCACGGCTTTTTTACAACGACTCATTCAAGAATTCGTATGGGCACAACATCAACTATCTTTTTCTTCGCTCTCTCTGTCTGAACCATGGCCATTTACCAGTATTCGGGTACTTGATTCCACCACAGTTAGTGTACCAGATCGTTTTCAAAAGCGCGCTCAAAAAACCAAACAAGCATCCGCCAAAATTCAATTTGAATTGGATCTCTTATCCGGTCAATCGACCTTTCTTCACGTTGCTTTTCATCGAATGAATGATGCGAAAGTAAGTGCCATGCGGATTCCGTTTCTGACAGAACATGAACTTTGTCTACAAGATTTGGGTTATTTTAACTTCGAACAATTAAAAAAAATCGAGGAAAAAAAGGGTTTTTTTATTACAAAAATACGGACAGATGCGTATGCCGCTTTCGAAAATCTATTTCCTTCCTATCACTCAAATGGTGAGGTTATTCAAAGTAGTCTTTATCATCGCATTGATTTCGTGGCACTTTGTAAAAAGTTACTACCAGAGGAACTTTTAGAATTAGAGGGTGTTTATTTTGGACGGGATGCTCATTTTCCAGCTCGTTGTATTATTTTTTCCCATGATGAGCAGGGGAAAGCGCAACACATCAAAAAAATTAATCGACGAGCCCAGAAATCAGGAAAGGTGCCCAAACAAGTGGTACGTGATTTAGCAGGCATTACGATTTATATGACGAATCTGCCAGAGTGGATGTCTGCTCGTCATATCATGGAATTGTATCGCTTACGTTGGCAAATTGAGTTGCATTTTAAAGTGTGGAAATCTGATTTAGGCATCAACCACTTCAAAGTGATGAAGAAAGACAGGTGGCTTTGTCATTTATATGGGAACATCCTAGTTTATTTTATTAGTCAATTGATGGCCTATCAAATAAGAAACTTCATCTGGAAGGAGAAGGGCATAGAAATTAGTGAGATGGTGGCCATTCGTAGTATCGCGACAGAGATTTTACCGAAGCTATATGAAGAATGCATAAAAAAAGAGAAGGGATTGAAAGACTTTATCCATTTGACCACCGAGTTCCTGCTCAAGACGGCCCGGAAATCAAAGTCCACCAAAGGAACAGCCTTTCAACGCCTTCAATTCACGTAGAATATCCAAATATAACCAACTCACCTAGAGGGGTTTATTTTGATATGTTTAAAATACTTTTTCCCATTTTAACGATAAATGAAACCTATCATTTCTAATTATGAAATCATTTGATTAGATGTGTAGAAATCTTAAGTTGACAGCTATGGGCATCTGGGTTCTCTCGAAAAGCCTTCAACTTTTTTAAATACGTAACCTCTAGACGAAGTCGTTCATTTTCACGTTCTAACTGCTCCTCACGAGACATTGTTTTTTCTGCTTTTGTCACTGTAGCTTTTGGTTTTTTAGACATAGAGGGCCTTCCTTTCGCATGTTTCAGGCCTTCTCACTCGTTCTTTTAAAAACTTACTGTTCCAAGTTGCGATTAAGCTAGGATCATTCAAGTTAAATCGTATTGCTGTATCTTGGTAAGAAGCACCTTTTTGTTTCATAAAGTTTAATACATCTAATTTGAATTGAACAGGATGTTCTTCATGCTTTGTTTTCCGTTGTAAACCTTCTTCTCCAAAAGCTTTATTAGCCCTAACCCAAAGTAAGGCTGTAGAGCGTTCTAGTAAGAGGACTAGTAAATCATCATCTGTGGAGGGCAAAGCGAAAAGAGAACGTCCAGTACCTTTCTACAATTGGTTAGAGGAAAGGAATATTCATAAACAATAAATAAGCGCATGACTCAATGTAACCTTTTTTAAATCATACACTTATTTATTGTTTTAATAGTAGAGGGAATTCTTTATACAATATTAATACCCGCACTTGCAGTACCTTCAACTGAGAAATTTAAAGCAGGAGGATTTATTGATGAAATGTAAAATACCATTAATAAACGATCTCCAACCGATACTGGTACAGGCTCAACATTTGCTGAACCAAAAGTTATTCCTGCTGGAACTCCAGCGACAGGTGGAGCTAAATCAACACGTACATTTGTAGCAGTGAAGATGTTACTTCCTGTAGGAGCACGATAGATTTGAGCTGTTATAGTAGTAAACCCTCCTCGGTTAAGATCTAAAAAGTAATTAAATGCTGCGGAAATAGCAGTAATATTACCATTGCGTGGAACTGAGAAGGCTTCGCTTAAAAGTCCAGATAAATCTATAGTGTTGTTTAAAATAGGCACACCATTAATAGCAGTACCGAATCCTATAAGACTAGACGTTAATCCAAAGTCAGGTCCTATAGTAACTACAGATGTTGAAATTCCCGAGGTAAAAGGGATTATTGAACCGCTGTCGTTTTCTTCGCCACTTTCATTAAAGTTTATACAGTTAATGTTTTTTGCCACAAAAGGTCCAAAATTTCCGCATTCTATTTGTGGTGATAAACAATTACAACTTTCATTATTTATGCACACAATTTTCCCTCCTTTCATCTTATGCTATGTGGAGGAAAGTAAGGGAGAAGGGCTATTAAATCAATGGAGTGTTATTTATTTGGTGGAGTCCAGTACCTTTGGTTATATGAAAAGGATAGTCATTCAGAAATAAGTAGTAGACCAAAAATAGAAAACTGGCTTGAATGGTAGTAAAAGAGGAAATAATTAAATGGGGTAAATGTTGAAATGAGTTAAATGATATTAAGGATTATTATGAATTTTAACCCCAGTTTAACCCCAACGCTTATTTTGATATAAAAAAATCACCCTCCAATAATGGAAGGGTGATTCGCTCAAAAGCCAAGTGGCTGTATGATTAAATTAAAAAGCCGCGTATGCCGTAGTTATTATAGAAAGTTTTAAACCACCACTCCTCAAAGTGGGTGTTCGCAGAAGCTTTCCTGCTTATCCTCATTCACCTTGGTGTGAGGCCCGTCATTCCAACTCCAATAATAAAACTCCCTTTTACAGCTTAAAGGTTAAAACTTAATATTATACGAACAATGCAGCCTTTAAAAATATAATAAGGCATGATAAACAAACTTGCAAGTAAGATGGTTTATGAAAAAAAGTCAATGGGCAAGCATGCCAAATCGTCTTGCTTTAAATAAAAAATAGCCATACGCCCATCTAATTGTTTCATACATTATTCACAAATGCGAACAAAAAAGGCGAACAACCTTTACTTAATAGGACGGGTTATGTAAAGATAGGAGAATATATAGGATTAACCTAGCAAAAAGTAAAGGAGGAAGCGGAAATGGCAGCTTATCCAAATTGTCCGAAATGTAATTCGGAATATACGTATGAGGATGGTGCGAATTTTGTATGTCCTGAATGTGCACATGAATGGAGTGCAGATGTAGCAGAGCAAGAAGCAGATACACTTATTGTAAAGGATGCAAACGGTAACTTACTTGCGGACGGTGATTCTGTTACAATCATTAAGGATTTAAAGGTCAAGGGCAGTTCTTCAACATTAAAAATTGGTACAAAGGTGAAAAGTATTCGTCTAGTTGAAGGTGACCATAACATTGACTGTAAAATTGATGGCTTTGGTGCCATGAAATTAAAGTCAGAGTTTGTTAAAAAAGCATAGTTATTAAAAGAGTCGAGTAAAAAAGAGCTCCATTTTCGGATAATGGATTGCACTTCTAATCGACTCTTTTTTATTTTTTAGTAATTACTGTAACATTTAGAAACGACAGACGTTTTACTTGTGAAATCTATGAAGCGAGGGGGATGCATGGACAGGCAACGGAAGAATGAGCTTGAGCAACTTTATCAGGAATATGCGAAATCGTTATATTACTTTCTGCTGAAAATGTCAGGGTCCGTACATATAGCAGAAGATTTAGTACAAGAAACCTTTGTACGAGCTACGGTATCGCTGTCATTTTATAAAGAGGAGGATGTGAGAGCATGGTTGTTTAAAGTAGCACGGAATACGTATTTAGATGAATGGCGCAAGCAAAAAAGAAGAAGGACTATCCCATTTGCCCAATTATTTTGGAAGGATGACATGCTTAGTCCTTATGGTTTGCCTGAAGTTGATATTCTCAAGCAAGAAGTAACCGAGGATATCCAGTCATTATTAAAGTTTTTGCCTGAAAATTACCGCACAATTTTATATTTAAGAGAGTATGAACAATTTACATATCAGGAGCTACAGGAGGCATTGGAGCTAACAGAGGGGCAGGTGAAAATACTGTTACATCGAGCACGTAAACGTTTAGCAGAAATAATCAAAAAGAATGGAGGATTTCAAGATGATTGAGTGGTCGCAGGAAAAAGAGAAAAAAATATTGCAGAAGTACCGTTTTACGTTAACCTTTCGAATATTACGTATATTGCTACTATGTGCTGTTATTTATAGTTTATATATTTTAAGCGTATCAATCATTTTTGAAAAAACACGCCCAGATCGTAAACATATTTATAATTCATTAATGGCTTTAGAATGGCAGCAGCCAAATATAAAAGGACAATATTCAGGTTCATCTGCTGAAATAACACCACTTTTGACGCAAAAATTTAGCTATCCTCTTGTGAAGCAAGTAGGGAAAGAGAACGTAATGGTAGGTGAGATGAGTTTGGATAAAAAAATATTTAATACATCTTCATCGATGAAAATGAACTTAACTTCAAAAAATTCTTCTTCATCTTCGAGCCTGAAATCGACAAATGAATTTGATAAATTTAGCTTCAATTTACCTGAGGATCCTCGAACAGGGAAAGTGACATCATCCCAAATTAACAATGGTGTATGGAAAACGTTAGAAAAATTACCCGAAGGAACAGTTGCAGAACTAGCGTTTTCTACCACAACATTTATGGAGCCTAAAAAGTTGACAAAAATGCTTGAACCATACGATGTGGAAGTTGTCTGGATGCCTATATATACAGGCGAATTCAAATCCTTTGATCTATTTCCAACTGGTGAAGGTAGTGTTAACCTTACCATTTATGATAGTTTCGGGCTATCAGGAGGATTGAAGGTTAGTGATGATTATTCAAAAATTTGGGTAGGTCAAAATTTAACGAATGGTGTTAGAGATAGTCAGCGTGTTATGCTAGAAAATATGGAAAAGCTACTGAACAATGAAAAGAAAAGCTATATCGAGGATTTTCTTGGTTTGTCGTATTTACAAGAGCGTTATGATTATTTAAAAAAGAATGGTTTTCAGGCTTATGGTGCTGTGGTGACAGGACCAACAAAGGAATTATTAAAGCTGAAAAATATAGAAGGCGTATCTAATCAGAAGCTTGGTGATGTTGAGCTTTGGAATTGGGATAACTGGTAATAGAGGGAGTTGTCTCTGACTTTTTTGAGGCAGCTCCCAATTTTCGCTAAAAGCTAATTTTCGTAAACCTACGTAAAAGAATCGCAAATGCAGAACCAATTAGTGCAAAAATGGTATGTAAAAGGGCAATATAGCCTGCACCGATCAACAGGGCCCCAAACTCCGTAAACGAGTAGTTAGTGATATAAAGCGGATTATTTATATTATTTATAATAGCCCATACGAAAACTGGTACAGAGCTGATGGTAAAAACGATCCAAATATTTTTATAAAAAAAATAAGTTAGACAGCCGAAAATTGCATAGGAAACAACAAAGCTTTTTTGATTGCCTAATAAGGATGAATTAATCGCAAACATAAAGGATAGAACGATAAAAATAATATGAAAAAAGCTGATTGTTCTTTTCATCGGTAAATGACTTGTTAACTGCTTTGAAGTGGCTAGCTGACGGCAATGCTCACAATTAGCTAAATGTTGTTCGACAAACTGTATAGTAGCTGCCTGAAGCGCTCGCTTATTATACAAAGGTAATAAATCCTCAACTATTGAACATTCCTTTGACAAAGACTTCCCTCCAATCCTCTTCTTTCATTATAAACTTTTTGGGGAAAATAAAAAAAGCCTTCCGTGAGTTTATTCATTCGGAAAACTTGTACATGCACCTTATTATGTTGAGGTTAATACCTCATTAGTGAGAGCTTGAATATCAATATGTGTCTTTTCCTTCACCGCATCCTTCAAAATTTCAGTACGGAAATAATGTACCGTTGCATCTAGAGGAATGGCTAAAAGCTTAGAAAGGGCTGATTGATACATATAAACAAATTCTTTGTCAGTGTTTCCTCTCTTTAATTCAGCAAAGGCCTCATAAAATTGATCTAGCTTATCGGCAAATTCAAGTAAACGACCCTCCAATGTGCTATCCTTACCCTCCTTCATACGCTCAAAGAAGACGGCTTGAAATTCCTGAGGGATTTCATTAATAATGAATTTTTCCATCATTTTTTCTTCCACATGTGCAAGCATTTGTTTGAGCTCAGGGCTAGCATGTTTTACTGGCGTCTTAATATCGCCGATAAATACTTCAGCAAAATCATGATTAATGGTCTTTTCGTAAAGTGCCTTCCAGTTTACTGTGGCGCCATTCATTTCCTCTAATGTGGCAAAAAACATAGCGTATTGTGAAACCTTCCAAGAGTGAGCAGCTACGTTATGCTCTTCAAATTTGAAGCGGCCAGGGCAACGAATAATACGTTCTAGATCATTTAGACTTGTAAAAAATTGATGAATTCCTATAAAAATCACTCCTTTTTGTTCTATAAGTGCATGTTACTATAAACCTTACCCTCTTTGTAAAGATTTCAAACAATTTAACAATGATTCAAGTGGCGTTTACAAAGGATTCACAAATGCTTCTAAAGTCGGGACATGTTGAATGCTATAATGAAGGGGACTGCTAATAAGGGGAGTTTGCACCATGATTTCTATTTATACACTTCTTCTTTATATACATATTGTAAGCGCCATTCTTTCAATTGGGCCATTGTTTGTAGTTTTACCAATTGTTAAGAAAATGAACACTGCGGCTCATATTGAAATGCCACCATATATCGAGGCCTTTAAGGGGGCTATTACCATTGTTAAGCATTCTGGGCATGTTCTTGTTGCGTCTGGCATTTTATTAATGTGGCATGCGGGCTATCATTGGAGTACATCGTGGATAGTCCTAACATTTCTAGTT
The DNA here is from genome assembly GCF_057196045.1 of Lysinibacillus sp. DFXJR4. Classification (NCBI taxonomy): domain Bacteria; kingdom Bacillati; phylum Bacillota; class Bacilli; order Caryophanales; family Bacillaceae; genus Lysinibacillus; species Lysinibacillus sp. DFXJR4. Next base: position 240,669 of record NZ_JBXUNW010000004.1, on the reverse strand, counting down.
ATGTTGGCTTCTATTGTTTTTTTGGCAAGAGCATTCAAACCAACCTTAAGGACATTTAATACACCCGCCTATGACCAGAAAAAGTTTGCTTTATTGTTACGGAGAAAGGCATGGATGTATATCTGTTTATTACTAATTATGTTATGGCTAATGGTCGCAAAGCCTGTTCTTTGGTAAAGAAAACGCACTCGTGGAGGAGTGCGTTTTTTGTATTATATGGTGAGCAATCTTTTGAAATAACTCTTACGAATAAATAAGTAACTAATCATGAATAGGGCTAAAAAACTAAGAGAGCTTATCATGGAAACTTGTAAAAATGTGGTTGAAACCATCGCTCGCATGGCCAACAAAGTGATAAATAACATCGCAATGGCTATAGCAAATGGGACAAATATAAGGATTGCCAGTTCTTTTGAAACAACAGTGAATAATTCCTTTTGAGAAAGGCCGAGCTTGCGTATACTTGCGTATTTTTCCTTTTCCTGTATAAGGGTTGTTTGTAAATAAAAGTATAGTATACTCATAGCCGCACTTAAGAAAATAAGACTCAACATAGAACCGATAAAAAACATCACACTTTTTACAAACATTTCCGAATCATACAAAGCTATTTTGGAAGTGACATAACGATCATCAGGTAAAGATGGTATATGCTCCATAATTTTATCAGCTAGTTCTGTATGTTCTGTCCAATTAGCTAGCTCAAAGATATAGGTTTGATAAACAGGGAAGCGGATATGGTCATAAAGCTGGTCAGGTACAATAAAATAGGTGTTCTGGAAGCCAGTGGATAACAAGTTTTTTTCATCTATAGATGCAAGCTTTAGATTTTTAAGAATCTGGTCTTTAGGCATATTTGTTATAGGTTCTAAACCACGATTTCCAGCAACAGCTATAAATTCATCATCATGTAAGCTAACCGATTTATTTTTTAACAAATTATAAGTAGAAACAGACATATAGCCGAGTCGATCCTCTTCATTGGATTTAAATTCTATAAAATATTTCTGGGAATCAATTGTGGATAATTTCTTTTCTAGGTAATCAATATCGTCTTTTACCATATTTAGATCTGCTTTAGGATCAGCTATATATTGAAAGCTATATGGATAGTTTTCTTCACTATCCTTTGCAACATTGTAGTAGGAGCTAAATAAAATACTGGTACATAAAAATACACCGCTTAATAAAATTGTGATTAAAAACAGCATATTTGCATGAGATTTCATTTTTGCATTCAAATTAGAAACTAGTAGCATATTTGTTTTTCGCAAATAGGCTGGCGATTTCTCAAAAGCTTTTAGAAGGAAGCGCATTCCTTGCGATATGATGAGATAAATCGAGCAAAGGAAACTTATAAAAAATATTAAATAGTAAAGAATGCCGAGGCTTTCAACAAAATGATGATTGATTTTTAATAAATAAGCCAGTGTAGCTGAACATATAATACTAATGCCAAATAAATAAGGATGCTTTGGTATAGATTTTTCAATGATAGTGTCACTTTTTAAAAGCTGAATGGAGGCTTCTTTATTAATAAACCGAGTGACAACTTTTGAAATCACTACAAATAATCCAATGAATAATAAAATAGTAAGTACGATTGCTTTTAGAGGAAAATACATACTAAAAGTTTCAGCCTTTAAAACGACTTTGGCCCCCATTAAAAAAAGAGGGGTAATAACAAGACCAAAAACAATTGCTGTTATTATTGCCAAAGCACCTATTAAGATATTTTCACGAAAGATGAGTGTGCGAATTTGCTTCATAGATGCCCCAGTTATCATAAAAATCCCAAGTGTTTTTGTTTTTTTCTTTAAAAATGCCATGATCGAGTAAGTGATATAAATAAATGAAAACAAATAAACGAGCATACTCGCCAATAGTAGTGATATGGCAAGTGTTGAATCTGGATCTAAGCTATTTAAACTTGGATGAAATGCAATGATTGTAAAGAGAAAGAAAATAATGATTGAAAATACGCTACTAAGAAAATAGGAAATATATGTCCACTTATCACGCAAAATATTTTGCACAACGATATGATTAAAGCTCATGCTGCCCACCACCTAGAAATGCGAGTGTATCCATAATTTCCTGGTAAAACTGCTTGCGATTATGACCACGATGAATTTCGTTATATAATTTACCATCCTTAATGAAAATAATCCGACTGGCGAAGCTTGCAACATATGGATCGTGCGTCACCATTAGAATGGCAGTATTTAATGCTGTATGAATAGAACTAAATAGGTTCATCACATCGTTTACAGCTTTGGAGTCAAGATTGCCTGTAGGCTCATCTGCCAATAATAAAGTTGGTTCATGAATAACTGCTCGTGCAATGGCTGCTCGCTGTTTTTGCCCACCAGAAATTTCATAAATCCTTTTTGATAGTAGCTCTTCAATGCCAAGAAACTGAGACACATTTTTTAGGCGTTGGTTCATTTTATCGGCAGGTAAACTATCTAATGTTAGTGGTAATAATATATTTTCCTTCACGGTTAATGTGTGGACAAGATTAAAATCCTGAAATACAAAGCCTAATTCTTTACGGCGAAATTTAGCAAGCTCATCGTCATTTAATGTATATGGATTTCTACTATTTATAAGGATTTCTCCAGCAGTAGGGCGATCAATTGTGGACACACTATTTAAAAATGTTGTTTTTCCGCTTCCTGAAGGCCCCATAACTGCTACGAATTCATTTTCTCCAAGCTGAAAATTGATACCATTCAATGCTCTATAGGTGATTTCTCCGATATATTCTTTTTGTAGATTGGACACTTGTAGGATACTGTTTCCCATCTTCAACAACTCCTTATTTTAATTGAATAGCTCTATTATAAAAAAGGAGAAGTCATATACCTATTTAGCTATATGACGTCAATATGACAAAGTTGTCATATTACTTTTTTCCGCTTATTTGAAAAATCTATGGTAAAGGTTGTGGTATTGTTTAGAGATAGTAAAGTGAAAGGGTGCTCTAAAGAGGTTAGTATCTTCTTCACTAAATAGAGGCCAATCCCTGTTGCTTCACCACCCATTCGTCCTTTTGTACCTGTATAAAATAAATCAAAGACTCGGGAAATCTCGCTCTCAGGAATGGTCTCTCCCTCGTTTTTAATTTGTAAAATAGCATTGTCATACATGATTTGAATGGAGCTTTCAGAATCCCCATATTTAATAGCGTTATTGAGAATTTGATAGAGCGTAATTTTTAACCATTTCTGGTCTGAGTAAATAATAGGGTTGTCGTTGAATAATATTTTAGGGAAAATTTCCTTAGCGATGAAATAATCCTTTAAATCGTTGATTACCTCCTGAACCAGTTCCTTTAATAGGAGTGCTTCAATTTTTAAATCCGCAGCAAGATGGGAAGTACGTTCATAACTGAGTAGTTGGTTGAGGGTAAATGTCATCTTGTCACATTCATTCTTAATAATCTGCCACTCGGATGGATTATTTGCAGCAGCATTAGGATTAGATTGAATAATCAATTGAATCACCGATAGGGGTGTTTTCATCTGATGGGCAAAATGAGATAACACAAGCTGTCTTTCATTTCCTTGTTCTTCAAGTAGTTGCTGCTGAGTTAAATATAAATGCTGCATTTGACGTAGCTTTGAGCTATAGGCTTGTTCAATCCAAGCTTGAGGTTCAAATAAATGTAAATCATTATGTGTGAGGGTGTCGTTTTGTAAATGGGCATACAATTTCCTTCTACGAAAATAACGACCAACTAGCCAAATCGTAAATAAGAAGCTGACGAGAAAAATAAAATAGAAATAGTGCGATGATAAATCATCTAATACCTGTATTAGCCAAGGAAGAAATAGAAAGCTTATAGTGTAAAGGATAATGACACTTGCATGATCTCGAAAAAAAAGTTTCATTCTTCTACCTCCACTAATTGGTAACCAAGCCCACGAATGGTTTTAATCGCTAGCGAAGATTGGATGACTTCAAATTTTTTACGTAGACGGCCGATGTTCACGGATAAGGTGTTTTCCTCAACAAAGGTTTCATCATCCCAAATGGCACTTAACAGCTCTTGACGAGTAACAACATTCGGATATGAATCAAATAGTAACTTGCAAAGTTGCATTTCTTTTAATGTTAATAAGCTCTCCTGTTTTGCTGTTTGAAGACGAACAGTATCAGTATTTAAAGTTGTATTTGCAATGGTGATGATAGAAGAGTCAGAAGAAGCATATTCTCCATATGTACGACGGATAAGACCATTCACTTTTGCCATAAACACATCAAGTGAAAAGGGCTTAGTCATAAAATCATCTGCACCATTTTCTATACCGTAAACTTGATCAATATCGTTAATACGCGCTGATACAATGATGATCGGACATGTGGAAAGCTGGCGGATTTTCCGTGACCAAAAATAGCCATCATAGGTTGGTAGGTTAATATCCATAACCACAAGATGGGGTTGAATAGCCTGAAATTCTTCTACAATGTGATGGAATTGCTGGACAGTATAGCATTGAAATTGATATTTTGTTAATTGCTCCGTGATTAGCCTTGAAATATTAGCATCATCTTCGATTATGTAAATTTTGTACATAGTATCGACCTTTCTTTAGTTACCTTCTTTTATTGTACCCTGATTTTTTAAAATCTATGTAACTCTACATTATAAAGAAGAGCCACCACAAATCCAATTGAGAGTGTGGTGGCCCTTTTAAAATTAATTTTTGGGAATGCGGAAAGATATAGTTGTTCCTTTATTAAGTGTGCTTTCAATGTGCAATCTTTGTCCATAAATCCTTTTTAGGCGTAAATCAGTATTACGGATACCTATGCCAGAGTTAGTACTTTTATGATCGTTACCTGATTGTAATTCATGTAAGATGGTCGGATCTATACCAACACCATTATCAATAACACTTATTGCTACAAAATCAGGAGCATCTTTAATACGAATACAGACTGTTCCGCCCTTTTCCTGTTTTAATACGCCATGACGTATTGCATTTTCTACTAAATTTTGAATGGAGATAGGGGGAATATCAATATTTATAGGACTATCAATATCCCATTCGACATGTAGTAGTTGCCCAAAGCGCTGTTGTTCAATATAGAGATACGAGTTTACTAGCTCTAATTCTTCCTTAAGCGGAACAACTCGCTGCAGATTTCGCACATCAAAGCTTGCATGGAGATATTCACCAAAATGATGCAATAAGTTAACCATACGATCTGTATCGATGGTACTAAGTGATGCAATTGTATTTAAAGTATTAAATAAAAAGTGTGGTTGTATTTGGGCTTGTAGCCAAGCAGTCTCCAGTTGCAATTGTTGATGGATGCTATATTTGAGATCGATCAAAGCGCGGCTTCGAACCTTTAATTCAAGAGCATTAATAGGCTTTGTCACATAATCATTTGCCCCATGTGCAAAGCCAATGTAAACATCTTCCGGGTATTTTCGAGCTGTTAATAATAATATTGGTAATTCGAGTAAGGAATAATGCTCTCGCATCATCTCAATTAATGCATAGCCAGAGATATAGGGCATCATGGCATCAATTATAACCAAATCCCAATCGTTGTCCTTTAAAGCAGCTAAAGCCATTTCACTGCTAGTTACAGTTTTAACAGCATACTCGGTTGATGCAAATAAACTACGCATTATTGTTAAATTTACCGGATCATCATCAACCATTAAGATTTTGAATTGTTTTTCTGTTATAGAGGCTAGGATTTTTTCTTCTGCTGGAACTGCTGTAATCTCATGCTTTAAAGAGTTATGCTGATCCTTTACGTTTTCCATTGCTAAAGGCAAAGTAAAATAAACATCAGATCCTTTGTTAGGAATAGAATGTATTTTCAATGTGCCACCATGTAATTCAATAAGCTTTTTAGAAATTAATAAACCAAGCCCAATTCCATCATCATTTTCGTTTCCCTGCTCGTATGGGGAAAATAGCCGACTTTGAATCGAATCATCCATGCCTAAACCAGTGTCATGTATATGGATAACAGCCATATTCTTTTCTATATGTGCACTAATTTCAATAGAGCCAGCATCTGTATATTTAATAGCATTATGTAAAAGATTAAAAAGAATTTGGATTAAGCGCTTTTCATCAGCAAGTATAGTAGGAAATGATTGAGCAATAGTAGAATTCATGTGAATTTGTTTTCCATTTGTAATAAACCTTAGCATATCAAAAACCCCATATACAGCGCCTTGGATGCTAATAACTTTTTTATGAAGATGTAGATTTCCTTCTTTTAAGCGAGTGTAATCCAATATGTCATTTAATGTAAAGGACATACTTCTCCCAATATCAATGAGAAACTTAAGATTTTCCTGATCCTCAGCTACTAGCTTATTATTAGGATTATCATAAATGGACTGTCCTAAAGTAATCATTTTATTCATAGGATCCCACAGCTTCTGTGAACTACTTGATAAAAACTCATCCTTTAATTCATCATCCTTTTGTAATTTAGCCACTAAATCTTTAATTTGCTCTGTATTTTCAAAAAAGCGTTTAAACCAGTAACTCGAAAACCCAAGCATGATAAATAAATAGTCAAGTGGATAAACCGGTATATCAAAAACATATATAGATTTAATAAGCCCCCAGATAACGCCATTTGTTGTACTAAGAGCTGTAAGAGCAATAAAGACAGAGCTCTGTGTTTGATTTTCAATGTACTCTCTTAACGCAAAGGCGACTACAAATAAAAATGAAGCAGCATAAAGAATAAAGAACAGCAAATTTGATATATACAGCCATTTAATAGGTAAAAGTACAATCAATAGAGCTCCTAAAGCATATAAATGAAAGAACAGCTGAAAACATTTTGCATAACGATATTTGACTAGTAAAACACGCATAAATTGGACAAAGAAAAAAGAAGCCCCTAGATAAATGACTGACGATAGTTTAAATGACCAAGCATACTCTAAATGTAACCAATCTAATATAGAGCGATCAAAGGTTATTAACTCATCGGCTAAAGGCAATAGAAAGCCAACGGTGAACAGTAATACAATAGGTTTTCGATAAATAAATAAAAACACTAAAATGCTGAAGAGTGCGAATATGATGAGCATAATTGAAATAGTCGCAAGAGATAGCTTGGTAACCTGTTGATGATGTATCATAGCTGTTGCTGAGCTAAATAAAACTCTTTTACTAATAGTAGGACTTTCTGAAGTATCAAAATTAGATACGTGTAGTACTAAGTCCATTTCAGATTGCTCATTTGTAAAATAAACAGTATAAGGGGCAGCTTGACCTTTATGGCTTTGTGGGTTAGAAGCAACTTTGCCTGATTGCCCAACCAATTTACCATTAATATATAATGCTGAAGCTGTAGATACAGCTGGAATTCGAATAGCGTAATGGTTATCTTTAGCAGCATTCGTATTAAGTTGAATTTTTAAACGATATGTACCGTAGCTTTGTGCTATTTTCCCTGCATCTTTTATAGGAATCGTCCTATTAACGCTGGAAGAATAAGTGAGTGTACGATCGTTAATGGTTAGGGGATCTACTAAATCTGGATAATAGAGCCATTCTCCATTGAGATGAAGAACTTCATCTTCAGGTAACTGCTGATGTCGAATATCAAATATTCCTTCATGGGCGACAGGCTGATTACTAGAAGGAAGAAAATATGATAGCCATAATAGGCGAAGAATGGTCAGAGCAATAAATATTAAAACAATAGTAAGTACACGACTAGCGGTATTTTTAAACAGTGACATAAGGACCTCCTAAATGGTCTTCTGAATAAGAAAAAGGACTATATTTACCATGCCATGAAAATCAGAAAATGGAAATAATTAATTCTCTTAAAGAATACTTTAAGATATAAAGATGTTCACAATGTCTTAAATATAGTTCTTTTTGAGTTTCATTATATTTCTAAAGTCGGTTAAATTTAATTAATTGTTAAGTATTTTTTAAGAACTATGTCGTATGATGATGGAATAAATATATCAATTTTTATGAGTAAAAACATAGATAAGATTTAACGAAAAAATCATCTCAATGGGAGAAATGATCTATTGTGGGTAAATACAAGTTAAAGTTATCGTTTGTTATTGTGAGTATGATAATCATCGTTGTACTTGCGACATCTGGTGTTAGTATTTGGAGCAGCTATCGAAATTTTAACGACATTCTTATGCAAAATAAAAACACGATGCAAGAGAATTATGTAAGGGAACTTTCGGCCATGACCGAAAACTATATACAGGAAAGTTTAAATGACCCTAATCAAGCACAGTCCATTGAACATAATATGGAGCAACTGGTTGGTAAAATACATGATGAAAATACCATTTCATTTAGCACCTTTTTCAAAAGTATGATTGTTCCTTTATTCATTTTGTTTGTAATTATTTTGATAGTAGCAATATGGATTGCTTTAAAAATTGTACGACCTCTCCAAAAACTTTCTACTAGTGTAGAAAGAGCGGAAGGGGTTCAAGAGCTTGAAGTGATTAATGATTGGTATGATGAAGTGCGATCGTTAAAAGAAGTAGTAGAGAACGTTGTAATTCTTTCAGAAAGTAAAATATCTGACTTAACAAATCAGCTAAATTTAGACTCTTTAACAGGAATTCCTAACCGTAGAAGGATGGATCAAATTTTAAATGAATTAATTTTTAATAGAGTACCCCATGCAATAGTCTTAATAGATTTAGATGACTTTAAAAGTATAAACGATACATATGGTCATACTATGGGGGATGAGGTTTTAAAATCCTTTGCTAATCATATGCAGAACAACATTGGTAAACAGGGGATGTGCTTTCGCTATGGTGGGGAAGAGTTTATGGTCATATTACCGTCCGCTACAGTTGATATCGCTATTGAAATAGCTGAAAATCTACGAATAAAGCAGGCTTTACTAGATACCGCATGTGGACGGCCGGTAACATTGTCTGCAGGTATTACGGCTTTTACAACAAACATTATGAATCCGAATCAATTAATCTCCATTGCAGATCAGGCATTATATAAAGCGAAACAATCAGGCAGAAACTGTACCTGTGTCGTTGATGAGCTATCAGAAAAAATAATCAAATAAAAAAATGCAAAAAATAAAAGTATGCTATAAGTTACATCTAGCATACTTTTTTATATGAATAATAGTGGTTATAATTCCTGCGATAGCGCATTAAAAAGCTCCGTTGTTTCTTGATTTGGTAAAATTTCAAGATCATTTAACAAGGTATCTCTAAATTTATTGTAAATTTTTACAGCGCTTGCTCGATTATCTATATCGATATAGTGTTGCATAAGTTGTTGAATAGTTTTATCAGAATATGGATTATGTTCAAACGCTAAGAGTAAGACATGTTCTCGCTTTTTTACGTCATTTATGGCTGTATAATGGCCCTCAAGATTATGCAGCAAAAGCGTAAACTGGTTATTCATATAATTGGCTTTACTAATAATCCACGGATAATCTAGTGTAGCCATGTATTCGCCTTGATACTTTTGTATAAGTGCCTCAGCCTTCTCAATATTGAGCCTTCCACTCTCCATTTTCTCATTTAAGATCTGCTCTAAGTCATAAGCATCACATTGGAAATCTTCAAGCTGTAAAATATAACAGCCATTTGCATACTGAATCACATCTAAATAGCCTAATGTAGAGAGTGTTGTACGGAGATATGAAACGGTTGTATGCAATTGCACCCTAGCTTTCTTATAGTCTGTCTCAGTCCATAAAGCATCAATTATAGTATCACGAGGAATGAGGTTATTAAGATTAGAAAAAAGAAAGGCAAATAACTCCTTTGTTTTAACCGTTCTCCAAAGTACGGTTTTATCATCATAGGAGACAACGAAACCTCCAAAACATTGAATAGTCAATAAGGATTTTTGTTGATCTACTACAGGAAGTGACTTCTTTTCTTGGTGGAAGAGTGCTTGGATTCTATTTATGGTTGTCTCTAAGCGAGCTTTTGAAATAGGCTTTAATAAATAATCAAGTGAGTGGATTTCAAATGCTTGAATTGCATAATCACGATATGCTGTAACGAAAACGATATAGATGTTTGGATTCCATTCTTGGAGAAGATGTGCAACCTCTAAACCGTTCATGCCAGGCATTTCAATATCTAAAAATGCTACTTGAAAGGACAGGTTTGGTCCTTCAGCCATCAATTCTTTTACAGTTGTAAAAGTTTTAATAACCTCTATTGAATCAAACTCCTCTAACTTTTTCTCCATGTTTATAAGAGCTAATGGCTCATCGTCCATAACAATTACTCGAATCAAAAAGGGCACCAACTTTCAGATGTTTTTAACCTAAATCGAAAATGAGGATAGGTTAATATGAAATTTCTATCACGGTTCCTTTGTACATTCGATTGTTAGCAAGCTGTTGAGATTTATTGACAATCAATTTGACAATGATTAACAAGGTCATATTTAAATGGAGTGCGTCTCGCATTGCTTGTGGTAGTCTATTTTTTTGCAGCTTTAGCTCCTTAGAAACCAATATCGAATAAGTCTCCATCCTACATTCCTCCTTTCCTCTATTATCGGATGAAAACATTGTTTTTCCAACATTTAAAAGATGTGAATCATTAACATTTGTTTTAGTTTTTATCCCATAAAATTGTGTTATTTGCTAAATATATGATCGGTATTGTATATTTTTCTGTTTTTATAGTAATAATTTGTAATATCAGGTCCATTGTCCTGAGTTATTAAACGCATTCTCTAGCATCGATTGCATAGAAGAGCCTATCTCTAGCGTGCTAGCACCAGATTGCAAAAAAATAATAAAATATGGAGGTAATATGAAATATGAAAAAACAAGCATTTGCATTAGCTGTGGCATTGACCTTTAGTCTAAGTGTATTTACGGGTTCTTCCTCTGCTGAGGAAATAGACAGGGTTCAAATTGGCAACACACTTTGGGGAATCTCAAAAGTTTTTAATTTATCTATAGAAGAATTACAGCAAATAAGTGAAATAGATTCGACATGGATATATCCAGAGCAAACTTTAAGCATAGTTAAGGGTGATGAGAAGCCTAAGGATCAACATCTTATTGAAAAAGGTGATACTTTATTTAATATTGCACTCACAAATAATGTAACGATTGCAGAATTAAAGGAATGGAATAATCTCTCATCTGACTTAATTTTTGTAGGGGAGCAATTAGCCATTAAGGCGTCAGCGGCAAAACCAAAAACAAAACCAACCGTAAATAAAGTACAAAAGCCAGCAACAACTACAAAAGGGGGAAGTGCCGCAACAAAGGGGACAGGTAAAACATTAACGATGCGTGCAACTGCTTATACTGCATATTGTGAAGGCTGTTCAGGTATTACAGCAAATGGGACAGATATTCGATCTAATCCAAATTTAAAGGTAATTGCTGTAGATCCAAGGGTTATTCCTCTAGGCACAAAGGTTTGGGTTGAAGGTTATGGAGAAGCAATAGCGGCGGATACTGGCGGTGCCATTAAAGGCAATAAAATTGATGTCTTTATCCCTTCAGAGGGACAAGCCCGGAAGTGGGGCGTCAAGCAGGTAACAGTGAAGGTTTTAAATTGATGTCAGGAAAAGGGATATCTCTTAGGAGATGTCTCTTTTATTTTTTTAGATAAATCGAATAAGTGTAAGGATTGTTGGGAACCATCAGAAATAGAGGAGGTATTAATTATGAAAAAAATAAGCTTGGTATTTATGTCTCTATTGGTGTTTGTAGGAGGGTGTGGTTTTTTTGAAAAGAAAGAAGAGAAAGTGGCAGTTAATGCTAAATCCCCGCTGACAGCAACCGCAAAAGTAATCGGTAAAGATAATGAAAGCTATGGAAATGCGTATTTTCAAGAAGAGGATAATGGGGTAATGATGACGCTAGCGTTATCGGGATTGCCACCAGGGACGCATGGAATTCATATACATGCAGTTGGAAAATGCGAACCGCCAACCTTTGAATCTGCCGGACCACATTTTAATCCAACATCTAAAGAGCACGGGAAGCTCAATCCAAAAGGCTATCATCTAGGAGATCTTCCAAATTTAGAAGTTGGTGAGGATGGCAATGTGGATTTGAATTTTTTAGCTGAAGGGCTGACACTAGAAAAAAATGCGGCTAATTCGTTACTAAACGGGGAAGGTACAGCCTTAGTTATCCATGAATCCGAAGACGACTATAAAACAGATCCTGCTGGTAATTCTGGAGCAAGAATTGCATGTGGAGTCATTCAATAATAGTGAGTACTGTATCTGAAGGCAATTACTTTAGGTACAGTATTTTTTTGAAATGGTAAATAAATAGATGCCATTTCTGCATTTTTATACATATACATTTCGTTTTATTTTAAAGCGGAATTTATTAAGGTAGTAATTTATTGTTTAATAGAGAATATTTCAGGGTAATAGAGATATGATTAGAATTGGTTTGAAAAATGATTGTATGTTTATAAAATACTGAATTTACCATAAATTTATTGACATTATTATACTAAATTTGATAATTTTAAATAGATTATTAAATATAACCAAGGGGGAAGGTTACTATGAAGAAAAAGCGCTTTAATCTATTTCTGCTCTTAACAGCATTTGCACTCTTAATTCTGGCTGCATGCGGGGCCGATGGCGGAACAGGTACCAAGGATAAGGATAATTCGGTATCTTCTGACAAGCCAGCATCCGACATTAAATTAATGAGCTTACTTACAGGTGGAACACAGGGAACTTACTATGCATTAGGTGGAACATTTGCTGATTTTATTACTACAGAAACAGGTATTAAAACTACTGCTGAGGTATCACAAGCCTCTGCTGCAAACATGAATGCATTGGAAGCGGGCAAAGGTGAGATTGCATTTGTTCAAACAGATATTGCTTATTATGCTACTGAAGGAAAGTTAATGTTCAAAAAGAAAATTGATACAATTGCTGCTTTAGGTGCTCTTTATCCAGAGACGGTACAACTAGTTACAACTGAGGCATCTGGAATAAAGTCATATGCAGATTTAAAAGGAAAAAAGGTATCTGTAGGTGCACCAGGGTCTGGAACTTATGCAAATGCTGAACAATTACTTGAAGTTCATGGACTAACAATGAATGATATTAAAGCTCAAAACCTCGATTTTGGGGAATCCACAGATGGTCTTCAATCAGGTCAAATTGATGCAGCATTTATAACAGCTGGTACACCCACAGCAGCAGTTGAGGCATTAAATGCCACGACGAAAGTAAATATTATTGGTGTAGATCCTGGTAAAGCAGATGCATTAATTGAGAAATATCCATATTATGCAAAAGATACAGTAAAGGCTGGAACTTATGGTATTGCTAATGATACTGAAACAGTGTCTGTTCTTGCGATGCTAGCAGTGAAAAAGGATCTTCCAGATGATGTTGTTTATTCAATGACAAAGGCTATTTATGATAACGCAGGTAAAATTTCTCATGCAAAAGGAGCGTTCATCAAAGCAGAAACTGGTTTAGCTGGTATTAGTATTGATGTTCACCCAGGTGCACAAAAGTACTTTGATGAAAAGAAATAATGTATTAGCTAACAATCATCGCTTATAGTGAGTGAAAAGTAATTAATAAAGAGGCTCGGGTTGCGTAAAGCTTCGGGTCTTTTTTCTTACTTTAAAGCATGATGAAAAGTCAATAGCTTTTTAAGTGGAGGAACAAATGTTGTGCGACAGAGGAAAGTGCTTATAGTTTTTGCTATTTTATGTAGTATCTTATGCCTAGTTATTTTTCTTCCTTTCCAAAAGGTATTCGCATTTACGGAAACGCGTACTGTGCATCCAATACTGCATTTTATACCACTAACAACTGAGGAGACCTTTCAAATTAGATACACTCATTCTATTCATAAATCGGATGTGCTAGAACATTATCAATACATAGGTGGGAAGCGTATTCAAATGGTAGGAATGGAGTATGAAGATTTAGCAATTGGTATGCCGAGCAATGCTGAGGAGAATCAAATATTAACAGAGCGTAATGGTAGATATTATTTACAGTTTAACAACGAAATTATCGACAATTTTACAATATTTATTGGTGATTTAGATTTAGATCTTGTGTTGATATACGAGCACTATGAATATGATTTAAAAAAAGATTTACAAAGGGGTAGTTCTTATTTATTTGAGGTGAAGCGTTTATCACTTTATGAACAATGGAAAGGAGTAAGGATGAGATGACAAAACAGCAAAAATTAAAAGACAAAGAAAAAGTAGAAGAATTCGAACAAATATCTGCTGAGGAGCAGCAAGCAATCCTTGAGAAATACGATATAGAATCGAATGTACGAACAATTACTGGCATCATGAAGCATGTCATTTTCTTTGGACTATTAGCATTTTCATTGTTTCAATTATACACAGCAATCTTTGGTCAATTTCCAGCTCAAATACAGCGTACAATTCATTTAGGGTTTGGTTTAACACTTATTTTCTTGCTGTTCCCTGTTCGGAAAAAAGCTGCGAAGCATAAAATCGCATGGTTTGATTATATTTTAGCAATCTTATCCATTGTAGTAGGTTCCTATTGGACTATCAATTACACGGAGCTTGTTAATAGTAATGGAACGATTACACAAATAGATTTTATAGTTGGAATAATTGCTGTTGTATTGGTTCTTGAGGCAGCTCGTCGTGCAGTTGGATTGCCAATTACAATCATTGCAGTTGTGTTTTTGATCTATGCGTACTTTGGTCCATATTTTCCTTCATTTATGGCACATAGAGGTCAAGATTTAGAGAGTATCGTTAATCTTATGTATTATACGACTGATGGTATTTTTGGTACGCCAATTAGTGTTTCTGCTACATTCATCTTTGTATTCTTACTGTTTGGTGCTTTTCTAGTAAAGACGGGAGTAGGGCAATATTTTAATGATTTGGCAGTAGCTCTTGCAGGTAAATTAATTGGGGGACCTGCTAAAGTAGCGGTATTTTCCAGTGCGTTACAGGGGACAATTTCGGGAAGTTCTGTTGCGAATGTTGTAACATCAGGCTCATATACAATTCCTATGATGAAAAAGCTTGGGTATCGAAAAGAGTTTGCGGGTGCAGTTGAAGCAGCAGCCTCTACAGGTGGTCAGTTAATGCCACCAATTATGGGTGCAGCAGCATTTTTAATGGTAGAATTTATTGGACGTGGCATAACATATTGGGATATTGCGAAGGCAGCTGCAATACCTGCGCTGTTGTATTTTACAGGTATTTGGATTATGACGCATTTTGAGGCAAAGCGTGTAGGATTAAAGGGTTTACGTGATGATCAAATGCCAAATCGACGAGAGGTATTTACGAAAATTTATTTGCTGTTACCAATTATTGCTATCATCATATTAATGCTAACAGGTACACCAGTGATGCGTGCTGCTCTCTACGGCATTATTATTTCTATAGGTGTAGCAATGTTTAATAAAGAAACACGATTAAAGCCAAAAGATATTATTGATGCATTAGTTGAAGGAGCACGTACAGCTCTTGGTGTAGTAGCAGCAACTGCCTGTGCAGGTATTATCGTTGGTGTTGTAGTAAAAACAGGCTTAGGCTTAAGTCTCGCAAATAGTTTAGTATCATTAGCTGGAGGTAGCATTATTTTAACACTAATTTTTGTTATGATTGCCTCATTAATATTAGGAATGGGGGCTCCTACAACTGCAAACTATGTCATAACATCAACAATTGCTGCTCCTGCAATCGTAGCTTTATTATCACCGAACACACCACAGGAATTGGTGCCAGTAGTTATCTTATTATCGGCTCATTTCTTTGTGTTCTATTTCGGCATTATTGCTGATATAACACCACCAGTAGCACTCGCAGCCTTTGCGGCCTCGGGTATTTCTGGAGGAGATCCTATTAAAACAGGTGTAAACTCAGCCAAGCTTGCCATTGCAGCGTTTATTATTCCTTACATGATTGTCTTTTCACCTGCGTTACTAATGATTGATACTACGATACCACAAATTTTATGGGTCGTATTTACTGCAATTACTGGCATGGTAGCGATTGGGGCAGGAGTAATCGGTTACTGGTATCGTAAAATGCTTTGGGTAGAACGTTTGATAGCAATTGCTGCAGGTTTATTACTAATCTATCCAGAGAAATTCTCAGATTGGTCAGGGCTAGCAATTTTTATCATATTGTTTATCATTCAGTTTATAACACAGCATAAAGACATTCCCGGAAAAAAGGAAAAGAATGATACTAGTGTGACAGCGTCTTAAATACTTAATGAAATTTAACAGGAATCTGCTGATTATTATAGGGGATTAAACCATTGTATAAGGTTTATTTTCCCTATAGTTTTCATGTAGATTCTTTTTTACTTTCTGAAAAAATGAGTTATCCATATTATGGTTGATATTAATCTAATTAAGTGATTGGTTTTATATTTATTATGCATATGTAGCATTATTTGTTGCTTTTTTATAAAAAGGTAATGTATAATTCTATTATCAGAAAATTCTATTAAATTGAGGTGGTAAAATGAAAAAGCTGTTCATTTCAAAGTTTGAAACGTATTTAATGGATCAAGAGCCTGAATTAGTGATGGAAAAAGAAAAAAATGAAGAGCAGGCTACAATCATTCATTATGATGAATATCCACAAGGTTTTTTTACAAGTTTATAATATTTATTTGATGGACTGTGTGAAAGAGAATAAACTTTCAGCACGGTCCTTTTGTTTCATATATAAGAAATACGAAAATTGTATAAAATATTTGAAATATGGGTCGAATTACATATGTACTTTTCTGAAATTATTTCATGTATAATGAGTAACAAAAATGAGTATGAGGTGTAATGATGGCAGATGTTATATCGTTAGAAGATTCAATATTTCAATGGTTTGATCATTTTCATAAATTTCCTGAGGTAAGCTGGAAGGAATTTGAGACAACTAAAAAAATTGCGTCCATACTAGACGAATTAAATGTGTCCTATCGTTTATTAGGCGATGTGCCTGGATTAATTGCTGAAATTGGGACAGGGGATGAGATCGTTGCTGTTAGAGCAGATATTGATGCGTTGTGGCAAGAGGTAGATGGGAAATGGCAGGCGAATCACTCATGTGGTCATGATGCAAATATGACAATGGTTCTTGGTGCATTATTACTACTTAAAGATCTGCCATTGCAACATCGTGTTCGGTTTATTTTTCAACCTGCTGAAGAACTAGGAAATGGCGCCTGTGCAGCCTATGATCGTGGAGCAGTTGAAGGGGTATCGCATTTATTCGGTGTACATTTAAGACCGATTGAAGAATTGCCACTTGGAAAGGTTTCTCCAGCCATCCATCATGGTGCTGCTTATTTTTTAGAGGGAACAATTCATGGAATAGATGCACATGGTGCAAGACCACATCAAGGTAAGAATGCCATTGATGTGATTATGGCTGTTCAACAAATGCTGAACAGTATTCATCTATCACCGTTTGAACCATATTCTGCAAAACTAACAAAAATTATTGCAGATGGCGGTAGTACAAATATTATTCCAGGTAACGCTAGCTTTTCGATGGATATTCGCGCACAGCATAATCAACAGCTCGAATTACTCCGAAGTCGTATTGAGTCTGGTTTAAAAGCTATACAGTTACAGTTTGAAATTGATATGGACTGGAAGTGGATTGATTACACGCCAGGTGCTGAAGTTTCACCAATTGCAGCAGGAATGGCGAAAGAGGCAATCATTGAAACGTTAGGTGAGGAGCATTTAGCGGATGAAATTACTACACCAGGTAGCGATGATTTCCATTTCTACACGGTGAAAAAACCAGAACTAAAAGCGGCGATGATAGGTATTGGGGCTAACTTGGCACCAGGATTACATCATCCTAAGATGACCTTCGAGCGTAGTGCGCTAATCGATGCTGCAAAAGTACTTGCATGTGTATTAGAAAAAAAACCAAAATCCGAATAAAAAATAAAGCTATATTAAAAGATTATATTTTCTTTTAATATAGCTTTTTTGTATGAACATTTTACAAAATGTATGGATATACAAGGGTTTGCATTGTTTTTAATAGCTACTTGAAAGCGTTTTATTACGCTAAAATAGTGAGATTTGCTTGAGAGGCATAAATTTTTTGCGTTGACTTTTAATTTTTTGAATATTAAGCTAAAAAACGTAAAAAATTATTTGCGCCTTAAAAATTCGACAAAGTAATCAGGTGCAAAAAAAGGGGATGGGACCATGAAAAAAGAAATTAATGCTCTTTGGGCACTTTTAACTTTTGCAATTATGATTATTACAATGCTTATTACAGTAGTTGTATTAGAGCAAAGCCCTCACGTACCTCTTCTTGTTGGCACAACAGTAGCAGCAATTGTTGCCAAATTACATGGATTTAAGTGGATGGAAATTGAGGAAATGATGTATAAGGGCATACGCCTAGCTTTACCAGCAATTGTCATTATTATTTTAGTAGGTTTGACAATCGGTGCATGGATTGGTGGCGGTGTCGTAGCAACAATGATTTATTACGGCTTAAAATTAATTTCTCCAGCATGGTTCTTAGTAACAATTATGCTGTTATGTTCAATCGTTTCATTGGCGATAGGTAGCTCATGGTCTACAATGGCAACAATCGGTGTTGCTGGAATGGGGATTGGCTTAAGTATGGGAATTCCGGCAGCAATGATTGCTGGAGCTGTTATTTCAGGTTCATATTTTGGCGATAAGATGTCGCCTTTATCCGATACGACCAATCTTGCAGCAGGTTTAACCGGGACAGACCTTTTTGATCATATTAAGCACATGCTTTACACAACAATTCCGGCTCTTGTCATTGCGCTTGTTGTCTTTGGCATTATGGGAAGAAAATTTGCAGATGTCTCTATGAAGTCAGAAGAAATTTTAACAACTTTAAAAGTAATGGAGGAAAGCTTTGTTATTTCTCCTTTGCTATTACTTGTTCCAGTTGGTGTTATTGTATTAGTTGCAAAAAAAGTGCCAGCAATTCCTGCTTTAATTATTGGGATTGTTTCAGGTTTCTTACTACAAATTTTTGTACAAGGTGGTTCAGCAGCAAGTGCTGTACAAGCATTACAGGCTGGATTTGAAATCTCTACAGGTAATCACATGGTGGATGATTTATTTAACCGTGGTGGCTTAGATTCAATGATGAATACGGTTTCAATGACAATCGTAGCGATGACGTTTGGTGGTATTTTAGAATACTCAGGCATGTTAAAAGCGCTTATGAACGTTATTGTGAAATTTGCTAAATCTACAGGTAGTCTAGTTGCTTCAACGATAGCAGCTTGTATCACAACGAACGCTACATGTTCTGAGCAATATATTTCGATTGTAGTACCTTCACGTATGTTTGCAGGTGTTTATCAACAACGTGGTTTACATTCTAAAAACCTATCTCGTGCGTTAGAGGATGGGGGAACATTAACGTCCGTATTCTTCCCTTGG
This sequence comes from Lysinibacillus sp. DFXJR4, assembly GCF_057196045.1. Taxonomy (NCBI): domain Bacteria; kingdom Bacillati; phylum Bacillota; class Bacilli; order Caryophanales; family Bacillaceae; genus Lysinibacillus; species Lysinibacillus sp. DFXJR4. The sequence continues at coordinate 221,244 of NZ_JBXUNW010000004.1, read as the reverse complement.
AATACTTGTGGTGTGTTTATTTTAGCAACATTAGGCGTAAGTGCTATGGAATATGCACCATATGCGATTCTTAACTTCACTGTACCTATTATTTCAATTATCTATGCTTATATCGGGTTTGCAATAGTAAAACTAACTCCTGAAGAAATTGCAGAGGCAGAGAAGCGTAAAAAGGAGCAAGAAATAAACGATGCGAATATGGCGGTAGTGGAATAATTCCATCCCATCTACTAGCTAACCGTAGTCTCGCAGATGCCAAAAGTATCTGCGAGAATTTTTAATAAATAGCAAAGTTCAATTCATAGATTGTGCGTGGGCGACCTTGCTGATGGGTCATTTCTTCTCCTACAACTTTAGCATAGCCATTGTCTACTAATTTTTTTATGATACGCTCTGTTGTACGTCTTGTCACTTGAAGGTATTCTGAAAGATTGTAAGCAGTAAATTGAGCTGATTGTCGCTCTCGACTAAAGTCGATGATTTTAGAAATATTTAAAGGACTTAGGCTTGTTAGCTTTGCCATTTTTAAAACGTCAGGATCATCCGTTTTTAAAGCAAGCTTTATTTCCGATTTTGGGAACGGACCTAACAAATTTTTATGTTCATCTAGTATAAATATTTCACATGGTTTAGCAAAAGTTAAGGCGTTATTTGCATTTTGGCTCGCCTCAAGGATGGAGTGACCAAAACCAAAAGCAAGCTTAAATGGTATTTCAATTTGTTGCATTAAACTTTGCAAATTTTCTTTTGCTAGAGTATTTTGCAAATATCCTGCTGTTGTATAAAGTTCAAAAGAATTTGCCGTAATTTGTTTATAGGTTGAATGTGTAGCTGTAGTGATTTTTGATAAAATATAGGTGTCAAATGAATGGTTCTCTGGAATTTCTAATATCCCTACAACGGCTTTCACAGATTCAGATTTAGTTAAAAGTGATTGAGACCTTGTTTCTTCCAAGTGTTGAACAATAGAGTTTGTTGCGTCTATCATACGCATAGCAGGTATTTGATGTTTTTGTAATTCATCAAAAACACTATGAATACTTGTAATAACAAAATCAATGCTTTGGGCATTCCATAAAGCAATATGATGCTGAAGTATTTCTTGAGTAGGCCTCGTAACAGCGATTTGCTGAATAAAGGGTCTTGGACCAGAATACTCAATATCTTTTAAAACATTTTCAACAAAAATTGGATTCATCACATCGATAGAAATTCTACTTAAAGATATTGCATGATTGGCCATTACTGATAGCAATGTTGTAGAAATAGCAGTCTCGTCTTGTTTTATATAATTCCAAGGGATTGGTATTTCCGATAAAGACGATTGAACATGTAGATAAGGCAATGTTCCGCCAAGCAATAGCGCATCACATGGTCTAATTTGCTTTAGTAAAATTGGTGCCTCTTCAGGATGGCTGTAAGGATAAAATTCTAATTGAATATTCTTAATGTTTTGTGCGATACTAGTAATACGTTTCATAAATGCTTTAGAGCAAATAACTGCTATTTTAGTAGACATAGGTAACATTCCTTCTCTTTATTTTTCAACAATTAGCGACATATTAACGACAACTAAATTATATAGGAGATTGATAAAAATGAAAATCCAACAAGTAGAAATTTTTGCAATTCATTTACCATTAATTGAACCATTCGTAATTAGCTATGCTACATATGACTCAATGCCTTCTATTATTTTAAAGGTTACGACAGATACCGGTATTATAGGCTTTGGCGAAGCTGTGCCAGATGAGCATGTAACAGGGGAAACATGGGAAAGCACATATGCTGTTTTAAAAAATCAGCTAGTTCCTGCGATTATTGGAGCGAATCCACTTGAATTTGAAAAAATCCACGATAAAATGAATAAAATTGTCAAGGATGTACCTGCCGCAAAAGCAGCCATTGATATAGCTTGTTTTGATATTGCTGGGAAAGCACTGCAGGTTCCAGTGTATCAGCTGTTAGGGGGACGTTATCATGAGAAATTCCCAATCACACATGTGTTGAGCATTGGAACGCCAGAAGCAATGGCAGATGAGGCAGCAGATCGAGTAGAAATGGGCTATCGCTCATTTAAAATGAAGGTAGGAACAGAAGTTGTACGTGATGTTGCCCGTATTAAAGCGGTGCGTGAACGGGTAGGAGATGACATTGCCATTCGAGTAGATGTTAATCAAGGATGGGGGAATGCGTCCACTACATTACAAGGTTTACGTGCAATGAAGGACTTAAATATAGATTGGTTAGAGCAGCCAGTAGATAGTGAGGATATTGACGGAATGGTTGAGATTAAGTCAAAATCCGATGTTACACTAATGATTGATGAAGGACTTCGTGGCGTACGTGAGATGCGTGAAATTATTGCTAAGCGAGCAGCAGACAAGGTAAATATAAAACTAATGAAATGTGGTGGCATTTATCCTGCTATGAAGCTAGCTGTGATGGCTGAAATGGCAGGCATTGAGTGTCAGGTTGGTTCAATGGTAGAATCATCTGTTGGCTCAGCAGCAGGCTTCCATGTGGCATTCTCTAAAAAAATAATGACAAGTGTAGAATTAACAGGTCCATTAAAGTTCTCTAAGGATGTTGGAAACCTACATTATGATGTTCCGTTCATCTGTTTAAATGAGAAATCTGGTTTAGGTATAGATGTAGATGAAGAGATTCTTAAAGAATTATGTAAATTTTCAACGGTTGTAACGGTCTAAGGAGATACATTATGGAAAAAATCTATGAAGGAATGCTTGGAGAAACACCGTTTTATGTAACAACTCTAGATCTTCAGCATTTACAAGAAATTGAGAATTTACAAGTTGAGGTTTATGAATCGTTAGTGGACCAAAGTATTTTACAGCCACTTACTTCTGAAGAATTTGAATATATTTTAAAAGGCAATGGCATGATGATAGGTGCTTATGTTGGGCAGGAGCTAATAGCCTTCCGTGCACTCTTAAATCCTCCTGTAGATAATGAGCATCTTGGCTATGATTGTGGGATTACGGAGGATGCATTCAATCGTGTTTTATATCAAGAAATTTCGAATGTTTCTCCTAAATACCGCGGCTTTGGCTTACAAAAAATATTAGCTAATATTATTATGAGTCAGATTGATTTAGCGAAATATGATTACATTTGCTCTACTGTTAAGCCCTATAATATTCCTAGCTTAAAGGATAAATTCGCGCAAGGTTTAGTGGTGAAAGGGTTAAAGATTAAGTACGTTGATAAATTACGCTATATATTCTTTAAAGATTTACGACAGGAGCTACCAATTTTTAAAGAAATGAAAACAATATCGATGGATGATACGGTAGGTCAGCAGCAGCTTTTAAAACAGGGTTATACTGGTACTTCCATGTATGAAGACCAAAATGATTGGCTCGTTGTTTATGAAAAGTAAATAAAATATAAGCCCTGTTCTTCACAGTTTGCGAAGAGCAGGGCCTTTTTGCAAAGGTTTGTTATTTTTTTATTGGGCAAAAGCCACAAGCCATTAAACCAGGTATGTCTTTGGAAAAACAACACGATTTTCGGACAGGGACATTTACTAAATTTGATGGGCTTTGACCGCCTGTATATTGTGCCCACCATGACTTGTTTGAGAAACGTGCCCAAGTTTTAGGATCCTCTAATATTTCAATATCATCCATCGCTTGGTCTGCTAAGCAAGGATTCGATAACAACATATGATAATGCCACAGTAGATAACCAAAGAAATTTTCCCAAATTGTCAAGGGCGAAACAGATGTCACTTTACGAAGCTGTTGCACAATAACATGCCCATCATATAAGATCTTCTCGATAACTGACTGACGTTCATCTTCATCCACGTAACGCCAATCATTTGGGTTGACAAACATTGCGACTGTATAGCTGTTAAATTCCTTTGCTGCATCAAAGCGAAGCTCAATTGGCTTTCCATCCCACACCTCGTCATAGGCAGCTAGCATGTAAAACTGCATTGCGAAAAACATTCCATAGCGGCGTCCAAAATGGGAGATAGCTGCCGCTTCTGTGGCTGCGTCCGTAATACCCATCATCAGATTTAAAAAATCAGGATGGTAAAAGTCCTTATGTATATCGGCTAATGTAAATAATGTTCGTTTCGGCTCTGTCGTATAAATGCTGTAGGAATTTAATTGTCGAACTTGATCCATCGTTAATGCTGGCATTGTTATCACCTATTCTTTCAATCGTCTGCTATTTCAATTATAAATTATTCAATTTTGCTTCACAAATGGAAAGCAATATAGTAAAATACATTAAACATATCCGAAAGGTAGGTTTTCGGTGTCGCAGCTACAGGTATGGTAGGCATTGCTTCTTCAACAGCATAATCAGCTTTTGTGTAGGAGGCTTTTTGCATTATCGTTCGTTGAAGAAGGCATTATAAAAAAATTAATAAATAATTTTCGGATTACTGTTGACATTTTAATTGATAATGATTATCATTATCGTATAAAGATTATTCCTCCTCTACAATACAGTGTAGAGAGGATGAACTTTAGCTACTTTTCTCCAGAAGTTTGCTAGTTCATAATAACGCTCCTAAAACCCCCCTCATTTTTTGGGAACGTAAAATCTCAGAGCAACTTATGCCTTTATGGATAAGTTGCTCTTTTTTTCGATTGTCTTTAAATAGGGGAAATAAGTAACAGAATGGATATGGTATGATAAAAATGGGAACTTAATTAGAAATAATGGAGGGAAATGAATGAAGAAATATATGATTACTTTGCTCATCGTGTTAGCCTTTGTTACAAACCCATCATCATCTAAAGCAGCGGAAGCACAGTGGGATGGGGCACAAGTTGTAAAGGGGCAAACAGGAAAAATGACCTTTACAAAAGATGTGAAAGTATATAAGAAGAATGCAAATGGAACATATAGCTCAATGACAGTCAAGCGCAATAACTATTTCCGAGTGTATGATATCGAAAAGTATGACAACAAAACATTTTATTGGATGAGTTCGGGTTACCGTGTCCAAGCGACGGATTTAGTTGTTTTTAAGAAAGTACCTCTGAACGTACGCGCTTCGCTTTATGATAATCCCGGTTATATCAACATCAATGGTCAAGCCTCAAACTTAAACTATGGAACACATTATTTAAAAGGATTTGAATATGGGTCCCCTAGCTATGATATTGTTATTGGTGAAAATCTATATTACGATTATACGTACCCATCTGAGGGAAATATTAGAGGGGGCTATATTGATGCCACAGATATTCGCATTGCCGAAACAATAAAAAGAGATGAAGGCCTCTATAAGCTAACAGCTGATACACGGCACTTAAGAGGTCCAATGGCTGGAAGAAATGCGGGAGGAAAATATTCAAAAGGAACTGTTTTTCAATCGTTAGGAATTGAAATAAATGGATATATTAGAATGCAAGAGCTAGGGACATGGGGAGAAGATTTTATTTTTACATATATTCCTGTAACATTACTCCAACCTGTGCAAGCTCAAGAGAAACGCTATATTCGATATGGTGTAGTTGGTAAAGGTAAAAAGTCAAAAGAGCTAAAGCGTTTTGATGAAGTAATGTTATTGACTGAAAAAAATATGACAGCTTGGATTGAGATAGATGGGGAAACATATTATGTACCAAAAAAAGTCCTAGCTACCATAAAACCGAACGAATCACCGGTTATTACAACATCTTTCTTACCAAATGATACGCTTCAACAACTAGTGTATACGAATGGTGTATACAAGAAAACGGCTAATAATCGTTTTGAAGCGCAGAGCAACAATCAGTTCATTGACTATCTTGAAACAGAACAAACCTTTAGTTATGAAAAGGATGGTATCAAATATATTTTTGATAAGCCAGTTACAGAAGGCTCAAAAGTGACTAGAATAGAGAACGGAATGAAAAATGAAGGGTTTGTTCGTGCCATTCATTACACATTCACAGAATCATCAGGAACATTTAACAATGTGGTGGAAACGTCCTATGGTGAATTTTTTGCACCAGGCTATGGTTATATTAAGGGATATAGCAGCGAACTAAGGTCCTATGAATAACAATTCCTTTACTTTGCTTGAAGAGTGAAAGGAAAAACAGGTGAGGAAAAAGAATTGTTTTTCCTCACCTGTTTAATTTTAGGGCTTTTATTGCCTTCAACAAAAGATAAAATACATGGCTATAGGGATTGAAATTTTTCAACAGTATGAATGTACATCACAGAGTAGAGCTGTTATGAGAGGTAGATTGTTGATTAGCACCTTTTTTCCCTAGCACCATTGTATAGTAGCTGTGTAAAAGCATACCCACAATAATGACACCTAGACCTGCTAAAGCAATTGGGTCCGGGAAGGTAATGCCGAGTAATAATACTTCACCAATAATAACGAAAAGAATTTCAGTCGATTGTGTTGCTTCAACTGCTGCAAGTTTACCTTGATGGTCTCGTACTCGGTCGGTCGCAATGAAGAATAAGATTGTGGCAATAACGCCTGAGCTGATACCGACAAGCAAAGATTGCAGCATTTGATTTATTGAAGGTAGCCCAACTGTTGCCAGGGCATAGATAGCCATAATAATCCATGCTGGCATAGAAGCTATTGTCATACCGAGAACTCGCTGAAATGTATCAATACGACCTCCACATATTTCCATCATTTTGCGATTGCCAAGAGGGTAAGCAAACGATGCGACTACAACAGGCAGGATGCCAAGCATTAGGCTTTTCATTGGAACAGATTGTGCCTGCGGTATTTGAATAAGCAAAATGCCAGCTAAAATAACACATGAAATCAGTAATGAGATAAGTGGTATTTTTTGACGCACTGTTTTTCCCGCTACGATCGAAACAAAGAGGGGAGCAAGTAATACACCAGCAACGATTGTAAACTGCCATGTTCCAGAAACCAGCCATCCTGGACCAAAGGCTGCTGCGAATGTAAGAGGTGCATAAAATAATACGAAACCAACAAAGCTCCATAGTAGCCATGCGATAGGCTGTGCTTTCATTTCGCCAGATAATTGGGGAAAGCCCCTTCTGTAGAAGACAATTACGAGTAAAAACGGAAGCATAAAGAAATAACGAAGAGATGCGCTCCATAACCAGCTACCACCCTGCATCTCCATTGCATGATTTAAGATAAATGTAACAGCAAAAAATAGGGAAGCCAAAATACCTAATGCAATTTCTTTCAAAGAAGTCACCTCAATTTGAGTTAATAATTCGTAAGTGAAATGTTAATATGTAATTCGAAAATTCAGTTATTTATCTTCGCACAGCAGCAGACTCCCATCTCTCCGGGTGGTGAGATGAATAAGGTTTTGGTTCCTTGTCAGTGGATGTCGAAGATAAAGCCTCCGGCGGATGTCACGGATTTCCAAAGGAATGAATAAAAGGATGTTTGCCTAAAACCTTCGCATCCTGCGAAAATGGCTAACTGACCTGCCTCGGTGCTGCTGAAAAAATTACGAAGAAAGGACCAAGCCCCTCTTCGTAATTAAAATTATATATTATTTTCCTTGCTGTTCAAATAGCTGAACAATTTCAATAATAACCTGTGTCGCCTTTTCCATTGTTTCAGCAGATACATATTCATATTTACCGTGCATATTTTCGCCACCAGCAAAAATATTTGGTGTTGGTAAGCCCATATAAGATAGCTGTGAGCCATCAGTACCACCACGGATCGGTAAAGTAATCGGTGTAATATCTAATTCTTCCATTGCTGTACGTGCTATGTCAACAATTTCTTTTACAGGTTCAATTTTTTCACCCATATTATAGTATTGATCTTCAATAGTAATGTTTAATGCATCCTCGCCAAATTGAGCTTTAATTTTGGCTGCTGCGTCAAGCATAAGCTGCTTCTTGTCCTCAAACTTTTGACGATCGTGGTCACGTACAATATAGGAAAGCTCTGTATGCTCGATAGCTCCTTTAAAGCCCATTAAGTGAATAAAGCCCTCATAGCCATCTGTTTTTTCTGGTACTGCATCAGCAGGCATTTCATTTTGGAAGGCGATAGCCATTGTGATAGCATTGACCATTTTGTTTTTTGCAGAACCAGGGTGTACACTAGTACCTTTTGTCACAATCTTTACACCTGCAGCATTAAAGCTCTCATATTGTAACTCGCCAAGTGGTCCGCCATCCATCGTATAAGCATAATCGGCTCCAAAAGCAGCTACATCAAATTTATGTGGACCACGGCCAATTTCTTCATCGGGCGTAAAGGCTACACGTAATTTACCATGCTTAATAGAAGGGTTGTTTTTAAGGTATTCCATTGCCGTCATAATTTCTGCAATACCAGCTTTATCATCTGCGCCTAATAATGTAGTACCATCTGTTGTGATTAATGTCTGCCCTACATAATTTTTAAGCTCTGGAAAATCTGTTGGAGACATTACTAAATTTTCATTTAACTGAATATTTCCGCCGTCATAATTATCAATACGCTGTGGATTGACATTTGTACCCGTATAATCAGTAGCTGTATCGACATGTGCTAAGAAGCCGATAGTCGGTACTTCTTTATCTGTATTTGCCTCTAAAGTAGCAAATAAATAACCATTTTCATCTAATGTAATATCCGTTAAGCCTATTGTAGCTAGTTCGTCTTTAAGAACGTGCAATAAATCATATTGCTTTTGTGTAGAAGGAGTTGTTTCGCTTGTAAAGTCGGATTGTGTATCAATTTTTGCATAACGAATTAATCGCTCGATTACTTGTTCTTTCATAAAGTATGGCCTCCTAATGTGTATGTTTAATTTCTATAAGCGGGTGTCCAAAGTCTAAGAACGTCACGCCTTGTGGCAATTTATCTGTGCGAAAGCGAAGCGACAGCAACACGGTTTTACCTGTGCGAAAGCGAAGCGACAGCAACATGGTTTTACCTGTGCGAAAGCGAAGCGACAGCAACACGGTTTTATCTGTGCGAAAGCGAAGCGACAGCAACACGGTTTTCTCTGTGCGAAAGCGAAGCGACAGCAACATGGTTTTATCTGTGCGAAAGCGAAGCGACAGCAACATGGTTTTATCTGTGCGAAAGCGAAGCGACAGCAACAACAACAACAACACTCGACTGAGAGACCAACATCAAGTTAGCCCAAAGCCCCCAGCAGATTTCACGGGATCGGACGCTTCGTTAGCACTGCGCTTTCGCACAAAAAACATCTGCGGGCCTAAGCACAAAGCGATTCAGGACGCAATTATGCCGAGGCATAATTGATTTTATTGTAACACTTTACTTCGGATTTCGGAATATTGAAGGATGCTTAAAGCTATAAGTAATTGAGCACTGTAATAGGTCAGCATAATTATCTCATGTGAAAAGGATAGGGGCATTACAAATTTATTAATAGCTAAATAGGAATCCGATGCGATAAATAACAGCGCCCCGATTATCGCAAAAGTGGAACCTGTGCGAATGGCAGTCCAACCCATCAATAAGATTATGGATATATATGCGATTACTGCAATACCTAGGACAATATCCCCGGAGGAAAGCACCGTTCCAGCAATCCACACAGCCATACTTGCCCCATAAACAAGTAAAATTACTTTTGCCCATGCTGGTACTTGGCGTTCATTAGTAGACGAAAAGGCAAAGATATAAAAAATATGACCGACTAAGAAACTTGTTAGTCCAATGAGAAACCACTGTAATGTGTAATCACCCACCATACAAAAAGCAAGACCAACAACAATTAGTAGCTGGTACTTTTTAGAGCCTTTTTGAGAAGCAGCTAAAATAATAATTAATAGCATAGGGATAACTTTAAAGATTAGCTTTAGATTATCTTCTATATGGGAGTAGAAAAAAATATAATAAAAACCAATCACAGCGATGACAGGAATTAAAAATTTTTTAAACAACTATTTCATCTCCTTTTCATTGAAATTCTTTATCTATGTTAAAATTTCCTTTATAAAGTCCTCTTTTTTAATAAAAATCATTAATTAAGAAGGCACGTTCCTCAGGCAATGTATGAAACTTTTTACGAATGCAGCCGTAAATAAGTAGATAGTTAGCTAAGAAAGGGTGAATAAAATGACCAAGCTATTAATAGCTTCAGCAGTCATTGCACTAATTGCGAGTATTTTATTAACACCGCTTATTACGAAGAAGCGAGAAGATGGAAAATCAAAAAAAGTAATTGGTTACTTTTTTATAGGTGTCTTTGTACTAGGATTTCTAGCTACTGGCATCACAGTATATGTCACAAAGTTGGATGTAAACTGGCTTGCATTTTGGCCAGCTATTATTCTATTAACATTAGGTGGGGCATTCCTTGCAAGTGGTATTGAAAGAAAGATAAAAGGTGTATTATTTTTAGCTAGTTTAGGGGTCGCTATATATGTATTATCAGCTCCTTTATGGAATGCTAACGACAAATTTACATCAGCAGAAATGAAGGAAGAGGTAGAGATAAAGCCGTTTGATGAAACACAAACACCAGCTAGTGTACCTCCAAAATTTGCACGTAATAAAATGAAGAAAGCATTTGGTCAAGTACCGAATACGAGCTATTATGAATTAGGGCGCTTACAAATTCAAAAAGTAAATGGTGAGTATGTGTATATTGCTCCAGTTGAATTTTCTGGCTTTTTTAAATGGATGAATGGTGGCTCTACTCCAGGTTATTTTATGATGAGTGCCACAGATTCAGCAGATAATCCAAAATTTGTAGAGCAAGCAATGAAGTATGTGCCTTCAGCTTACTTAAATTCAAATTTAGAGCGTCATATTCGTCTCCAGCATCCACTCCTTATTTTCTATGGAGATGTACAACTTGAAGTAGATGATGATGGTAAGCCTTATTACATTCGTTCCTATGGCGAATTTGTTTCAGCACGTAATGGCTTTGATGTAAAAGGGATTGTATTGGTGGATGCGTTAACAGGAAAATCCGAAGTAGTAAAGTTAGAGGATGTTCCAGAATTTATTGATGGGGCTGTTTCACCTGAGACCGTGAGTTTACAAAACAGCTACTTTGGAAATTATGTTCATGGATTTTGGAACAGTAAGTTTGGTAAAAAGGATGTAAAGCTTCCTTCAGATGAAGGAACAGAATCAAATGTTAGCCCGGTTTTCGATGAAAAAGGTGATATGTATTATTTCACAGACTTTACGAGTCCTAAAGAGGGCGTCGATTCAATGCTTGGTTATTCTTTAACAAATGCTAGAACAGGTCAAGCAACTTACTATACTGGAAATTTAGATTCATCTTATATGGATTCACAAGGGAATTTACAAATTATCGAGAAAAAATTTATCGAGAAAAAATGGTCTGGTGAAATGCCTGTATTATATAACTTTTACGGGGAAGCTAGCTGGTTAACTGCAGTGCTTGATTCAAATGGTTTTTTACAAAACTATTTCATTGTCTCTGCAGCAAATCCTGAAATTTCAGTTTATGCAACAACTCCAAAAGAGGCACTAAAACTATATAAAACAGCACTAAGCCGTGGAGGAAATACGGTAGATGGCAGTTCAAATGCAACTGAAAAAAATGCTAGTGGGAAAGTATTACGTGTATATAAAGAGCGTTTAGGTGACTTTACCATTGTCTCGTTTTTATTAAGTAATGGGGAGAATTATTTAGTGAGTGCGGAGACGGAACCACTTTCAATTTATTTACAAGAAGGTGATGAAGTCATTCTTACTTATGGTGATACAGGGGAGCAGTTCCTACCTGTCCGAACGCTTATTATTAAAGGTCTACAATAAAAATATACTCAAAAAGGACGATCTAGTTGCAAATATACTGCGAGATCGTCTTTTTTATGTTGGTTGGGATTGAATATAGTAAAGCATCTTTTCCTGATGATTCATAAAAAGTGTTTTTGCATGCTCATTTAAGTCGAAAATTTCCTGAATATATTCATGAAGGTGCTTTTGTTCATATTCAAAAGAACGCGGATTTTCATTTTCTAATACATATGATAATAAAAGTGTATGTAATACTAATACTTCTAAGTTTTGTGTATTGGTAATAAATTTTAAATTGAGAATAGTGGTATGGGAAATAAATTCATTAACATAATCAATAGCATTCTGATGAACAGCCATATCTATATGAGGTTCGAGCCTCTTTCTTAATAACGTACATTTATTGTTTAAGTCTTGAATTTTTAAAAATAAACCTCTAACACTTCGTTTATGCTGTTGTTCTAAGGTACGAGCAAGGTGTTTATTGACATGGGACATTAGAAAAAAGCTCCTTTCCACGTAAAGTCATCCTCTATTAATATGAATGGAAATGTTGGAAAAGGAAAGAGTCTTTTCGTTTAATTTGTACCTTAATTTAACATAATAAGAGAGACAAAAATACTAATTGCAACATGATGAGGTATTTTACATTTAAAAAAGTGGAGTTAATATCATACGATAGTAACCCCACCAATGTAATCTAGATTAAATGCTATTTCCAATTAAAACCTTTTTTAGCTAAGAACTTATTAATATGTGGACGACGTTGTTCAATTAAAAAATCAGCCATTTGCTTTGTCCAGTTGTCAATTTTTCTATTGGAAGAACGGCTATTATAATAAGCTTCTAGTGTTTCGTTATAAATTGGTAAAAGCTCCTCATATTGTTGTACATTGTATTCATTTTCATGTAGGATAGCAGCGACTGGTAATCGAGGCTTTACTTCATTACGGCGAGCCGGAACCCCAATTGTTAAGCCGAAAAGTGGGAAAACATAATCAGGTAAATTCAATAACTCACTTATTTCTGCTGGTTTGTTACGAACACCACCAATATAGCAAATACCGTATCCCATTGATTCTGCGGCAATGACAAAATTTTGAGCAAATAATGATACATCTGCAACCCCAACAAGCACGTTTTCGGCTGTATCTGCTACAATTTCCACACCCTCTAGTTTACCAGCCATTTGTAGACGTTTAAAATCCACACAAAAGACAAATGCAGCGCCAGAGGTTTCATATTGACGAGGGTTACCGGAGAGCAGGCCGAGCTGTTCCTTTTTCTCCTCATCTGTTACCCAAATAACGCTATAAGCTTGTACAAAATGAGATGTAGCAGCCATTTGCGCAGTAGTAATTAACTCCTCTATGATATCCTTCGAAATTGGATTACCGTCATAAATACGAACTGAAGAGTGGTTGCGTAATAAATCTTTAACCATTTAATATTCTCCTTTTCCCCTTATATATATGAAAAGCATATCACGCTTTTTCTTCAAAATCGAATGTCTTGGGCGTTTAAATTATTTTTGGATAATTTTTAAATGCATAAAATTTCTCGAAAAATGAAATATTTTCTTTGGTATAGATTAAAAATTCTAAATAGTATAATATTATTTATGCGACGGTTTATTTGGTTAAACTTCTAATGTTTAGAAATGGCAACGGAATATCTACCAAGTAATCTAGTTGAACAAAAGTAAAGTGGGATGGAGGAATAAGCAATGGAAGAAAAGTTAGCGAAAAAGCTTCGTAATGAACAGCTGCGAAGCAAGGTTGTCACAGCAGAAGAAGCAGCATCTTGGATTAAGGATGGTATGGTACTTGGGATGAGTGGTTTTACACGTGCTGGTGATGTTAAAGTTGTGCCACTTGCACTTGTTGAAAAAGCTAAAAAAGAGAGCTTTCAGGTAGATGTATATACAGGTGCATCATTAGGCCCAGAAGTTGACCAATACTTAGCTGAAGCTGGCGTTATTCGTAAACGTGGCCCTTTTCAGGCGGACGCGGGAATTCGTAATAAAATCAACAGCGGTGAAATTATGTTTGTCGATGCGCATCTTTCACATAATGCAGAATTGGTACGTCAGGGCATTATAGGTCCTATTGATTTTGCGATTATTGAAGCGGCTGCTATTACAGAAGATGGCTTACTAATTCCTACAACTTCAGTTGGTAATTCTCCGATTTTTGTACAAGAGGCCGATCAAGTAATTATCGAGTTGAATGTGGCTCAGCTAGATGCATTAGAGGGAGTACATGATATTTTTGTTCCAGGACCACAAGGAAAACGTGATCCAATTCTATTGCAAAAGGCTTCAGATAGACTTGGCACAATTGGTATTCCACTAGATTTAGAGAAGGTAAAGGGTATTGTAGTTTCAGACATTTTAGATGCGCCATCAACAATAGTTCCAGCTGATGAAGAAACAGATATTATGGCCAAGCATTTATTAAACTTCCTTCGTGATGAAATTAAAGTAGGCCGTTTAACGACGAGTTTACGTCCAATCCAGTCAGGAGTAGGCTCCGTGGCAAATGCTGTATTATTGGGCTTCAAAGACTCTGAGTTTGAAAATTTAGAGGTCTATTCGGAGGTGCTACAGGATGCTGTATTCGAATTAATGGATGCCGGAAAAGTAAGCTTTGCATCTGCTACTTCTATTACCCTGTCAGAGGAAGTTGGAAACCGAGTTTACGGTAATTTTGATAAATATGCTGACAAACTAGTATTACGCCCACAGGAAATTTCCAATCAGCCAGAAATTATTCGCCGACTCGGGCTAATTTCAGTGAATACAGCGCTGGAAGTTGATATTTACGGGAATGTGAATTCAACCCATGTTTCAGGCACAAAAATGATGAATGGTATCGGGGGTTCTGGTGATTTTGCACGTAATGCACGATTAGGTATTTTTGTTACAAAATCTTATGCAAAAGGTGGAAATATCTCAAGTATCGTTCCGATGGTATCACATGTGGATCATACAGAGCATGATGTTGATGTAATCGTGACAGAGCAGGGGGTTGCTGATTTACGTGGACTGGCACCAAAAGAGCGGGTCGCACTAATTATTGATAACTGTGCACATCCTGAATACCGTGATCAATTATGGAAGTATTTTAATGATGCTAATGAAGCAACAGGTGGACACCATACTCCCCACGATCTAGAGAAAGCGCTTTCATGGCATGTGAATTATGCAAAATGTGGTACTATGAAGGAAGCAGCATTATCAAAATAATAGAATAGATTTATAAAAGCCTTGTAGGACAGTTAATGATTCCTTCAAGGCTTTTGTGTTAATTATGGTACCCAAAAGAACTGTATGGGTTGACCCAGAGAACTGATCAAGTCGCTTAGAGAATGGCTCAGGTACCTCAAAAAATTTCTCGGGTCCCTCGAAGAACAGCTCAGGTGCCTCCAGAATTGCTCGGGTCCCCCAGAGAACTGCTCGGTTGCCCTCCAGAACTGCTCGGTTGCCCTCCAGAACTGCTCGGTTGCCCTCCAGAACTGCTCGGTTGCCCTCCAGAACTGCTCGGGTGCCCTCCAGAACTGCTCGGGTGCCCTCCAGAATTGCTCGGGTCCCCCAGAGAACTCCTCAGGTGCCCTTCAGAATTGCTCGGGTCCCCCAGAGAACTTGCTCAGGCGCCCCCCAGAATTGCTCGGGTCCCTCAAAGAACAGCTCGGGTCCCTCAAAGAACAGCTCGGGTCCCTCGAAGAACAGCTCGGGTCCCTCAAAGAACCGCTCACCTGTCTTATCCAGATACCTATTAAAATACTTAGGGGGCCCTATCTATTTACAATAATCCAATCCATTTCCAATAAGTTGCAGAGAATAGAAGTACTAGGATGAAACCAATAATGGTTAATGGAATACCAGATTTCAAGAAATCCTTTGTTGTAAACGCTCCTGTACCATAAGCAAGCATATTTTGCGGTGCGCTAATTGGTAAAAGGAAGCCAAAGCTAATCACAAATTGCTGTACGATAACGAAACCAACTTGGTCAACGTTAGCCGTTAATGTGGAGGCCAAAACGATAAACACAGGTACAAGCGCTGATGCTAAGCTTGTCGCACTGGCAAAACCTAAGTGAATAAGAATATTAAATAGTGTAACCAATGCAATTGTTGCTAGAATCGGCATAGTATCTAGACCAAGTGAACCAAACACTTTGTCAGATAACCATGATGCACCTTTCGTATTCAATAATACTGTGCCTAGCATAATACCTACCGCAAAAACGATAATGGTTCCCCAAGGAATATGAGGCTCCACTTCCTTCCATGTATAAACACCGATTTTCGGCATTAATAGAATAGCGATAGCAATAATTGTGACTGTTGTTGTGTCGAATGGGTGTAGCTTGCCTTCAGTTGCCCAGAAAAATAATAAAATCATTGACGTGATGATTAAACGGATTTCAGGCGCTTTTAATGGGCCTAGTTCTGCAAGCTGCTTTTTGATTACCTCTTTACCGCCTTCTATGTTACTAGTCTCAGGCTTAATCAGAGAAATCATAATGAAAAATAAAGCTATAGACATGATAATCGAAAAGGGGGCAGCGTAGAGTAACCAGGCACCCCATGAAATATCCACATTAAATTGTTCTTGAATAAAATTTAAAGCGACCATATTTTGAGCAGCTGCTGTCTTAATCCCAATATTCCAAATGGAGACGGCCTGTACGGAGGTAATGACAAGTAACGCAGCAAGTCGGCTATCACGCGGCAAACCAAATGCAGCAACCATTCCAAGTAGTATTGGAACTACTGCGCCAGCACGTGCTGTAGCAGAAGGAACAAAAAATGCGAGTGCTATAGATACTAAAATGGCACCAAAAACAATTGCTTTTGTTTTAGTCCCTACAAGTGAAAGTATCCATAGGGCGAGTCGTTTATGTAAGTTGGTGATTTGCATTGCTGCTGCTAAAAATAGAGCTGCGGCTACCAGGGCGACTGCAGAATTACTAAACCCGCTTAATGCTAATTTTAGAGCACCTGCTGTTCCTAATTCTGCTGTTGGATCGTCTATTGACGGAGCCAGTCCTAGTAAAACGGTTACCAGTGCAATAATCATGGCAGAGCTGACGGGATATGAAACTGCCTCTGTTACCCAAAGGATGACTGCGAAAGCTAAGATCGCTAAGGCTCGTTGACCCGCAACAGGTAAATCGCCGTTATTAGGTAAAAAAATAATGATGATTAATGAAGCAAAGGCTAAAGCAATCCAAAGTGGCTTTAAATTACGTTTTTCGCCTGCTTGTTGAAGTGTAGACATATTTTCTCATCCTTTCTACGATAAATATGACGATTATTGTCTATAACATCGGTCAGTAAAATGTTTTATTAAGAAAATAATTTGTCTATTTATTGGAGAAAAAATCAGTATGTAAAATACTTTGTTTTTACAGCATTAATAGTAAATAAAGAGAAAATATATGGTCATAGAAAAGACAAAAACATCCAAAAAAATATTATTTCTTTTTCTTAAAAGCTGAAGTTACTTTAGGCTCTGTTCCTTTGACTAATCGTTTAATATTTTCAATATGCAAAATGATAGCTATTCCAAAAAGTAGCAAAGCAATGATCGTTGGACCCATCCCAGGAATCCATAAAAAAGTTGCTGTACAAAAAACAAGATAAAACTCTAAAACACCAACGATTAAATAGTTCGTTGCAAAAGATAAAATAACAAATAAAATAAGTGCAAATAAACCAATTTTCCAATCAACAGCAAGCAATATCCCTATGATGGAGGCTGTACCTTTACCCCCGTTAAAGCCCATATGGAATGGGAAATTATGACCTAGAATGACACCAGCTGCTATGAGATAGGTGAAGAGCCAAACTTGTACCTCTGTGTATTGTGCTGCATCTGCAAGAAAGAAATGTGCACCGATAATTGCTAATACACCTTTACCAATATCAATAAGCGCTACTAGTACTCCGTATTTCCATCCAAGGGAAAGGGTTGCATTGGATGCACCTGCATTCCCATGGCCAGTCTTTTTTAAATCTACCCCAGATAAAAACTGTGCCACTTTAGAGCCATGAAGACAGCCAATAATATAACCAACAATAATAAATAAAATGATGGTTTTAATCACAAAAATCCTCCTTTCTAAATAAATATTAAAATAGTGTATGCGTTCATATTACGTAAAGAAGCAGACTGAAGTTTCGGAAAAAATAAAATTTTAGTGTTGACAGAAAAAATGTCTATGTTTATACTGTGTAACAACGATGGAAATTGAATCTCAATACTCTTATCAAGAGCGGCGGAGGGATAGGCCCTATGATGCCCGGCAACCAGTAAGTGACGAACTTGCTAAGGTGCTAATTCCTACAGATTCTTACTTGGATCTGGCAGATAAGGGGAGGAAAACTTGCAACTGCAACCCTCTTCTTAGCTGAAGGGGGTTTTTGTTTTCTACTAAAAAATCCTCCTCATCTCCGGTACCATCGTAAAAAAATAACCATTTGGAGGTACAAAATGACAAATTTTAAACCAGAAACATTGCTGTTACATGGTGGCCAAGAGCCAGACCCAGTAACAGGATCTCGCACCGTACCTGTATATCGCTCAACGGCTTTTGTTTTTAAAGACACTGCTCATGCGCAACGTCTTTTTGCCCTAGAGGAAGCTGGCAATATTTACACACGTATTACGAACCCAACTGTAGATGTTTTTGAAAAACGCGTCGCTTTATTAGAAGGCGGTACAGCAGCAGTGGCACTTTCATCTGGTGCAGCAGCTATCGCATTTTCAATTTTAAATCTTGCAGGAGCAGGGGATGAAATTGTTGCCGCTAGCTCTTTATATGGTGGTACCTATAACTTATTTGCCAATACACTACCAAACTATGGTATTAAAACGATTTTCGTAGATGAAACAAATCCTGAGAATTTCAAAGCAGCCATCACTGATAAAACAAAAGCGGTATTCGCTGAAATTTACGGTAACCCAAGTTTAAAAGTACTAGACATTGAAGCAGTGGCTAACATTGCACATGAAAGCGGCTTACCATTAATTATTGATAGCACTTTTGCTTCACCTTATGGCTCTACACCAATTGATTTCGGTGCCGATATTGTCGTTCACTCCGCAACAAAATGGATTGGTGGACATGGAACTACTTTAGGTGGCGTTGTAGTTGATGCAGGGAAATTTGATTGGACTCGTGGTCGTTTCCCAGGATTTACTGAGCCAGATGCTTCCTATCACGGTTTACGATATGGCATTGACACAGCAGCGGCTGCATTTGCTACAAAACTGCGTGTGCAATTACTACGTGACTTTGGACCAACATTAAGTGCTGATGCAGCCTTTAATTTTTTACAAGGTTTAGAAACGCTTCATTTGCGTATCCCTAAACATAATGAAAATGCTTTAGCAGTAGCCGAATATTTACAAAACCACCCATCTGTGGAATATGTAAATTATAATGGCTTAGAAGATTTCCCTACACATGATTTGGCTAAAAAATATTTAAGAAATGGCTTCGGTTCTGTGCTTACATTTGGCATTAAAGGTGGACGTGAAGCAGGGCGTAAATTAATAGATAGTGTGAAATTATTCTCCCATGTAGCTAATGTAGGGGATGCTAAATCATTAATAATTCACCCAGCTTCTACTACACATCAGCAACTATCAGCTGAAGAGCTAATTCAAACTGGTGTAACCGAGTCGCTCATTCGCTTATCAATCGGTTTAGAGGCAGTAGAGGATATTATTGCAGATTTAGAACAAGCTATTGAGCAAGTAACAGCTTCACAACAAAAGGTTGAAGCATAAAACATAGGCTAATGTTGTGGCGTTTACGTATTTTCTCATTCGATAAGCCTCATTTGGTAATGCGTAAAACTTTGCTACATCAAGCGCTTATCTCATTCGATAAGTTATCAGAAATTTTTCATAAGTAATACCAAGTAATTTTATAAGTATTATTGACTTAAATAAAACCATGCTATATACTAGGGTATAAGTTAAACGTTCGAAAGGCTACCAACCTAGAACTAATTTTCGGCACCGATTTTTGCCTGATTCGGTGCTCCAAATGATACTTTGATTCCATTCGTTTTCATAAGTGCTCCCCCACTTTTGAAATATATAGGAGTAGCTGCCAAGCCAGCAGCTACTTTCACTAAAAAACTGATGTTAAAGGAGTGTTTGAAATGGGAAATGTTTATAGTGCACAAAACATTGCATCTTATCTTATTTATGAACTAAATGAAGGTCATGTGTTTGTGAACAACATGTCCATTCAAAACATACTGGCATCAGTTGAACGTAAATGGCAACAAATTTTTGGACATTCTGCTTTTGAGGAGAACGTTTATGCAAAAGAGGAAGGCTATACAGTAAAAGAAGTTTTTGAGGCATATGAAAAATATGGAGCAAGTCATATTCCTCTACCTGCAACAGAGTTCTATTTAAAATATGGCACATTTCAACTAGTTGAACGTACGTATGCTATACCAAATTTTACACGAGATGAGATAGAACTTGTTCAGCAAGCAATTACACAATATCGTTATCAGTTGTTAATAAAAGCTAGTTAATCCTCCCTCATATATTTGAGCTCATTCTCTGCTGCTACAGGGAATGAGCTTTTTAATTAACAAAAAAAGGGAGTAAGCTGTTTTTTTAATAATTTTATAATTATCTATCAAAAGAACAATTTTTATAGATGTTGTAACATACATATATAATAGAAGAAAGACGATCCTTTTATAAAAAAATCGTCAATAATTGTTCATAGATTATAGAACATCTTAAAAAACGTATAATAAAGGGAATGAAACCGATTTCTTCTGCACGTCTAGGGAAAACAAATGTCCTTCCTAGAAAGATTTTTCTTGTGCAATGTATGTATTTGCGTTACAATTTTCTTTAAGTTAAATTTTGAATTATTTGAATTTGTGTGCTTGTCAGTTTATCTCCATAAGACAAATTTATTCATAACTGAGAGTGAAATATCAAATATTTATACAAGTTACTTTACGGGGCGTGTGCACAATTCAGAATTAGTACGGATGAAGCTAACGCTTAAATATAATGAAACTGCGGAATGTAAGTTGGAGGGAATAACAGGAATGGCAACTATAAAGGCAGCGATTTTAGGATTTGGGACGGTAGGTCAAGGGATTTACCATATATTAAACGAAAAGCGAGAAGAGCTTAGACATAAATTAGGCATTGAGTTAGAAGTAGCAAAAATTTTAGTGACAGATGCTAGCCGTGAACGCGTACCAGGCACAGCACATTTGATGACTACTAGTATGGACGATGTATTAGCTGAACCGGGCATGCAGGTTGTGTTTGAGGCAATCGTGAATGAGGAGCCAGCATTTACGTATTTAAAGCGTGCAGTTGAACATAAATGTCATGTCATCACTGCTAACAAGGTAATGTTCGCTAAAAAAGGCTTAGAGCTACAGGATCTTGCGAAAGCAAATGGTGTTTTTGTAGGCTACGAGGCGACAACGGCAGGCGGAGTACCTGTCATTAAAACAATGAAAAATATTTTACTTGTCAATGACGTAAGCCGTATTCAGGGTATTTTAAATGGAACTTGTAACTATATTTTAACGAAAATGCGTGCAGAGGGATGGTCATTTGAGATGGCACTCAAAGAAGCGCAAAATTTAGGGTACGCAGAGGCAGATCCATATAATGATATCTCAGGTCAAGATTCCTTCAAGAAATTAATGGTGTTAAGTGCATTGGCATTCGGTGAGCAACCGGATTGGGCAGATGTAGAAGTGATTGGCATTGATAGTATTTCTGCTGAACAGGTAAAGGAAGCAACTGCAAAGGGTCTGCGCTATCGTCATGTTGCAGAAGTAGAAAAACTGGCAGGTGGTAAGATTATAGCTAAAGTAGAGCCTTTATTAGTAGACGCAGAACATCCATTGTATCCTGTTGATGATGTCAATAATGCTGTTGCCTTAGATACGAACTATATCGGTACTTTGACGCTTGTAGGCCCTGGTGCAGGCATGTATCCTACAGCAAGTGTTATGGTTGAGGATTATGCTGAAATTATTGGTAAGCGTGCTGGATTTCTTGTGAGTATTTAACTACTTTCAACAAATATCTCCCACCTCTATAGGTGGTGAGATGAATACGAATTTAAGTACTTTTCAGACGGTGTCCAAACACCCGCTGAAATAAGGTAAGCCTCCAGCGGATGTCACGGAATCGAAAAGGAGTTAATAAAGGATGTTCGCCTAAAAAAATCGCATCCATAAGATAACAGACCTGTGTCCCGCAGGCCTTAGCATCAAGACGATTCCAGACGCAATTATGCCGAGGCATAATTGATATAGAAAACGCAAAGTTACAAGGATTGCTACTTGATAACTTTGCGTTTTTCTTGTTGAACAACGTTAATCCTCGTCCTTCACATCGATATCCTCAGGTATTGGAGTATTACGCCAAATCTCTATTTCTTCTTTGATACGCTCTAACTGATCAAAGTAGGTATTAAATTGTCCGCTATTAATTAAAATTTGGTCTCCATCATATACAGATCGAATACGTCCCTCGTAGACTAACCGTAGAATTTGATCTTCAGACATGCCAAGATCTATCGCTGTTTCTTCAACTGTTTTATACATATTTTCGCCCCTTTTATCTTAATTCAGCAAATCTTTACTGTGCGAAAGCGAAGCGACAGCAACAAATCCTTACTGTGCGAAAGCGAAGCGACAGCAACAAATCCTTACTGTGCGAAAGCGAAGCGACAGCAACAAATCTTTACTGTGCGAAAGCGAAGTGACAAGTAAAGATGCTTCCACTCATAGTAACAGGATATTTCTTTTCAGTGAGTATAAAAAAGCCCACTGAAATAGAGGAAATCAAGCTAAGATCTTTACATTCCGTGAAAACGCCTGAGTACCAACACCGTGCCCCTGGTGGGTGTACAAATTTTGAAGAGGAGCTTTGCGATCAAGCTCGAAAAAAATCTGAACGCAATTACGCTGGAGTATAATTGATCGCTTTTATTATAACGTCCTTTTCTAAGAAAAGCATATTCATCACATAGGATTTAAAAATGGTAATTGTTTGATTTTGGATAAATCTGTATTATTAAAGGTGATGATGTTTTCGATGGGGGAGGAGCTATTTATGATATTTTCATTTTTTGTCCTTCTGACTACTTTATTATTGGCATATAACGATTTGTTCTACAATTGGTGGAGGATTATTCATTAAAAGCTTAAGAAATTCTTCATTTTTATAATAAGTGGTTTTTAAGATTTAAACGGTACAATATTAATTGAGAGCGAGGTGTATATCATGACGAAACTAACAGTTCTTGTAACAGACGATGATCAAGATATTCGTGATGGTATTGAAATCTATTTAAAAAATGAGGGCTATAATGTAATAAAAGCTGCTGATGGTTTAGAAGCACTTGAAAAGCTAAACAACAATGAAGTACATTTAATTATTTTAGATATTATGATGCCCAATATGGATGGCATAACAGCAACATTTAAAATTAGAGAAGAGCGCAATATTCCAATTATTATGCTTAGTGCTAAGGCAGAGGATGGTGACAAAATCCATGGATTATCTGTTGGTGCAGATGATTATGTCACAAAGCCTTTCCATCCTTTAGAGCTACTGGCACGTGTAAAATCACAGCTTCGTCGTTATGTACAGCTTGGGACGTACAATGAAGGGGCAACAAAAATAGAAATTGATGGACTGGTATTAGATGAAGATGCTAAAGAAGTAATTTTAGAAGGAGAACCAGTTCGATTAACACCAATTGAATATAAAATTACGGAATTATTAATGAAAAATGTAGGGCGTGTGTTTTCAATTCGGGAAATTTATGAGCGTGTTTGGAATGAAGAAGCCTATAATGCAGAGAATATTGTGGCTGTTCATATTCGAAAAATACGTGAAAAAATTGAAGCAGATCCGAAAAATCCACGCTATTTAAAGGTGGTATGGGGCGTTGGCTATAAAATGGAAAAATAAAATTGAACAATATGTAACAATAATTGGTTTCGTAGCAGGAGTTATTGGGTTAATTTATTTTGGTATCTATGCCTATCAAATGGTAAATGCTCGCTCTTCTGAGGTACTACAATTTCTTGAAAGAATTTTTTAGAGGGGAGTGTGCAACATGTTGAAAAAATGGAGAACCCTTCTTGCACTTTTGTGTTTAATTTGGGCGATTTTCAGTATATTTACATTCTCTAGGGTAGGGTATCAATATATTGGAAAATCTTATTTTCAATCTGAAAATTTTCAGCATGAAATTGATAATTTTCAATCACAGCTAGGGCCATTAGTGTTGAATTTACCAACTGCTGACGATTTAAAAAGTAAAATAGAGGTTACGCAAGGTGAAATAGAAGATCACCGCAATTATTATGGGTCATTAGGAGAACAGATCGATAATATAAAGGCTCAATATGAGAGTCGCATTCAGGAAGCTACCAATGTGAATGCAACGGATTTAAAAACAAAGCTTGAAAAAGAACGTGATGAAAAGATAAAAGATATTACAGCTAATTTTGAGGATGATGAGCATGTCCGAAAAAAAATTCTTGCTCAAAAAGAAGAAGTCATTGATCAATATATAAAGGCAGCAAAAGATGAAGCAAAAAGTTTTGTGAAAAACTATAATTATTGGTCCTATGAATTAACAAACACAGATACAGGTGAAATATATCGTTCAGGTGATGTTTCTGAAAGCAGTGCCTATAAAATAAGATATACCCCACAGCATCCATTAACTACCTGGAATATTAGTGATAATTTAAGTCATATTTTTTATCGAACAGATACTAGTGTTGAAACAGAGACTTTAAGAGAAACTACTGACTACACGGGTACTATTACGATTTCTAAAAAATTAGCTCAATTAGCAGGCATTATGGAAGGCTATGAGCAGTTTACACGAAATCAGTATATTTTCTTCTTTATTTGGATAACAGGTATTTTAGCAGCTGTTTTTGCATGGAAAGGGCGCAAAGAAGTGCTACAGGTGGTACAGGGTATCAAGGAAAAAGAAGCCCTTGCTAGGATGAAAATTGATTTTCAGTTAATCATTTTGTTTATATCTGGCTGTATATATTGGGCGGCATCAGAAATTACCTTAGAATCCATCGAATATCACTACCAAAATAATTATGTAAGCTATGTACTCGATTTTTTATTTAAAGTAGGGGTACTCTTTATTGTTGGTATTTTGTTCTATGTCCAGCTGATATGGTTGTACGATCGGGTGAATACAGCCAAGAAATTAGAGGGGAATTTAAAGTCAAGCTATTTATGGGCATTAGGGGATTCGATGACTGATTTATTTATCAATCGATCCATCGCACTACATTCTATTGTCATGATTAGTGCAGCATTTTTCGGTGGTGGTAGCCTTGTTGCTTCCATTTTAATGGGTAGTAGATTCCCAGTACTAGTTCTGGGTATTTGTACAATTATAGGGGTTCCGTCCCTTGTTATTTTCTTATCTAGAATGGGCTATTTAAACAGAATTATGAAGGATACTAAGGATATGGCAGAGGGGCGCTTAAACCGTGATGTCAAGGTAATAGGCAAATCACCACTTAAGGAGCATGCAGAAAATCTTAATCATTTAAGAGAAGGTGTTCGTACATCTATGCATGAGCAGGCAAAAAGTGAGCGTTTAAAAACAGAGCTTATTACGAATGTTAGTCATGATTTGCGAACACCACTGACATCCATTATTACCTATACCGATTTACTAAAAAATCCTGACATTACAGAGGAAGAACGCAAACAATACATTCATATACTAGATAAAAAATCAGAGCGTTTAAAAGTTCTAATAGAGGATCTTTTTGAGGTTTCGAAAATGGCAAGTGGCAATATCGAGCTTCATCGAAGTAGAGTTGATTTATCACAGTTAATACAGCAGGCAGTAGGGGAACATGAGGAAGATTTAGTACAAGCTCATCTAGATTTACGAATTACAAAACCGAATGAACCATTATATGCTTATGTCGATGGGCAAAAATGGTGGAGGCTAATCGATAATTTAATTGTCAATGTATTAAAATATGCATTAGAAGGTACAAGGGTTTATGTAACATTGAAACGTACAGCAGATGGTGATGCTGAATTTACGGTAAAAAATGTAGCTAAATATGAAATTAGCGAGGATGCTGAGGAGTTATTTGAACGATTTAAACGAGCAGATGCTTCCCGACATACGGAGGGCTCAGGGCTGGGCTTAGCAATCGCTCAATCCATCGTTGATCTTCATGATGCTCGAATGAGTATAGATGTAGATGGTGATTTATTTAAGGTCATCGTTCGTATTCCAGCAGTATAGTTAAAACAGCGGCAAGTAGTTTGCCGCTGTTTTTTTATAAGCCTAAGTTTTTAGCTATAATTACTTTCATGACTTCATTGGTTCCCGCATAGATGGACATAACAGGGATATCTCGGTACCTTCGAGCAATTTTATATTCTTCCATATAACCATAGCCACCATGTAATTGCATGCATTGGATTGCAAGCTCACGTGCATTTTCGGTAATCCAGTATTTAGCCATTGATACTTTTGTGACAACATCATGTCCAGCAATATGTTCTTCAATTAAGGATTCTAAAAAGGCTTTACCAAGCTCGATTTTTGTGGCCATTTCGGCTATTTTAAATTGAGTATTTTGAAAATGACCAATGGATTTGCCAAATGCTTCTCTGGATTTTACATAATCAATTGTTAAGGCTAACATATCCTCAGCGGCCGTCTGTGCAGCAATAGCTACTGCTAAACGTTCCTGCTGTAACTTTTCCATCATATAGATAAAGCCTTTTCCCTCTTCACCAAGAAGGTTTTCTACAGGCACTCGACAGTCCTCGAAATATAGTTCGGCTGTATCCTGTGCATGCATCCCAACCTTATCAAGTTTACGCCCTTTTATGAAACCTGCTGTGCCACCCTCGATGACTAAAAGGCTTATGCCATGATGCTTTTTTTCAGCCTGAGGATTCGTTTTCACTGCAACAACTACTAAATTTGTATGAATGCCATTTGTGATAAATGTTTTTTGCCCATTCACAACATAATGATCACCGTCGCGAATAGCTGTTGTTTGAATATTTGCCAAATCGGACCCTGCTCCTGGTTCCGTCATTGCAATGGCAGTTATATAATCACCTGTAACACATTTAGGCAACCAGCGTGCTTTCTGCTCTTGTGTGCCATATGCTTCGATGTAGGGCACGACAATATCATTATGCAGACCAATGCCAATAAGACTGGAGCCTATTCTTTCCAGCTCCTCTTGAATAATGACACCAAAGCTAAAATCTAATCCAAGACCGCCAAATTGTTCTTCTACCTGGGGACATAGATAGCCCATTTCTCCAAGCTTTTGCCAAAAGCTAAGTGGTATGAGGTGATCTTTTTCCCATTGTTCATAGTGTGGATCGGCTTCCTCTGCTAAAAACTTACGTATAGTTTTACGGAATAACTCATGCTCTGCTGATTCAAATTTATACCTTGTCATTTGAATAACACCCCTTTTAGCTAGTAAATACGTAAATTTACTTTCTTGTTTGTTATAATACTGGAAAAAATGTGAAAGTGCTATATTTTATTGAGTAATTCATGAAAGATGACGAAAATGTCACTAATCCCATGAAATTGTCATGTAAAACGTGAGAAAAAGTAGATAGACATAGGTACAATTTAATTGGCAATAGACACTCATTTTCTCTAGAAGTTTATTTTGACTTAGCTGATCTCTATCGTGCGAAAGCGAACATTAGGTATAAAATATGTTCCGCCACTAAAGGCCACGAGATGAATATGATTTCCTTTCTTATTCAGCGTTCGTTTGTACGCCCGCTGAAATAGAGGAACTTTAAGATCTTCACATCCTGTGAAAACGCCTGAGTGACCAACATTATGTTGGCCTAAGATTTGGTGGATAATGTCAACGTTGGAGTAATTGATTATAAGTGCTTATTAAAATATGAATGGTAAAGATAATGCTATAATCAGTTAAGAATAAATGAAAGTAGAGGACTAGGGCATGCCAAAAGTAATCAGTGGAATTCTTCTATTAAGTCTTTATAGTGCATTCACATTTTACATAGGGTGGGGATTGAAGCAGTGGCTTGTTTCACTGGGATGGTTTCGATATCCCATACTCTATTGGTTAGTACTGTTTATTGCTGCTTTTAGCATTGTTTTCGGAAGACTACACGAATCTTTAAAAACATTCTCTGTAATAGGCAATTACTGGATGTTCATTTTTGAATACGGATTATTGATTTGTTTAACAGCACATCTTGTAATTTGGTTAAGCCCCTTTAAAAATGTGCAGATAATTGGTAGTATAGCAATTGCTGTGTTGTTTGTACTAAGCATTGTTGGTTCCTATTTAGCATATTCACCTGTAGTCCGTCATTTAGAGTTCACGATGGAGAAAAAGACTAGTGAGTTAGATACGTTGAGAGTTGTTGTGGCATCGGATTTTCATTTAGGTGTTCTTTCACATAAAAAACATTTAGAGCGCTTTGTTACATTATCGAATGAGGCAAAACCAGATATTGTTTTTTTAGTTGGAGATATAGTGGATGATGATCCTAAATGGTTTGTAAATGAGGGGATGGCTGATGTGATGAAGCAGCTAACTACTACATATGGCGTGTATGGTGTACTGGGCAATCACGAATATTACGGCAAGAAAATCCCTGAGTTTGTGGAAGAGATGGAGAAAGCCCATGTGAAAATTTTACGAGATGAAACTATTCTGATTGATAATACGTTAATAGTAACTGGTCAAGAGGATTTGACTAACAAGGAAAGAAAACAACTTGATGCCTTGATGTTAACAGATGATCTGCCATGGTTTGTAATGAATCATACGCCAAATGATTTAAAAACACCTGCAGATTTGGGTGTAGACTTTCATATGTCAGGACATACACATAAAGGTCAGCTTTGGCCTAATCAGTATATAACATCTCGAGTATTTGAGCTGGATTACGGTTATAAGATGAAGGAGCAAATGCATACACTTGTTTCATCAGGTTTTGGCTTTTGGGGCCCCCCTATGAGGATAGGTAGCCGTTCAGAACTATGGGTAGTGGATATACATTTACAATAACCTATAGCAGTAGCTATTTGAGGTTCTAATCAATGATAAACAGTTATATTCAAAAAAAGGTAAGGTGACAACGTGGAAATCATAGAGTTAGTAAAGGCACTTATTTTAGGCTTTGTAGAGGGTATGACAGAGTTTGCGCCTGTTTCATCGACAGGTCATATGATTATAGTAGACGATATGTGGTTAAAAACAGAGGAATTTTTAGGGATGTATCCCGCTAATACGTTTAAAATTGTTGTACAATTAGGGTCCATTTTAGCCGTCGTCGTTGTAATGTGGAAGCGAATGTTAAATCTTGTTGGACTTTATAAAATTGATGGGCAAACAACATCTGTAAAGGGGCACTTCAACTTATTGCATGTAATCGTAGGGATGTTGCCAGCAGTTGTGTTAGGTTTTGCCTTTAAAGATTTTATTGATGATCATTTATTTAAAGTAGAGCATGTTATTTATGCATTAGTGGCTGGGGCACTTTTAATGATTGCTGCAGATAAGCTTGCTCCAAAAAGACCAAAAGTGGATTCGCTGGATAAAATCTCTTACGGCTTAGCATTTAAAGTAGGTCTAGTCCAATGTTTATCACTGTGGCCAGGGTTCTCCCGCTCTGGTGCAACAATTTCTGGTGGTGTACTATTTGGTATGAGTCACCGTGTAGCAGCAGATTTTACTTTTATTATGGCAGTACCAATTATGGCTGGAGCTAGCCTAGTCTCTGTATTGAAAAACTGGGATACGTTATCTATGGATTATTTAGGCTTCTATGTAGTAGGCTTTGTTAGTTCATTTGTCTTTGCATTACTTTCAATTAAATTCTTTTTAGCGCTCATTTCTAAAGTGAAACTGATGCCATTTGCTATTTACCGCTTAGTGTTAGCAGCTGTATTAGCCGTTATTCTTTTTATGTAAATTAGATAGTCACTCTTCTTTTAAAAAGATGAGTGGCTTTTTTATGTCAATTTAACCGTGCTTATGTAAAAAATTTAGGATAGAATCGAAAAAGATGACTAATACACAGTAAAAAAGACCTCGATATTCTTAAATTAAATGGGTAATTAACTCGAAAACGGACAGAATTTACCTATATATTGTAACTTTTATGGATTAGACCTTATAATAGATGCAGATGTAAACTGGATACTTGTTACTTTTAGATGATGGTTAGTAGGATAGATATAGTATGGCCAAGAACATATGCATGAGGTGGAGAGAATGTTTCATATTGGAAATAGGCCTAAGAAAAATACAATTGAAATTAGTAATGAATCAAGTATAGGGGTTATTATTCAAGATCAGGAACGTTTGTTACAAATAAATCTTATAAATCTGACTAGACAGGATTTACGGTTGATTAGGAGTTTAAAGCCTTATATCGAACGCAATGTCGTAGAGGTAGTGGCAGCATTTTATCAAGCTGTAGAAGGTGTGCCAGCCTTACTTGAGGTAATTCAAAAGCATAGCTCCAGCGAACGTTTACGCCAAACATTACGCCATCATATTATAGAAATGTTTGAAGGGCGTATTGATGAAGCCTTTGTGGAGAAGAGAAGACGTGTGGCAAAAATGCATGTAAAGATTAATCTATATCCTAAATGGTATTTAGCCGCCTTTCAAAATCTTGAAAAATCATTAAGAAAAATAGTTTATGAGCTTCAGTTATCAAAGGGCGAGGAAGAAAAATTTTGTGAAGCTATTAGTAAAATTTGTAATTTAGAGCAGCAAATTGTTTTAGAGGAATATGATAATTATGCAAATATATTGATGGAAGAGCATCGAAATAGTGTGCGCGCACATGTTAAGGAAATAATTGGCGGGATTTCCACACAACTAGAAACTCAATCCCATAGCACGAACGAGACCGTTACGGAACTTATTTTTAGTGCTAAGGAAGTTAATGATTATTTGAAGGACAGTATTAAAGAAGCGAAAACAATGCAAAAAGTATCCAATGAAGGTTATTCCAAAATAGTTTTGATGAATGAGCAAACTGGAAAAATTCATCATAAGACAGTTGATATGGCAGGAATGGTAGGAGAATTAGATAAGTCTTCCTCTAAAATTAATGATGTTGTCGAAATAGTTAAAAGTATTTCTGGTCAAACAAATTTACTTGCATTGAATTCTGCGATTGAGGCTGCGCGTGCTGGTGAGCATGGAAAAGGTTTTGCTGTTGTTGCAAATGAGGTACGAAAGCTTGCAGATCAAACCAGACATTCAGTGGAGCGAATTGCTGATCTAATAAAAATGTCTAATGGGATAACAAATCAAGTAGTCCATGCAATACAGGAGATCCAAGAGCTAGTGAATAATAGTATGGAACAAAATGCAGAATCTTTAAAGGCATTTGATGCAATATCCGGCTCAGTAGAGGGCTCTATTACCAATTTCCAAAATGTTGGACGACAAATAACAGAATTAGCTACTATTATCGAAACGATTGGTGAATCTTCTGAGGAATTAGAAAAAGTAGCCAATCGATTAGATACAACAATAAGAGATTTTTAAATATGTTAAAACTATGCATGATGTCTTGCATAGTTTTTTAATGTTCTTGGATTCGATAAAACAGCTTTTTAGAAGGATGGAACCTTTTATAGACGGATGAAATAATAGTCAGAAAGAAAGAACGCGTAAGCAAATTAGCGAAGACAAGAATTACCTAGAAAATGCGTGTACTAAGTGTTACGCTATAGGCGAATTGGGGAATTAAAAAGAGGGGTGATCGGAAAATGAAAAAGAAATTATTTATTACACGTAAGTTTCCTGTGCATATTGTGGAACCATTACAAGAATATTACGAAATCGAACAATGGGAGGAGGAAGAAGCGGTTATACCACGGGAAAAATTATTGACGGCTGTTACCGATTGCGAGGTACTGTGGGTCACTATTGAAGATCAAGTGGATGAAGAATTGTTATCGCACGCACCCAATCTTAAATTAGTAACAAACTTAGCTGTTGGCTTTAATAATATTGATGTTAAAGCATTACGCAAACGTGGCATAATGGCAACTAATACCCCTGGAGTCTTAACAAATACCACAGCAGATTTAGTATTTGGCTTATTGCTTGCAACGGCAAGAAGAATTCCAGAAAGTGAACGATATTTACGGGAGGGTAAATGGAAAAGCTGGTATCCAATGCAATTAGTGGGAAAAGATGTGTCCGCCGCTACTATTGGAATTATTGGAATGGGGCGTATTGGTCAGGCGGTGGCGAGACGTGCAAAAGGCTTTGATATGAAGATTTTATATAATAATCGAAGACGTCGTCATGAGGCAGAGGAAATGTATGGATTTAAGTATGCTTCATTAGAGGAGCTTTTAAAGCTATCAGATTTTGTTGTCATTATGACGCCATATAATAGTGATACTGTGGGTCTTATCGGGGCAGAGGAGCTTGCCTTAATGAAGGATGACGCAGTGTTAATCAATGCATCACGTGGGGGCATTATTGATGAAGATGCCCTCTATCATACACTGAAAAATGGTAAGCTATGGGCAGCAGGGTTAGATGTTTTTGAGCATGAGCCTATTGCACTGGATCATCCGTTATTAACGCTACCAAATGTTGTGGCACTTCCACATATCGGGAGTGCATCGCTCGAGACAAGAACAGCTATGTTTATGCTGAACGTGAAGGCACTTACTGCTTATGGACAGGGCAAGGCTGTTTCGAATAGAATCGATTAATGATACCTAAGTAAAATAAAAAGGAGCACATCGTCGTTAGATGTGTTCCTTTTACATAGGTATTATCTATTAAATAAATCAAATAAACCACCAATGCCGCCTTCACCTTTAGATTGACCGCCACCGCCTTGTGAAATTGGGGCTGCTGCGAAGACGCGACTTGCTAAACGGCTGAATGGCAATGATTGAATCCATACTTTACCGGGCCCCTTTAAAGTTGCGAAGAAGATACCTTCACCACCAAATAATGCCGTTTTTACGCCACCGACCATTTCGATATTGTAGTCCACATTAGATGTCATAGCGACTAAACATCCTGTATCTACGCGTAATACTTCATCAGGTTGTAGAGTCTTTTCATGAATAGCTCCACCTGCATGAACGAAAGCCATACCATCACCTTCGAGCTTTTGCATAATAAAGCCTTCACCACCGAAGAATCCTACACCAATTTTTTTCTGGAATTCGACACCAACTGAAACGCCTTTGGCAGCAGCTAAAAATGCATCCTTTTGACAAATAATTTTTCCGTTTAATTGACTTAAATCCATTGGGATGATTTTTCCTGGATACGGAGAAGCGAAATAGACATGACGTTTGCCTGAACCAGCATTCGTAAATGTTGTCATAAATAAGCTTTCACCAGTAATAAGTCGTTTACCTGCACCGAGTAGTTTTCCCATAATGCCACTATTTTGGCTTCCTTTTGAGCCATCACCAAAAATTGTTTCCATATGGATTGCATCATCCATCATCATTAAGGCTCCTGCTTCAGCTACTACTGTTTCTTGAGGGTCAAGCTCAACTTCTACGTATTGCATGTCGTCGCCAAAAATTTGGTAGTCAATTTCATGATTATTCATAATAGGATTCCTCCAAAAGTAATTTTGTTGTTACTGTATACGATTATAAGGGACATTAGTTTCATTGCAAAATTAATTATTTTAGAAAAAAAGGGAATAACATAGAAAATGTCGAATATAAAAAACTAGAATGTGTATTATTTATTTTCATTTAGTCAAGTGCCTAAGTGATTGTTAATATAATGATTACAAAAGGTACCTTCTGTGAAAGGTTTAGTAATGTCTTTTCTGCGGAAGTAAGCTAAAGGAAAATAAGGCCTCTGGCGGTTGTCACCGATGTTGCTAAGTAGGAGAGATGTTTGTTGAAAATTCGGAATTTTGACATATTTAATATTGATTAAATAGAATGATAGATAATACCTGCATGCGATGTAACGATTTAGCAACGTAGCCGAGGCATCTAGATTACTTCAGGGGGTGTGAGTATTGGAAATCAAAAACTTTATCGGTGGTGAATGGGTAACACATTCCCATTTACAAAGTATAGCAGTGACTAACCCTGCGAATGGAGAGGAGCTAGCAACTATTCCGCGTTCCACAGTAAATGAGGTAAATGAAGCGGTAGCGTTTGCTAAGCAGGCACAAAAAAATTGGGCATTAGTACCCGCGCCTAAACGTGCTGATTATTTATATGCAATCGGTCAAAAAATGAAAGAGAAGAAGGAATATTTGGCGACCGTTTTAACGAAAGAGATGGGAAAGGTAATTGAAGAGGCTAGAGGTGAGGTACAAGAAGGGATAGATATGGCTTATTATATGGCTGGTGAGGGTCGAAGATTGTTTGGGGAAACAACACCGTCTGAACTTGCTAATAAATTTGCAATGAGTGTCCGGGCACCTATAGGGGTTGTCGGCTTAATTACTCCTTGGAATTTCCCGGTGGCAATAGCAACATGGAAATCATTCCCTGCTATTGTTGCAGGCAATACATTTATTTGGAAGCCTTCTAATGAGACACCGATGATGGCCTATGAAATGGGTAAAATTTTTGAAGAAATCGGTCTACCGCACGGGGTAGCAAATATTGTATTTGGCAGTGGCCCAACAGTAGGAACAGCCTTAATTGAGCATCCAGATGTTAAGGTCATTTCATTTACTGGCTCAACAACTACAGGAAGTAAAGTAGCGGAGCTGGGAGGAAGGCATCTGAAAAAGATTTCACTAGAGATGGGTGGCAAAAATGCCGTAATTGTTATGGACGATGCTGATTTACAGCTGGCTACAGAAGGGATTTTATGGAGTGCATTTGGTACAGCTGGTCAAAGATGTACAGCATGTAGTCGAGTGATTGTGCATAAAGATGTAAGAGAAGAACTAGAAAAACGTCTATTGGACGAAATGCAAAAGTTAACAATCGGGAACGGTCTAGATGAGCAGGTGAAAATAGGACCAGTAATTAATAAAGCAGCATTAGAAAAAATCAATCACTATGTGCAAATCGGTAAACAAGAAGGAGCGACATTGTTAGCAGGTGGCAGAATATTAAACGAAACACCCTATGATAAAGGATTTTATTATGAGCCAACACTGTTTACTAATGTTAAGCCAGACATGATTATTGCACAGGAGGAAATCTTTGGTCCTGTCGTTTCAATAATCGAAGTAGCAAGTTTAGAGGAAGCGATTGAAGTAAACAATAGCGTGAAATTTGGCTTATCCAGCTCAATTTTCTCACAGAATGTGAATACAATTTTCCGCGCCCAGCGAGATTTAGACACAGGGATTGTTTATGTGAATGCAGGCACAACAGGGGCAGAAATCCATTTACCATTTGGAGGCACGAAAGGTACGGGGAATGGTCACCGTGACTCAGGAGTAGCTGCCTTAGATGTTTATACTGAATGGAAAAGTATTTATGTAGACTATAGCGGTAAATTACAAAGAGCACAAATCGATACAGAGTAACAGATCAACGAAAGGGGATGTTCTTGATGAAGGTTGTTGTATTAGGTGCAGGTTTAATGGGAAAAGAGGTAGCTCGTGATTTAATTAAAAATAATAAAGTAGAACGTGTAATCTTAGGGGACATTGATGTAGGGGTGGCACAGGATTTTGTGAACACGTTAAATACAGATAAGGTTGAGGTAGTGGAGCTTCATGCAGAGAGCGATGAATCTTTAATGGATGTCATATCTAAAGGCGATGTGGTCGTAAATGCTCTTTTCTATTCCTTTAATGAACGTGTAGCAAGAGCAGCAATTGAGGCTGGCGTACATTCCGTGGATTTAGGTGGACATATCGGTGGGGTAACGGAAAAAATTCTAGATCTTCATGAAGACGCAAAAGCTAAAGGCGTAACAATTATTCCTGATCTGGGCGTTGCTCCTGGAATGGTCAATATCTTAGCGGGCTATGGTGCATCAAAATTAGATGAAGTCGAATCTATTAAGCTATTTGTGGGAGGTATTCCAACAGAGCCGAAGCCACCTCTTCATTACACGCGAGTATTTTCTTTAGATGGGGTTTTTGATCATTATACAGAGCCTTCAAAAGCCATTCAAAAAGGAAAGCTTAAGGAAGTTCCATCTTTATCAGGTGTCGAACCTATTTATTTTGACGATTTTGGTGTGCTAGAGGCATTTTATACATCGGGTGGAATTTCCACGCTGTATAAGACATTCCCTAATGTCCGCACATTAGAGTACAAAACAATTCGTTATAAGGGGCACGCAGAGAAATTTAAGCTATTAGCTGATTTAGGATTCCTTGATTCTACAAATAAGGTAGAGGTAGATAATCAAGAAGTGCCTGTTCGAGCAGTTGTGCGAGAGGCACTTAAAAAGAAGCTTGAGCTTGGTACAAAACCGGATGCTGTACTGTTGCGCGTCATTGTTGCTGGGGAAAAGGAACAGCAGCAAGTAACATATGAGTACGAGATGGTCGTTAGAAAAGATATGACAATAAATGAAACAGCTATGGCTCGTGCAACGGCTAATACAATTTCTGTAGTTGCGCAAATGATTGGTGAAGGGAATATCACAGAGCGCGGTGTATTTGCGCCTGAATCAATTGTTCCAGGAGATACGTATATAGAAGAGATGGCAAAACGTGGTGTTGTCATAAAAGAGACATCCCATAAATCTGCAATGATTGTGAAATGGTAGGTGTCGACCATGAATTTTGACTTTACCACTGAGCAGGAGCTATTACGAAAAACCGTTCGACAATTTGTAGATGATGAAATCATACCTAATATTGCAAAGTGGGATGCAACAGGAGGCTTTGATGCAAAGATTTGGTCAAGACTTGCTGAGCTTGGCTTAATGGGCGTTTGCGTTCCTGAAAAATACGGTGGTAGTGGTATGGATTATAATGCACTTGCTATTGTTTGTGAGGAACTCGAAAGAGGAGATACGGCATTTCGAACAGCAGTTTCTGTTCATACGGGCTTGAATAGTATGACCTTAATGCAGTGGGGGACAGAGGAGCAGAAGCAACAATACCTTGTTCCACAGGCAAAGGGTGTTCGAATTGGGGCATTTGGTCTAACAGAGCCTGGAGCTGGATCAGATGTAGCGGCAATGTCAACGACTGCTGTACGTGATGGAGATTTTTATGTTATAAATGGGCAAAAAACATGGATCTCCTTATGTGATATAGCTGATCATTTTATTGTTTTTGCCTATACAGACAAATCAAAAAAACATCACGGTATTAGTGCATTTATTATAGAGCGATCAATGGCTGGCTTTACCTCGAAGGCTATTAAGGGGAAATATGGTATTCGTGCTGGTAATACTGGTGAGCTCTTTTTTGAAGATTTACGTGTACCAGTAGAGAATCGACTAGGAGAAGAGGGCGAGGGCTTTAAAATTGCCATGTCTGCTCTTGATAATGGTCGTTTCACCGTAGCTGCTGGTGCTGTGGGACTCATTCAAGCATGCCTTGAAGCAAGTGTGAAATATTGTCATGAACGTGAAACATTTGGTAAGCCTATTGGTGAACATCAGCTAGTAGGGCAAATGATTGCCAAAATGGAGGCAGGCTATCAAATGAGTCGTCTACTTGTCTATCGTGTTGGTGAACTAAAAAACAAAGGTGTTCGAAATACGAGAGAGACATCTCTTGCAAAATGGCAGGCCTGTGATTTTGCTAATAAAGCAGCAGATGATGCGGTGCAAATTCATGGTGCCTATGGTTATTCAGATGAATATCCAGTTGCGCGTTATTTACGTAACTCCAAAGCACCTGTTATTTATGAAGGCACACGTGAAATTCATACTATTGTGCAGGCTGATTATGTATTAGGGAGACGTCAGGATAAACCCTTAGGTAAAATGCTGCCACCATGGCCTTTTCATGAATAAACGAGAGGAGAGTCTTCCTCTCGTTTTTCTTATGGAGTAATAATAGAATAAAAAAAATTTCTGAAAAATGTAACTTTCCAACTTTCCAGCAGTCTAATTGATAAACATATGAAAGAGAGGAAAAAAGATGAAAAATAAATGGATAGCAATTTTGGTTATTGCCGTACTCGCCATTTTACCTGGGATCATTACGTTGACGATGGCCCCAACTGTTGAAGCAAAAGCAGCTAATGTTAGTATGACCACTAAAAGCTGGCAAGCAACTTTTACGAAAGCCTTGAAAGAAAGCAAGATAACAGAAGATACTGTTTACGTTACAAATAGTAAGGATCAAAAGGTAGAAGCAGCTATCACACTAGGAGAAGATAAAAAGACATTAATTGTTAATGATTTAGCACCTGGTAATTATAAACTACATGTTCAGAAGGACGCTTTTGTACTTGATGGACCGAAAGCAGCCTCACAAGTAATTTCTTTTACCATTATTGAAAAACTGGAAGCAGTAAAATCTGAGAGAGAGTTACAGCAGTATTTTGACACTCTTTTAGCTAATCCAGATAAGGAAGTAAAATATGATTCAAGTAGAGAAATGGCAAACAAGGCAGATAGCCCAAGTGTAAGCAGTAATTCTTCTATGACAAACAATCAAGTAGAGGGGGTTGAAGAAGGTGATTTAGTCGTTGTAAAGGATGGTTTTATTTATTCTGTAAAAGAACATAGTATTACAGTGGTAGATGCAACCAATCCAAAAAATTTAGCATTAGCAGCGACTCTAAAAATAGAAGATTCAAAATATATTTCAAAGCTTGCTTTATACGATCATTTGTTAATTGCAATTGGGGATAAATATTTAGAAAAAGCAGGCACGAGCATGTCAACAGCTACTTTGTATGATATCTCAAATCCTAAGAGCCCCAAATTTTTACGTGAAGTAGGGCAAGAGGGATATTTACAGGATATTCGTATTACCAATGACACATTATATTTAATTGGGAACATGTTTCCAAATTATTGGGCGCTTCGAGATAACAAAACCATTGATTTAAAGCCAAAAACATATGATAGTAGAGGAACGAAGGAATTCCAAAGCCTACCTCTTGAGAAAATATCTATTTTACCAAATACCCTGGATGGAACATATAGCTTAATAACAGCTCTAGATTTAAAGAATGGTGCAAAGGCAACTGCCAATACAAAAGGTTATTTGGGCGGTAGTAGCGGTCTGTATATGTCAGAGGATGCACTTTATCTTACAACACCTGTCTATGATGGCAGTGCAGTCGTTCCTGCTGAAAACCGCATTATGGATATGAGGATTTGGATGCCAAGAGCAACAAATACACAAATCTTTAAATGGAATGTTGATGGCACTACCATGAATTTTGTAGGTAACACGGAAGTAAAGGGAACTGTGTTAAATCAATATTCAATGGATGAGTACAAGGGTAATTTCCGTATTGTAACAACTGAAGGAAATACGTGGGATGAAAAAAATATTTCACGTAGTCATCTCTTTATTTTAGATAAAAATTTAAAAGAGCTTGGCACGGTTAAAGACTTAGCCCCAGGAGAAAAAGTGTATTCAGCACGCTTCATGGGTGAAAAAGCGTATGTGGTGACATTTAAGCAAGTCGATCCGTTATTCGTGATTGATGTAGCAAATCCTCAAAAGCCAACTGTTCTCGGAGAATTGAAAATCCCAGGCTTTAGTAATTACTTGCATCCATTAGATGAAACCCATTTAATCGGAATTGGCTATGATACAGAGCAACGCTATGATACTTTTTCAAAAAGAAATTTTACAGTAACAACTAATATGAAAATGTCATTGTTTGATGTTTCAGATTTCAAGAATCCAAAAGAACAATCATCAGTAAAAATCGGTGGTAAAGGTTCTTATTCGGATGTTCAATATAATCCTAAGGCATTGTTCCGCAATAAGGAATACAATTATTTTGGCTTCCCAGTTGTCCTTTATGAGGCAGGAAAGGGCGATGAAATTGTTTACAAAGGTCAGGGAGCTCAAATCTATGAAATTACAGCAGATAAAGGAATCGTGCTAAAAGGCAATATCATTGAAGAAAGCACAGATGAGCCATATGAAAATTGGGATCAGCTTGTACAGCGTGTTGTATATATAGGAGATGCACTCTATACAGTAGCTCACAAAGAGGTGAAGAGCTATCAATTAAAAGACTTCCAACCGTTAGATAAGCTAATAATAAAATAAAAAAAAGTCCAATAAACTTAATTTTAGTTTATTGGACTTTTACTTTTTTTGGATACAAGTAGTACTTGAAGGGTTATTTATTGACGATAGGGAAGAATCTCTGAGACTGTTACAAATTCATAGCCTTGCCCCTGTAAATAGGCAAGTACGGCATCCAGTCCATCGGCAGTTGATTGATGAATATCATGCATTAAAACAATGGCATTATTGTGTAGATTATTTTTTACATACGGTAATAGTTGCTGTGCATTACGATGCTTCCAGTCTAATGTGTCAATCGTCCATAGTACAACAGGAATTGGTATTTGCCCGTTAATAGCATCGTTTGTTGCCCCGTATGGAGGTCGAAATACAGTAGCATCTTGATTAATTGCTTTCTTTAGTTCTGCAGAAGTTGATGTGTACTGCTTCAATACCTGCTCTTGTGAAAGCTTTGTTAATACAGGATGGTTCCATGTATGGTTACCTATTTCATGGCCACGAGCAAGTACATCCTTAGCAATATCAGGGTAATACTGTACACGACCACCAAGCATAAAGAAAGTAGCTTTTGCATGGTATTTATCAAGTGTATCTAATATTTGTTCAGTGACCTTTGGATGTGGACCATCGTCAAAAGTTAAGGCGATACGTTTTGTATTGGAATCACCTGTGTTAGTTGGTTTCGTAGGTTTTATAGTCTCCATAGCAATTTGAAAATCAGAGGCTAACAATGGGTTAATTAGCGAAAGAGGAAGCTTCACTATTGGTGCACCTGCTGCTCCACTAGCAATCTCGTACTCATCGAAATAGAATTGTAACGAATCCTCTACAATGGAGAAGCGATTGAAGTTAGACCATTTAGGCTCTGTTGCTTTTTCTAGCTCATCTGTAAAGAGATCATCCTTTAATTGAAGATTTTGCTGTAAATCTTTACGTACTTGAGCTGCCAATGAAGCTAAGTTGTTTTCATCGCCTTGCAGTAATGTTTTAATGGTAATTTGTTCGCCTGTTTCGTTATTGATGAAAAATGTCTTAGTTGATACCTCATGATTTGCCCCACCTAAGTACACCATTTTTGTTAGTACAAAGGAGTAATAGTGCTCACGATACGGGAATGTTTCTAAACTAATGTTAAGCTCGCCCATAGCCTCTTTGTTTTTATTTTTTTTCATTGATGACAAATAGGTTTCTTTTGAATCCGATATGTACTGTAAAACGGCTTCATTAAATGCTTTATTGTCAGTCTGTGGATAATGAATAGCAAAAGGTGTTTGTTTATCATTAGAAACGTCTGTTACAATACGTATACCTGGAAACGCAGAGCTTTCTGTGGATAAATTACTAGGTACTGATTCTGTCTCTTTTGAGGCACTAATTTTTTGAAACTTAAAGTCATCCTTTGATAGGATAATAACTAAAATAATAGTTGTTAATGTAATAATGAGGCCGATTAATAGAAAATCAATCATCGGGCCGCGTCTTCTTCTGCGTTCCGGCATTTTTATGGATACGCTCCTTTCCTAAATTATTTTTCTATACAATCAGACGTGTTAGCCATTGAAAAAGTTATACGAATCTACAAAGTTTTGCTATCAATTTATGGGAAATTTGTTTTCATATAAAATCAATTTGCTTTAATCAGCATATTACAGCCAAAGTATAGAATTAATAATTGAAATTTCAGTTGAGTTTTTTTGGGCAGTTCGATACTATTGGCAAGGAACCTTTTGAAGGAGGCAGATAGCTGTAATGGTTTTACATGAAGCGGATAATGAATTTACGATTGACTGCTTATTGCTTGCAGGGCGTATTATGATTGAAAGTGGTGCAGAAACATACCGTGTGGAGGATACGATGCTACGCATGGCACATTCTCAAAATATGCTTGATGCGCAGTGTTATGCCACACCAACTGGGATCATTTTTTCGTTAGGCAAGACACAGCCAACGAGAATCACATCAATTTCCAATAGGATTACAGATTTACAAAAAATAGCCTTGGTAAATTCAGTATCTCGGAGACTCACATCTCACATGATAACATTAGAAGAGGCTTATGACGAGTTAAAGTCGATACAAAAAACAAATTATTTTTTACCAACCTATTTACAAGTCATAGCAGCGGCTCTTGCAAGTGGGTGTTTTCTTATTATGTTTAAGGGTGGATGGGCTGATTTTCCGATTGCTTGTTTAGCGGGGGGACTAGGCTTTTTAGTGCTTGTCATGATAAATAATTTAACCAAAGTAAAGTTTTTCTCAGAATTTACAGCATCACTCGTAATCGGCTTTGTTGCCTTCTTTGCAGTCAAGTATAGCTTCGGAACAGAGCTTGATAAAATTATCATTAGCTCTGTCATGCCACTTGTACCAGGTATATTGATTACAAATGCAGTGCGTGATTTAATGGCAGGTCATTTTATGTCAGGGATGGCAAAGGGGGCAGAGGCCTTTCTAACAGCCTTTGCCATTGGTGCAGCAATTGCTGTCACTCTAGCATTTTAGGAGGCGCACAATAGCATATGATGGATATTATCATTCAATTAGTTGTTAGTTTCTTTGCCACTGCTGGGATTGCTGTTATTTTTAATGTACCTAGAAAAACACTACTTCATTGCGGCCTTGTTGGAGTTATTGGCTGGATCATCTATTATCTTTTAACAGAAAAAGGAATGGACGTCGTCAATGCCTCTTTCTTCGGATCATTTGTCATTGCGATAGTTGCTCATTTATATGCGCGGCGTTTTAAAATGCCGATGATTATTTTTATAGTAGGTGGGATCATCCCATTAGTGCCAGGTGGTATGGCCTATAATGCCATGAGGAACGTTGTAGAGGATGATTACTTACAAGGTCTACAGTATGGGTTAAAAGCATTTTTAATTACAGGAGCTATCGTTATGGGTCTTGTTTTTGCAGAGGTATTTATGCAATTAATATTCAGGTCGATTCGTTCAAGTAAAGCAAAATTACAAAAAGTCTATAAAAAATAAAATAAAAGGAGGCTGCGTTTGAAAATTTCTCTAACGGAGCCCCTTTTATTTTTCTATTTTACAAGCAATGCTTCAATTTCCTCTGGAGTAGCAGGCTTACTAATATAATAGCCTTGGATAGCGTCACAGCCATAAGTAATTAATAGGTCTGCTTGCTCTGCTGTTTCAACACCCTCTGCTACAACCTTAAGTTCCATTGATTTTCCAAGCTGCACCATGCCGTGCATTAGCTTTTGTGTCTTTTCAGATTTTAGTAAGGAGCTTGTAAATGTTTTATCAATTTTTAATGTATCTATCGGTAAAATTTGCATGTATCTGAATGAGCCGTATCCAGTACCAAAGTCATCTAGAATAAAGGAAATTCCCTCGTTCTCTAACTTACGCATTTGCTGAGTAATGAAGCTAGCAGCCTCTGCCTCTAGGGCAAACTTTTCTGTAATTTCAATTTGGATGAGACTGGCAGGGCAGCCCGTTTTAGTTAGCTTTTCCAGAATTGATTTTGCCATATTTTTATCACGGAATTCGCGAACGGAAGAGTTTATAGATACTTTCATGTCTAGGCCAGCTTTTTTCCAAATTAATGCCTGCTCGCAAGCTTTTTCTAGCATAAAGGAACCAATATTGTTAATGAGACCAGTTTCCTCAGCAATTGGAATAAGCTCATCAGGAGCTACAACACCGATTACCTCATCCTCCCAACGGACTAATGCCTCTACAGCTGTGATTTTACCAGAATAAACATCGATTTGGGGCTGATATAATACTTTCAAATTCTTTTGATCTAGAGCCTGAAGTAAACGTTTTTCAATTAAAGCTTTTCGATTTAATGCCTTATGAGTAGCTTTAGATAATGAGACAATTTTATCGCCGCCTGCCTCACGAACATTAGAAATAGTTGCTATAGATGCTTTCATTAGTTGAGAGAATGTTGTTTGATCTTCCGGGAATCTTGTAATACCACCGCTAATAGAAATCGGTACAG
The DNA here is from genome assembly GCF_057196045.1 of Lysinibacillus sp. DFXJR4. NCBI lineage: Bacteria > Bacillati > Bacillota > Bacilli > Caryophanales > Bacillaceae > Lysinibacillus > Lysinibacillus sp. DFXJR4. Next base: position 177,372 of record NZ_JBXUNW010000004.1, on the reverse strand, counting down.
CAATATTGCTGCTATAAATTGGATGCTGCTGTAGATAGGACAGGAAACCTTGGATAAACCATTCACTTAAAGGTGTGATGACAACAAAATCATTTTCATTAATGCGTGCCATTGTACTATCTTGGAAATACATTTTTATACGGTTTGTAAATTCTACAATAAGGCTTTGATCGATTTGCTGATCATGTAGCTCTTTTAATGTATAAAATTTATCGATACTTAAATAGACAAAAGAAAAGTGTCTCTCATCCTCAATCATATTGGAAATTACTTTTTCAAGTCGATGTGCATTCATAAGACCTGTTTCAGTATCGATATAAGCAATTTTTTCCAATTGGTGTTGGATAGTCTTTGATTTCGTGATATCCTTCTCGATTAATATAAATTGTTGTTCATTTGTTTCTAGGCTAAACGTTGGGATAGCTGTTAGAAGTACCCAATAAGATTGACCTGTTTTCGTAATTTTTTCAACCTCACCTTGCCACGTATGACCATTGTTTAAATTACGCCAAATAGTGTTTGTAATCTTTTCACTCGCCTCATTGTCAGGGAATAGTTGCCAAAATGTTTTGCCGATGACGCGCTTTGGAGTCCACTGACTTGTCTTTAGAAATTCAGCATTACATTCTAAAATAAAACCATCATGATCAAGTGTAACGGTCATAAATGATGCGTCTAACCCTTGCTTTAAATTAATGAGAGTACCGCTATTTGACACAGAATTAATCATTAATTCCGGCAACATAAATAACAGAAGAATATAAGGCTCTCCTTGCTCTATAAATGGTTTAGCAAGCAATGCTGTAGTGATCTTTTCATTTGTAAATGTGACTACTTGAACTTTATCAATATACGTACTTTCATCATTGTGTAAGATAGCCTGAAACGTCTCGTATGATAACTCACGTAGTAGATTTTCGTGTATGAATGGAGTAGTATTTCCTTTAATATCAGTCGCTGAAATACCAAATAGTTGTTCAGCAGGTTTTCCAAAAATAATTGCTTGTCCATCTTGATTCACGACAATTGCAGGAAAAGGAAGTGAATTTAAATAATGTTCATCAATCGTAAATGATTTATGCATATGACTCATGATTATTCGATCTCCTTGGGTAATCAATATATACTAATATTATAGTTAATTATCGGGAATTAGTCATTATGAATATATTTGTAAATATTTGATGATGAAAAATATTAGGACTTTTCTAGTGAAATGCAAGAAAAGTTTTGAAGAAAAATAACATTTTTTAGTACGTATATAGGAAGCAGGAATTGTATGGAACGTTTAAAAGGAATAATATTTATCGTTACTGGCTCGATGTTATGGGGTGCAACCGGGCCTTTAATGGAATGGTTACTTAGCCATACACCACTAACAGTGTCTTTTATGTTAACAATTCGTTTAACAGTTGCAGGTATACTTTTGCTTACATATTTATTGTTAACAGGAAAAGATATTTTCGGTATTTGGCAGCAAAAACTGTGGAGTAGACAGCTTATTATATTTGGTATCGCCGGAATGTTGGGTGTGCAGTTTGCCTTTGTGGCGGCAATTAATGCGAGTAATGCAGTATTAGCAACCCTATTACAGTTTTTAGCACCGATTTTTGTTGTTGCTTATGTCTCCCTTAGTTTAAAGAAATGGCCCCCTAAATATCAAGTGTTAGGGATTATTGGTACACTTATAGGTCTTTTTCTCCTACTAACGAACGCTTCATTTGATGCTTTGTTAGTTAGTAATAAAGCCTTATTGTGGGGAGTAGCTGTTGGTCTAACGTTTGCCTTCTACACTTTGTATCCAGCCCGTCTGATGAAAGAGTGGAACGTTCTACTCGTTGTTGGCTGGGGGATGCTAATAGGAGGAGGAACATTGGGGGTAATTGGCCGTGTATGGCAGTCCAATTTATGGCTTGTCTTCACTGATATGAAGATAGTTGGGTTAATGCTAGCACTCATATTCTTTGGAACAGTAGCTTTTGTGCTGTTTTTAAGTAGTATGAGATATATTACGGCGGTTGAAACTAGCGTACTATCTAGTATAGAGCCCTTAACAGCTATGGCTATTTCAGTCATTGTGTTTGGTACAACTTTAGGCTTTTGGCAATTAGTTGGTGTGTTTGTTATGCTTGTTTGTGTAACCTGGCTTTCTGTAGCCGGAGAAAAAGCATAAAAGTATTATCTAGCCAGGTGTTTATTACTATTTTTAAAATTGGGAAAATTCCTATAAGTAACAAGGGGGAAGAATATGAAAGAAATTTTTTCCTATGTAAAGCCTTATAAATGGACAGCATTTATAGCGTTATGTTTAATGCTGTTAGAGTTATTTGTTGAGCTGGTACAGCCGCTTATTATGGCTAAAATCATAGATGAAGGAGTACGAGCTCAGAACCAGGGGATGATTTTACAATGGGGTGCTATATTATTAGCACTTTCCTTTGTAGCCTTTTTTGCTGGTGTCATTAACTCATATTTTTCATCACATACCGCACAAAGCTTTTCCTATGATTTACGAAATGCGATGTTTGAAAAAATTCAAGCATTTACATTAGCCACCTATCAAAAATTTTCAACAGCCTCACTAATTACAAGACTAACGAATGATGTAACACAGGTTCAAACCGTGCTTTTTATGAGCCTGCGAATTATGCTTCGGGCTCCGTTAGCTGTTATTGGTAGTATTGTAATGGCTTTTGTTGTCAATGCAAAACTTGCTTTATGTTTAGTAATTGGTGCACCCATAATCTTTATTTTTCTTATTTTTATGGTGACAAAGGGCGTGTCTTATTTTGGGCTTGTTCAAAAGAGGATAGATCGATTAAATCGTGTATTGCAAGAAAATCTACAGGCTATTCGGCTGGTTAAGGCTTATTTACGAGGTACCTATGAAGCCTCTCGTTTTGATAAGGTAGCTTCACGCTTAAAATTAGATACAGTTAAGGCTTTGCGTACTATGGAGTATATTATGCCTGTACTATTATTCATCATGAATATGAGCTTACTTGCCGTTTTGTGGTTTGGGACAAAGCAAATTGCTTCAGGTACAACACCACTTGGTGATATTGTGGCGATTGTCAATTATACAATGCGTATGACAGGTTCATTTTCAATGTTTGCCTTTATTATTATTTTTTATGCCCGTGCCAAGGCTTCAGCAGAGCGTATGGCAGAAGTTCTGTCTACTGAAAATGACACTGAGCAGTCATCATCTGTAGAAAGTCCTTCTAGCGGAAGGCATTTTGGCGAATTGGCCTTTGAAAACGTTAGCTTTATATATCCAGGTGGAGACTCTCCCGTATTAGCGAATGTAAGCTTTCATGTTAAATCAGGTGAAAAATTAGCCATAATGGGTGCTACAGGTGCAGGTAAATCAACATTATTACAGCTCATTCCTCGCTTTTATGATGTCACTGAGGGGAGAATCTTAGTAGAAGGCAAGGATATTCAGCATTGGGACTTACAAGAGCTAAGAGAAATTATTGGTTATGTCCCACAGCAATCCTTATTATTTACAGGTAACATTGCAGATAATGTTCGGTGGGGTGACACTGATGCTGAAATGGCTGCTGTGCGACAGGCAACAATGCAAGCACAAATACATGCTTCTGTAGAAGATTTTCCACAGGGATACGAAACAAGAGTTGGACAGAAGGGCGTTAATCTTTCAGGTGGCCAAAAACAAAGGCTATCTATTGCAAGAGCGTTATTACGAAAAGGTCATCTATTAATGCTGGATGATAGTACAAGTGCGCTTGATGTAAAAACAGAGCAGGCATTATGGGAGGCACTGAGCGAAGAACCAGCAACTATGCTTGTTGTTACTCAGAAAATACGTACGGCTAAAGGAGCGGATCGAATATTATTAATCGATGCAGGGAAAGTAGTGGCGTATGGTACGCATAATGAGCTACTACGAACTTCTGAGCTCTATAAAAAAATCGCAGTCTCCCAGCAGGAGGTAGAGAAATAATGGCCTTTTTCCAGAAACCTTTTGGCTATGAGCCGATTTTGACAAAAGAGGATGTACAGCAGGTTGTCAAGAAAAAGAAGGGACCCCGTGCCACAGATTGGCGAAGTACATTGTTGCGATTATGGAAAATTGTCGATGAACAACGTGTGCTCTTAATAATTGTGCTTTTACTTGTTATGGTAAGTTCTATTTTAGCTCTTCTTGGACCATATATAATCGGAAAAATGATAGATATGTATGTAACGCATGGTGAGCTGGCAGGTCTAGGTAAGGGCATTATGCTGTTAATCGGCATTTATGCTCTCTTAGCTGTAGCGTTATTTTTACAAAATTACTGGATGATTGGTATTGCTCAGCAAACCATTTATAGACTGCGTACAAGTGTCTTTGCACATTTTCAAAGATTGCCCATTTCATTTTTTGATCGTCGACAACATGGAGAGTTAATGAGTCGGATGACAAATGATATAGAAGCGGTAAGTTCAACATTAAATAGTTCCTTTATACAGGTGTTTTCCAGTGTTTTAACGCTAACAGGTACTGTAATTATCATGCTAAGCTTAAGCCCTTTGCTAACTGTATTAACGATGACCATTATACCAATTATGTTTTGGTCAATGCGCTGGATTACACGAAGAACAGCTCCACTATTCAAACAACAGCAGGTGGCTATTGGTGCGCTTAACGGTATGATTGAAGAGACAATTTCAGGTCAACGAATTGTGAAGGCATTCTCACAAGAGGACAGAATGATGAAGGAGTTTCATGAGAAAAGCTTGCGATTAAAAACAACAGGCTTTTGGGCTCAGACATATTCGGGCTATATCCCAAAGGTCATGAATTTCTTAAACAATATGAGCTTTACAATTGTAGCTGGGATTGGGGGCGTACTTGCTCTTTATGGACATGTGTCAATTGGGGTCATTGTTATTTTTACTGAATACGCACGTCAGTTTACTCGCCCATTAAATGATTTAGCCAATCAATTTAATACAGTTCTATCAGCAATTGCTGGTGCTGAACGTGTATTTGCGTTACTGGATGAAAAGCCTGAAGTAGAAACTGCTTCAGCACAAAAGCATAAGTTATTAGGACAGGTGAGCTTCCAACATGTCTATTTTAAATATGAACTAGAAGAGGAAGCTTACACGTTAAAGGATGTTAATTTTAAAGTAGAGTCAGGCCAAACAGTAGCCCTTGTTGGAGCAACGGGTGCAGGAAAGACAACTATCTTACAGCTTATTGCTAGATTTTATGAGGTAACAAAGGGTGAGGTTTTATTTGATGGTGTAAACGTTCAACAAATAGAACGACAAGCATTGCGTTCTCAAATGGCCTTTGTGCTACAGGACCCATTTTTGTTTGAAGCGTCTGTACGCGAGAATATTCGCTATGGTCGATTAGATGCAAGCGATGAAGAAATAGTAGAGGCGGCAAAACGCGCAAATGCTCACGACTTTATCATTAAGCTAAAAAATGGCTACGACACTATTCTTGCCGCAGATGGTCGAGAAATTTCACAGGGACAAAAGCAGCTGCTGTCAATAGCTCGAGCATTAATTGCTAATCCTAAGATATTATTGCTGGATGAGGCTACAAGCAGTATTGATACTGTTACTGAGCTTGCCATTCAAGAGGCCCTAGACACGCTAATGCTAGGGCGCACAAGCTTTGTGATTGCTCATCGCTTAAATACTGTACACAATGCCGATATTGTACTCGTAATGCACAGGGGCGAATTAGTGGAGGCAGGTCCTCAACAACAGTTAATTGACTCTGGTGGCATTTATGCGCAAATGTTACAATCTTCTTCATATCATCTTGAAGAATAGCGCTATTTTATCTTGCTTCTTCAGATTTTTACTATGCGAAAGAAAAAATGTTTTTAAACCGTCCGCTGAATAAAGATAAAGCCCCTCCTGGGCAGATGCCACCGATTTTGGAGAAGAGCTTTTCAAGCGTACTTGAAAAAATTAAGACGCATTATACTTGCCGTGATTGATTCATAGGAAGGAGTGATCTCTCTTTGGGATTGCTCCTTTCTTAGGTTAAACATTAAGTTAGAAAAATAGAAAAAGAATCGTTTATAAGGCGAAAAAATCAAATTGAAGTAAAGAAATTTTCTAATTCAGAAATGTAATTTATTTGTATAAATGGTATAATTATAAGGAGGGTTGAAATATTGAATAAGAGCGCTTAGTATGAATATATATCTATAAATTATAGTAGTTTTCAGTTATTATAGTCATTAATGATTGTATAAATCCATTTATTTTCTTTATATTAATAGAAAAATAGTTGATTATTAGAAGTTACTATTATATTTTGTTGCAAGCTGATTTTCTTTCTTGCTACAATAGGGCAATAGTCTGATTCAAGAACGGAGTAAACGATGAATATTTCAGTGATGACGGTGTCTTTTCCGTTAGATGGGGAAACATTAAAAGAAGTAACTTTATTATGTGAAGAAGCAACCGTACATGATTATCGTGTATATGAAACTGCGCTGGGAGTTCCGATGGCGGGATCTTTTGAAACAAAGGGCTTTATGGTTCTTGCTTATGAAGATGATAAGGATGTGTTAGTAGGAGTAGCAAGTGCTGTAGACTTAATGGGACTACATACATATGAATGGTCCCTGGTAGTAACGCCTACGTATCGTCAAAAAGGAATCGGAACCACTTTAGTAGAAGCTTTACAGGCTGGTCTTCAAGAGCGTGGAGCAGAGGGGCAATTGGCTGTAGTAATAGATGGATCACCCTTTGGTCATACGTTTATTGAGAATAAAGGCTTTACATATAGCTTTTCAGAGGCAACTTTAGAAACAAGAGCAGAATCAGTAAAGTTAAGCAAGGATGTCGAAATTATTCCATATGCAGGTGAGCAGGCAGAGTTAATTGCCATTTATAGTGAAGCATTTGGAGATTTACCAGAAGAGTCTGAAGAACTAATAGCCTTTAATACATCTACAAATGGCAGAAAGCTATGGCTAGCCCGCAAGGACGGTGAAGTTGTTGGAACAGTGACAACCGCTCAGGAAAATGAAATTCAATGGGTCACAGCATTGGCCGTTCATCCAAATTGTGAAGGGCAGGGCATTGGTACAGCAATGCTATCCTTTTCCAAGGACTATGCAAGTAAAATAGGAGCAAAATTTGTGATGCTTGATGTGGAAATTGATAATGGAAAAGCCCTTTCTGTTTATGAAAAGGCTGGCTTTATGAAGGCACAGCAAATCGATTATTATGTAAAGCATTAGAAAGAATGGTAAGGAGCAAAAGTAAAAAACTCCTTACTTTTTTATATGAAAGAATTTAACACTGCTTTTTTATCATAAATACCTACTATCCTCATATAGTATTAATAACCCTATGAAAGGAGTCGTGACACGTGCGCATGCCAGCATTGCCTAAAAAGAAGTCTCCTCCAAAGGAAGCACCTAGCTCATGGTGGAAAGTTGTTAAAGCGTATTTAGCCCGAGGGAAGTTTTACCGTTTACCTCCTCGGAATTAATAAAAGAGCATTTTAAAAAGTCGCCCAAATAGCGACTTTTTATTACGAATGGGAATTTTAGCTTTCTAAAAGAAACGCTTCTTTTGCTGGACCGATTAAATAGAGTTCATGCATTGCTCGTGTAAGTGCCACATATAATAGCTTTCTGTCAAGTTTTGTATCATAGAAAGGTGTATCGAATGCTGCGACGATGACTGCATCAAATTCAAGACCCTTTGCTAAATGGCTTGGCACTACAAGTAATAATTCCTGATCAATGGAATCGTTTTCTGTTAGCAGTTGGGCATTTATCTCGTGGTCAGTTAAAGCTTTCTGCATTTTGAGCGCCTCTATTGACGTTTTACAAATTAACGCAATGGATCGATGTCCTTTCGCACGTATTGATTCAAAAATTGATTTAATTTTCAGAGCATCGAATGCATTTGCTTGTATGAAGGTTGGCGCATTGCCATGACGAACTACAGGCTCCACAAGGGGTAGCTGTTCTTCCATTTGTGCTAAAACCTTATTTGCGACCTCCATGATTTCAATGGTTGTACGGTAACTTTTTTGAAGTGTCCTAAAGCTTGCACGAGGAAATAACTGTTGGACAGGCTCCCAGGCAGTTAGTGAACGATAACTATGAATACCCTGGGCTAAATCACCTACCATTGTAAACATATCTGTCTCAAGTCCAGATTTTAAAGCAGCAAGCTGGAATAAACTATAGTCCTGCACTTCATCAATAAAAACCACCCGCATTTTCCATTCATCTGAAATACCCTTTAGGCGAGCCTGTAAATAATACAATGCGGCTAAATCTTCAAGAACCCAATGTTCCTTTAGATGAGCCTGTAAAAACTGCTGTTGTTCAAGGTAATGCCACTCCGGTGCAAGCTCTGCTAAAAGCTCAGGTTTTGTAAGTAGAGTACGATATAGTGTTTTTATATTATGTTTAGAGAAACGACGCATATAAACAGTTGCAGTGGATTTAGCCTCTTTTTCGATGGCGGGTATTCGTTCATCACGCTCATCAATAAACTTTGTTACGACACGACGACGTTTGTCATCATCTCGAATTCCATTCAAAGCTTTGCCAAGTGCTTCATCATATTTCTTATGCAACATATTTAAGACGGCTTGCTTCTTTTGGCGTACATGGCTAGCTAAAATCTTTTTAATATGATCAAGCCGTTTTTCAATAGGCATATAAGAAAATTCATATAAGAATAGCTTCTTTAGATGGGAGGCGCGCATAATACAATATTTTTCGATGAATACATCCTCAAATTGCTCAGCAATTTCCTGCTCAAGCTTTTGAACATAACGCTCTATAACATCACGATAATAGAGTGAGCCCTTCATCTCAGGTATCCAAGCAGTGGACTGCTGTGATTCACCCGCGACAAGCCCTTCTAACTGCTCATTAGGGTTTTGAAGTTTTAGCTTAAGCTTAGTGGCAGCAAGGACATAATCCGAAAAGGTTGTTTGGCAAATTTTATCAACGCCAAGTTCTGGCAATACGTCACCAATATAATCGATAAATAGCTTATTTGGTGCTAATATCATGAGCTGTTCAGGGTTAAAATGCTCGCCCATAGTATAGAGGAAGTAAGAGATTCGATGGAGAGCTATCGTTGTTTTTCCGCTACCAGCAGCACCCTGTACGATAATAGGCTGACGAAGATGTGCTCGAATAATGTCATTCTGTTCTTTTTGAATGGTTGAGACGATTTCCGTTAAACGGACATCTGCCTTACCAGCTAATGCTTCTTGGAGTAATTCATCATTGGTCGTTAAATCAATATCCCGAATATCAAGCAATTCACCATTTTCGATTTTATATTGACGCTTGGCAAATAGGTGACCTTTATAGATTTCCCCTCGAACATCATACTCCATATCACCAAGTCGCCCATCGTAATAGACGTTAGCAACTGGTGAACGCCAATCTACAATAATTGGCTCGTGTGTCTCTCGATGGAATAATGAGGTTTTGCCGATATAAAGAAACTCCTCTGGATCACCAGTCTTTTGAAAATGGATTCTAGCAAAATATGGTTTCTTTTGAACAGCCTCTAAGCCTTCTTTCTGGTTTCGAGCCATTTCAAAAAATCGGGCGTTGGCAAGGATATTTAAATAACTCAAACTAGAGTCTAAGTAATCAAGATCTGCCATTGATTTCCGAATATTTTCCTGAGCAGATTGCAAATCTCTTCTCGATTCACTTAAAATTTGTTGCATATAATTTTTAGTGAAGGTCAGCCATTCCACCTCAGCCTGAAAATCTGGATGTTGTGCAGTCATTTTTAGCACCTCCTAAGTACTAACAATTTCAAAGTAGATTATCATACTACTATATATAATATTTACCATCAAGTGAAAGCGAAATAGGCTAATTATGTTACTATTAGATTTAGAAGCAAGAAAAATTGTTCGAATATACAATTGGAAATTTTATCACATTAAAAGGTATCAAAGGGGGTTATAGGTTTGGATATTTTCGCACATAGAGGCATTTCTGCACATTACCCTGAAAATACGGCTGCTGCATTTCGCGCAGCATCGAGGCTTCCTATTGCAGGTATCGAATTAGATGTACATGTAACAGCTGATGGCGAGCTAGTAGTCATTCATGATGAAACAATTGATCGGACATCCAATGGCTGTGGCTATGTAAAAGATTATACCTTACAGCAGTTGCGCGGATTTGATTTTGGTTCATGGTTTTCTGTGGAATTTGAAGGTGAAAGTATTCCAACTTTGAGTGAAATACTTGAACTATTTGCAGGTACAAATCATCGTATTAATATTGAGCTTAAGACAGATGTGATACCATATAACGGGATTGAAGCCCTTGTAATGAAGGTAGTCGCTGCACACCAAATGACAGAAAGAGTGATCATTTCCTCCTTTAATCATGAATCGATACAAATTATCTCACTGATGGCACCCTATATTGAAACCGCAGCTTTATTTGCTGAAGTTTTAGTTGATTTTAACGGCTATGCTGCTAAAATTCCAGCAAACGCAATCCATGTTAGCTTACCAGCAGCATATTGTAAATCTGTTGATAAGGCTTTGCAGGAAGGAGCACTTGTACGGGTGTATACAGTGAATGATGTCGTGCAAGCTGAGCATTTACAGGGACTTGGTATAGGAGCAATATTTACAGATGATCCAGAGAAGATTATGGCTGGGTTAAGTGGGCAGAAAAAGGCATGAATTGGGGAGAGGGCGCTGATATATGAATATCAGCGCTCTAAATCCTAGCATATTACCATTTCGCACGATGCTCTTCGATACAGCCAAGCATCTGCCGAATGACAAGTGTTTCTCCATTTTCTAGTAAGACCGAACCGTCGTAATAGCCGAACATTTGATGTACCTCAGATTTTACAAGTCCCGCATTTGTTGTAGAAACTCGCTCGAAAAATGGGGAGAACGTTAGTGAAACTTGATTGGAAAATTTAGTTTTGACTTTCCAACGTTGCATATAATCCTCTTGATCATAATGGAACAATAAATCTTCATGAATTTTAGTCATTTTACCATCGACGAAAACAGCATTCTCTGTCATGCCAGTTCCATCGGTCCATTTTCCGCCTAAATTTAGACCAATACGTCTACCTCGAACACGTTGCGAAGCCATTCCCCAATTCCAAGTAGCCTCACGAGGCCAAATTCCTCGACCATAATCTAAAACCGCAAAGTTTTCCTCTGGAGAAAATGTATAGCGGCGAGTACCGATTGTCACAACACCTGAAGTAGGAAGTGTATGATGCTTTCCTGTAAATTGAAAGGTTTTACGGTTCCAAGGGATGACTACATTTAAGGTTTCATCTGTAGGTGGATGCTGAATGATAAGCTTTGCACGTAAAAGATCTCCATCAAAGTTTGGGATTGAAACAGATAGATGCGTTTCATTTTGGATATAGGTCATATCAATCATCATTTCACTATTTTTGAATGTTACTGATTCTAGCACTTGAGTAGGCATTTTTAGCTTTCCGCCCAATGGTATCGTTATCGTTTTTTCAAAGTAGCGCTGAGTTTCATATTCAAGGAAATAGACGAAGCAGACCGCTGCGTAGTCTAGATGACTGATAGTCGCAGAGAATAATATTTCATCACCGTAGACACACCAATAGTTCCATTTCTTTTTGCGCATGATATGGCCACTTAAATTGCTGTTTATAAGAGGCTTTCGTGCAAATCCAATGGCAGCTGGATTTAAATTACCCTTTTTATCGCATAAAAGAGTGGTTTGTAAAATCTCCTTTTCAGCATGCTGCTTCACATTCAACATCCCTTCTGGTCATAAAATAAAAGTCTAAACTTCGTTACCCTTATTGTAGCAAAAACTATCTTAAAATTGGAAAAGATAGTGTTAAATCAGACCTCTTTCATCAATTATGCGAATAAGGACCTAATTAATAGAAATCCCACTGTTTACATATCATGAACATAAGGAGGGAAGGCGTGGCGAACATGTATAACAGGCAGGCTGCTGTACAGTACGCAAATTTATGGTGGAACAGACGAAATCCGGCATTTCCAAACTTTACGGTTGATTGTACGAATTATATATCCCAATGCTTACTTGCTGGTGGAGCGCCAATGCGAGGAGCACCGAGTAGGGATAGAGGCTGGTGGATTCAACAGGGCAATTGGAGCTTTAGCTGGTCTGTTGCACATTCCTTGAGATGGTATTTGGAAGGTTCAAAAACCGGACTGAAGGGAAGGAGGGTTCAATCCGCTGAAGAATTGGATCTTGGTGATGTGATTTTTTATGATTTCCAAGGGGATGGGAGAATTGACCACTCTGTTATTGTGACAAGTATTCAGAATGGTGTTCCTTATGTGAATGCTCATACTTCAGATAGTATTAATCGACCATATTTTTATGAGGATTCTACAGCCTATACACCAAGCATGGCTTATTATTTCTACCATATTGATGATAGTTTTGCTTAAAAAGATAGCTGTTTTAAAGCTCATCATTTTGTGATAATGTGGAAGATAGAAGAGATCCATTATAATACGATGTAATGTTATAGAAGGAGATAGTATACTATGAGCGAACAATTTTTGTCTGTTAGGGATGCCATTATTCAGCGTCGTTCCATTAAAAAATTTAATGGGCAGCCAGTAGATCGTGAAGACCTATTGGAAATTATTGATGATGCAGTATGGGCACCCAATCATGGGAATCGAGAGCCATGGCGTTTAGTTGTTGCATGTGGTAAGGAGTTATTTATGCTTCACGATTTATTGCGTGATTTAACGGTACCCAAATGGCAAGAGCTTTCTAATGAGGACTTAACAAAGCAAATGACAAAATTCACATTAGCAGGTGGCTATGCTTTTATCATCGTTCCAGAGGATGCTCGTCAAAAAGAGCGTTTAGAAGATTACGCTGCAGCGAGTATCTTTATTCAAAACATTCAATTGCTAGCATGGGATAGAGGGATTGGTTCTTGCTGGAAAACTCCTGCTTTCTTAGATCAACCAAAATTCCGAGAGGCTTTAAAAGTGCAGCCTGGTGAACGTGTCATTGCAATGCTGCAAGTTGGCTATTTTGATGAAGTTCCAAAAGGAAAAGAACGAAAAAAATCACAAGATATTGTCACGATTTTTGGCCAATAAAATCATAAAATCCCCTCGCTTATAGTGATGAGGGGATTTTGATTTTCTTAAAGTTATTTTTGTAATGCAGCCACTTCAAATAAATAATCGCTTAAAACGCGCAGTCCTTTATCGAAGTTTTCTAAATGGAAATGTTCATTTGGTGCATGGAAGTTTTCACTAGACAAACCAAAGCCCATTAATACGACTGGTAATTCTAAAATTTCATCAAAGGCAGCCACGATAGGGATTGATCCACCGCCACGTGTATAGGCAGTTGGGACTTTATAAACTTTTTCATATGATCGACCAGCAGCTTGGATGAATGGGTGGTCAAATGGTGTTAAGAATGGACGCCCTTTATCGAATTCAGAGATTGCCACTTCAACACCAGTTGGCTTATGTTTTTCAACATGCGCCTTTAACAGTGCTACAATTTCTTCGGGTTCTTGATTTGGTACAAGACGGCAAGTGATTTTAGCGCCAGCCTCTGCAGGAAGGACTGTTTTAATGCCCTCACCTGAGAACCCACCAAATACACCATTTACCTCTAATGTCGGACGTGCCCAAGTGCGCTCTAAATAGGAATAACCAGCCTCACCGAATAATTCCTTGACGCCAACCTCATCCTTCACTGACTCTTCATCGAAACCAAGCGCACGATATGCTTCACGTTCTTCTTCAGTTAATGGTAATACTTTATCATAGAAGCCTTCAACTTGAATTGTGCCATGCTCATCACGGAAGGATGCCAAAATTTCTGCTAATGCATGGATAGCATTTTGTACGCCCCCACCGTAAAGACCAGAATGCAAATCACCTTTAGCTCCACGAACATCAATTTGAATACCTGTTAAACCACGTAAACCATAGCATACTGCAGGCTTACCAGGACCATAAAGTCCAGTATCAGAAATTAAAATTAAGTCTGCCGCTAATTTTTCTTTATGCTCTTCTACAAAGGCAGGTAGATTAGGGCTTCCGATTTCTTCTTCGCCCTCATAAATAAATTTAACATTGACCGGTAAAGTCCCTGTAGTTGCAAATAATGCTTCAATCATTTTTAAGTGCATAAAGACTTGCCCTTTATCATCACTGGCACCACGAGCAAATAACTTATTATCACGAATTGTAGGATCAAACGGCTTACTATCCCATAAATTTAATGGGTCAACAGGCTGTACATCATAATGACCATAAAACAGAATAGTCGGTTTGCCTTCAGCATGAAGCCAATCAGCATAAACAACAGGGTGTCCGGCAGTTTGAGTGATGGAGATATTTTCAAGATTTAGTTTATCAAACGCATTAGCCAGCCATTGTGCGGCATTTTGAATATCTCCTTTATGCTCAGATAAAGAGCTAATACTAGGAATACATAAAAATTCCTTTAATTCATTCAAATGCTCCTCACGATGTTCTGCGAAGTAGGCATCTAATTGCTGTAAATTTGTCATCTAACATCCCTCTTTCTAATTATTTCGATAATAGAAATAGTATAGCATAATTTTTTTACAGGAATGATAATATTGGATTAGTAAAACGTGATAAAGTGGGAGGTACATCAGGTTTTTGCAATATCATTTACAGTATAGCGAACGTTCTCAAGAAAGCACACAGTCGGACCGGAGATTAATCCCTCGTTGTGCAGAAGAGCTCCACATATTAAAATTTGAATGTTTAAGAAGTACTTTTTGATCAAGCTTTATTTATAAGCTGAAGCGGGATATTTTATACTAAAGTAGCTGTTTAATAAGGTGGTAAATATTGATTTCATTAACAATTAAATTTCAGAAAGGGGTCACTTTTTATGTCTAAAATGGTTAATATGCTTTCTATATTATGGCTCCTCAAAACAAGGAAACAATTGACTGCTAAGGAGCTAGCGGAGGAATTAGAAATCAGTATTCGTACGGTGTATCGCTATATTGATGCATTGTGCGCAAGTGGAGTACCAATCATTGCAGATGCAGGACATAATGGTGGGTACAGTTTATTGAATGAGTTTACAAAGGTACCTTTATTTTTTAACCTAGATGAGCAGAAGGCGCTTGTTCATGCTGCAAAATTTGCAATAGATGCAGGGTATCCCTTTAGTGAAACGTTAGATGAAGCCATTTCTAAGTTAAAAATGTATACAAACGAGGAACAATTAAATCATATCAATCGCCATTTAAGGGGATTTGAAGTCATCCATCCTACTATTGAATCGTCTTTAAAATCAATTCTTCAAGAATTAGAAATTGCTGTTGCAGAAAGTTATCGATTAGTTATTGTTTATCACAAAGAAAGGGGAATTGAACCACAATCACGCCACATTGATCCTTATGGTCTTGTTTATTGGAAAGGGAAGTGGTATACGGTTGCTTACTGCCATCTACGTGAAGAAATTCGAAGTTTTCGAATCGACCGTATTCAGTCATTATCCAGAACAGATAAAAAATTTGACCGGCCTTTGGAATTTTCAGCACGTTCTTTCTTTTTAAAAGGCCTTTTACCTGATTCGAACCAACACGAAAAACTTATTCCAGTCCGTATCAAAGGCAATGCACATGCACTTGATGATTTATGCCAGCATTGGTTATTTAATCATGCTTTGATAGAGCGGAAAAACGACCAAGCTCTGTTTAAGGTTGATAAAGAGTCTATTCATAGCTTTGTACCTCACTACCTTCTCTCCTATGGTAAATCTATTACCATATTAGAGCCAACTTTATTACAAGAAAAATTGGCAACGATCAGCTTTGAATTATTCAATCATTATCAAAATACTTCACTTCACTGACCGTACTTGTCAGTGAAGTTTTATTATCATGTACATGTTCAGAATTAATTTTTTAGGAGGCATATAAATTTATGAAGGATTTGAAATATCAATTTTATATTGCAGGTACGCCAGAGGAAGTTTGGAAGACACTTATCTCTCCTGAGGGTACAAAACAAATTTATTATGGGTCCATCATTAAATCTACGTTTCAAGTGGGTGATCTCTTGGAGTATGTTGGTCCTGGAGTAGATGGGGATGAGACGGTGCATGTCTACGGAAAAGTATTAGAATATGAACCAAATCAGTTACTCCGATTTACTCATTATCCTGGAAAGTCTTATGTAAAAGATAATGATGCATTTGAATCAAGAATTTCTTATATTTTAGAACCAAGTGGCTCATGCACGAAATTGACACTTATTCATGACCAATGGAAAGAAGGCGATTCCACTTATAAGAACAGTGACAAGGCTTGGTGGATGATTTTAAGTAATACAAAGACTTTGGTAGAAACAGGAAGCACTCTAGACTTTGGTGAAGGTTCATAGTTGTCACAAATAAGTTAACAGAAAGGGAGTAGTAGAGCATACCCCTTCATTAATTTCCTTGGTGCACAATTTTAGAAAATTAGGTATGTAAAACTATAACTTAAAGCTACTAGAGAATAATCCACTTTGATTTTCAAAATGGATTATTCTTAAATTTTGTACTTTGCTTTGCAACCTAAGCATTTATTTATGAAGGATATACTGGATCCGTAACACATATTAATGTTTTAAAGTAAACTTCACACTTAAAATTTTACATATTAGGCTCTTTCTCAGAAAGCTCTTGAAGAAGCATTTTAATATTTTCAACTAAAGATGCTGGGGCTTTTTTTATTGATCCTGTATCAAATGGTGGCTGTGGATCATATTCCAAAATTAATTGAACTCCTTTACTAAGATCCTCTCCAAATTCCCAGGCAACTAATTGAAGAGCCATATCAATACCTGAAGAGATTCCTGCTGCAGTTACTATTTTGCTCTGACGAACAACTCTTTCTTCTGTTGGAATTGCACCAAGTGATTGAAGGATGTCAAAAGAGCCCCAATGACTAGTTGCCTTAACATCATTTAGTAACCCAGCTGCACCTAAAATCAGAGAACCATTACATACAGATGTTGTCCATTTAGAAGTCTCGTGCATTTTACGAATCCAGTTTAATGTTTCTTCGTCATTCATTGGATTTTTGTAGTTAGGTGGGCTACAGCCAGGAACGACAAGAATATCAGCAGATGTAATTTCCGAAAAACTATAATCTGCATGTAAATAACCCATTTTAGAGTCAAGCTTTATAATTCCTTTTTCTTTAGCAACAAATTTCACATTACATTGCTGTGTACCCGCAAATACCTCATAAGGTCCAATGGCATCTAATGCTGTAATTCCATCGTATAGCATAATTGTAACTTCCATCATTTATCTCTCCTTAAAGATTAATTCAGACCGGACCGTCCGGTCTGAATTAATCTTATATGTTCTTACTAATATTATCAATCTTATAATTGTTACATTTCCGTGAAGAATAAAAAAGAACCAAAAGGAATTGAGTTTTAGACCTCTTGATTCTTAATTGAGTAGGTTTGTAGGAGTATTTTTATATGTCGGATACTATGAAGCATATGTTCATTATTTAAAGATAAACGACTTGCCATTATAGCACCCTCTAAAGTAGAAAATAAAAAAGAGGCTAAAGAATATGAATCTATATCTTGGCAAAATTCCTGTGAGCTAATTCCTTCCTCAATAATAGATTGTATAAAAAGTAATGTTTGTTTATGGGCTTTTGCAGCCAACTCATGAAGTTCTTGGAAGCCATCATCACTTTCAATAGCCGTATTAAGAAGGGGGCATCCACCATCTACCGGGGGATTATAAACAGCGTCTTGATATATTTCAAACATAGCTATTAATTTATCTGTCGCCGAAGTTTTAAATTGCGTTGCTTTAAAATAATGCTCCCATATAATTTCCATAGAATAATTAAAAGAAGCAATAGCAATTTCATTTTTGTTTTCAAAACGTCTATATATGGCTCCCTTTGGTAATCCAGTTGCATTCATAATATCTTGTATAGAAGTTAGATTGTAGCCTTGTTTATTAAACAATTTAAGTGAGGTTTGGATAATCAAATCGCGAGTTATGTCTTCCTTCATTATTCATTGCCCTCCATTACACACTGATAATTAAACAGTATAGCATAATGTTATCGGAGAATCTGATACTTCAACATAATAGAAATAAAATAAGGCCAGATTCCTGATAAGATTCCAGAGTCAGACCCTGTGTTTAATTAATGTGCTGTTTACCTAGTTCTTTTTTAGAGCTTCCATTGTTTATGAAGCGTAATCTACCAGATGTAACAGGATGGATGGAGTTTACTCGTAACGAGAAATGTAGTAGTTTAATGTCAAGCTAAAAGCAAGGAATCGTACGCAGATTATTGTCGCTACTTTTCGCTTGGGGCTGTTAAATTAGTTAGAGGTTCTCACGTAGATATAAGCAGTTGTGAAATGGCTAAATCCACGTGAGTGTGTTTTCCTGTACTTGCTAACTTAATTCAAATTTAAGGCTTTTCGTATTATTTTTCCTTTTAATTTAGATTGAATATTGTTTTTTTCAATGACTAAACTATTTAAATCTATAGGAGCATGTGTTAATAGCTCATATCCATCATTTGTTATTAAGATTGTATCTGAATGCCTATAGCCACCTTTTCCCTCGATATAAATGCCAGGTTCAATGGTAATAATCATATTTTCTCGTAAAATTTCAGTGCTTCCCTCAGCAATAAATGGACCCTCGTGGTTACTTAAACCTATCCCATGTCCTGTTCTATGAAGCATATTTTTTTTCAATCCATAACGATCAAAATATTTTCTGGCTTCTGAGTCTATATCTGAAGTTCTAACGCCTGGCTTCACTATTTTTAATGATTGCTCCCTGGCTTGCACCATATGGTGAAATAGTTCTTGTTCATCCTTTGAGGGCTGGGCTAGAAAAAAAGTGCGCTCGCATTCTGAGGCATAGCCATTTATTCGAAAGTAAGCCATGGAGACCTGGGGACCTTCACCTAATTTATCAGTTATTGATGGGATACTATGTGGCATTGAACTTAATGGAGCTGGCCACACAATTGAGGTAAGTGAAGTAGTAATCGGATCAAATTGTTGTGAACGAATTAATTGCTTTTGCACACCATTGGAAATGGAGAAGGATTCGACAACTCCCGCCACTTTATAAGAGGTCTCTAGTATTTTCTCAATTGCCATATCAGATTGTTTTGCACTAAATCTTATTTTTTCTAGTTCGTAGATACTTTTGACTTGACGCTGTTCTGCAACCAGATGTCCTGCCCATAGATTTTTTGTATCGATATTTAAATAGATTTCTGCTTTAACATTCATCTCAATACCTGTATGATGATAATTTTTTAGTAGCCGTTGCAAAATATCGAACCAATTGCTTCCGTTGGGTGAGGGATAATCCCAATAGGCAACGATTTCACAATCTAGCAGTCCTTTATAAACATGCGCTTCCTCTAATTTAGGAACTAGTAAGACAGGCTTTCTATCTAATGAAATAATAATGAAAAATGGGCGTTCTTCAGGCTTAAAGGTGATGTTTGTAAAATACCAAATATCTTCCTCAGCTGTGATAATGTATGAATCTAAAGAGTGTTTTTCCATTGTATTTTGTAATCGTTTAATGCGCATCATTAATTCTTTTGCTAACACTAAAATTACCTCCCTAAAAACTTCAACGTGATTTTCCTTGATTGTAAATAATTTAAACCATTCTGAGAAATACATAGAATAGATTGTTTTAATACTTATAGGGTATTACGATATGGGGGAGGAGGCATGATAGTGGAGCTTAGACATATAAGGTATTTTATTGTACTTGCAGAAGAATTAAATTTTAGTCGTGCAGCAGAACGTTTACATATCTCTCAACCACCTCTTAGTAGACAAATTAAGGAATTGGAGGAGGAGATAGGTGCACGCTTGTTTCATCGAACAAAACGATATGTTGCCTTAACGAACGCAGGGGAAGTATTTCTGAAAAAAGCCTATCAAATACTTGATCAGGTCGATCAAGCCTGTACTGCAGCTAGAGCAATGGAAAGTAAAGAAGAATTGGTAATTGGCTTTACTGGTACAGCTCAGGATATTGTGCCAGCCATTCATACGTATACTGATTTATATCCTTCTGTTTCGATTGTATTACAGCAAATGACAACAGCTGAGCAGATAAAAGCATTACATGAAAAGAAAATAGATATCGGATTAGTTACTTCACCAATTCATAATGAAGAAATAAAAACTGAATTTTTAAAACGATGTCCTTTTATGCTGGTTATGCCTAAATCTCACCCTTTAGCTTTTAAACCCTCACTATATATGCATGAATTAGAACAAGAATCATTTATTATGACCACTAGATCTGCTGGTGCATTGTATTATGATAGGTTTATTGAAATTTTTCAAAATGCAGGATTTAAGCCGAATATTACGATACATGCTCATGATCTTCATACTGTTGTGACGTTGGTTTCTGCTGGTTTGGGCATTACCTTAACACCATCAACTATCCAACCATATAGTGAAGTGATTTCCAAAAAAGTGGAGGATCTTACACTCTCAATCGAAATATTTGTTGCATGGAGACAACAAAATCAAGCCGTTGCACTAAAAAAATTCCTCTCATTTTTAACAAAGTATATTGTAATGTAGAGGCACAATTCATAAATGAAACTGCTCATGTGCTATTAAGGTACGGCAGTTTCATTTTATTTCTAAAAAATAACAGAAAAATAAAAATACTGATTTACACGAATACTATTGAAAATAAAGTAAAAAATAGGGAGGAATGGCATGATAAAACGGTTATTTAGGGATAAGAAATATAGTAGTAAAACAATTTTTACGAATATTACAAGTGATAGTATCTAAGCTTACATGATTGTAATGAAATTGAAAGCCAATACGATAGAGTGTAATACATTATTTTGCGAGAATGTGTATAGAAGCAAGAACAAGAAGCGGAGGAATACACAATGAATGAAAAATTAGAAGGCGTATATGAGGAATTTAATCGTTACATATACCATTTATGTTTAAAACTTACTCGCAATAATGTAGAAGCTGAAGATTTAATGCAAGAAGTTTGGGTAAAGGTTGTTCGTTATGAGGATAGCGTGGCCGAGGTGGAACATATTAAAGCTTGGCTGACAACAATCACGATGAATACATTTAGAGATCGCTACCGCAAAAAAGTACGACGTAGTAAATACATGATGAACCAACCTGAAACATTAGACGTTCCGATTTTAGATTTGGTTCCCAACAATGATATTTCAACTGAAGAAAAAATTGAAAAAGATATCGTTACAAAATTAGTACAGGATAAAATGGAGCAATTAGATGCAATCTATCGAAAAACGTTATGGTATTTCTACATAGACCAATATTCACTTGCTGAAATCTCTACGATTATGAAAGTTTCCATTGGAACTGTAAAATCTCGTTTATTCCGTGCTAAAGCTCGTTTAAAAGAAATGCTAATGTCTGATGTATCAATTGTAGAAGCTGTGCTGCCAGCATAATAGTATGAATTGGCCGCAAAGCGCAATTACTTAGACGGAAGTATTCGAACGGCTAAATTAAAAAGGGATGCATTGCAAAAATGATTTTGCGATGCATCCTTTTTATATTTTATAAATTTGATAAAGGTCATTCCTGTCGATTTGGATCAAACTCAAGTAAGCATTTAGCAAAAATATCACGTAGCGTTTGAACCTCCTCAGCTGAGAGCATACCGAACATATTGTTGATAATTTCACTTACTTGTTGGCGGGATTCCTTTAAAATATTTTCGCCTTCCGTAGTAATCACTAATTGTGAGGCTCGTCTATCTGTAGCGTGCTGTGTTTTTTCAATAAAGCCAGCATTAATTAGCTTACTTGTTAAAACAGTGACACCACCTGTCGTCACTTTTAAGCGATCAGCAATGGCAGAAGGGCGTTTTGGACCCTCCTGCGATAAATAGTCTAAAATTAAAATATGGGATTTTGAAAAGCCGAGTACATTATGATTATTCCACTCGTTCGCCCACTTACGCTCAATGGAAAATACAACTTCAAACAACGAGGTAATGGCTTTCTGTTTTTCTTGATCCATATAGGTCATCTCCAAAACTGTTTTAACTTTCTTGTGCCAATCTTGTCATCGCATTTAATTCGTAAGCACGTACTTTACGTGGAATAAAACGACGGATGTCCATTTCATTGTATCCAACTTGAATACGTTTTTCATCAATTATGATTGGGCTACGTAGCATTCTTGGATGAGCTTGGATAATAGCAAATAGCTCTTGAATTGAAAGTTGATCAATATCAATATTTAAATTTTTAAAATCATTTGAGTTTGTTGCAATAATTTCGTCTGTTCCATCTTCTGTCATACTTAAAATTTCTTTGAACTCTGCAAGTGTCAGTGGATGTGAAGTGATACGTTTTTCTTTATATTCAATATTGTGATCTTTTAACCATTTAAGTGCTTTTCTGGATGAAGAACAGCTCGCTTGTGAGTAAATTGTAACTGTCATTCTTCATTCCTCGCTTTCTTTTTTAGATTATATTTTATAAATATCTTATTAGTAAGTTAAATAGGTTATACATATATCTTACTAGTAAGCTATATATAAATCAATAGTTAATTAAAAAAACTTCATAGAAAAATGCTATTTTTTCAACTATATTAAAGTATACGCAGAAAAGAACGAAAAGTTTCGTAAATTCAGCTTACAATGATGTAAGTTTATCCAATACACATATATGAAGATTATAGAATGTAGAAAGTAAATCTAATAGATAGCACGATAGTCTGATTTAAAGGAAGTGCTATAGTTGCTATTCCACTGATTATATTATGATGAAATATTGGCGTTTATGCATAAAAAATATATCAATTTGGATTTTTGGGATATTGAGACGTTGTGGTAATAGGGAAATGCTCAGGTAGGCAGAGTAACCGCTCGGGTAGCCGAAGAAAGCGCTCAGGTAAGCGGAAGATTAGCTCGGGTGAGGGAGAAAGTCGCTCAGGTGAATAGGGGAACCGCTGGGTAGCTGAAGAAATTGCTCAGGTAAGCGTAAGATTTGCTCAGGTGGGGGAGAAAGTCGCTCAGGTAGCCGAAGAGACTGCTCAGGTAAGCGGAAGATTAGCTCGGGTGAGAGTAAGTCGCTCAGGTAGGCAGAGTAACCGCTCGGGTAGCCGAAGAAAGCGCTCAGGTAAGCGTAAGATTTGCTCAGGTGGGGGAATAAGTCGCTCAGGTAGGCAGAGAAACTGCTCGGGTAGCCGAAGAAAGCGCTCAGGTCAGCCGCTCAACAACTTCTCAATCAAATAAAAGAGGCAGTCCCAAGTGATAGGTACATCACACTGGAATTGCCCCAATTTAAATTAGCTTTGTTGTCCTGAAGTAAACCAATCTTGGACGTTCCATACTTTAGTTGCGAGACCTTCATAAAAATCAGGTTCATGGCTAACGAGTACGATTGTCCCTTTAAAGTCTTTCATGGCACGTTTTAATTCGTCTTTTGCATCAACATCTAAGTGGTTTGTTGGTTCGTCAAATACTAGCCAGTTTGCTTCTTCCATCATTAGCTTACATAAGCGTACTTTGGCTTGCTCACCACCAGATAAAGAGTTCAGTGGGCGTGTAATATGCTCCGTTTTTAGTCCAGCGCGTGCTAATGCTGCTCGCACCTGGGCTTGCTCCATTGAAGGGAAGGCATTCCAAACATCATCGATTGGCGTAATTTTATCAGCCTTTACCTCCTGTTCAAAGTAGGAAGGATAAAGGTAATCCCCACGAACTACCTTTCCATTAAGTGGATTGATTTTACCAAGCATTGTTTTTAACAATGTAGATTTCCCTACACCATTCATCCCGACAAGCGCGATTTTTTCACCGCGCTCAATATTGAAAGTTAGTGGGGGAAGTAATGGCTTTTCCTTGTCATAGCCAATCACTAGGTTTTCAGCCTCCACCACATAGCGACTTGAGGAACGTGCCTCTTTAAAGCCGAATTCAGGTTTTACTGCAGTTTCAGGACGATCAATACGTTCTAAACGATCGAGCTGTTTTGCACGAGATTTTGCACGACCTGTCGTTGAATAGCGTGCTTTATTTTTTGCAATGAAATCCTCTTGTTTTTTAATGAACTCTTGCTGCTTTTCATAAGCCTCAATATGCTGACGTTTATTAATTTCAGCAAGCTCTAGAAATTTTTCGTAGGTTGCTGTATAGCGAGTTAATTTTGAAAATTCTAACTGGAAAATTACATCAACTGTTTCATTCATAAACTCAGTATCGTGCGAAATTAATAAGAATGCATGTGGATAATTCTTTAAATAGATTTTCAACCATGAAATATGCTCTTCATCCAAATAGTTCGTCGGCTCGTCTAATAATAAAACTTTGGGTTTTTCTAATAAAAGCTTTGCTAGTAAAACCTTTGTACGTTGTCCACCAGAAAGAGCCGCCACATCACGCTCTAATCCGATGGCGTCAAGACCTAGGCCTCGTGCAACCTCTTCAATTTTCATATCAAGCGTATAAAAATCACCTGCGTCAAGAGCATCCTGTACCTCAGCCATTTGCTCTAATAACACTTCTAATTCTTCCGGTGTTGCGTCAGCCATTTTTCCTGTAATGTCATTTAGTTCTTCTTCTTTTTTATATAAAGGAAGAAAGGCATCACGTAATACATCGCGCATAGTACGTCCAGCCGTCAGAACAGTATGCTGATCTAAATAACCATAATGGGTTCCTGGTAGCCATTCTACCTTGCCAGTATCGTGAATTGTTTGGCCCGTAATGATACCCATTAATGTAGACTTACCAACACCGTTTGCTCCTACAAGTCCAATATGATCCCCTTCTACTAAGCGAAAGGATACATCCTTAAAGAGAGTACGGTCACCGAATGAATGACCTAAATTTTCAACTGTTAATATTGCCATATATGTTCCTCCAACTATTTATCCTGTTTATCTCTTAAAGTTCTGCTAATTGTTTATTTAACTCTGCAAGTTTTACTTCCATATTCGCAAGGCGTTGCTCTGCTTTTGCCACCTGATCATTATGACCAGTGGATTCAAGCTTTTCAATGTCACCCTGTAAATTTATATAGTCCATTTTTAGCTCTTTAATTTGGTATTCAATATCGCTTTTTGTTGGCATGATGATTGCTCCTTTTTCATATTTGTATTGCGAATGCGTATAAAAGCGATGGAGGCTTTTCCCATCCCCCACCGCTTATTCGTTAAAATCAATTGGGTACGTATCATGTTTGACATCACAAATGCTATACTAGCACAAAAGTGAAAAATTCTAATATATTGTATCATATTCACCTTCAAAGTAGCACTAAGTTGAAGCGATATTATGTCGATCGTAGGCGAAGTCCAATAGCATGGAATGCAATGTTTCATTGTTACTGACTAGATTGAGTTGTCGTTGCTTTTTGACAGCTCTTTCACTTCGGGCTTCATGTAATAGGAACTCCATGACAGCATTTTGAATTTGTGATTGCTTCATTTTGCGGCCAAGACCAAGATGAATAAAGCCGTTCTGTTCGCGAGGAAATGCATGCAGAAGTTCGGCCTCTGTCTGTGCAAGGGTAATACAAGGAACGCCATACGAGGCGATTTTATAAGGTGTGTAATTGGCATTACAAATAATAACGTCAGCCTTTGGTAGTAGTTTTAGGAGTGCATTTTTATCACGAAGGATAGCTGTGTTGCGACGACTGAGCACCATCATTTGCAAATCCTCGATTGCATGTCGATAGCTATCATCAATCATCACGGTAATTTGTAGTGGAATTTGTAGCTGTGTTAAGTGTCGAAGAGTGCGGTAGGTAAGGTTATGCTCGTCCCCATCCTCAAAGGCAACAACGATATGAGGTGGGTCTTCAGGCGTTTTACTTTCTGGAATATCGTTGAAATTCTGATATGCTTCAGGTACTGCATAAACAAAGCTGCCACCTATATAATGTGATGGTAAGTAATCTCTTACTTCTTGATAGAGTGCTAGTAAAACACAGTCGCAGGCTTGACCACCATCACCAAAATCATCAAAGTGAATTATAGTTTTGCAGTATGGACGTAAATTCTCTACTTGCCAGCTTTCGGAGTTACGGCCATCCCTTACAATTAAATCTGGTTGTAGCTCCTTTATTTGCTTAGATAGTTCATCGAAATGGTCGAATAGCATTGGAGAAAGGTTTTCATGCATTAAAATTTGAATCCCATCATTTGAAGGGGTTTTTACAAATATGAGAACTTTTTCATTTGTAAATAACTTGGCTAACGTTGCAACCCGTTCAAAAGGATACAGCCCTTTATCAATACAGCTTTCAATAATGAAAACAATCGTCTTTTTCAGTTCTGTTGCTTGAGTTTCGTTTTGCAAATGTATCCCATCCTTTCATCTGTCTATTTAAATTATGGCGAGTGAAGGGCAAGTATGTGTAAAAATTAGGATTAGATTATGTAGAATATGAATTCTTTCAATCTAATAGCCTTAGTTAGAGCTTTCTCATCTAAAAAAGTTTGTGATAAAAAACGCTTCATTTACCGATAAATAAAGTAGGAAGCTTAATAGAATTGTTTTGTTAGATATACTAATGTGAAGGGGGTACATCCAATGGGAATGCGTGCTGCAATTGTCGTAGGGGCTACAGGTTTAACTGGTACCTCTCTTGTGGAACAATTATGTGAAAATGATGAGTATGTTTCAGTTTTAGTAATTGCACGAAGAAAGCCCGAGTTTAAACATCCAAAGCTTGAAGTGAAAATCCGTGATTTCGATACTTTAGAGGAAAAGGATATAGAATTTGCACATGAATTGTATTGTTGTCTTGGGACAACGATAAAAAAAGCAGGTTCTCGTGAAATGTTCGAAAAAGTTGATTTTGAATACCCGCTGGCTATCGCCTCATTAGCAAAAAAACGGGGTATCCCTCATATGCTTGTAATTACAGCGATGGGGGCAAATGAGGGCTCTCCATTTTACTATAATCGTGTAAAAGGTAAGCTAGAGCATGATTTGATAGAGCTAGGCTTACAGAGACTTTCAATTATACGCCCGTCATTATTAGTGGGTGAGCGAGAGGAATTTCGCTTGGGTGAAAAGGCCGGTGAGAAAGTGTTAAAGGTGGCCAAACCTCTATTAGTGGGACCGCTTAAACGTTCCAGGGCAATTGATGCCTCACAAGTTGCAAAGGCGATGATTGTTATTGCACTGCATGGTAAGAAACAGCCTGTAGCTATTTATCAATCTCAAGAGTTAGCGACGCTAGATTTCCCAGAAATAAAGGAAGAGGATGTTTCGCGAGAGAATTTATTTAATTGGGAAAAACACAAACTATCTTCTGAAATTGATGAAGGCAATAAAGTAAACCGAGAAGTCATCATAAATCGGGATAAATATAAAATTGAGGAAACTGTTATAGATAGGGAAGTAAATTTTCATCATAGAGAGGATGAATAAAAATGCCATCTCAAACAAATCGAGGGTAATTGCGTTCCGCCTAAAGACTGAATTTGCAGGTTTCGCTATTGCGCTGCTTTTCGTGCCTTTATTCATTTGTTACAATATTATTGTAGAAGATGACTGTGGAGGCAAAGTGAACATGAAAATTTTACTCGTTGATGGCACAATGTTTGGTCGTAAAACAGGTGCTATTTTAGAGCAGGTGGAGCAGTATATTAAGGAATTAAATGCTAATTTCGATTTAGAAATTATGCATTTTAGTCAATATAAGCATCAAATTGTTGACGGTTCACCGTTAAATGATGATATGAAGAGCATGATTCAGAAATTTGAGGAAGCGGATGCGTATATTATCGCCACCCCCATTTTCCAAGCATCAATTCCAGGTGTTTTGAAGAATGCCTTTGATTTCTTACATCCGAAAACAATGCGCTATAAGCCAGTGTCAATCGTAGCAAATGGTGGTACTTATCAACATCATTTAGTAGTAGAAAATCAATTAAAGCCAATTTTAGACTACTTCCGTGCACTTGTTACACCTAACTATGTATACACACATACATCTCATTTTGATGCAGACAATCATATTATAGATGAGGATGTTCATAATCGTTTACGTGAGCTAGCTCGTGTGTTTGTTCAGTATTGTGAAATGAGCAAAACATTGCCAAAGGAAACAATTGACCAACATTAAGAGAAGCTTTATCTTCATCCAGCAGAAGACTCCTACCTCTACAGGTGGTGAGATGAATGCGGTATTGGTTCCTTTTCAGTGGGTGTCCAAACACCTACTGAATGAAGATAAGGCCCCCGGCGGATGTCACGGATTTTAAAAGGAATGAATTGTGCGGGCACAATTCAAAATCCGGACGCAATTACGCCAAGGCGAAATTGATCCCTTGCATGGTGGAAGAAAATCACTATGCAGGGGATTTTTCTTTTTAAGTATCCTTTTTCATTGTGATAAAATAGGATTTTAGCAATCGGAAAGGAGGGCTGCTCATGCAGGACATCGCTTTACTAGAAAAGCAACGCTGTAATCTTATTTTGACGAATAAGGCCAAGGAAGCGGTAGAGGAATGCTCGGCAAATGAGCATGCCTTTTTTGCGTTACAAAAATCTTTTACCGTGTACATAGAAAAGCGTAAAGCTAAAACGATAGGCGAAACGTTTTTATCCGTTTATTTTAATGCTGAGCATAATGAAAAACTAAACGAAGTTCTAGCAAAAAAAACAGCCATTATGGATTGTGTGTTAAAGGTGGAGGGCCTGTTAGCTACAAATATTCGTTTTGTCCATATGCATGGCCCGATTAATACCAATCGACGTTTGCCAGCAGCATTACAATTTATTACAAAGCCCAATAATGGTGCAGGCATTCCACTTGAGCTTCATACAAAGATTAGAGAGCTACCGATCGCTGAGGAACGCACAGAATATGTGAAAAAACGTATTTCGAGCTGGGAAGGCTATTTAAAAATTCAAGAACGAGATGCAACGATTGATGATATTCATACAGAATTTAAACAAAGCTATTTTAATGAAGATTTTACAAGGCTTACGATTGTATGCCCTTATATAAAGTCTAAGGAATGGAAGCAGCTTGAAGGTTTAAGTGTTAGCATTCAAGGAGTTCGTGGTGAAATTGGACAAGTATTAAAAACAAATGCAGGTAAACAAACAGTAGAAATTGACCTAAAGCCTTTTGTACAGGATTTAGCTCGTAAAAATCAGCTTCATTTACGTTCTAAGCAGGCAAGCTTTAGTAATTTTGCTACATTGAGTCAAATAAGACGATTACGCAATGGTTTTACAAAGCTTGAAAAGGGCGAGGCGGTTAATCCTCATCTAGAAACAATCCTATTTGAAAGACGTCCAACTGTACGAGCAGCAAAGCTACCCGAGGATATCGCTTTTCATAACCATTTAAATGAATATCAGCAACGAGCTGTCTTAGGGGCATTGTCTGTTGAAGATTTGTACGTAATTCAGGGACCTCCTGGAACCGGAAAGACTACTGTTATATCTGAAATTTGTCAGCAAAATGTCAAGGCGGGTTTAAAAACACTTGTTGCTTCTCAATCGAATTTAGCGGTTGATAATGCACTAGGCCGCCTTCTTTCCAATCAGGAAATTCGAATTTTACGCTATGGTAGAACAGAAAGCATTGAAGAAGAAGGTAAAAAATTTATAGAGGAAAATGTTGCCCTCCATTGGCGTGAGCAAACTCTAGCAGCGGTTAAAGAGGAAATTTTATCCTTTACAGAGCGTGAACAGGAGCTAAAGGCAAGCATAATCAAGGCTTATGAAGAACAGGACAAATTGAAGGTATGGCTTGAGGAACTGACAAAAGAGATTGCGTCAAAAGAGCAGGCTGCAATAGATGAGCCCATTTTACAGCAGGAAATTCAAGCATTAAAAAAGGAATTAAAGGCAACAAAAGCAGATCAGCAGGAATGTGAGGCGCAAAAAGGGCATTACGAAAAACAACTGGCGCAAATTGAGCCTACTGTAAAGTCGCTTGAACAGGTTCTTACTGAAAATCCATCGGCTGAGCAGCTACAGAATATGGTAAAAGAGGCTACTCAAAAGATTGAGAAACTAGAAGCTGCTGCCCAATATAAGGAGCTACAAGAACAAAAGCAACAGTTAGCTTACCAGTTTAAGGATATTCAAGTGAAATATGAGGAAGAAAGCGATCGACTGCATTTAATGAAGGAAGCTCAAAAATATATTGGTACTTTACTTTCCTATGAGCTAATTCAGCGTTTTTTACAGCATTATCAAATACAACCATCCTATGTACTATCACAGCAAATAGAAAGGATCCGTCATTTAGAGGATGCTAAAGATTTAAAGGCATGGGCAACCATTAATACGCGACTACAAAAGGCCATTGCGAAGCTTGAGTCATTACTTGCAGATGATGCTAGAGAACGTGCGCTTGCTAAAAGTAGAGTACAGCCAGTTCAGTCGTTTTCATTGCAAAATTTAACAGGCGTCTTTGCGCAGCTTAATCAAGCCTTTCAAGATGGGCAATCACCATCAGCTGAGCAGCTTGAAAGCTATTTGCTGGGACTGTATATGCGTCGCGATTTTGTCTGGCAAAAAGGTGTTGCCCTCAAGCAGCAACAGCAGCATAAGGATCAAGAATTTGAATTGCTGCGTAAAAGTATTAGCTCTTTAATTCATCAAGAATGTGCCATTACGAGCTTTGACGTTCAAAGCTTACAGAGACAATTGCAGCCATTTTTGCAGCATACAGAACGACTCCAGCAGCTAGCTGAGACATTCCAAATTGATGGTGAACCGGAGGAATCTGTAGAGCAGTTGAAAATACTTATATCGCAATCAAAGTCCTCCCTTCAGACCGCGCAAAAGCAGCTAGAAGCAGTTGAGCAGGCAAATTTACAGCTCCTACCAAAGAAGGCAATACTTCAAACAGCACAAACTAGCTTACAAGAAGTTGAACAGCAGCTTTTACAAATAGACGAAAGCATAAAGGAAATAAATATTGATGGATTAAAGAAGGAAAAGCAACTCACTGCTTGCACTAAGCTCCTTCAATCAACACCAGAGCGTACTTATGAGGAAGTAGAGGTAGCGATTAAATCTTCTCAAACAGCTTTAGAGGAAATGCAACGTAAGGAACAGCAGCTACCTCTTCGGAAAAAATTACAGGAGCAATGGAGAGATAAGCTACAAAACGCTACTGAATATGATTTAGATGAAATTCGTAAATTATATGTACGTCATGCTAATGTTATAGGTACAACATGCGTAGCTTCGGCTAGTAAGGAGTTTATGGAAAACTATCCTACATTTGATGTGGTTATAATCGATGAAGTATCCAAGGCAACACCACCAGAACTTTTATTACCAATGCTAAAGGGGAAGAAGATTATCTTAGTGGGTGATCATCATCAGCTACCACCATTACTTGGAGATGATACATTAGAGGAAACCTTAAAGACAATGCTGGATGAAAATCCAAACTTTGAGGGTGCACAGGAATTAAAGAACTTGCTACGTGAATCCTTATTTGAACGTTTATTTAATAATCTGCCTCATACTCATAAACAAATGCTTGCATTGCAGTATCGTATGCATGAAAAAATTATGCATAGTATCACACCGTTTTATGCAAAGGAAGAGAATGGCTTACAATGTGGTTTACCAGATTCCGATGCTGCACGCGATCATTGCTTAGAAGGTCAGTTCGTTAGCCGAGATGACCATTTGTTGTGGATTGATATTCCTACCGAGAAACCTTATCTAGAGGAACAGGTAAAGGGTGGGACGAGTCGCTTCAATGAGGGGGAAATACAAACTATCCGGCGTATTTTAATAGATTTAAATGATGCTGTTATTGCAGCAAAAGAGGCTGGTCGAATGCCACAAGATGCACAAAAAAGCGTTGGTGTCATTAGTTTCTATGGTGAGCAGGTTAAGAAAATAAATCGTCTTCTTCAGCAGGAATTACAATTATCTCATCTACAATTTAGAACAGGGACTGTCGATAAGTTCCAAGGGATGGAGATGGATGTCATATTAGTGAGTATGGTCCGTAATACATCTAAAGGAGGAGACATTGGCTTTGCAAGAGATTATCGCCGTTTAAACGTCGCCTTATCTCGTGCGCGAGAGCTATTATTGCTTGTTGGAAGTGCTGATATGTTTGCGAAACGTGCCAAGCATCAGGATACGCGAGAAATGTATAGCAATCTCTTAAATACAGTAAAATCCTATAATGGCTTGCGTAATCATGAAGGACAGGTGATGTAGATTTGTCAAAATTACAGCAACGCTTATTGCGTGAACTTCAACAAAATCGAATGATTAAAATTGTTAAAACGGATGAGTGGTGTATTCCAATCCGCACAGTAGAAGTGACGTATGAACCTGTTCGTCGCTCGACAATGGATGTTTTAATGACCATGCTATTAACTAGCATACGGGAAGCGAATTTTAGTAGTGCACAGGAGCTAAGTGAGCTATTACTTGTTGACCCATTATTCATAGCGGATTTAGTGTCATTAATGTCTAGAGTCAATTTAATTGACAAGCAGGAAGGCTTTTATCAATTAACATCCAAAGGACAGCAGCAACTGGAGCGTGGCATTTTTGAGGAGGAGCTAGAGCTAGAGACGGCTACCTTATATTATAGTCCATGCCATCTCGCGTTTCTTGCTGTTGACGTGGATCGTATGGAGGAGTACGAAGAGTTACCAGAGCTATATCGCTATGTGAATAAAGAGGCAGAGCAGAAGGAGCATTTTGAAGAAGCTACATTAATAGCAGCACTTCAGCAAGAGGATGGCGAAGAAGCTGGTATCTCTCAAAAAATAATCTCAAAAATTGTTCAAGCAGATGCGAAGCAAATTAATGATATTCCATGCCTTGAATTTGTTCTTTATGATAAAGAGCAGGATATTCTGTTTGCGCGTGTTTGGAACACCCTAATGCATCAATGGGATCAGGACCTTGAACAACAGCTTACAGAAAAAGAACAGCTACGGTGGCGTGAAAAATATTTATAAGACAAAAAACGAACGTGATGAGCGTTCGTTTTTTGCTCATGTTGTTGAAATATTATTATGTCAATGAAATCAAGGTGACAAATTAAAAAGTATAGCCCTTTTTCAAAACGAGGGGTTGATCTCCGTTCCGACTGAGTGCTTTGCCGCTGACGCTTCGCTTTCGCGCAGAGCAGAGCTTCCTGGGGGCGTCCGATGAGTCGCTTCACTGCTCGCTCCAGGGTCTCATCTGTGACGCTGTGATCCCCAAGGAGTCACTCAGTCTACACTCCAATCAACCATTGCTCATAGTATTTTCATTGGCATTTCACATAAATGTATAGTGATAAATTGAAGTCTTAACCATCACTATTTTGTGCAAAAATGAAGCTTTGATAACATTTTTCTATACGACAGCAGTAAGTGGCTTTATGTTTAGTGACAAAGTAGTTTTATATTTAAAATGTAGCACTATAGAATTGTACCACTATTCTATCCATTTAATGATGGTAAATAATATGCTTTTACTTTACTTTTGAGGGAAGAAAATATTTAAAGTTCTATACTATTACAGATTGGAGTGCAAGGCTACTCGACTCCCGTGGGATAGTGAGACAGACGAGACCCTGCACGGAGCGTCAGCGCAGGAAGCGGCTCGTCGCTCGCCCACTGGAAAGCGAGTAGCCTGGAACGGAAATCACCTTCATTTTGACTAAATATTCACAAAGAGTCCCTTGACCATTTAGTTTTTTGCTTTTAGAGAAAGGTGATAAAAGCAAAAAATAGGGTGATAAATTGAAAAAATGTCTCGATAAATTGATAAGTCTGCATATATTACTACAAATAAAGGGAGGGGACAGATGTTTACGATTAGTTTATGTATGATTGTTAAAAACGAGGAATGTATTATTGAAAGATGCCTAGATTCTGTTCAGCATGTAGTGAATGAAATCAATATTATTGATACGGGATCGACTGATCGTACAAAAGATATCGTCCAAAACTATACCTCACGTATTTATGATTTTATATGGTGTGATGATTTTGCGAGGGCACGAAACTTTTCCTTTCAGCAGGCTACGAAAGATTATATCCTTTGGCTTGATGCAGATGATGTGATAACAAGAGAGCATCAACAAAAGCTACTGCAGCTTAAACATTCTTTGTATCCTAATGTCGATGCTGTTTCTATGGATTATGATATAGCACTGGATGCTGATGGCAGTGTAGAGTCACGTGAAAAAAGATATCGTCTAGTAAAACGGCAATGTCATTTTCAATGGTATGGAGCTGTTCACGAATATTTAGAAGTATCGGGCCAGCTTTATCATAGCGATATAGCGGTGACACATTTACCTTTAAAAAGAGATGTTCATCGTAATATTCGTATTTATGAACGTTTAAAGAATGAAGGGTATTCATTTTCAGCTAGAGATACGTTTCATTATGCCAATGAGTTAAAAAACCATCAGCGTTTTTTAGAAGCGATTAATCAATATCATCGTTTCCTAGATTCTGTAACAGGCTCTGCTGACGATAAAATTCAGGCTTGCTTAAGTTTAGCAGATTGCTATCAGGAGCTTCATGATGTCAAACAAGCGAATCAAGTTATTGTGCAATCATTACTGTATGATCGACCAAGACCAGAAACATGCTGTCGAATGGGTCAATTTTTTATGGAGCAATTTAAAAATAAAGAGGCCATTTATTGGTACTCACAAGCCTTGCAGCAGCCTTCCGAACCGTTATTTAGTATTCATAAGCCTGTTTTTTCTACATGGCTTCCTCATTTACAGCTAAGCCTGCTGTACAATCGCTTGCATCTTTATGAAAATGCACATCAACATAATGAGTTAGCCCGTCAATTCAAACCGAATGACCCTCGTATACTCGACAATCGAAAGTACTTGCTTAAGCAATTAAAAAAATAATGAACTTAAGGGAAAGGAACATCAATAAAATGAATATAAATACCATGGCCAATTAACACGGCAATAAAAACAACAACAGTCATAAAAATGACATTTCGAGGTCTAAAATTTCGTGCTTCCATCTAACCATCTCCTTTTCGAATTAAAGAATATTCTGTCAATTAAACATATGTTTGAAGAGTTAGAGTATGCAATATTTTTTGATGGGTAGAAAAGGAACACATTCATATGCCTGAATGTGTTCTTAAATCACAAAATGTAAAGCTCTTGTGCTATATTAAACACAATGATTGACGAAAGGATGTTTACAATTTGGCTAAAAGTTTAGTACTAGCAGAAAAACCTTCAGTAGCCCGCGATATAGCAAATGTATTGAAGTGTCATAAAAAAGGAAACGGATTTTTAGAGGGAGATAAATATATTGTAACTTGGGCACTTGGTCATTTAGTAACACTAGCAGATCCTGAAAGCTACGATGTGAAATATAAAACATGGAACTTGAAAGACTTACCTATGCTGCCAGAACGGCTTCGCTTAACAGTTATTAAGCAATCAGGAAAGCAATATAATGCTGTAAAGTCACAATTAAATCGTAATGATGTAAAAGAAATTATTATTGCAACAGATGCTGGACGTGAAGGTGAATTAGTAGCCCGCTGGATTATTGCAAAAGCAAATGTGAAAAAGCCTATGAAACGACTATGGATTTCATCTGTCACAGATAAAGCTATCAAAGAGGGATTTGCCAATTTAAAGCCGGGTAACAACTATGATAATTTATACGCTGCTGCTGTTGCCCGTTCGGAGGCTGATTGGTACATTGGTTTAAATGCAACTCGTGCGTTAACTACAAGATTTAATGCACAGTTGAACTGTGGTCGCGTACAAACTCCAACTGTGGCAATTATTGCTGCACGTGAAGATGAAATTAAAAACTTCAAACCACAAACGTATTATGGTATTGAAGCACAAACAGATTCCTTAAAGCTTACTTGGCAAGACGCAAACGGCAATTCACGTAGCTTTAATAAAGAAAAAACGGACGTTATTGTCAAAGCATTAGGCAGCCAGGATGCAAAGATTGTTGCACTTGACCGCAAGCCTAAAAAATCATTTGCCCCAGGGCTTTATGATTTAACAGAATTACAGCGTGATGCCAATAAATTATTTGGCTATTCGGCAAAAGAAACATTAAATATTATGCAAAAGCTCTATGAATCTCATAAGGTACTGACATATCCTCGTACAGATTCACGTTATTTATCATCTGATCTTGTAGGCACACTGCCAGAGCGTCTCAAAGAATGTGGCATTGGTGAATATCGTTCATTAACTAATAAAATCTTAACAAAGCCAATTAAAGCGAATAAATCGTTTGTAGATGATAGTAAAGTTTCTGATCATCATGCCATTATTCCAACTGAAGGCTATGTAAATTTATCTACATTCAATGATAAAGAGCGTAAAATTTATGATTTAGTAGTAAAGAGATTTTTAGCTGTCTTATTCCCAGCGCATGAATATGAGCAGTTAACGGTACAAGCCCAAATCGGTAATGAAAAATTTATAGCTAGAGGAAAAACAGTAATAAATGCTGGTTGGAAAGAGGTTTATCAAAATCGATTTGATGATGATGAATCCACTGATGATGTTAAGGAGCAGCTTCTTCCTCGTTTAGAGCAAGGGCAGGTATTAAAAACAAAGCTAATTGCCCAAACATCAGGTCAAACAAAACCACCTGCACGCTTTACAGAGGCAACATTATTATCAGCAATGGAAAATCCTACGAAGTATATGGATACCCATGATAAGAAGCTAGCGGATACGTTAAAATCTACAGGTGGGCTAGGAACGGTTGCTACACGCGCAGATATAATTGACAAGCTTTTCAACTCTTTTTTAATTGAAAAGCGTGGAGGGAAAGAAATTTATATCACCTCTAAGGGTCGTCAGCTCCTAGACCTAGTGCCAGAAGAATTGCGTTCTCCTGCTACGACAGCGGATTGGGAACAAAAGCTTGAGTTGATTGCCAAAGGGAAATTAAAAAAAGATGCGTTCATTCATGAAATGAAAGAGCATACAAAAGAAATTGTAGCTGAAATAAAAGGTAGTGCTAAAAAATATAAGCACGACAATATTTCAACAAAGTCCTGTCCCGATTGTGGTAAGCCAATGCTTGAGGTTAATGGTAAAAAGGGCAAAATGCTTGTATGCCAAGATCGAGAGTGTGGCCACCGGAAAAATGTATCTCGTGTCACAAACGCACGATGCCCACAATGTAAGAAAAAGCTAGAGCTTCGTGGTGAAGGTGAAGGACAAATTTTTGTGTGTAAATGTGGATATCGTGAAAAATTATCAGCTTTTGAAGCCCGTCGTAAAAAAGAAGGTGGCGGGAAAGTCGATAAGCGTAGTGTGCAGAAATATTTGAAGGAGCAAGAGAAAGAGGCTGAGCCACTTAATAATGCATTCGCAGATTTGTTAAAGGGTTTAAAATTAGATGAATAACTCTAAAAAGCAACAGTTTTGTTAAACTGTTGCTTTTTCTAATTTCTCACAACGCCATTCTCATTACTTAAAGAAAAATAAGAAAGCAACATTTCAAATATTGTTCCATGATAAGATTCTGTCTGTATTAGGGGACCATCTGAATGAAGCCGTTTAATACAAAAAGGATTCAACTACTATTTAAACAGGGAGATGGGCGTATGGAAAAACTGGTTGGCAAAATTGCTCTTGTGACAGGAGCGAGTCGAGGAATAGGACGTAGTATTGCATTGCGTTTGGCTCAAGAGGGTGCATTTGTGGCAGTGCATTATGGAAAAAAGCAAAAGGAGGCGGAAGTAGTTGTTCGTCAGATTGAGCAAGCTGGTGGAAGGGCCTGTGCGATTGGTGCAGATTTGAGTACACTAGAGGGTATTCATGAGTTATTTATGAAGTTAGATAATCGTGTTTTAGAGCATACCGGCAGTAAGCAAATTGATATTTTAGTTAACAATGCTGGGATTGGTCAAATTGCCACTTTAGAGGAGACAACAGAGGAATCCTTTGAAGAGATTATGAAAATAAACGTCAAGGCACCACTTTTTGTTACGAAGCAAGCTTTACCACGCTTAAAAGATGGGGGAAGCATTATTAATATCTCTTCCTTTGTAACGCGTGTAGCATCACCAAGTGTATTCGCCTATAGTATGTCAAAAGGAGCTATTGACACATTGACTCGTCTTTTAGCCAAGCAATTGGGGAGCCGTCATATTACGGTCAATGCTATTCAGCCTGGAATTATTAACACAGAGATGAATGCTGAAACCTTGCAACATCCTGATGGACAAAAATATGCGGCGGGTCTTTCAACCTTCAAGAGATGGGGGGAGCCTGAAGATGTGGCGGATATTGCAGTATTTTTAGCATCCTCAGACAGCCGTTGGATAACTGGTCAATTACTGGATGCTAGTGGTGGATCTCATTTATAGAATGCCTATCTGTTGAAACAACCTAATAAGAGCAACCCTGTAAAAGTTCGTGGTTACAGGGTTTTTTGATTTATGCTTAAAATTAACCATATAAACAGAAATTTCAGAAAACGTATTGAATTACGAAAAAAACTGTGATACTCTAAGTAACATGTAAAATGAAGTTTAAACTTCAAAAACAAATAAAAAAAGGATGTACTTCTTTGAGAGATGATCAAACAATTCAACAAGTCATTCAAGATAAATTTCAAGAGCTTTCTAAAAGCCAACAAAAAGTAGCAACTTTTATTCTGAAAAATTTGCAGATAGTTGGCGTTCATTCGGCAGCATATGTTGGTGAAAAAGCAGGTGTCAGTGAAACAACGGTCATACGCTTTTGCTATGCGATAGGGCTTTCTGGTTATGCGCAGTTACAGCGAGAAATAACCTTGCATTTATTCAATGAAGGGAAAACAAGCAGCTTGCAAAATTATTTGCATTCAAAGCAGGTCCTTTTTGAAAATCCACGTTTTTATGAGAAAACAATGGAAAAGGATGCATCGCATATATTACAGGTGGCAAAGGGCATTAATGAGGAAGATTTTAATAAAGCTACGAAGCTGTTGCATACAAGGAAAAAAATTTATATTGCTGGTAATGGCTCCTCCTATTTAGCGGCACAATGGCTACACTTTACTTTAAACCTTTTGAGGCCAAATGTTGTGCTATTAAACTTTGAAACGAGTGAGGTTATTCGTGCTATACAAGATATTGACGAGGAAAGTGTTGTCATCATTCTATCGTTCCATCGTTATTTTAAAGAACCGATTCAATTTGCAGCAGAAATACAAGAAAAAAATTGTGAGATTATCGGCATTACGGATGCTCAAATTGCACCAATTACACAATATTCGACGATTACCTTTGTTAACGAACAGCAAGAGATGTCAACAATTGATGCTATGCCTGCACTAGTATCATTCTTGAATACATTAATTGCAGGGATGACGGCACATGATCATGACTATTATGAAAATCAGCGCGTAAAATATGATGATTTCCAAAATAGCTTTTTAGCAAATCGATGGAGTTGAACAACATGAATCAAGTTTTACAAAACCTACAGCCGCGATTGGCTGATATATTTACACATCTTCATGAACATCCAGAAATAAGCTGGCAAGAGCATGAAACGACACAATATATTGCCGCTATATTAAGAGAGGCACAGATGGAGCCTCATTTATTCGACGATATGACAGGACTTTATGTGGATATTGGGAAAGGAGAACCCAAAGTAGGCTTTCGTACCGACATAGATGCGCTTTGGCAGGAGGTAGATGGTGTCTTTAAGGCTAATCATTCTTGTGGACATGATGGTCATATGACGATGGCTATTGGGACAGCGCTTCTTTTAAAGGATATGGAGCATTTACTTTCCGGGGCGGTTCGTATTTTATTTCAGCCTGCTGAAGAAAAAGCGCAAGGTGCTAGTGCATTGGTCAAGAAGGGGCTTGTGGATAACCTAGAATATTTATTTGGTGTTCATGTTCGTCCGTTAAAGGAGCTAGAGGATGGGACATATGCACCTGCACTATACCACGGTGCAGCCAAACTCTTTACAGGAACCATTATCGGGGAGGAGGCTCATGGTGCACGACCAGAGCTAGGAATAAACGCCATTGAGGTTGGCGCAGCAATTGTAGAGGGTTTACAAAAAATTTGGACGGACCCCAATGTCTCAGCTTCTGTCAAAATGACGCAATTTAATGCTGGAGGCTCTTCCACTAATATTATTCCTGGAAAAGCAACCTTTAGCATTGATGCCCGAGCTCAAACGAATGAGGTCATGCAAATTATTACAGAGGGAGTAGAACGAGTAAGGACATCAATAGAGGCAATGTATGGTGCTAAAATTGACATTAAAGTTGAAGCACATATTGTTGCCGCATTAGTTCATGATGCAGCATTACAGCATATGAACGCCGCTATAATCGATGTGGTCGGTGAAAAGGCCTGTGCACCACCAGTTGTGACACCAGGTGGGGAAGATTTTCATTTTTACACGTTCGAGCGACCCCATCTAAAAGCTACAATGCTGGGTTTAGGTTGTGGTGTTACACCAGGTCTTCATCATCCCAAAATGACCTTTAATCAAGCTAGACTACTTACTGGTGTAAATATTATTACAAGAGCGATTTTACGTGCGCTTTAGCAGAATTATTACCCAATAAATTTGGGATACAAGAGAGAAAGAAGAGAAAGCCATGATTGATATAAAAGAAATAAACACGATCGATCAATTGGAGCATGTTCAGCAATTAGAATATGAGGTCTGGGATATGCCTCCCATACCTCTCCATCAAACTTTAACAGCAGTGAAGAATGGAGGGATTGTTGTTGGTGCTTATGATGGGGAGCGTTTAGTTGGATTTAGCTATGGTTTTTCAGGATTTCGAGAGGGAAAAAGCTTTTTATGCTCCCATATGTTGGGGATTGATAAAAATTATCGTTCACAAGGGATAGGTGAAAAATTAAAGCTGGCACAAAGAACGATTGCGATTAATCGGGGCTATGATTTAATGGTATGGACCTTTGATCCTTTAGAAACGCGTAATGCCTATTTAAATCTTTCGAAATTAAAGGGTATTTGTTATACGTACATCGAAAATTGCTACGGTGAAATGCAGGATGGTTTAAATAAAGGGCTACCCTCCGATCGTTTCGAGGTAAGTTGGCATTTAACATCTGACTATGTGATGCAGGATATTGTAATTGAAGTAACTAATCCAGTTCCTGTGGCAAGCTGTAGCCTAAATGAGCAAGGCCTTCTATGCTTAGAAATAACTGAAAATTTAAAATATACAAAAGACTTTTATGTGTTGCCAGTACCGAAAGATTTTCAAGCATTGAAAGTGCAAAATCCAGATTTGGCATTAGATTGGCGTTTTAAAACACGCCATATTTTACAGCAGCTATTTGCTCAAGGGTATGCTGTTGTGAAATTACAGCAACAAGAAAAATACAATGAATATGTGCTGACGAAAAAAACAGCCTTACCACTGGAAGGGGAAAAATAAGATGAAAATTACAGAAATCACAATTCGACAACTCAAAATGAAATTAAAGGCACCATTTACAACAAGCTTTGGCACATTTCATGATAGGGATTTTTTAGTGTTAGAGGCGAAAGATGAATCTGGAATCGTTGGCTGGGGTGAATCTGTTGCCTTTCACTCTCCTTGGTACAATGAAGAAACGCTACAAACTAACTGGCATATGTTAGAAGACTTCCTAATACCTCTTTTGTTGAATAAAGAGATTCAGCATCCAGACGAAGTGAATGAACTATTTAAGCCTATCCGCAAAAATAATATGGCGAAATCAACAATTGAAGGAGCAATTTGGGATATCTATGCACAGCAGACGAAGCAAACATTGGCAGCAGCGCTAGGGGGCAAAAAGGACAAAATTGAAGTAGGAATCAGTATTGGCATCCAGAATTCAATTGACGATTTGGTAACGCTAGTGGATGGATATGTACGGGAAGGCTATAAGCGCATGAAAATTAAAATAAAGCCTGGCTGGGACGTAGAAGTAATGCTTACTTTACGTGAAACGTTTCCCAATGTAGCGTTTATGGCAGATGCAAATTCAGCCTATAATCTTGAGGATGCTGCAACACTCAAGCAACTTGATGCCTTTCATTTAACAATGATTGAACAGCCATTAGCATCAGATGACATCATTGATCATGCTACATTACAAAAACTAATTGATACACCCATTTGTTTGGATGAAAGTATTCATTCATTAGAGGATGCTCGTAAGGCGGTAGAATTGGGCAGTACAAAAATTATAAATATTAAAATTGGCCGTGTGGGTGGCTTGACAGAAGCAAGGAAAATTCACGATTATTGTGAGGCCAATAATATTCCAGTTTGGTGTGGTGGTATGTTAGAGTCTGGCATTGGTCGTGCTCATAACGTCGCATTAACAACACTATCCAATTTCATTTTACCAGGTGATACTGCTGGCTCAAATCGCTATTGGGAAAGAGACATCATCGATCCTGAAGTTATCGTGAAGGATGGTTATATAGAAGTACCTCAGCAACCAGGAATTGGCTATGAAATTAATAGAGAAACGATTGAATCATTTACAGTTGCAAAAAAAACATATCAATAATTTGACAAGGAAATCAAGATTAGTAGGTGTTCTATGAAAAAAAGTTGGCAAATTGGAGGCGCATTTGTAGGATTAATCGTTGGGGCTGGCTTTGCATCAGGCCAAGAAATTATGCAGTATTTCACGAGCTTTGGCTTGTACGGTATTGTAGGAGGAATTGTTGCAACCATTGCCTTCGCATTTTTGGGTATGAGTCTAGCACAATTAGGGACAGATCTACAAACGACATCTCATAAAGAGGTTATTTATCACATTGGTGGGCGTTATATTGGGGTTATTTTAGATATTGTTATTACGTTTTTCTTATTTGGCGTTGCAGTCGTTATGTTTGCAGGGTCAGGGTCAACATTTCAGCAAATGTTCGGTATTAACCCAATGATTGGTAGTATCTTTATGATGCTTATAACGATTTTAACACTACTGTTAAATGTTAAAAATATTATTAATATAATAGCATTAGTGACACCGTATTTAATGGGGATTATTTTTATTATTTTAATTTACTCCATATTCACAATGGACTTAACGATTGCAGAGCAAAATGCTTTAGCAAAAGAACAAACGTCTGCAGCATCAAATTGGCTAATGGGTGCTTTACTTTATGTATCTTATAATATTGCGGCTGGTGCAGCGATGTTAATTGTTATGGGTGGGACTGTAAAAGAACGTAAAGTTGCTGGTATTGGCGGCATGCTAGGCGGACTAATGCTAGGTGTCTTAATAATATTAATTAATATTGCCATGTTCGTAAAAATGGATGTAGTTGGTGGGGTAGCGATGCCAACATTAGAGCTTGCTAAGCAAATCCATCCTGTAGTAGGGGTGTTAATGTCCATCGCTTTATTAGGAATGATGTATAATACAGCTGTTGGTATGTTTTATGCATTTACAGTGCGTTTTATAGCGCCTGAGCATAAATATTTTAAACTAGGTATTGTGGTCATTGGTTTACTAGGCTTTGCAGCAAGCTTAGTAGGATTTACAACATTGGTTGGTAAGGTATATTCAACAATGGGCTATTTA
Organism: Lysinibacillus sp. DFXJR4; assembly: GCF_057196045.1. NCBI lineage: Bacteria > Bacillati > Bacillota > Bacilli > Caryophanales > Bacillaceae > Lysinibacillus > Lysinibacillus sp. DFXJR4. The sequence goes on along the minus strand of NZ_JBXUNW010000004.1, from coordinate 133,804 downwards.
GGCTTTGCTCTAATTATAGCGGTTGTCATGTCTTGGCTACGAAAACCGAAAAATTTTTCTTGATTCAAGGCAGTAAGGTAAATGCGTTTTCTAATTCAGCGGACATACCCAATTTTTGAGTGAGATCAAAAATTCTTCTTCCCTTTTGCCATTGCATTGGCATTAGGGATTTTTTTATGAAATCAGTGATGAAAGCTAAAGAGCAATCATACAGTAAGTATGTATTTGATGATTTTTAATTTCTACTTAATGTATGATAAATTCTCGTAATTTTAAATAAAATCTATATCAACTGCTAGACACCTTTTTTTATGAATGCTATATTAATGTTGTCATAGTATTTTTATAATTAGGAAAAATAAAATTAATCAGCATGACTTTCTGAGTTAAATTGAGTCAATGTTTTTTCTAATTATAAGGAGTAATAGAGTAAAGAGCTAGATGAAGGATGATAGATGCCTATGGTAAAGAAAACGTTAAAACAAAGAATTGTAGACGCTTCAGTCGTGCTGTTTCAGCAAGATGGCTATCACAATGTAACTGTTGATCGCATTGTCGAATATATTGGGGCATCAAAGGGTGGATTTTATCATAATTTTAAATCGAAAGATGAATTGTTATATGAAATTCACGATGTATTTATTTCGTATGTTATTAAGCAGTCACAGGATGCCTATGACAAGTACGATACACCGATTACACGCTTATGTGCAATGCTGCAAACACTGACACAAGTATTTGATATGTATCAGGCACATATTACTGTTTTTTATGAGGAAAGTCGTTCACTTCCAGAGGAATATAGTGAAATTATTCATAAAAAAAGGGATCAATATCGGGATATTTTACAAAAAGTAATAGGAGAGGGCCAACAAACCAAAGATTTTCGTACGGAATTACCGTGTACAATTGTCACAATGGCCATTGTTGGAATGATTAACTGGACATATAAATGGTATAAACAAACGGGTCCATTGACAATGGAGGAAATTACAGAGGTCTTCACTGATATGGTATTACGTGCGATTGTGACAGAACAAGCAATGGAGGAAGCAAAACAATTTATGGTAAAGGGGTAGCCAGTAATATCACTGGTTTTATTAATTGTTTTTACAAACCGACTAGTCGGTACTTTTCTTCGTTCAGTAAAAGACTTCCGCCTTTAAAAGGTGGTGGATGAATAGGATGTGGTTCCTTTACAGTGGGTGTCCAGACTTCTATTGAAAAAAGAGAGACTCAGTCTTGTCGATATGACCGATATCATGTCGGCTCTTGTGCAGTCTGGGCACCATTCCAAATCTGGACGTAATTACGCCAAGGCGATATTGATTAATGCATGCAACTGTCATCTGAGCAATCTGCTATGGCAAATTAGAAATTAGGGGGACTAGGGATGAACTTTGAATTAACGAAAGAACAAGCGATGATTCGAGACATGGTACGTGATTTTGCGGAAAAAGAAATTAAACCGTATGCTCGTGAGGTTGATGAGACATCAACAATGAGAATAGAGAGCTTTAAAAAAATGGCTGAGCTAGGCTTATTGGGTATTCCGTTTCCTGAAGAATATGGCGGTTCAGGTGGGGATACGGTGTCTTACGCTTTAGCAGTCGAAGAAATTGGGCGTGCATGTGGAGGTACTGGATTAAGCTATGCTGCGGCTGTTAGCTTAGGGGCATCACCAATCTATAATTTCGGCACAGAGGAGCAAAAGCAGGAATGGCTTGTTCCGTTAGCAAAAGGTGAGACATTAGGATCATTCGGTTTAACAGAGCCTAATGCAGGTTCAGATGCTGGTGGTACGCGAACAACAGCTGTTATTGATGGTGATGATTACGTTATTAATGGGGAAAAATGCTGGATCACAAATGCAGGCTATGCACGTCAAATTATAGTAACAGCAGTAACAGGTAAGCGTGAAGATGGTAAAAAAATTATTTCATCTATTATTGTTCCAACGAATACACCTGGTGTAACGATAAATTGCAATTACGACAAAATGGGTGTTCGTGGCTCCAATACTTGTGAAATTGTTTTACAGAATGTGCGTGTCCCAAGAGCTAATCTTTTAGGGGACGAAAAACGAGGATTTAGTCAGTTTTTAAATACGCTGGATGGTGGACGAATTTCAATTGCGGCTTTATCAGTAGGAATTGCACAGGCTGCCTATGAAAAGGCATTAAAATTCGCTAAAGAACGGGAGCAATTTGGTGCACCAATATCAAAGCTACAGGCTATCCAGTTTAAACTAGCTGATATGGCAATGGAGATAGAGCTTGCGCGTACATTAGTACATAAGGCGGCATGGCTTAAGGATCAAAAGAAACCATTTGGAAAGGAAGCTGCAATGGCAAAATTATTTGCTTCTGAAATGGGCTTCCGTACTTGTAATCAAGCAATTCAAATTCATGGTGGTTCAGGCTATATGAAAGAATACGATGTCGAGCGCCATCTACGTGATATTAAATTAATGGAAATCGGTGAGGGAACATCAGAAATTCAACGTCTCGTTATTTCTCGTCTAATTGGCTGTTAAAAAACCTTTGTTGAAAAAGTTAAATAGCATAATAAAGGAGGATTCTCATGGCAGAACTTGTGTATCAAACTATTGGTCAATTGCTAGATGAACAATCTGAGAAGTATCCACAGCATGAAGCATTAGTATATACAGATAGGGATTTACGAATGACCTATGAGCAATTAAATCGTCAAAGTCGTTTAGTTGCAAGAGGGCTAATGGCTCTTGGTATAGAAAAGGGCGAACATATCGCAGTATGGACCACAAATGTTCCAGAGTGGGTACAGTTACAATTTGGTACAGGCAAAATGGGCGCCCCAATCGTCACAGTGAATACAAATTATCGTGCAAGTGAGTTGGAATATTTATTAAAGCAATCCGATGCAAAAACAATTTTTTTAATTGAAAATTATCGCGACCATTCTTTTATCAATACACTACAAGAGTTATGTCCAGAGCTTGAGCATTGTGAACCTGGTAATTTACAAGCTAAGCGACTGCCTTTATTGAAGAATGTTATTTTAATCGGTGAGACGAAATACCCTGGAGTACTGAATTGGTCTGAGGTTTTAGCTGCTGCTGAGCAAGTAACAGAGGAGCAATTAGATCAAAGACAGCAATCACTTCATTACGATGATGTTATTAATATTCAATATACTTCTGGTACAACAGGCTTTCCAAAGGGCGTGATGTTGACGCATTATAACCTAGTGAATAATGCTATAAATATTGCAGAATGCATGCAATTAACCTCTAAGGATCGTTTATGTATTCCCGTACCGTTTTTCCATTGCTTCGGGTGCGTCATTGGAACACTGGCTATCACAACAACTGGTGGGACGATGGTGCCAGTACAGGAATTTTTACCTGCTGAGGTACTGAGAACAGTTGAAAAAGAAAAATGCACAGCGTTGCATGGTGTACCAACGATGTTTATTAGTGAGCTCAATTTACCGAATTTTGAGTCATTTGATCTAACCTCATTACGTACGGGTGTTATGGCTGGCTCTAACTGCCCTATCGAGGTGATGAAGGCTGTTATCGAAAAAATGGGGATGAAGGATATTACCATCTGCTACGGCCAAACAGAATCATCGCCAGTAATTACACAAACAAGAACAGATGACCCACTCGCATTAAAGGTAGAAACAGTTGGGCGTGCACTACCGAATCTAGAAGTTAAAATTGTTGTTCCTGGTACAGATGAAGAAGCTGCACCACTTGAGCAAGGTGAGCTTTGCACAAGAGGCTATCACGTGATGAAAGGTTATTATAAGAATCCAGAAGAAACGGATCTTGCCATCGATCAGCAAGGCTGGCTGCATACGGGAGATTTAGCAACGATGGATGAAGGGGGCTATATCCGAGTAACAGGGCGTTTAAAGGATATGATTATTCGTGGTGGTGAAAATTTATATCCGAGAGAAATTGAGGAGTTCCTATACAAGCATCCAAAAATTTCTGATGTACAGGTGGCTGGTGTTCCTGATCCAGTTTATGGGGAGGAAGCGGCTGCTTGGATTATCCTGAAAGATGGAGAACAAGCAACAGAAGAAGAGATTCGGGACTTTTGTAGAGATAAAATTTCTAGACATAAAATTCCGCGACATATTTTCTTTATTGATCATTATCCAATGACTGCATCAGGAAAGGTTCAAAAGTATAAATTACGTGAGAATTTTGTTGCGACAGTAATGTAGGAAGGGGGCGGTGATATGTTCAAGAAGGTTTTAATTGCTAATCGTGGGGAGATCGCTAGGCGGATTATAAGAACGTGTAAGCGACTAAATGTTCAAACAGTTGCAGTGTATTCAGAGGCTGATGCTGCCAGTCTTCATGTTAAAGATGCTGATGAAGCATATTGTGTAGGAAAGCCGCCTGTTGCACAGAGCTATTTAAATATTGATCGTATCCTTGAAATTGCACAGGAAAGCGGTGCAGATGCTGTTCATCCAGGCTATGGCTTATTATCAGAGAACGCTGATTTTGCTAAGCGTTGTACAGAAGCAGGCCTTACATTTATTGGACCGAGTGCGGATGTTATTGCCTCGATGGGAAGTAAATTAGAGGCACGAAAAACGATGAAGGCAGCAGGTGTACCGATTGTAGAAGGTGTAGAAACACCTATTGCAAATGTAGAAGAGGCAGTTGCAATTGCTGCACGTCTTGGCTATCCAGTGATGTTAAAAGCTTCTGCTGGTGGTGGCGGTATCGGTATGCAGCTTGTTGAAAATTCTGAGGAGCTTGCAAAGGCATTTGAGGGAAATCAAAAGCGAGCACAGTCATTTTTCGGAGACGGCACAATGTATATGGAGCGATTTATTGCCAATCCGCACCATGTTGAGGTTCAAATAATTGCAGACCATCATGGCAATGTTGTACCACTCTTCGAACGTGAGTGTTCAATCCAGAGGAGAAACCAAAAAGTAGTGGAGGAGGCACCATCTCCCTTCATTTCAGATGAAACAAGAGAGCGTATGCTAGAAGCGTCCGTCAAGGCAGCAAAGCATATTGGATATGTGAATGCTGGTACGATTGAATATCTAGTAGATGCGAATCAACAATTTTACTTTTTAGAGATGAATACACGTCTACAGGTGGAGCATCCCGTAACAGAGGAAATTACAAAGCTGGATCTGGTGGAGGAGCAATTAAAGATTGCAGCAAAACAGCCGTTAACGTTTACACGAGAGAGCATTCGTAAAGAAGGGCATGCAATTGAAGTACGCATATACGCTGAAAATCCTTCCACGTTTTTCCCTTCGCCCGGTATTATCACAGCGCTAGAGCTACCTCAGGGAGAAGGTATTCGACATGAATGTGGTGTAGAGGCAGATTCAACGGTAACACCTTTCTATGATCCAATGATAAGCAAGTTAATTGTGTGGGGAAATACACGCGCAATTGCATGTGAAAGACTTATTCAAGCACTTCAAACTTATAAAGTGGAAGGAATTCAAACAAATATTCCAATGCTCTTGAAGACAGTTACACATGAACAATTTTTAAAAGGCAATACAACGACTAAATTTGTGGATGAATATTATTTACCGCAATTAGCACAGTCAAAATAAAAAATATTCAAAGCATTCGCACCCTCTTCTAACGCGTGCGAATGCCCTACTTAAAATTAGGAGTGATGGACAATGGCAACAGTAAAAGCAAGCATGGCGGGAACAGTATGGAAAATCGTGGTGGCAGAAGGAGAAAAAGTGACAGCTGGTCAAGATGTAGCAATATTAGAATCCATGAAAATGGAGATTCCAATTGCGGCAGAAGAGGATGGCGTGGTTACAAAAATCATTGCCAATGAAGGGGATTTCATTAATGTTGATGATGATATTTTAGAAATTGAATAAGAAGGGGGCTTCTGGATGCAACTACCAACACATGTAACGATCAAGGAAGTAGGCCCTCGTGATGGCTTGCAAAATGAGAAGACTCATCTATCAACTGCTGACAAGGTACAGCTAGTAAATTTACTTAGTCATACAGGTTTGAATTATATAGAGGTCACATCCTTTGTGCATCCAAAATGGATACCGCAATTGGCAGATGCAGTAGAAGTGCTTCAAGCCATTAAACGGCAAAAAAATATTACGTATGCAGCACTCGTACCGAATATGCGCGGCTTAGAGCGGGCATTGCAGGCAGAAGTAGATGAAGTGAGCGTTTTTATGTCAGCCAGTGAAAGCCATAATCAAAGCAATATAAATAAAACGATTAAAGACACATTTCCGATAATAGAGGAAGTAGTTACAGGGGCCAAGGCAGCTCATAAAAATGTGCGTGGATATATTTCAACAGTGATAGGCTGCCCCTATGAAGGTTACATACAACCAGAAAAGGTTTTGAGAGTGACTGAAAAATTATTAGAAATGGGTGTCGATGAAATTTCACTTGGTGACACGATTGGCGTTGGCGTGCCGACTCAGGTTGAAAGCTTATTAAACGAATTGCTAAAAAGGTACCCTGTAGAGCATTTTGCTATGCATTTTCATGATACACGAGGTACTGCACTCGCTAACATCCTAAAATCCATAGAAATGGGCATAACAAAATTTGATAGTGCACTTGGTGGGCTAGGGGGATGTCCATATGCTAAGGGAGCTTCAGGCAATGTAGCCACGGAGGATTTATTGTATTTATTGGATGGAATGGGTATTAAAACAGGTGTAGAGATGAATAAAGTGCTAGAGGCGGCATTTTTTATAGAAAAGAAACTTGGAAAGACTGTTGCATCTAAACAGATGACAATTGTCCGTAATGAAAGGAGTGCGATTCAATAATGACGCAACTCGTTCGTTTTGAAATAGTAGAAGGAAGCATTGGACTTATAACACTAACAAGACCTGACGCTGCAAATGCGATGTCTGTCCAACTACTAAAAGAGTTAGGTGCAACACTTGATCACATCAACGGAGATTCAGCAGTGCGAGTAGTGCTATTAACTGGTGCTGGGGAAAAGGCATTTTGCGCAGGTGCCGATTTAAAAGAGCGTAAGGGTATGTCTGATCAACAGGTTAGGCAGATTGTCCAGTTAATTGGTGCAACTGTAACGAAAGTAGAGGCACTTTCCCAACCTGTCATTGCTGTATTAAATGGTGTCGCCTTTGGAGGTGGTCTAGAGTTAGCGTTAGCATGTGATTTACGTATTGCTGCTAAACATGTAAAAGTCGGACTTACTGAGACATCTCTTGGCATTATTCCAGGAGCAGGCGGCACGCAGCGACTTCCACGTTTAATCGGCTTAGGAAAAGCAAAAGAGTTAATCTATACAGCGCGTCGATTAAGTGCTGAGGAAGCTAAGGACTATGGCATTGTGGAGTACGTTTACGAGGGCCACGAGGTACATGCTAAGGCAATACAGCTTGCACAAGAAATGGCTAAAAATGCTCCGCTTTCCTTAATTCAGGCAAAATTAGCGATGAATCAGGGGGTTGAGGTGGATTTAGCAAGTGGCTTAAAAATCGAATCGCTCGCATATAGTGCTCTGATCCCTACACAAGATCGATTAGAGGGTTTGCTTGCTTTCCAAGAAAAGCGCACACCACAATACTCAGGGAAATAATATGGAACTGTAATTAACATTCTGTTGCTGCTGTATAAAACAGATGCAGCAAGGATGGTTGTGGTGGATTGTAGGAGATAGTTTATCTGCATTCAGTAAATGTCTTTTGTATCGAAAGCAAAGCGGCAGCTACAATTACGCCAAGGCGAAATTGATATTTTGTAAGAAACCAAAAGGCCACTAAATGCCATGATATTATGGCATAACTGATTGGGCAAAGGGAGGAATTAACATGAGCAATATTTCGACAGATAATTCAACTACACTAAAGGATAAAATTTTAGCAGGTGGTTTACCGAAATATCATGATAAAAATGCACAACAAGGAAAGCTCTTTGTACGGGAACGACTGGAATTATTACTAGACGATGGATTACAATCAGAGGATGGTCTCTATGCGAACTGTTTAGCAGGTGATTTGCCAGCAGATGGTGTAATAACGGGGATCGGTAAAATACATGGTCGTACTGTCTGTGTATTAGCGAATGATTCAACAATTAAGGCGGGCTCTTGGGGTAAACGTACAGTAGAAAAAATGATTCGTATTCAAGAAACAGCTGAAAAGTTAAACTGTCCATTACTTTATCTAGTTGATTCAGCAGGTGCTCGTATTACAGACCAATTAGAGATGTTCCCTGGACGAAGAGGTGCAGGGCGTATCTTCTACAATCAAGTAAAACTTTCTGGGAAAGTACCACAAATATGCCTATTGTTTGGACCATCCGCAGCTGGTGGCGCTTATATTCCTGCCTTTTGCGATATCGTTGTCATGGTAGAGGGCAATGCATCCATGTATTTAGGTTCTCCACGTATGGCAGAAATGGTTATAGGGGAAAAGGTAGATTTAGAAACAATGGGTGGTGCAAAAATGCACTGTTCAGTTTCTGGCTGTGGAGATGTACTCGTTAAAACAGAGCAGGAAGCCATTGCATATGCTAGAAAATATTTAGGCTATTTCCCAAATAACTATGCAGAACGTAGCAGGGTCGAAGAGGCAAAACCACCCGCATCATTTGATAAGTCCATTGAAGAATTAATTCCTGAAAATCAAAATGTTCCTTTCGACATGTATAAATTAATCGATCGGATTATTGATGAAGATTCATTTTGTGAAGTTAAAAAATTATTTGCTCCAGAATTAATAACGGGGCTTGGTCGTATTAAAGGACAATCGGTTGGCATCATTGCAAACCAGCCTCGTGTAAAAGGAGGCGTATTATTCCACGATTCGGCTGATAAAGCTGCTAAATTTATTTCCCTTTGTGATGCGTTCAATATACCGCTCCTTTTCCTTGCAGATGTACCAGGTTTTATGATTGGAACGCAGGTTGAAAAGGCTGGCATTATCCGCCATGGTGCAAAGATGATATTTGCAATGAGCGAGGCAACAGTTCCAAAGCTGACGGTCATTGTTCGTAAGGCATATGGGGCAGGATTGTATGCCATGGCAGGCCCAGCATTCGAGCCGGATTGCTGTATTGCACTAACCAATGCTCAAATAGCCGTAATGGGACCTGAGGCAGCAGTGAACGCTGTATATGCCAATAAAATTGCAGAGCTTCCGAAAGAGGAGCAAGCAAGCTTTATTGCGGAAAAACGCAAAGAATATCAGGAGGAAATTGATGTTTATCGTTTAGCCTCAGAGCTAATCATTGACGATGTGATTGCGCCGAATGATTTAAGAACAGTACTTGAATCACGTTTAGAGCTATATATGTCAAAATACTTATTATTCTCAGAACGTAAACATGGAGTAAATCCAGTATAAAAGCATTGGAGAGACCTTTCCCTAATGCTAGGTTTGTGCAGAAATCCCGTAGATAAACGACAAGGCCGGCTCAATGGTATGAGTCGGCTTTTTGAAATCTGTCTAAACATGCTTAAATATAAACCTAGCTTAATATATTTCTTGCATGGGAATGGGAGGCATATTAAAATATGGGAAGAATCTAAAGGAAGTAGGGTTGTTTAGGCATGCAAAAAAATAATATTTCTAATATGCAAGGTGATGCCAAACTCCCATTGCCTTATCGTTCATGGATTGATACATATTATTCTCCCATAAAGATAATAGGGTGGGTAATTTTTTGTATCTACTCATTTATTGCTTTTTATAAATTAGTCATTGATCGTCTAGTAGACGTCATCCTAGTTTTATGGAAGGACGAATACTCACTCGTTGAATTAGGTCTGTTTGATTATAGTGACTGGCGATTAACCACAAATTTTGTACCCTTTGAAACTATTCTACGCTATATAAACTACTCTCAGTATTTTAATTTGGAAATCATAATTATTAATTTACTTGGCAATTTATTAATATTTACACCAATGGGTTTTTTGTTGCCTTTGCTATCCAAAAGGTTTCGTAAAGCTTGGGCAGTGATTTGTGTAGGTTTTTTATCCAGCTTAGCAGTAGAAACGATACAATTTATTTTTACGGTTGGCTCTGCAGATATTGATGATTTAATTTTAAATACGCTTGGTGCATGGTTTGGTTATCTAGCCTATAAAAGTATCCTTATTAAACCTAAAAAAAAATAGTAGAAACAGTCTATGCCAAAAGACTGTTTTTTTGTATGGAATTAACACTATTTGGAAGGTGAAAAAAGTATTAAGTTTCGTAGAAATGTTATAATTAAAAGAAAATATAGGATTTTATAAAGGTATTTATACCTATGTTAATGAAAATTGATTATTTCTTTAGGAGGTTAGTAGTAATTTATACTTGAATTTAATATAGAAAATTCCGATAATGAGTGTACAGAAATTGTTCAGGTGGTAGAGATATAGTTAATAGAGGGTTATTATCATATCTAATATTTAACTTGCATATTAAGTAAGAAAGCAGAGGTGATTATATGAAAATATCAAGTTTAATAGAACATGAAAGAATTTCACCTTCAAATCGCAAGAAAGTATTACAGCGAAAAGAAGCAGGGGATGCCTATCGAAAAAATGCTTTGTATTTTCAGCCAAAGAAAAATCCAATATTGCAAGAGCTTGAGAATTTATTATTAGGACAAAAAGATTTAGACCTCTACGAGCAACAAAAAGAGGAATCACAGGAAGTCACGCCCCACCAACAAGCCATTTTTCAAGAGATGGAACAAACAAAAAAGAATGTGCTGGCTCATGAACAAGCAAATAAGATGGTCAGCAGTGAGGGGGTTGAATCAATTTCCTCCTCCCAGCTATCAGATGATGAAGATGTAGTTGGAATAAATCCCGAAAATACATTGCGAATTTTAGAGCAGGTACGGAATGCAGCATTAACACCAGTACAGCCTTCCTCCCAAGATTTACGTATAGCGGCAAGTGCAAATGCGCAAATTCAACAAATTCAGGCACAATTACAGGGGCAGGAATTCAATCAAAATGTAATAACTGACAACGAGCCTGCTTATTTAAATGAAGTCATTGAGGTCAAAGTACCAGAACGTTTTTCGAAGGAATTGATATTAGATCCATTTGCAGATACAATTTTCGGTAAGAGCTATGGGGAGGCATTCAAGGCACGGACATTTAAACATGCTTCTGAAAAATATGCTACCCATATTCAAATGGCGAAAAACGGCTACCGACTAGGGAATGAAGCTACGTTCTCGATGATAGCTTAAGGTTGCAGATGGGAGTTTTATGATGGCAAAGGCAAAACATGCTAAGACGAATGCTATACGATTGTTAGAGCAACAAAAAATACAATTCGAAGTAATTGAATATGAAACCGGGGATGGTCAAGTAGATGGTATTTCAGTCGCTGAAAAAATTGGCCATCCAGCTTCTCGCGTTTTTAAAACATTAGTGGCAAAGGCAAGCGCGCAAAAGCTTTTTGTATTTGTTATTCCTGTTGCTCAAGAGCTTGATTTAAAAGCTGCTGCTAAGGTTGTAGGAGAGAAAAAAATTGAAATGCTTCCTGTCAAGGAGTTACTGAGCTATACAGGCTATGTCCGTGGTGGCTGCTCACCTGTAGGCATGAAAAAGCTTTATCCAACAGTCATTGACGCATCGGCACAAGAGCAAGGCGATATTATTGTTAGCGCTGGTAAAATTGGCATGCAAATCCATGTACAATTAGCTGATTTAATTGCTGTCACGAAAGCAAAGCTGGAAGCGATTACAACTACCCATGAATGAAAGGTGGGTAGTTTTTTATTTGAATTTAATAACCATTTCTTTGTTAAAAAGAACCGCTCAGAAGGCCAAATAAATTGCTCGGCTAGTGAGGAGAACTGCTCAGGAAGAGAAGAAATCCGCTCGGCCAGCGAGTAGAACCGCTCAGCTATAGAAACAACCCGCTCGGCCAGCAAAGGAAACTGCTCAGGAAGCCAAAGAATTCGCTCAGCCAGCAAGGAAAACCGCTCAGGTAACCAAAGCTTTTTTATAAGAGAAGGCAAGACACATCCCCTCGTTTTTTGTAGAAACTGTGGTACAGTTAGAGCAATCATACATAGATAGAGAGGGTTATGAAATGCAAAAAGTTATGGGGTGGCGTTGGGCATTTTTTATAGGCGGCTTAATAGTTATGTCCCTTGGGATTACTATGTCTATTAAGGGGAAGATTGTAGGGACAAGCCCATGGGATGTGTTGCATGTGGGTTTATTCCAAAACTTTGGTTTATCGATTGGGACGTGGTCTATTTTAACAGGCCTTTTTATTGTTGCTTCGACCTCAATTGTTTTACGACAATGGCCGAAGATAGGAACATGGCTCAATATGCTATTAATTGGATTATTTATAGATGTTTTTAATTGGCTATTGCCATCAACGAATATATATAGCTTACAGGTTACTTATTTTGTGATAGGTTTATTTGTTTTAAGTTTTGGCTGTGGCATGTATATTGCACCCAATATGGGAGCTGGGCCACGTGATACATTGATGATGATTCTGGTTGAAAAATTTGGCGGGACCATTAAAACGGCGAGAATGGGTATAGAGGTGTTAGTGACAATTTTTGGCTGGTTGCTTGGAGGTCCTGTTGGTGTAGGGACAGTGGTGATTGCTTTAACATCAGGCTATATTGTGCAATATTCATTACCTTATTGTCGAAAGCTTTTAATGAAGTGTATTGGCAATATTGAGGATATGAAGCCTTTCTATTAAATAGGAAGCTACTTTTATCATAAGGGATAGAAGTAGCTTCTCATTTTTTTTGCTGTTGTTTCATATAATGCAGGGCATAGGGTAAAGGAGGAGCGGTATTGAATGGAAATGTGACCTATTATTTTGGACACGCATTGACAGGGCAAGGAATTAAACAATTATATAAAGAAATGATGGATGAGGCGGAATTGGTTTATCTTTTGCAGGGTGCTCCAACAATGAAGGGGTCGGAGCTTTTAAAAGAGCTTGGTTATTTTTACGTCAAGCAAGGCTTTGCTGTAGAGTGGTTCAAGGACGCGCTGTTGGAGGATGTTGTAGAGGCGGTATTTGTTCGAGGGTGTAATCGACTCTATATTTGGTCATCTGAATGGGGCATTGAACCGACTTTTCTTGGAACAAAGCATCGTGTGCTATCATTTTATGATTGTTTAGAGGACCTCCAGCTCGAGAAAGTTGGCGAACAGCTTGCTGAGGCAATGAAGGAACGAGAGTTATGGCGTGATAAATGTATCGCTATGCTAAGTAAAGCCATTAAGATTCATGACGATTGGGAGATTGTCACACAAAGCTGTATGAATTGGCAAGCATTAAATGATCAAGTGGAAATGTTAAAAACAAACATTTTTCAATCAATCATTTTAAATAAACCTGGACTACGCACACATCGCTTACTAGGAACATTAACACCAAGAGGCGCTGAAAATACAGTAGAGAGTATGACTAAAAATTTAACTCGCCGATTAATGATAAAAGGGAAGCCAGGAACAGGTAAATCTTCCTTGATGAAGGACTTAGCAGATGAGGCCAATAAGAGAGGGCTAGATACACAAATTATTTGGTGCGGTTTGGATGCAGGCTCTGTTGATATGGTCATTATCCCGGAATTAAATTTCTGTATATTTGATAGTACAGAACCACATGTCTTTGATCCACAGGATGGCAGACTGGGGGATGAAATTTTTGATATAGGAAAACATTGTGCATTATCACAGGATGCAGAAGTTTTAATCGAAGATATCCGGGCAAAGTATAAAGAGGCTATACAAGATGCAATGGGGTACTCCAAGCGATATGCAGAAGCGGAGTATACTGTTCGGCGTTTATTAGACCATTGTTTATCTACTTCACTTTGGCGGGAAAAAACTGCTCCACTTTTCGAAAGATTAACAAAGTAATTTTTCAATTGGTGTGCTTATGCTACACTAGGAGCTAGAACAGTTTTCCTAGGAAAGGATGATACGCTTGTCAAAAGTATTAAATGCATTTTTAGATGAAAACCTACAAGACTTAAGAGACCAAGGCTTATACAACGAGATTGATCCAGTAGAGGGAGCCAATGGACCTGTTATTCAGGTGCGCGGCAAAAATCTTATTAACTTGTCCTCAAACAACTATCTTGGCTTAGCAACAAATGAAGAATTGAAGCGTATTGCCAAAGAGACAATTGATAAATATGGTGTCGGAGCAGGTGCTGTTCGTACTATAAATGGTACGCTTGATCTACACGTTAAACTGGAAGAAAAGCTTGCTGAATTTAAAGGGACAGAAGCAGCTATTTCCTATCAATCAGGCTTTAATTGTAATATGGCAGCGATTTCAGCTGTAATGGATAAAAATGATGCGATTCTTTCAGATCAATTGAATCATGCTTCTATTATCGATGGTTGTCGTTTATCAAAGGCGAAAATCATTGCGTTTAATCACTCTGATATGGATGATTTACGTGCGAAGGCAAAAGCAGCAAAAGAATCTGGATTATACAATAAAATTATGGTCATTACTGATGGCGTTTTCTCCATGGATGGCGATATTGCTAAACTGCCGGAAATTGTGGAGATTGCAAAGGAATTTGATTTAATTACGTATGTAGATGATGCGCATGGCTCAGGTGTTACTGGTAAAGGAAAGGGTACAGTGAAGCATTTCGGTTTAGAAAAAGAAATCGACTTCCAAATTGGTACACTTTCTAAGGCGATTGGCGTTGTTGGCGGGTATGTCGCAGGTAAGAAAAACTTAATTGACTGGCTAAAAGTACGCTCACGTCCATTTTTATTCTCAACAGCATTACCGCCTGGCGATGTGGCAGCGATTACGGCGGCAGTACAAATGTTAATTGATTCCACTGAGCTTCATGATAAACTTTGGGAAAATGGCGATTATTTAAAATCAGGGCTTGCTAAGCTTGGCTTTAATATTGGGGAATCCGAAACACCAATAACTCCATGTATTATTGGCGATGAAAAGCTGACGCAGGAGTTCTCACAGCGTTTATTTGAAGAGGGCGTTTATGCGAAATCAATCGTTTTCCCAACGGTTCCAAAAGGTACAGGTCGTGTTCGTAATATGCCTACAGCGGCTCATACAAAAGAAATGCTGGATAATGCACTCGCAATTTATGAAAAAGTAGGTCGCGAACTAGGCGTTATTCAATAAAAAAGGGTTGCCTCTTCGTGAGGTACCCTTTTTTATATTTAAATGGATAGAACCCTCAAAGTGACGGATAGGTAAACTGGATCAACGGATAGAACCCTCAAAGTGATGGATAGCTAGAGTGAATCAATCTATTAAAACGCTCAAAATGGATAAGCGCTATTTTGAATGAATGATATTTGCGGTGTTTAGCTGTTTGATGCGTTCATCTGTCACATGCAATGATTTTAAAATTTCCTCATTATGCTGCCCTAATGTTGGAGCGGCTTTTGTTAGCTGTCCAGGGGTCTGAGAAAATTTCGCTGGGAAGCCTAGTGTACGCATTGGCCCAGCCGTTGGATGCTCATAGGACAGGACCATGTCACGCTCCAAAATATGAGGGTCATTCAATGTTTGATCGTAGGAATAGATGGGGCTAGATGGTACACCATATTCATCTAAAAGCTGAAGCCAATATGCAGCTTTATGCTTGACTAATTCACTTTCGATTTCTTCCTCCAATGCTTTAACATTTTGAGCCCTCAAGTAGTTTGACGCGAATAGTGGATTACTCAGCCAATCTGGACGATGGACGACTTTGGTGGCAAAAATTTCCCATAGCTTTTGATTACCTGCACCGACTAAAATATAATCATCCTGTGTTTTAAAACCCTGATAAGGTGCAGAAACACGATGCGCAGTGCCTGTTCGCTCAGGGAGCTGGCCTTGTCCAAAGTAGGCTGCAGCCTCCCAAACCGTCCATGCCAGTCCAGACTCTACTAAGGAAACATCAATATATTGTCCTTCACCGCTACGCAGCTTGTAAATATAGGCCATTAAAATAGACTGTAATGCTGTTTGAGCAGCCGCAATATCGTTTACAGCAAAGCCAACCTTTACTGGTCTGCCATCTGCCTCACCAGTCATATGCATTAAGCCACTAAGTCCTTGCGCCATAATATCGTAGCCGCCTTTTTGACTATAAGGACCTGTTTGACCATAACCTGAAATAGAGCAATAAATAAGGCCAGGATTCATATCTTTTAGTGTTGCATAATCTATCCCTAATTTTTTTGTGACGCCAGGCCGATAATTTTCCACAAGCACATCTACCGATTGGATAAGCTCTTTAAATAGTTCTAATCCCTCAGGTGTTTTTAAGTTCAAACAAACACCTTTTTTATTACGATTAACCATCATATACATATGGCTTTCTTCATTAATAAAGGGACCCATTGTACGTGTGTCGTCTCCATTGGGATACTTCTCAATTTTAATGACTTCAGCCCCCATATCTGCTAATACCATTGTGCAGTATGGACCAGCAAGCACCTGTGATAGATCAACAACTTTTAAGCCTTGCAATGCTTGATTCATTTTTCATCGACTCCATCTTTTTTCACTAAAGTAATATTTCGTAGGGCTGGAAGGGAGGTTGCGCCTGCTAAAGCAATGGAAACTTTCAATTCATCGTATAGATTCGTCATGACTTTTTCCACTCCCTGCTGTCCAGCTAACGCCAGCCCATAGACAAAAGGACGACCAATGGCTACTGCATCTGCCCCTAAAGAAAGTGCTTTTAGGGCATCCATGCCACGATACACGCCACTATCTAAAATGATTGGAATTTGTCCATTTACCGCTTTGACAATCGCAGGAAGCGCATCAAGTGATCCTACTACACCATCCAGTTGGCGCCCCCCATGATTTGAAACAATAATACCATCGATACCATTTTCTATAGCTAGCTTTGCGTCTTCAGGATGTAAAATACCTTTTAATAAAATAGGGAGATTAGATCGGCGCTTTAATTCACGTACATTTTCCCAACTTAAGGTAGGATGGAAAACATTTTGCAACACACCCTGGACGTAGGATTCAAATGATTCATCTGGCAGGGAAGCCATAAAAACAGGATCATTGATATAGTTTCCTCTTGCATAGCCTAGCTTTAAAGGCGAAAATTGGTTGCGTACATCCTCTTCACGCCAGCCAAGCATAACTGTGTCGACTGTAAGAACGATTGCTTCAAAGCCAGCAGTCTCTGCTCGAGCGGCCATACTATAAGCAATTTCCTCGTTGGTAGACCAATATAACTGAAACCATTTTGTAGCCGTAGGTGCAGCTTGTGCAACCTCTTCAAGTGCAAAGCTAGAAACTGTACTTTGTATATAGGGTATTTTTAATTGTTGAGCAGCGCGAACAACTGCAAGCTCTCCATCATCATGCACCATTTTATTCATGCCAACAGGTGCAAATAAAAAGGGTGTTGGATATGTTTTTCCGAAAAGCTTTATCGAAGTGTCAACATTGGAAACATCATTTAAAAAGCGGGGCACAATGGAATACTTTTCAAAAGCAGCACGATTATTGCGCAATGTTTGTTCGCCTCCTGCACCAGAGCGTATGTAACCAAAAGGTCCAGCTTCCATTTTTTCCGCTACAGCCTTCTCTAAATCAGCAAAACAAATAGGGAAGGGAGCTTGGGCAGTTATATTTTTTAATAGAAGGTCTCCATTAGTTGTATTTGTCATCGTCACTACCTCACTTATTTATTAAAAATGGGCTTTCTTTTGTTTAAAAATGCCTGTATGCCTTCGTTATAATCTTCTGAGCTAAAGGAGTCGAGAATGATTTGAGCTAACACATCATTTTCTTCATTTTCTCCATCTACAATAGCTTGAATAATTTTTTTTATGCCTGCATTGGCGACAGATGATTTACTTAAGAGATGCTCAGCGAATTGCAATGTGGCATTTTCAATATCCTCTGGCTCATGTAGGGCAGTAATCAAGCCAATGCGCTTTCCTTCTTCAGCAGTAAAAATGTTTGCTGTGTATAAAATTTCCTTTGCCTTAGCAACTCCAACAATATTGATAAGACGCTTGGTACTTTCAAGATTATAGACAATTCCGATGTTTGCTGCAGTGATACCTAATTTACTTTTGGGTGTAGCAATTCTAAAATCGCAGGCGTTTGCTAACTCTAAGCCACCGCCAATCGCTAAGCCCTGTATCATAGCTATGGTTGGGTGCGGAAATTTATAGAGTGCATCAATTGCCTTTAATGCTAAATCATTATATACTTTCGCGTTGTCAGCAGCATAACGAATATCTAAAAACTCACTAATATCTGCCCCCGAAGAAAAAGCAACTTCATTTACACCGCGGACAATTAAAAGTTTAATCGAAGGGTCAGAGCTTAAATAATAAAGCTCATTCAAAATAGCCTGAAACATTGCCCTTGATAAAGAGTTACGTTTCTCAGGACGATTAATCACTAAAGTTGCTATATAACCATTTTTCTCTACATAAATTTCATTTGTCACAGTGCTCCTCCTTAATCCTTCTTAAGTTTTGCTGCAAATCGATTGCCAATAGATTGAATACTCTGAACAAGGATGATTAAAATAAATACAGTCGCATACATAACATCGACCTCATAGCGTAAATGACCATAACGGTATGCAAGATCACCTAAACCACCTGCACCAACCATACCTGCCATTGCCGTTGCTCCAATAAGACCAATTGTGGCAATGGTTAAGCCTAAAATAATAGAAGGGCGAGCCTCGCGTAATAAAACATTCCAGATGATATGACGGCGTTTAATGCCCATTGCTGTATAAGCCTCTACAACACCTGGGTCCACTTCTAAAAGTGCTGTCTCCATCAGTCGTGCGATGTAAGGTGCTGTATAAACAACAAGTGGTACAATGACACCTTTCACACCAATCGTTGTCCCAACAATTAGCTTTGTAAACGGTAAAATAAAGAAGAGTAAAATGATAAATGGAACGGAGCGAATTATATTAATGAATAAATTGAAAAATTGATAAAGAAATTTATTTTCGAAAGATTGACCAGGACGTGTTAAAACAATTAAGAGCCCTAACGGAATCCCAATGACAACGGAAAAGAATAAAGAAATTCCGACCATTTGGAAGGTTTCAATAATTGATTTCCCAATAACATCGGACCAATCTGTAAAGAAGCTTTGAATACTATTCATTTTGTTCGCCTCCTAATTCTTCTACGGCTACTCCATTTTCGGTGAAATACGTTAATGCCTTTTGTACAATTTGTGCTTCACCATTTAAATGAACGACAATATTTCCGACAATGCCGTTTTTTAATTCAATAATATTGGCAGTTAAAATATTTGGCTGAACATCGTAAACTTTGCTGACCTCTGCCAATAACGGTTTTCCAGTACTTTCGCCGAGAAATGTTAGACGAATAACACTCCCTGAAACATTGAGCTGCTGAATAAGGGAAGGGGATAGATTACGCTGTGAAATCGTGCTCAAGAACTTTCTCGTTGTTGGATGCTGTGGCTTCGCAAAAAGATCAATAGCTGAACCATACTCCACAACTTTCCCTGCCTCAAGAACAGATACATCATCGCAGATTTTTTGTATGACATTCATTTCATGCGTAATGAGTAAAATAGTAATGCCTAGCTCACGATTAATTTTCAATAAAAGCTCGAGAATGGCTTCTGTTGTTTCTGGATCAAGTGCACTAGTCGCTTCATCACTTAGTAAGATTTCTGGTTCTTGTGCCAACGCACGTGCAATAGCAACACGTTGTTTTTGACCACCTGAAAGCTGACTTGGAAAGCTCTCTAATTTTTCTGTTAAGCCAACAATTTCAGCATATTTCGCCACACGATTTTTCACTTCGGTATCGTTATAGCCAAGTAGCTTTAATGGGATAGCAATATTGTTATAAACGGTCGCAGTTTTTAAGAGATTAAAATGCTGGAAAATCATCCCGATTTTTTGACGGGTTTTACGAAGATCATTAAGGGAAAGGGAAGTAATATCCACATTGTTGATCCAGACTTTTCCTGTAGTTGGACGTTCCAATAGGTTAACACAGCGAATAAGTGTGCTTTTACCTGCACCACTATAGCCAATAACCCCATGAATTTCACCTTTTTTAACATGAAGGTTAATCCCATCAACTGCTCTGACAATACCTTTCTTTGTTTTAAATTCTTTAGATATATTTTCTAATCGAATCATCTGGATGTCTCCTTTCTAAAAAGCAAGAATCTGCTCGCTTTCCCAAAGGAGTCTCGCAGATTCTTATTTTATCCTGCTTAATGGGCTGGAAAATTCCCTCTTCAAGAACAAATAATGCTGATAAGGAATCTAACAGCGGTATAAGCCTGATTTAATCAGTGGAAGATGGGGAAAACCCTGTTTTATTTTTTGGCTACTTACCAGCTTGCAATTACAGAACCCTTAAATTCATCTTCAATAAATTTGCGTACTTCATCAGATTGATAAGCTTCAACAAATTTTTTAATCGTTGGATCATTCTCATTTTCAGCACGTACTACAATATAGTTTACATAAGGAGAGTCAGTAGATTCTAAAAGGATAGAATCTTTTTTAGGATTAATGCCAGCCTCCAGCGCAAAGTTTGTATTAATAGCTGCTACATCAACCTCACTAAGTTGTTTTGGAATTTGGGCAGCCTCTAACTCTATGAATTTTAAATTTTTCTTGTTTTCTTCAACATCTCGGATAGACGCTGTTAGCCCAGCACCTTCTTTTAATTTAATATAGCCAGCCTCTTGCAGAACAAATAATGCACGGGCACCGTTTGTCGGATCGTTTGGTAAACCAAATGTTGCTCCGTCTGGTATTTCATCAAAAGATTTATATTTTTCAGAGTAAACACCCATTGGATTCAGAATAGTTTTTCCAACTGGTACTAAGTCTGTATCGTGATCTTTATTAAAAGTATCTAAGAAAGGCTCGTGCTGATAGCTATTTGCATCAAGATCACCTTCAGCTAACGAGGTATTAGGTAAAACATAATCAGAGAAGGATTTAAGCTCTACTTCCAGGCCTTTTTCCTTTGCCACTTTTGCCGCAACCTCTGCAATTTGTTCATGTGGACCAGAAGTAACACCTACTACGATCTTATTTTCATCAATAGCCTTACCTTGGTCTTCTTTACTATCTTCTTTTGTACCGCAACCTACTAACGCTGCTGCTAATGTAAGACCTGCTAAGCCTAATAAAAATTTGTTTCGTTTCTTCATGAAAATGACCTCCAAAGTTTGTTTTATCGATTTTTAAAAATAAAAAAACTCTCTTATAAACTAAGAGAGGCTCATGAAAAAACGTCCTCTCTTATCTATCAAACGATGATCGTTTGCAGGATTTAGCACCTTCCTTTAAAAAGGAGGTTGCCGAGCTTCATAGGGCCAGTCCCTCAGCTACTCTTGATAAGAGATATATAGTATTTTTATAAATCCGATAGAACTAATATAAATTATAGGTTATTATTAGTCAA
Source organism: Lysinibacillus sp. DFXJR4 (assembly GCF_057196045.1). Classification (NCBI taxonomy): domain Bacteria; kingdom Bacillati; phylum Bacillota; class Bacilli; order Caryophanales; family Bacillaceae; genus Lysinibacillus; species Lysinibacillus sp. DFXJR4. The sequence goes on along the minus strand of NZ_JBXUNW010000004.1, from coordinate 112,385 downwards.
TAAATATTTTGATTTTTTATTGTATTTAGTGGGTATTTATTGTCCACTAAATCAAGATAAAGCCACAGAAAATAAAGTAGCAAAAAGAGGTGTAGAGATGTCTATAAGAGTAAATTATGGAGTTGGAGCATTTGGAAAAGTCATTAGTGCTCGTATTTTAATGGGGACTGATATGATCGAGGGAATAGAGGCTATCTGTCAAGAGAACGATATTGAGTCAGCTACCATTGTTAGTTGTATTGGTAGTTTGCAAAATAGTAGTTTTGTTTATTTAGTACCAGATGAGATCTCTAAAATCAATGTCCGTTTCAGTGAAGTGATAAAAAAAGAGGGACCACTTGAATTTATTCAAGGTGCTGGTGTTGTGTGTAAACGTGATGGAGAATATGAGACGCATCTTCATGGATCAATGAGTGATCAATGGGGTCAAGTATCAGGAGGACATTTGATAAAGGGCGGAAATATTGTGATTACGGCCGATATCGTTTTGGCAGAGGTACAGGACGTTCAGCATATACGCAAATTTGATGATGAAACAGGACATATTCAATTTTATCCCTTAGAAAAAGACTTACAGAGTCCAAGAAAGATTGAGAAATGAAAAAACTGTTCTATGGCATTGCTGTAGAACAGTTTTTATTGAATTTGTTTATATAAATAAATTTAATTGTTCGATTCGATTTATAGCTTCACGTAAACGTTCTTCGCTTACAAGTAAGCCAACACGGACATAGCCCTCGCCATATTGCCCAAAGCCATTTCCTGCTGCTACAGCAATATCTGCTTTGTCGAGTAAGAGATCTGCAAATTGTTCACTTGTATAGCCTACTGGAACAGGGAGCCATGCAAAAAAGGAGCCCTTAGGTGCAGTTACGTGCCAGCCAATACGCTGAGCCTCCTCAATTAGGACATTGCGTCGACGTTCATAAGTAGCTCTGAGCTCATTTGCACATTCCTGTGATGCTGAGAGTGCAATCGCCGCTGCTTGTTGTACAGCAGGGAATTGACTACAAAATAGATGGTCTTGTATTAAATTGATAGCAGCAATAATATCAGCATTCCCAACTGCAAAGCCAATGCGCCAGCCTGCCATATTGTATGTTTTGGATAGAGTGTACATTTCTATTCCAACATCTTTAGCACCATCTGCCTGTAGGAAGCTAACAGGTTTTTTTCCATCAAATCCAATTGCCCCATAGGCAAAATCATGTGAAACGATGATATTATGCTCTTTTGCAAAGCGAACGGTTTCCTCGAAAAATTCAATTGTTGCTGTACCACCAGTCGGGTTATTAGGGTAATTCAAATACAGAAGTTTCGCCTTTTCTTTTATATTATCAGGTAAAGCTGCGTAATCAGGGAGGAAGCTATTTTCTGCAAAAAGTGGCAGTACCTCAAAATTTACATCTCCTAATACGACACCTGATAAGTAGTCAGGATAGCCAGGATCGGGTAATAGCATTGTATCGCCAGGATTTAATATTGCTAAAGGTAGTTCAACAAGACCAATTTTTGTACCACCAAGAATAGCCACCTCTGTGTCAGGATTAATGTCTACATTGTATTCACGTTTGTAGAAATCTGCCGCAGCTTGGCGTAATTCAGCAATGCCACGAAATGGTGGATATTTATGATTAAGAGGATTTTCGGCTGCCTCCTGTAGAGCCTTAATAATATGTGGAGGGGTAGGTTGATCAGGATTTCCCTGCCCAAGATTAATTACGTCGCGCCCCTCTGCCAAGGCTGCATTTACTTTTTGCACAAGTGCTGCAAAAAACTGAGTTGGGAGTTGCTGTATTTTTTTTGAGAATTCCATGCACATTCACCTTTTTCAGAATATAATAATTATTATTAAAGAATATGATGCAAATACTATTACTTTTTTTACTACTTGTCTAGACCCTTTATTGGCAAAGGCTTTGAAAGTCTCTGAAAACCATAGGCGACCAAATCATAAGTTACGATGGTACGATACGAGATACGGCACCAATTGAAGTTACTACTCTTACAACAAAGCGGCAACATCGAATGATTAACTAACTGGATTAATTTAAATTAGTCTAGAATTAAATATTGTATAATGGAATGTGTAAAAGCGAAAACAAACTTAAAAATATCTAAAGGAGGAAATGGGATGAAAATTGGCTGTATTCAATTGAATGTAGGCTTTGGCAAAGTAGATGAAAATTTTGCCCGAGCTGAGGAGAAGATTCGAGAAACGGCAAATCAAGGTGCAGAAATTATTGTATTACCAGAAATGTGGAATACAGGCTATGCACTTGAGCGTTTACCAGAGCTAGCGGATGAAGATGGGGTGCGTACGAAAGCCTTTTTAGCAAGTTTGGCAAAGGAACTTAGTGTACATATTGTGGGCGGCTCTGTTGCAACAAAAAAGGGCGATAAATTTTACAATACAATGTATACGTTTGATAAAAATGGTGAGCTAGTAGGTGAATATAGCAAGGTGCATCTCTTCCGTTTAATGGACGAGCATTTATATTTAGAGGCAGGCAATGAGATGAATCGCTTTACGCTTGGAGATATAGAGGCAGCGGGGGTAATTTGCTATGATATCCGTTTCCCTGAATGGCTTCGTGCCCATGCATTAGAGGGAGCAAAGGTTTTATTTGTACCAGCACAATGGCCAACACCTCGTATCGACCATTGGAAAACTTTACTGCAAGCGCGTGCCATCGAAAATCAATGCTTTGTTATTGCGGTAAACCGTATTTCCAAAAAGGTAGAAAACTTCAATGGTCAGTCTATGATTATTCAGCCATGGGGAGAGGTTCTTTGGGTTGGCGCTGATGATGAAGAAGTGGCTGTTATTGACGTAGACCTTTCTATTGTTGATGAAGTCCGAGGCAGAATTCCAGTTTATGATGACCGCAGACCTGGGCTATATAGTGGCGTAACTGTGAACAACTAATGATTGGTAGTAAGCTCAAGAAGCAGAGCGACTTGAGCTTACTAGCCCCCGAGCGAAACAGCGGAGCCCCCGAGCGAAACAGCGGAGCCCCCGAGCGAAACAGCGGAGCC
>NZ_JBXUNW010000004.1:0-109312 GCF_057196045.1 Lysinibacillus sp. DFXJR4 | reverse complement strand
GCCCCCGAGCGAAACAGCGGAGCCCCCGAGCGAAACAGCGGAGCCCCCGAGCGAAACAGCGGAGCCCCCGAGCGAAACAGCGGAGCCCCCGAGCGAAATGCGTGACTCCAAAACTAGGAATTTAATTATTATCCTCAATCAAAGAATTTGCAAGTAGCATAAATTCAAGCGTAATACGATTATGCCCCTTCATAAAATTTTCCCCTAATAGACTTTCTAGTTTTTTTAAGCGATGGTAGAGTGTCTGCCGTACAATAAACAATTGTTTGGCTGTCTGCTGCTTGGAGCCATTTGTTTGTAAATAGACCTGCAACGTTTCTAGTAGCTTACTATTATATTTCCGATCGTATTCAATAACGGGCTGTAAATAATCATGAATCACTTCCTGTAAATTCACCTGCATCTGAAGCTTGTAGATAAGGTGATATAAATGTAAATCATCATAAAAATAAGAAGTTGTTGGCACCTTACTGCAAATATATAATGTATCAAGCGCAGTTTGATAGCTTTTGGGAATTTCTACAACATCTGAAACTACTTTTCCAATGGCTACTTGATATCCCTGAGATATTTGTTTTTTGTAAAACTCTGCCTTCTGAAGTGAAGAGCATAACGAATTCAATAATTCACGACTCGATTTACTATCTTTGGTATGAAGAAGAATAAAGATAATATAGCTCTTTCTTTCGAATAAAAAGGGAATAAATCCATGTTGTTCAAAGAGGTTTCGGTAATATAGCTTACTATAGACAATATCCTCCTGTACTTTAGGAACTGTATGTGGAGACGCTAAAATAAAGACAGTCCCACTAGATATTTTGAAGTTTGAATGATGAGTGACAATAAATTTGTAAATTTCCTCTTTCGATAATTTTTGATCTATCCAATCTACTAGAATAGTGGCATCCTCCATATTCTTTTTTTCCTCTATATAAAACTCTCTCATTAAAAGCTGTGCTAACGCTGTAGCTGTACGATCTAAAATGAGTAGTTCGAATTCTGAAAATTGACCATCTGCCCTAAAAAGAGTCAAATCAGCATAATGCTGATCAAAAATAAAGATAGGCTCATGTTTAAATTCGGAGGCTTTTTCCTTCATTGCTAGTAATTGTTGCCGCTTATGAGGTATTGCATTTGGGAAAAAGATAGGCTCTCGGCTTTTAATAGAAAAAACAATTTGTGTTTTCAACTCGTTATACATATTTTGTAAAATATCCTCGGTTGTTTGTCCTAATAGGGCGTTTTTATTTAAAGTTTGAGAGTAAGATTCTAACGTGGAAATCATTAAATATTGTTGATTTAATATTTGACTATGTAAATCCTGGGTAATGCGAACGAAGGGAACAGTTTCATGAAAAACGATAATAGGGAAGCTATGACGGTTGGCAAGGGATACAATGATTGCTGGAATGGTTTGAAGATAATCACCATACTCAATGCATAATGCAGCGCAACTTTTGTGAATTAAAGACTCTACAAAAAAGATAAAATCGTCTATGCTATGCTGCAGGCTTATGCCAGTTGTCAATACCAATTCATCACCAGCCAAGAAATTATCTATTTGGACAATTTCTATGACATGCGCCCATTTGACAATCCGTAATAATCCATCTTCTCCAGCTACTACTTCTGCACTTTTAAAATGTTTATTCTCTAATACATCCTTCACCTTTAATTTAAATTGATTCATCTGTAAGCTCCTTTCATTTTTCTCTTACTACTGTTTCAGAAAATAAAAATTTTATTTTAAGAATATTTAGTCTATTTTACATTATGTTTAAAACAAAAGTATAGAATTTTACAGTTTGTCTATTACTTCCAAAGTGTGGAACATGTAAGATTTTTTTAAGCGATAATCCAATCTAAAAAAAGAGGTGACAGATATGGAGCAACAAACGCATTTACAGAGAGGGTTAAAGAAAAGGCACATGACAATGATTGCGATTGCAGGAGTTATAGGGGCAGGTCTGTTTATGGGAAGTGGCTCGGTTATTAACTTAGCCGGCCCTGGTGCTATACTATCTTATATTTTTGCTGGTATCATCGTCATTCTTGTCATGCGAATGCTTGGGGAAATGGCAGCGGTCAATCCAACAAGTGGATCTTTTGCGCATTATGCACATGAATCAATTGGTCCTTGGGCTGGTTTTATGATTGGTTGGTTATATTGGTTTTTCTGGGTCATAGCCATAGCCTTAGAGGCAACGGCTGCGGCTGCGATTATTCAATATTGGTATGATGGTATTCCTTTATGGTTGCTTAGTCTTTTACTGACAGTAGCGCTAACTTTAACAAATGTACTTTCCGTAAAAGCTTTTGGTGAATTTGAATATTGGTTCTCTCTTATTAAGGTTGCAAGTATTGTAGTTTTCTTAGGACTTGGTGCATTTATTATATTTGGCATTGCACCAAATTTTAATGCGATTGGGACTGCTAATTTAATTGGGCAGGGCGGTTTTTTACCAAACGGTTTTGGAGCAGTTCTAATGGGTGTAGTTATTGTTATCTTTTCCTTTATGGGGACAGAAATTGTAGCGATTGCAGCAGGGGAATCCGATGAACCTTTAGCAGCAGTAACGAAGGCTACAAATTCTATCACATGGCGAATTTTAATCTTCTATGTTGGATCCATTACAGTGGTTGTTACATTATTGCCATGGCATTCCTCGGATATTCTAACAAGCCCATATGTTGCGGTACTGGATCATATCGGAATTCCTGCTGCTGCACAAATTATGAACTTTGTAGTCTTAACGGCTGTGTTATCATGCTTAAATTCCGCACTTTACGCGACATCAAGAATGGTATTTTCATTAGCAGAGAAGGGAGAGGCCCCAAAAGCCTTTTTGAAATTAAATAAAAAGGGTGCACCTGTGAATGCCATCCTAGCTGCGACATTTTTCTCCTATATTGCTGTTATTATGAACTATGTTTCACCAGATAAAGTCTTTATGTTTTTACTTAGCTCATGTAGTGCAATCACCTTAATTCTTTATTTGATTATTGCCTTTTCACAATTAAGAATGCGAAGAAAAATTGAACGGGAAAATCCGGAACTCTTAAAAGTGAAAATGTGGTTATTTCCATATTTAACGTATTTCACTATATTGGCTACAACTGCATTGCTTGTCTCTATGTTCTTTATTGACTCCATGCGTTCTCAAATATTTTTTACATGTATTATAGTGGCAATCGTCATGATATTCTATATGGTCACTCAAAAGAAAAAGCTCTCTAATCCTGAACATGAAGTGATTTTCCAAAAGGAAGAGTTAGATTTTGAACAACAATAACAAGGAGTGGTGAAAAGATGACAGTTCAGCAAAAAATGAAAACGCTAACACATTTTATTAACGGGGTGGAGGTAGCTGGCACAAGTGGACGATTTTCAGAAGTTTATAATCCATCTACAGGAGAGGTCATTGCACAGGTTCCATTAGCAACTAAAGAAGAGGTTAAGCAGGCGATCCAGCTAGCAAAGGCAGCATTCCCTGGATGGAAAAAAACAGCGATTGGTAAACGAGTAGAGGTATTACATCACTTCCGTCAATTATTGATTGAAAAACAGGATGAATTGATTGCCTTGATTTGTGAGGAAAGTGGAAAAACTAGAGAAGATGCAAAGGGAGAAATTGTACGTGGTATTGAGTCTGTAGATATGGCGATAAGTGCTCCGCAAATGCTTAAGGGGGAATACTCGGTCAATGTAGGTGGTAATATTAATGCATTTTCCGCAAAGAGTCCACTTGGGGTTGTTGCAACAATTGCTCCATTTAATTTCCCTGTAATGGTTCCACTTGCTATTACAAGTATGGCAGTTGCAGTAGGGAATGCCGTTATTTTAAAGCCATCGGAGAGGGTACCGATTTCAGCACTGTTTATAAGCAAGTTATGGAAAGAGGCAGGCCTTCCAGATGGAATTTGGACAGTCGTCAATGGCGACAAGGAAGCGGTAAATGAACTTCTTGAAAATAAGGAGATACAAGCAATTTCATTTGTTGGTTCAACACCTGTTGCTGAATATATTTACCAAACAGGTACTAAGCATAATAAACGTGTAGCTGCATTTGGTGGCGGGAAGAACTTTATGATTGTAATGCCAGATGCCAACCTAGAACAAACAGCGAATGCATTTTTAGGGGCAGCCTATGGAGCGGCTTCTCAGCGCTGTATGGCTATTTCAGGCGCACTTGTTGTTGGAAAAGATACAGAGCAACGTTTTACTGATATATTAAAAGAAAAAATTGCTCAATTGAAAATAGGGCCATATACAGATCATGAGGTGGATTTTGGTCCAGTAATTACACAGCAATCAAAAGATGTCATTATTCGCTATATTGATGGTGCCATTGCTGAAGGTGCAAATCTAGTGATAGATGGTCGAAATCCCAAAATATGCGAAACATCAAAAGGCTTTTATCTTGGACCGACACTGCTAAATAATGTAACACCAGATATGACAATCTTTAAGGAAGAAGTTTTTGGTCCTGCACGTATTGTAGTAGGTGTTCAAACATTACAGGAAGCCATTGATGTAATTAATAATCATGAACTGGGGAATGGAGTCACAATGTTTACGAATAATGGCTCAGCAGCCCGTAAATTCCAAGAAGAAATTGAGGTAGGGATGGTAGGGGTTAATGTCCCAATTCCAATTCCAGTAGGCTATCATAATTTCGGTGGATGGAAGCGTTCAAAATTTGGTGAAGGGCATATGTTTGGACCTGACCAAGCTCGTTTCTTTACAAAGGCAAAAACAATTTCTGAACGCTGGCCAGACGAAACGGAGAATACAACAAGTTCCTTTGCGTTTCCTAGTAATAACGATGTGAAGAGTTAAGCAAGTCACAATCATAGAAGGGGTGTTAATATGGCTGAGGTAAATCTTAAAAGTGATGTTTTAAAAAAGGATGAACAATATGTTTGGCATTCTATGAAACCCTATAATCCACAGGCTACTTATATAGTGGAAAAATCAGACGGTGCAAGAATCAAGGATACAGATGGTGTTGAATATATTGATGCGATGGCAGGGCTTTGGTGTGTGAATGTTGGCTACGGGCGAAAGGAATTAGCGGATGCTGCACATGAGCAGATGATGAAAAATCCATATGCACCTTTATCGCAAGGCCATTTACCAGCAGTGGAGCTAGCTGAAAAGATTAATGAATTACTAGGCGGAGATTATGTCATCTTCTTCTCCAACAGTGGCTCAGAGGCAAATGAAACTGCTTTTAAAATTGCACGCCAGTATCATCAGCAAAAGGGGCAAGGCTCTCGTTATAAAATTATTTCTCGCTATCGTGCCTATCATGGCAATTCCTTTGGTGCATTAGCTGCAACTGGGCAAGCAGAGCGAAAATATAAATATGAGCCATTATCACCTGGATTTGTACATGTAGCTCCTCCAGATCAATATCGTGAGTATGAATGCGACACTGTTGCTCCAACAGATTTGGCAAGTGTTAGGGCTGTTGATAAAACAATGACATGGGAGCTTAGTGATACGATTGCTGCCATGATTTTAGAGCCAATCATTACAGGGGGCGGGGTTATTATGCCTCCAGAAAATTATTTAATGGGCATTGAGGAAATTTGTAAAAAGCATGGAGCTTTAATGATTGTAGATGAAGTAATCTGTGGTTTTGGCCGAACAGGAAAGCCATTTGGATTTATGAATTATGGAGTAAAACCAGATATCATTACAATGGCAAAAGGAATAACAAGTGCTTATTTGCCCTTATCAGCAACAGCAGTAAAACGGGAAATTTATGAGGCATTTACCGGTTCTAACGCATATGATTATTTCCGTCACGTTAATACATTTGGCGGTTCACCTGTAGCCTGTGCTGTTGCATTAAAGAATATTGAAATTCTTCAGCGGGAAATGTTGTTTGAGAGATCTAGTAAGATAGGGGCGGCTACCCTCCAAGCACTTCAACAGGGATTAAATAGTCATCCAAATATTGGGGATATTCGCGGTAAAGGACTATTAATTGGAATCGAATTAGTGGCAGATAAAGCATCTAAGGAACCATTACCAGTGAGTCAAGTAAATGCAGTGATAGCTGCATGTAAAGAGCAGGGTGTTATTATTGGTAAAAATGGAGCCACTGTTGCTGGGTTTAATAATGTTTTAACGTTATCCCCACCACTGAATATTGCTCAAGAAGATTTAACGAAAATAATTGAAGTGGTCATAGAAAATATTCATAAAATTTAACTTCTTTCAGCAAATTTTTTTGTATCAAAAGCGTAGCGGCAGATGTTTTATGCGCGTAAGCATAGCGTCAGCGGCAGATACAGAAATCTCCTACCTCTTTGGGTGGTGAGCTGTCTTTTAAGTCTTTACCAAACTTAAAAGACAGCTTATTAATAAAGCATCAGAAAGGCAAGACGAATGATTAGTATGAACAAAAAGATACCAGTCAAAACTAGTAACAGTATAATTCTCTTTTTTAAAGTAGTATTCATAAAGTCATCACCTACTCCTCCGCTTTAAACATGTAACCGCTATAAGATTTATAGATAATCATTACAATACCCATTAGCATGAAATTTGATAGGAGTGAGCTTCCTCCATAGCTTAAAAATGGCAACGTCATACCTGTTACGGGTAAAAGTCCAATTGTCATACCAATGTTTTGCGTAATTTGGAAGGCCAATAAACTAGCAATGCCCGCTCCCATTAGCGTCATAAAAGGATCCTTTGCCTCTACTGTAACGAGGACAATGCGATAAATCAAAAAGAATAAAAGAGCAATGACGAATGAAGCTCCAAGGAAACCTATTTCCTCAGCGATATTTGCAAAAATGAAATCTGTATGCTTTTCTACGACATAAACATTGTTTTGCAAGTACCCCTTTCCTGTAAATTCTCCTGAGCCTATTGCTAAAAAGCCCTGTCTAGTTTGAAAAGATGAATCTGGATATTCATAAGGTTGCAGCCAGCCATAAATGCGTGAAATCTGATGCCCAGATAATTTACTTAGGACCGTTTCTGTAAAAAAATCATTAAATTTTACATAAAGAATAACCACAACGCTCATAATCGATACTGGTATAGCAGCAAAGATTATGAGCATTTTTTTTTGAATACCTGAAAAGAAAAGCATTGGTATAATCATCGCCATATAAAGCATTGTCATGCCTGTGTCAGGCTCCTTATAAACAGCAAGTGTAGGCGGAATTGTAATGACAGCAATTATAAATAGGAGCCGCATATCTGTTAAAAAGGAAGGATGCTTATATTTTTCCTGATGCGCAACAATAACTTTGCTGACAACGATTAAAAACGCAAACTTTAAAAACTCTGATGGCTGAAATGAACCTAATATTGGAATCTGATACCAGCGTTTTGCCTCGTTGACCGTTCTAGCTATACTCTCCGGTGCTATAAATAATCCGAATGTCAATAACACCATGATGATATAAAAGGGCCAGCCAATCTTCTTTAGTTGTTCTATATCAAGTGTAGCTACCACAAACATCGTTACAAATCCGATAAGGTAGTAGAGTGATTGCTTGATGATAAAAGAGCTAGAATATTGTTCAAATACCGAACTGCTAGAGTGGACGAAGAGACAACTTATCACACCAAGTAACAGCAAGCAAATGACTAAACTTCTATCTAGTTTTTTGAACTGTAACACTCAAACACCTCCTATTTCCAAAACGCTACTATTAATACCAAACGTTAGGATTGAATAGAAGGTTGCAAATGGAAATTTAAGGAACGCCAAAAAGGATGTCTTTAATAAAAAAATTTAATGTTTTTTTTACAAATCATAGATACTTCACAACTCTTCGAACAATATTTACAAAAACATAACACTAGCTTTATATCTGGAGACTATGATTATTGGTAAGAGCTGGAGAAGGAGCCAAGGATCATGCAATTTTTTCGTTACATAATGGTGAAGGACAAGCTACTTGTACTAATGATCGTTTGTGTGCTTTCAAATGTACTGCTAGGAATTTTTAGTGTGGATTATCTAAGGAAAATGTCCTGGCAAGCAAGTGAGAGCTATACACAAGGACTAGTACCGATTGGTTGGTTAAACGAGCTAGAGGAATCACAACGACAATTAGATTATTTAGTGGATGCAGCAGAACCGTTTCAAGAAATGATTACCATACTCAATAGCATGGAGCAGCCTTTAGATCATTTAGTGAGTCTAGAAGTCGATAAAAAGATGGATCATCAAATGAAGAAATACAAGACCTTACTTGCACAGCAGATGGAATTGATTGAAAGCTATAAGCAATTGAACCCAAAGGAACAACAGCAGTTTTATACACTGTCCTTTTTATCTGTAAGTCAGCAAAGCCATACACTATTAGAAGAAACTCAAAGCTATTTGGTGCAACGTGCTAAGGAACAGCAATTAGACTACCAAAAGGATGTACAATTTGGGTACTGGCTACTTGGCGGGGTATGTTTATTTGTTGTATTGTTGGTTATTTTTATTGGCTTTATAGCTACAAAGGCTGTAAATGTTCCAACTCGTCAATTGAAATCTTTATTAAAGCGTGCAGAGCAAGGCGATTTCACAGCAAATGCTAGCTATGTCGCACATGACGAATTAGGTGAGGTAGTGTTATCTTACAACCAAATGGTAAATGAGGTAAAAACGCTGCTTCATACCGTAACAAATAGCGCACATGAGGTGGAAGAAATGACTGGGAAACTCCAAGAATCGTCGGAGCAGTCATCTACTACAACACATAAAATAGCAAAGGATGTACAGTCTATTTCAGCTTCAACAGCTGCCTCAACTACAAAATTGGCTTCCAATACAGCATCACTCGAGGAAGTACTGAATGGTGTACAAATTATTTTAGAAAAAGTACAGGTAGTAGAAAATTTTGCTCATAAAACTGCACGTGATGCAGAAAGCGGCACAGAAATTGTACAAGCAAATTTAATGCAAATACAGAACATTAAGCAGGCGGTCGAAAAATCAAATACAGCCATCTTTAATTTAGTTGAAAGAGCCTCTACTATTGACCAAATGGTGGAAGTGATTGAAAGGATTACTGCACAAACAAATCTTCTAGCTTTAAATGCATCAATAGAAGCTGCACGAGCAGGAGAGCATGGCAAAGGGTTTGCAGTAGTGGCAAATGAAGTTCGTAAGCTTGCAGAGCAGACGGTTCAATCAACACAAACGATTACATCCATTGTGCAGAATATCCATCTAGATTCAAGCTACGCCGTGCAAATGATGGAGGGTGTATTAGCCGCAACAGAGAAGGGTGTTCATGTAACGGGAAAAACAGCTACAAGCTTCGATCAAATCTTAGAAAAAGTACATACTATTAAGCCATATATTATGGAAGTATCGGCTACCGTTCAAGAGATTGCTAATCATACGAAAAAGGTTAGTGAGGATGCTGTTATGCTAACAACGTTTTCTGATACAAATGCTGCCTCGACCAAGCATGTAGCTACACTAACTTCAGATCAATTATCTGCTCAGCAGCAATTTCATAATTATATAAAAGAGTTGCGGAAAGTATCAAAAGTTTTACAAATTGCTGTGAAGCGATTTTCAATATAATAAGCAAGTGAACCTTTCTTTATTTAAATACAAAGTGAGGTTCTTTTTTTATGGCTCAATTTAATTATGAAATAAATGGATAAATGTCCTCTTCAAATATACATATGTATTTTATATATTTTTTCAGCACTATATTTTTAAGGGCTCATATACTGAAAATAAGAACTCGTGCGTAGTGTTTTGTAAAAGTGGAAATATATATGTTGTGTTTTTTATATGAACACATTATAATGAAATTCATTGAAAGTGTTATTAAATCAATGTTTATACACATTTAAATGTACTTTCCATAAGTACAATTGTTCATAGGTGGAGGTTTGGAGAAATGAAAAAGATAATTGTTACTGGAGCACTTGGTCAAATAGGTTCTGAGCTTGTAGAAAAACTTCGAAGTATTTATGGAGAGGACAATATCCTTGCTACAGATATTAGAAAGCTAGAACATACTAGGGGCCCATTTGAAATATTGGACGTGACAGATGGACAAAGAATGCATGATTTAGCAAAAGATTTTGGTGCAGACACAATGATGCATTTAGCAGCATTATTATCTGCAACTGCTGAAAGAAATCCATTGCTAGCATGGAATTTAAATATGGGTGGCTTAATGAATGCATTAGAGGTTTCACGCGAATTAAATCTACAATTTTTTACACCGAGCTCAATAGGTGCATTTGGTCCTTCAACACCGAAGGACAATACGCCACAGGATACGTTACAGCGACCTACAACAATGTATGGTGTGAACAAAGTAGCTGGTGAACTTCTATGTGATTATTATTACAATCGTTTTGGCGTAGATACACGTGGTGTGCGATTCCCGGGATTAATTTCGTATGTAACGCCTCCAGGAGGTGGTACAACAGACTATGCTGTTGAGATTTTCTACGAAGCGATTGAGCAAGGCAAGTACACTTCCTATATTCAAAAAGGCACCTATATGGATATGATGTATATGCCAGATGCTTTACAGGCAATTATTGATTTAATGGAAGCTGATAGCAAAAGCTTGATTCATCGCAATGCCTTTAATATTACAGCAATGAGCTTTGAGCCAGCCCAACTTGCAGCTGAAATTAAGAAGCATTTACCGCATTTCCGTATGGATTATAATGTAGATCCTGTACGTCAAGCGATTGCAGATAGCTGGCCAAATTCTTTAAATATAGAAGCAGCACAGAAAGAATGGAGTTTTAAAGCGGAGTATGACTTAGCAAAAATGACAGTTGATATGCTAGAAAAATTAAAAATCAAGCTGCAAACAAAAGCAATCTCGTAAATAAATACAGCCCAAATGAAACAGATGACGATAATTTCGTTATCTGTTTTTAATATGCCTCAATATACCTGTTTTTTAGAAAAAGTTAACAATAAAAAGAAAATTATTGGAATATATAGCGTAATTTATAAATTTAAAATATAATAAAATTCAGAATATTAATAGTATTCGATTAAATATGACTAATAATATTCTATAGGGGGAAAAGTTTACGAGATGAAGGGATGGATGGTTTTATGATGCAAACACCATTAGTGTTAACCAATTTTTTTAAGCGAGCAGAAAGTTATTTTGCTAGAAAGATGATAGTTTCTCGGACAGGTCCAGAAAAAATTCACCGCTTAACATATGGAGAGTGGGCTAAAAGAACACGCCGTTTAGCAGATGCACTAACAAAGCTGGGAATGAAAAGAGGAATGAAAATTGGCTCCTTTGCATGGAATCAGCATCGCCATTTAGAGGCATATTTTGCAGTACCATGTTCAGGTGCAGTTTTACATATGGTGAATATTCGACTCTCAGAAGAGCATTTAATATATATTATTAATCATGCAGAAGATGAGATTTTAATGATTGATCAGGATCTTGTACCAATCATTGAAAACATTGCGCCAGAGCTTAAGACAGTGAAACATTTTATTATTATGACAGATGAGGACGTTTTACCTGAAACGACATTACCAAATGCATTATCCTATGAGGAGCTATTAGCAGCCGCTGATGAAAATTACCAATTCCCAGAGGATTTAGCTGAGGATTCACCTGCTGGTATGTGCTATACAAGTGCGACAACTGGAAATCCAAAGGGGGTTGTTTATTCCCATAGAGGTTTAGTATTACACAGTATAATGTTGAGTATGTCTGATTCCATGGGGATTGCTGAGCGAGATGTTGTAATGCCTATAGTACCGATGTTTCATGCAAATGCATGGGGTTTACCATTTGCAAGTGTTAATGTCGGCGCAACACAAGTATTACCAGGTCCGCATTTTACATCAGCCTTAATTTTAGATTTAGTGGAACAGGAAAAAGTCACACTAACAGCTGGTGTTCCAACCATTTGGATTGGAGCATTACAGGAGCAGGAGAAGCGAGAACGGGATATTCGTTCATTACGTGCAATCTGTTGTGGTGGCTCAGCCTCACCAACTCGACTAATTCGTACATTTGAAGAAATCTATGGTATACCATATATTGTTGTGTATGGCATGACAGAAACAACACCAATCGTAGCATTATCGAATTATATGTCTTGGATGGAAGAGTGGCCAATTGACAAGCGAATTGAATCACGAGCTATGCAAGGAATGACAATGGCGGGCATTGAATCCAGTATTGTGAATGACAATGGAGAGGTACCTTGGGACGGAGAGACGATGGGTGAACTCCGCTTACGTGGTCCATGGATTTCTCATGAATATTATCGGGATGAACGTACGGCTGATGCGTATCGAGACGGCTGGCTATATACAGGAGACATTGCAGTACGAACAGAAGATGGCTTTATTAAAATAACGGATCGTACAAAGGATTTAATCAAGTCGGGTGGGGAATGGATTTCCTCAGTGGATTTAGAAAACGCGTTAATGACTCATGATGCCATTTTAGAAGCAGCAGTTATTGCGATTCCGCATGCCAAGTGGCAAGAACGACCTTTAGCTTGTGTTGTGTTGAAGGAAGGAAAGTCTGCAACAGAAGAGGAGCTACTGGCATTTTTAGAAAGCCAATTTGCAAAATGGTGGGTTCCAGATGATGTTGTATTTTTAGAGGAAATTCCAAAGACGTCTGTTGGGAAATTCCTAAAAGCCAAACTAAGAGATAATGTAGCAGAAATTTATCCGAAATTAAGTACACTTGTATAATAAGAAGAGCGATTCCGGCATTGGGAGTCGCTCTTTTGCTAACATTATTTATTCAGCATTTGGAATACTTGCTCTACGTCCTTATCGCCACGACCTGAGATATTAATAATAATACTTTCGTCAGGTGATAGAGTTGGTGCTAATTTTAGAGCATGTGCCACAGCATGAGAGCTTTCAAGTGCTGGTATAATCCCCTCAACCTTAGATAGCACCTGGAATGCTTCAAGCACTTCCTCGTTTGTCACAGTAACATATTCACCACGGCCAATTGTTTTTAAGTAGCTATGCTCAGGGCCTACTCCAGGATAATCTAATCCAGCGGCAATCGAATATGTCGGCAGTGGATTACCCTCTGCATCCTGCAATACTAAACATCTAAAACCGTGCAAATCACCTGGAGTCCCTTCATTTAATGTGGCAGCCTTATCGGGCTCAATACCGATGAGACGCACATCCTCATCTGAAATATACTCTGCAAACGCACCAATGGCATTACTACCACCACCTACACAGGCAAGTACAGCTGTTGGAAGCTTTCCTTCTTTTTCTAAAATTTGTTCACGGCTTTCACGACTAATAACTGATTGAAAATGTTTCACCATGGATGGGAATGGATGTGGTCCTACAGCTGAACCTAGTAAGTAGAAAGTAGTTTCATAGTTTTCTACTAAGTCAGCGAATGCCTCATCAACTGCATCTTTTAGTCGTCCTTGTCCCTTATCAACAGCGACTACTTTTGCCCCAAGAAGCTCCATACGAAACACATTCAATGCTTGACGTTTGGTATCCTCTAAGCCCATATAGATTGTGCAATCCATACCAAACATTGCACAAGCAGTCGCTGTTGCTACGCCATGTTGTCCAGCACCAGTTTCAGCAATAACGCGATTAGCACCCATACGTTTTGCTAGTAAAATCTGTCCTAAAACGTTATTGATTTTATGTGAACCTGTATGGTTGAGATCCTCGCGCTTTAAATAAATTTTTGCGCCTCCTAATTGCTTTGTTAAATTTTCTGCAAAATAGAGTGGGGATTTACGCCCAACATATTCACGGAAATAATAATCTAGCTCATTTTTAAAGTCTTCATCGTCTTTGAATTTCTGGAAGTTTTCATCTAAAATATTCAATACATTTTGAAGCTCATCAGGAACAAAGCTACCGCCAAATTCACCGAAATACCCATTTTTCTCTGCTACTTTACCCATCTCTCTCGACTCCTCTTTCTAATTTTTCCATAAAAAAAGTCACTTCAATCCTTCTGGTAAAAGGACGAGTAACCGTGGTGCCACCTTTATTCGCAAAAACTGCGCGCTTTCGTACTCCGGTAACGGGGAGTAAATTCGACCTCACATTTTATTGAGGCTGCTCCAAAGTCCATTCACAAGTATGTACTACTGATTTGCACCAGCCATCAGCTCTCTTTAAGTACTACTGCTTGCTACTACTCTTTTTCTTTGCAGTTATTATTGAAAAGAATTGTAGAATATTTTCAGAAAACTGTCAAGAGCATAAAAAAAGACGAATCTACAAGACTCGTCTGTTAAATTAAATGATTAAAGTTTAAACGTTTATTCAATATATACATAATTGGTGCACCAACTGCTAAAACAACAAATTCACCAGCAGCAACAGTTAACCATGTCCAGAAGAACGGTAATTCTAAAGCTAAGTTCAATTCAAAGGCAATGATGAACATTGTGCATGTAAATAAAAATGTATTGATGATTAAACGTGCCCAAATATTTTTAACAAATTTACAGATTAAAATAAACAGTCCTAGAGTAAGCATGGAGTGCCCTACACCAAATAATAAATCATAAATGCCTAATGGTGAAAAAAGATTGGAGATAAATACCCCAAGAATTATTCCAACGGCAAAGCGTGGATTAAAGGCCACAAGATGATTAAAAATTTCCGATACGCGGAACTGGACCTCTGTAAAGCCGAATGGTGCGACTAATAATGTAACAGCAATATAAAGTGCTGCAATAATACCACTTGCCGCTAAAAACTTTATTTTCATATTCATTTCTCCTTAGTTTTTTTGCGTGGGATGGTTACGAACCACGGTGTTTTTCACACAATTAAATATTTTAGTATAGAAGGCTGAATGAAGTCAAATGTCAGAAATATCTATTCTGTTATTGACAAATTAATTAATCAATAATATTGTTTTATTAATTGATTAATTAATCAATTAATAAAAAATTGGAGGTTGTGCATGTTAAGAGTAGAAAATTTGGTTAAATGTTATCAAAATGGGGATGAATTGCTTTATGCATTAAATTCAGTTTCGTTATCTATTGAGGAGGGAGAATTCGTAGTAATTTTAGGCCCCTCTGGATCCGGTAAATCTACACTTCTAAATGTAATTTCTGGGCTGGAGACACCTGATTCAGGAAGCGTAATATATGGTGATTACGAGCTTTGTGGATTAAATCAAAAGGAACTGACCATGTTTAGGCGAGACAAGACAGCTTTTATTTTTCAAGCTTATCACTTACTCCCATTTTTAAATGTGGAAGCTAACATAAAGATGGGTGCGGATTTAAAAGGAAATCAAAATATTACTGAAATAATTGATGGTGTAGGACTACGTGGATTAGAACACCGTCTTCCTTATGAACTTTCAGGAGGACAACAGCAAAGAGTATCAATTGCACGTGCATTAGCAAAGAATCCTGATTTTTTATTCTGTGATGAACCAACCGGAGCATTGGATGAAGAAACAAGCAAACAAATCTTAACTTACTTAAAAGAGCTTCAAAACCAACTGAAATTTACAATTATTATGGTAACCCACAATGTTAGTATTGCTCAAATTGCATCGAAAGTAATTAAGATGACTAGTGGAAGAATAGTGGAAATAATTAACAATGTTCATCCGCGTAATGTGAACGAGATAAAATGGTAAAAGGGTTGGTGCACTAATGAAATTGAACAAACAATATCCGTTAGTATTAGTTGTTGTCTTTTCTATGTTTATTTGTTCATTACTAGTTTTTTATCTTCAAAACTTAAGTTCTGTAAAAAATGTTCTAGCAGGGCAAAATCAACAGGATTTTACGCTTATTCTACAGAAAGAAGGAATAATAGAAGATCTTTCAAGCGAATATTCTTTTACATATGAACCGCTAACATACAAAGTTATTTATGAAGAAAATAATATATTTCGTGTATTGAAAAATACACGTAGGATAGATATTCCAATGTATTCTGAAGGTGTTGCACCTAACAAAATGAGTGAAATTGCGATAGATCAAAACTTTTCGAAGCAGAATGGTCTGACAGTAGGAGATTCAGTTGATATCGGCAATACCTCCTATTTCATTAGTGGCGTTTTTACTTTACCAGATGCAGTCACACCAGTAGTAGCGGATAATGGAATAACTTATAAATCAACTAATCAGGCATTTATATTATGTAGTGAAGATCTGTACTCAACATGGGATGAACTAGAAAGAATAAGTTATTCTGGTCGATTTTCTGAGCATTTGTCAGAGAAGCAAAAGCAAATTTTTCTAGAAAAAATGCTTATGAACACAAGTGTAAAGTCAATAGTTAATAAAGAGGATAACCCTCAAATACTTTCTTCATTAATTGCAAAAGAAAAAATGTTTAAAGTCTGTCTTATAAGCGCCCTATGCTTCCTGATATTAACCATAGTAATACTACTTACTACATCCATAATCCAAAATATAAATGAAACAAAATCTGATATGGGTGTTTTTAAAGCACTTGGCTATACTACCGTACAGATTGCTAAAAAATATCTTGTAGTAGGCGTATTTGTATTGATAGGTGGAATAATAGGATATTTAACTTCCTATATAATCAGCCCGCTATTTATTAATCGAATCAATTCTACATTCCTTGTACCCAATGTTTTACAAAAATTCGATCCTGTACAGTTCATTCTATTTACAATAATCCCAGCGCTGTTTTTCTCTATACTAGCGTTTGGAATTGCCGCATTTACCTTACGGAAGCCACCATTAGAAATGCTTCATAATGCAGAGTCAGGAAAATTAAATATTTTTGTTAAGCGAAGGCAAAAAATTAGAAAAACTATACCTTTTAAAAAAATAGTATTTAAATCAATTATTGCTAATAACATTTTATTAGTTTTATTGGCATTGCTCACAGGCTTTATGGCTAGTGCAAATTTACAAATTGCTTTTTCTTTGCAAGCAATGGCTGATAAGGTATCTTCATTAACACTTAAGGGAGTTGAGTATGAAAGTAATGTTCGGTATAATGAGGCTAAGGCAATGGAATCTTTGGACTCAGGAATACCTTATTATGCGATAGATTGTAGATTTGAATTTCCGAACGGTAATGTATTGAACAATGGACAATTTATGACATTATCTAATAGTTCGTCTCTGTTTAAGCTCTATAGTATTCAAAAACAGGACAACATAGATATTTCAGAGCAAGAAGGAATTGTTGTCAATGATTGGATGCGTAAGAAATATGATTTGTCGATTGGGGATACAGTAAAGATATATATAAATAATGATGCTTATCAACTACCTATAGCCGCTATTGAGCAATCAGTGTATGGAGAAATAGTTTATAGTAATATTGAAATTGCGAACAAGTATGGCATCTTAGAAAAAGAAGAATATAATGGTGTATTTACGGATGACAATGTAGAGTTTGACAACAAACAGCATATATTTGTTTCAAAACAAGAAGATATAATCGATTCAAGCTCTCAGCAAAAAGGAACGTATGTGGCTTTATCATTTTTATTTATCATAATTGGCTTAGCTTTAAGTATTTTAACAATTAGTATTGTTGTAAAGGTTATTATTTCCTCTAATCGAAAATATTTTGCATTGATGAAAGCTTTTGGCTATACGGATTCTGAATGCAATCGAATAGTCTTGTCAGGATTTCGTATAATCGCATACATTGGATTTATTATTGGAACAATTTATGCGATTATTTTGTCTAAATTTTTGTTTGATGCACTAGCTAAATCTTCTACAATGGCGATACCGATGACACCAGATGTTAAGGTGATAGTACTCTCCCTTGCAATCTTTGCTGTTTCATACGAGGTCATTATGTTAATCTATAAAAAAGGCTTCAATGCTGTATCAGTGCAGGAGGTTATGATGAAATGAATAAACGCCGCGAACAGAAGGAAGTTAGACGAGAGCAAATTCTAAACGCGGGCTTGGATTTGTTTATAAGAAATGGTTACCATGGAACTACAACGAAAGAGATCGCAGACATATTTGGAATTAGCCAAGGATTGCTGTTTCATTATTTCGGCTCTAAAGAAGAGGTATACCTTGAACTATTAGAACGAGCTAAAACAAGTATGTCTGATATTCATATTTCTGAAGAGGAATTAGAGCATCCTTTAGAGCATTTAAATACGATGATTACGATGATACTGGATTCTTTTAAAACTTATCCGTTATCAGCAAAATTATTTATGTTAGTTGGACAAGCACAGATAGCAAGTAACTTACCAGAGGCAGTTCAACAAGTGTCAAAGGATATCGCTGCCTCTAAGGAATTTGAAAATTTAGTTAATGTAGGCCAAGCTAAAGGGGTAATACGAGAGGGAAATCCTAAAGCGCTCGCAGGTTGTTTTTATTCTGCAATTCAAGGTGTTGCACAAACTTATGTTTGTTTCCCTGATATACCTTTACCACAAAGTAGCTGGTTAGTAGATATTTTGAAAAAGTAAAACGATAAAATAAGCCTGACATTTCTATTTAAAAATGTCAGGTTTTTTGATGTATAATTTGAAATCAAATGTCAGAAAAATAAAAGTTTTTTTACTTTAGTGATGTTCATTAAATAACTTCGCAAAATTGTCATAAAAAATTTTATTATGTTAGAAAAAGAAATCACTTTAGGAAAACAGCGTAGTTTAGCGGTTTAAAGCGACAAATTAAATGAAAAACTAAAATATTTCGTCAAATCTAAAAGTCAGAACATTCATAATGTTGTTGACGTACCCTAATAATCACGATAATATAGCGATACGTTCACACTTTGTTTGAGTGAAGTGTGATAGATATCTGAAAAATAGTCGGGGGGATTATTTGTGAAAGGCAATTTAAAAAAGCTTTCGTTCCTATTAGTTGGGTTAGTATTGTTACTTGCTGCTTGTGGTAGCGGTGGTTCTAGTTCATCTGATTCAAAGGGAGACGAGAAAAATAATGCAAGCGAGAGCAGCAAGGAAGCAGGAAAAACATATAAAATTGGGATTACTCAAATAGTGGAGCATCCATCTTTAAATGCTGCAACTGACGGCTTTAAAAAAGCAATTGATGACGCAGGCTTAAAAGTGGAATATGATTCACAAAACGCACAAAGTGATAACAGCCTAAACACAACAATAGCTAACAATCTAGTGAGCGCAAACGTAGATTTAATCTTCGCTAACTCAACACCGTCTGCACAAGCTGCAGCAACAGCAACTAGCGATATTCCTATTATCTTTACTTCTGTTACTGACGCAATCGGTGCCCAATTAATCGAATCAATGGAGAAACCGGGGAAAAATATTACAGGTACGATCGATTTACATCCTGAAACGATTTCTAAAACTGTAGCATTCTTAAAAGAGCTTGGTGCTAAAAACGTTGGTATGGTCTACAATGCAGGCGAGCAAAACTCGGTAGCACAAGTAAAAGAAGTGAAAAAGGTTATGGGCGAGCAGGGCTTAAAAGTAGTTGAGGCATCTGCGGCAACTTCTGCAGAGGTTAAACAAGCAACGGAATCATTAATTGGTAAAGCAGATGCTTTCTATATTATTACTGATAATACAGTAGTTTCTGCATTAGAATCTGTGATTGACGTAGCGAATGCAAATAAATTACCACTTGTTGTAGGAGAGCTTGATTCTGTCGCACGTGGCGGCTTAGCAGCATATGGATTTGAGTATTTTGATATTGGTTATGAGGCTGGACAAATGGCTGTGAAAATTCTAAAAGGTGAAGCAACACCAGCTGATACACCAGCACAATATCCACAAAACTTAAAACTACTAATCAATAAAAAAGTGGCAAATGATTTAGGTATCGACATTAAAGATTCCTGGGGTGCAGAGCTTTTAGACAAGTAATACCCTAACAATCATTATTAGAGCAAAGCGGGGGAGAACTATCCCCGCTTTATCTTCATTTATCTTCATTCAGCAGATTTTAATTATGAAATTTAGGAGATGATTCAACAATGTTTTCAGCATTATTTGGCTCAGTGGAGCAAGGAATCATCTATGCAATTATGGCACTTGGTGTGTACTTAACATTCCGTGTGTTAGATTTTCCGGATTTAACGGTTGATGGAAGCTTTGTAACAGGGGCGGCTACAGCAGCAACGATGATACTGCTTGGTTATCACCCAATCTTAGCGACTATAGTGGCAATTGTTGCTGGATTTATTGCAGGATGTATGACTGGAATTCTTCACACAAAGGGGAAAATTAACCCATTATTATCAGGTATTTTGATGATGATTGCTTTATATTCTATTAACCTACGTATTATGGGGTTAACTGCAGAAAATACGATAGGTCGTCCGAATATTCCATTATTGAATTCAGAAACGTTATTTTCAAAGTTTCAGGCATTTTGGAGTAACTTAGGCATCGATGCTGCATTAAATAACCTATTAAAAGGCATGGGCATTCAGCAAGTTCCAGCAACATGGGGCACGCTAATTGTCGTTTTAATCATCACGATTTTAATTAAGTTAATTGCAGACTGGTTCTTAAAGACAGAAGTCGGACTGGCTATCCGAGCAACTGGTGATAATAAGCGAATGATTCGCAGCTTCTCAGCAAATACAGATACACTTATTATTCTAGGGCTAGGGCTTTCTAATGCACTTGTCGCATTTTCTGGAGCTTTAATCGCACAGTATTCGAAGTTCTCAGATGTAAGTATGGGAATTGGTATGATTGTGATTGGTCTAGCATCCGTTATTATTGGTGAGGCCATCTTTGGTACTAAAACAATTATGCGTACGACATTTGCTGTTATCGCAGGGGCAATTATTTATCGTATTATTTTAGCTCTAGCATTACGTGTAGATTTCTTAGATTCAGGAGATATGAAATTAATCACAGCCATTATCGTTATTCTAGCGCTAATCTTACCTCAATTTATCAATAAGAGGAAGGAGCGCAAGCGTAAGGTTAAACGGGCAGCAGAGCGTTCACAAGTAAAGACTGTTGAGCAGGGAGGGAAAGGCCTTGCTTAAGCTAAACGGTATCAATAAAATTTTTAATGAAGGTACACCTGATGAAAAAATTGCGCTTGCTGAAATTAATTTGCATTTAAAGCCAGGTGATTTTGTGACAATTATCGGTAGTAACGGTGCTGGTAAATCTACGATGATGAATATGATTTCAGGTGCTTTAACGCCTGATTTTGGCTCGGTGTTAATTGATGGAAATGAGGTGACGACATTACCTGAATATAAACGCTCTCACTATATCGGCCGCGTATTCCAGGATCCAATGGCAGGTACAGCGCCAACGATGACGATTGAAGAAAACTTAGCATTAGCTTATTCACGAAATAAAGGTAGAGGGATACGCATCGGTGTTGATAAAAAGCGTCGAGAGTTTTTTAAAGAATCATTAGAGATGCTTGGATTAAATCTTGAAAACCGTCTATCAGCGAAGGTTGGCTTATTGTCAGGTGGGGAACGTCAAGCTCTGTCACTTTTAATGGCAACATTTACAAAGCCATCTATTCTATTGCTTGATGAGCATACGGCAGCACTTGACCCTTCTCGTGCAGAGTTAATCACTCGCATTACAAAGTATTTAGTTGAAAAGGATAACTTAACAACATTAATGGTTACTCACAATATGCAGCAAGCATTAGATTTAGGAAACCGTCTAATTATGATGGATAAGGGCCAAATTATTTTAGAGGTTGGCGAGGATCGCAAGCACGAATTGACGATTCCAGATTTAATGGCAGAATTCGAACGTATCCGCGGAGAGAAAATGAATTCAGATCGTGCTTTATTAGGGTAATCCAAACGCTCATACATAGGTATGGGCGTTTTTTATAGGTGGGAGGTTTACATTATAATCTAGCTAAGGAGGTGAAAAAATGCTATTGAAAATGAGAGAAGTATCATCGAAGCAACAGATGTTAGAGATGATCAATCGAAGGTTATCGAAATCTCACGCTAAGTATGATTATTTTCAAGAAATGCTAAGAAGAACTAAGGCAGGGTATGCAGGTGAAAAAAGAGTTGATCAGGAATGGAAGGAGATCTATTTACAGCAACCGTATTATTTATTACATGATGTGGAGTTTAAAGCTAAGGTTGGATCAACCTATCAAATTGATACATTATTAATGACACAGTATTTTATCTTAGTATTGGAGATCAAAAATATTTCCGGTCGTGTTGATTTCATGGCTGAAAACCACCAGTTCATAAGAGTTACTTCTGATGGAAGAGTAGATGGGTTTCGCAATCCGTTAGATCAGGTAAAGCGACATGCGAGATTTATGTTTAGAATGCTTCACATGAGAGGGCATCATATACCAATAGCGTGTTTTGTTATTTCTGCAAATCCAAATATGATTATGTCTTCTCGTTTTGCGACTCAGCCAATTCTCCATGTAAGTGGCTTGGCTGAGAGGGTTGAGCAATTATACAGGAAGCATCGACAAGTTTGTATAAGTGAAGCTGATTTAACTGAGCTCTCAGAACATCTGCTGAAAATGCATAAGCCAACCCGATGGATTCCAGATATTCAGCTAGATGAACTAAAGAAAGGGGCCTTGTGTTCACAATGTAATCATACTTTATGCTATACACATGGGAAATGGCGCTGTAGTAATTGCAGTATAATCGATAATCAATCGATGCTTGTTGCATTGCATGATTTTCGATTAATGATGGGAAACCATATTTCAAATGCTCAATTTCGTGATTTTTTTGATATTAACTCAGAGAAAGCGGTTTATTATTTATTGAAAAAATTAAAATTTGAAGCATTTGGTGAAAATAAGAGTAGAAAATATATCATTCCATCAACATTGTTAGATTAAAATGTTAGCGACAAAACTATCGAGCGGTCAGATAGTGTCGCTTAAGTTGGGCGATAATGCGCTGAAAAGTCTCGATAAACACCAGAAAAGTCTCGATAAACCTCAAACTTGTTTCGATAAAGCCCTAACTTATTTCCATTAACCTTCTTTCGTCCCTACAAAAAAGCCACACTTTCATAAGAAGTGTGACTCATTGTTTTAGACGAGTAAGCCGAAGAGCTGAATGTCGTTATTTACCTCTTTATATTTAAAGCCAAACTCATTCATACGTGCTAATAAACCTTCATATTCGTCACGATTGCCAAGTTCGATACCGACTAAGGCAGGACCACTCTCTTTGTTGTTTTTCTTTGTATATTCAAATGTCGTAATATCATCATTTGGCCCTAATACACTTGTAAGGAACTGGCGAAGTGCCCCTGCACGTTGAGGGAAGCTTACAATGAAGTAATAAAGTAAGCCCTCGTGAATTAAAGATTTTTCTTTAATCTCCTGCATGCGTCCAATGTCATTGTTGCCACCGCTAATGATGACAACCACTGATTTCCCTTTAATTTCTTCCTTATAAGAATCGAGTGCAGCAATAGATAATGCACCAGCAGGCTCTGCAATAATGGCATGCTTATTATAAAGGTCTAGAATTGTTGTACATACTTTACCTTCAGGTACTAGAACAATGTCATCTAAATAGCGGCGACAAACATCATAGGTATGATGACCGACGCATTTGACTGCAGCACCATCAACAAACTTATCGATCCAGTCAAGTGACACTGCACCGCCCTCTGCAAATGCAGCTTTCATACTGCCCGCACCAGCAGGCTCTACACCGATGATTTTACTTGTTGGGGAAAGGTTTTTAATATAGGCAGAAACACCAGACATTAATCCTCCGCCACCAACACTCCCAAACACGTAATCAATAGGTTCCTCTATATCATTCATAATTTCAACAGCAACAGTTCCTTGACCAGCGATTACATCAAAATCATCAAATGGGTGAATGAAAATCTTACCATGCTCTTCACAGTAGGTTAATGCACTTTCAGCAGAATCATCAAAAGTATCACCAGCTAAAATAATTTCCACATATTCTCGACCAAACATACGCACTTGGTCAATCTTTTGCTTAGGAGTTGTTTGAGGCATAAAGATACTTGCATGAATTTTTAATTGCGCACAGGCATAAGCGACACCTTGTGCATGATTACCTGCACTTGCGCAAACAACTCCAGCTGAGCGAGCCTCTTCTTCAATCTTTTTAATTTTATAATAGGCACCACGAAGCTTAAATGAGCGTACATGCTGTAAATCTTCGCGTTTGAAATAAATATTAGCTCCGTATTTCTCGGATAAATAGTCGTTTTTCTGTAGCGGTGTGTGCACGACTACATCTTTTAAAAAATGATGTGCAATTAAGACATTTTCAACTTGCACGGTTCTAGTATCAGCAACTTCCATAGTCTTCATCCTCCGTTTTACGTATAAAACATTTATCTATGATAGCATATTTTATTAGAAATTTGCTATTAATTTTTAGTAAATTCTAAATTTTCGGTGTCTGTTTTGTGTTTATAAGAATAATGAAACATATTCGAGAAAAAACAATGCTTATCGAGCTTCAAGTAACCGCCAATATTCAAAAAATTTTCCTCATAACCAAAATGGTCAAGCATATACTAGACTAGCTTAGGACTAGTAGGAGGGTATGTAATTGGAAATCATTCAAGGGATTCTATCTACATACATTCAATTTTTCGATTGGGACATGTGGAGGGAAGTTTTAGCAGACCCAGTGTCTTGGGGATTAATATCAACACTAATTGTTATCGAGGGTTTACTATCAGCAGATAATGCACTTGTATTGGCAGTACTAGTAAAGCATTTACCAAACAAGCAACGAAAACGAGCGCTAATGTATGGTATGTTGGGTGCCTACTTTTTTCGCTTCCTGTTTATAGGCATCGGTGTATACTTAGTAGAATTTTGGTTTATAAAATTACTAGGTGCCTTGTATTTAGGATGGCTGTGTGTCGCGCATTTCTTACAAATAGGGGAAGAGGATAGTGTCAAGGAAGTTAAAAAAACAGGCTTGATGGTTCGACTGTTTGGGACGTTTTGGGCAACCGTTATCTCAGTAGAATTAATGGATATTGCCTTTTCGGTTGATGCCATATTTGCTGCATTTGCGATATCCAATCAAATATGGATATTACTGGTCGGTGGAATGCTAGGTATTTTAATGATGAGAACCATTGCAGGCCTATTTCTAATCATTATTGAAAAGATACCTGAACTTGAGACGACAGCCTTTATCATCATTGGCATTATTGCGCTGAAAATGCTAGTAAGTATTGTTGGTGTTCATGTTCCGCATTATATGTTTTTTGTAGTTCTTATTATTGTTTTTACATTTACTTTCATTATTCATTTTTTGAAAAAATTAAGAGTTGCTTAACAAAAAGGTTCTGCTCTCAAAAAGAGAGCAGAACCTTTGTTTAATCACTTAGCATAATGATCAGGATTTACAATATAGAATTTTTCAATATTTAGCCAGCTTTCGCTCATTGGCTCCCCGTCATCAATGCGTTTTTCCGTTTCCTGCATCATCCAAGCGGTTTGAGAGGCATGTGCCTGTAATGCTTTCACTTTGTCCATCTTCATTTCACGAATATCATAGACAACATGGGGCTCTCCATTTTTCTCAATTGTATCATTCGCAAATGCACAGCCAAACACTTGGGGACGCTCCGCTTTAGGCATACGACGAACAGCCTCAACTACTGCACGAGCAGTGGCCTCATGATCAGGATGCACAGCAAAGCCAGGTAGGAAAGTAATGATGAGCGAAGGTGTTAACTCTTCGATTAACCCTTCCACCAGCTTTACCATTTTTTCATCGTCTTCAAACTCAATTGTTTTATCACGTAAACCAAGCATACGTAGATCCTGAATACCCATAGCCTCAGCAGCAGCAATAAGCTCCTTACGGCGAATTTCAGGTAAGGATTCACGTGTAGCAAAAGGTGGATTTCCTAAATTACGCCCCATTTCACCTAATGTTAGACATGCATATGTAACAGGTGTATTCATCTTCTTTGTATAGTAGGCGATAGTCCCAGCAACTGAAAAAGCCTCATCATCTGGGTGAGGGTAAACAATTAAAATATGACGTTGTGGTTGTAAATTCAAATAGTCGTCCCCCTTAATAAGAAAATGGCGTTTCACTAATTTCAAGCGCAATCGCCAATTTTCCAGAGTAGTCTAGTCCAGCCATTAATAAACGGCCTAAATCATCTAATTCATAATGTGTGATGCCTTGTGCATAGACCCAGCCATGTGCCATTTTTAAGCCGACACGATGGGGTGAATCATCTACTACTTTCGCTAGCTCGTAATTAATCCTTGCATTGCGAATAAAGGCGCCTGCATTAAAAAATTTTTCATCAAAGTGTGCTGCATAAGAACCGTTCGTTGTCTCAAGATGAATATAAACGTCTTTGTTGGCGAAAGAATTCAATAATTCTTGTAACGTCTCTACATGTACTTCTTGCATCTTAACACTCCTCTCGATTATTTCTAATTTAAGTATAGTAAAAAAAATTCACAAAGGGAAATTGAATGCCCTTTAGATGATAAATTAATCATTTGGTTAAAATAAACCGATATCTATAAATCTATGACACATCCATAAGCAATATTCTTGAAAAAATTATAGTAATGTATCAATATAAGAGTGTGAAAGCAATTTTGTACAAAATGTGTCGTTTTGTATAGTAAATGATTTCACAACTAATAAGATATTGCAACCATGGCTTCTTTCTGTTATGGAGTATAGATAACCATATATGTTGAAGGGAGAAATTACTAGGAACTATAACGAATTCTATCTTGGTACAATAGATGACGTTCCTTCAATGTGGACTGGTTACGGACTTGAAAAGGAAAGAAGACTGAAAGCTAATTATCATAGTATAGTAAAAAAGCCGCAATTCTCATTTTAATAGAGAATCGCGGCTTTTTAAAAGTAGCTGAAGAATTCGAAATATGTATCTTTAATATCTGTTAAGCTTTCGTTCAATGGAATCTAAGCGATTGTTAACATTCTGTAATTGTTTACACATTTGCCTAAACTGTAAATTTTGATCCTGTGCCTTTGATGTATTTTCTTGTGCTAATTTCTCTTCCTCCTGCAATGCTAATATATCTGCGAGGGTTGATAATGAATAACCAAGTGTTAATACAATGGAAGCAATTACTTCAACTTTAGAGGAGGTTATTTCTCCAGCTAATAAACCAGATTGATCAGTCGTTCCATCATGATGTTTATGCTTTTTCATTTTTCTCCCTCCCGTATACAGCTAATATATGGTGAAGAAAGAAGTAGCGTATCTTGTCCATCACTTTTCACAATGAGAGCAAAAAGTCCCTTATTAAGAATTTGTAATTTTCTAATAATTATATTGATTTTTCTAGAAGAATAGAGCATTATAGTAGGAATAAACCTGTTTTAAGGGGGAATTGTTGTGAATAAGGGCTATAAATATTGTAAAGAATCTAGAGTTATGCGTACAAGTCGAGTGTTTCCAAACGACGTTAACAATCATAATACTCTATTTGGTGGTCGTTTAATGAGTGATATTGACCAAGTGGCCTCCATTTCTGCTGCAAAGCATAGTCGTAGAGACTGTGTAACAGCCTCAACGGATTCGGTTGACTTCCTTCATCCAATTCGCCCAACGGATTCTGTCTATTTTGAATCCTATGTAACATGGACAGGAACGTCTTCTATGGAGGTTTTCGTAAAGGTTATTTCTGAAAATTTAAAAACGGGTGAACGGAAGGTTGCAGCGACAGCATTATTAACATTTGTAGCGTTAGATGAAAATAATAAGCCTGCACCGGTGCCTCGCGTTATTCCTGAAACGGTTGAGGAGACAAAGCTACATGAAACAGCCGCAGAACGAGCAAAGGCACGCGCAGAGCGGAAAAAGGAAAGTAAGGCGTTGGCTCAGTTTATTTCAATGAATGACCCATGGGATTATCGTCTCGAAATGATGGAAAACTATTATATGTGAAAAAAGCATCCGATTAGTAATGCTAATCGGATGCTTTTTCATTTTTATAGCTCTATCACTGTTACTTCAGGTGCACCAAAACGTGATTTTGCACCGTGCATTACTGGTCCAACGTAATCATTTAAAGCCCATCCATGAGCAATTGCAGCAGATACAAACTCTTTTGCTTCTATAACTGCTTCTTTCACAGAAAGACCATTTGCAAGATTTGCGGTTACTGAGGCTGCAAATGTACAGCCTGCGCCATGGTTATAAGTAGAAGCTACTTTTTTAGATTCTAGTAAATAGAACTTCTCACCATCAAAGAATAAATCTGTTGCTTTTTCTGTTGCTAGCGCTTTTCCACCTTTTATGACAACAGCCTTAGCACCAAGCTCATGAATTTTACGAGCTGCTGTTTTCATTTCTTCTATCGTTTTTGGTGTACCTGTTCTAGCTAATTGTCCTGCCTCAAATAGGTTTGGTGTTGTGACGGCAGCTAGTGGCAATAGATATTGAATCATGGCGTCTGTGTTGCCGGGGTTCAATACCTCATCTTCGCCTTTACAGACCATGACAGGATCAATGACAACATTGGATGTACCCGATTTTGCGATAGCATCTCCTGCAACCCGAATAATTTCCTCAGTTGAAAGCATCCCTGTTTTGATGGCATCAATGCCTGTTGAAAGGGCTGTATCAATTTGTTTTTGCAGAAGCTCTGTTGGCAATGGCGTGACATTATGTGTCCAACCATTTGGTTCCATCGTAACAATTACCGTTAGTGCCACCATCCCATATGTTCCATGTTCCTGAAATGTTTTCAAGTCAGCTTGCATTCCTGCGCCACCTGAAGTATCTGAACCAGCAATGGTTAAAGTTTTTTTAAGAGTCATGTGAAAGATCTCCTTTATAATTGAGAGTATTAAAATTACCATCTAGTATAGTCTGATTCTGATTCTATAAAAATAGCCAGAATGCTATATTTTTACAAGGTCAGTTTGAATTGATACTTGAATTCAACATTATTTTTTTGTACCGTGAAAGAAGAGAAAGGGGCTTTTAGACGATGAAACAAGTATTCCCGAATGATTGGCAAGCAATACTAGCAGAAGAAATGGAAAAAGCATACTATAAAAAATTACGACAATTTGTAGCACATGAATATTCAACACAAACAATTTATCCACCTATGAATGATGTCATGAATGCCTTTACTACAACAGCTTATTGTGATGTGAAGGTCGTCATATTAGGTCAAGATCCTTATCATGGTCCGAATCAAGCACATGGGTTGAGTTTCTCAGTAAAGCCAGGAGTTCCACACCCACCAAGTCTACGTAATATGCTACAAGAATTACAGGATGATGTGGGTTGTCCGATTCCCCAACATGGCACATTAACGAAGTGGGCTCAACAGGGGGTCATGCTATTGAACACAGTTTTAACTGTGCGTGCAGGTCAAGCAAACTCCCATAAAGAACAAGGGTGGGAGCAATTTACCGATGCTGTAATTGATAAATTGGCAGCAAGAAATGAGCCTATTATTTTTGTATTATGGGGCA
This sequence comes from Lysinibacillus sp. DFXJR4, assembly GCF_057196045.1. NCBI lineage: Bacteria > Bacillati > Bacillota > Bacilli > Caryophanales > Bacillaceae > Lysinibacillus > Lysinibacillus sp. DFXJR4. The sequence continues at coordinate 79,928 of NZ_JBXUNW010000004.1, read as the reverse complement.
AGCCAGCACAACGGAAAAAACCATTAATCCGTAAATATTCAACACCACATGTCATTTTGGAGGCACCTCATCCAAGTCCACTTAGTGCCTATAGAGGCTTTTTTGGTAGTAAACCATATTCTAAAATTAATGCACAGTTACTAGAATGGGGAGAGCAGCCTATTGATTGGTGTCTTGCATAAGATTGGCACAAATCGTTTATCTTCATTCAGCAGACTCTCACCTCTTCAAGTGGTGAAATGAATGTCGTTTTGGTTCCTTTCAGTGGGTGTCCAAACCTGAATGAAGATAAAGCCTCCGGCGGATGTCACGGATTTTCAAAGGAAGAATTGTGCAGGCACAAATCAAAATCCGGACGCATTGTTTATCTGTGCGAAAGCGAAGCGACAGCAACAATTACGCCAAGGCGAAATTGATACACTATTAGATTCGTGATACAGTTATTAATGGAAGAAAGTGAGGGGCAACGATGAAGGTTAATTGTTTCAAATGTCAACATTTTAAAGTAACATGGGACCCGCAGACGCCACGTGCTTGTGCAGCATATGGCTTTAAAACAAAGCAAATACCATCCGTTGTCGTAAAACAATCCTCTGGTATGGACTGTTTAAAATTCGTACCGAAAGCAGAAAGTGGGAGAATGCAATGATTCCTTATCAAGCCGTTATTCAACAACTTGAAAAACAATTATCAGGTGTGAAGAATGCTGGAAATGAACAACAAATTCGCGAAGCATTAACTGCGATTCGGGCATTATGTGATGTAGTTTTAGACTCGCCGGAGGGAATATCAAAAGCACAGTCGAAGCATATACCACAAATGCTAGTTTCAGAGCCAAAGCAAACAAGTTTATACACAGCAAAAATTGAAGAAGAAGACGGAGCAAATGGTGATTCAATTTTTGACTTTTAACCATTATTAAAGGTAGGGAGAATGACATGAAAAAATTTATCGTAACAGGTGCACTTCATGGCTTTTTAGCGGTAGCATTTGGTGCATTTGGTGCACATGCGTTAAAGGACGTTTTAGATGATTATGGTCGTGGTATTTGGGAAACAGCCGTACAATATCAAATGTTTCATGCGACAGGCTTACTTGTTATTGGTCTATTAATGAGCTCCAAATTATTAGGAGAAGTAAAGCAATTAAATTTAGCTGGTATTTTCTTTAACCTAGGTATTGTCTTCTTTTCAGGTAGTTTATATATATTAGCCATCAGCGGCATTAAAGTATTAGGTGCCATTACTCCAATTGGCGGTGTACTATTTTTAACAGGCTGGGTGCTGATTATCCTATCTGCTCTTAAGCATGCTCGATAAAGTCAATAATTAATAACTTCACAATTATAAACTAAATATTTTACTCCTTCGCATTTTTTTGTGAGGGGGTTTTTATCTTTAAGTAAGTTATAGTAACTATTGAAAGCTCAAAAAATTATTCTATCAATCTTCACTTTAATTCCTATTGTTTTTGTAAGGTTTTATAGTAAACTGTTATTACCAAAAGAGTTCGAGCTTGAGAAAGTGAGGTTTTGTAAAATATGGAGAAACTATTTACTTTACTAGATCATAATTTTGATGAAATGGTGGCCATTCGTCGACATTTACATGAATACCCGGAATTATCCTTTGAAGAGGTGGAAACACCAGCATATATAGCAGCCTTTCATCGTGCATTAGGGCATGATGTTCGGGAGCAGGTAGGAGAACGCGGTGTGGTTGCAACATTACGTGGGGGAAAGCCTGGTAAGACGGTGGCATTACGAGCTGATTTCGATGCATTGGCTATCCAAGAAGAAAATGAGATTCCTTATAGATCGAAAATAGATGGTAAAATGCATGCCTGTGGTCATGATGGTCATACAGCAACATTATTAGGTCTTGCTAAGGCACTAAATGCAATTAAAGATGAGATTACAGGGAGTGTAGTCTTTATTCATCAGCATGCAGAAGAGATTGCCCCAGGTGGAGCAAAGCCTATGATAGAGGATGGCTGCCTAGATGGAGTAGATGTTATTTTCGGTACACATTTATGGGCACCCACACCAATAGGAGATTTGTTGGTGAGAGATGGAGCAATTATGGCTGCGGCTGATAAAGTGGAAATTACGATTCAAGGTAAAGGTGGTCATGGGGCAGAACCACATCATTCGATTGATGCAGTTGTGCTTGGGTCACAATTTGTTGTAAATGCGCAGCAGCTTATTTCCCGTCGAATAGATCCATTAAAATCGGCTGTGTTAACGCTTGGCCATTTTGAGGCAATAAATCCTTTCAATGTGATTGCTGATCGAGTGGTACTAGCAGGAACAGTCCGTACATTTGATGAACAGGTGCGTCAGCAGATGGAGGATGAGCTTGAGTCTGTATTAAAGGCAACTTGCCAACCTTTTGGGGCGAGCTATAACTATCGTTATACAAGAGGTTATCCACCTGTTTATAATCATGTAGAGGACACAGCATTTATTGCACAGCTTGCGAATGATGTACCAGGTGTAGAAAATGTTATAACATGTCCACCGTTTATGATTGGTGAAGATTTTGGCTATTATCTAGAAAAGGTGCCAGGTACATTTTTCTTTACAGGTGCTAAAAAGCCCGAGTGGGAAGAAGCATATCCACATCATCATGCACGCTTTGATTTTGATGAACGTGCGATGCTAATTGCTGCAAAAACTTTAGGAAAAGCAACTCTACAATACTTACAGAAAAATAAATAGTCAAATGGCATGATAGGAATGTTCCTACCATGCCATTTTTAATAAGTATCAATAATAACAACTGACGATTGCTAGCTACATAAGCAAATGAATTATGGATTTTGATTGAAATAGGACATCTCTTCATCATATTCAGCAAAATCAAAGTAAATCATAGGGAAGAGGAAGCGATGATTGGATTTAAGTTCACGTATAATAACATGATCTCGACCAGCAGCTTCTACCACACCACGTACAGTTTTAGTGTTTTTTCCTGCCTCGACTGCATGCTCAAAAGAGAAATGGAATGTAGCAGGTTTACCACGATTCAAACGCAAAATATTTTCAATATAGGACTCTTCACGTCCAGGTGGTCGTCCGCTACTTGGAATTGTTACTTGTGGGGGCATTTGTTGCGTTGTCGGTGTCCAATAATATGGCATCATTGATTATCAACCTTCTTTCTTTTAGATTTGAGGACAGTCTTCCTCAGATGGTGAGAAAAAGCAATGAGATTTATATCTTCCTGTGTTCCATTGACCATACCATTGTGCTGGACAATCTCCTTCAGGTCTAAAAAACCAGAGGGAGCGGGTTGCAGGATGGAACCGTTCACCTTGAATCACTCGTTTTGCTAAACGAATATCTTGATCACGTGCTCGTTGATAAAAGTAACCCTTTTGTGTCGCCTCGAAACCTCCTGGACGTTGAAAAACCATTTGTTCAATTGTTCGAATATTCCCGAAATCTAGGCAATCTCCTCGTACGCGATTGACGCCTACGTTGCCAACCATCAGCATACCTAATTCTCCTTCACCTTCTGCCTCGGCTCGCATTAGCCTTGCGAGCATTGCTGTTTGTGCATCATTGGTCTTTATAACAGCGATTTACATTCCTCCTCGCAGACAGTATATGCATGAAGGCATTGTAGACATGTTTATTTTCATGACAAAGATCATCACATTTTAAAATTAGTAAGCATATATTAGTTATAACGAGTAGTCTGTAAAAATAGTTAAAAGTTCGATATTTTTTTAACAAATTGGGTAAAAAGAGAATAGCTACTATTTTGGGGAACATGAGATTATTTACGCCCCAGCGTAATTGCATCCGAAATTTTTGGGGCTTAATCTTGATTCAGTAGGGGTTGTACACCACCGAGAAGGAGAAAATCGCATTATCCTAACACCTGTAGAGGTGGAAATCTTGTGGTAAATCAAGATGTTGCATGTGTATTGAATACATGTGAGGTGACAGGAAATGGAGATTGGTGTTTGGTTTGGTATTTTATTGAGTGCTGTACTGGCATTTTTACTAGGTGATTTTTACGGACAGCCACTCCATTGGTATCTATTTATTTTAATGATCGTTATTGGTTTTTTTATCAATACGATCATTTTAATAGTAAGGGTGAAGGATGAAAACTCCTGAGAGGTGAAAGTAATATGAAAACAAGAAAGTGTCATCGTAAGTTAAGGTGATACTTTCTTATTTTTGTTATTGAAAGGATAAAAACTTTTTGTCTTGCAAGTATATTGAAAATAAACAGTGACATACTAATGTGGAAAAATATTTTTTGCTTTCATGAAGGAGTGTTACAATGCGTATTTTTGGTATGTTTGTAGCAATTATCGTAAGTGCATTGACAGCTGTAGGTATAGCAGAACTCTACCATCAACCATATAACTGGTATTTGGTTTTCCTAATGATTCTAACTGGCTTTTTTATTCATACCATTATTTTAATATTGGAATCAGAAGCAAGTGAAGAAAATGAATTTTAAAAAATGCGAGTCCATTTTTGGGGCTCGCATTTTTTATAGGATTAGACTGTTAAGAATTTCACTAGTTTTTCGTTATCAAGAAGGTTACCAACGAAGAATGCACCGAATTCCCCGTAACGAGCAGAAACTTCATCGAAGCGCATTTCATATACTAATTTTTTAAATTGTAATACGTCATCTGCGAACAATGTTACGCCCCATTCATGATCATCAAAGCCAACAGAACCAGTAATAATTTGTTTTACTTTACCAGCATAGCCACGACCAATCATACCATGAGAACGCATTAATGTTTTACGCTCATCCATTGAAAGCATGTACCAATTATCATTGCCCTGACGGCGTTTATCCATTGGATAGAAGCATACATATTTAGAGCGTGGAAGCTCAGGATAAAGACGTGCACGTACATGTGGATTTTGGTACGGATCTTCGTTTGATTCACCAGCTAAATAGTTGGAAAGCTCTACAACAGATACATAAGAATATGTAGGAATTGTAAAATCAGCAATTGCTAATTTATTAAAATCAGCTTCAAGCTCTTGAAGCTCATCCATTGTTTCGCGCAATGTCATAATCATAAAATCAGCTTTTTGGCCAACAATTGCATAAAAGGCATGAGCACCAGTTTTAGCGATATCTGCTTCGTTTAATTTTTCTAAATACGCGACGAATTCTTCGACTGCCGCTTGGCGTTCTTCAGCAGAAACGAGTTTCCATGAAGCCCAATCGATTGAGCGAAAGTCATGTAGAGCATACCAACCATCTAAAGTAATAGCTGCTTCATTCATTATTGAAAACACTCCTTTATAAGTGAATAACATTCAAAATTTAGTTTATCATAGTTTGTACGAAATCCCTAAATTCATGATTGTATTTCACGAATTTGACACCTTCCGCAGATTATGTATGCTTAAGAGAAGAGATGTAAATAGAGGAGCTCTAAGCATGAATAGTATTTTACAACAGCCAATATGGCGTTTTTACGATCAATCCATTAGTGCGAAACAAAGATCGCCACTGGAATCCTTTGCAACAGATGATACTTTATGTCAGTTAGTGGGACAATTAGCCTCTCCGCCAACTATTCGTACATGGGTTCATGATGCATCTGTTGTCCTTGGTATTCAGGATCATCGCTTACCTTATGTACAGCAAGGGATGGAGTTACTCCAAGCACGTACCTATCAACCTATCGTCCGTAATTCGGGAGGGTTAGCAGTGGTACTAGATGCAGGAGTATTAAATATTTCAATTGTTTTATCTGAACAAACAGAAGCATTAAGTATTAATGATGGCTATGATGTAATGGTTGCTCTAATCAAAGGATTATTTCCTGAGGTGGCAGATAGAATTGAAGCCTATGAAATTGTAGGTTCCTATTGTCCGGGTTCCTATGATTTAAGTATTGATGGGAAGAAATTTGCAGGTATTTCACAAAGGCGTTTACGTCAAGGAGTGGCCGTGCAAATTTATCTATGTATTGAGGGAAGCGGTTCCGAACGAGCAGCGCTTATTCGAGACTTTTATGAGGTAAGTTTACAGGGAGAGGCAACAAAATTTACGTATCCTAGCATTGACCCTAGTGTAATGGCTTCACTGTCAGAGCTTGTTGATGCAACTTTAACCGTGGAAGCAGTGATCATTCGATTACAGCGCCTTATTCATAAAATGGCTGAAGAAATACGATTTGAATCTTTTCATGATGAGGAGCTTATGTTGTATGCTTTCTATTTAAAGCGTATATTAGAGCGCAATAAGAAAATGCTTGCACCTAAATAATAGTAACAAAAAGGGAAAAGCGATGCTGCTAACTAAGCGCATCGCCATTTTCTGGTTGATAGGTAGAGCTACTTACAACGAGATTTCCGTTTTTCTCCATTTTGAAAACAGGTGCAATTCGTTCTTCCTCTTCATCTAGTGTTACAAGTCGTCTAGCACGGTTCATAATTTGTACAAATTGCTCGTAATCTTTACGAATTGCTCTATTCTCTTCCTCTAGCTGAGTAATGGTTTTTTCTAGTTTTTTATTTTTCTCGGATGTTACGTGTACTAGCTGTCTCCATTTTGTAGACTCATTACCTAGCTCACCAGAATGCTGTAAACGTAGTAAGTAGGCTATGACAATATCAAGAGATAACGCAGATAACGGAATGGATTTACCCTCGGCGGCGCTACTATTGACTGTAAACATACTAGAGGCACGTCGTCTAGCTGGTGCACCCAACACTCGCATTCTCTCTTTTCTTTCCTTTTTCGCTTCAGCTAATTGCTCCTCATATTCCTTACGAACAACAGCATTCCAACGAAAACCACAGGCAGCAGCTGTACGATTTAACGCATCACCAGCTTCTTCAAAGGCATTCAGTTGTGTACTACCCTCTGTTACATGGCGAATAACCGCCTCTGCTAATAATTCATCATTTTCTTGTAACCAAGCATCTTGTCTTACTTTACTCATATAAAATCCTCCCACCTTTATTTGGAACTTCTTTATTTAAGACTAGCATGACCAATCTTTTAACCTTTTATTCACCTATGTGAAAGGAATTATGCTTGAATACAAGGTGAAAAGTGCGATACAATACCCGATGTAGGTTTGTACGCATGCTGCATACTTAAATATGCGAAGGCCGTGCGTTCAATAAAAGTGATGTTTTTGAATGAAAAAATACTATATAGAAAGGGTTGTTGACAAAATGGCAAACGAATTTAAAGTTTGCGATGAATGTCAGGCCGTTAACTTAAAAACGTTAATTCCAAAATTAAAGGAAATTGATCCTGATGCAACCATCGAAATCGGCTGTCATTCCTATTGTGGCCCAGGACGTAAAAAAACATTTACATTTGTAAATAGCCGCCCTGTTGCAGCCTTAACGGAAGAAGAGCTTATGGAAAAAGTGTTAGCAAAATTAAAGAAATAAGAAAAACAATCATGCTATCTTCACTCGTTGAGGATAGTTTTTGTTTTCTTTAAGATGTTTAGGTATTTACAATCTTAAAAGAGCGTTTTTATTTGGTCCATAGAAATCTAATTTTGGTGAATATCTAATCATTTAGGCTGATAGTCTCTATAATGGAAGAGAAAATGTATGCTAGCCCAATATTTATCGCATATAATAGAACAAATAGCGAAACGGGGGTGCTAAACAAATGACACATTATGCAAAAGCTAAATTACAGGAGGAGAAAGTATTTAAGGACCCAGTGCATCGCTATGTGCATGTACGGGATCAGGTAATTTGGGACTTAGTGGGGACGAAAGAATTTCAACGATTACGTAGAATTCGTCAGCTCGGTACAACATTTTTGGTATTCCATGGGGCGGAGCACAGCCGTTTTAGTCATTCACTTGGCGTTTATGAGATTGTACGCCGTATAGTAGATGATATATTTGCTGGCCGTCCAGAATGGGACGAAGATGAACGACTACTTGTGCTTTGTGCAGCCCTATTACATGATTTAGGACATGGTCCATTTTCACATGCTTTCGAAAATGTCTTTGAGCTGGACCATGAATTTTATACAACACAAATTTTACTTGGTAATACGGAAGTTAATGCAGTCTTAAAGAAAGTTGCTGTTGATTTTCCAGAGAAGGTATCTCAAGTCATTGAAAAAACCTATCCAAATAAGCAAGTAGTCAGCTTAATATCCAGTCAAATCGACGCTGACCGTATGGATTACCTACAGCGTGATGCCTATTTTACAGGGGTCAGCTACGGTCATTTTGATATGGAACGAATCTTAAGAGTGATGCGTCCGCGGAAAAATCAAGTGGTGATTAAGGCAACTGGCATGCATGCAGTGGAAGATTATATTATGAGCCGCTACCAAATGTATCTGCAAATTTATTTTCATCCAGTTTCTCGTAGTGCAGAGGTTATTTTAAATAATATTTTAAAACGAGCAAAGCAATTAAGCTTAGAAGGCTATCATTTTAAGCATGAGCCTACACATTTTAAAGCATTTTTCCGTAACTCTATTACGCTTGAGGATTATCTTGCATTAGATGAAAGCATTCTTTTTACATATTTTCAACTTTGGATGCAAGAAGAAGATGCTATCTTAAGCGATTTAAGTCGCCGATTTGTGAATCGTAAGCTATTCCAGTACATCGATTTAGATCCAGGGGTAGAGCTAGACAAATATCAAAAACTTCAATCACTTTTCAAGCAAGCGGAGTTAAATCCAGAATATTACCTTGTCCACGATACAACTGCAGATTTACCATACGATTTTTATCGACCGGGTGAGGAAGAAGTACGGGTTCCGATTTTTTTAGAAATGAAAAACGGAGAGTTGCGGGAGCTGTCACGGGAATCAATTATTGTTGATTCCATATCTGGTCGCATGAAACGAGATCATAAAGTATATTTCCCTTTAGATTTTTTAGAGGATGATCAGACACATGCTATGGTAAAGAAAGAAATCTTAACGTTGTTAAAAGGAAAAGGGAAAAAATAAATCCTAGAATAAATTTAAAATGTATAAATTTTGTATATCGATTTTCCCTTTTACCGGTATTTGTAAGTAGAGCAGTAAACAAACTCAACTCGAGTAATTGTTTGCTGTTTTTATTTTTGCATAAAAATCAATGTAATTGGGAAAATATAGACTTTTTTGGAATTTTGTTAATGAAAAATGTGAAATTGTTTAGAATTTGTTCAGTAGCGCTTTTTATAATGAGACTAAAACCCTAAAGGGGGTGAGGCCCATTTTAAAAGGCGTCACAGTGTTAGTAAAATAGATAGATACAAGTATCAGTACAACACACTTCAATCAGTCAGCATGATTACTAACGTGTAGGATGTATTCACCTTTGACGACAAGTTAAATGAAGGAAAGAGAGACCAGCCTAATGTTTGTGGCATTCCTTTCCGACATAGTGAAAGGATGCAACGTCGTCAGCAAACACCAACAGGTATCTCTCTGAACTTAGAAAAGGAGAGAAACATGAAGAAATTAAATTTAGCAATAATTATATTGCTGCTAGTCTTTCAAACAGTGCTTTCACCAATTTCAGTGTTTGCAGACGAGGGGGAGCCTCCTGTGACAGATCCAGCTAGCGAAAAACTTGAGACTGATTCTGGTGGCGAGGGAGACGACCCAAATGTAACAAGTGGAGATACCGCAGAGGTGACGGTTCCGGAGGATGAACCTACTGCAGCTCCACCGAATGTTACACCTTTAAATGCTTGTGTAGGCCCACAGGAACTAGCAAGTGTGACATTAACTCAGTTTGATATGAATATTGGGGGAAATGCAATTACTGAAGGTGTTTATACAACGCCATTACCGAAAGATCAAAAGGCTAACTTTGATGTCAAATTTAATGTATTATTAGATGATTTATACTGTGCAGGGAGTTATTTTGAATTTGATTTACCAGCTTCTTTAATAGACTTTAATAGTGCTTTCCATGGGAGCAAACAAGTTGGTAATATTGCTTATTCCTATACGACTGTAGGTAATAAAGTCAGAGTTGAACTGACAAATAATGTAGAAATTGACGATGTTAGTACTACAACTGCAGCCGAATTGACTATGAACTTTCAAGCAGGATTTAATCTTATTTCTAATGATATCGAACAAGAATTAGAGATTCCAAAGGTTGGTGGTGGAGAAGCTAAAACGAAATTTACATTTTTACCGTCGACATCTAATGAAAAGGCTACAAAGACAGCTACTGATGGTATTCCTCCAGTAGTGGATGGTAATCATCAGATGGAATGGACCATTTGGCTCAACCAGGCAGGTAAGAATTTTGACAGCCCAAGTTTAGTTGATAATCCAACTGGTGGGCATGCTGTTGTATCAGGTTCGGTTAATGTGTATGAATATGAAGTAGATTTAATGGGCGTGAAGATGGGGACTGAAACCCAAGTTGTATGGGATGGTGATTTCAGTAGTATTGTTTTTCAAGATAAACATGCCTATAAAATTGTTTACAAAACAGAAGTGAATTTACCTGTTGAGCAAAGAGAAGGGAAAAAAACGTTTTACAATAGCGTAACCTTCACTAATGGTGGTATACCTGAGTCTGTAAATAATGTTCCAAAGGATATCACATATGGAAAAGAGTTAGAGAAAGCGAAAATAGACGCAGGAACTAACAACTATACGTCAAAATGGGAAATTCGCTACAATTACAATCAAGCAAGTATTCCACAAGCGAGTGCGATAATCACGGATACACTTCCAGGAATTCATGAAATCGACACGAATACTATTGAAGTACGAGTAATGACAATAGATGATCAGGGTAATGGTACTGGAGCAGGAACAATAGTTGACCCCAGCAACTACCATGTTACAACAGTTCCAAATGGATTTGAGCTCCAGTTTAATAACGCCATAGATAAAGCCTATAAAGTCACATATGATGCTAAGTACAATGGAACTGGTCTTGGTTACTATGTGGGAACAAACCCTACAACGGTAACAAATATGGTGGTTAGTGGCACGAAAAATGATTCAAAAACACATACAATTAAAGAAGGTGTGTTAACAAAAACACACGTAGTAAATTTTGATACAAAAGAAATTACTTGGACTATCGACATTAAAGCAGATAATCCGAACGAAGCGATTAATAATTTAACATTGACAGACGTATTTAAAATTACTGGAAGCAAAGAGGGGACTCATACACTTGTAGGGGATGAAAGTAATATTACAATTACAGGAACAACAGGTGCAGCGCCAGTTAAAACAGTTACTGGTCCTACAGATGGCTTCACAATTACTGGTATTAATATAGCAGCAGGTGGAAAAGCAACTGTTACGTATAAAACATCATTTGCTATTGGTAATGATGGTGAAGTACAGAGTGGTTATGGTAATACGGCAACAGTAAATTGGGATAGTTATACTGTACAAAAAGAAGATCATTATACACCTGCTACTACAACGGTAAACAATGGTAGTAAAGCTGGGGCATTTAATTATCTTGATCAATTATTCACATGGAAAGTAAAGGTGAATATTAACAAAAAGGATATTCAAGGAGCTATTTTAACAGATACAATTGGTGCAGGACATGAATACGTAGCAAATTCATTAAAGGTATATGAATATACATTAACTACTGGTGATGATACGAGCGGTACACCAGCTACTACGCCTATCGATGCATCAAACTACACATTAGATGTTGCATCTGATAAAAAGAGTTATACATTAACATTTAATAATTCATTAGATAGTACAATAAACGGAAAAGCCTATTTAGTGGAATATCATACAAAAGATTCTGATGAAATTTTAGGAATTGGTATTGATGAGGCTGGATATACAACAGGGAATGTTTATAGCAATACAGCAACATTCCAAACATTAGGCTCTAAAAATTATACTCTAGAAGCCACGCCAGTGACGCTTCCAACATATGTAGCAAATAACTTGATTAAAAAGACAGCGACTCAAGATAATTCTAAGCAAACTGTTTCTTGGACATTGGATGTGAATCAATCTCATTCAAAGTTAGGAGCAAATGTGACATTGGAAGACACACCATCTGGCAATTTAATGCTAATTGAAGGTTCAATCAAGGTGAGAAAATACAATGTTACCGCAACAAGTATTTCTCAAAACGGTACGGGTGCATATGTAGACCCAAGTACTTATGGAATAACTGTTGATAAGAAAGCGGATGGTGGCTTTATTCTTCACTTTGCTAATCTAAACGAAGGCTATCAGGTGCAATATCAAACAATTGGTTTAGGTAAAATAGGCCAAAGCTTCAGCAATGATGCAAAATTAACATTTGGTGTTGAAAATGCTAGCAATCAAAAAGATGATGCAAAGGTTAACGCTAATTTTACATTTAGTAGTTCAGATACGTCATTTTCTATGGTAAAAGGTGATGCACAGTTTAAAAAAGTTGGAGTTAACTCAGAAACTGGTGCTGAAGAGCCTCTATCAGGTGTACAATTCCAATTATACAAAGTTATTGGCACAAATAATTACTTGATTCAAACTGCAACATCAGGTGCTGATGGCTTGTTTAGCTTTACAAACATCAACTATGGAAATTATAAAATTGAAGAGGTAGCAGCGAAGGCTCCTTATCAAAAAATGGTAGCTCAATTATTTACACTTGATGTAGCAAAAGATACAAAAGTAGGTTCTAATGTAGTAACGAAACTAGTAAACGTTACACCGCTTCCAGGTGGTTCTTGCTCAACGTTTAACTTAACCGTGAAAAATATTGATGGAGCACCTGTAGCTAATAAGCAAATTGAATTAATAGACAGTAATGGTGCAGTAAAATCAACAGTGACTACAGGTATTGATGGTAAAGTAGCAATTCCATCAACAGTTCAAGCTGGAGAATACAAAGTAAAAGATAGTGATGGTATTGAATATGGTAAGGTTATTGTGAAATTTGGTGCTGGGGGATGCCAGGGAGAGGTACAACCAACAAATTCATGTCCAATATTCACAATTACGGTAAATGATGAACAAAATAATCCACGTCCGAATGTAACAGTAACATTAAAAAATGCAAGTAATACAGTTATTACGACTGCAACAACAGATGGCAACGGTAAAATTACTATTCCATCTACAACACCGTCAGGAACGTATAAACTTTATGAAGGTACTGTTTTCTTAGGAAATGTAGAGGTAAGCTATCAAAATGGTAAGTGTGAGGCTACAATCACACAGGCACCTACCTGCGAGGTATTTACATTAACTGTCAATGATGTGGACGGTAAACCACGTCAAGGTGTCACGGTAGAAATTAAGGATAAAAACAATCCAAATGCTATAGTTCCACAACCTTCAAGTGCAACTGATGCTAATGGTAAGGTGACTATTCAAAACATTAAGCCAGGTGAATATGAAGTATATGAAAATGGTACAAAAATAGGAGAATTTACAGTTGATACTGACTGTAAAGAAACTATTCAACCATTACCAGCATGTCCAGTATTCACGCTTACAGTGAAAGATGAGGATGGTATTTTAGCAGAGGGTACAGAAGTAACAATTACAAACACAGCTACGAAAGATTCGTTTACAGCCATAGTTGGCAAAAACGGTAAGGTAACATTCCAAACAGCAACAACGCCTTCTGGCAAATATGAAGTGAGTATTACAGCATCAGGGAAAGTACTTGATAAATTTGATGTAACATATTCAGGTAACTGTGAGGGTACTGCTGAAAAACCTCGTGCATGTGATATTTTCACAATTACAGTAAAAGATACAGATGGTAGCTTGAAAGGAAATACGAAAGTTATCGTTGAAGATAGCAATGGCAATGTTGTGACAACTGGTCATACAGATGCTAACGGTGAAATTCAATTACCACAAAATCAATCACCAGGTATGTATACAGTCTACGAGGAAACAGATAGCGGTGCAAAAGGTGATGAAATTGGAAAAGTAAAAGTCACTTATACAGACGGCTGTAAAGGTGTAGTTCAGAAAAATGCTTGTCCAGTATTTACACTAACAGTTAATGATAAAAACCTTAAGCCTGTTGGTGTAAATGTTTTAATCGTCATTAAAAATCAAGCTGGAGATGTAGTGACATCTGGTAAAACTGATGCATCTGGTAAAATTGTATTTGAAGATAAGACGAAGCTACAGCAAGGACAGAATTACGTCGTATTTAATGAAGCTGGTATTAAATTGGGTGATATTACCGTAAGCTATGCGGATAATATTTGTGGAGCTACCGTGCAAGTTCCAAATAATGCGTGTCCAATTTTCACATTAACAGTTCAAGATTTATATGGGTATGGTCGTCCAAATGTAGCATTCACAATTAAAGATTTATATAATAACACAATTGCTTCTGGTAAGACGAATGAACAAGGTGTAGGAACAATCCCTTATACAGTTCAACCGGGAATTTACAATGTTTATGAAGGCAATGTGTTATTAGGTACAATTACGGTAACTGATGGATGTTCAGGATTGGTAAAACCATCTTATACGGGTGGTGGTGGTTGGATACCGCCAAATCCAGATCCAGGCAAGCCAGTTGATCCAAAACCGAACCCAGGCAAACCGGGTGAACCAACGGATCCAACAACGAACCCAGGCAAACCGGGTAAACCAACAGATCCAACAACAAACCCAGGCAAACCAGGTGAACCAACAGATCCAACAACAAACCCAGGCAAACCGGGTGAACCAACAGATCCAACAACAAACCCAGGCAAACCAGGTGAACCAACGGATCCAACAACAAACCCAGGAAAAACAGAAGCATCTAAACCTTCTGTTCAAAATGTCATTGATCAAGGTAAAAAGTTACCGCCATATAATCCAACTAAAGCAACAAAAGACACGCTAGATGCGTATAATGATTTCCTCAATAAATATAGTTTGTTAACAAAAGAGGAACAGAAAGATGTTGCGGAATCTCTTGATATTGACAAAATTAAAATGGATGCAAAACGACTAGAAAATCAGTTGAAAGCACAAGGTAAACTACCACAGACAGATGGTGCAGATCAAACAGCACTTACACTGATTGGTGTAGCACTTGTACTTGGTGCATTATTCTTCTTACGTCGACGTAAAGCTGAAATCAAATAATGAATTTTAAAGAAGCCCCCAAGACTATTTAATCTTGGGGGCTTCTCCTATTAAAATGCTTGTGATAGCTTTTCAGGTGCTTCATCAAATGGATATTGCTGAATAAAATCGGCTTGAATAGCAAGGCGCTTTGTTCCATTATCAGCGCATGTAATAAGTGTTAAAACAGTTTTATCTGGAATATCATCAATTACATAAACATCTGTCGCAGCAATAACCTTCTTTGTTGTTAAATGATATTCATAAATATTGGTTAAATCTGTTATATAGACTGAATCACCTATGCTTGCTTTATATAGAGGGCTAAATAAAATATCCTTTTCCTCAAAATAATGTCCTGCTAAAGCATAATTTCCTTGTCCGAGGCTTTGATTTGGCTTCATGGTACCTGCTCCAACAGCAAGGGCAGCATTTCCAACTCCTTTGACGATAGGAAGCTGCATATCAACACTTGGTACAGCAATACTACCGATGACAGGCATCTTATTTGCCTTTGTTTGAGCCTTTAACACCTCCGCTATGGATAGCGATTGTACGTCCTCAAATATATAGTCGGCATCAGCCTGATTGTTCTTTTCAATCTTTTCTGCACTGATTTCGGTAGTATTTAATTGATGGCTTAAATGAGCAATAATTGCATTTTGAATGGGGTTGATAAAAATAAGTAAAAGGCCAACGATGAGTATAGAGATGATTAATGGTAGTTTCAGTTTATTCATTTCATATATCACATCCTTGTCTTGAAGATGAAGGTATTGTTCTAGCTAAGGTTTTAAAAACTGGGTAGAGCACTAGATTGCTCTACCCATTCTATTTTTTATTTATCACTAAAACGAACACCTGCAACGCCATAATGGTTTTTAGACATTTCTTCAATAAAAACAGTTACGTTTTCTGCGGGTGCATTTACTGTACGGGAAACAGCTTCAGTTACTTCTTTCACTAGGGCACGCTTTTGCTCCTCTGTACGACCTTCTAGCATTTTCACTGTTACGTATGGCATAATATTGCCTCCTTTATAGAATAATGTTGTATAGTTAGATTATCTCCATTCAGTAGAAGACTTCAACGTCTGAAAGGTGGTAAGATGAATGCGGGCATGGTTCCCTTTTTCTTGAATCCCCAAACGCCTACTGAAATAGAGGAACTCAGTCTAGGAACGCCACGTCCTGTGGCAAAGACTGAGTGACCAACGTCATGTTGCTGCCGCTACGTTAGCACTACGCTTTCGCACAAAAAAACATCATGTTGCTGCCGCTACGTTAGCACTACGCTTTCGCACAAAAAACATCTGTTGGCCCAAAGCCTCGGCGGATGTCACGGATTTTGAAAGGAATGAATTGTGAGGGCACAATTCAAAATCCGGACGAATTTTGCCAAGACAAAATTGATAAGAAAGTTATAACTTCTTACTTAAATTTAGGCATTTGCGCTGCACCAATGTTGCTTTCACTAAGACATCTATGCGCATAATATGCTTTACTTTATAATAGCAGAATGGAGGGTATTAAAGTATGGCAAATGAAGAAAAAGCAAAACAAAAAATGGGCTTTACCATTATCAAAAATGATCCAACAGATGGACATAAAGGATTTGGCATTGGCTCGCTTTCGCTAGAAAACGTATCGCCTGTCATTCTTGACATAGAGGAGGGGACAGCATCCGTTGAAATCGGGGCTATGCATGCACGTAGTGATGTGGAGCGAGGTATCAAATTTACAACAGATCGTGCGGATTCCGAAGGTGGTAAACCGTATTGGCTAGTATGGGTGACGATTGATCATAAAGAAGACGGACCGTATTATGCAGGTGTAACTGCATGTGAAATGGTGATTAACCGTGAAAAACGCCGTGGCTATAAAATTTTAGCTGATCATGTTAATAAAATGGATAAATCAATGAAGCGCCATATTATTGTGAATCATATGGATGCACCTTCCAAAAAAGTGTTAGCTTCCTTCCTAGAAGGACTTAATCCGGACCTTTGGGCACGTAGTAAGGAGCAACTGCGTCAAGACTTATTTGCATAATAGACCAACAATGATTGAACAATCTGTGACATTTTGCAATCGCTTTCGATATAAGGTTGAAAGTGGGTTTGAAACAAAGTAAACTTGATGCAGAGCTTACATTTTAGTAAGCTAGGACACTTGGTTCCGCGAATAGTGATGAGCGCTATGCGGCATTTGAACAACCCAAACCCAAGCCAAATGCCCCATGATGCTCATCCATTTCGCGAACCATAAAAATAAGAAAAGCTTTCTGTTCCCACGGACACGTCTCCGGGGAAGAGAAAGCTTTTCTTTTTCGTATATGTCTAAATTACTTTGTCGAGAGCCTTCATTGATTAGAACGTTTAGGAACATAGAAAGTTCCCGATGTCCGCTAATTTTTAAAAATGGAGAACGGGAGCATATTCCAGAATTCTCCCCATGTATTAGTATCGAGAATATCGAAATTTGTGCATTTTTCAGTAGGTACATCCTTTGCATCTAAATATACGAGCCGTTGTTTAGGACATGCATCAGTAGCAAGCTTACCAGTTTCAATATCGACTACTACACCTTTCACATTTTTAGGTTTT
This sequence comes from Lysinibacillus sp. DFXJR4, assembly GCF_057196045.1. Taxonomy (NCBI): domain Bacteria; kingdom Bacillati; phylum Bacillota; class Bacilli; order Caryophanales; family Bacillaceae; genus Lysinibacillus; species Lysinibacillus sp. DFXJR4. The sequence continues at coordinate 62,303 of NZ_JBXUNW010000004.1, read as the reverse complement.
ACGAAATCTTCGTTCTTTGTGCCTTTATTAACATTCTCCATAAAATCAATCCATATTTTCTTTGTAGCAGCAGTATCTTCTTTTGTTGTTAGGTTTTTGCCTTGATCATAGCCATTCCAGACACCAGCAGTTAAGCTAGGTGTAAATCCAATGAGCCATTGATCGCTATTTGTAGAGCCTGATTTTGCAGCATACGTATGTGTCATACGAGAGCGAATACTTATTCCAGTAGCAGGAGAGTAGTCGCTAAAGACAGGATCGAATATACCTGTCATCATTTCTGTTAAAATATACGTATTTTCTTTGGAGAGGACTGTTTCAGACTTAGCATTTACCTCTTTATTTTCATAGATGACGTCACCATGAGCATTTTTAATTGAAATAATAGTAGTTGGTAATGTTTTTTGTCCTTGCGATGCCAGAATATTATAGGCATTTGTCATTTCATATAAAGTGGTTTCCGCTGTTCCGAGTGCAATCGATAAGTTGTCCTTTGCACCGATGTTGACGTTGAAGCGGTTAGCCATATCGTGAAATGGTTTAAATCCTATTTCCTCTAATGTTTTCACGGCATAGATATTATCAGAGATTGCGATAGCCTGTGCCATAGACATATCATGAGTTGCAAACTCACCATTTACATTTTTAGGAGAATAGGTTCCTCGCCCATTATCATAAGTAAAGGTTGTTTCACCTACATCCAAAAATGTTAATGGATTATAGCCATTCTCTAAGGCAGCTGCATATAAAATAGGTTTAATAGTTGAACCTGGCTGACGTTTTGCCTGTGTAACCCTATTAAATGAGCTAGCTGCATAATCACGACCTCCAACTAGTGCCGTAACAGCACCAGTTTTGGATTCCATGCTGACAAATGAGGCTTGTAGATCATTTGCTGGCATATTCTTAGCTACAGCTTCCTCTGCGGCCTTTTGATGTCCGGGATCCAAAGTTGTTTGAATCGTCCAACCACCTTCACTAATATCAAGATTTTTGGACTTCAGAATATCGCTAGCCTCTTGCCATGCTACATCAAGAAAATATGGTGCAACGGATTTTGTTGCTACCCAGCTATCATTTTTTAGAACAAGCTGTTCACTTTCTGCACGTGTTTTTTCATCTTGTGTAATAGCGCCTTGATCTGCCATTAGTTTTAAAATAACATGCTGGCGATTTGTTGCTTTTTCTAAATTAGCAATAGGAGAATAGATGCTTGGCCCTTTAGGTACTCCTGTTAGCATTGCTGCCTCTGCTAAAGTTAAATCACTTGCGGATTTACCAAAATAAAAGCGACTAGCTGCTTCTACGCCGTACATACCGTGTCCATAATAGACAGTATTTAAGTAGCCCTCCAATATTTCATCCTTATCATAAAAAACTTCTAATCTATAAGCATACAGTGCCTCGTTTAATTTTCGAGTCCAAGACTTTTCATGTGAAAGATATAGATTTCGAGCATATTGTTGTGTAATTGTACTTGCTCCTTGAACCTTACTCCCAGCTTTAAGATCGATTAACACAGCACCAGCGATACGTGAAAAATCAAAACCGCTATGCTTATAAAAATCTTTATCCTCAACAGAAACAACTGCCTTTTTTAAATACGGTGACATTTCATCAAGACTAACCCAGTAACGCCGTTCATTCGTAAAGTGATCACCAATTTGGTTCTCATTTTCATCTAAGAAAATAGAGGCCTTTGGTACGGTTAAAGGGGGAGCTCCAGCTACTTGCACATAAACGCGTAGAGCTATGAATGCTACTACAATTGCAGATGTAAAGGCGATAAAAAGGGTCAATGTTTTACGTGTACGCTTCGCACGTTTTTGTTTACGTTGATAGCTTTTTCTCTTCATCCGACTTCACCTCGTTTTCTCACACTTAGCCTTAGTATGTGTCTGAACATTTATCTTTAATCGAAATTCTAGGTAAAAACTATTGCACTTTATTCAAAAACATCTATACTTTTTTTGTACTGTTTGAAATGTTAGCATTCGACAAGAGAAGTACACTTTGTAGATTTTAATCGAATTTTGCTAGACGTTCCAATAAAGTATACGAGGATTGCCGGATAGAGGTTTCATTACAATCCTGTAAGCCCTTTAAGAGCAGTGACAAATCAATTTCTCTATGGCGTAATTGTAGCTGTCACGCAGATAAACAATGTTTTGGATTTTGAAAGGTGTTTAGACCTGTTCAAGGGTTGACACGGTGCTGATCCTAGAGGCTTATCTTCATTCCGTTGATGTGAGACATCCGTGAAAGGGGATCCTTTCTAAATGAAGATAGAAATGAATGAAATTGAGATAATATCTAAAAAAATGGAGGGTAAGTAGATGAGATTTGATGAGGCTTATTCAGGAAATGTTTTTATAAAAAGTCATCCTACCTATGAGGATGCACAGGCAGTCATTTATGGGATGCCAATGGATTGGACAGTAAGTTATCGTCCAGGATCACGTTTTGGTCCACAGCGTATTCGCGAAGTATCGATTGGTTTAGAGGAATACAGCCCATATTTAAACCGTGAGTTAGATGAGGTAAAATATTTTGATGCGGGTGATATTCCACTTCCATTCGGCAATGCGCAGCGTTCATTAGATGAAATTGAAAAGTTTATTGAAAAGCTATTAGCAGATGGTAAGATTCCGGTTGGTATGGGTGGAGAGCATTTAGTGTCTTGGCCTGTGATGAAGGCTGTTTCTGCAAAATATGCTGACCTAGCTATTATCCATTTCGATGCACACACAGATTTACGTGTAGAATATGAAGGAGAGCCACTTTCTCACTCAACGCCTATTCGTAAAATTGCTGAGCATATTGGTCCAAAAAATGTCTATTCATTTGGAATTCGTTCCGGTATGAAGGAAGAGTTTGAATGGGCAAAGGAAAACGGCATGCATATTTCAAAATTTGAAGTATTAGAGCCGTTAAAAGAGGTATTACCTTCTTTAGTAGGTCGTAATGTTTACGTGACGATTGATATAGACGTACTTGATCCGGCACATGCACCAGGCACTGGTACTGTAGATTGTGGAGGTATTACTTCGAAAGAATTATTAGCGTCAATTCATGCGATAGCAGCAAGCGGTGTCAATGTTGTTGGCTTTGACCTAGTTGAAGTTGCACCAATCTATGATTCATCAGAAATGACTGCAAATACAGCTTCAAAATTATTAAGAGAAATGATTTTAGGCTGGGTAAAATAATACGGGCTTTGTATATGTTGATATAAAGCGGTTTGAGTGGGGTTTAGCTATGAGCTAGCCCCACTTTTTCGCTTTGTTCTATCTTAGGAGGGGAGGAAGCTCGTCAATGCTCTTTTCAAGCTTCTGCAAGTTCATCTGATAGCCTATTACATTGGACAGCGTTTCGATATTTAGTAAGTTCTATTAAGGGTTCGTTGACCAAAGCCCAGCATGTTTTAATACAACGCGTGGATGAAGTTTTAGCTGTGCAACCATTAAATCTGCTAAATCTTCTGCTTGCATCACTTTTTCTGGATTACCGTCTGTTAAGTTAAGCTCAACCGCCATATCCGTAGCAACTGTACTTGGCGTCAATGTTGTAACGCGAATATTTTTCTTACGCACTTCAAGCATTAATGATTCACTTAGTCCGATAACCGCAGCTTTTGAAGCCGAGTATGCGCTTGTAATCGGAGCCCCTTTTTGACCTGCTGTTGATGAGATATTAATGATGTCACCAGTATTGCGCTCTATCATCTCCGGTAAGACAGCGCGTGTTGTGTAGTACACACCTTTTACGTTAACATCAATAATATTTGTCCATTCTTCAGGTGTTAAGTCCATGAAGTTACCGAATTTTGAAATGCCAGCGTTGTTTACTAAAATGTCGATGGCGCCAAGCTCTCCGCGAATAGATTCAACGGCTGCGGTGATAGAGTCTAAATCCGCTACATTGGCCGCGGCGATTGCTACCTTCACATCATACCGTTTAAGTTCCTCCGCTACTTGTTGTAAATTTTCAAGAGTACGTCCAACAAGACCTACGTGAATACCTTCTTGTGCAAAAGCTACTGCTGTTGCACGTCCGATTCCACGTCCAGCTCCTGTAATTAACGCCACTTTTCCTGCAATTGTTTGCATGTTTTTCTCTCCTTCGGTTGAGATAATTTTATTTAGACGAAAAAATAGATTATGATTTGTCTTTAAGACTATCCTCATTTTACTACGGTTTTATACATTGGGAAGAGTGCACTTTTTGGTGCGGAGGTTACTAAAAGTTACTTATATGAAAAGGGAGTTAGCTCTATGTCAGATAAATTAAGAGAAGAGATAAAAGAGAGAATAGTAAATAACGATTACCATTGTGAAAAAGAACTTACCTTATCGATTATTAGTGGGAAATGGAAAGTTGTTATTTTGTGGCATTTAGGTGTAGAAGGACCTCATCGCTTCAGTGAGCTTCAAAGACTTTTTCCGAAAATATCTCATAAGATATTAACAAACCAATTACGTGAACTGATGGAAGATGGGATTGTTCATCGAGAAGTGTTTCCAGAAGTTCCTCCAAAAGTCGAATATTCCATGACTGAACTAGGGATGACGTTATTACCGATCGTTGAGATGATGTATGAATGGGGGAAAAAGAGAATCGATCAAATTAAACGAGAAAGCAATAATGGGGTCATTTAGGATAATTTAAATTATCAGTGCTGTTTTTAAACAATTTTATTATAGCTGATAGATGGGTGCTTTATTTCTATACACAGGCCGATTAAGATGGTAGAACTTTCCGCTACTTTTATCGTCTTTTTGTAAAAGGGGTGAGCTTATGGGAGTTTGGTATTTCTTAATCTTATTTGTAGGGCTGTTTTTCGTATTTAAAGGACTATTTATGAAAAAGCAATCTTTGTTAATAAAGAAAATTAGTATTGTATTTGTAGGATTATTATGCATTTCATTCTCAATATTTATGTTTTCACCAGGAAGTGCAGAAATAATTTCTGATTTGCTAAATTTGGAATAAAGAATTATGTTAATAGAACTAATGTGGGGCTAAAAGTGGGGAAGTGTAGTGAGCTTACTTTTAGCCCCACTTGCTTTTTCATTCCAGGCATCCATAGCTATTGGGAGTTTACGGACTTTCTTGGGAAAACAAGGCTCATTTACAAAGTGAGCTCTTTTATTTATTTGGAAACTTTTGAATACCTTATTGACATTGGAAGGAAAATATTGTTACATTATAGGTAACGGGCGTTACCTATTGGGAGGGGGCAAATTTTTTTGGCACCAAAAGAACGGTTTACAGAGGGGATTTTATTGGATTGTGCTTTTGAAATGGCTAGAAAAAGTGGCATTGATAGTATTAATGCAAGGGATTTAGCAAAAGAGTTAGGTTGTTCGACAAAGCCTATCTTTCGATTATTCTCGAGTATGGACGATTTAAAGTACGCAATCTATGAAAGGGCTAGCAGTCTTTATAATGAAAGAATGTTTCGGGGCTTACAAGAAAGTTCTTTTTTAGGAATGGGGTTAGCCTATATTAATTTTGCTCGCGACGAAAAAAAGCTATTTGAGCTGTTATTCCTATCCAATAAATATAAAATCTCAAGCTTTTCAGAGTTAATAAATGACATAGAAAACCAAGGGATTGTAGCGCTAATTTCTAAATTAACTGGATTAACTCAAACCTCTGCTAAATCTCTATTTATAGATATATGGTTAACTACGCATGGTATTGCAACTATGTGTGCGACGAATACTTGCGATTTAGATGGCTCGGAAATTGAGGGTATTTTAAAAGAGGTTTATGAAGGCGTTAAACTAAAATTAATGAATGGAGAAAATAAATAAAAATGAAAAATTCACCTATTCTTTTATCCATACTATTTACTTTGCTTGCGCTTGTTTTTCCTACCATTGCTGGTGTAATTATAGCTGTCAAAAATATAAGTAGCTTAAGCTCTATATGTTTGATTCAATTTATTGCCTTTGCAGGTGGTGTTCTAGTTACCCTCTGGATTATGAAAAAAAGTAAATTCTCTTTCCAAGACTTCGGATTTAGAAAGTTTAAAGCAGAGGCGTGGATAGCTGTTATCGTTGTTTCTGAGCTAGTTCCATTCTTGAATGGTATTACTGATAAAGATGGTTTTTCTGCGCAGTATGTATTTATTTTACTTCTATTGGTTATTGCAGTTGGTTTTTGTGAAGAGCTTATTTTCCGAGGCCTAATTTTTAAATATTTATCAGCAAAAGGGCTGAAAGTGGCTATTCTAGGCTCCTCAATTTTATTTGGTATTGGACACCTTGCAAATTTAGCTTCCGGTCATAATCTTTTATTGGTATTAATACAAATAGTTTTTGCATTCCTCTTTGGGCTAGTTTGTGCAGAAATTGTAGCAAAGACAAAAAGCATTATTATCCCGATTGTCTGGCACGCTACGCATGATTTTATAGCATTTTTGACCGATAGTGAGCCGAATGTACTTTCTGTTTCTATTTATGTCTTGCATTGTTTATTGTTAATTGGTCTCGCAATTTATTTCTGGCGAGCATTATTTTCTAAGAAAGAAACAACAGAATTTATGAAATTAAACAATGGAAATCCTGAGATTGGTGTTTAACAAAGGCTGTTTTTGAAAAGATTGTTGCTATACGAACGGGCAGTTAGTTGTATGAGGGATTTATGCAATAATAATTCAAGGAGGTTTTTATGCAAACCGTAATACCTGCTACATCTATGTTTATAATTATAGGGTTGTTCATTTTAATTCGTAGAATCCGTTCTATGTACAAACCAACCAAAGGGAGAGGGGGGCGAATAATTCTTCCTCTTTTATTTTTAACACCTGGATTATCATTTTTTCTAAACGCTTCTGGGCACGTCACATACCTTCAATTATCTATAGCGATTTTTTTAGGAGTGGGTTTTTCTATTCCTCTTATTTTATGGTCAGATTATGAAATACGAAATGATGGTTTAATTTATGCGAAGAAAAGTCCTGCTTTTATAATTACTTTCGCCATTATGATTGCTTTACGTTATTATTTTCGACAACATATTTCGACTATCGAACCAGGTACACTCAATATGCTAATTTTCTTACTAGTTATTTGTTATTTAATTCCTTGGAGAATAGCTTGCTATATAAAGTATAAAAAGGTTCTTAAACTAAAAAATATAGTCAGTTTGTAGAACTTCGTATATCTCTAACACCCTCCAAAATGAAACAAGAAGTATAAGTTTGTGAATAAATGCACTTAAACAAACGGGTGCATTACTTGAAGATCATAGAGTTCCATATGCAGCTCTTTTTTCATATTGAACTAAAGGCGCAGGGTAGCGAAAAAGAAATGTTTTTTTACGTAGGTTACTAATTCTAAGGAGGTGGTTTGAAAATGAAACTGAGAATGTTGTTTGGTATTTTTCTTATACTTAGTTTGACAGCTTGTTCATCAACCAAACAAACTGATATAACAGATGAGGTTATCTTCTATGGCGAGGGAGAACATTGGAAAGTAAAATATATTTACAATCCTGAATTGTATGACGAAAAAAAAGTAAATTGGGTTGAAATCGAATGGAAGGATCTGGAACTATCGCATGGGGATTTACATAATATTGACATTAAGTTTGAAGGTAGAGATGGGTTAATTACAGGGAATATTGGAGATATGGTAACAAAAATTAACGGGAGCGTTATTTCATTTTTAGTTGGTACTGTTAATAATGAAACATATAAAGAGGATGAATATAAAATCAAAATAAAATTCAATGATGAACAAGATGTTATAAGGTTGCAGTTATTGAACTAACGAGGACTTTAGTTAAATATTCGATTTACGAAATACCAAACATAAAAACAGAGCTGATTCTACACATTTTGTAGATTAACTTTATTTTTATGTTTTAACAGCAACAATATTTTAGAAAACAGCCTTAACAAAAGAGGAAGGCACCACCTTAGATTATTATTACGAATAATATCAAAAGCGGCTGCTCATTAATTTGAGTGGATGCTTTTTATTATTATAAAGATGAACTACCTTATGTTTTACAGTATGAATTGAATTGTAATAATTTGTGGAGATGGGAATCTGCTTGGATATACTTGACTTCTATCTTGAAAAAACAGGAGGATTCATCCTATAATAAAAAGGTTATAGGAAAAACAATATAAGGGAGCATCCATAATGACGAATGAAGCAAGATCGCAGGTGAACATTAAGCTCATTTCGACGATTCGTCCGATTGATGGAGAATCCGAAAGTCAGGAAATGTGGCTGACAGGACAACTTTTGGAAAAGGCCGGAAGCTTGTATTTAAAATATGAAGAAGTGCTTGATGATAAAATTATCCACACGACAATGAAACTAGGCAATGAACGTGCTCTTATTATGCGAGCGGGAGCAGTAAATATGCGGCTTCCACTTAATATAATGGAACAACAGACTGGTCATTATGATAGTGAATTTGGTTCAATGCCACTTGTCATCCATACAAAAAAAATGACGTTTTCAAAACAGGCAGTAAGCGGAGATTTCCGTGTACAGTACGATTTACTAATGGGTGGGCAATCCGTTGGCAATTATACATTAGATATTACATTTACGGAGGTACAATGATGAACGCTGTAGAACAAGTACAACAGGCCATTAAGACCGCAATTGCGCAGGCTGTTGAAAAAGCTGGCTTAGTTGAGGCTGGGACAAATTTAAATATTCACCTTGAAACACCGAAGGATAAGTCAAATGGGGATTATGCAACTAATATTGCAATGCAATTAACGAAATTAGCAAAAAAACCACCCCGTGCAATTGCTGAAGCTATTTTAGAAAATCTTGAAACTGCTGGGACAGATATCGAAAAAATTGATATTGCTGGTCCAGGCTTTATTAATATCACAGTACGTAAGGATTTCTTAACGGGTGTTGTGAAGGCAGTACTTGAGCAAGGGGCTGATTATGGTCGTTCAAATGCTGGCGCAGGAGAAAAAATCCAGGTTGAGTTTGTATCTGCAAATCCAACAGGTGACCTTCATTTAGGACATGCACGTGGAGCTTCTGTAGGGGACTCTTTATGTAATGTATTAGATATGGCAGGCTATGATGTATCTCGTGAGTATTATATTAATGATGCAGGTAATCAAATTAATAATTTAGCCTATTCACTAGAAGCTCGTTATAAGCAAGCTTTAGGTCTAGATGCAGAGATGCCTGAGGATGGCTACCATGGTGCTGATATCATTGAAATCGCTAGTAAACTTGCTGGTGAGCATGGTAATACTATTTTATCCAAATCAGACGAGGAACGATTTACTTTCTTCCGCCAGCATGGTTTAGCTTTAGAATTAGATAAACTAAAAACAGACCTTGCCAACTTCCGAGTAAACTTTGATGTTTGGTATTCTGAAACTTCGCTATATGAAAACGGTAAAATTGAAGTTGCATTAGAGAAATTAAAGGCTAATGGTCATGTATTTGAAGAAGATGGCGCTACATGGTTCCGCTCTACTACATTTGGTGACGATAAGGACCGTGTATTGATTAAAAATGATGGCTCGTTCACATATTTAACGCCAGATATTGCCTACCATGAGGACAAAATTGTTCGTGGCTTCGATAAATTAATCAATATTTGGGGAGCTGACCACCACGGCTATATTCCACGTATGAAAGCAGCTATTCAAGCACTTGGCTATGATCGTGATACGCTTGAGGTTGAAGTTATCCAGATGGTACAGCTTTATAAAAATGGCGAAAAATTTAAAATGTCAAAACGTACAGGGAACGCTGTGACAATGCGTGAACTAGTTGAAGAGGTTGGATTAGATGCAGTTCGTTATTTCTTCGTAAAAACTGCAGGCGATTCTCATATGGACTTTGACCTTGACCTAGCTGTTTCTCAATCAAATGAAAACCCAGTGTATTATGCACAATACGCACATGCACGTATTTCATCGATTTTACGTTCAGCTAATGAGCAAGGCTTTGCTGCAACAACAGATCATTTAACGCTGTTAACAGCTGAAAAAGAGATTGATTTATTGAAAAAAGTGGGCGATTTCCCGAAAGTGGTAGCTGAAGCTGCGAAGCACCGCACACCACACCGCATCGCAAACTATATTCAAGAAACAGCAGCAGCTTTCCATAGCTTCTATAACGCTGAAAAAGTGTTAGATGCTTCAAATAAAGAATTAACAGAAGCACGTTTGGCCCTTATTACTGCTGTGCGCACAACAATTGCAAACGCGTTACGCTTAATCGGAGTATCCGCTCCAGAAAAAATGTAATAATGTTTTTACCCCCTAGCATGATATTGTGCTGGGGGGTTTTTTTGTGGCTCGGATGGATGGAAGGGTCAAAAGTGACGGATAGAAAGTAGAAACAGGCGGATAGAAGCAGCGAAGTGACGGATAGACTCTGCAAATGGTTTTATTCAACTGCTTTAAGTGGTATTTTTTCTGTTAATTTCAAAAATTTTGTTGAAGTTTACGTTAACGTCAATGGTATACTGATGGAAATTGAGAGGGGGGAGAAGATGAAGACGATTCAAGAAGTGGCAAAGGAGTTTACTGTCTCTACACGAACCATTCGCTATTATGAGGAGCTTGGGCTTCTTCATCCTAGTCGTTCATCTACTAATCAGCGAACCTTTTCAAAAAAAGAGTTAGCCAAGCTTAAACTTATTTTTCGAGGAAAGCGTTATGGATTTTCCCTTGAGGAAATCAAGGAGATGGTTCTGCTATTTGATTTTGATCGTACGGGGATTCAGCAATTAGAGCGAACAGTCGAATATGGGGAACAAAAAATACAAGAAATTGATAGTAAAATAACAGAGCTTGTACAAATGAAGATGGAATTACAGCAATTACATGACAAATTTAGTGAAAAATTAGCGATTTTAAAGGGAGAGATGCACGGTGAATAGTTCAAATTTATTAGCACGGAATGCCCGAAAGTATCCAACAACTGAAGCAGTGATTTGTCATGGTCGACGTGTGACCTATCGCGATTTAGATGAGCAAGTGACAAGACTTAGTCATGCTTTGCTTGAGAGGGGTGTTCAGCAAGGAGATAAGGTCATCATTTTTATGCCAAATGTTGTAGAGTTTGCAGTTAGCTATTTTGCGATCCAACGTATTGGGGCAATTGTTGTTCCAGTCAATGCTAAATTTACCTTACAAGAGGTAGAGTTTGTGGCACAGCATGCAGAGGCTACAGCTATTCTTGTACATGAAGCTATTTTTCATGCAGTCGAAAATATTTCGATCATACCAATGAAAATTAAAACGGGTCAAGAGACAGCTGGTTGGTTAAGCTTTGAAGCATTAATACAAAGTGCCAGCTCACAAACAATTGATTGTCAGCTCAATGAGGATGACGCTTCGACAATTTTATATACCTCAGGGACAACAGGGAAACCAAAAGGTGTGTTATTTAGCTATCGTAATATTTTAACCGTGGCACAAATGATTGCTGTCGAGATGGAGGTAAAGCCCGAAAGCCGCATCCTTCTAATGATGCCGTTAACGCATTCAGCTCCTTTGCATTTATTTTTAATGGCGGGAATGCTTGTTGGCTCGACACATGTATTAACCTCAACATTTACACCTGATTTGTTCTTGGATTCAATTGAACAGGAGAAGACAACGCATTTCTTTGGTGCGCCAGTTGCCTATTTGTTAACTGCTCAAATGCCGAGATTACAAACTGCTGATTTATCCTCTATGAAGTGGTGGGTATATGGTGGTGCACCATTATCACAAAATGAAATCAGTTATATACAAAAAGCTTTCCGTACAAATCATCTAACATGTGTTTATGGATTAACGGAGGCTGGTCCAAGCGGCTCATTATTATTTGGTGAGGAACATAAGACAAAGGCAGGAAGTATAGGACAACGTGCACCTCTTGGAACGGAGCTACGTATTATTAATGAGGATGGAGAGGATGTGCGTGCTGGTGAGGTAGGTGAAATTGTGTTATTTGGAGAGGGCAATATGCTAGGCTACTACAAGGACGACATTGCGACGAAGGCAGCATTTATAAATGGTTGGTTAAAAACTGGTGATTTAGCCCGTGTGGATGAAGACGGGTATATATGGATTGTTGATCGCAAGAAGGATGTGATTATTTCTGGTGGTGTCAATATTTATCCAAAGGAAATTGAAGATTGTATTGTAAATTTTGAGGGGATTTTTGAGGTAGCGGTTATCGGTGTACCTCATCCACAGTGGGGTGAAACAGTAAAGGCTGTTTATGCTGCCAAAACAGAAATTGATGACAAGGCTCTTCGACATTATTTGGAGCAGCATCTCGCTAAATTTAAAATTCCACGAATTTTTGAGCAAGTGGAAGCGCTTCCGCGGAATGCATCGGGCAAAATATTAAAACAATCCTTGAAGGGACAAGAGGTGAGATAATTATGAAGGTGTTACAGCAGGAAGAAATGAAAACAACGAACTTTTTTAAAGATAACGATACGCTCCATAGTATTTTAGAAATAATGCTTGATAAAGAATTTGCGGAATATGCAACACGTGAGCTAATAGATTTTGGAGAGCTTTGTGCTGGAGATATTGATAAGAGAGCGAAGCATACAGATAGAGAGGGCGAGCCTCGATTACAACGTTATAATGCTTACGGTGAAGAGGTATCAGAGATTTGGGTCAATGATGGCTACAAAAAAACAATAGAAGATACGTATAATACAGGGATTGTGGGCTATGTGCATAAGAATATTCCGCAACTAGGAAGAAAGGGTAATTATGTATATAGCTTTGCCCAAGGGTATTTACTATCCCATGCTGAGCCGGGCTTTTATTGTCCTGTTACATTAACAATGGCTACAGCTTATTTACTCGATCACTATGCGAATGATGAGGTAAAGGAACGCTTTTTACCACATGTTTGTGCAACAGGTGATACTGAGCTCTATGAGGGAGCAACCTTTTTAACAGAACGACAAGGTGGCTCGGATGTTGGGGCAAATGCTGTAGAGGCAAGACAGGAAGGCGAGCAGTTCCGTTTATATGGTGAAAAATATTTTGCATCTAATGTAGGCATGTGCGGTGTAGCAATGGTACTGGCGCGACTCCAAGGGGCTTCTGCCGGCTCTAAAGGGCTGACATTATTTGCAGTTCCGTGGCGAGCGGAGGATGGTACTGTGAATAACCTTCGTATTCGTCGCTTAAAGGATAAGCTTGGTGTGAAGGCAGTTCCCTCTGGTGAGGTAGAATTTGAAGGTGCACTTGCCTATATTGTAGGTGAGCCGAATAAAGGAATTTATTATATGCTAGAGGCACTTAATCTATCAAGAATTTGCAATGCCGTAGCTTCTTTAGGTATTATGCGACGTGGCTTTTTAGAGGCAAAGCATTATGTGACAAATCGTTCTGCCTTTGGTAAGCCTTTAACGCAATATCCAATGATTCAGGATACACTAGGAAAATTTGCGGCAAAGCTTCATGTGGAAGTAGCAACAGTTTTTGATCTTATTCAGCTATATGATAAAGTGACAAGTGGTCAGGGCAATCATGAGGATATGATGATGAATCGTTTAAATATAGCCATTATGAAAAAGGAAACAGCCGAGCAAGCGGTGAAATATGCAAGTGAAGCGATTGAATTACATGGTGGAAATGGCTATATTGAAGACTTTGTGACACCTCGCTTACTAAGAGATGCACAGGTGCTTACGGTGTGGGAAGGAACTGCCAATATACTGGCATTAGAGCTGATTCGTTTAGTAGATAAGTTCCAAGCTCATAAGTTGTTTGTACGTATTATGGAGGAACGCTTAGCTAAGGTAGCTAACAGCACTCTAAGCCAATTAGTAGTGGAACAATTAGTACAATTGAAATCGACATTGCATACGTTTAGCTCTTTGGATGAAGCAATGAAAACTTTTGAGGCAAAAGCGGTAGCAGAAAAAATGGCGCATATGTATGAAAGCGTTGTAGCTGTGGAATGGGCTCACAGATTCGGTGGTAAATATGAAAAGCTGGCAGATATATATTTAGAGCATACATGGGCATTAAGAGAACTAGGGGCACCGATGAAAACAGTTCAATATTTTGCAGATATTCTTTAACTTCTTTCAGCAGAAGTTTCCCACCTCTATAGGTGGTGAGATGAATGCGAATTTAAGCTACTTTTCAGAGGGTATCCAAACACCCGCTGAAATAGAGGAACTCAGGCTAAGATCTTCACATCCTGTGAAAACGCCTGAGTGACCAACATCGTGTTGGCCCAAAGCCTCCGGCGGATGTCACGGAATCGAAAAGGAGTTCTTTGTGTAAGCACAAAGCCGATTCCGAACGCAATTATGCCGAGGCATAATTGATTAAAGGAGAAGTCGTCTAGATGGTAGGCGACTTTTTTTGTTTTCATGTATAATAAAATCAACTGAATATTATAAAGGTTCTTTACTTATGTAAAGTGAAAAGGGAAATCGGTGATATTCCGATGCGGTCCCGCCACTGTATGTGCTAGTTTTTTTCAATGTACGCCACTGAAAGTTTTTCGGGAAGGCTTGAAAAAACGTATGGAGCACGAGCCAGGAGACCTGCCTTTATAGAGACACGTTACAACCTACGAGGATAGGGTGGTGGATTTTGCGTATTTTTGTGCATTATTACCCCTCACTTTGGATGAGGGGTATTTGTTTTGTATGAAAGATGTCGATAAATTTGAAAAAATGAGCGATAAACTTATAAAGTTCGTCGATTACTAATCTATCAGCAAAATAATTTGTAAAAATTTACGCATTTATATACTAGGAGGATTCATATGAAGAAATTTTGGAAATTAGGACTTTCCGCATTTTTAGCAATTGGCTTACTTGCTGCCTGTGGAGAAGGAGCAAAAAATGAAAAGCCAGCATCTTCTGAGCAGCAAGAAACAACACAAGTAGACAAAGCAACATTCCCTATGACGATAACAGATGCTGTTGGCAAGGAGATTACGCTGGAGTCACCTCCTGAAAAAATAGTTTCTCTTATTCCAAGTAATACAGAGATTTTATTTGCTCTTGGCTTAAACAATGAAATAGTGGGTGTTACCGATAATGATGATTATCCTGCAGAGGCAACTGAAAAACAAAAAGTTGGTGGTATGGAATATAATATTGAGCAAATTATTGCCTTACAACCAGATATCGTGTTTGCTCATGCTTCGAGTATGACATTTTCTGCAGGGGCCATTGAACAGCTTGAATCTGCCGGTTTAAAGGTTTTTGTGGTAACAAATGCGAAGGACTTTAATGAAATTTACACAACAATTGAACAGCTAGGTCGTGCAACTGGGAAATTACCTGAGGCCAAGAAAATAATTAAAGATATGAAGACAAAAGTAGAAGAGGTTCTTGCAAAACTTGAGGATGTAAAGCCAAAGAAAGTTTTTGTAGAAGCATCTGATGAGCCACATATATTTACAGCTGGTAAAGATACATTTATGAATGAAATGCTAAATATGATTCATGCCGAAAATGTTGCAGCAGATACAGCAGATTGGTATGAAATCAGTTCCGAACAAATTATTGCAAAAAATCCAGATGTCATCGTGGTGACATATCATTATGTACCTGATATTTTAACAAAGCTACCACAGCGTGCTGGCTTTGACACAATTAATGCAGTAAAAAATAAAGCCATTGTTCAGGTAGATGAGAATACAACAAGTCGTCAAGGACCACGTTTAGGAGAGGGTCTTGAAGAGTTAGCGAAAGCGATCTACCCAGAGGCGTTTAAGTGAGTAAAATAGTCACAGCCTATGTAACAGCCATTACACTTCTTATCATTGGCATCTGGTGTGGCGTAGCTATAGGCTCTGTTCATATTCCGCTAGAAGTATTGTGGAATAAAACAGTTGATGAAACGGCTGCCAATATTTTTTGGAAAATACGTCTGCCGCGAGTTCTCCTAGCAGGGCTTGTGGGAGCTTCACTGGCCATTGCAGGAGCTGCCTTCCAGGGCCTGCTAAAAAATCCTTTAGCAGATCCCTATACATTGGGTGTTTCTTCTGGTGCATCAGTTGGTGCAGTAATGACGATATTCTTTGGTCTTTCAATTCCGGTAGTTGGTCTCTATACATTGCCAACCTTTAGTATGCTTGGGGCAGTATTAACAATGGTAGCAGTCATGAGCTTTGCAAGAGTAGTAGATCGTTCTCTGAAAATGGAAACGTTAATTTTAACAGGAGTCATCTTTAGTTCATTTTTAGGCTCACTTATTTCTCTAATGATTGCCCTATCAGGCGAGGAGCTGCGGCAAGTGATGGGGTGGCTACTTGGTTCTGTATCAATGCGAGGCTGGCCTTTTGTGCAAATGATTATCCCATTTGTTATTGTAGGTTCATTGATGCTATGGACACAAAGAAGGGAATTAAATGTGCTGTTATATGGGGAGGAACGAGCAAAGCACTTAGGTGTTAACGTGAAACGAAGTAAGTATTTAATTTTAGTTGGTGGATCCATGCTGACAGGAGCAGCAGTGGCTGTTTCGGGAACAATTGGATTCGTTGGATTAGTCGTACCGCATATGACAAGGATGATTTGGGGCTCAGACCACCGTCATTTATTACCATTGTCCTTTTTAAATGGTGCGACATTGCTTATTATATGTGATTTAATTGCACGAACAATTATTATGCCGAGGGAGCTACCAATTGGTGTTATTACTGCATTTATTGGGGCACCTGTCTTTTCCTATATTTTTTATAAGCAGCGCAGAGGTAAGGGGGTACGGGCATGATCGTCGTTGAACATCTATCAGGTGGCTATGATGGCGTACCAATCGTCAAAGATATTAGTTTTTCAGTAAAAAAGGGAAAAATATTAGGGATATTAGGTCCAAATGGCAGCGGAAAATCCACACTATTAAAAGTGATTACTGGCATATTACCAGCAACGGCAGGTACTATAAAAGTAGATGGCAAAAATATTAGTTCTTACAATGCTCGTGCTTTGGCAAAAAAAATGGCCGTTCTTCCACAATTACATGCGAATGCCTTTTCAAACAGTGTGCGAGATGCAGTATCTCTTGGACGCTATCCACATCAATCGGGTTTTTTTTCCATCTGGTCAGATTTTGATGAACAAGCAGTCCAACACGCAATGGCCCTAACAGATGTGACACGCTACGAGCAGACACCCATGGAATTCTTATCAGGTGGTGAGCAGCAACGAGTTTTTGTTGCCCAGGCTTTAGCGCAGACAGCAGAAATATTATTGCTGGATGAACCGACCAATCATTTAGATATTGCACATCAGCGGCAAATTTTAGATATGGTGCGGAAAGAAGCAATTGAATGCGGATTAACCGTTATTATGGTGTTACATGATATGAACTTAGCTTCTCTTTATTGTGACGAATTATTATTAATGGAATCAGGGCAAATGCGTGCATTTGGGGTACCCCATGAAGTATTGATGGCTTCACAAATTGAAGAGGTCTATCAGGCAAGGGTAGCGACCTATGCACATCCTGAAATTCCAAAGCCACAAATAACGATGATGCCTGCATCGGGTGAGCATCTGCAACGTGCATATATTAACAAAGATAATTTTAAGGTTACTGAACATTATATTCAGTTAAAATCTGAGTTCCCTTTAAAAACAGTGTCTTCTGCCGTCCATAACCCAGGGATTGGCTGGTATGATTGCCTCTTAAATCGCTCAGTTCCAGGGGATTATGTCATAAATGATGTCAAGCGAGAGGTAGCAGCATTTTTACAAAAGGAGAGTTTTTCCTCAACGAGTACAGTTGTTATGCTAACAGCAGTTCCATCAAGGCTAGTAGCAATTAATGAATATGCAGCATCCTTTGGCAGTGTGCTTGTTGCTGTTACTGCTGGTGTTGGCAATGCTGTAGATGTTTCTCGTGTACATGAACGACAGATTGAACCATATATTGGTACTATAAATACATGGGTTATTATCAATGGTAGTCTGTCAGAAGAAGCATTTTTCCAAGCAATGATGACAGCAAATGAAGCAAAAACGAAGGCATTACAGTCAGAAGATGTTTGCGATGAACTAAGTGGAACCATTGCAACAGGTACTGCTACAGATAGTTTGCTGATTGCTGCAACACAAAAAGGTGAGGAAATGCAGTATGGAGGCCCTATTACAGAGGTGGGGAAGATCATTGGTAAGGGTGTTTTTGCGACAACTGTGCAAGCCATTAAAAATTATAAAAATGGATGATAGGAGATGAGAGAGATGAAGCTTTATACGAAAACAGGGGATACAGGCAAAACAAGTCTTATTGGTGGACGTGTTGACAAGGATAGCCTACGAGTGGAAACTTACGGAGCTATTGATGAATTAAATTCATTTATTGGCAAGGCTGTAAGTGAATTAGATCGGGAGCTTTTTAAGGATATTCTTATTGATTTAGAAACGATTCAGCATGAGCTTTTTGATGCAGGTGGGGACCTAGCAAATGTTATGAAGGAGCGTCATTATAAGCTTACGGAGCAGCCAATTGAAGTGTTGGAATCTCGAATTGATGCTTTATCAGATGAAGCACCACCTCTACAGCGTTTTATTTTACCTGGAGGTGCCCCAGCAGCTGCAACCTTACACATTGCCCGTACAGTTGCACGTCGAGCAGAACGCCAAATGGTAACTCTCATGAAGGAAATTCAGGATGTACCAACAATTGTCCAAAAATATTTAAACCGACTATCAGATTATTTATTTGCCGCTGCACGAGTTGTGAACTGTAGAATGAAGGTTTCTGATATTGAATATATTCGAAGCGGTAATGTTTTTAAAAAGTAATATTCTTGTAAAGAAAAAGAAAAACGGCTACTTTGAAAAAATTCAGGGTGGCTTTTTTTCTTGGAAAATGTAAGAATATAAAATTATCAGAAATA
The DNA here is from genome assembly GCF_057196045.1 of Lysinibacillus sp. DFXJR4. NCBI lineage: Bacteria > Bacillati > Bacillota > Bacilli > Caryophanales > Bacillaceae > Lysinibacillus > Lysinibacillus sp. DFXJR4. The sequence continues at coordinate 43,455 of NZ_JBXUNW010000004.1, read as the reverse complement.
TTTCCGTTTTATGTTGACTGAATGCTCACTCATTTATTAGAATAGGAATATAATGATGTAATAACGTACATTTACGTATGAGCTAGCAAATTTACCACAAAGAGAGAAAATTACGACAAACTAAAGGGGGGACCAACCATGAGTCCATTATTAATTGCAAACATCGTTTTAACAGTCGTGGTTGTGCTTTATGCAGTAGGATTGTTCTTCTATCTGTTAAAAACACGCTATAAGTTTGTGCAATTGGGGAAAAAGGTTGAGTTTGATGAAAGTGTAAAAGAACGAATTCGTTATATTATGGTCAATGTATTTGGCCAAAATAAACTTCTGAAAGATCCAAAGAGTGGGTTAATTCACGTGATGTTCTTCTATGGATTTTTAAATGTGCAGCTAGGAGCCATTGATTTAATTTGGAAGGGATTAGTGCCTGAATCACATTTACCACTAGGTATTTTCTATGGACTCTTTACTTTCTTCCAAGAGCTTGTGGTCTTAATGATTTTAGTAGCAGTTGTTTGGGCGTTTTATCGTCGCTATGTAGAAAAGCTAGTACGTCTAAAAAGAGGCTGGAAAAACGGTCTTGTATTAATTTTCATTGGTGGCTTAATGGTATCAACATTAATTGCTAATGGTATGGGGTTAATTTGGCATGGTGAGGAATTAACATATACGGAGCCAGTTGCTTCGAGCATTGCTGCTATTTTTAGTTTCCTACCAACAACTGCAGCCGCAGCTATATTCTATGTAATGTGGTGGGCACACTTATTAATTTTACTAACATTCCTAGTGTATGTACCACAATCTAAGCACTTCCACTTAATTGTTAGTCCAATTAATGTTTATATGAATCGTCTAGATCGTGTGGGAACACTAACGCCAATCGACTTTGAAGCATTAGAGGAAGCTGGAGAAAATGCTGAAAGTGAAGATGAAATGCCATCCATTGGGGTTGGACGCATTCAAGACTTTACACAAAAGCAAATGCTAGATTTATATTCCTGTGTAGAATGTGGGCGCTGTACAAATATGTGTCCTGCAACAGGAACTGGTAAAATGCTATCACCGATGGATTTAATTGTGAAGCTTCGTGACCATCTAACATTTACAGGAGCAGTGGTAACAAAGCAAAAGCCGTGGGTACCTTATCAATTCTTTGCTAATACAAAGGGGAATCAGTTAGCAATGGCGGCTGGTGCTGAGGGTGCGGTCATTGAGGATATCTATAGTCCATCTTTAATCGGTGAAGTGATTACGGAAGAAGAGATTTGGGCATGTACAACTTGTCGTAACTGTGAGGATCAATGTCCAGTTATGAATGAGCATGTCGATAAAATAATTGACCTTCGTCGTTATTTAACAATGACAGAAGGAAAAGTAAATCCAGATGCACAACGCGCGATGACAAATATCGAGCGTCAAGGAAATCCTTGGGGCTTAAACCGTAAAGAGAAAGAAAATTGGCGTGACCTTGATCCAACAATCCATATTCCAACAGTCAAAGAGCTGAAAAAATCTGGTGAGGAAATGGACTATTTATTATGGGTAGGCTCAATGGGCGCATTTGATAATCGCTCACAAAAAATTGCCTTAGCCTTCTGTCGCCTATTAAATGAGGCAGGCGTGAAATTTGCGATTTTAGGAAATAAAGAGAAAAATTCAGGGGATACACCTCGTCGTTTAGGAAATGAATTTTTATTCCAAGAGCTTGCGACAGCGAATATTGACGAATTTGAGAAGAACGATGTGAAGAAAATTGTAACAATCGATCCTCATGCTTACAATATCTTCAAAAATGAATATCAAGACTTTGGCTGGAAGGGTGAAGTTTATCACCACACAGAGCTGTTGAATCAGCTAATTGATGAAAATCGACTTGCCTTGAATTATGAAGTTCATGAAACAATTGTATTCCATGATTCTTGTTACTTAGGTCGTTATAACGATGTTTATGATGCACCACGTGAGATACTGCGAGGTATTCCAGGCGTGAAACTTGTAGAAATGGAGCGTAATCGTGAAACGGCTATGTGCTGTGGTGCAGGTGGTGGCTTAATGTGGATGGAAGAACATGTTGGTAACCGTATTAATGTTGCACGTACAGAGCAGGCTTTAGCAACGAATGCATCAGTTATTTCATCGGGCTGTCCATACTGCTTAACGATGCTTGAGGATGGTACAAAGGCAAAAGAAGTTGAGGATACAATTGGAACATTCGATGTTGCAGAGCTATTAGAGCGATCTGTGTTTGGTGAAAAAGGGAAAGCACTTGAAAACCCTGCTGAAGAAGCTGTAGATGAGATGCTTGAAGAGGTAGTGGCTTCTGTAGACAATGTCGAACAAGACAAGAATGTAGAAATTAACGCAGAAAATTGATAGCTATTGTAGAAATATTTTAGTTATCTGAAAAATATAAATTGCACAATAAATAATTGTTTTGTAGAATAAGATTAAATGGAAATGGGAGTGAGACTTTAAACTCCCATTTTTCATAGAGTTAAATCGAGCGAGCGTTCAGTCAACAACGGTGCTCTGATAATTCATAGAGTACGTAAAACAAAAGGGGTGTTTTACTTGAATAGAGCTGTTATTTTAGCAGGAGCAAGAACGGCATTTGGGAAGTTTGGAGGTTCACTTTCAGCATTAAGTGCAAGTGATTTAGGTGCTATCGCCATAAGGGGGGCAATAGAGAAAGCCAATATTTTACCAGATGACGTGAATGAAGTGATTTTAGGCTCCGTATTACAAGGGGGACAGGGCCAAATTCCTTCTAGACAGGCTGCAATTAAAGCAGATTTACCGAAAGCTGTAAAAACAGAAACGATTAACAAAGTTTGTGCATCAGGAATGCGTGCTGTCACACTAGCAGATCAGCTTATTCGTTTAGGGGACGAAGAAGTGATTATCGCTGGTGGTATGGAATCAATGTCCAATGCACCGTACTATCTACAAAATGGTCGAACAGGCTTACGGATGGGTGATTCTACAATAGTAGATGGCATGTTATATGATGGCTTAACATGTGCTTTTGATAAGGCAAGACCACATATGGGGAGCTACGGTAATTCAACAGCCAAGGAGTTTTCATTAAGCCGTGAGGAGCAGGATGCTTGGTCTGTTCGCAGTCATGAGCGAGCACTGTCAGCTATTGAAAAAGGTTACTTTGCTGAAGAAATCGTGACTGTGGAAATTCCACAACGTAAGGGAGAATCTCTTCTAGTTGATACAGATGAGGCACCAAGAACCGGTACATCCATGGAGGTTCTTGCGAAGCTTAAACCAGCCTTTGATAAGGATGGAACAATTACAGCAGGTAATGCACCTGGGGTAAATGATGGTGCATGTGCACTAGTAGTCATGAGCGAGGAACGTGCAGCTCGTGAAGGCAGGGAGCCACTAGCAGTAATTATCGGCCATGAAGAGCTTGCCATTGAGCCAGAGAATTTCCCGCAAACACCTGGCTTAGTAATTAACAAATTACTGAAAAAGACAGGGAAGTCATTAGCAGACATTGATCTATTCGAAATCAATGAGGCCTTTGCCGCAGTAGCACTAGTCAGCAAACAGCTAGCCGATTTAGATGCTGAAAAGGTCAATGTGAACGGTGGAGCAGTTGCGCTAGGACATCCAATCGGTGCATCTGGAGCACGTATTATTTTAACACTTGCACAGGAATTAAAGCGCCGTGGTGGTGGCATAGGAATTGCAGGAATTTGTTCAGGTGGTGGGCAAGGCGATGCGATTATGATTGAAGTACCAAAAACAGGGGGACATGAATGATGGGAATTCAAAAGGTAATGGTCATTGGTGCAGGGCAAATGGGCTCTGGCATTGCACAAGTTTGCGCACAGGCGGGCTATGAGGTCAAATTGAATGACATGAAGCAAGAGTTTTTCGAACGTGGTCTAGGGGTTATTACGAAAAATTTATCACGTGATGTAGAAAAGGGTCGTAAAACAGAGGAAGAAAAAGCGGCTATATTAAGTCGTATCAAGATGTCACTAGATTTACAGGATGCTAGTGATGTAGATATTATCATTGAGGCTGCAGTAGAAAATATGGAAGTGAAGCAATCTATTTTTAAGCAAATTGATCAAATTGCACCAGCACATGCTATTTTAGCGACAAATACATCTTCACTTCCTATTACTGAAATTGCAGCAGTTACTAATCGTCCAGAGCAAGTAATTGGGATGCATTTTATGAATCCTGTACCTGTTATGAAGCTAGTGGAAATCATTCGAGGGTTAGCAACTAGTGATGAAGTCTATAAAGCAGTAGAAGACATGACAGTGAAATTATCCAAAACACCCGTAGAGGTAAATGATTTCCCTGGTTTTATTTCAAATCGAATTTTACTTCCTATGATTAACGAAGCGATTTATGCATTGTATGAGGGTGTAGCTACAAAGGAAGCAATCGACGATGTAATGAAGCTTGGTATGAATCATCCGATGGGTCCATTAACGCTGGCAGATTTTATTGGTCTTGATACATGTCTCTCCATTATGGAGATTTTACATGAGGGCTTAGGTGATAGTAAGTATAGACCTTGTCCACTGCTTCGAAAGTATGTGGCAGCTGGCTGGCTAGGAAAGAAATCAGGAAGAGGCTTTTACGTTTATGAATAATCCTATGGGGATGGGACAATTTCAAGGAAATGTAATGCTGCGGGACAACTTAGAGGGGTGACAATATAGATGCATTTACAGTTTACAGATGAACAAGTGATGATGCGAGATATGGTTCGAGATTTTGCACAGGAAAAAATTGAACCATGGATAGCACGAATGGAAGCAGGAGAGTTTCCACGTGAGCTTCTTGCACAAATGGGTGAACTTGGATTGATGGGGATCACAACACCCGAAGAGTTAGGCGGGGCTGCGATGGATTTTACATCGTACATAATTGCTATTAACGAACTATCGAAGGTGAGTGCTGTAATGGGCGTTATTTTATCCGTTCATACTTCAGTAGGCACCAATCCAATTATTTATTTTGGAAATGAAGAGCAAAAGAAACGCTATGTTCCAAAGCTTGCAACAGGTGAATATTTAGGAGCATTTTGTTTAACAGAACCAAGTGCCGGCTCAGACGCTGGCTCGTTACAATCAAAGGCAGTGCGAGATGGCGATGAATATGTCATTAATGGCTCCAAAGTGTTTATAACAAATGGTGGAGAGGCTGATGTGTATATTGTATTCGCATCAACGAACCCTGCTGAAAAAACACGCGGCATTTCTGCGTTTATAGTTGAGAAGGGAACGCCAGGCTTAATTATCGGTAAAGATGAACAAAAAATGGGCTTACATGGCTCACGTACAGTTCAGCTCACATTCGATAATTGCCGTATACCAGCCAAAAACCTTCTTGGGGAAGAGGGAGAAGGCTTTAAAATTGCAATGGCTAACTTAGATGTTGGAAGAATTGGGATTGCAGCACAAGCGTTAGGGATTGCAGAAGCAGCTCTTGAAGCAGCTACAGCATATGCAAAAGAGCGTATTCAATTTGGTAAACCGATTGTTGCACAGCAAGGAGTTAGCTTTAAGCTGGCAGATATGGCCACTGCTGTTGAATCTGCAAAATTATTAGTCTATCGAGCTGCTGATTTACGTGCAAAAGGTTTACCGTGTGGAGCAGAAGCGTCCATGGCGAAACTATTTGCCTCACGCACAGCTGTCCAAACCGCAATAGAGGCTGTTCAAATTTTTGGTGGCTATGGCTACACTGAAGATTATCCAGTAGAGCGTTATTTCCGCGATGCAAAGGTAACAGAAATCTATGAAGGCACAAGTGAAATTCAACGGTTAGTTATTAGTAAACATTTACTGAAATAAAATCCTATGTTGCATAGTTTATATTGTTCAGGTGTGGTGGAGAATCGCTCGGGTATCCAGGAAAACTGCTCAGGTGTGGTGGAGAATCGCTCGGGTAGCCAAGAAAACTGCTCAGGAGAGTTGGAGAATCGCTCGGGTATCCGGGGAAACTGCTCAGGTGTGGCGAAGAACTGCTCGGGTAGCCAAGGAAACTGCTCAGGTGAGTCGTAGAATCGCTCGGGTAGCCGTGGAAACTGTTCAGGTGTGGCGAAGAACTGCTCGGGTAGCCAAGAAAACTGCTCAGGAGAGTCGTTGAATCGCTCGGGTACCCAAGGAAACTGCTCAGGTGAGTCATAGAACTGCTCGGGTAGCCGTGGAAACTGCTCAGGAGAGTCATAGAATCGCTCGGATATCCAAAGAAACCGCTCAGCCCAATAAATTAATGTCACACCGAGATTCAAAATCGATAATAGAATGCACTAAATAAAAAGAGCAATCATCAAAGAAGCGTAATCACCTAGAAATAAATAGTTTAGCATTAACAGAGTCTAACTAAAAAGGGGAAATGGACAATGAACTTTCAATTAACAGGAGAGCATGAACAATTACGCGAAATGATTCGAGATTTTGCTATTAATGAAGTGGCGCCAACAGCAGCGGATCGTGACGAGAACGAAGAGTTTGATCGTGCAATTTTTGATAAAATGGCGGAGCTTGGTTTAACAGGTATTCCATGGCCAGAGGAATATGGTGGGGCAGGCTTTGATTATCTCGCGTATGTTATTGCTGTAGAAGAATTATCCCGTGTCTGCGCTTCAACAGGGGTAACTTTATCGGCTCATACTTCACTGGCAGGCTGGCCGATTTATAAATTTGGTAATGAAGAACAAAAGCAAAAATATCTTCGTCCAATGGCAGAAGGTAAACATATTGGGGCATATGGTTTAACAGAGCCAGGGTCCGGTTCAGATGCCGGTGGTATGAAAACCTACGCAAAACGTGATGGTGATGATTATATTTTAAATGGCTCGAAAATTTTCATTACAAATGGTGGAGTAGCAGATACATATGTTGTATTTGCTGTAACAGATCCAGAGGCTAAAAATGGCACATCCGCTTTTATCGTAGAGGCCGGATTTGAAGGTTTCTCAGTAGGTAAAAAGGAGAAAAAGTTAGGGATTCGTTCTTCTCCTACAACTGAAATTATTTTTGATAACTGTCGAGTTCCAAAAGAAAACTTGCTAGGGGCTGAGGGAGATGGTTTTAAAATTGCAATGACAACACTTGATGGTGGACGTAATGGTATTGCAGCTCAGGCTGTAGGGATTGCACAAGGAGCACTGGATGCAGCGGTAGAGTATGCAAAAGAGCGTGTGCAATTTGGTAAACCGATTACAGCCAATCAAGGTGTTTCTTTCAAACTAGCAGATATGGCTACACAAATTGAAGCATCTCGACTGCTTACATACCAGGCGGCTTGGTTAGAGTCGAGTAGTCTACCCTATGGTAAAGCATCTGCAATGGCGAAATTAATGGCTGGCGATACGGCGATGAGTGTAACGACTGAGGCGGTTCAAATTTTTGGCGGCTATGGTTATACAAAAGATTATCCAGTTGAGCGCTTTATGCGTGATGCTAAAATCACACAAATCTATGAAGGTACGCAAGAGATTCAACGTCTTGTTATCTCTCGTATGCTAACAAGATAATACATGACAGAAAAAGAGAAAAGGCCCCAGGTACAGTCAACAGTTAAAGATGAAAATCTCATCGCCATTCGTCGGGAACAAATGATACAGGGAGCCATAAAATTATTTAAAGAAAAAGGTTTTCATCGTGCCACGACGAGAGAAATCGCAAAAGCTGCTGGCTTTAGTATCGGTACTTTATATGAGTATATCCGAACTAAAGAGGATGTCCTTTATCTAGTATGTGATAGTATCTATCATCATGCAATGGAGCGACTTTCAAGTTATGAGATAAAAGCAGGGACGATAGAAGAATTAAAAGAAATGATCCGAGAGTATTTCTTGCAAATTGATCACATGGTTGATGAACTGACTATCATGTATCAGGAAACAAAATCTTTATCAAAAGAAGCGCAGCGCTATGTATTTAGTAAGGAGTTTGAAATGGTTGCCACGTTTGAACGACTGCTAAAGCGGTGTGTGCAGTCAGGTGAAATTACAATGACCGATAAGCAAATCCATTTGGCAGCCAATAATTTAGTTGTCTCAGGGCAAAGCTGGGCGTTCCGAAAATGGGCGCTACATCGTCAGCATTCGATTGATGAATTTATTGACATGCAAATAACATTGTTTATTTCAGGTATAAAGGGGTTCTGTTAAGGGGTTGTCGGTAATTGCATAAAGCGACATTGCAATTACCGACTTTTTTTGAACTACAATTGATTAAGGGGAGAAAGTGGGGATTTCATATGACAAAGGTAGAAGTATATCGTCCAAAAAATCACGTACGTTTTGTTACAGCATCGAGTCTATTTGATGGACATGATGCTTCGGTCAACATTATGCGACGTATTTTACAATCTAGTGGGGTAGAGGTTATTCATTTAGGACATAATCGCTCTGTAGAAGAAGTCGTGAATGCTGCGATTCAAGAAGATGCGCAAGGCGTAGCCATCTCATCTTATCAAGGCGGCCATATGGAATACTTTAAATATATGTATGATTTACTGCGTGAAAAAGGTGCTCCACATATAAAGATATATGGTGGTGGTGGTGGTGTTATTTTGCCACGAGAAATTAAGGAGCTACATGCTTATGGGATCGCAGGGATTTTTTCGCCAGAGGATGGACGTGTTTTAGGTTTGCAAGGGATGATCAATGAACAAATTAAAGGTACTGATTTTCCTACAGCAACAGGTAGCTATTTAGAAAAGCTAGATATGTTAACGACAGAGACACCAGAGATTTTAGCGAATTTAATCACTGCTGCGGAGTCGAATGACGATGAAGAAACGAAAAAAATGATAGAAGAAGCTCGAAAGCGCACGAAAGAGACACCTGTTTTGGGTATTACTGGTACTGGTGGTGCTGGGAAATCGTCTCTGACAGATGAGTTAATCCGTCGATTCTTAAAGGAATTCCCAGATAAACGTGTAGCAATACTTTCAGTCGATCCAACTAAGCAAAAAACAGGTGGTGCATTGCTAGGGGACCGAATACGGATGAATGCTATCTTCAACAATCGAGTATACATGCGTAGTTTAGCAACTCGTGGATCTCGTACAGAGCTTACCGCTTCCATTGGAGATGTGCTAGATGTCGTTCGTGTAGCAGGCTATGATTTAATTATTGTAGAAACAAGTGGTATCGGTCAAGGGGATGCTGAAATTACAAAATATACGGACCTATCCATGTATGTGATGACCAGTGAGTTTGGTGCTCCAACGCAGCTTGAGAAAATTGATATGATTGATTTTGCCGATGTTATCGCTATCAATAAGTTTGAACGTAAGGGCTCTGAGGATGCGCTTAGACAGGTACAGAAGCAATATCAACGTTCTCGAGAGCTTTGGCATGAATCACTAGACGCAATGCCAGTTTATGGTACGATTGCAAGCCAATTCAATGATAAAGGCACGAATGCTTTATTTGCCGCACTTGTTAACATTATTAATGAAAAGACAGGCTACAATTGGGAAACAGGTTATGAGCAATTTGCAAAAACTCAAAAACAGGATGTCATTATTCCAAATGACCGTCGCTATTATTTGCGCGAAATTACAGATACCGTGCGTGGCTATCATAAAAAATCAGAGCAACAGGTAGTATTTGCACGTCAACTATTCCAACTAGAGGGTGCAATTGCTGCAGTGAAAGAAAAGGCTCCTGAGGATGCACTTGTCGCATCTCTTACCTCTTTAGCAGAAGGTGTCAGAGATGAATTAACAGCGGAATCCAAACGTATTTTAGATAATTGGCAGGCTCTAAAGGAAGCATACTCAGGAGATGAATTTATCACAAAGGTTCGCGATAAGGAAATTCGCACAATTTTAAAGACAACAAGTCTTTCTGGAACAAAAATTCCAAAGGTTTCCTTACCGAAATTTGAGGACTATGGTGAAATTCTACGCTGGGTTTATAAAGAAAATGTACCTGGTGAATTCCCATATACAGCAGGTGTATTCCAATTTAAACGTGAAGGGGAAGATCCAAAGCGACAATTCGCTGGTGAGGGAACTCCAGAGCGAACAAACAAACGATTCCATTATCTATCGAAGGATGATGATGCAAAACGTTTATCTACAGCTTTTGATTCGGTAACACTCTATGGCGAAGATCCAGATTATCGACCAGATATTTATGGAAAGGTTGGGGAATCAGGTGTTTCTATATGTACGTTAGAGGATATGAAGAAGCTTTATGCGGGCTTTGATTTATGTGCTCCGTCAACATCAGTATCCATGACAATTAATGGTCCAGCACCAATTATTTTAGCAATGTTTATGAATACGGCTATTGATCAACAAGTGAAACTACGTGAGAAAGAACTTAGTCGACCTTTGACAGTTGAAGAATTTACAGAGACACGAGAGAAAACATTGCAGGTTGTGCGAGGAACAGTGCAAGCGGATATTTTAAAAGAAGATCAAGGGCAAAATACATGTATTTTTTCAACAGAGTTTGCCTTACGTATGATGGGAGATATTCAACAATACTTCATTGACCATAAGGTTCGTAATTATTACTCAGTATCCATTTCTGGCTATCATATTGCCGAAGCTGGTGCAAATCCAATTTCACAATTGGCCTTTACATTGGCGAATGGCTTTACGTATGTAGAATATTATTTAAGTCGCGGTATGAATATTAATGACTTTGCACCAAATCTGTCATTCTTCTTCTCGAATGGACTTGACCCAGAGTACACGGTTATTGGACGTGTTGCTCGTAGAATTTGGGCAGTGGTAATGCGTGATAAGTACAACGCTAATGAACGTGCACAAAAATTAAAGTACCATATTCAAACATCTGGACGCAGCTTGCATGCACAGGAGATTGATTTTAATGATATTCGTACAACATTACAGGCACTTATGGCATTACAGGATAACTGTAATTCATTGCATACAAATGCCTATGATGAAGCCATTACAACACCTACTGAAGAGTCAGTTCGTCGAGCGATGGCTATTCAGATGATCATTACAAAAGAGCATGGTTTAGCGAAAAATGAAAACCCACTGCAAGGGGCATTTATCGTGGAAGAGTTAACAGATCTTGTAGAAGAAGCCGTTCTGGAAGAATTTGATCGCATAAATGATCGTGGTGGCGTGCTAGGCGCAATGGAAACACAATATCAACGTGGTAAAATCCAAGAGGAATCCATGTACTATGAAATGTTGAAACATTCTGGTGAGCTACCGATTATCGGTGTCAACACATATTTGAATCCGAATCCACCTTCCGATGCGGATATAGATAATATGGAAATTGCACGTGCGTCCACAGAAGAAAAAGAGACGCAAATCCATAATTTACAGGAATTCTGGAAGCAACATGAAAGTGAATCAGAAGCAGCTATTACTCGCTTACAGGAAGTAGCTGTTAACAACGGTAATATTTTTGCAGAGCTAATGGAAACAGTAAAAGTAGCAAGTTTAGGACAAATTACGAAAGCTTTATATGAGGTAGGGGGACAATATCGTCGTAATATGTAATTTGCAAATATGCATATCCTCTTACTTATTAGCATTTATTCTTTAAAATGCTTCTGTAGTTTTAAGTGTCTAGTCTTAGGATTAGGCACTTCTTTTTATTTTCGTTATAATAGAACTGTAAAAAAAGGGGAGGCGCAGTAGAGGATGAAATCAGCTTTTCACTTCATTATTATTTTAGCTTTAGTGTTGGGAGTCATTTTCCTGTATAATAAGCAAATTGGCGCTGTTCCTTTACTAATTCTATCTATATATTTATTTTACCTTGGGATAAAAAAAATACATGATATAAAAAACAGTAATTGAAGCTAGCAAAGAGGATAAAACTTTGTATATAATGGGTATTATGCTTATGATATGGAAAGTTACTTTTGTGCGGTCTTTTTTTGCTGCGCTCCGAAAATAAAGCAATAAAAACGTCCATTGTGATGAGAGAAAGGAAGTGCACGAATTGAATTTTCGTGAAATGACAAAGGAACAATTAGCGGAAGAATCGTTAATTAACTTAGCTTATGTAATTTTAAATGAAAAACGTGCCTCAGTGTCTTTTAATGACTTACTAACAATCATTCAGGAGCTTGTAGGCTATAGTAATGAAGAAATCAAAGCACGCCTACTACAATTTTACACAGATATGAATGTAGATGGTCGCTTCTTATACAATCAAGAGACAGGTTGGGGTTTACGCGAATGGTTTAAAGTTGAGCAAATTGAGGAAGAGACAGCTCCTTCTGTGAAAACGCATAAGAAAAAATCTAAAGCTGCCCTTGACGAGGATGATTTGGATGAGGATCTGGATCTAGATGAAGAAGATATTGACTTTGATGAAGATTATGAAGAATTTGTTGAAGAAGACGAAGTTGAGGAAGAAGATAAAGAAGACATTGATTTTGACGATGAGGAACTAGAGGACATCGATGAAGAAATAGATGAAGACTTTATCGAAGAAGATGACGATGAGGAATTCGACGAAGAAGAGGAAGAAATTTAATTTTTCTATCTTTTATGCCCATGGTAATAATTCTTGACTTCTATCTCGGTTACGTTTAATCTTTTACTTGGGCTCCTTAAAAAAGGAGAAAGACCGTGTATGTAATACGCTCCCCCTGCAAACCTATGCAGGAGGGGCGTTTTTTTGTTGTTAACTTTATCTTCATTCAGCAAATATTTTGGTATCGAAAGCATAGCGGCAGATACAGAAGTCTCCACCTCTACAGGTGGTGAGATGAATGCGGTATTGGTTCCTTTTCAGTGAGTGTCCAAACACCTACTGAATGAAGATAAAGCCTCTGGCGGATGTCACGGATTTTCAAAGGAATGAATGGTGCGGGCACAATTCAAAATCCGGACGCAATTACGCCAAGGCGAAATTGATTCAGTTAAACACTCCCAAATTACTACTGACATGAATATAAATGTTCCAAATACTTCATGATGTATAGTAATCGGTGACTGAATAAATGTTAGCAATCAATTTTTAAAAGGAAAGTAGAAAAGAGATAGAAACGATTAAGCTTCGAATCGACTACACTTTTTTGTAGACATTCTCGGCTTTTCTTATTTTTAGGTATAAGTATTTCTTTACCGAGACATTTACGCTAAGATACTTAGTTATTAACACAGCGTCTATGCACTTTTCTTACTTGCAATTTTTAGAACATCATAAGGAGGAATTTTTTCATGACAAAGTATATTTTTGTAACAGGCGGGGTTGTGTCATCGCTTGGAAAAGGGATTGTAGCGGCATCTTTAGGTCGTTTATTAAAAAATCGTGGGTTAGAAGTAACCATTCAAAAATTTGATCCTTATATCAATATTGACCCTGGTACAATGAGTCCTTATCAACACGGTGAGGTTTTCGTAACAGATGATGGCGCAGAGGCTGACCTTGACTTAGGTCACTATGAACGATTCATTGATATTAACCTTGGCAAACATTCTACTGTAACGTCAGGTCGTGTTTACCAGTCTGTTTTACAAAAAGAACGCCGCGGAGATTACAATGGTGGTACAGTACAAGTAATTCCTCATATAACAAATGAAATCAAAGATCGTATTCAACGAGCTGGTCGCGAAACTAACGCAGACGTAGTTATTACAGAAGTAGGCGGAACAGTAGGGGATATTGAATCATTACCATTCCTTGAAGCAATTCGCCAAATGAAAACGAACTTAGGCCATAACAACGTAATGTACGTTCATTGTACGCTTATTCCTTACATTAAAGCTGCAGGTGAGCTAAAAACAAAGCCAACTCAGCACTCTGTAAAAGAATTACGTTCTTTAGGTATTCAACCAAATATTATCGTGGTCCGCACAGAGCAAGAAGTGCCACAAGATATGAAAGAAAAACTAGCTTTATTCTGTGATGTACAGCCACACGAAATTATTGAATCTCGTGATGCAGAGCATTTATATGAAGTACCATTAAACCTACATGCACAAGATATTGATGATATCGTACTTGACCATTTTGGCATTGAAGCACCAGAAGCAGATATGGAAGAATGGCGCGAGCTTGTAGCAAAAGTGAAGAGCTTACCAAATAAACGAAAAGTAGCATTAGTAGGTAAATATGTAGAACTACAAGATGCTTACATTTCTGTTGTAGAAGCATTAAAACATGCAGGCTATGCATTTAATTCTGATATTGAAATTGACTGGATTAATGCAGAGCATGTAGATGCTGACAATGTTGCTACACTATTAAAAGGTGCTGACGCTATTTTAGTGCCTGGTGGTTTCGGCGACCGTGGAGTTGAAGGTAAAATTTTAGCGACACAATATGCCCGTGAAAATAATGTTCCGTTCTTAGGTATTTGCTTAGGTATGCAACTGGCGACAGTGGAATTTGCTCGTAACGTTCTTGGCTTAAAGGGTGCACATTCTACAGAGCTTGATGCAAAAACAGATTATCCTATTATTGATTTCTTACCAGATCAAAATGATAATGTTGATCTTGGTGGTACATTGCGTTTAGGATTATATCCATGTAAGTTAAAGGATGGCTCAAAAGCAAAGAATGCATATGGGAAAGAACTTGTTTATGAACGTCACCGTCATCGTTATGAATTTAACAATGAGTATCGTGAAGCTATGGAAGCGGCAGGTCTTGTCTTCTCAGGTACAAGTCCTGATGGTAAGTTAGTGGAAATAATTGAATTACCGGATAATAATTTCTTCGTAGCTTGTCAATTCCATCCTGAATTTGTTTCACGTCCAAATCGTCCACAACCATTGTTCCGAGATTTTATCGGTGCAACATTTAAATAATGCAAAAAGAGTTGTCTCACATGCTGAGGCAACTCTTTTTTTAAAGCTATTTCATAATTGCTTCTTTACAATTCTTCGTCATTCATACCAAGCATTTCATCATAAGCCATTTTGACAGCTTCATAAACAAAAAGGGCAGCAATAGCATGTGGAATTACGATACGCTCACCTAAATCATTTGGTAATAAACCACCTCGTACGCGTGTTGAAATATACGTATAGGCTAATTCCGCCAGTGAATTTTGAGGATCAGCTACTTCACAAGCAACAGCTGCGAATGGAATTAATTGATCATTGAGTTGCTGTGCTAAAGCGATGGCTTCTTTATCTTCTGCACTACGGGTAAAAATGCATACCCGATCAGCCTCTGTAAGCACAGTTTCCTTTGTCCAAGGTGCTAGCTTAGTAAAACGTTCTACAGCGTGGCATGCATTTAGTTCAACTACCTGCATTTCACCAAAGCATGCGAAATAGACATTACCTTCTCCAATACCTGCTTGTGCTAGTAAACGCGCTGTTTCTTCAATAGAATCCTCTTCACTTTGTATTATTCTTTGTAATAATCCACTTAGTTGTGTTGTTAGTATTTTTGACATAATCCCACCTCAATCAATATTATATGTTTGAAGGGGCTATAAATCAAAAGCAGATAATTTATAATACTAGAAGGTATTAAGATAATAAAGGAGAATAATACATACTAAGGGAAGTTTTTGTGCAAGAATAATAACTCAAAAAGGGCGGAATGAAATGTGAAACGATTACTAATTGTCGATGATCAACAAGGAATTCGTTTGCTTTTGAATGAAGTATTAAAAAAGGAAGGCTATGTTACATATTTGGCTGCTAACGGCATGGAGGCACTAAAATATGCTGAAGAGGAAATGGATTGTGTCCTATTAGATATGAAAATACCGGGGATGGACGGCATAGAAATTTTAAAGTGCTTAAAAGAGAAATGGCCACATCTGCCTGTATTTATGATGACTGCCTATGGCGAACTGGATGTCGTTCAGGAAGCATTAGATTTAGGGGCTATTCGATATTTCACAAAACCTTTTGATATTTTTGAAGTGCGCGATGAGGTAAATAAAGTATTAAAATCTTAGAAGCAGGCAGTGGTTAACACGGCCTGTTTTTAGTAGTGATATTCTAGAGTTTCTTATTCTCATTACTTCCTAAAATATTTAATTTTCAATCTGTTGTTGTACTGCGTTTTGTGTAGAAAACAGATGCAGGGGCAACTCTTCGTTGCGTTGCACTACACTGCGGTAGCACTGTCGCTTCGCTTTCGTGCAGAAAAGAGACGCTGCCGCTACGTTGCACTGCGCTGCTTTTCAGGGGGAACCCTTCGTTGCGTTGCACTACACTGCGGTGGCACTGCCGCTTCGCTTTCGTGCAGAAAAGAGACGCTGTCGCTACGTTGGACTTCGCCATCGCGTAGAAAATAAAAGCCCCTACTTTTCAGGAGCAAGCCTTCGTTGCGTTGCACTGCACTGCGGTGGCACTGCCGCTTCGCTTTCGTGCAGAAAAGAGACGCTGTCGCTACGTTGCACTGCGCTATCGCGTAGAAAATAAAAGCCCCTGCTTTTCAGGAGCAAGCCTTCGTTGCGTTGCACTGCACTGCGGTGGCACTGCCGCTTCGCTTTCGTGCAGAAAACAAAGTAACCTGAAATGCTTTTCAGGTTACTTTGTTTTTGCTATGATTAAATAGCATATTTATGTAGAAAGAATAGTCCTAAGAGGAGGATTTTTAGTATGGCATTAGTATCTATGAAAGAGATGTTAATTAAAGCAAAAGCAGAAGGTTATGCGGTTGGTCAATTCAACATCAACAACCTTGAGTGGACTCAAGCAATTTTACAAGCAGCAGAAGAAGAAAAATCTCCAGTTATTCTTGGCGTTTCTGAAGGCGCAGGTAAATATATGGGTGGATTTATCTCAGTTGTTCACATGGTAAAGGGATTAATGGAATCTTATGGTACAACAGTTCCTGTAGCAATTCACCTAGACCATGGTTCAAGCTTTGAAAAGTGTAAGGAAGCTATTGATGCTGGCTTTACTTCTGTTATGATCGATGCTTCTCATCATCCATTTGAAGAAAATATTGAGATTACTTCAAAAGTGGTTGAATATGCACATTCAAAAGGAGTTTCTGTTGAAGCAGAGCTTGGAACAGTTGGTGGTGATGAGGATGGTGTCATCGGTGGTATCATGTATGCTGATCCAGAGGAATGCCGCAAAATGGTTGAATTAACTGATATCGATTGTCTAGCTCCAGCACTTGGCTCTGTGCATGGTCCTTACAAAGGTGAACCAAACTTAGGCTTTAAGGAAATGGAAGAAATCTCGAAATTAGCTGACCTTCCATTAGTTTTACATGGAGGTACAGGTATCCCTACAAAAGATATTCAACGCTCCATTTCATTAGGTACAGCAAAAATTAACGTCAATACTGAAAATCAAATTGCTGCAACAAAAGTAATCCGTGAAATTCTTGATAACGATAAAGTTGTTTATGACCCTCGTAAATTCCTTGGGCCAGCTCGTGAAGCGATTAAAGCAACGGTTATTGGAAAGATCCGTGAATTTGGCAGTGCAAAAAAAGCATAATTTTTGCATCTAATATGTTACGAAAGCATAGATGAATACACATAATATAAGAGAAGTGTTGATGCAACTATCGACCTTCTCTTGTTTTTGAAATAATGGTATTTTGGTAAAAATTCAATTATATGGCTCACAATAAAACAATATACCTTTATAAATCAATAAATTTTGATGTCGAGCCCAGGAGGAAATAATTATGAAATTTTTCATTGATACAGCAAACTTTGAAGAGATTAAAGAAGCACATGCATGGGGGATTTTATCTGGTGTTACAACAAATCCGTCATTAGTAGCTAAAGAAGAGAATGTTTCTTTCCATGATCGTCTTCGTGAAATTGCAGAGCTTGTAGATGGCTCGGTAAGTGGGGAAGTCATTGCACTAGATGCAGAAGGTATGATCAAAGAAGGATTAGAATTGGCTGCTATTGCTCCAAACATAACAGTTAAATTACCAATGACGCCCGCTGGATTAGAAGCGTGTCGCTATTTTGCTGATAAAGGTATTAAAACGAACGTAACTTTAATTTTTAGTGCAAATCAAGCATTAATGGCTGCTCGTGCAGGTGCTACATATGTATCACCATTCATCGGTCGCCTTGATGATATTGGACAAAACGGTGTAGAACTAATTGAAACAATTGCAGATATATTCACTATTCACAATATCGAAACACAAATTATTGCTGCATCTGTTCGTCATCCTCAGCATGTAACAGCAGCAGCACTTGCAGGTGCACATATTTCCACTACTCCTTATAAAGTATTAAAGCAACTTTTTAACCATCCATTAACGGAAAAAGGAATTGAAGGATTTTTAGCGGATTGGAATAAGAGAAAAGGCGAATAATAAGATTATAGAGTGAGCAAACCGCAAAAATTACTTTCCAATCATGAGGGAGAACGCAAAATGGATGTTTATAAAATTACAGGCGAAAATCGTCTAAAAGGTACAATTAAAGTTAGTGGTGCAAAAAATAGTGCAGTCGCCTTAATTCCAGCATCAATTTTGGCGAACTCTCCAGTGACAATTGGAGGGATACCAGAAATTTCAGATGCATGGACATTAAAGGCTTTATTAGAGGAAATTGGTGGGGAAGTTACATTTGAGGATGGTAAAATGACCATTGATCCAACTGATATGATCGCCCTTCCATTACCAAATGGCAATGTGAAAAAGCTTCGTGCTTCTTATTATTTAATGGGAGCGATGCTTGGACGCTTTAAAAAAGCTGTTATTGGTTTACCTGGTGGTTGCTTCTTAGGACCACGCCCTATAGACCAACATATAAAAGGTTTTGAGGCATTAGGAGCAAGGATTACAAATGAACATGGAGCTATTTATTTACGTGCAGAAGAATTAATTGGCGCAAAAATTTATCTAGATGTTGCAAGTGTTGGTGCTACGATAAATATTATGCTGGCCGCTGTCCTTGCAAAAGGGCGTACAGTTATTGAAAATGCAGCAAAAGAACCTGAAATTATTGATGTGGCGACACTGCTAACGAATATGGGTGCTAATATTAAAGGCGCAGGTACAAGTGTTATTCGGATTGATGGTGTTGAGGAGCTTCATGGTACAGAACATACAATTATTCCAGATCGAATTGAAGCAGCTACTTTTATGATTATGGCCGCAGCAGTTGGTGAGGGCATTACTATTGATAATGTGATTCCATTGCATTTAGAGGCAATCATTGCCAAGCTACGTGAAATGGGTGTCAAGATTGATATCGGAGAGGAAAGTATTTATGTCCCTAAAACTGACCTCAATACGTTACAAGCTGTTGATGTAAAAACATTAGTGTATCCTGGATTCCCAACAGATATTCAGCAGCCACTTGCTGTTTTAATGTCTCAGGCGTTCGGCTCTTCAAAGGTGACAGATACAATCTATACAGCTAGATTTAAGCATATCGATGAACTTCGACGTATGAATGCCAATGCCCGTGTAGAGGGAAATACAGCTATTATTACAGGTCCTAGTAAATTACATGGCTCAACTGTAACTGCCACAGATCTTCGAGCAGGTGCTGCGCTCGTATTAGCGGGTCTTTTAGCTGAAGGTGAAACGGAAATTCAAGAGATCTATCATATTGAACGTGGTTATAGCTCACTTATTGAAAAATTACGTGATTTAGGCGCTGATATTCGACGTGAAACAAATGTAGCACGCGTAGCAGAAACAAAGGAATAATGAGAGCTAAAAGTTTCGAACCAAATATGTTACAATAGAGATAATTTGAATGTTTCGGCGAAAGATCGATGCCGATAACGGGAGGCAAAACAATCATGGAACGTAGTTTATCGATGGAAGTAGTACGAGTAACAGAGGCAGCAGCAATAGCATCTGGTAAATGGATGGGTCGCGGTTTGAAAATTGAGGCAGATGATGCAGCAACAACTGCGATGCGCTCCATGTTCGATACAATTCCAATGCATGCTACAGTAGTAATAGGTGAAGGCGAAATGGACGAAGCACCAATGCTTTATATTGGTGAGGAACTTGGCTTACGTAATGGAGGTCCTCAAGTAGATATTGCGGTCGACCCATTAGAAGGTACAAATATTGTGGCAAAAGGTACAAATGGTGCTATGACAGTACTGGCGATTGCTGATAAAGGTAATTTGTTAAATGCACCAGATATGTATATGGAGAAAATTGCTGTAGGACCAGAAGCAGCGGGTAAAGTCGATATTAACGCTTCTGTTACTTATAATTTATTACAAGTAGCTAAAGCTAAAAATAAAGATATTTCAGACGTGGTAGCTACACTTTTAGATCGACCACGCCACCAAGCAATAGTAGATGAGATTCGAGAAGCTGGTGCACGTATTAAATTTATTCAAGATGGTGATGTTGGCGCTGCAATTAATACTGCTTTTGATGAAACTGGTATTGATATTATGTTTGGTACAGGCGGTGCCCCTGAGGGTGTTATTGCGGCTGTAGCATTAAAATGTCTAGGCGGAGACTTCCAAGCGAAGCTAGTACCAGAGGACGAAGAACAGTTAGAACGTTGCAAAAAAATGGGTGTTGACGTAGAAAAAGTGCTATACTTAGATGACCTAGTTAAAGGCGATGATGCTATTTTTGCAGCAACAGCAGTAACAGATTGTGAGCTGTTAAAGGGTGTTCAATATAAAGGTGCCTACGCTTTAACGCATTCAGTTGTTATGCGAGCTAAATCGGGAACTGTGCGTTTTGTAGAAGGTCGTCACGCACTTGATAAAAAACCTAGCTATAAATAAAGATTTCTTCTAAAATATACCTAGTGCATCTTTTGCGCTAGGTACCTTCTTCTAAATTTTAAACCATCCCTTAGTTTCATAAGGCTATGTTATGCTTCATTGTTTTACAATTGAAGTAATATCCGTAGTTTTGATTTTAGTAAAAAACGCTGATTGCTATGGAAAATAATAACTGAAAACAAAGCCTTTCGTAAAAATAACTTCCATGATAACCCCATTAAAGTATTATATTTTGAAAAAGACTGGAGTTGTGCATATGTCTGCATTGACAATCGCTCAATTAGAAAACATGACGTTAAAAGAGCTTTACGCCCTTGCACGCCAATATAAAATTTCATATTATAGCAAGCTAACGAAAAAGGAATTGATATTTGCTATTTTGAAAACGCGTTCAGAGCAAGAGGGCTACTTCTTTATGGAAGGCGTACTTGAAATTGTTTCGCAAGAAGGCTTTGGCTTCCTTCGACCAATTAACTACTCTCCTAGTAAAGAGGATATTTATATTTCGGCATCACAAATTCGCCGCTTTGACCTACGTAATGGGGACAAGGTGTCGGGTAAGGTACGTCCACCTAAAGAAAATGAACGCTATTACGGGCTATTACAAGTGGATGCGGTGAATGGTGAAGATCCTGAAGTAGCAAAAGAACGTGTGCATTTCCCTGCTCTCACACCATTATATCCAGATCGACAAATTAAGCTTGAGACAACACAACGTAATTTATCGACGCGTATTATGGATTTAGTAGCACCAGTAGGCTTTGGTCAGCGTGGATTAATCGTTGCACCACCAAAAGCAGGGAAAACATCATTATTAAAAGAAATAGCCAATGCCATTACAACCAATTATCCAGAGGCTGAGTTAATTGTTTTACTTATTGATGAACGTCCTGAGGAAGTGACAGATATTGAACGTTCTGTGAATGCAGATGTCGTAAGCTCTACTTTTGATGAGGTTCCTGAAAATCATGTGAAAGTTGCAGAAATAGTATTAGAACGAGCACGTCGTTTAGTTGAACATAAACGTGATGTAATTATTTTAATGGACTCTATTACTCGTTTAGCCCGAGCTTATAACTTAGTTATTCCGCCAAGTGGTCGTACGTTATCAGGAGGGATTGATCCTGCTGCCTTCCATAGACCAAAACGCTTCTTTGGTTCCGCGCGTAATATTGAAGAAGGCGGCAGTTTAACGATTTTAGCAACAGCTTTAGTGGATACTGGATCGCGAATGGATGAAGTAATCTACGAGGAATTTAAAGGGACAGGCAATCTAGAGCTTCATTTAGATCGTCAATTAGCAGAGCGACGCATTTTCCCTGCGTTAGATATACGTCGTTCAGGGACACGAAAAGAGGAGCTTCTTCTTGAGCCTGAGCAGCTTGAAAAACTATGGGCAATTCGTAAAACATTCTCAGACGCACCTGATTTTGCAGAGCGTTTCTTAAAGAAATTACGAACAACCAAATCAAATGAAGAATTCTTTGAAAAATTAAACGAAGATATGAAAAAGGCTACTAAAGGTAAAGGGTTGCTATAAAAGGAAACCTTCATAGATTGTTAGTTATACCATTAGTTCAAATATAAATCATCATTAACTAAAAAATAGTTGATGGTGATTTTTTTTTTTGCAATCAGTCAGGAATCATGATGTATGATATATGTATTGAAATTGATAATCGTTATCAATATAATGATAGCATATAATTCTGAATTTGAGGAGAGAGATATGAATTATGAGGCCTATATGCTGCTATGGCAAAATGCATATATCAAGTTAAAGCAAATTGACTATGTACAGAATACTCCTGTACGAATGACGAAAGTAATGAAATATAGCACATTATTAATAATTACTGAAGGTGCTGCAGAAATAATGATTGATGATCAACCTTATTTTGTACAGCGCTTTACTATTTTTCATATTGGAAAATCGCAATCCTTACATATTACAGCTCAAGATAAATTGAGTTATTATCTCATCTACTATAGAGGGGATATCGTTTATACAGATGCATTTATGCAGCACTTACAGATGCAATATCAACCATTCCAAACGTCTTTTTCATGTATATCAGCAAATCCTATCGCTATTCATTCTTTGCTGCAAGATATGTATATCAAATGGCAGTCCGGTTCTATTCAAGAGCATTTATCAGTAAAGGCTTCTTTTTATGAGCTTATTTATCGTGTTTTTCAAGAACTTGTGGGGGGATATGGAGAGCCTCACGAAATTGATAAAGCTGAAGTAGCCCGCCTATATATTGAGCAACACATTAATGAATCTTTATCCATTCAAAAACTTGCGGATTTACTCAACATTAGTACACGGCATTTATTACGAATTTTTAAGGCTCGTTTTGAAGTTGGTCCACAAGTTTACTTACAGCAATTGAGAATAGAACACGCAAAAAAATATCTTCTTGCCAATCAATTTAGTATTAAAGAAATCGCTGTTTCATTGGGATTTGAGGATGAATACTATTTTAGTCGAGCCTTTAAAAAGGTGACGAATATGGCTCCAAGTAATTACAGGCTGAATTATCCATCCGATATGTCCGAAATCACCATTACAATTGAGAACAGTTTTCAATACAATGAGAATCAGCTGGCACAAGCAAATCGGTTCAAAAATGAAGAAATGATAACAAATAGAATCCAACATCTAAAACTACCTTTTTTGCTTAAATTATTGGTTTTACTTTCGGCATATGGTGGAGAAAGTAAACTCCATTCCCGTAGACTTACAACAAATGAAGCGATGACAAAAACGGTCATAGATGATAGTGGACGTGAGGTAGTCATACCCATGAAAGCAGAACGTATTGTAACAGACTGGTACCTTGGTCAAATTCTAGCGTTAGATGTAGTACCAGTAGGAGCTGTAACAGCAAATTTAGACTTTGCAGCATTCTTGAAACCATATTACAAAAACGAAGATATTTTAAATGTTGGAACAGATGGTAATGTGTCGATAGAAAAAACGGCAAAATTAAAGCCTGATTTAATTGTTACTTGGAATCCAGAAGATGTAGGGAAGTATGAAAAAATTGCACCAACTATTGTATTCTCTGATACAGCCTATAAAACAGCCACTGATGAAATTAAGGCAATGGGAGAATATTTAGGAAGGCAGCAGGAAGCGGATGCCTTTATCAACGATTTCCAGAGTCGGATAGCTAAGGCACAAGAGAAAGTAAATGCTGTTGTATCAGAAGATACCACATTTACTATATTTGATTTATTCGCAAAGAAAGCCACAATTGTTGGAAATAAAAGCGTGTCGGGTGGAAGGGCATTATATCAAATTCTTGGTGTAAAACCTCAGGAAATGGTGCAAAACCTTTTCGATACACAAGATCCTAGTCTTGGGCGTTATGAAATCTCTTATGAAGCCGTGGGAGACTATGTTGGGGATTATGTTTTTGTGATAAATTTCTTCAATAAAGAAGGAGAGTTTCCATCAACCTGGACCAATCTAAATGTTGTAAAGAAAAGGAAAACCATTCAGTTAGCATCAGAATTTTATTTTGCCTCTGATCCACTTTCTGGATTACATCAAGCTGAAGATTTAGCTGACAAAATTATAGAATTTACACTAGCTAAATAATCATTAGAGTGTTCCTTGTAAGGATACTCATTGCTGACAAAAAATTAGGGAGGTAAGCTACCTGTTGTAATCAGGTAGCTTATTTACTAGATTTCACAATAAATGAAATTGATAATCATTATCATTTGAGTTACAATTATCTTTAATTAATGATCCTTTAGAGCTTGCGGACATTAAAAATAGGAGGATGCATCCATGTTATTACAGCGTTTCTTTTCTTATTACAAACCATACAAGGGATTATTTATACTGGACTTTTCCTGCGCAATTTTGGTGGCGCTCATAGAATTGGCTTTTCCAATTGTGCTAAACAAGGTAATTGATGATGTTCTTCCAGATGGAGAATTAAAGTGGATTATAATGGCAAGCTCATTGCTATTTGGGCTCTATATTTTAAACTCTATTCTGCACTTTATTGTTTCATATTGGGGACATATGTTAGGCATTAATATTGAAACTGACATGCGAAAGGAAGCTTTCACCCATGTACAGAAGCTGTCATTCCGATATTTTGATAATAACAAAACAGGGCATCTCGTTTCACGTCTAACAAATGATTTAATGGATATCGGAGAGCTAGCCCATCACGGACCAGAAGATATATTCATTGCTATTATGACAATTATTGGGACGTTTGGCGTTATGTTTTATATTGATCCAACCTTTACAATTCTTATATTCCTGCTTGTGCCAATTATTTTAATCCTAACGATTATTTTTGGAAAGCTTATGTCAAAGGCATTTCGTCAAATGTTTGGAGATATTGCTGACTTTAATGCACGGGTTGAAAATAATGTTAGCGGTATTCGTGTTGTACAAGCCTTTACAAATGAAGAGCATGAAATTAATCGCTTTAAGGTAAATAATGAAAGATTCCGCATGACGAAGCTATTTTCTTATAAAGTGATGGCTTGGAATGAAGCTATCTCAGGAATTTTAACGAAGGTTTTATCATTGTTTACATTATTCATAGGTGCGTATTTTGTGTTAAATGGTTATTTAACAAACGGTGAATTTATCGCATTTATCTTATTATCTAATATTCTATTAGGCCCTATTAATAAAATTAATATGTTTATTGAAAGCTATCCTAAAGGCATGGCAGGCTTTAAGCGCTATGTAGATTTTCTTGAAACGGAGCCTGAAATTGCTGATCGTCCACAAGCGAAGGCAATTAAGGACATTGAAGGGGAAATTACATTTAACAATGTATCTTTTGGCTATACCGAGGACAAGAGAGCTTTAAACCAAATTAATTTAAAGGTTCGTCCTGGCGAAACGGTTGCACTTGTTGGACCATCAGGCGCTGGGAAATCAACAATATGTAGTTTGCTACCACGTTTTTATGAGGTGAATGAAGGGTCTATTACAGTTGATGGAATAGATATAAGAGATTTCAAGCTTCACTCTCTACGCTCTCATATTGGGATTGTACAACAGGATGTATTTTTATTTGATGGCACAATAAGAGAAAACATTGCTTATGGTGATTTAAATGCAAGTGAAGAAGACATATGGTATGCAGCACGACGAGCACAACTAGAAGATGTTATTAAAGCTTTACCAGAAGGAATGGATACATTGATAGGTGAGCGTGGTGTGAAATTATCAGGTGGACAGAAACAAAGATTATCAATTGCAAGGATCTTCTTAAAAAATCCTAAAATATTGATTTTAGATGAGGCGACATCAGCCTTGGATACAGAAACAGAGCAAGCAATTCAACAAGCATTAAACGAGCTTTCAGTAGGACGTACAACCCTAGTAATTGCCCATCGTTTAGCAACCATTAAGGATGCTGATCGTATTGTTGTTGTGTCGAAGAAGGGAATTATTGAAGAAGGCACGCACGATGAATTGATGAACAGCAAAAAAGCATACTATGGACTGTATACCGCACAATTCGGTCTACAAATATAGAATTCAAATTGAAGAAATGACTTTGAATTTATAACTTCATACCTAAAGGAGAGAAATTTTTATATGGCAGTCCTTGAAATAGAACATATTGCTATTGGTTATTCTTCTACTTTAATTGTAGATGATTTAAGTGTAGAAATTCCAAAAGGGCAAATTTCAACAATTATAGGTCCAAATGGATGTGGGAAATCTACTTTATTAAAGGCTGTGGCACGTATGCTAAGAACGCAAAGCGGTGCAGTTTATTTGGATGGGAAGGCAATCCATCAGTTAAAAACTAAGGAGGTTGCGAAAAGAATGGCAATATTGCCTCAAACAGCAACAGCACCAGGAGGTTTAACTGTTTTTGAATTAATATCCTATGGTCGTTTCCCACATCAAACGGGTTTTGGCACTCTACGCAAAGAGGATTATGAATATATTCATTGGGCAATAGATGTTACTGGTTTACGTGAATTTAGTGATCGTCCTATTGAAGCCTTGTCTGGAGGACAGCGTCAGCGTGTTTGGATTGCCATGGCATTGGCACAAGGGACAGATATCCTAGTATTGGATGAGCCTACTACTTATTTAGATTTAGCCCATCAACTTGATATTCTGCTGTTATTACAAAAGCTGAATAAAGAAGAGGGACGTACAATTGTGATGGTCTTACACGATTTAAACCACGCTTCCCGTTTTTCTCATTTTATGATTGCGATGAGAAATGGACAATTAATTGTAAATGGAAGCCCTGATGAGGTCATGACTAAAGAAAATCTACAAAAGGTATTTAGTATCGATGCAGAAATGGCTACTTGTCCTTTTAGCGAGAATCCGATTTGTTTATCTTACCAATTATATGGAAGAGAAGAGTAGTGGTTAATAATTCTAGTAGGAAGAAATAGTAGGAATTATCTTGATTCAGCAGAATACTCCCACCTCTATAGGTGGCGAGATAAATTTTTCTATTTAGCGGGCGTACAAACACCCGCTGAATTAAGATAAAGCCCCCGGCGGATGTCAACGGATTTTGAAGAGGAGCTTTTCGAGCGAGCTCGAAAAAATCCGGACGCAATTACGCTGGGGCGTAATTGATAAGGAGGAAACACATGGCTACGTCAGCAGAAGGACTAGAAGGACTCGAAAAATTAGAGGAGCTACAAAAACGTTCTCATCCAATACGTGCTGTAGTGGCACTTGTTGTAGGACTTGTTGGACTAGTATTTGCATTAGCCTTATCAATCTCTTTTGGGGCGGCAGATATTTCGCTAAGTACTGTATGGAAGGCAGTCTTTAATTTTTCATCTGATTTAACTGAACATCAGATTATTCATGAGATACGCTTACCGCGAGTATTAGGTGCTGCATTAGTTGGTGCGTGCTTTGCAGTATCTGGTGCTATTATGCAAGGAATGACTCGCAACCCATTAGCGGATTCAGGTTTGTTAGGGTTAAACGCTGGGGCAGCATTTATGCTTGCAGTCTGCTTTGCATTTTTTCCAGGTCTATCATATATGTATATCATTATGTGGTCATTTTTAGGTGCAGGATTAGGGGTAGCTATTGTTTATGGAGTCGGCTCCATAGCTAAAGGTGGCTTAACACCGATGAGACTAGTACTTGCAGGGGCTGCAGTAAGTGCACTTTTAGGGGCATTAGGTGAAGGAATTGCTCTTTATTTTCGTATTGGACAAGATTTAGCCTTTTGGT
This sequence comes from Lysinibacillus sp. DFXJR4, assembly GCF_057196045.1. NCBI lineage: Bacteria > Bacillati > Bacillota > Bacilli > Caryophanales > Bacillaceae > Lysinibacillus > Lysinibacillus sp. DFXJR4. The sequence continues at coordinate 15,605 of NZ_JBXUNW010000004.1, read as the reverse complement.
ATGCAGGTGGGGTTTCAGGGACTAAGTGGAGTCATCTACAAATCATGGGGCCTTGGATACTTGCAGCTATGATTGGGGCACTAATTCTGTCACGTTCAATTACGTTATTAAGTTTAGGAGAGGAAATTGCAATCGGCTTGGGACAGCGAACAGGTATCATTAAGGTATGGGGTATGATTATCGTGCTTGTTTTAGCGGGTGCGGCTGTTTCTGTTGTCGGTGCAGTTGGCTTTGTAGGACTAATTGTTCCGCATTTAACAAGATACATAGTAGGACATGATTATCGTTGGATTATTTCCTGTTCGGTAGTGTATGGTGCACTACTTGTTGTACTGGCTGATTTTATTGCCCGTATTATCAATCCTCCATATGAATCACCGATTGGGGCATTAATTGCCTTTATAGGCGTACCATTCTTCCTATACTTAGCACGTAAAGGAGGAAAAGAGCTATGAGTCATTATAGTTATTTAACAGCTAGTCAGCAAAAGACGAGGAAAAAGAATCTTTTCATTTTAAGCATCTTAACGATATTAATTATTATTACTTTTATTATTAGTATGAATACAGGGGTTATTAAACTAACACCTATGGAGGTTCTAAGTACTTTATTTGGTCAGGGCGACGCGCAGCAGCAGCTTATTTTATTTGAATTTAGGCTTCCGCGTATTATTGTTGCTGTGTTAGTAGGAATGGGGTTAGCAATCTCTGGTGCTATTTTACAAGGGATTTCAAGGAATGCTTTGGCAGATCCCGGTATTCTTGGTATTAATGCTGGTGCAGGTCTTATGGTAATGTTATTTATTTCCTTCTTTCCGGCTACAGCAGCAGCTCCTGTTTTCCTCCTCCCAGTATTAGCCTTTATTGGATCAGGTATGACTGCAATTCTTATTTATGCACTTTCCTATAAACGTCATGAGGGTATCACACCGATGCGCTTGCTTCTTACCGGGATTGCTGTAGCAGCGGGAATTAGTTCAGCAATGATTGTGCTAACGCTCCGCCTTTCACCTGAAAATTATCAATTTGTGGCAACTTGGCTTGCAGGTAGTATTTGGGGCTCGAATTGGAAATTTGTTTTAGCATTATTGCCATGGATTGTAGTACTGCTTCCTTTTGTTTATTCAAAATCACGTGTATTAAATGTCTTGAATTTAGGTGAGTTAACGGCAGTTGGTTTAGGTGCTTCGATTGAAAAAGAACGTCGCTGGCTATTAGCAGCATCTGTCGGTTTAGCAGGAGCAAGTGTTTCAGTCAGCGGAGGAATTGGCTTTGTTGGATTGATTGCTCCACATTTAGCACGGCAACTAGTAGGAGCAAAACATCAAATTTTACTTCCTGCTTCAGCATTAGTTGGTGGTTTACTTGTACTAATGGCAGATACCATTGGTCGTTCCTTACTAGAGCCTTCTGAAATACCTGCTGGGATAGTTGTTGCTGTTTTAGGAGCCCCATATTTCCTATACTTATTAGCTCGATTAAAACAATAAATAATAAAAAAACATAAGAGTAGATTGAATGGAGGAATATCAAAAAATGAAGGAAGAACTGTATGATGTGACGATTGTTGGTGGTGGTCCAGCGGGGCTCTATACGGCTTTTTATAGTGGAATGCGGGATTTAAAGACGAAAATTATTGAATATAGCTCTCAGCTTGGGGGTCGTATGTTAATCTATCCTGAGAAAATGATATGGGACGTCGGTGGGGTACCACCAATTTTAGGCGGTCAGCTAATCGAGCATTTAATCGAGCAGGCAAAAACGTTTGATCCAACAATTTTGTTCAATCAGAAAGTCGAGCATGTAGAAAAGCAAAGTGATGGTACATTTATTTTGACGTCATCCACAGGTGAAAAGCATTATTCGAAAACAGTTATTTTGGCTGTTGGGTATGGTGTCCTTTCGATGCAAAAGCTTGAAATAGAGGGTGCTGATAAATATGAAGTAACGAACTTGCATTATACTGTGCAGGAATTAGAAATATTCCGCGATAAGCATATTTTAATTTCTGGCGGCGGTAATTCTGCTGTGGACTGGGCAAATGAATTAGAGCCAATTGCTGCTAGTGTAACAGTTGTTCATCGACGAGATGAATTTGGCGGACATGAAAAAAGTGTCTTAAAAATGAGGGAATCCTCAGTATGTTTAAAAACACCCTATGAAATAGTTCAGCTACATGGGGATGGTGAATTAATACAATCTGTTTCAATAGAAAATAAGGAAACTAGCGTAATTGAACGTATTGAATTAGATGCGATCATTGTGAATCATGGCTTAAAATGTGATTATGGTGCACTTGAAAAATGGGGATTAAACATTGAGGATGGCGTTGCAATTGTCAATGAAAAACGTGAAACGAACATTGAAGGGATTTATGGAGCAGGCGATTTTGTAGATCATCCTAGTAAGGTTCGATATATAGCAGGTGCATTTACGGATGGTATATTAGCGTTAAATAGCGCTAAATTGTATTTAGAACCAGATGCACCAAAAGTAGCGTATGTTTCATCTCACAATATTCGTTTTAAAGAACGTAATAAAAAAATAGGTTTAGTAGATAATGATTATCGGGAAGTACAAGGATAATTAGATAAGATACATTTTTTACTTGAAAAAATTTAAAAGAATATGCTATACTTCAAAAGTATGCAACGTGTACATATATAGCTGATGGTTTCACTCATATTCGGGCTATGTAAGGTACAGTTCGATAATACTCTGTTCCAGATGGTTCAGGGCGAGAGGAGAAAACGAATATGAAACAAGGAATTCATCCAGACTACAAAGAAGCAACAGTAACTTGCTCTTGTGGGAACACTTTCAAAACTGGTTCAGTAAAAGAAAACATCGTTGTCGAGTTCTGCAACGAATGTCACCCATTCTATACTGGCCGTCAAAAATTCGCGTCTGCTGATGGTCGCGTGGATCGTTTCAACAAAAAATACGGTCTTAAAAACTAATGTTAGTTTAATACCTGCCAAGCATGTGCTTGGCAGGTATTTTTTTCAGTATATGAATGAACACGTTGATGCAAGTCTTTTCAACAATCCAGATCGACAAGTAGAAAGGGAGAAGACAACATGGCACAGCTATATTTTAAGCATGGCGCGATGAATAGTGGAAAATCCATTGAAATTTTGAAAGTTGCGCATAACTATGAAGAACAACAAAAACCGGTCATGATATTTACATCAGGCTTAGATACACGAGATGAAGTAGGCTTTGTTTCAAGTAGAGTAGGCTTACGTCAAGAAGCTATACCTGTTTATGATGATACAAATATATTTGATCTCGTGGAAAAAAATGCAGTTAAACCATACTGTGTTCTTGTTGATGAAGTACAATTTTTAAAAAAGGCACATGTTTTACAGCTAGCAAATATTGTGGATGAATTGGATATACCTGTTATGGGCTTTGGTTTGAAAAATGATTTTCAAAATGAGTTATTTGAAGGCAGTCAGTACATGCTTACATATGCAGATAAAATTGAAGAAATGAAGACCATTTGCTGGTTCTGCCATAAAAAGGCAACGATGAATTTACGTGTTGATGAAAGTGGAAAGCCTGTGTATACAGGTGATCAAATTCAAATTGGTGGTAATGATTCCTACTATCCCGTTTGCAGAAAATGTCACGCGCATCCACCACTATAACACAATCAAGCGTAGAGCTAAGAAAAAGTAGCGTACATGTGAAAATTTCCTTATACTAAGTAGTGGAAATCAATTACGTCCCATCGTATTGTGCCCGTATTTGTTCGAGCTGACACATCGCTGAATAGGGAAATCGCATTCAGCTCACAACATCCAGATGTGTGTAAGTATTCTGAACCTGACGCTTTGCTATCGGGGGACAAAAAATCTGTTGCTGTCGCACAGTTTTTGGGGTCAGATCACAGCGCGAGTGAAGCGGCTCATCGGACGCCCCCTGGAAAGCACACTGGCGGAGCGGAAGTCAACCACAAGTTATTTGAAGAGCTATTTTTGCTAAACAAGATAAAGAATGGTAATTACGCTAAGTTTCTTTTTGACTTGAGAAAAGAAGAAACTTCTTAAAAAACTAAATAGAGGTGAAATCCATGTTTGATCGATTGCAGGCAGTGGAGGATCGTTATGAAAGGCTAACAGAGCTTTTAAGTGATCCTGATATTGTGAATGATAGTAAAAAATTACGAGAATATTCCAAAGAGCAATCAGATATCCAGGAAACTGTAGATACTTATCGTGAATATAAAAATGTAAAAGAGCAATTAGCTGATGCACGTGAAATGCTAGACAGCGAAAAAGATCCTGATATGCATGAAATGGTGAAAGAGGAATTTAATCTATTAAAAGCACAGCAGGAAGAATTTGAAGAACGTTTACGCATTTTACTAATTCCAAAAGACCCAAACGATAATAAAAACGTTATTATGGAAATTCGTGGTGCAGCAGGTGGGGATGAGGCAAATATTTTTGCGGGAGATTTATTCCGTATGTATTCTCGCTATGCGGAGACACAGGGCTGGAAAATTGATATTATGGAGGCTACTCCAAACCCAATGGGCGGTTATAAAGAAGTGATCTTTATGATTAATGGACAAGGTGCCTATTCTAAATTCAAATTTGAAAATGGCGCGCACCGTGTACAACGTGTTCCTGCTACAGAATCACAGGGCCGTATCCATACATCAACTGCAACAGTAGCATGTTTACCTGAGGTAGAAGAAGTAGATGTTGAAATTCATGAAAAAGATATTCGTGTAGATACATTCGCATCTTCTGGTGCAGGTGGTCAATCTGTTAATACAACGATGTCTGCCGTTCGTATGACCCATTTACCAACAGGTGTTGTAGTATCGATGCAGGATGAGCGCTCCCAGATCAAAAACCGTGAAAAGGCAATGAAGATTCTTCGTGCTCGTGTTGCTGATATGTATATGCAAGAAGCACAAAAGGAAATCGATGCCACACGTAAATCAGCTGTAGGTTCAGGAGATCGCTCTGAGCGTATTCGTACTTACAATTATCCACAAAACCGTGTAACAGACCACCGTATTGGATTAACGATTCAAAAGCTAGATCAAATCGTCGAAGGTAGACTTGACGAAATTATTGATGCCCTTATTTTAGAGGAGCAAGCATCAAAGTTAGAGCGTTTAAATGATGATTTATAAAAATGTGATGGAGGCCCTTGCATGGGCTTCTTCTTTTTTAGTGGATAATGGTCGGGAGGAAACTGCTGCACGTATTGTTATGCAGCATATATTAGGGATTAGCTACTCAGGAGTAATGCTGCATCTTCAGGATATGCTAACGATAGAACAACAAATGAAATTTAAGGAGCTTATTGAGGAGCATGCGAGTGGTCGCCCTGTACAGTATTGTGTGGGTAGTGAGGAATTTTATGGTCGTTCATTTATTGTGGATGAGTCAGTGTTAATTCCTAGACCTGAAACAGAGGAGTTAGTACTTGGAACAATTAATCGCTTAGACAAACTGTTTAATAAGCAAACATTAAAGCTAGCTGATATTGGAACAGGGAGTGGAGCAATTGCTATTTCTATGAAGCTAGAATGTCCAGAGCTTTCAGTTGTAGCTACTGATTTATCCGAGAAGGCGCTAATGACTGCTCAAAAGAATGCAGAAAATTTAGCAGCTACTATCGATTTCAGACTGGGCGATTTAACGGCACCACTTGTAGGCGAGCGATTCGATATCATTTTATCCAACCCTCCTTATATTGCCTTTAATGAAGCAAAGGAGATGTCGAGCATTGTGCTTGAACATGAACCACATAGTGCGCTTTTTGCGGAGGAAGAGGGACTTATTTTATATAGAAAGTTGGCTGAACAGCTGCCAGCCATTGTGAATAAACCCGCACTTATTGGACTAGAGATTGGTTATACACAGGGAGAGCAGGTTGCAAAGTTCTTTAAAAATAGTTTTCCACAGTCTATAATTTCGATAGAAAAAGATATTAATGGTAGGCCTCGAATGATTTTTTGTGAAATACATGTATAAAGTATCTCCTTCTTGCCAACAATGTTGAGCAAGGAGGGATTTTTATGTTAAATGAATACAAGATTATAAGATTACCAAAACAGAATATCTTACTAGCTTTTGCTAGACTAGTATTAATAGCCATTGCTTTACAACTATGTATTTTATATATTCCTTCATTAGTGGGATTAGCTAAGGAAAATATGAATCAACAACAAGAACAAGATTTTCGTATAAGAGTAATTGCAAATAGTAATACAGCACAGGACCAGCTTGAAAAGGAGCTTCTTGTTAAAGATTTAAAGCCATATTTTATGCAAGTATCTGCTGCTACAATTGTGGATAATGAGCAAATACAGTTATTAAAGCGGGAAATTGAAACACAAATAAACGAAAATTATCCACAGCTTGATACACAGGTTCAGCTTGGGGATCATTTATTTCCACCTAAGAGACAGAATGCTGTTCTTTATCCACAAAGCATGTATCATTCAATTGTTGTAAAGATTGGTAATGCGCGTGGTGATAACTGGTGGTGTAGCATATTTCCATCAATTTGTGAACCAGACAAGAACGAAGAGCCAGAAGAAGAAAAGGAAGAGGTTACATTTTTTATTTGGGAATGGATAAAGGGTTTTTTTGAATGAATTGTGCACAAATTCAGATAACTTATACACAATTTTTATAAAGTTATTAACAATATGTGGATAATTCAGTGAAAATGATAATTGAAGGAAGGTTTTAATCATGGAAACCGTTTACAAAGTTGTGGACAGTAATGTGAATAATCAGTTAAATTATGCACAGGCTGTGGATATCTTAAATGCAGGAGAAGTGGTAGCTTTTCCAACAGAAACGGTTTATGGCTTGGGTGCAGTTGCAACAAATGACGAGGCAGTTAAAAAAATATTTGAAGCAAAAGGTCGCCCATCAGATAATCCATTAATCGTCCACATCGGTACGAAAGAGGAAGTTGGGCTTTATATTAAACATATTCCGGAAGTAGCCAAAATATGTATGGAGCTATTCTGGCCTGGTCCACTGACACTTGTTATGCAAGTAAAGCCAAATATATTGGCAAAAAGTGTGACAGCTGGGCTTGACACAGTAGGCATTCGTATGCCAGATCATCCAGTTGCGCTCGCGTTACTTCAACAATTAAAAAAACCACTCGCTGCACCTAGCGCTAATCGTAGTGGAAAGCCAAGTCCTACGGAAGCAGTACATGTTCAGGATGATTTGGGTGGGTACATACCTTATATATTAGATGGTGGTTCTACAGGAATTGGACTAGAATCCACAGTATTGGATGTAACACATGAGCCACCGGTTATTTTACGTCCAGGTGGAATTACAAAGGAAATGCTAGAGCTTGAGATTGGACCTGTTATTCAGCCAACCAAAAATGAGCAAAACTTAATATCAACACCAAAAGCGCCTGGTATGAAATATACACATTATGCCCCGAATGCCCCTGTGTTATTAATAGACTGTGATGTAGAAAAAGTTAAGAAGGCTGTACAACAATTACAAGCACAACAGCAAAAGGTAGCACTACTTGCTCCTGATAATTTTAGGGACATAAAGGCAGATTTTTATTTCTCAATTGGAGTTGCACATCGGAAAGAAGAGATGGGTGCTACATTATACCATGCATTAAGAGCATGCGATAAAACAGCGGCTACCATTATATTAGCAACTACTACATCATCTGAAGGAATGGGTGCCGCCATTATGAATCGATTAGAAAAGGCTGCTGGTGGGAAATGGTATACACCGTAAAAATGAATGAATAAGCATACTAGTTATTATTACTGGCATGCTTATTTTTTATGAAGAAGAATAGTAAAAAACATATCTTTAGACAAGGAAATGTCTATTGAATAACGATGATAATAATGTATTTTCGAGCATAAAATGATAAAATATTAGTGAAGAAGGAGTGCTTTCTTGCAGGTCATACTTGCAGGTATCTTAACGTCTATTGATGTAATAGGTCTATATGTCTTAATTCCGAATGTCCGATATAAGTTCTTTTTATCAGTGTGGACGGCTGCTTTGCATATGCTTTTCCCGTTACTAGGCTTTGAATTAGGAAGCTATTTAACTCATTTCCTGTTAGAATGGGGACAATGGGTTTCAAGTATTTTATTATTCGGGATTGGAATGCATTTGCTCCTGTTCTCACAAAAGAATGAAAAAGTAACAATTTCACCGGTACTTTTAGCTGTGACTGCAAGCCTAGATACCTTTTCAGTAAGTGTCTCTTTTGGTATGCTAAACTTAGAAGAAACAATATTTATTGTCAGTGCAGGTGCAAGTGCCCTAATTTGCTCTTATGGGTCTTTGGTCATTGCTAATAAAAGTCAGTTGTTATTAGGTAGTAAAATTCAAATGATTGCAGGTATTATTTTTATTATAATGAGTATTTTAGCTATTCAACAATAGAAGAAAGAGAAGAGAATGGAAGGTGATAAGTGTGAAAATACTATTTGTTTGTACTGGGAATACTTGTCGCAGTCCAATGGCAGAGGCTATTTTAAAACATCAACAGCTGGCTAATGTTGAAGTTCAATCAGCGGGTATTTTTGCAATTCCCTATGCTGAAATGTCCGCACATGCGCAACAAGTAGTAAATGAAGCGAATATGAGACATCAACATTCAGCTACACAACTATCTATTTCTGAAATAGAATGGGCAGATTTAATTTTAACAATGACAACAGCTCATAAAGATACAATCATTGCTCAATATCCAAATACAGAACACAAGGTTTTTACTCTTAAAGAATATATAATTGAAGGTAGTGTGGAAAATGTTGTAGATCCTTATGGTGGGAATAAAGAAATATATGAAGCAACATTTGCAGAATTAAAAGAATTGGTAGAACGATTAGTAAAAAAACTTGAAAAGAATTGAGGGTCGCTATGAAAAAACAGTTTGGCTTACGACTTAAACTAGCATTATTTGTCGGTATTCTTGCACTAATCACCTACAGCATTAGCTTTATATTTATCGAATTTTTACAACCTACCTTCTTTCCAGAGATTAATCGTAAACTGTTTGAAATAGTTACTTATCTATTAGGTATAGTGTGGTCAGGCATTTTAGCTTGGGGATTCTGCGGAGTCTTAATCAAACCACTACAGCAGCTAGAATTATCAGCATCACGTGTCGCAGAAGGAAAGATAGGACAAGATGTAGAGTTGCCGAAAACAAATGATGAGATTCGTTCTGTTGCAGAGGCATTCCAGCAAATGGTATTAAACTTACGACAAATGGTTGAAAGTATAGACCATAATTTCCAGCAAACAAATCAATCGATTATTCAATTATCGGATGAGGCAGCTATTGCTACGAAAAAAGCAGAAGGTATTGCTTCTACAGTAAAGCATATTTCTACTGGAGCAGAGGCCTCTGCTATAGCAGTACAAGATACAGCTGAAGCTATTGAAGATGTACGGGCACTTGCCACAGAAGTAAATAGTAGAGCCGAAGCATCGGCAACCCAAACGAAAGAGATTTTACATAATCTCACGAACACGACAATGGCTATTGAAACATTAGTTAATAGTATTCAACAAATCGCTACTGGTAACAATGAAGCATTGGAGAGCATTCGTGCATTAGAGGATAATGCTGGACAAGTGGAGCGTATCATTAGTTTAGTAGGAGATATTGCAGCACAGACAAATTTACTAGCTTTAAATGCTTCCATTGAGGCGGCTCGTGCCGGTGAGCATGGTAAGGGCTTTGCTGTTGTTGCTGAAGAGGTTCGTGGTTTGGCTGATGAAAGCGCCAAAGCGGTACAAGGCATTACAAGCTTAATACAATCCATGCAACAAAACGTGGAGATTGTTGTTAGACAAATGAATCAACAAGTAGCTTTTGCAACGAAGGAAGCTGCCCGTGTGTCAGAAACAACTACGGCTGTAGAGGGAATGTCTTCGAGCGTACACGAAATGGCGACAGCGATTGTAGAAATATCTTCATTAATAGAACAACAAATGCACAATATTGAAACAACTGCTCGCCAATCTCAAGAAGTTGCTGCTATTGCACAAGAAACATCAGCGGGTGCCGAAGAAGTACGCGGAGCGGCAGAAGAACAAGCTTATGCTATGGAACAGGTGGAGCAATTAGCACAGGGATTAAAGAAGCAATCGGAAGAGCTGCATAAAATGATTCAACAATTTGATAGACAAGCATAAGATTTTTGACTGTAGTTCAACTCGGATGAATCGAGTTTGCTACAGTTTTTTATTGATGGATAGAACAGCAAAAGTAAAGGATAGATTCTTTAAAATGACGGATAGAACCTCGAAAGCAATGGATAAATTACTAAAAGTGGCGAAGAGAACATTAAACCGAGAGGATTCTCAATACAGTGTTCACATTTGATGTACTGATAAAGTATGTCCACTGTAATTAAAAAGGTGAAAAAACTATAGAAGATAGAATATTACAACAAATGACTGTTATCCGAATTTAGAAGAATAAAATTCTATTTATCTTTTAAAAATTAACTTTAAAAGTGAATGATCTTATAGAAGTTTACAAGAAATGTTCGTCTTTCAGGAGAAATCAGCATAAAAATGCAAGAAAAATCATGTTATTCTTGAGATAGAAGTGGTACACTAGTGTTGACTATAAATTCGAAATGAGGGAACCCAGTGAGAATAGCAATTTCTTCTGATCACGGAGGCAATAACTTACGTCGTGAGATTATGCACCTGTTAGATGAGCTAAATATTAGCTACGAAGATTTTGGTCCACAATCTGCGGATTCAGTAGACTATCCTGATTATGCAAAACCAGTTTCTGAAGGTGTTGCTAGCGGGGAATTTGATAAAGGTATTTTAATTTGTGGCACAGGTATTGGTATGTCCATTGCTGCAAATAAAGTGAAGGGAATTCGTTGTGCTTTAGTGCATGATGTATTTAGCGCAAAGGCAACTCGTTGTCATAATGACTCAAATGTTTTGTCTATGGGAGAACGCGTAATCGGACCTGGTCTTGCTCGTGAAATTGTCCAAACATGGCTTGGAACAGAATTTGAGGGTGGACGTCATGTTCGTCGCATTGAAAAAATTACTGAACTTGAACAATAATGAAAGCTAATTATTACACACAGGATTATTTCTTTTTCGTGTGTGGTTTCTAATTAGATATATAAAGGAGCTGAGGCATAGTGGTTACACAACAAATACGGACACATTTGACTCAGTTGCTCAGTGAATTTGAAGAGCAGGTAACCTTACGACCAAATACTATTTTTGTCGTAGGCTGCTCGACATCTGAGGTGATTGGTCAGAAAATTGGCACAGCGGGTGCGCTTGAAATTGCTGAGGCGATATTCGAGCCTCTTCAAGCATTTGCAAAGAAACATCAGCTGTATCTTGCATTCCAAGGCTGTGAACATATAAATCGCGCTATTACAATGGAGGCAACAATTGCAGACCGTTTTGGCTATGAACCCGTATCTGTAGTTCCTGTTCGAACAGCAGGAGGCTCAATGTCTGCGTATGCCTATACACAATTTGACAATCCAGTTGTTGTTGAAACAGTGAAGGCTAGCGCAGGAATTGATATAGGCCAAACATTAATTGGCATGCATTTAAAGGCAGTAGCTGTCCCAGTTCGTACATCGGTTCGGATGGTGGGAGAAGCAGTTGTAACTATTGCTACAACACGTCCAAAGCTAATTGGTGGAGAACGTGCAGTATATAAATAATATTACCTTTCTTTTAAAGGGGTAAATATAAATAATAATCATACTAGGAGGCTTTTCAAACATGGCATACGAAAAATTAGCAGTACAAGACAAAGCAGTTTTAGAGGGGATCCTTGCAGAAAAAAAACGTCAACAAGCAAATATTGAGTTAATCGCATCAGAGAACTTTGTTTCTGAAGCTGTAATGGAAGCACAGGGCTCTGTTTTAACAAATAAATATGCTGAGGGTTATCCAGGTAAACGTTATTATGGTGGCTGTGAACATGTAGACGTGGTAGAGGATATTGCACGTGACCGTGTAAAAGAAATCTTTGGTGCGGAATATGCAAACGTGCAACCGCATTCTGGTGCACAAGCTAACATGGCAGTTTACCATACAATTTTAGAGCCAGGTGATACAGTTCTTGGTATGAACCTTTCTCATGGCGGTCACTTAACACATGGATCTCCAGTAAACTTCTCAGGTATTCTCTATAATTTCGTAGAATATGGTGTAACAAAAGATACTCAAGTAATTGATTATGAAGATGTACGTCAAAAAGCGTTAGAGCATAAACCAAAATTGATTGTTGCAGGTGCATCCGCTTACCCACGTGAAATCGATTTTTCTAAGTTCCGTGAAATCGCAGATGAGGTAGGAGCATACTTTATGGTTGATATGGCACATATCGCTGGCCTAGTAGCTGCTGGAGAACATCAATCACCAGTGCCATATGCTGATTTTGTGACATCTACAACACATAAAACATTACGTGGTCCGCGTGGTGGATTAATCCTTGCTTCGAAAGAGTGGGAGCAAAAGCTAAACAAATCTGTATTTCCAGGTATTCAAGGCGGTCCTTTAATGCACGTTATCGCTGCAAAAGCAGTAGCATTCGGCGAAGCATTACAGCCAGAGTTTAAAGAATACGCAAAACAAATTAAAGCGAATGCCAAAGTATTAGGTGAAGTATTAGTGGCTGAGGGCGTTGAAATTGTATCTGGTGGTACAGATAACCATCTATTGCTTCTTAATGTGAAGTCTCTTGGCTTAACAGGTAAAGTAGCAGAGCATGCACTAGACGAAGTAGGGATTACAACAAATAAAAATACAATCCCTTATGATACAGAATCTCCATTTGTTACTTCTGGTATCCGTATTGGTACACCTGCAGTTACATCGCGTGGTTTCAAAGAGGAAGATATGAAAGAAGTTGGCGCAATTATTGCAGCGGTTCTAAAAAATCCAGAGAATGAAGCTGTGAAAGCTGAGGCAAAAGCTCGCGTCAAAGCTCTAACAGACAAACATTCTTTATACGCATAATTATTAATCGGGGTTGTGTTTAAAGTGCAATAGGTCACTTTAAACATAGCCTCTTTTGTTTTGTAAAATAAGGCTAAAACTGTAAGAAGCATCTTTTTTTCTAACAAAAAAATAAAATCCTCTTATTTTTGAATTAATTTACATAAACTGATTAGAAAAAGATATAGTATAGTGGATCGAGGACAGATACTGTCCTAATAAAGAAGATTTTTTTATAAAAGTGACAATTTATTGAATTTTTATGTACAATGTAAGAAAGAAGAAGTGATCGAGACGGGAGGGGTTGGATGGTTACTAAATCGATGGACATACAGAATGAAATGTTATTAAACACAATTCGTAAATTAGGGGATAATTCAAAAGAAAGCTACGTTATTTTTGACGTAAAAAATAATCATAAAATATTGGAATGTAATGATTCTTTTTGTGCGCTAACAAATACTACACATACACAAATTGTAGAAAGTGATTATTTTTCATTGCTATTAAATGAGGAGCAGAAGGCAACTATTGAAATGATTAAGCAGAAAATACATAGTGGGGTCATGGTACAAGCAAAATTACATCATAAATGCTTGGACAAACCTCCTTTTTGGGCTGAAATACAAGCGCTGCCATTTCAAAATAGTAAAAACGAAACATTATATGTGCTATTACTTGTAAAGGATGTCACGTATTACCACACTGAAGATTTTTTAATGCGCCTTGAAAAAGCTATGTATGAAGCAATCGAAAAGGATAATCCATTTGATAAAAAGATGAGCATTATTTGTAGTGGCTTAGATGAATTTTTTATGCCGAACATTGTAAGTATGGTACTAATTAAAGCAGAGTCAAATCAATTTCAAGTTTTTACAGGGAAGAATAAAGTAAAAGGAATGTCTGAACGCTGTGAAAGCAAAAATTTTTATGACCAAGTTATACAAGAGGGAAAATCTATTTTTATTACAAATTTGGATGATATTGATATTCCGTCAGAACATAAAAACTTTGCCAATGCCTCTAAAAAGACAGCTGGATGGTTTGTACCGATACGAAATCAGCAACAGCAATCAATAGGGTTGTTTGCAATATTTTTAAAGCCTTATCCTAATGACAAAGAGTTTTTTGAAAACATGTTTAGTAAAATTGGTTCATTGGTGGCGCTAGCATATTCTTATGCAAAAACACAAAAAATGATATGGGATTTGGCCTATATGGATATTACTACTGGGCTACCTAATCGACACAGCTTCTTGAATAAGGTAGAGAAAGATAAAGAGAGTGGCCAATGTGGTTTTATTAAAATCTTAAAACCTAGTGAATTTCATCAAATAGTTGAGCTATATGGTCGAGAAGCAGGAGACGAGCTATTAAGACAAATTGCTAAACGACTAAATGAAGAAAAAGATGAGTATAATGAATATATTGCTAGATTCACAAGCTCTAGTTTGATTCTTTCAAGTGTGACATCCCAAGCTACTTTTCAAAATTACGAGAAACGTATTAAAGAAATTATTCGTCAGCCTTTTATCATTGGTGGAAAGCACATTTTTATTACATTGAAAACAGGCATTGCTTTTTATAATGATGATATAAAAATTGCTGATGCAATTCGCTTTGCAGACAATGCCTTATCCTTTGCAGCTAATAAACCAGGTACCCATATGGAAATTTTCACGCAGGAAAGAAATGATGTCCTTGAACAGCAAATGACGGTGTTAAATCATTTGTCACAGGCATTAAAAAACAAGGAGATTTCTGTTAACTTACAGCCAAAGGTTGATTTACGTACCGGGGAAATCCAAAGTATTGAAGCGCTTGCCCGCTGGATTTCTCCAAAGCTTGGTTTTGTGTCACCAGCAGTTTTCATTCCTGTTGCAGAAAGTGCGGGGAAAGTGCGAGAAATTGATGTTCAAATATTAGAGATTGTTCTTTCATGGTTAGCCGAACGCAAGAAAATGGGTAAAAATTTAGTAAGGGTTGCAGTAAATATTTCGCCAGATCATTTTTATTATGTTCACTTTGTTCAAGATATTGTGAATTTAGTTCGAAAATTTGATATTGATCCAGAATATATCATATTAGAGGTGACTGAAAATATTGGCTTGGTCGATTTTCAATCAGCCTTCACCATCATTCAGGAGTTGAAGAGCTACGGGTTTAAAACATCAGTAGATGATTTTGGAACAGGATTTTCATCACTAAGCTATTTACAAAGGCTCCCGTTTACAGAATTAAAAATTGATCGAAGTTTTATCAATGCTATTAATGATGCTGCTACGCTTGCAATTGTTCGTTCTATTATACAATTAGCATTAAATCTAGGAATGACTTCAGTGGCTGAAGGTATTGAAAACGAGGAGCAGGTTGAAATATTACGTGCACTTGGTTGTACTGTGGGACAAGGCTATTTTTATTACAAACCTATGCCTATTGAGCAATTAGATAAAATACTAGACGAATAATCGCTCTTAGGTAACATTTTAGAAATAGAGTTGTCTCAAATTTAATTTTGAGACGACTCCTCATGTTGTTGAAATACTATTATGTCAATGAAATCAAGGTGACAAATTAAAAAGTATAGCCCTTTTTCAAAACGAGGGGT
>NZ_JBXUNW010000003.1:0-267382 GCF_057196045.1 Lysinibacillus sp. DFXJR4 | reverse complement strand
TCCGAAGTAGCTCAGTTGGTAGTAGCACCTGACTGTTAATCAGGTTGTCGCAGGTTCGAGTCCTGCCTTCGGAGCCATTTTTTATTTGGGGAAGTACTCAAGAGGCTGAAGAGGCGCCCCTGCTAAGGGTGTAGGTCGGGTAACCGGCGCGAGGGTTCAAATCCCTCCTTCTCCGCCATTGGCCCGTTGGTCAAGTGGTTAAGACACCGCCCTTTCACGGCGGTAACACGGGTTCGAATCCCGTACGGGTCATACGAGATAAAGCAGTAGATGTTAACTTACATCTACTGCTTTTTTATGATTTTTTCGTTTGTTTTTGCTTGATAAGTTAAGAGCATAAAAAAATCCTTATACACCCTTCGATATAATCTTTCATATCGTTAATTTTTAATCATTGGTTCTGAATAAGCTACAAATACACTCGTAGCCGAATTATTCACTGTCATTTAGACAAATATTCCATGGTAAATCTCGATAATATTGGTATATCCTTTGGAATAACTCTAGCTTTCTTTTATAATAGAGGTTGAATAGAATTAGTAGGAGGTTATAAATATGAAGAAAAAGCAAAATAAATGGATTGTGAGCGCGGCATCTACAGCATTGGTTGCAGCAGCTGTTGTTCCTACTGCAAGTGCAGCCTCCTTTACAGATATTGCAAAGAGTGACCATAAAGAGGGGATTTTGGCATTAGCAGATGCAAAGATAGTTGGTGGATATACTGATGGCACATTTAGACCAAATTCTACCCTTACGCAAAGCAATGTTATTAAATTTTTAGGAAAATGGCTAGTATCAGAGCACTACCAAGTTCCTGCAGATTACAATAAAAAAGTACGCTTTACGGATATGCAGCCAGCAACTACAAAAGATAAAGAATTACTGCAATATGCAGCGCTTATCTATGATAATGGTATAACCAAAGGTACTAACAACAAGTTAATGCCTTCAGCGAATATTACACGTGAACAAATGGCCTCTTATTTGGTAAAAGCGATTGAGACAGTTTATGATATTGATTTAATTGCAAAGTATAAAGAAGAAAACCATAAATCCTCTATTACGGACTTAAAAAATGCAGCAGTAGAGAATCGTGAAGCTATTATTGCCCTTGAGTATGCAAAGATTACTAATGTTAAAACATTTAATCCTAAAAGCACACTAACACGTGGTCAATTTGCATCCTTTTTACATCGTACTATGACCAATATTAAAGAGATGATAAAAGTTCCTGAGGTGCCATTACTTATCCAAACAGTGAAAGTAGTAGATGCGACTACACTACAGGTAACGCTAACAGACGGGACAAGCCATAAGGTAACATTAGCAACGCCACTTATTGAAAATGTGGAAACAAAGGTGGATT
Source organism: Lysinibacillus sp. DFXJR4 (assembly GCF_057196045.1). NCBI lineage: Bacteria > Bacillati > Bacillota > Bacilli > Caryophanales > Bacillaceae > Lysinibacillus > Lysinibacillus sp. DFXJR4. Next base: position 266,016 of record NZ_JBXUNW010000003.1, on the reverse strand, counting down.
TTAAAATTAATGATAAATCCTATTCAGCTGTTGTTACAAATGAAGTCAATGAACTGAAGGTAATATCAGTGGAGGGAATTAATGGCTCTCAAATTAAAGTTGCTTTTAACCTAGCAATTGACCCACTTTCTGTATTAAAAACAGATGGTAAACTACAGGATAATATTGCAGCTTTCTCTAATGTGGATACATTAAGATCATTATCCATTGTGAAAGCAGAAATAAGTGCTGATAAAAAATCAATCATCTTTACAGTCAATGAGCCATTAAAAGGCACACATCGTTATGTACTTAACAACATTAAATCAGAAAAAGGTCTACTACTTAAACAAGTAGATGCGAATTTTGTCACTGCTGGGGATACACAACCCCCTACTATTTTGGGAACTACGCAAGGAAACAACTCTTCAATCGTAAAAGTGCAGTTTTCTGAGCCAATGGCTGCATTTCCAAATGAACGCATTCAATTCACGTTACCAAATGGAACAAGGGTGATGAATGTAGTGGGAAGCATTGAGCAAAACGCTACTGAAGCAACCTTTGATTTATCAGCTGCAACAGTGAATGGTGGTTATTTGGCACCTGGTGCAGCTATGCAGATTACATTTGTAGCAGCAACAGATTTAGCAGGAAATATCATTTCACCAAATCCAGCTACTATCTCAGTGAAAAAAGGGGATAGAGATGGTATTCCGCCAGCGCTATCCACTGTCACACAAACGGGTCCAAATACATTCCAGTTATTGTTTTCAGAGGAGATTCAACCACTTAATGTATATGATTTATCCATTAAAAGTGGACAGACTTCATTCACCATCAATAAGGTTGAGAAAGATCCTAAAAATGGTCGTTTAGTCAATGTAACGGTAGATCCAAGGAATATACTTCAGGGAATTACTACTATTGGGACGGCTACTGGTCGCGTTATTACTGATTTATCAGGTGAAACAGCAACTTTCTCAACAGTGTATAATTTTATCAGAGATGATAAAGCACCTGCTTTAACCAATTCAGAAATTGTTTATGAAGATAATGTAGAATATTTACAATTAACTTTTGATAAGCCTGTACAGTTAGGAGCTTATGCAAAAGCAGCATTTACTGGAAGCTATATGAATAACCATATTTTATATGAACTTTCAAGAGGACCTCAAAGTGATATTCATATAGTAAAAGATCAACCTACAAAACTACGTGTTAAGATAGCAGGATTACTTGGCCCTTATGATGCAAAGGGAGCTCTTTATGATGGTAAATTGACTTTATTTAACGTAACAAATTTATATGGTGTACCTATCACTGAAGTACAAAATGGTAAATTTTCGCGTAATGGTGATTTGAATATTAATAACAATAAACTTTTATTATTGCCGAATAATGGGATTCAAACATCTGCAACAGATAATTCGATTAGAGATAATAATATTGTGTATCTAAATTTCAATTATCCTGTTGATGCAGCACTTGCTCAAAACATTCAAAATTATAGCATTGATAATGCGCTGATTGAAAGTGCAATTGTAGAGGGCTCCAATTTAAATCGTATTAAGCTCACGTTGAAAAAGGATTCCAATTATTTTACTGGAGCTCGAAATATAACAATTAAAGGCTTAAGAGCAGCGAACTCTATGGAGTCATTCGATGAGGTGCGTACATTAATTACTCTTAATGAAAATATTGCACCAAAGATTCAAACTATTAATGTTAACAATTCACAAACATTAGAGCTTATTTTCAGTGAGCCAGTCAAGAATGGTGGTACTATGGATTTTGATATTCTTGTAAATGGTAATTCAGTAGCAGCTACAACTACTTATACACAAGATAATAGAGTCCTAATTACAATACCTCAAAGTGGGTTTGAATACGGTAGAAATGTGACAATTCTAGCTTCACCTAGAAATACGCTTACAGATTATAGTGGGAATAAGTTGGATTTCACTTCGCAGTCAATTATAGTGCAAAGATAATTTGTTTTTTCCCAGCAAATCTACCTAAAGTTGAATACTAAAATGCAGTAGATATCAATTTTATCTACTGCATTTTTTATGAAAATCATGTGATATTTATTAATGTGAGATAAACGGAGATTTATGTATAAACTGAGGATCGTCTAGATGTTTAATAATAAAGGCGGCTATATCCTGATTTGTAATTTTTGTGCCAGGCATATCTGTTTGGCCTACTTTTATAGACTTAGATGTTAAACTATCTTTTACAAAGGGTAATCTAAAAAGTGTCCATTTAATATTTTTATTGTTAGATAAAATTTTCCACTCCAATTTTTTATCTTCCATCATCTTAGGAAAGAGAACTTCAAATAACTTCGCTCCAACACGATTCAACAGGCTCTTTTTGTCTCCATCAATTGTTAAAGAACCACCCGATACACCTATATAGCGGTTAATGTTCAAATCCTGCATCACATCAAGAATAGTTGTAGTGACTTTGCTATAGATTGGATCATCTTTCGCTGGCTGCCCAAATGTATTTATGACAATATTACAGTCTTTGAACAGCTCTCGAATAGTATTTATATCCTGTATCTGACCTTTCACAATGTCCATCTTTTCATTTTTATACGATATTTTTTCAGGATTTCTCGCAAGCATCCGAACGTAATATCCTTGCTGTATAGCTTCCATTGCTAAATGTTTTCCCACTCTCCCCGTTCCACCAATGATTGCTATTTTTTTATAATTTCCCATTTTGTAACCTCCAATTAAGTCTAATAGTATGTTTACGTTTTAGACTTATATTGGTTTCAAATAACTTCCAATGGATATTTTAAAAATATCTATTGACCTTAACGCTACGTAAAGGTTTACAGTAACATTAAAGGGAGGTGAGAAAATGGAATATACAATTCAAGAGCTTGCGCAAATGTCAGGCGTGAGTACTAGAACGCTTCGTTATTATGATGAAATTGGATTATTGAAACCAGGGCGTACGAATGATGCAGGCTATCGATTTTATGGGCAGTTTGAGGTTGATATGCTACAGCAGATTTTATTTTATAGAGCTTTAGATATGAAGTTGGCTACAATCCAACAAATTATTCAAGCATCTGATTTTCAGCCAAAAGAGGCACTTGAAACGCATCGTGCCGCTTTACTTAAGCGGAGGGAGCAGCTTGAACAAATATTACAAACAGTGGAGAGAACTATACAATCAATTGAGGAGGAAAGACCAATGACAAATGAGGAGAAATTTATTGGATTTAAAGAAAAGTTAATTGAAAAGAATGAAAAGCAATACGGTCAAGAAATTCGTGCAAAATATGGGGATGATCAAGTGGATGCTTCAAATGCAAAGCTAATGAATATGACAGAGGAGCAGTATCAGGCAATGCAGCAACTAGAACAGCAGCTTTTTGATCGTTTAAAAGAAGCGATGGAAATCGGAGATACAAATAATGATGTGGCAATGGAGGTAGCAGAGCTTCATAAGCGGTGGTTATGCTTTTCATGGTCACAATATTCCAAAGAGGCTCATGTGGGAATTGCTCAAATGTATACGGCGGATGAACGCTTTACAGCCTATTATGATGAACGCATTACTGGAGGAGCCGCACAATTTTTACACGATGCCATTATTCATTATACAAAAAGATAAGTTAAAGCCTCCTCATACTTGTATGTTTTAGAAATAGTAATTTAGGAAAAAATGAGGGTATGAGGAGGAGATTCTTTTGAACCCACAAGCAATGGAAAAATTAAAAAAGCAATTAGAGCAGGAATTACAGGAGATAGAAAAGCGGCTTGATGAATCGGAGCGACCACAGGCCACAGAGCTCTCTAATTATGATAATCATCCAGCTGACAATGCGAGTGATTTAACGGATCAGCTAACGGAAATGGCAATTGATGAGCACCGGGGTGACGATGCAGAGGAAATAAAGCGGGCACTTCAAGCGATGGAGGAAGGAACATATGGTAAATGCGCTGTATGTGGGGAAGAGATTCCGATTGGTCGCTTAGAGGCAGTGCCAAAAGTAGTAACATGTGTTGAACATGCGGAACAAAAAGCTGACGGTTTAAGGCCAGTAGAAGAAGACGTGTTGTCTGCTAATTCAAAATCGGATGATTTCCTAGAGCTTGAGGAATTTGGCTCTTCTGATACACCACAAGATAAAAGTTTGTAAGAATTTCAACCCTAAAGCAGTATAATAGCTGTATGGGGTGATAATATGGATATAATTGATTTACATTGTGATGCATTATGGAAATTAACTACGTTAGAAAATGTAAAATTTGAAGATGATGTACAGTTGGCTACAAATCGGGGAAGATTACAATTAGGGCAAGTAAAGGCACAAGTTTTTGCTATTTTTATTAATCCTAAAGTTCCTCAAAACGAGCAGTTTTTAGAAGTGGTGCGTCAAATTGAAGCCTTTCATACGCATGTATTGCAAACGGAGGGCATGGTGCATATTACGGATTGGTCACAATTGGACACTTTAGCTCCACATGAAATTGGCGCTATTCTAAGCTTAGAAGGCTGTAGTCCAATTGGTGAGGATTTAACAAAGCTTTCTCTAGTATTAGATGCAGGGGTAAAGCTTGTTGGCCTAACATGGAATGAAGAAAATGCAGTAGCACACGGTGCTGAACAGGATGCAAGCCTTGGATTAAAACCATTTGGTAAAGAGGTTATAAACTTGCTAAATGAGCGAGATATTATTATCGATGTCTCTCATTTAAATGAACAAAGCTTTTGGGATGTGCTGCCATTAGCGAAGCATATCATCGCTAGTCATAGTAATGCACGTGCCCTTTGTGACCATCCACGAAATTTAACGGATGCACAAGTAAAGGCTTTAGTAGAGCATGGCGGACATATTCATTTAGTCTACTTTCCTTCATTTATCGGTGAAAATGCTACAATGGATGATTTAGTAGCGCATGTCAAACATTTAGCCAATATAGTAGGAATAGACCATCTTGGACTAGGTTCTGACTTCGATGGGATAGATGCTACGATAAATGGATTATCACATGCTGGAGAGGCACAAAATTTACTAGAGGCTTTAGGTGAATATTTTTCAATCGAGGAAGTTCGTGGTATTGCAAGCCAGAATTTTCGACGCTATGTAAAAAATGCAGCAACCCGTTAAGGTGCTGCATTTTCTTTTTTCAGCAGTTAATGCTAATAAAAGAAATAATGAATTAATAAACCGATTCCTAAGAGGAAGCCAAAGAATGTATTGGTTTGGGCTGTAAATTTCATGGCAGGCATTACTTCCTTTGCTTCTTTTTTATCGCGGAAAATTTGAATCGCACGAAGAGGCTTTGGTACACATAAGAAAATAAGTAAAGCCCAAAACGTAATACCGTCAATGGCTACAAGAGCGATTACCCATAGGAATGAGATAATAAAAAAGCCAGATAGTACAGAAATTGCCCGATCTCGGCCTACTAAAATAGCAAGTGTTTTTCGACCTCCCTCTGTATCGCCTACTATATCACGGATATTGTTGGATAGCATGATAGCACCAACTAAGATCATACTCGGTACAGATAGCAAAACAGCATCAAATGTCACTGTAAGCGTTTGAATATAAAAGGCGATTAAAACAATTCCCATTCCCATTACGGCACCTGAAACAATTTCTCCAAAAGGTGAATAGGCAATAGGATATGGACCTCCTGTATATAAAAATCCAATAAGCATACAAACGAGGCCAACAGCAGCTAGCCACCAAGAGGTAGAGGCACATATGTAAATGCCAAGTAGCATTGCGATTGCATAAAAGCTTAATGCGATGGTCATGATTGTTTTTGGCTGAACCCCATGACGAACAATGGTTCCACCAATACCAACGGAATGCTCATTATCTAATCCTAGCTTGTAATCGTAATATTCATTGAACATATTTGTTGCTGCTTGTATAAGCATACTTGCAATGAGCATAGCAAAAAATAGTCCAAAATCAATTGTTTGTTTTTCAATCGCTAGTGCAATTGCTGTTCCTAAAAATACTGGAACGAACGAAGCGGTTAAAGTATGTGGACGTGTTAAATGCCACCAAACTTTAAAACCCCTATCAGCTTCAATGACTTTGGTCATAAGGTCTTTCTCTCCTTCAAATGTTGTCGACTCTTCTTATTTTAAACGAAGAATGAGAAAATGGGTAGGTTCACAGCTTATTACATACTGTTTACTGAAAAAAAGTGATACAATAGAACATGCATTTATGAGCTGGAGATAATATATGTATTTTATAGCAATCGTACGAAAAAAAGAATCGTCTTACATAGTACGACGAATTTTTAAACGAATCAAGTAAAGGCTGGTAGACGTCATGAATGTTTTTGTGTGCAAAAAAAGAGGGTTAGAAGAAATGATGGACTTTGACCCACATTGCAAAACCAAGCACAAGCAAACATTACACACATTGTCTCTGAAAAGATAGAGAAACAGTTACAATGCCAAACATGATTGTTGATGTACATTGCAACAACGGAGGTAATTTTCATGCAACAGAAGTGGTACCAAGCCACAGAAGTAGAAGTGGACTCTTTGGGCCAAAGCCTTCATTTTTATATGGAAACAATTGAAGTTAGTCGCTTATCTGCGCTAGCATTTTTTGCAGCAGGCGAAGGTAATTATAAAGGTGAACGATTTTATTGGCAAAATAGAGAAAAAACAATGACATTAGTAGGGCTAGGACATGCCTATACGATTCAGAATAACGCCAAAAATGATCGCTATGATGCTGTAGAAGCAGAATGGAAGAACTTAACAAAGAACTGTATGAAGGGGAAGGGCGAGCTACAGCCAATTTTGTTTGGTGGCTTTACATTTGATCCGCAAAATAATGTAGATGGAGAATGGACCAACTTTCCAGAGGCTTATTTTGCACTTGCCACATATCAGCTTGTTATCCGAGATGACAAAGCCTATGTCAGCATTCATCTTATTACAAAGAAAGAGCAGGCTGAGGATCAATTTGAAGCGTTACGTAAAGAGAGAGATCACCTAATTCATGCTGCTCAGGTAAAAGAAGTGAAAACGTATTCAAAGCCTGAAATTACAAGTTATTACGAACCTTATAAGGATCCGTATCTTGCATCCATTGACCAAGTGACAGCACTGATTAAACAAAAAAAGGCAGATAAAGTGGTGATCGCACGTTCCCTTGCATTGCAATTCAAAGAGCAAGTTTCTTCACCTCAAGTACTGTCACAGATTATTCATGAACAGCCTGAGAGTTATTTATTTGGTTTAGAGCGTCAGGATCTATTGTTTTTTGGTGCGTCACCTGAACGACTAGTAAAGGTAGAAAATGGACGTGCCTTTTCATCTTGTATTGCTGGCTCCATCAAACGGGGAAAGACAGCAGAAGAAGATGAAGCTTATGGTCAAAGCCTATTAAATGACCCGAAAAATGTGGGCGAGCATCAATATGTGGTTGACATGATTGCGGACACATTCCGTAGAAATTGTGTCGATATGAGGATACCTGATCGCCCTCGCCTCTTAAAAATAAGAGATATACAACATCTATACACACCCGTTGAAGGGCAGTTAAATAGTGAGGCTACGATTTTACAGCTGACAAAGTCCTTACATCCTACTCCTGCTCTAGGCGGTGTTCCCAGAACTGAGGCGATGGCAGCGATACGTAAATATGAGCCTATGAATCGAGGCCTTTATGCTGGGCCGATTGGTTGGGTAGATGCGGAAGGCAACGGGGAATTTGCAGTAGCCATACGTTCGGCTGCTTTACTGAAAGATAAAGCTTACTTATATGCTGGTGGCGGAATAGTTGCAGATTCAGAGCCACAATCTGAATATGAGGAAACATTAGTGAAATTCCGTCCAATGCTACGTGCGTTAGGAGGACATGTAAATGAATGAAAGGGAGATTTTAACAGAATACGTTTATCAGATGGTGGCAGCTCTTGTACAAGCTGGTGTAGAGAATGTTGTAGTTAGTCCAGGTTCTCGCTCAACACCTTTGGCTTATGCCTTTGCTTCAACAAAACAGCTTCATATTTATCGCCAGGTAGATGAACGATCTGCTGCCTTTTTCGCATTGGGAATTGCAAAGGCTACAACAAAGCCTGTAGTACTATTATGTACATCTGGAACAGCTGCGGCAAACTATTTTCCGGCCATTGTGGAAGCGAGTTATGCTCGTGTACCACTAATTGTTATTACGGCAGATCGTCCACATGAATTACGAGAGGTTGGGGCACCGCAAGCGATAAATCAGCCAAATTTATATGGTTCACATGTCAAATGGAGTGTAGATTTCCCATTAGCAGATAATGCTGCACCAACATTACCGTTTATCGAGCGCCATATCGCACGAGCAGTAGCCATTGCCACAAGTGCACCATTTGGACCAGTGCATATTAATGTCCCATTCAGGGAGCCGTTATTAATTGATTTTCGAGATGAGTTACCAGAACCAGCATTTAAACAAAGTAGGATGGCTCAATTAATCCCTTCAAAGATAGCTCAGCAGGAATTATCTTCGATTTTACGAGCATCCGAACGAGGCTTTGTTATTATTGGGGAGCTGCCACTCGGTACGGATTTAACAATTATGTGGGATTTTGTTCGCCAGTTAAAATGGCCAGTTATCGTCGAGAGTCTATCAAATATGCGTACTTCAGTACCAGAGGATTGTTTACCTTATATTATTACAACTTATGATGCTATTATGAAGAGTGATGAGTTTAAAGCGCTTGTAAAACCTGATACAGTACTTCGCTTCGGTGCACAGCCTGTTTCTAAATTTATCATGCAGTTTATTACAAATTCCAAGCCAAACGCTTATATTGTTGTTGATGAAGATCCGATGTTCCGGGACGCTACTAGTGTATCTACTCATTTTATTCATGCAGAGTTAGGAGAATGGCTGACGAATTTAGACATCTCTGATACAGCACTAGATGCACAATATTTAGCTGAATGGCAGGATGCCAATGATATAGCGCTTGAATATATTGAGCACTATTCCGAAGCTGCTGTCGATGAGGGAGCAATGGTAAGCCGATTATTAAGGTTTATTCCAAATGGTAGTGATATTTTTGTGAGCAGTAGTATGCCTGTGCGTGATATTGATACGTTTTTAATGGCAACACCAAAAGACATTCGTATCATTGCAAATCGTGGAACAAATGGTATTGATGGTGTCGTGTCAACAGCAATGGGATTTAGTCAGGGGAATAACCGTGAAACCTATCTACTTATTGGTGATTTAGCCTTTTTACATGATATCAATGGTCTTATTGCATCAAGGTACCAAGAATGTAATCTAACCATTATCGTAATGAACAATGATGGCGGTGGTATTTTCTCTTATTTACCACAATCCACTGTAGATGCACATTATGAAGATTTATTTGGTACACCAACTGCCCTTGAATTCAATGATATTGCTCAGATGTATGATATGGACTATATCCATGTAGAAGATATTTCGGAGCTTTCTGAGAAGTTTGCAACAGTAAAAACACGTCCATTGCGCTTACTTGAAATTTTCACAGATAGAGAAGAAAATGTTTATGCGCATCGGGCACTTTGGAATCGCATTAATGCGGGGTTAAAAGCATGGCAAAGCTAATGATTCGAGGACTTGAAACATATGTTGAAATCTGGAACGAGAGAGCACAGCAAACGCTCGTCGCCCTACATGGTTTTACAGGTAGTACGGCTACATGGCGAAATCTGGCGAAAGCTCTGCCGCATATACGAGTGATAGCAATTGATTGTATTGGACATGGTCAAACAGCAGTACCAAAGGAAATCAGTCGTTTCTCCATGGATGAGCAAATTCAAGATTTAGAGGAAGTAATTAGCCAGCTACAGCTAGAGCAATTTACACTGTTAGGCTATTCAATGGGAGGGAGAATCGCATTATCTTATGCAATCGCCTACCCTGAGCGAATCAAAAGGCTTATCTTAGAAAGCGCTTCTCCAGGCTTACGAACTTCACAAGAGCGTTCTGAACGCTGTGTGAGAGATAACGAACTAGCTGAAAAAATAATTCACAATGGATTACAATCATTCGTCAATGCATGGGAGAACATCCCTTTGTTTGAATCCCAAAAATCTTTACCAGACAATGTAAGACAAATGGTTAGGACAGAACGCCTTTCTCAGAAGGTGGAGGGCTTGGCTGGAAGCTTACGAGGTATAGGAACAGGTAATCAGCCATCAAATTGGATGTCATTAGCACAGCTTGAGTTTCCTGTCCTTTTAATAACGGGCACTCTAGATGAAAAGTTTTGTAAAATTGCACAAGAAATGAAAGCGTTATTAAAAAATGTTAAGCATACGACAGTAAATAACGCTGGACATGCAATTCATGTGGAAAATCCCGCTGAGTTTGCTACAATAATAGAGGAGTATTTAACGTAATCATTTCGCCATGGCGTTTGGTTTTTGAATTGTGCCTGCACAATTTAAAAGCCGTGATATCCGCCTGGGGTCTATCTTTATTCAGTAGGTGTTTGGACACTTACCAAAATCGCATTCCTCTCACCATCTGTAGAGGTGGGTGGGTGAATGAAGATAAATTTACGTTAGTGCCTTGATAATAAACGAGGATTATATTGATTAGGAGGCAATTCAATGACACGTCAATGGACTACTTTACATACTTATGAAGACATTAAGTATGAATTTTATAACGGTATCGCAAAAGTTACGATTAACCGTCCAGAAGTTCGCAATGCATTCCGACCAAAAACGGTAATGGAAATGATTGATGCTTTTTCACGTGCACGTGATGACAAAAATGTTGGAGTGATCATTTTAACTGGTGAAGGTGAACATGCTTTCTGCTCAGGTGGAGATCAAAAAGTTCGTGGTCATGGTGGCTATGTTGGAGAAGATGAAATCCCACGTCTAAACGTTCTTGACTTACAACGTTTAATCCGTGTAATTCCAAAACCTGTAGTGGCAATGGTTGCAGGCTATGCAATCGGTGGAGGGCATGTATTACATGTTGTCTGTGACTTAACAATTGCTGCTGACAATGCACGTTTTGGACAAACTGGACCAAAAGTTGGTTCCTTTGATGCTGGTTATGGCTCAGGCTATCTTGCACGTATTATTGGTCATAAAAAGGCACGTGAAATTTGGTATTTATGTCGTCAGTATGATGCACAGCAAGCACTTGATATGGGATTAGTAAACACAGTTGTTCCTTATGAGCAATTAGAGGACGAAACTGTACAATGGTGCGAAGAAATGCTACAAATGTCACCGACTGCTCTACGCTTCCTAAAAGCAGCTATGAATGCAGATACAGACGGTTTAGCAGGTCTTCAACAAATGGCTGGTGATGCTACGCTTCTTTATTACACAACGGATGAAGCAAAAGAAGGTCGTGACGCATTTAAAGAGAAGCGCCAACCAGACTTCGGTCAATTCCCAAGATTCCCTTGATTAAATGAAGGATTGAACAGCTCGTATCTAATTAAAGATACGAGCTTTTTCTTTGTAGAATGGATGGAGTGACGGATAGACTCAGCTAATTGATGGATAGAATGGACAAATTGGTTGTTTGGTCGCTCTAATTGAGGGATTGGCGACCAAAATTGACGGATAGAATGAATGGACCCGTTCAAATAGACGGATGATGCTAGAAAGCGGTAAGATAAAGAGTGATAGGAGGGACAACAAGATGTTTCCAAATTGGATTTTACAGCGAGCAAATTTAACACCATTGCGAAACGCTTTAACCTATAAAGAACAAACATGGACATTTCAACAATTAAATGAATTATCCATTCAGCGTGCCAGACAACTTACAGCCCTTGGTATCAAGCAAGGAGACCGTATTGCGATAATGGGACCAAGCAAGCCGGAACTTGTTATTATGATCTATGCATGTATGCATTTACAGTGTGAAATGGTCATGCTAAATCGTAGGCTATCTCAGGCTGAAATAGCCTATCAGCTAGAGGATTCCGAGGCAGTGGTTATATTAATTGCAGACGAAGATTTTGAAAAACTACCTTCACATGCACCCCACCTTTTATTTTCTGCTATCGAAAAAGGGAATGAAGCCTCTATTGAGATTTCAAAAGAATGGTCCTTACATCAAACAACTTCTATTATGTATACTTCCGGTACGACAGGCTTTCCAAAGGGGGTTCGTCAAACGGTTGGCAATCATCAAGCAAGTGCAACATCTTCTGTTCTTAATATAGGGTTGCAAGCTGATGATACTTGGCTATGTGCTGTACCCTTATTCCATATTAGTGGTTTTTCTATTTTAGTGCGCTCACTTTTATATGGCAATAAAGTTCATTTATATGATTATTTTGATGTAGAGGCTATTTCACAAAATATTATCGATGGCGATGTCACACATATGTCAGTGGTCGCTGTAACCTTAGAAAGAATTCTACATACACTTGAGCAGCGAAATGCGCAAGCCTCATCACGATTTAAACTGATGTTAGCAGGGGGGGGACCTGTACCAGTTGATTATTTAAAGAGAGCCAACGCATTACATTTGGCAGTAGCTCAAACGTATGGCATGACAGAAACCTCGTCACAGACAGCAACCTTAGCAAGCGAGGATGCGATGTTTAAAATAGGTTCAGCAGGAAAGCCTTTATTTTTTAATCAAATTCGAATTGCTGAGCCGAATTTAAGTGGTGAAGGCGAAATTTGTATACGTGGTCCACATGTTACCCCAGGCTATATTGGCCGTTTTGCACAAAAAAGTGCAACTGTTGATGGCTGGCTATATACAGGAGATATTGGTTATTTAGATGATGAGGGGTATTTATTTGTCATTGATCGTCGGGCAGATTTAATTATCTCTGGTGGTGAAAATATTTATCCTGCTGAAATTGAAAACATACTTCTTACACATCCTGCGGTGAAGGAAGCGGGCGTCTGTGGCATTGATGATGAGGAGTGGGGACAGGTTCCAATTGCCTTTGTTGTTTTAAAAGAGCAAATACAGATCGATCAATTATTAGCATTTTGTCAAAAATTCCTTGCTAGATATAAAATACCAAAAAAAATTATCATTACAGATAAACTTCCTCGTAATGGTGCGAACAAACTACTACGCAGAAAGTTAAAGCAATAACCTAAAAAGGATCCTTCCGCTTGAACTGAAAAAGTCGATTTGCCACAAAAAATGTGCTGCAAATCGACTTTTTTTAGTTTCAATGCCTCCCATTTGTGTAGGCCTCTTTTATTTGTGGTAAAAATCCATTTTATTTATATGCTTTAAGAATTAAATGAATTATTTATTAACATAATAAGGAATGTTAGGCATAAACTATTTAGTAAAGGAGAATGGCTCATATGAGAAAATATATATATAATGCTGTCATTATAGTATTTGTTCTACAAATGAGTCATGTGCAAGTATTCGCAAACTATGAACATAAAAAAATGGCAACAGCTAATTCAATAGAGACACTACAAAATCTTATTCAATACGAAGTCATGCAGTTATCTACTAATTTTGATATTCGATATAGTGGTGACACATCAAACATTAAAGATGAACTATCTGATCTTATCAAACAAGCAATCAAAGATCCATATATATATGCCAATATTTCTAGTTTTAAATGGAAGTATGATGGCTATGCCAATAATATTGTCATTAGCTTTGAGTTTACGTATCATATTACACCCACAGAAGAAGCGTTTGTTGAACAGACTTTGAAAAATATTATTGCGCCTATGTATGGATTAACTGAATTGCAGAAGTTACAGGCTGCACATGATTTTATTGTTTTATCGGCCGAGTATTCAAAGGAAACAACCGGAAGTCAATATTCTCCCTATACATTATTAACGGAAAATAAGGGAGTATGTCAGGCGTATGCACTTGTACTTTATCGGATGTTAGAGATGTTAGACTTTGAGGTGCAATACGTACCAGGTAATGTTGGTGAACAGCTACATGCCTGGGTTTTAGTGAAGCTTGAAAATGATTGGTATCATATTGATGTGACATGGGATGATCCATTGCCCGATCGCAAAGGCGAGGTGCGTTACCAATATTTTTTAGTTTCTGATCGCCAACTGGCACAGGATCACTCGTGGGATTATGCTAGTTTTCCAGCAGCTAAAAGTGAAGCTTATGTTGATTTGCAACGCACCAGTAAGGTGGAGGAACTACCAAGACAAATACGAAATAATGACTTCTCTCTTAATAAGGGGAAAATTGTAATCGATAATAATCAAAATCATTTAAAGAGCTTGCTAGTAAAGCCCACAAAATTAAAAATGACCAAGGAAAATGAGGAAACAGTTCAGGTACTTCTTCAAGACGTCGGGCTATCCATTTTTATTGAAGACAGTATCTTGCAGATGAAGAATTGGCAAAAGAAAACCTATGAAGCTGTTAACACAACAGAGAGCTGGCTAACAAGTATTGATAGAATAGAAAAACGAATGCCACAAGAAAAATACGTCATACTAAAGGAGGTGTCCCATAAGATTTTAGGGGCACCTCCTTCTTCATTTATTTCTCTGTACTTAGAGCTGTTTTTAATGTTTGTATATTTTTATTCATCAGTGTAAAGTAAGTTTCTTTATTTTTAACATCATCTGCTGTTAAAACACTTAGATTATGCAGGACAAGGGATTTTGCACCCACTTCTTTTTGGATAACCTCAGCTAATTTAGAGGAAACGTTTTGCTCAAATAAAATGTAATGAATGTGTAGATCATTTGCTTTATCGACAATCGCTGTAAGCTCTTTTTGAGATGGTTCATTTTGTGAATTCAAACCGGCGATTGGCATTTGTGTTAAGCCATATTGACCAGCAATATAGCCAAAGGCAGCGTGGGATACGAAGAAAGTCTTTTCTGGTGCCTTATCAGCCATCGCTTTAAAGGATTGATCTAATTCCTGTAGTTCCTTCACTAATGCTTCATAATTTGCTGTAAATGTAGCTTCTTGTTCTGGCATTTTTTCAATTAAAGTATCTTTAATGGAAAGGGCTAAATCCTGACTGATAATAGGGGATAGCCAAACATGAGGATCTACATTCCCATGATCATGATCGTCATGTCCATGTTCATCCTCAGAATGACTGTGCTCTTCTTCCGTTGCTGCATGATCATGATCTTCTTCATCAGCATGTGTGTGACCAGTGCTAATCGCTAATTTTTCATCTGAAACATGATCGGCAGTTGCAATCATAGTTACGTCTTCTTTAGCAAGCGTTTTTTTGGCATTTTCTACAAAGCCTTCTAATCCTAAACCAACATAGAAAAATAGATCGGCATCTGCTAGCTTCATCATATCTTTTTGAGTTGGCTCAAATGTGTGCTCATTGGCACCAGCCGGATAGATAGAAGATACCTCAACAAAATCGCCACCAATTCGTTTAGTAAAATAACTTAAAGGATAAACCGTTGTATAAATAGTCATTTTCTCTTTACCCTCTGATTGTTTGGGGGATGTTGTTGATGATTTATCCCCACAGGCAGCGGTGAATAAAGCAAGAACAGTAACTAAAAACAATAAAAGTGCTTTTTTCATATTATTATATACCTCTTTCAAATAGTAATCATTACGATTTGTTTTTTAGAACAGTTATTATCATAACGCACATCTGAAAAAAGTACAAGAAAAAATGACCCTCGAAAATTAATTTTTTTTCGAAGGCCATTTTTCAGGAACTGGATCAAAGCCTCCAGGATGAAATGGATGACATTTTGATATACGTGTAATTGTTAAAAAAAATCCTTTGATGGCACCATGTTTTTGAAAGGCTTCAAGCCCATATGAGGAGCATGTGGGATAAAAGCGGCAGGATGGCGGCGTCATTGGTGAAATAAATTTTCTATAAAACTTTATGAGCCATATAAAGGGATATTTCATTGCTGCTGATCCTTTTGTTGCACATCGACTTGCTCAGGCTTAGCATCAATTGTTTGTGTTAAAAAGCTTCCTTTTTTCTTTAAAAGGACAATGACTGATACGCCGAACATAAGCATCATCATGGCAATCATAATTATTATTGGTAATGGTACCCCCATAGTGTTCACTCCAAATTCATTTAATAGTATTAAGTATAAAAGAATTGTATAGAAAAATGTACTAATTGAATTTATCCTCATTTTGTTGAAAGCTTTGTTTCGGCTTTTCATCGATTGTATGTTTAAAGGCATATGCGCGGTTGACACTGAGAATTGTAGCTGCCGTTATTATTATTACAATGATTACTGCCACAACTAAGAGCGTAATTAAACTCATGGCATTCACTCCATTTCCTATTCATCATTTTCTATTATAAGGTAGATACTCTTTTAAATTGTGAAGGAAGTTTGACATTCCAGCGAATAAAACAGCACTTTTACCACCATACTATGGTAAAAGGAGTGTTTTATAGAGATGGATCGCCAGCGAGTATATTTTTCATTAGCCGATAAAATGTATTATACAAACCCGCAAGCAGGACCGTGGAATTTTGAGCTTAATATAGACCGACAAGCATTGGATGTTTTTGAAAGAATCTTTCAGCAAATGCAACTGCTTGAAATTTCCAATGCCTGGCGTGCACAATTACCTTATTTGCAATATCACTTAGATCGAGAAAATGATGAAATAGATTTGCGATTAATGAAAATTTATGCGCTTATTCATGAATATGGGGATGAGGACACGAAGGCCTTTGTGGAACAGCTTCCTTACTTTAATAAACGTGTATAAAAGTAGAGGGTCACTTGAATTAGGTGACCCTCTTTACTTAACATATAGCTTTTAAAATAGTAAAAACAGCTTCTCTTGGTACAACAACAGGGATTGTAAGCTTGTCTTTTAGTGTATTTTTCATGGCGGTTGAGTAGCCCATGCAATCTAGGATAAGTAATTCAGCTCCATGTAATTGCAATTCTTTAGCCTTTAATAATAAATCCTGTTCATTAAAACGATAGGGGGAGCTGGCAGCGAAGGTCACATTAAATTGAGCCTTCTTCCATTTTTCTGCCACAGTCATTTGCTGCTCAGGCTCGGGCCCGATTAAACCAAGCGTTAAATCAGCATTCATCCCTTTTACTAAATAGGTCATTATACGATCAGGGAGCAAAAGATTCTTACCACTTAAGGAGTTAGTGAAATCACCTGTGCACATAAGTAAAATCCATGTAAATTCCTGAAGCTCATAAATCCGTTTTTGGATAAAAGGCATCAGCTTCCTTTTACTAAGTTTTACCTGATTACCTGTAGCAAGAAGAGTAACTAAAACATCTGAATCCTCTCTAGCAGGAGCTAGTGCTGCTATTTCTGAGGAAGTCAGTAAATCGAGAACACCGAATTCTGTTACATGTAAACCTGCATCTTTTAATTGTTGAATATCAGGAGCCATATCCTTGCGAGGTGCTTGTCCAATCGTTACAATTGCGATTTTTGACTTCGCCAATTTTCTTCACTCCGCTTCGTAATATTTTTTACCATTGACATAGGTTTGTAGTACTTTTGCTTCCGTTTCAAAAATGGGATGAGACCATACGACAAAATCTGCATCTTTGCCTACCTCTAAAGAGCCAATTCGATGATCGAGCTGTACAAGCATAGCCGCATGAATGGTGATACTTTTTAATGCTGTTTCTTCATCCAAACCATAGCGAATGGCTTCAGACGCACAATACTTCAAATATTGAATAGGTACAAATGGATGATCAGTCATAATAGCAAATGGAATAGCATGCTCTTTAAAAATTTTTGCGATTGCCGGTGTTGAATTGCGAGTTTCATATTTTGATGGTGTAAGCATATAAGGTCCTACGGTTGCATTAAATCCACTAGCCTTTACAGCATCAACGATCATATGTCCCTCTGTACAATGTTCTAGATGTAGCTGAACATTAAATTCCTTTGCAATACGAATCGCTGTCATAATATCATCTGCTCGGTGACAGTGAAGGCGAAGGGGCATTTCTCCTCGTAGCACCTCGATGAAAGGTCGCAGCTCCAAATTATGCTTGACATGCTCCGATTTTTCTTCTTCACTTAAGCGAGTGGCACGTTGAAAACCATCACGCAGCAATTGAGCAATGGCCATACGCGTCATAGGCTTACGCTTATACTGATTACCGAAAACATTTTTAGGATTTTCACCTAATGCACCCTTTAACCCACTGCGCTCAACAAGTATCCTTGAAGCAAGTGTTGGTCCCGCGGTTTTTAAAATGCTCCAAATACCACCGATAACATTGGCACTGCCTGGACCTGTTTGTACAGTCGTGACGCCACCTTCCAGAGCATGCTGAAACGAGAAGTGTCGAATGTCCACACTATCTAAAGCATGCATTAGGGGTGTAAAGGGTTCACTATATTCATTGGCATCGTTAATATCCTCCGTAACCTCTGCCCATGTACCAACATGCGCATGAATATCGATTAAACCTGGTGTAACAAATGCACCATGTAAATCTATTTTTTCAGCATTGTCAGGGATTTCTTTGGCTGGTCCGGTATACACAATGCGACCATCATCTATCCATAGCTGTTCGAAAGTATCATTCTGTTCATTGACGGCTACAAATTTTGCATTATGGAAAATGATCATATTATACCCTCTTTCCATGAATATTCTTTCTTTCCTTTAATAAAAGTAGCAACCACTTTTGCATCTAAATCTAATGGATGCTTATTCCAAACAACAAAGTCAGCTAATAGCCCATCTTTAATGGACCCTGTTAGATGCTCTATTCCAAGTAAAGTTGCTGCACCTGTCGTTAATGCATAGAGAGCATCCTGACGAGGTAATTTCTCTCGAACTGCTAAACATGCCTCTAATGCTAGATGAGTTGTGCTGCTTACCGGGTGGTCTGTACAAAAGACAAATGGAATTTCACATGCAGCTAATTGTGAATATAACTTTGGTGAAAGTGCCATCATTTCATTATGCTCAATATAACGGAAGGTAGGACCTGCGATCACTGTATTAAAGGATGCTCCCTCAAGCAGTGGAGTTTCAGTACCATGAATTATATGAAATTCAAAAGGGAACTCTTGTTGAAGGCGAGCAATCAGCTCAATATCAACAGCTTTATGTGCTCGAACCAAAATTTTGCGAATCTGCGGCTCTTGTTCTTGGATTTGTTGGAGCGTTTCTCTCATAATTTTGGCAATGCCCATACGTGTAAGTGGTTTTTTCTGCGCTGCAAAAAATGTGCTTTTGGCATTTTGACCGATTGAGAAGGAATAGCCGAAATCTTTTTTAATCACCATTTCATCAACAGTGGAAGGTGTATGGTGTATGATAGCCGTTTTTGCACCAACCAAGCTTTTAGGAGAGGGGACAATATGCGAGGCAGTTATGCCATGTGAAAGGGCATTTTTAAACGCTGTATCAAAGGGATAGATGCCATCAATAACTGAATATTGTAGATGTGATTCAAACTCAAAGCTGTCATCGCCCTCCCAGCGTATGCCAATTTCAGCTAACCCAATTTGTGAGCAGCTATCGATAAGACCTGGTGTAATGTAAAAACCGTGAAGATCGATTTCCGTTTCAGCCGTATTTAATTGTGTGAAATATTGTCCATGTACTTCAAAATCAGTATTTTCAAAACTACGAGTCTCAGAATTGAAAACAAGACCATTTATATAACGAGTCATCGTCTGCGCTCCCTTTCCTATGAATAGAAAAGCGGAGACTAATCATCTCCACTTTTCATGTTAAATTATTTTGAAATTGAAACGTTCGTCCCGTTAGGGTGTACAATTTGTACGGAGTTATCTGCAGAAACCTCAAAGCCTTTTACCTTTTTATTCACGCCAGCTACCGTTTGTGTAGCCTCTAATTCAATACGAGGAACATCAGCTAAAATTAATTTTAAAGCTTCTTGATATAATTTTGCACGTTCTTCTTGGACAACTGTTTCCGATACCGCACGTTCTAATAATTTATCCACCTCTGGATTGCTATAGCCCTTCCCATTACCTAAAGCACCAATTTGATTTGTGTGGAATAATTGGTATAGGAAGAAGTATGGATCTGGATACCATGTCCAGCCACCAATATTCATGGATGCTTTTCCTTTAGCAACTGTATCACTGTAAGTTCCCCACTCAAGAACCTTGATATCTACATCAATGTTTAAGTTTTTCTTTAATTGGCTTTGGAAAATAGTTGCGTAAGGAACACGTGCCTCAGATACAAAAATTTCTGTTTTAAAGCCATCTGGATATCCAGCTTCAGCTAATAACTTTTTAGCTTCCTCAGGATTATATTTTGGTACTAAGTCAATTAAAGCTTTATCATAGCCCCATGAACCTGGAGGCAGAGGTAAATAAGAAACATCGCCACCACCCCATTGGTTAACACCAGTGATAATTTCCTCTACATTTGTTGCCATATAGATAGCTTCACGTACACGCTTATCTGCCGTTGGACCTACCTTGTTATTAAGATCAAGGTAAACAATCGATAAGCCAGGATTTGTTAAAAGCTCAAAATTGCTATCTTGGTTAATAATTTCACGATTTTGGCCTTTTACATCCATTGCGATATCGATATCTCCTGAACGTAATGCATTTGTCATCATGTTTTGATCAGAAATAAATTTCATTGTTACATTATCAAGATGAGGTTTTTCACCCCAGTAACCTTCATTGCGGACTAGCTTTACTTCTTGGTCTTTTTTCCATTCAGTTAATTGGAATGGACCTGTTCCGATGAAATGCTCAGAGAAACTGTCTCCCCAGCCCTCAACCTCTTCTTTTGGGATAATGATGTTACCTGCATCTGTTAACATAGCAAGTAATGCGGCATTTGGAGATGCTAAATGAATCTCAACCTCATAATCAGAAATTACTTTTACCTCTGTTACGCCACTTAGACGATTCATTGCAGATTCTTTTGCGGAGCGCTCTAACGAATATTTTACGTCCTCCGCAGTCATATCACGACCGTCTTGATATTTCCCTTTTTGGAACTTTACTCCCTCACGTAACTTGAATGTATAAACTAACATATCGTCTGATACTTTCCATTCCGTAGCTAAGGAAGGAATGATATCTGATAAATCCTTGTTATAAACAACTAAAGTATCACCCATTTGACGCATTACCTGTGATTCGTAAACCCCAGTGTATTTAATGGGATCAAAAGTTTTAGAATTTGCCGAAAGTCCGATATTTAACGTTCCACCTGATGTAGCTTCGCCTTCTTTTTCTTCTGATGTATTCTTCTTATCAGAGTTACCACCACACGCTGCTAAAATCCCAATCATTAAAGTTAAAAACAGTAGTAGTACAGATTTTTTTACGTTTGTTTTCTTCATACATGCTAGCCTCCTTATATTTTGTTTCACAATATGAACCGTTGATTCAAAAATGGTAGGTTCGAAATAAAAGTAGCACATTTGTAAACAGAAAGTAAATAAAAAATTATAAAGATTCAGAAAAAAATATATTTACAAATAATTATCACTAGGTGTAGTATTTAGTTATTCACAATATGAACCACTGATTCTAATAATGAAAAGGAGGTCTTGAAAAATGGGCTCATTTATTTTAAAAAGGTTAATAAACCTTATCCCGACACTGCTAGTAGTTGGAATCATCGTATTTATTATTACGAGAATGATTCCAGGTGATCCGGCATCTGTTATGTTAGGTCCTCAAGCAAGTGTGGAAGATGTAGAGAATTTAAGGGAAGAGTTAGGGTTAAATAAATCGATCCCATCACAATTTATTTCCTATGTAGCAGACCTAGCGCAGCTTAATCTGGGTTATTCATATTCTTATAGTGAATCTGTCATTGGGCTCATTATAGAAAGATTTCCGAATACAGTGATATTAGCTCTGGCAGCGCTTCTAATTGCAGTAGTCATTGGGATTCCCGCAGGAATATTAGCAGCAAGAAAGCAAAATACAATAATAGATTATGTAGTCATGCTTATATCCTTAGTGGGTGTCTCGATGCCAATCTTTTGGCTAGGAATTATGCTAGTGTTATTCTTTAGCGTTAATCTGGGATGGCTACCTGCAACAGGAATGGGAAATTTAGATGATGGACTTTGGCCATATATCAAACATTTACTGTTGCCAGCATTTGCACTAGCTACTATACCGATGGCGACATTTGCTCGTATAACACGTTCGAGTATGCTGGAAGTTATTTCACAGGATTATATTAAAACTGCACGTTCTAAAGGTATTAAGGAATATTTAGTTATCGGTAAACATGCATTTAAAAATGCATTAACGCCTATTTTAACTGTCCTAGGTATGCAAATCTCAAATTTACTAGGCGGTGCAGTATTAACTGAAACGATTTTTAGTTGGCCGGGTATGGGGCGACTTATTGTAGACGCGATTGATAAGCGTGACTTTGTCGTTGTACAGGGGACAGTTATTTTTATTGCCTTCATCTTTGTCCTTATTAATTTAATCGTGGATGTTTTATATAAAGTCGTAAATCCAAAAGTAAATCTTGAATCGGATGGGGGGAAAAAGTAACGATGGCACAAGTAATTGTAAATGACAACAAAAAGCAAAATACATTATTACGAAAATTGTTAAAAAATAAATTAGCAACAATTGGCTTAATTATTGTAATGCTGATGACCATTGTAGCCATTTTTGCTCCGCTTATTGCGACCCATCCACCAAATGAAATGACTGTTGGTAAATCATTTTTACCAATGAATACAGATGGACATTTACTTGGTACAGATAACTATGGTCGAGATTTGTTTAGTCGTTTAGTGTATGGTACGCGCATTTCAATGGTTGTTGGTGTTGCGGCTGTACTCTTTGGGGCAGTATTTGGGACATTACTTGGATTAGTTGCAGGCTATTTTGGTGGGCGTTTAGATTCTATCATTATGCGGACAATGGATGGTCTGTTTGCTTTTCCATTTATTTTATTAGCTATTACATTAATGACAGTGCTAGGTCAAGGATTAGTAAACGTTATCGTAGCCATTGGTATTGCCAATATACCAGGGTTTGCACGATTGGTGCGTGGACAAGTGTTAAGCGTAAAAGAGGAGGAGTTTATTGAAGTAACTCATTCATTAGGTGCTACACATACACGTATTATTTTTAGTCATATTTTACCAAACTGTCTTGCGCCGTTAATTGTCTACGGCACAATGAGTACGGCTGGGGCCATTATTTCTGAGGCAGCGCTTAGCTTTTTAGGCTTAGGTATACAACCACCTACTGCTTCATGGGGCAGTATTCTGAAGGATGGTAAGGATTTTCTAGTGTTGAATCCTCAAATGGCAACATTCTCTGGAATTTGTATTTTACTAACAGTGCTAGGTATTAATCTATTAGGTGATGGGTTACGTGACGCATTAGATCCAAAAATGAAAGTTTGATAGGGAAGGGGGTGGCATCATGACTGAACGTTTACTAGATGTTGAAAATTTAACGGTTGAATTTAAAAGTGGCGGCTCAACGATGAAAGCTGTAAATGGCGTAAATCTACAATTGAATAAAAAAGAAACACTTGGAATTGTAGGGGAATCAGGATCGGGAAAAAGTGTTACAGCTACAGCATTAATGCGTTTAATCCCATCTCCGCCAGGAAAAATTACAAATGGAAAAATTCACTTTAATGGGCGCGAGTTACTAGGAATTTCAGAAAAGGAAATGCGCAATGTGCGAGGCAATGAAATGTCGATGATTTTCCAGGACCCCATTACAAGCTTGAACCCAGTTCTTACAGTTGGCAATCAAATTATTGAGGTTATTCGTGCGCATGAAAGTTTATCCAAAAAAGAAGCCAATGAAAAAGCCGTTGATATGTTAAAAATGGTGGGGATTCCAGAGCCTGAAAAACGCCTAAAAATGTATCCTCATGAATTTTCAGGTGGTATGAGACAACGAGTTATGATAGCCATTGCACTAGCATGCAATCCTAAGCTGCTCATAGCAGATGAACCAACAACTGCACTAGATGTAACTGTGCAGGCACAGATTCTCGATTTAATGAAGAAGCTACAGCAGGAGCACGATACAGCTATTATTATGATTACTCATGATCTAGGCGTTGTATGGGAACTTTGTGACAAGGTAAATGTGATGTATGCAGGACGTACAGTAGAATCTACTACAACTAGGCAATTATATGAGCAATCTTTGCACCCCTATACATGGGGATTACTAGAATCACAAATTACGATGGGCACACAGGAGCAAAACAGGCTACCAGCGATTCCAGGTAGTCCACCTGATTTAACGATGCCACACAATGGCTGCCATTTTTCTTCTCGCTGTCCAATGGCAACAGATATTTGTCGTAGTAAAATACCAGAATTACAAGAGGTACGAGAAAACCATTTTGTGGCTTGCCATCTGCAATCGAAAGAGCAAATTGTAGAGCGTAAGGAGGGAATTTTTAATGCAGCAAAATAGAGAGCTGGTCTTGAAAGTAAGCAATTTGAAAAAGCATTTCCCTATTAAAAGTTCTATTCCTTTTAAAAAGACAACACAATTTGTAAAAGCGGTGGATGGTGTAAGCTTTGAATTATATAAAGGAGAAACATTAGGCATTGTTGGAGAATCTGGCTGCGGTAAATCAACGGTCGCACGTCTTATTAATCAATTAATTACCCCCACAGAAGGAATAGTTGAGTTTAACGGAACAAATTTAGCAAATTTAAATACAAAGGATATTCGTTCGGCACGAAAATCCATACAAATGGTATTTCAAAATCCATATGCCTCATTGGATCCTAGAAAAACGATTGAATATTTAATTGCTGAGCCACTTGCCATTCACCGTATTGGAGATGATGCCTCACGCAAAAAACGTGTCATTGAATTGCTGGAGACAGTTGGTTTAAGTGCCTATCATGCTAAGCGCTATCCACATGAATTTTCAGGTGGACAAAGGCAGCGCATTAATATTGCTCGTGCACTTGCATTAAATCCAGATATAGTTGTTTGTGATGAGCCAGTTTCAGCATTGGATGTATCTGTACAAGCACAGGTTATTAATTTATTGAAAGATTTACAGAAGGAATTTGGGCTAACCTATATTTTCATTTCACATGATTTAAATGTTGTCAATTATATGTGTGATCGGATTGCTGTAATGTACTTAGGGAAAATAGTAGAGATTGGCACGTATGAAGAGATATATGGAAATCCTCAACATCCATATACACAGGCTTTATTATCAGCAATTCCAAAGGATAATCCCTTTGATAATAAGGAGCGCATTATTTTAACTGGAGACGTTCCAAGTCCAGTCAATCCACCGAGCGGCTGTGCATTTCATAAACGTTGCCGATTCGCGACAGAAAAATGTGCACAAGTTCAGCCTACTCTAGATACAGTTACAGCAACACATCAGGTCTCTTGTCATTTATATAATGCTAATTAAGATAGCAGTAGCTTAGGGTATGCCTAAGAAAATACAACATGAAAAAAAAGCCTCATTAGCATTCATTTATTAGAAGCTTGGGAAAACGTCTATCAAACGATTTCACGAAGTGCTATCAAATGTTGTGAGGTAATAAAAAAGGAGCACAAGAATATGTCATTGAAACATGTTATGGAATTATACGAATTAATGGATAGTATCTATGTAAATGGGGAGGTTGTTAAAGATTACTTACACAATATTGACCCTTCTGCAGATGTTACTGTAAAAACGATTAAGGGTGACAATGGCTCCACTGATTTTGTAAGAGTTTTGGTCAAGGGGAAAAACGGTAAATCATCAGGTGGGAGCGCCCCAACACTAGGTATTATTGGACGTTTAGGTGGAATTGGAGCACGCCCAGAAATGACAGGCTTCGTTTCTGATGGTGATGGTGCATTAGCCTGTATGGCAAGTGCAGCAAAAACAATTGATATGGCTTTAAAGGGCGATCAGCTAGAGGGGGACGTTATTTTTACTACACATATTTGTCCAACAGCCCCAACTTTACCACACGAGCCAGTACCATTTATGAATTCGCCAGTAGATATTAGTGTTATGAATGAAAATGAAGTTGATGAAACGATGGATGCTATATTATCGATTGATACAACAAAGGGTAATCAAATATGTAATCATAAAGGGTTTGCCATCACCCCAACCGTTAAGGAAGGCTATATTTTGAAGGTTAGTGATGATTTACTACATGTGTATACTCAATCGGCAGGAATTTCTCCTGTTGTCATGCCAATTACTACGCAAGATATTACACCATATGGAAATGGTCTATTCCATGTTAATAGTATTTTACAACCGGCTGTTGCCACAACAAGCCCAGTTGTAGGCGTTGCCATTACAACAGAATCTGTGGTAGCAGGCTGTGCAACAGGTGCCACACATGTAACAGATGTAGAAAATGTCGTTCGATTTGTCTTAGAAGTAGCTAAGGTTTTTGGTGCAAAAAAATGTGCATTCTATGATGAAAAGCAATTTGCTCTTATCGAAATTTTATATGGAAGCATGAATCATTTACAAACAAAAGGGAATGAGGTACCTGCTCATGAACAATGATTTACACGCACTCAAGTTACAACTAATTGAAGAAGTTGAACATAATAAAGATGAGTTGATTGAATTATGTTCAAAATTAATTCAAATTCCAAGCGTCAATCCACCAGGAGATACAACGGAAATAACAACTTTTATTGAAAATTATTTAAATGAGATAAATATTCCATATGAAAAATATGAATCTGCGGATAAAATGTTTAATTTAGTAGCCTCTATTGGAAATACAGAGGGGAAAGAGCTAGTTTATTGTGGCCATACAGACGTGGTACCTGTTGGCGATTTGGCTAAGTGGGATTTCGACCCATTTTCAGGGGAAGTAAAGGACGGATGGATGCTTGGTCGTGGCGCCAGTGATATGAAAGCAGGATTAGCAGGAATTATTTTTGCAACTAAGATGCTAAAGAAATTGAATATTGAGCTACCAGGAAAACTGACTTTAGCGATCGTTCCCGATGAGGAGACAGGTGGAGAGTATGGAGTCCCATGGCTATTAGAACGAAATCTAGTAAAGGGTGATGGCTGTTTAATTGCGGAGCCTTCATCACCATTAAATCCTACGATTGGTCAAAAAGGTTCGTACTGGTTTGAATTAGAGGTACGTGGGGAACCTGGTCATGGAAGCCTATCACCATTAGCAGGAAGAAATGCTATTATAGATGCGATTGCTGCTATAAATGAAATACGTACCTTATGGGATTTAGAGATTACAATTCCAGAGGAAGTACAGCCCCTAATTGAAGTATCTAAAAAATACATGCGAGAAGTGGAAAAAGACCGTTTGAAATATCAAGAAGTATTAGAGAAAATTACTGTAAATATTGGTACAATTGAGGGGGGTACGAAGTCCAACGTTATTCCTGATTATTGTAAGGTACAAATAGATTGCCGCTTACCTTTTGGTATTACACAAGAACAAGTTACTGATATATTGGCAAGTAAATTAGATGCATTAAATATTGATTATTCGATAAAACGTTTTGGATTTAAAAGTGTGGCCAACTATACACCAGCTGAAAACCCTGTATGCCAAGCAATCGTAGATAATATCTCATTTGTTACTGGTAAAGAGGCATATGGTGTGATGCAATGGGCAAGTAGTGATGCTCGTCATTTCAGACAATATAATATTCCAGTACTACAATATGGTCCAGCCTATTTGCCAAGTATCCATGGCTATAATGAAAAAGTGCGTGTAGAGGATATCATACGTTGTGCAAAAGTTTATATTACGGCTGCCATAGATTTTTTACATCAAAAGTAAGGGGGAGCTACCTCCTCTCTTACTTTTGATAATGAATTTTAATCGGTGGGGGATGACGTATAGGACGGGTCATTACGAGCCCAAACTTCATCCTCCACTGATTAAAGTTAAACGATCTTGTACAAACGGTTGCCATACATGATACTATCTCGATAATTCCCCCTTATTGAAGTAACCGTAAAGGTAATCTTTTGTACAAGAAAAAGTAAAGTTCTAATTAGAAGGGTTTTCCTCATCCCTACAGATTAGAACTTTACGAATCAGGCATGTGCGGGCAGTTAATTCCTCACCAAACTTGATAGAACTGCCCGTTACTGTCAGATAAATAGATCAAAAGGATGAGAGAGATGCTAAAAACCTTAAATTTATCTATTGCCGTTTTAAAGATGTTTACAAAGGAAAAGCCCACATGGGGTGGTCGTGAGCTAGCAATGGCAATGAATATGAATCATACAAATTTATATCGTATTCTTGAAACATTTGAGAATAATGGATTTAT
Organism: Lysinibacillus sp. DFXJR4; assembly: GCF_057196045.1. Taxonomy (NCBI): domain Bacteria; kingdom Bacillati; phylum Bacillota; class Bacilli; order Caryophanales; family Bacillaceae; genus Lysinibacillus; species Lysinibacillus sp. DFXJR4. Next base: position 237,839 of record NZ_JBXUNW010000003.1, on the reverse strand, counting down.
TACGAAAGATCCTATAACTAAAAAGTATTCATTAGGCATTGCCTTATGGGAAATTGGGATGAATATGTATGATTCTTTAAACATTGATCAACTTTGCATGCCAGTTCTCGAAAAATTAAAGGATACAACAGGTGAAACTGCTATTTTTACAGTATTAAATGGCTTAGAGGCGTTAACTTTGCTCAAGGCAGAGCCTGTCAATAAGGTGAAATTCACAGTATCTAGAGGAAGTAGAACACCACTTTATGTAGGAGCCTCCTACCGTTCAATGCTTGCCTTCCTCAATGAAGAGCAAATTTCAAAAGTGATTGATGTGCCACTAATCGCCTACACAAACAATACTATGACAGATACAGTTGAAATTCGAGATGAACTCGTAAAGATACGAGAATGTGGCTATGCAGTTAGTAAAGGTGAATATACTGCGGATGTACTGGCACTTGCAATGCCTGTATTTAATAGTGAAGAAGAAGTGGTAGGTTCAGTTACTGTATCAGGCCCTACTTACCGTTTTACAGAGCAACGTATTCCAGAAGTTTTGGAACCGCTAACACAAGCGAGACAAGAGGTTGAAAATATCATACGTAGGTATCATTTGAATTTTAATTAAGGAGAAAAAATACATGCAGCATTTACAGGAGATTGCACTGAATATCTTAAAAAATAATTTAAATGTTCAATCCTCAGAAACACTGATGATTCTAACAGATGTTCACAAACAAGAGATTGCTGAAATTTTCCATCAGGCAGGTTTAAGCATAACGGAAAACACAATGCTAGTTGTGATGCCACTACTGAAGAAATCTGGACATGAACCAGTGAACGCTATATCGTCACTGATGTCGCAAGTAGATGTTACCTTATGCATTACCTCCCATTCTCTAACACATACAATGGCTCGAAAAAAGGCGTGTGAAAATGGCGGGCGAGTTGCCACAATGCCAGGCGTTACATTCGCAATGCTGGAGCAAGGGGCACTTCATGCTGATGCAAATGAAATAGAAGTACTTGTAGAAAGCTATGTCAATCTACTTAATACTGCAAAGGATGTTCACATTGTAAAAGATGGGTATGAGTTGACGTTTAGCGTAGAAAATCGTTCCGGTATTCGTTCAACAGGTATTGTACGCAATTCCGGAGAATATGGTAATATTCCATCAGGTGAATCCTACATTGCTCCCATTGAAACATCTGCAAATGGTGAGATTTTAGTTGATGGCTCTATTGCCAATATTGGTGTGTTGAAAGAACCATTATTACTAAAGCTTCACAATGGTCGACTAGAGGATGCAATCGGTTCAGATGGCCCGAAATTACTTGAATTACTAGGGGAGGGCAATGGCCGTATCATTGCAGAGTTTGGGATTGGTGCAAACAAAAGTGCTATATTATGTGGGAATGTCCTTGAGGATGAAAAGGTATTTGGTACCATTCATATTGCATTTGGCAGTAATGTACCATTTGGTGGCGCAAATGCAGCAGATGTTCATATTGATTGTGTCGTCAAAAATCCAACCGTCTATTTTGATGGCAAACAAGTTATTTAGGAATAAGTACTGTTCCTGTTTCAACCAAGTGCAAAAGCGTATTCAAATTAAATCGAATACGCTTTTTTGTGTGACATATTGCAAAGATTTTTATTAACCTTCAGCTAATAAATAATAAAATTTAACTTCTCCATCATCTTTCACCATTAACACATCATTTCGTTCTTTTACTGTAAAAATTTCAGTACCCACAGATAACTTGTTTGCTGTTCCATTTTTAAATTCCGCTGCAATTGAAGAGTTAGCTTCAATTTTTCCAACCTTTGAATTTTCAGTAAACTGGAGTTCTTTAATCCAATCAATATTTGTTTTATAGATGATATCATTCCATTGAAATATATCCGCATTACTATCTAATGACAATACTTCCTGTGCATCAGGGTTTTTACTTGTAAAAACGGTAATATCTTTATTTTTATCAGCACAGCCAATTAACACGAATAAAGAAAAAATTAATAGATAAATAAATTTTAGCTTTTTCACTTATGTTACCCTCCCTATGTATTTGACATTTCTAAATCTAAAAAAGTTACATAATCCTACCTGATTAAAAATTATACTTTCCTCATTTATTTTTATGGAAAATTTAATTTTAAATGACTTTCTTTTGAAACTTGTGTTCCCATTTACCCTATAGAGGAAATTATTAGCGATTATTTGTTGATTGTCATTGCATAATTACACTATATTAAAAATAACTGTATCCCCAAAAGAACGTGAAGAATGGAGAATTACGTAGGGAATTCCTTCTTTTTTTGAGGCAGATACAATCTAACTGCTGAAGAATGCCAATATTTTTAGTAATTGATTCGACCCAAAGTATGAAATAAGAGAAGGAGCTGAAAAGGATGTTCTCATTTACAGATTTAAATGGTTTACGAGTGGATTTAAGCTTTACAAGAGGAGAATTAAAAGTTGAACCTAGACATGTTCTTGTTTTTTTGAAATATGATAACAAATGGCTATGTACGATTCATAAAAGACGTGGCGTCGAGGTTCCAGGTGGAAAGCAAGAGCCTGGAGAAACTTTGGAAGAGGCAGCAATTCGAGAAGTGTTTGAAGAAACAGGAGTTCATGTAAAAAATTTAAAGTGGTTTGCAGAATATGCCGTTCATGATGAAGTGTTATTTTGTAAAACGGTTTTTACTGCTCAATTTGCAGGGCAAGAGGACATCGAGTTTGATTTAGAGACATCAGGGATGATCTGGTTAACCGACGATGAATTTGCGAATCATCCAAATTTAAGCTTTCATATGAAGGATGAAGGCATGCAAAAAATGCTGGAGGAGTTGAAACATGATGATCAATGGTGAAATCGTTGAAAAACGCACCTATCCTTCGCCGAATCCAGCTATTCGGTTAACGGAAATTACCTATATATCTTTGGGTCTTCGAGTGAAAGGTTTATTGGCTGAGCCAAAAGCTGAAGGTACATATGATGGCTTTTTATATCTACGTGGAGGCATGCAGAGTATTGGAATGGTTAGACCTTCACGTGTCGCACAATTTGCAGCACAGGGCTTTATTGTTTTCGCACCGTATTACCGAGGGAATCGTGGTGGGGAGGGGCGAGATGAGTTTGCAGGTGCTGATCGATATGATGCTGTTTACGGAGTAAACGTGTTAAAGCAGTACTGCAATGATAATATACATGTCTTTGGCTTCTCACGTGGTGGGATTATGGCACTTTGGACAGCCATATTACGCAGAGATATCACCTCTGTTGTAACGTGGGCAGGCGTTTCTGATGCAACTGCTACTTATTGGGAGCGGATAGATATGCGCCGAATGATGAAGCGAGTTATAGGAGGAACGCCTAATCGAGTGCCAGAGGCTTATGACGCGCGAACACCATTATTTGAAATAGAGCATATTACAGCGCCGGTGCTTATTATTCATGGGTATCAAGATGAAAATGTAGATATCGAGCATGCTAGACAATTAGAATTTTATTTACAGGATGCCAATAAAACTTACGAAACATGGTATGACCGTCATTTTGCCCATCAATATCCTCCGGCAAAAAATCGTGAGACCGTCCATGCTCTTTGCGAATGGATGAAACGTCAGTAACTGGTCCCACCATACCTAAAATTGTGCGTTCATAACGAGGATATGGTGGGAAACAATTACATACTTTTCCTAATAATTATCTCCAACAACCGTCTCTGCTCCTCTCTCATCTTAAAAATACCACACCTGCATAATTAGCTTCGTGTAGCGATTCGAAATTTTGTAAAAGAAAAAGAAAAAAGGGAACGACTACAAATCGTTCCCTTTGTATAAGCAAATTATTTTAATGGCCCACCAAGTGTAGTGATAGCTTCAGAGACATTAGAGAATTTCTTGAAGTTTTCATTGAATAGACCAGCAAGCTCAGTCGCTTTTTTGTCATAAGCTGCTTTGTCTGCCCATGCATCACGAGGGTTAAGTACTTCTGTTGGTACACCTTCAACAGCAGTTGGAATATGTAATCCAAATACTGAATCTTGGATTGTTTCAACATCAGCTAATTTGCCATCGATTGCTGCACGTACCATTGTACGAGTGTAAGAAAGCTTCATACGGCTACCAGTACCATATTCGCCACCAGTCCAACCTGTGTTCACTAAGTATACTTGCGCACCATGTTCGTCAATTTTTTGACCTAACATTTCAGCATAGACAGTTGCTGGAAGTGGAAGGAATGGAGAACCGAAGCAAGTAGAGAATACTGGTTCTGGTTCTGTTACACCACGCTCTGTACCAGCAAGTTTTGATGTGAAGCCACTTAGGAAGTGGTACATTGCTTGCTCTTTTGTTAATTTACTGATTGGAGGTAATACGCCAAATGCATCAGCTGTTAAGAAGATGATTGTTTTTGGGTGACCTGCAACAGATGGATCAACAATATTATCAATATATTGGATCGGATATGCGACACGTGTATTTTCTGTTAATGAACCGTCATCATAATCACAAATTCGAGTTTCTGGGTCGACAGCTACGTTTTCTAAAACAGAACCGAAGCGGATTGCATTGTAGATTTCTGGTTCTTTTTCAGCAGAAAGGTTAATTGTTTTTGCATAGCAACCACCCTCAATGTTGAATACACCGTTATCAGACCAACCATGTTCATCGTCACCGATAAGCTTACGATCGGGATCAGCTGATAAAGTCGTTTTACCAGTTCCAGATAAACCGAAGAATAATGCTACATCTCCAGCTTCACCAACGTTTGCTGAACAATGCATAGAAAGGATGCCTTGTTGTGGTAATAAGTAGTTCATAATACCGAAAATTGATTTTTTAATTTCACCAGCATATTCAGTTCCACCAATTAGGATGGTTTTCTTTTCAAGAGAGACAATGATGAATGTTTCAGAAGCTGTACCATCCACAGCAGGGTCTGCTTTAAAGTTAGGAGCTGAGATAACTGTGAAGTCAGCGACATGGGAAGCTAACTCTTCTTCAGTTGGACGGATAAATAATTGATGAGCAAAAAGATTGTGCCAAGCGTATTCATTGATGACTTGGATGCTTAGTTGTGAATCTTTGTCGGCACCAGCAAAGCCCTTGAATACAAATAATTCGTCACGTTCTTTTAAATATTTTACTACTTTTACATATAAGTTATCGAACACTTCAGAAGAAATTGGTTGGTTTACTTTTCCCCAGTCAATTTTATCCTTTGTGCTTTCTTCTTCTACCGTATATTTATCTTTAGGTGAACGACCAGTGTATTTGCCAGTTTCTGCACGAACTGCGCCATCTACTGTTAACATAGCCTCACCACGAGATGTAGCCTTTTCAGCTAATTGTGGTACTGAAAGTTGAACATTAATGTTACCGCCGCTTAATAATTCCTTCAGTTCGTTTGCAATTTCTACTGAATTCATCGATTAAATACCATCCTTTTTTATAGTATTCCCTTGAGTTTGAGGGAGAATTTCTTAATTTCAAAAATAGTATAACACAATTGCTTAAATAATCTATACTAATTCAGAAATTATTTTTGAGATTTTATTACTTTTCAAGAAAACGACAAAAAGTTAATTAATAATGAGAGATGTCATCATTCATTCACCAGAGCTTAACAGCGTTTGAAGGCGTTTGACCAACATGAGGTTCGCACAAGATGGAAGGTTATAACTCAAGTTTAGAAGAGCAAAACTGAATTCATCTTCCCGCATGTAGGGGTGGGTAGTCTTCAAAGCCACAAATAGTATGCTTTATGATAAAGATATTAGGTCACTTTTTATGTTAACACAGGATATAAGGTAGTAATAGGGATTAATTTGCTTCCATTTACAGCATCACCCAGGTGCTAATCGTATTGGGACCAAAAAATTTCTCTCATACCTTTACAATAATACAGTAAAAAATATTTGACAACGTTCGACCTTTTACGTAATATGAGATATTGAACGGATACTCTTATCCCGAGCTGGTGGAGGGTCAGGCCCTGTGAAACCCGGCAACCTGCATGAACTATTTCACGACATGCGTTGGTGCCAACCTGATGCAAGGGAAACCCCTTGAACGATAAGAGTGAAAGGTTACGAAGTCATTATTCCTTTCCTCATGTAGTAAGCGTGAGAAAAGGATTTTTTTATTGTTAAAAACAAATATAAAGGTAAGTATATGTAGTTCTTTCCTTATTATAATGACGGATCTTTCGAAATCCTCGTGTTAAAAGCATCAGCTGTTTTTATCTTCATTCAGCAGATATTTTTTGTATCAAAAGCAAAGTGGCAGATGTTTTATGCGAGTAAACGTAGCGGCAGATACAGAAGACTCCACCTTTACAGGTAGAGATAAATGCGATTTTGGTTCCTTTTCAGTGGGTGTCCAAACACCTACTGAATGAAGATAAAGCCTCTGGCGGATGTCACGGATTTTCAAAGGAATGAATTGTGAGGGCACAATATAAAATCCGGACGCAATTACGCCTAGGCGAAATTGATACGAAAGCGAAGCGACAGCAGTAACGGCTTGAGAGTTCAATCCTTAGGATCGGACTTGACATGGGTAATGAGTACCGTATTCACAAATACTTTTTGTAAGAGTAATAGGAGGAAAACCAAATGACAAACCGTCGACTGTTTACATCAGAGAGCGTGACAGAAGGACATCCAGACAAAATTTGTGACCAAATTTCGGATGCCATTTTAGATGCCATTTTAGCAGAAGATCCAAATGCACGTGTAGCGTGTGAAACAACAGTAACAACAGGTTTAGTATTAGTAGCAGGAGAAATTACTACTTCTACCTATGTAGATATTAAAGGTATTGTCCGAGATACTGTAGCCGAAATCGGATATACACGTGGGAAATATGGCTTTGATGCAGAAAATCTTGCAGTGCTTGTAGCGATTGGTGAGCAATCACCAGATATTGCACAGGGAGTTGACCAAGCACTAGAGGCTCGTGAAGGCTCTATGACAGACGCTGACATTGAAGCAATCGGTGCGGGTGACCAAGGCTTAATGTTTGGTTATGCATGTAACGAAACACCCGAGCTTATGCCTTTACCAATTAGTCTAGCGCATAAATTAGCACGTCGCTTAACAGAAGCGCGCAAATCTGGTGAACTAGCGTATTTACGTCCTGATGGAAAAACGCAAGTGACGATTGAATATGATGAAAACAATATACCAGTACGAGTAGATACGATTGTCATTTCAACACAACATGATGAAGAGGCAACACTTGAGCAAATTCAGGAAGATTTAAAACAGTTCGTAATTGCACCAGTTGTTCCGAGTGAATTACTAGATGCAAATACTAAATATTTCATTAACCCAACTGGTCGTTTTGTTATCGGTGGTCCGAAAGGTGATGCTGGTCTAACTGGACGCAAAATCATCGTAGATACATACGGTGGTTATGCGCGTCATGGCGGTGGTGCGTTCTCTGGAAAGGATGCAACAAAGGTTGACCGTTCAGCAGCATATGCAGCACGTTATGTAGCCAAAAACATTGTGGCAGCAGGTTTAGCAGAACGAGCTGAAGTACAATTAGCCTATGCAATTGGTGTTGCTCAGCCGGTATCCATTGCTGTTGATACATTTGGTACTGGAAAAGTGAAGGAAAGCGAGATTGTCGAGTGGGTACGTGAGCTATTTGATTTACGTCCAGCAGGGATTATTAAAATGCTTGATTTACGTCGCCCTATCTATAAGCAAACTGCTGCATATGGACATTTCGGTCGTACTGACTTAAATGTGCCTTGGGAGCAAACAGATAGAGCAGAGGCTTTAAGAGAAAGAGCACGTTTATAAACTATCCCGCTAAAGTGTTAAAGTGATTTATAAATTATATTAAAGTATTAATTAGAAAGGGGCTAGTTTATTTACATAGCCCTTTTTCTTAATAAAAAAGAAGCCCCGAAATCATAATTTTATCTTCATTCAGCAGATGTTTTTTGTATCAAAAGCACAGTGGCAGATGTTTTATGCGCGTAAGCGTAGCGGCAGATACAGAAGACTCTCTACAGGTGAAGAGATGAATTGATGAAGTGGGGCTACTTAGTATTATTTATTGTTTGCTTGAAGAGATTTATAATATTGTCCTTTTTCTGCATACTCACGGACGATACGTTCCATATCTTCTTTATCTTCAGCATTTAATTCACGAACAACCTTAGCCGGACGACCTAATGCTAAGCTATTCGGTGGAATGACCTTACCTGGAGGTACTAGACTGCCAGCTCCTATGAATGCACCCTCTCCAATCTCTGCTCCGTCTAATATGATTGATCCCATACCTATTAAGGCATTTTTGCGAATTGTACAGCTATGTAAAGTTACTTGATGTCCCACTGTTACTTCATCTTCAATAATTAGCGGGTATTTCGGACTTTGGTGTAAGCAACAAAGATCTTGAATACTTACTCGTTCACCGATAATTGTTGGTGACACATCACCACGAATAACAGTGTTAAACCAAATAGTTGTTTCAGCACCTATTGTAACGTCCCCAGTAACGGTCGCATAATCAGCAATAAAAACGGATGGATCGATGGTTGGTGTTTTACCTTTAAATGGATAGATCATGAGAATCGCCTCTTTTCTTTCTATGATGTAATATTATCGTATCAAATACGCAACTTGATGGAAATATAAAATTAATGAAGTTAAGTATTTCGTTATAATCAATATGTAATAATTTTTTTAGGAGGACTATGTAAATGTGGAAATGGGAAGCTGATGGACAAGCAAAGGCTGTGGTTGCTATTCTTCATGGTGCATATGAAAATCACCGCTGGTATGCATGGCTGATAGAAAAACTTAGATTGGAAGGCTTCCACATTGTCATGGGGGATTTACCGAATCATGGTGTCAATGCAAGGTTTTCACGTGTTCATGATGAGGATTTTAAAGAATACAACAAGTATACTAGACATTTAATGGAAAATGCTTTTTCGTATAATTTACCTGTGTTTTTAATAGGACATGGGCTTGGTGCAACATTATTACTACATACTATGCACAAGAAAAAATATGAAAGTGCAGGCATTATTCTAACTTCACCATGGCTTCAATTAAAGCTGTTGCCAGGTAAACTATCAAATGCTTTAACAAGTTTAAGTGCGCTTACAGCTAATGTTAAAATAACACATGAAATTACATTGGAGAAATTGACTCGCAGTGTAGAAGGGAGAGAAGAGATGAAGGATGAGATTCCTTTTATGTCAGTTGTCTCAGTGAAATGGTATCGAGAGCTACAGCAAATGATGCGGAATTTAGTATTATTACCAAAGGCTGAATTCCCAAATATGCCTATGCTTGTAATGACAGCTGAAAAAGATAGTATAACGGAAACTAAACAAACTCGTAATTGGCTTCATCAGCAGGAATTTACAGAGTTTCAGTTTAAGGAATGGGCGAATTGCTATCATAATCTATTTCATGAAATAGAGCGGGAAGAGATTTTTGTCTATATTCGTGATTTTATCAACAATGCTCTTCGTAGAATTGGCTATATTATTGAGTAATATTTGACCTCTCCAATTTACTAGAAAATTACTAATTTATTATTCCTGAAATATAATGTTGTAATTTTCAGAAAAGTGTAATACTATAATGACTTATAAAATAGAATTTTTCACATTGGAGGGGTAAGATGGAGGCAATTGTTGGAAAATTGAATGATATTTTGTGGGGACCGTGGTTTATTTATGGTATTTTGTTAATTGGATTGTTTTTTTCAATCATTACACGGTTCTTACAGGTAAGACACATTAAAGATATGTTTGTTTTAATGTTTAAAGGCGAAAAATCGGAAAAGGGGATTTCATCTTTCCAGGCAATGTCTATTGCGTTATCTGGGAGAGTAGGTACAGGTAATATTGCTGGTACAGCTACAGCCATCGGTATGGGTGGGCCAGGTGCTGTTTTTTGGATGTGGGCAATCGCCTTTATTGGCGCAGCAACTGCATATGTGGAATCAACGTTAGCACAAATTTATAAAGAAGAGAAAGATACTGAATATCGCGGTGGACCTGCCTTTTACATAGAAAAGGGAATGGGTCAAAAATGGTTCGCAATAATTTTTGCTATTGCTGCCTTAATAGCAATGTTAATCTTGATGCCAGGTGTTCAATCGAATGCAATTGCAACTGCTGTTGAAAACGCTTTCAATGTTCAAACTTGGATTACAGGGCTTATTATTGTTGTGTTATTAGGTGCAATTATTATTGGTGGAGTTAAATCTATTGCCAATGCTGCACAGATAATTGTTCCGTTTATGGCTTTAGCTTATATTATTATGGCTATCATTATTATTGGGATGAATATCACAGAGATCCCATCCGTATTTGCACTTATTTTTTCTAGCGCATTTGGTGCTCAAGAAATTTTTGGTGGGATTATTGGCTCTGCAATTGCTTGGGGCGTTAAACGTGGTATCTATTCAAATGAGGCTGGTCAAGGAACTGGAGCGCACCCAGCGGCAGCAGCAGAAGTATCGCACCCTGCAAAACAGGGAATTGTGCAAGCAGCATCCGTGTACATTGATACATTATTAATTTGTTCAGCTACAGCATTTATGATTTTATTTACGGGCATGTATAATGTACAGGATGAAAAGGCAGCAGAAGGTACTGATCCATTTATTCACGTTGGAGAATTTAACAAAAATGGCCTTACTGGAGAAGATCAACTAACATTTGCGAAAAGTATTAAGGAAGGTGCAGCATACACACAATTTGCTGTAGATTCTGCATTACCAGGATTCGGTGGTCCATTTGTAGCAATCGCATTATTCTTCTTTGCTTTTACAACAATTATGGCCTATTACTATATTGCTGAAACAAATGTGGCTTATTTGTTCTCTGGTTCAGCTGAAAAAGTCTTCATATGGATTGCGAAGTTTGCGATTTTAATAGCTGCATTCTATGGTACAATTCGTACTTCAGACCTTGCTTGGGCAATGGGGGATGTTGGACTTGGACTGATGGTATGGATTAACGTTATTGCAATTTTAATTATTATGAAACCTGCAATAGTGGCATTGAAGGATTATGAGAAACAGAAAAAAGAAGGAAAAGATCCTGTTTTTGATCCTCGAGAACTTGGTATTAAAGGGGCAGATTTCTGGGTTGATTATAATAAAAAACGTCAAAATAAATAGGTAATATAGGGAAAGCTATTAAATAGAATTTTTTATTTCTATTTGATAGCTTTTTTTGTTTTTGCAAAAAGAAAATAAAATTCCTATTGACGACAATGGAAAAAGAATATATATTTTGTATTAAGGAAATTATTTTTCCTTTAAGAAACTTTTTAGAAGGTGGTGAAAAAATGACTGTGTTCCATTTACCGCAACTATCATATGACTACGATCAATTAGAGCCCTATATTGACGCTAGAACGTTAGAGATTCATCATTCAAAGCATCATGCAACATATGTAAATAATTTAAACATGGCCTTAGAAGGCTATAAGGACCTACAAAATAAATCATTGGAAGATTTATTAAGTAATCTTGATTTGCTTCCAGTTGACATTCAAACTGCCATACAAAATAATGGTGGAGGACACTACTGTCATAGTTTATTTTGGGAAATGATGAGTCCCAATGGCGGTGGTGAGGCTAATGCTGATATTGGACAGGCAATTGAATATTATTTTAAAACGTTTGATAATTTTCAGGATCAGCTTTCTAAAGCAGCAATTACTCGCTTTGGAAGTGGATATGGGTGGCTAGTGCTGGAGGATAATCAACTAAGCATTATGAGTACAGCTAACCAAGATACACCTTTAATTGAAGGAAAAATTCCTTTGCTCGTAATCGATGTGTGGGAACATGCATATTATTTGAACTATCAAAATCGTCGCCCTGATTTTGTTAAAAATTGGTGGAATACTGTCGATTGGGATAAAGTTAATCAACGCTATGTAGAAGCAATGAAACAACAATCTTTAAAAAGTTAACTTAAGCTAAGTTAAATGAAGGTAATTTGACATGAAAATAAGTAACTCCTCCCTATCCCCCGCGCCATCGGGGGATATTTCCTTTTGATAAGCAAAAAAGACATGAATTCGATAAGCATCGAAGCCATGCCTTAAAATTATTCGATTGGGTAATCTTTCATTTTTTCTAGAGCAATAACAAAAGGTGGATCATTTTGTTGATTTAAAAACTCATATTTTAGTACATGTACATATTTTTGAGGAAGCTGACTTACATACTCTATGACAGCATCTCGTTCCTCCTTGCCACCTGGATGACCATGGTAAATGACCAAAACAATCAGTCCACCAATCTTCAGTAACTTTAGTAAATCTTGAATGGCAACTATTGTCGTATTTGGCTTTGTAATGATATCGTGATTACTACCAGGTAAATAACCTAAATTAAATATGGCGGCTGCCACTTGCTTGTGTACATATTTAGCAACTTCCTCATGCCCTCTATGTAAGACAAGTCCACGATGCTCTAAGCCATGATCAAGCAGGCGAAGTAGTGTGGCATCCACAGCACTTTTTTGAACATCAAAGGCATATACTTGACCACTATCCCCGACAAGCTGTGCTAAAAATAATGTATCATGACCGTTACCTGCAGTGGCATCGACCACTGTATCACCCTCCTCAACTGTATCCTTTAACAGTTGTTGAGCATATTGTAAAACACGTTGTAGCTTCATTTGACAACCTCAGCCTGATAAAATTTCCCTTGCCAGCTTCCACGGCGTTCAAGCTCTGCATCAATGCCATTTAATACTTCCCACTTATTAACGCTCCACATTGGGCCGATCATTAAATCAATGGGTCCATCCCCTGTAATACGGTGAATCACCATACCCGGAGGTAAAATCTCAAGTTGATCTGCTACAAGCTTTGTATAAACATCCTGATCTAAAAATTCTAGCATGCCCTTTTCGTACTGTTTGACCAAAGGCGTTCCCTTTAAAAGGTGTAGCAAGTGAATTTTTATGCCTTGTACATCAAGCCTTGCCACTTCACGTGCAGTTTCCATCATCATGTCATAGTCTTCAAGAGGAAGGCCGTTAATAATGTGTGAGCATACACGTATACCATGTTTTCGAAGCTTTTCAACACCTTCAACATATGTGGCATAATCATGGGCACGGTTTATTAGATTTGCTGTTTTTTCATGCACTGTTTGAAGACCGAGCTCAATCCATAAATAAGTACGCTCATTTAATTCAGCTAAATACTCTACTACGTCATCTGGAAGACAATCTGGACGAGTAGCAATCGATAAACCTACAACGCCATCCTGCGCCAGTGCCGCTTCAAATTTTTCTTTTAATACGGGAAGTGGGGCATGTGTATTTGTATAAGCTTGGAAATAAGCCATGTACTTGCCATCCTTCCATTTTTGATGCATTTTGTCTCGAATTTCAGCGAATTGCACATCTATAGGATCGACTTTATTGCCAGCAAAATCACCAGAGCCTGCTGCACTGCAAAAAGTACAGCCACCAAAAGCAACGGTACCATCACGATTTGGACAATCGAAGCCTGCGTCCAGTGCTACTTTAAAGACTTTATGACCAAATTGCTCACGTAAATAGCGATTCCATGTATAGTATCTTTTCCCATCTGAAGAAAAAGGAAAGCTTGTTTCTGTCATTTATTTCACTCCTCTAACACTATATTTTATCATGTACTAGTGCTTTCCGTCATGAGGGAAGAATTCAATAAAGCGAAACTTCAAACAGAGGTATTTTCTGTATTCCCATAGGGGTATTTTACACCAATTCATTTAACGTAAAGTTGCTTCAATTTTAGGCAACCTGAGCAGAAAAAGGGAAAGCGGAGCGAAAAGCTGGTTACCCCGAGCGGATGAAGAGGAAAGCGGAGCGAAAAGCCAGCCACCCCGAGCGGATGAAGAGGAGAGCGGAGCGGAAAGTTAGCCATCCTGAGCGGATAAAGAGGGAAGCGGAGCGAAAAGCAGGCCAACCTGAGCGGATGAAGAGGAAAGCGGAGCTGAAAACTAGTTAGCCCAAGCAGATGATGTGGAAAGCGGAGCGGAAAGTTGAGCCACCCGAGCGGATAAAGAGGAAAACGGAGCGAAAAGCGGGCCACCCCGAGCGGATGATGTGGAAAGCGGATCGAAAAGTTGAGCCACCCGAGCGGATGAAGAGGAAAGCGGAGCGAAAAGCCGGTTACCCCGAGCGGATGATGTGGAAAGCGGATCGAAAAGTTGAGCCACCCGAGCGGATGAAGAGGGAAGCGGAGCGGAAAGCCAGTCAACCTGAGCGGATATAGAGGAGAGCGGAGCGAAAAGCCGGTCACCCCGAGCGGATAAAGAGGGAAGCGGAGCGGAAAGCCAGTTTGCCCGAGCGGATGAAGAGGAAAGCGGAGCGAAAAGCCGTCCACCCCGAGCAAAATAAAGAGAAAACAAAGAAATTAGCTTGAACACAGATACACTTTTTTATATTGTGTTGCCACTGTAAAAAAGGTAAAATTGTTTTCCTTGTGCTTTTGTATTTTTCAGCATAAACTAACTATTTAGAGTAGCGAAATAATGGAGGTCATTCTATGCCAAAAAGTGTTTGGTTTTTAATTATTGGAATGCTTGTGAACACAACGGGCAATTCATTTTTATGGCCTTTGAACGCCATTTATATGCACGATTATTTAGGGAAGTCACTGGCGATGGCTGGCTTTGTATTAATGTTGAATTCTGCTGCTGGGGTACTAGGTAATCTATTAGGTGGTTATTTATTTGATAGAATAGGTGGCTATAAGTCAATTATGCTTGGCATTCTTTTAACGATTGCCTCATTAATAGGGTTAACGATTTGGCATGGCTGGCCGCATTATGTATGGTTCTTAACGATTCTTGGCTTTAGTGGAGGAATCGTATTTCCTGGGATGTTTGCTTTAGCTGGAACGGCATGGCCTGAGGGCGGAAGAAAGGCCTTTAATGCTATTTATCTTGCTCAAAATGTAGGGGTTGCTATTGGACCAGCACTTGCGGGAATCGTGGCTGACTATCAATTTGACTACGTATTCAAGGTAAATCTAGTCATGTATATTTTATTCTTTTTTATAGCGTTATTTACTTTTAAGCGATTAGAGGTAGGCAGTATTGCGCCGAAAAATGTGGTAGGTGAGAGTAAGAAAATCATTAATAAAGCACCATTTTATGCATTATTAATTATTAGTGCATCCTCTGTGCTATGCTGGTTGGCTTATTCGCAATGGAGCGCGACTATTTCTTCGTATACACAGGATTTAGGATTAGGCTTAAAACAATATAGCCTACTGTGGACAATTAACGGTCTTCTCATTGTTATTGGGCAACCACTTATTGCGCCACTTGTCAAGCGATGGGAGCATACATTAAAACGTCAATTAGTATTTGGCGTTACGTTGATTGCACTTTCATTTGGAATTATTGCCTTTGCGAGTGATTTTACAATGTTTGCGGCTGCTATGGTTGTCTTAACTTTCGGTGAAATGTTTTATACACCTGCTTTGCCAACGATTGCAAATCAGCTTGCGCCCAAGGGACGACAGGGCTTCTACCAAGGAATTATCAACAGTGCGGCAACAGCTGGTAGGATGATTGGACCCCTGTTTGGTGGTATTATGGTTGATCAGTTTGGGATGATCGTACTTGTTTTAATACTAGTAATCATTGTATTGTTTGCCATTGTGCCATGTTTAATCTATGACTATCCTTTACGAAAACATCAAACAACCACCGAATGATGGTTGATTTAACAAAAAAAGTATGTAAACGAGTGAAAACTATGCAAAAAGTATAGTTTTCACTCTTTTTTTAGATTGGATATTGATTAAAAGTAAAAACAGGCGTACAATCATACATATTCAAATATTTGAATATGTTGAAGTGAAATTCCTTGGAGGGATGAAAGTGGAAGAGGGATTACAGCAGTTTAAGGCAGATTTTTTTAAAGCCTTAGCTCATCCATTACGAATAAGAATACTAGAATTATTAGTAGATGGTAAAAAAAGTGTCAATGAGATACAAAGCTGTTTAGAAAAAGAGGGCTCGGCTGTTTCTCAGCAGTTAAGTGTTTTACGAGCAAAAAATATCGTTTATGGGATAAAAGAAGGAAAAAAAGTTTACTACTCCTTAAGTGATCCGATGATTGGTGAGCTGCTTGGAGTAGCCAAGGAGATTTTTAACAATCATTTAATTAATACGATTACAAGATTAGAAGAAATGACCATCAATGGAAGTGACGAAGAAAATATATAATCATATTTTTTGAAAAATTTGCTTTGCTTATTATTTCGAAGGGAAGATTTATGTATGAAGTCACTGATAATAGGGAGATTTGAAGGATATTCAGTTCATCATTTTAAGAAGGACTTACTGTCGGGGATTATTGTCGGAATCGTAGCAATCCCGCTAGCAATGTCTTTTGCGATTGCTTCGGGTGTCAAGCCAGAGTATGGAATATATACAGCTTGTATTGCTGGTATACTTATTTCAATCTTTGGTGGTTCGAAATATCAAATTGGTGGTCCAACAGGTGCATTTGTGCCAATTCTTCTAGGAATCGTTCTAACATATGGCTACGAAAATTTATTAATTGCTGGTTTGATGGCAGGGATTATGCTGTGCTTAATGGGTATTTTTAAGCTAGGCTCCTTAATTAAGTTTATCCCACGTCCTGTAACAGTAGGTTTTACTGCTGGAATTGCCGTGATTATTTTTACGGGGCAGATTGCCAATTTCTTAGGGCTGACAAATATGACAAGGCACGAGTATTTTATTGCCAATTTAAAAGAAATTGTGATGCATATTGGCACGACGAATTTTTACAGTATTGTCACAGCAATTATTTGTCTCGTTTTTATTTTATTGACACCGAAAGTTTTACCGAAAGTACCAGGAGCGTTAGTAGGTATTGTTGTTTCCACACTTATTGCAACGTTCTTTTTTTCAGGACAAGTTGCTACCATAGCGACTGCCTATGGTCAAATTCCAAGCACTTTACCAGACTTTGCAATACCGGATATTACATTGGAAAGAATTCAGCTACTTATAGGACCAGCCTTTGTTATTGCAATGCTTGGTGGTATTGAATCACTTTTATCTGCGGTTGTCGCGGATGGTATGACAAATAGTAAACACCATAGCAATCGAGAGCTTGTTGGCCAAGGCATTGCGAATATTGTTACACCATTGTTTGGAGGAATCCCGGCAACTGGTGCTATTGCCCGTACAGCGACAAATATCAAAACAGGTGCGGTTTCGCCAATGTCAGGTATTATTCATGGTGTATTTGTCTTACTTACTTTATTGCTATTAGCTCCGTATGCTTCTCATATTCCTTTAGCGAGTATGGCGCCTGTCTTAATGGTTGTTGCCTGGAATATGAGTGAACAAAAGCATTTTGCACATATTGTGAAGTTGAAATCAGGAGATTCACTAGTTTTAATTATTACCTTCCTACTGACTGTTTTTACAAGTTTAACACTAGCTGTGGAGGTTGGGCTGGTGTTAGCTGTTGTGTTATTTGCAAAGCGTATGAGTGAGAAGCTTGTCGTCACAAAAGTATTACCAGATCACTCATTAAAGCATGAAAAAGTACAATCACACGTTGTTCATCAGCAGCATGATTGTCCACAAATTAGTATCTATACAATTGAGGGGCCGCTTTTTTTTGGGGCAGCGTCTACTTTCGAGCAGGCCATTGCCGCTCCCACTCACCAATCTAAAGTTTTAATATTACGAATGGGGAAAGTGCCCTTTATGGACTCAACAGGTGAGACATATTTTGGTAGTATTATTCGGAATTTCAAAACGCAAGGTGGTACCATTTTAATAACAGGATTACAGGATGAAATGAAAGTCGCGCTTCAGCATAATGGTCTCTATGATGAAATAGGGGAAGCTCATTTTTATCCACATACAGGAGAAGCAATTAATGAGGCTTTTCGCTATTTAGATACAAATAAGTGTATAGGATGTAAACATTTTGCCTTCCGTGAATGTCAGGAATTATCACAATCTAAGGAAAAAAGGGATTTAATTGTACAGTAATGGTTAGTATATGAACAAAGGCTTGTGCTTTTCAACACTTTCCATTAGAATAAATGCAATACATGTAAAGACAGTGATGAGGAATAGTAAATTTGTGATTCTTTTTAGAGAGCTAGCGGCTGGTGGAAGCTAGTAAGAAAGCAAATCGAACTCACCTTCTGAGTCTGCCCGCGTGAAGCAACGCGTGCCGTTCCTTCCGCGTTAAGGAAGCTTGAGCCGAGTGTGATCACTAATTTGGGTGGTACCGCGGGAGATACGAATTCTCTCGTCCCTTTCTTAATGAAGAAAGGGGCGAGTTTTTTTATTTTTTAAATATTTTGTCAATTCTTAAGGTGAAAAGCATGGCACAATTAAAGGAGGAAAAAAATGAGTTTTAATCATCAACAAATTGAAAAAAAGTGGCAGCGATATTGGGCTGATAATAAAACGTTTAAAACAGTAAATGAAGCAGAAAAACCAAAATTTTATGCGCTAGATATGTTCCCCTACCCATCTGGAGCTGGTCTTCATGTGGGACACCCAGAAGGGTATACAGCGACAGATATCCTGTCACGCTTCAAGCGCATGCAAGGCTTTAACGTGCTACATCCAATGGGCTGGGATGCATTCGGTTTACCAGCAGAACAATACGCACTTGACACAGGAAATGATCCTGCTGAATTTACGGCAAAAAATATTGCGACATTTAAACGTCAAATTCAAGAGCTTGGCTTCAGCTATGATTGGGATCGTGAAATAAACACAACGGACCCAGAATATTATAAATGGACACAATGGATCTTTATTCAGCTATATAAAAAAGGCCTAGCCTATGTAGATGAAGTAGCTGTAAACTGGTGCCCAGCATTAGGAACAGTATTGGCAAATGAGGAAGTAATTGATGGAAAATCAGAACGCGGTGGTCACCCTGTAGAGCGTCGCCCAATGAAGCAATGGATGCTGAAAATTACAGCTTATGCGGACCGTTTAATCGACGACCTTGAGGAAGTTGATTGGCCAGAGTCTATTAAAGATATGCAACGTAACTGGATTGGTCGTTCTGAAGGTGCTGAAGTCACATTTGGCATTGATGGCACTGATGAAAGTTTTACAGTATTTACAACGCGTCCTGATACTTTATTTGGTGCTACATACTGTGTGCTTGCACCTGAGCATAAATTAGTGGAGCAAATTACAACGGCTGATCAACGACAGGCTGTTGATGCTTACTTAGAAAAGGTAAAAATGAAATCTGACTTAGAGCGTACGGATTTAGCAAAAGAAAAAACAGGCGTATTTACAGGTGCCTATGCAGTGAATCCGATTAACGGTAAAAAGGTGCCAATTTGGATTGCAGACTATGTACTAGTTTCTTATGGTACTGGTGCTATCATGGCAGTACCAGCGCATGATGAACGCGATTATGAGTTTGCTACAGAGTTTAATTTAGAGATTATTCCTGTCCTTGAAGGTGGAGACATTAGTAAAGAAGCATTTACAGGTGATGGTCAGCATATTAATTCCGATTTCCTTAATGGCTTAAATAAAGCAGATGGCATTGCGAAGGCCATTGAATGGTTAGAGGAAAAGGGCGTTGGGGAGAAGAAAATTTCTTATCGTCTTCGTGACTGGTTATTCTCTCGTCAGCGTTACTGGGGTGAGCCAATCCCAATGATTCATTGGGAAGATGGTTCAATTACACCAGTGCCTGAATCTGAATTACCATTAATGCTTCCAAAAACAGATAATATCCGTCCTTCTGGTACAGGTGAATCTCCATTAGCAAATATTGCAGAGTGGGTAAATGTTGTTGATCCAGAGACAGGTAAAAAAGGACGCCGTGAAACAAATACAATGCCACAATGGGCAGGCTCAAGCTGGTACTTCTTACGCTATATTGATCCAACAAATTCAGAAGCAATAGCTGATCCAGAATTGCTAAAACGTTGGTTACCAGTTGATATTTATATTGGTGGTGCAGAGCACGCTGTATTACATTTACTATACGCACGCTTCTGGCATAAAGTGTTATATGATTTAGGCGTTGTTCACACGAAAGAGCCATTCCAAAAATTATTTAACCAAGGCATGATTCTTGGCGAAGGTAATGAAAAAATGTCTAAATCAAAAGGCAATGTAGTTAATCCAGATGAAATCATTTCTTCACATGGTGCGGATACATTACGTCTTTATGAAATGTTTATGGGACCACTTGAGGCGTCTGTGGCATGGTCTACAAATGGCTTAGACGGAGCACGTCGCTTCTTAGATCGTATTTGGCGTTTATTTGTCAATGAAGAAGATGGTGCAATTTCTTCAAAAATTCAAGTTTCAGATGATAAAACACTCGAGAAATCCTATCACCAAACAGTGAAAAAGGTGACAGAGGATTATGAAGGCATCCGCTTTAATACAGCTATTTCACAAATGATGGTCTTCATCAATGATTGCTACAAGGCAGATGTCATTCCAGCAGCTTACGCGGATGGCTTCGTAAAAATGCTAGCACCAATCGTCCCACATATTGCTGAGGAATTATGGCAACTACTAGGACATCATGCAACCCTTTCTTATGAGCAGTGGCCAGTATATGATGAATCTAAGCTTGTGGATGATGAAGTAGAAATCGCTGTGCAAGTTGCAGGTAAAGTACGAGCAAAAATTATCGTAGCAAAAGATGCTTCTAAGGAAGAAATCGAAAAAGTAGCACTTACTGACAGCAAAGTACAAGAGCATATGGCAGGCAAAGACTTAGTAAAAGTCATTGTTATTCCAGGTAAGCTTGTCAATATCGTAGTAAAATAAAGATAAAAAAGTGTCCTACTATGTAACAAACTAACTTTTTTTAAGTTAGTACACCTTCAGACTGTAGACAAACTATTTTTGGAGAGTTCATATGCTAAAAATAGTTTGTCTCTTTCTTTATAGTTATCCAACACAGCGGCGTTCTTACTATTACCATAAAAGATGACATCATATTCATGGAACAAAACAAACCGATATTCTATGATGTTGTATCTCCAAACGAGTTCATCGACTGTTTTGACATTAAAGCTGTAGACAATAAATACCCAATTCAAATTGTCTCCACAGGCTTAAAAGATATTTTAATTCCTATAAAAAGCGAAACACGATTACATGCACTGCAACCTAATTTTGAAAAAATTAAAGAAATCAGCAAGTATTATAATGTTGTCGGGATGCATCTATATACTTTTAATGACAATCGAATGATATGCAGAAATTTTGCTCCACTCTACGACATCAATGAAGAAGCAGCGACTGGAACTTCAAACGGTGCATTAGCTTGCAATCTTTATGAACAGCACTACTTGCAAAAAGAAGTCTATGTATTTGAACAAGGTTATTCTTTACACTCGCCTTCCGAAATATTAGTTAAATTAGCAACCAATAGCAAGAATAAAATAGAAAAAGTTTATGTTGGCGGCAAAGGCTATTACTGTGAAACTAAGTGTATAAATGTAGAAAATATTGAGTGAAAATAAAAAAACACCGAATAAAAAGATTGAGAAAATAATTTCTAGTACTAACTTTTTTAAAGTTAGTACCTTATCCTTTTCTAACTCTACTGTAGATTTGAAATAAAGTTGGGACGAAACATCCCTTTAGATTATATTGGTCTAAAGGGGTGTTTTTATGTCTATAGAGCGAGTTGAGCTGGTTGTCCCGTACGTTTCCGTTTCTTTACCTTTATACGACATTGCCAGCCGTATTTTTGCATCACACGTTGCACAGTTTTCTCACCAATGCCTATAAGTAATTCTGCGATTTTTCGATAGATTTGTTGGCCACGAAGATTCTTGTGTGTTAATTTATTTTTATCGACCTTCCATCGGTAATATGACGAACGAGCTACACCTAAATGACGGCAGATTTCACCAATTGGCATCATTTCTTTTAATTCCTCTACTAGCTCTACTACAACTTTTGGGACCACTTCCTCTCCAACTCTGCGTACTTTTTTAACACTTCAATTTGTTGCTTTAAATAACGATTCTCTGCTTGTAACTTAGCGGTTTCACTTTCATATTCAGGTCCTTTGCCAAATGTATATTGTTTTCCTACAGGCTGTTCAAGACGATGTAATTCGCCGTTCCTGTACCATTTCATCCATGTTTTTAACTGAGAATGGTTACGAATATTTAGCCCCTCTAGTACTTGTTTTATTGTAAACAAATTGTTGACTTTTAATAAAAAACATTTGGGCACTTTTTTTATTATATTGAAACTAATATAAATGTTGTTACGACTATAGTTTGAATGGGAATAGGAGGTGTTTGCTTGAGTGAGCATTTAACAGCAATTATGGATGAGCATGGTGAATATTGCTTACGGGTGGCCTATCTCTATGTGAATGACTGGGCCGTAGCGGAGGAAATCGTTCAGGATGTATTTTTCGCCTATTATTGTCAACAGGAGCGCTTTGAACAACGGTCCTCATTGAAAATATATTTAGTAAAAATAACTGTACATAAAAGTCACGACTATTTACGAAGCTGGAAAAATAAACGGCATATGTTATTAGAAAAATTGCATATTGGCGTGAGTAAGCGAACACCTGAAAAAGAATTAGTAGAGAAGGATAATCGTCGGATTTTGACAACAGCTTTATTTGAACTTCCAATAGCTTATAGGGAAGTACTTATTCTTTACTATTATCAAGAATTAAAAATACGAGAGATTGCAGAAATCCTAGCATCCACGGAAAATACAGTAAAAACTAGATTACGTAGAGCAAGACAAAAGCTACAAGAAAAACTAGATAGAAATGATTGGGAGGTGTTAGGGGATGACATTCTTTAAGAACAAATTGGATAAAGAGCTTGGTGAAGCGCCACGGTTTTCACAGCCATTACAAGAGCGCATTTTACAGCATGTTAAGCACAACACGAGAAGAAGCAGGCAATATCCATTGATAGCTATTGGAGCAGTCATGATAACACTACTGTTGTTATATGTAATAGGTCCTTGGGGACAAGTGGAAACTACGAAACATGCTACGATTGTTGAATTAGCAGAACAGGCAGAAATTAAACAGTTTACTATGGTACAGAATTGGGATGAGGAATCCTTTAAAGCTGGAAGAGCTGGTTGGATTATAGGACAGCAAGCGTATAAAGAAGAATCAGAAAGAAAATTGCTGAAACAAATATTTCAACAAGCTACTGTTACACTGAGGGATAATAATTTTATCGCTTATGCGAAGAGTGATATATGGGTCGAGTTTGATAATGAGCAGGTCATAAAGCTAAAGATGTACTTAAAGGATACCGAATTAGTTTTCACGGATCAACAGACAAACATATCTTACAAAGTAAAGAATGAAAACATAGCGTCTGCTTATAAAAATCTTGTACAGAAAAGTGAATTTACTATTAACAGTTCAGAATTAATTACTTTTTTAATTATTTTTATCTTTATTGGGTGGCTAGTTGCTAAACTTTTGCGAAGGAAGTTTAATATTCCTAAAGAGCCGAAATACGTAAATGAAGGTCATCAACGCTCCGTGTATATCTTGAAATTTCTGAATGTAATTTTTATTTTTTTATTTTCAATAAATGGATGGCTCTTGTATACAGCTGCTACAAGTGCATTTTTGGCTGTAGTTATAATAAGTTCTATAATGATTGAGTATTACTATGGTCGCGAAGAGAAAAGACATTATGTGTCAATTATTTCTTCCATTGTAATGCTTCTAGCTTTTTTTATATTCTTTATGTATATTTTTTAGCTGTATTCGGTTAGCAAAATGAAAGATGAGCTGGGCATTGAGCTCGATTGAAACCGAGCTCATATGTTTCGACTATCCATATTTTCAGTCTGAAGCAAAAATTGAGCTATACATGAGATTATAAAGCTAACAGCTAGACCATATAAAAAGTTAAAGTATAAACCAATACCGACACCGATTATTATAGAAAGAAATATTGCAAACCAACTATGCTTATGAATTATTCGCTTTGTAAATAAAAGAATAATGATAAAGGGCAGCATGGTGATGTGAAGAAAAGCAAAGATGTAAATAACCCCTAAGATTGTCATATCGATTGATAAAAATAAGGTAAACGAGAATAGTATAAGGCCTATCAAGTAGTAATAATAGGGTTTTTTTGTGGAAAAGAAGCGTTTCGTTGCTCGCATTTCAACAAGTAAGGTTGTCACAATAGCTAAAAATGTAAAGACAAAAAAAGCAAAAGTAAGGAAACCTGGCTGTACCTCATATAAAAAGGTAAGGACTAAAATTTGAAATTGTCCATAAGAGCCGCTATATAGGGCGATCATTAAGACGGCAGTAAAGGATAAAGTTAATAAAGCTAAAATAATGCCTGCCGAAAATAAACTTCGACGTATTTTTTTAGGTTTTATAAAGGCAATTAGAAACCATGTTGATTTATCGAACAATACTTGTCCTAAAATTGCTAATTGTAAAACAACATAAAACAAAAGGATTTCACTGTTTTTAAAATAAAACAAATATGGATGATACAATCGAATTCCTTCATATACAGTACTAGCACCATTTTGTACAAAATAAAAAATAGGGATAAAAATAAGTAAAGAAAAAAGTATAACGATAAATAAAATATCCATCCATAATATTCCTTTTATCGATAGGAATCGATCCAATAATAACATCCCGATTAAAAATAAGATTAGTGTTATCGGCACTGGTATATTAAACATAATTGTTGATAAAACACTAACAGTTATTAATTGAATTAGCCATATTTCAACGCCTGTTACTAAATAGAAAAATTGTAAGACTTTTAAATTAATGCCACTTAATTTTTCCTGTATTTTCAGAATCAAAAAACTTTGTTCGTTTTGGCTTTGCGTAAAGCCACTTCTCTTTAAAAATGAACCAAGCACAATAAAAGATATGGCTGTTGCTAGTGTGTAACAAATGCCTGCCATAAAACCATAAGAAATAAGGGCAGAAGGAGAGGACAATAGTAAATTACCATTAATCCATCTTGCTAAAAGAATAATGACCCCTGCTGCTGTGCTTAAACTTGCAAACGGTATGAGCGATGAAGATTTTTTTAACATACAATTAATACCCTTTACTCATTTTAGAGGTTTTATATTGGCGAGGTGATTGATGATATTTTTTCTTAAAAGCTACACTAAAATAGTGTTGGCTATTGAATCCACAGCTCTCAGCAATAGCAGACATACTTGTGTCTAGATTTTCACTTATTTTTTTGATAGCCATCTCTAAGCGATAATTATTAATATATTCATTAATGCCGATGGATTGCTCCTCCAAAAATTTACGACTTAAATAGCT
The DNA here is from genome assembly GCF_057196045.1 of Lysinibacillus sp. DFXJR4. Classification (NCBI taxonomy): domain Bacteria; kingdom Bacillati; phylum Bacillota; class Bacilli; order Caryophanales; family Bacillaceae; genus Lysinibacillus; species Lysinibacillus sp. DFXJR4. Next base: position 212,516 of record NZ_JBXUNW010000003.1, on the reverse strand, counting down.
AGGATTCAAATGAATTTTTTCAGCAATAATATTTAAACTTAGCTTTTCATGATAATTTTCATGAATATAGGACAGAGCACTTTGAATGGCATCATGGTTAGAGCTCCATACTTTATATTTCTCCACGATAGCATCTAACTCACTAGCGATAACAGGTTTTGTAAGATAATCCTTAACCCCGATACGTAATGCTTGTTGGGCATATTCAAAGGTCTGATAAGCTGTCACCATAATAATGTCTACTTCATAAAGTTCTTTTAATTCCTTGCTCAAAGTGATTCCATCTTTCCCAGGCATTTGAATATCCAAAAAGGCGATAGTCATACGGTGTTTTTTAGCTAATTGCAGAGCTTGTGAGGCATCCTGAGCAGTATGGAATGTCCAATTAGGGAAATGAGGCTTTAACAAATAAATCATTTGCTCAAGCTCTAACGGCTCATCATCTGCGATTAATATATTCATGGTGAGGTTCTCCTTTCACATTCAAATTTCTAGAAAGCCTAAGCGGGAACATGGATCGTTACAGTGTAAAGCTGTTCATAATTTTGAATCGAGAATAAAATATTTTCGAGTCCATAAATGAGCTCAAGTCGTTTTCTAATATTTTCAAGACCATAGCCTTGCTGCAATTCATCCTCTACCTGCTCAATAACAGTTTCTATTTTTTCTGATGGTTGTGTATTTTTTATTTCTATTAATAAAAACTTGTCCATTTTTTTGATAAAAATGGATAGCTCTGCAGGTCCTATATGTTGTTCAAAGCCGTGTTTATACGCATTTTCAATAATGGTCTGGAGAATAAATGGAGGTATTTGTACGGATAGGGCTGCATCATCGACATACTTGTGGATCGTTAAACGATGCCCAAAGCGTAGTTGTTGAATATTTAAGTAGCTATCGACAAATTGTACCTCGTTTTTTAAAGCAATTAACACCTCGTGATTATTGTATTTAAATTTAAAAAACGTTGCTAAGGACTCAATGCCCGCAACCAAATCTTCCTTCCGATTGATGCGGGCAAGGCTCAGTAATGAATTTAAGGCATTAAAAAAGAAATGTGGCTGTATTTGCTGATTTAATTGCAGAATATTGGCTCTTTGTAAATCCTGCTCTAACTCTAAATGCCTTTTTTCTTCCTCAAGGCTATCAATTTGTTTTTCAAATATAAAAATAAACGTAAGCAGAAAAGCTCCAATAATTGGAGCAATTACACATAGGAGAATATATATGTTGAAGGTTTCTAGTTGTAACATAATGACCTCTCCATTTATTTTATTAGTGTAAGTTACATTAAACTAAATTTTCTGCAAAATGGCAAGCTACCTTATGCGTTGCAGAAATTTCTCGTAATGCTGGCACCTCTGCTTTACATTTATCTGTTGCGAATGGGCAACGCGTATGGAAGCTACAGCCAGTAGGAGGATTAAGTGGTGAAGGTAGGTCCCCCTTCAAAATAATGCGCTCTTTGCGATGGTGCTTATCGATTACTGGAATCGATGAAAAAAGTGCTTTTGTATAAGGATGATGTGGCTGTGAAAAAAGTGAATGCTTATCAGCGATTTCTACCACTTTTCCAAGATACATGACCATAATTCGGTCTGAAATATGGCGAACGACGCTTAGATCATGAGAGATAAATAAAAAGGTTAAATCTAAATCTTTTTGTAGTTGCTTCAGTAAGTTTAAAATTTGTGCTTGAATGGAAACATCTAAGGCAGAAACCGATTCATCACAAATAATTATTTTTGGATTGACAGCAAGGGCTCTTGCAATACCAATACGCTGACGCTGTCCACCTGAAAATTCATGTGGATAGCGCTCTAAGTATTCAGGACGTAAACCCACAAGCGACATTAACTCAATCATGCGTGCCTCTTGTTGCTCTGGTGGTACTATTTTTTGAATTGACATAGCCTCCATTAACATTTTACGAATTGTTCGTCGCGGGTTGAGAGATGCATAGGGATCTTGGAAAATAATTTGTATATCCTTACGCGCAGCTCGCAGCTCTTTTTTGTTCATGTTCACTAGGTTTTTACCGAATAACAACACTTCTCCAGCGGTAGGCTCGTCCAATCTTAAAATTGAACGACCAGTTGTTGATTTTCCACAACCCGATTCTCCAACGATGCTGAGTGTTTCTCCAGGAAGAATTTCGAAGGACACACCATCCACAGCTTTAACAACCTGCTGTGGACCTAAAAGCTTTTCTTTTTTTAAGAAAAAATGTTGCTTTAAATTATTTACTTCTAATAGAGGTTGCTGCTTTGTTGTCATACTGTCATCTCCTTCATATGTGTTTCGCCTTGCCATTCATTACTGTACATCCAGCATCTTACTTTTTTCTCTGGTTCAACAGTAAGGAGTTCAGGCTGTTTTTCACGGCATAAATCTGTAGCAAATGGACAGCGCTCTGCATAACGACAGCCAATTGGGTAATTGTATGGGCTTGGAACGGTTCCATGAATAGTAGATAGTTCCTCTTGATCTTCATATAGCTTTGGTAAGGATTGAATGAGTCCATTCGTATAGGGATGTAACGGTTTTTCAAAAAGACTTTCTGTTGTACCTTCCTCTACAACTTGACCCGCATACATAACGGCTATTTTATCGCATATTTCTGCAACTACACCAAGGTCATGGGTAATGAAGATTATACTCATCCCTAATTGTTTTTGCAGATTTTGAATAATATCAATAATTTGAGCCTGAATGGTCACATCTAGAGCAGTTGTCGGTTCATCAGCAATTAACACGTCTGGTGTACAGGCAAGTGCCATTGCAATCATAATGCGTTGACGCATCCCGCCACTTAGCTGATAGGGCTCCTGTTTTGCTCTTTTTTCAGGTGCGGGAATCCCAACAAGACGAATCATGTCGACAGCCTTTTGCCATGCTTCTTTGCGTGATAAACCTTGGTGCAAACGTATAGATTCAGCAATTTGCTCCCCAACAGATAACACGGGATTTAAGCTTGTCATTGGCTCTTGGAAAATCATTGATATTTTATTGCCCCGTATTTTGCGTAATTCTTCATCTGATAATTTCAAGATATCTGTATTATTTAAGAGAATTTCACCATTGATGATTTTACCAGGGGGTGAAGGTACTAAACGTAGTAATGATAGGGAAGTCATTGATTTCCCACAACCAGATTCTCCAACAATGCCTAATGTTTCTCCTTTTTGAAGTGTAAATGACACACCGTCAACTGCTTTGGCGACTCCCTCACTTGAATAGAAATAAGTTTGTAAGTCTTTTACTTCCAACACTGTTTCTTGTTTCATCTTTTTTCCCCTCCCTAGTTTAAATCCATTCGCTTATTAAAGAATCGATACATAATGTCTACGAAAAGATTAATGAAAACGAATATTAATGAGGCGACAAGAACGCCACCCTGAACGACTGGTATATCTCGTGTACGAATAGCATCTACAATCATTCGCCCTAATCCATTGACAGCAAAAACAGATTCTACTAATACTGTTCCACCAAGTAAACTACCAAACTGTAAACCTACAACTGTAATAACGGGAATTAAGGCATTGCGTAATGCGTGCTTTAAAATGATAATGTAACCTTTTAAGCCCTTTGCTTTGGCAGTACGAATATAATCCTGGTTCACGACCTCTAACATACTAGAACGAGTCATCCGTGCAACGATGGCAGCACCACCAGCACCGAGCGTAACAGCTGGAAGAATAATATGTTTGGCACTATCCCAGCCTGCCACAGGAAGCCAGTGTAATTGTACAGAGAAAACATACATTAATAAAATACCTAACCAAAAACTTGGTAGAGAAATCCCTAATAATGCAACAACCATTAATCCAACATCCATAAATGAGTAGGGGCGGATTGCTGAGATGATGCCCGCAATAAGCCCTAGAACAATTGTGATTAAAATACTATAAAAGGCTAGCTCAATTGTGATAGGTAAACGAGCAGTAATTTCCTCGAATACAGGTTGGTTATTTTTTAACGAATTACCCATGTCACCTTGTAGTAGGTTTTTAATGTAATCTGTGTATTGAACAGCTAAAGGTTTATTGAGCCCTAAATTTTCACGTAATTCTGCAACAGTTTCCTGTGAAGCGCCTTCACCTGCTAAAATTATCGCTGGGTCGCCAGGGATCATCTGCATAATTAGAAAAACAACAAGCGTTACACCGAGCGTCACAGGGATAATTTGAGCAAGTCGTTTTAAGATAAATAATGTCATGGTCTTCTCTCCTTTAATTTTTCATTCTAGGGTCTAAAGCATCGCGTAATCCATCACCAAATAGGTTAAACCCGAGTACAAGTAAAGAAATCATAATACCTGGGAATAACGCCATATAAGGAGCGGTAAACAGGAAATCACGACCGTTTGATAGCATGGCACCCCATTCTGGAGATGGTGGTTGTGCACCTAGTCCTAAGAATGATAGTCCTGCTGCAGATAAAATAGCAGTTGCTAAGCGCATAGATGCTTGAACAATAATCGGTGATAAAATATTCGGGAATATATGCTTGATTAATATAGTCATGTCATTTGCTCCAAGTGTTTTAACCGCATCAATATACTCCAACTTTTTCACTTCCATTGTCGATCCACGTACAATACGTGCAAACATTGGAATAGAGAAAAAGCCAACTGCAATTGTTACATTAATAAGACTTGGTCCTAATGCACTGATAATCGCTAAAGCTAGTAATATACCTGGAAAGGCAAGCATGATATCTAAAATACGACTAATAATAGAATCAACCCATTTGCCATAGTAGCCAGAGATGAGCCCTAAAAGTGTTCCAATTGTTCCACCAAACAACACAGCTGAAATACCAACACCAATAGATAAACGTGAGCCATATAGTATTCGGCTTAAAATATCTCGTCCTTTGTCATCAGTGCCCATTAGGTGATCTAAACTCGGTCCCTGTAATTTTTGATCTAACTGTACGTCAAAGGGATCGTAGGGGGCTATAATTGGCCCAATGAGAAACATCAATATATAGAGAAGAATGATGATGCCTCCTGCGACAGCTGCTTTATTTTTTTTGATTTTATTTAGGAATGAAACAAGATTCTTTTTTCTAGATGCCTTGCGTGCATTCACTAAAACAGAATGATCGATAGTAGTAGTTACTTTATTCATACCGAATGCTCCTTTTCTATTTGATGTGATTTCAATTTAGTGAAAAGCGTAAAGAATGTAAATATTTTAGAGTATATTAGTCAGAAAATTAAAAAAACACGTAAAAATTTTAAAAAACAAGTGAATTTTATTTCTTTATAATTCGAAATGTAAGTATCAAATCACACAAGGAGGAAATGTTTATGAAGAAAATGAAGCTGTTTTTATTCATGACTCTAATTACAGTTCTAGTTTTGCAGGCATGCTCGACTGCTAGTAATAAAAGTGCAGAGGGTTCCAAAGAGGGGGCAAAAAGTGTAGGAGGGGAATTGGTTATTTTAAGGGCTTCGGATGCGACAAGCCTTGATCCACACTTTATTACAGATATTCCTTCAGCAAATATTATTCATGGCAAGGTATACGAAACACTTGTTGCTTTTGATAGAGATCGAAAAATTGTTCCATTACTTGCAAAAGAGTGGGAGCAAAAAGATGATGTTACTTGGACATTTACATTGAATGAAGGCATTAAATTCCATGATGGAGCAGATTTTAATGCAGAGGCTGTAAAAGCTACATTTGATCGTATTTTAGATCCTGCAACTGGTTCACCACAGCGTGATAAGTTATCAATGATTAGTGAAGTAATAGTAGATGATACGTATATTGTGACATTGAAGTTAAAAGAACCATATGCACCGCTTTTATCTATTTTAGCAAGCCAAGAAGGAAGTATGATCAGCCCGAAAGCTATTGCGGAAGCGGCAGATGAATTAGCAACATATCCAGTAGGGACAGGTCCATTTGTATTTGAATCTTGGAAATCTGGACAGGAAATTACACTAAATACAAATAAAGATTATTGGGGCAATGTTCCGAAAGTAGATAAAGTAACATTTAAAGTGGTACCAGAGGATTCTACTCGTTTAGCAATGATTGAAAGCGGAGAAGCCCATATTGCTGAGCAAGTACCAGTAACAGAAATAGATCGCATTGAAAATTCACCGTCTATGAATCTATTCCGTGCAGAAGGACTTGCAGTAGAATTCATTGGTTTCAATGTGAAAGACTCTTTATTATCTGATGTTAAAGTACGTCAAGCAATAAGCTATGCAGTTGACCGTGAAGCAATTATTAGCGGAATTTATGATAATGTAGGGACACTTGCGAATTCAGCAATGAGTCCAAAGGTGATTGGCTATTCAAGTGAAACGAAGGCATATGATTATGATGTTGTAAAAGCAAAACAGCTTTTAAAAGAAGCAGGAATTAAAGAAGGAACGAAAATTAAACTTCTAACAAGTGATCGTAAAGAACGAATTAATATGGCAGAGGTTGTGCAATCGCAATTAAAGGGCATTGGCTTAGATGTAGATATTCAAGTTATGGAGTATGGTGCATTTATCTCAGAAATCACAAAAGAGCAGCATCAATTGTTTATAAGTGGCTGGGGCAATGCTACTGGTGACGCTGATTATAACCAATACAATCTATTCCATTCAGCCTCTATGGGTGCACCAGGAAATCATTTCTATTACAGTAATCCTGAGATAGATAAGCTAATTGAGGAAGGACGCTCTGAATCCGATCAAGCAACTCGTAATGAAATCTACAAAAAAGCAATGCAAATGGAGTTAGAAGATGCTGTGTATATGCCAGTTCGTAACTATGAGCATTTAGCAGTTTACAGCAATGCTGTGAAAGGTTTCTGGTTAGATGCATCAAACTACACAATAATTAGTGGCGTTGAAATTGTAGAATAATCAAACTTGGTGATCAATAAAATACCAATTAGGAGGAAACTATGCGTAAACTACTGCTGAAAAATGTGAGATTAGAAGAAGCTTATGAGTACGAAAATGAACATATTGTCGGAACTCGTACAGCTATTTATGATGTCCTAATTGAAGGTGGACATGTCCAACAAGTGGATAAAAATATAGTGGTTGACGGAGATGTAGAGGTATTGGATGCTCAAAAGCAACTACTAGTTCCTTCATTCCGTGAAATGCATATTCATATCGATAAAACTTATTTTGGTGGAGAATGGCAGGCACCAAGACCGATTACAAAAGGGATATTAACGCGTATTGAAGAAGAAAGAACGCTTTTACCAAAACAATTGCCAACAGCTGCCTTTCGAGCAGAAGAAATGGTCAAGTGGCTAATAGCACAGGGACATACACATATTCGCTCCCATTGTAATGTGGATCCACAAATTGGGGCAAAGCACATTGAAATTACGAAACAAGTTTTAGAAAAATATCAAGATCAGATCACCTATGATATTGTAGCGTTCCCACAACATGGCTTACTACGATCCAATGTGGAAGAACTTATTCGTGAGGCAATGACAATGGGGGCAACGCTTGTTGGTGGCGTTGATCCATCCATCGTTGATCGAGATATTGAAAGATCACTACAAACAACAATGCAAATTGCACAGGACTATAACGCTGGTATCGATATTCATATTCATACACCCAATACATTGGGAGAATTTGAATTTTATAAGTTGATTGATTTGACAAAACAGGCTAAAAAAGAAGGACAGGTTACAATCAGTCATGCGATGGCACTAGCTGATTTACCACAGCCTCAGCTAGAAAGCCTAGTACAAGCGATGGCTTCTGTACAAATGGATGTGACAACAACAGTGCCTGTGGCTATTAATCGCTCTACAATTCCAATTCCCTATTTATATGACAATGGAGTAAACGTTTCGGTAGGGCATGATAGCTTAACAGATCATTGGTCCCCTTATGGTACAGGAAATACAATTACAAAATTAAATATTATGGCAGAAAGATTTCGTTTCATGGATGAATATTCTTTAAGTCGTGCATGGAAATATGCTTCTGGCGGTATAACACCTCTTAATGATAAGGGTGAGCGTGTATGGCCAAAGGTTGGTGATGCTGCGAATATGCTTTTAGTAGATGGCGTGAGCTCAGCCCATATTGTGGCTAGAAGATGCCCGATATCTACTGTTATTTCACAAGGCAAAGTAATTCATCAGCAGGAAGTGGGAGAGTTGAAAGGAGAATTCAGATGAAGCAATGGCTTACAAACGTTCTACTTGAAACAGGAGAATATATAAAAGAGAATGAGACAGTTGGCACGAAGGTTGAGCTTTTTAACCTTGAGATTACTGATGGTTTTATCTCACAAATCATATCTGCAGCACAACCCATTGATTCTTCACAACAGGTTACAGATATGAAGGGGAAGCTACTATTACCTGCTTTTAAGGAAATGCATAATCATTTAGATAAAACGTATCTTTCCTTACCTTGGAAAGCGGTAGTACCAGCAAAAAACCTAAAGGATCGACTGGAGCAAGAAGCAAGAGAGTTACCTATTTTAGCTACTACAGGCAAACAGCGTGCTCTTGCTATGATTGAAAAAATAATTAGTAATGGCACTAATCATATTCGGACACATGTCAATATTGATCCATATATAGGGTTGAAAAATTTAGAGGGTGTACTAGCAGCCTTAGATGACTATAAAGATATTGTGACAGCTGAGGTCATTGCCTTTCCACAGCACGGCTTATTACAGGATGATGTGCCAAAGCTACTACGTGAGGCATTACGTAACGGTGCTACAATGATTGGTGGGCTTGATCCAGCAGGAATAGATAACACCATTGAACGTTCTCTTTACGGGACAATGGATATTGCACATGAATTTAATGTTGATGTTGATATTCATTTACATGATGGAGGACATGTTGGCTACTATACAATTGACAAATGGATTGATATTGTCGAAGAGGCAAATTATCGAGGACGAACAGCAATTAGCCATGCCTTCGCACTAGGAGATGTCTCTCTAATGGAGCAGCATACAATTGCTGATAGACTCGCACAGCAACAAATAAAAATCATGTCAACCGTACCATTTAATATTAATCGTGTAATGCCACCGATTGATTTATTGTCAGTGCATGGTGTCGATGTTCATTTTGGTTGTGATGGATTTTATGATTCATGGAGTCCATATGGTTCAGGAGATGTATTAGAAAAAGCAACTACCTTCGCAGATATAACTAGAAAACTTGATGAACGCTCTATTCGCCAAGTATTGAAATATATTACAAATGGTATTACACCATTGAATACAGATGGTCAAATGGTTTGGCCAAATGTTAAAGATGAAGCTAGCTTTGTATTCTTTGATGCGGTATCAAGTGCTGAGGTCATTGCTAGAAGACCAATAGATCGAATTGTGATGTCTAAAGGAAAATTTATTCGCTAGACATTGGAACTGCATACTGTGTAGTTGCCAATTTAAATTATACCCCCTTATACAAATTTATATAGATGAAAATCCGCTTACATTCCGTGCTACCGTTTCGCTATCATACCGATTGCGCTACTTTGCATGGAAAGCGAAGCGGATTTTTTCCATTGAAGCAAGTATATTGACATTATCATGTGAGAAGGTGCAAGAGATGAAACAACTAACGACATACATGATTTTATTTAGCTGTGTATTTTTTTGGGCAAGTAATTTTATTATTGGTTCTATCCTTATTAATCATTGGGAGCCTATAGTAATTGCTATTTACAGACTAATAATCATTGTTCTTTTTTTAGGGTGTATTCATTGGCAAGCGATTGTCCATGTAACATTTACGCGTAATGATTTTTTATTATTAATGATTGCTGGCATTTTGGGTGTTGCCATTAATCACTACAGCTTTTATGCAAGTCTTCAGCACACTTCTCCCATTACAGCAGCCCTTGTATTAGCCTGTGCACCAATTGTTACGTCACTACTTAATAAAATGATTTATAAGGAATATCGAAACATTATTTTTTGGATAGGTACTATTATTTCGTTAATGGGCGTATCGCTGATCATTACGAAGGGAGCCTTACTTGTTATTTCAATTGGTAAAGGTGAGATTCTAAGCTTGGTGACAATGCTAAGTTTTGCCCTGTTCCTTATTATTGTGAATCATCTTAGTCTAAAAATTCCGGCTGAGGCTATTACGTTTTATACAAATTTAGTAGGACTAATCGCGCTTACACCATTTGGCACAACTATATTGACGCAAAAGAATATGCCAGTGGAATTTCCGTATTGGTTCCTTTTAATCGTGTCAGCCATAATTATTCATGGGATTAGTAATTTAATGTGGAATAGAAAAATGAAAGATATTGGCTCTACAAATGCCTCACTTTTGTTAAATTTTGAACCAGCTATTGCGATGATTTTAAGTGCCGTTTTTTTACAACAACTGCCCACCATCATTCAGATTTACGGCTCTTTATTGATTCTCTTAGGTATTCTGCTATGTGTTTATTATAAAGAAATAAAAGCTTTATCTTTTATAAAAAGAAAAGCGAGCTAAAAAGATGTTTGAATCGTTTCCGAGCATCTCTTTTTAGCTTGCTTAGCTTTGATTTTTTTTGTGTAATGTGTAATTTAAAAAAGCGATATATAGGATAGGAAGGAGTACGGTAATCATGACAATTCCCTGCCATTTAAAATGCAGCCAGATTGGACTGAGTAAAGTACTACCTGATGCAACACCTATATAATAAGAAACGAGATATAAACTGGATGCAAGCCCCTTTTGATGAATCGCTGTCCGGCTAACTGTTGCAGAGGTTAAGGCATGAGCGGTGAAAAAACCTAAGCATGCAATACAGAGCCCAACAATAATCATCATAAGGGAGAAGCTTAACGTTAATAAAATCCCGCACACTAATAGAAGTACTCCAAATGTTCGGATCATATTGATGCCGACTTTACCTGCAAGGGAGTTTGCAATTGGCGAACCAATAATTCCTAAGCCATATGCTAAAAAAATAAAGGAAATCGTTTTTAACGATAATAAGAACGGTGGTTCAGCTAAATAGTACGGGATAAATGACCACATTCCTGTAAATGATAGCTGCAAAATGATCCCAAATCCAAAAAGAATCAGTAAATTTGGATTTTTTAAATGCAGCCAAAAACCATGTAAATCCTTTTGAATAGTACGCTGATGGACTGAAAAATTTCTTGATTTTGGAAGGGTAAGCCACACTAGAATGAATATAATGCCACCCAAAAGTGCTAAAGAGAAAAATGCAACCTCCCAAGATTTATTTTCTGTCAGATAGCCCATCATCAGACGACCAATTGTTCCACCTAGAGCATTACAGGAAATGTAAAGTGCTGTTGCAAAGCCCATTGATTGCTGATTTATTTCTTCACTGATATAGGCAAGTGCTGCTGCAGGCACACCAGCAATCGCAAAGCCTTGGATAAAACGCAAAAAAATAATCATAGAAAAAGAATCCGTTAAAGGCATTAAGAGAAAAGGGATAATCGTTAAAACAATCGAAAGTCGAATAAACAGGACTCGTCCATATCGATCAGATAAAAAACCTAAAACAATTAACCCGATAATTACGGATAAAGTTGTTACAGACATGGCCAGACTTGCAGTGGAGACAGAAATTTGAAATTGCTCTGTAAAAAAGGGGAGCAGCGGCTGTACTGAGTACATTGCTGCAAATACAAACACCGAAGCTCCTCCTAAGCTAATCACAATTGTCCAAAATTGGCGATCCTTAATCGAATACCTCTTTGTCAATGATTCCATAGAGAGGCCCTTATTTCATTTGCTCTGGTAACCAAAGTGATAGTTGTGGCAATAAAACCACTAAACCTAAGAAAATAATCATTAAAACGATGAAAGGAATGACCCCTTTTACCACCTCACCAAGCTTTTCCTTAGCAATTCCACTTACGACAAAGAGATTCAGTCCCACTGGCGGTGTAATCATGCCAAGCTCCATGTTAATTGTCATAATAATAGCAAAGTGAATCAGATTAATATCGAAATGTGCTAGAATCGGTAATAGAATTGGTAAAGTAATTAAAATAATGGATACAGCCTCTAAGAACATGCCCATAACAAAGAATAGAATATTAACAATTATCATGAATATCCACTTGTTCATATCACTTTCGGCAATCCATGCACCAACCTGCTGTGGTACTTGTGCATTTGTTAAATATAATCCAAATAATGAAGCGGCACCGATAATCAAGAAAATCATGGCTGTAATATTAATGGACTCTACCAAGACCTCGCGGAAATCCTTTAGCTTCATTTCTCTATAGATAAACAGGGATACGATAAGACCATAGAAAACGGCAATAACCGCTGATTCAGTTGGTGTTACAACCCCTGAATAGATTGTTCCTAAAATTAAGAATGGTAAAAATGCACCCCAAATTGCTTTTAAAGATTTACGACCACGCTCACTCCAAGAAGCTGGTTCATCTCCTTTAAAACCATTGCGTTTCGCATAAACAATAGCTGCTACTATTAAAATGCCTGTTAATGCAAGTCCTGGAATAACACCAGCCATAAATAATTCACCAATAGATTGCTCTGATGTAATACCATAAATGATTAGCGGTACACTTGGTGGAATTAAAATACCTAATGTACCACCAGCGGCAACAAGCCCCATAGAATAGCGCTTCTTATAGCCAGCAGAAATCATCGCAGGAATCATGATAGAACCAATTGCAGCAGCCGTTGCAGGTGAAGAGCCTGAAATCGCTGCAAAAATAGCACAGGCGATGATTGTTACAACAGCAAGACCACCTGGAAGATGGCCAATCCATGCACGTAAGGCTTCAATAAGATATTTTGAAATTCCACCACGCGCCATGAGTACCCCTGCAAGGACGAAGCCTGGAATTGCCATCATTGGAAAGGAATCCAATGCAGTAAAAATACGCTGAGGAATCATATTCATATTAAAATCAATTTGGAAGAACACAAGAATTGTCGATAGTGCTAAACTAATCGCGACCGGTACTCGTAGGAATAGTAATAAAAAGAAACTAAGTAAGAGGATTAGCATATTCTTCGTCCTTTCCTCGTAGAATGTTGACTAATCTTTCTACGAATCTTAGTAAAAATAAAACGCCTGAAATCGGTAAAACTAAGTATACAATCCACATTGGTATCCCAATATCAAGTGATACCATGCCTGATGTATAACGGTTTTCTACTAAAACAAAGCCGTAATACGTATAAATTAAACAAAAGGCAATGCTTAACCCAGTTGCTACTAAATCCAGTACACGTTTCATAGAAGGCTTTAATTTATCGTATAAAATATCTACTTGAATATGTTGATTGTGGCGAAGGGCTAAGCCAAATCCTAGAAATGTACCCCAAATAATTGAATAACGTGCTAATTCCTCTACCCATGCTTGCGGTTCATTGAATATGTAACGCATAATTACGCCATAAAAAATAAGAACTACACCTGCTACGAAAAAGATTCCAGCTAGGATTTCTTCTAAATAGCCCCAGATTTTATGTAAGGCCTTCATTCAATTGCCTCCTTCATGTATATATTTGAAAAAAGAATGATGATTATTCATCATTTAAGTACAAACGGGTGCTTAATCTCCCACTATAGTAATGTTGCTGCTTGTAGTGAGCGTCTTAGCACCCGTTCGTACAGGTTTTGTGTAAGCGATTTACTAAAATTTAATAATTCTCCATCTTTATTCGACAGATCTTTACTGTGCGAAAGCGCAGTGTATAATGTTGACCTCAATTCCCTACGGATGGCACGGATTTTGAAAAAGAATCTGCATGAATTCTGCGGATTATACCTACAAGGCTCATCTGTATGATGAACCCTGTGGCTTATCCGTGAAAATGAGCAGATTCTTATTTAAACGATTTAATTCCCCGAATAGAAAGATTTTTTAATAACCCAAAATTACGTTATTTCAGATCACGAATACCATTAATTAATTCTTCAGTGATCACTTCACCAAACTCTTCATATACTGGTTCAAGTTTTGCTTTAATAGCTTCTTTTTGTTCAGTCGTTAACTCAAGAACTTCAATACCAGAGTTTTTAATGTTCTCAAATGATTTTGCGTTTTCATCAGCAGCTAAATCCCAAGCTAGTTTCGTTGCTTCATCTAGTGATGCTTCTACTGCTGTTAATAAATCAGCAGGGATTTTCTCCCAGAATGATTTGTTAACAAAGATTGCATAGTCAAGGCGACCATGTTCAGATACTGAGAAATATTTTTGAACTTCTTGGTATTTTTGTGTATCAAAGTTGTTGAATGTATTTTCTTGTCCATCAACTGTTCCTTGTTGTAAGGCAGCATATGTTTCACCAAATGCAATTGTTGCAGAGCCGGCATTTAGCGCTTTAAATTGAGCTTCTAATACTTTTCCTGCTTGTGCACGGAATTTCAATCCTTTAAAATCTTCTACTTTTTCAAGTGGATGCTTGTTATTTGAGAAATGTTTAAAGCCATTTTCCCAGAATACTAAACCTTTAATATCATTTGCTGCTAATTGATTCGATTCAAGAATTGTTTTAGCTACGTCAGAAGTAAAGAATTTACGTACGTGCTCTTCGTTCTCAAATAGATAAGGCATATCAACATATTGCCAACGTGGGTCGATTTTAACCATTTTTGTTACAGAAGGAGCAATCATATGAACATTTCCAGATACTAGCGCATCTAGTTCATCATTATCCCCATATAATTGTGAAGAAGGGTAAACTTCAACTTTTACTTTACCTTCTGTTTTTTCATCTACTAATTTCGCAAAAGCATCAGCTGCTTTTCCTTTTACACTATCAATTGATGTTACATGTGAGAATTTAATAACAAGCGGTTTGTCCTTGGTATAGCCGCCATCACCCTCAGCTGCTGGTGCAGATGTTTCTTTTTTGTCACCACTACAAGCTGCAAGTGCTAAAACTAGTACAGCCATAAGTGACATGAAAAGCCATTTTTTCATTACATATCCCCCTAAATGTTATGATTATAGTTAAAAGGTGAACCTTTTTAACCCATGCTAGTGTTGTGATTGGTTTTTAGGAAGTGCTTGGATATATTTTTTTCCATAGTTTTCTGCATAATAGCGATAAACAGGCTCGAATGCAGATTCCCATTCTTCCTTCTCTTCATCTGATAAATTGTAGATTTTAATGCAATCACATGCTTCCATTTCTTCAAGTCGCTCTGCTGTTAAATTTTCTGCAAGTTGCCATTCCCATTCTTGTACTTCCTTTAGTGTTTCTATGAGCAGAGTTTGCACATCTTCCGGTAGGGAATTCCAAAATTCATGATTCATTAGCAGTAAATAACCAAGATAGCCATGGTTACTAATCGTTAAGTAGTCTTGTAGCGAATGTAAATTTTTGCTTGTAATGTTTGTCAGCGTATTTTCCTGACCATCGACATTGCCTCTTTGTAGTTGATGAAAAACAGTATTGAAGTCAATGCGTTTTGGATAGGCTCCAACAATGGAAAACTGTTCAGATAAAACATCACTTGGCATAATCCTCATACGCAAGCCATTCAAATCTTGCACAGTTTCTATAGGTCGAATACTATTACTAAATTGCTTAAATCCACTATCCCAAACGCCCATGGAAAATAGATTATGAGCATTTAATTTTGTCATTAACGATTGACCAACATCACTGTTGACATATGTATGCACTTCATCTGCATTTTTAAATGCATAAGGTAGATCCATAACTGACCACTCTGGTACAAGCGTTGTAATTTTTGAAATAGCAGGGGCGATCATTTGAATATCCCCACGTAATAATGCATTCATTTCTTCGCCATCTTTATAAAGAACCCCATTTGGAAACACTTGAATCTCGACATGTCCATTACTACGTTCTTTGATTAGCTCTGCAAATTTTACGGCTGCCATTCCTTTCGGTGTATTTTCACCAACTACATGTGAAAATCGAATAACGATTTGTTCCTCATGACTTAACTGCTCATTGTCGGTAGGGTAAACGTCTTCCTGACATGAAACTAACAGAATTGTTATGAAAATGAGAACGCTAACAAAACTGCGTGCAAAACGATTACTCCACATACAAATTCACCCCTAATCTCTATAAGATGTGAACGATTTTCATTGTAGTTCATTTCATTAAATACTCAATATTATGGTTTTAATGGACATTTTGGTATTTATGGTATATAACAATTTGTTATTTTAAAAAACTGTTACAAAACAGATTCAAAAGAAATCCTTATTAAAAATCTGTAAAGAAAAAGAACCTGCCTTATTCCTTGATACAAGCTAACAGAATACATTTCAATCTAATGTAGGAATTGGAATATATTCGAGGAAGGGCAGATTCTTGCTATTTAGTTAATAAACTAAATCTTATTCTACTTAATGGAATAGTATTTTGTCGGACGACCTACTGTCCCGTATTGTAATTCAATTGAGACAGTTCCCTTAGTAGCCAAAAAATCCAAGTATTTACGCACAGTTACTCTGGCCATTCCGACATTTTGAGCTAGCTGCTCTGAGGTAATAGCTGCACGATGTGTCGTTAAATAATCAAGAATCTGTTGCATTGTTATCGTGTTTAGTCCCTTGGGAAGCTCCGTTGTTTCATGCTGTATCCCTAGCCATTTGTCGATGTCCTCTTGATTAAATGCCTGCGAGCTTTGTAGCTTTTTGGTAGAGCTTTTGTATTGCTGCAATGCTTTTTCAAAGCGATCAAAACGAAATGGCTTGATAAGATAGTCGATGGCTCCCAGTCGAAGTGCCTCCTGAACTGTTGGCGCATCTCTTGCAGCAGTAATCATAATAATATCCGAGGGGACACGTTCTGCACGAAGCTTTAAGAATAGTTCCATGCCTGTCATATCTGGTAAAAACATATCGAGTAAAATTAAATTTGGCTTCTTTCTTATAATTTTGTCATAGGCTTCACGACCATTGACTGATTCACCCACGAGCTGAAAACCATTCAATTTATTTAAAAAACCTTTATTTACTTCAAGTACCATTGGATCGTCTTCTACGATAAACACTGAAAGATTACTCATTGTTCTTCAGTCACCCCTACTTCTATTGTAATGATTGTTCCAACATTGACGGTTGATTCTACTAGAATAATTCCATTGTTTGATTCCACAATCTGTTTCACAAGAGCAAGTCCAATACCATGACCATCCTTTTGTTTTGTGCTAAAGCCATAATCGAAAATCCGATTTGGCAAACCAGTAATTCCCTTACCACTATCCTGTACTTCAATGAATAAATGATGTTTATGGCCAATTAATGTAATATGAACATCTTTATGAGCACATTCAAAGCATGCCTCCATTGCATTGTCCAATAAGTTACCAATAATAGTTACCATGTCACCACTGGAAAAACCACTCATAAAATCAACGAGCTTTGAGTCCTCATCAATTGTCAGCTCCACACCAAGCTCTTTTGCACGTGAAAATTTACCAAGTAATAATCCTTGAATCGAATAATCATGAATCTTGTCATGCAAGCTTTGAATAATCTCTTCCTCATCTGTAATTTCATCAATAATCAAGCTTAGAGCATCATCATCCCGTTCCAATTGTATTAATCCTGCAATACTATGTAAGCGATTCATATATTCATGTTGCTGGGCACGTAATGAATCCACTAGTATTTTTATGCCAGTTAATTCTTCAGCTAACATATTTGCTTCTTTTCGATCGGTTAGCATAATAAGGTAGCCAGCATTTTGTTCCATGATACGAATAGGAAAGGTGCGAACTAAGTACATTTGCTCAAACATCAATAGAGGTCTATATACTTCATGCTGTTGTAGCGTATCCTCTGCGAGCCAGGTCCCTTTAAACAAAGCTTTTCTAGAAATCTTCTGTCCGAAGAAATGTGTATATTGCCTTGCTAAACGATTAATAAAGGTGACATTACCGCTTTCATCAGTTGCTAAGATACCGATATCCATCGCTTGAATAATACCAGACCGTTCTTCTACTAATCGGGCTATTTCGTAAGGCTCCAAATTAAAGGTTTGGCGCTTTAAATGATTGGCAACCCATACAGACCCACCTAAGCCGATGATTAATCCCCAAAAAAGAGACATCAGGATATCAAATTGATATTCATCTACAAGGTTATACCATTTTGGTGCAAGTAATCCGACAGTAATAACACCAACTTGCCTTGTACCTTCTTCATTCATTATAGGTACGAATGCTCTGATAGAATATCCTAAAACACCTCTTGCCTTCGATATATACTCATGCTGAGAAAAGGCTTCTATTTCGTCTCCACCTTCAAAGACTGTACCTAGCTTACTTTCTGATGGGTGTGAATAACGAATTCGATTCATATCAATAATCACAATATAATCTACATCAGTTGTTAAGCGAATACGCTCTGCAATTGGTTGAATAATTTCAAAACCAGCCGGCTTGCCTACATTATTTTGAACATCTGTAAGCTGTGATACAGTTCTTGCAATTGCGATCGCTCGTGCACCAAACTCTTTTTCAAAAGCTCCTCCAAGATTATGAATCATGATAGCTCCACTTGTGGCAATTGAAAAAATAACAATTATGAATGAAAAAATAAACATTTTTAGTCGTAAAGAAATATTTTTCATAGGAATGTGAAAGGAATAGGAGTACTCCCTTTACTTAATTCAACACCTCTTTAAATAAAGATAATTGTAAGACAATGAATCTTAGATGAACGAACAATTCTTGTAAAAAAATGATAAGAGTACATAGGAGGACCAAACTAGGAATTTCATTCTATTATAAATTAACATAAATAATTAGTTTGTTGTAATACAACTTTAGTTGAAAAGTACTGTTTTCATTTGTGTACTATAACAAATTTGTGGATGTAATTAAACACAGTGCTTTCTTATTACTTTATATAGCATCATTTGATTATGAGGAAGAGAGAAGTATCACTTGTTTCCTAAAGAAAAATTTATATTTGAATAATAAAAATGAATAAGAAAAGATTATTCGAAATGGAATATACAAAACATGCATTATAATTATTTGGATATTAAACTAGAAAAAGGGAAAATTGATAACTAGATTTCTTTTTTACTTCCACTTTGTGTAGATAAATTTTGTACATTTTAGTTTTAAAATTCTCTTTCGTTCTTAATATTTCTCTATGATAAAAATTTGATTATGTTGTTATTCGAGAGAAATGGGGACAATATTCTAATCGAAAAAAGAGTAATATACACCATGAGAATGTGAAAATATGCACAAATAAAATTATTTTTAAATAATTTTAAGTTATGGAGATAATAGAGTAGAAAAATATTATTATCTAAAATATGTTGCGATTTCTCTTTGATAAGCGTTGTTTCACTTAGAGGCTGTAGGATTTATGACGGAGATATAATACGCTGATAAAGAAAATACTTTTTGGAGAAATAATATTTTTTAGAAAAACATCTTGCATTTGAATAATTCTAAGTGGTAAATTGTTTTACATGGACGTTCATAGAATTTTCACAGGTAGCAAAAGAGGGGAGAAATGAGAATTTATGAATAAAAATAGATGGTTAATTGCATTATCTGCAATCGCTATTCACCTTTCAATCGGTGGAGCTTATGCATACAGTGTATACAAGCTACCGATTGTCACAGAGATGGGATGGAGTGAAACAAAGGTAACGGTTGCCTTTACGATTATGATGGGGCTTGCGGGTTTTTCAGCCGCACTATTTGGTAGTTTAGTAGAAAAATTGGGGCCACGTAAATCTGCCATGGTAGCAGCTGTTCTATTTGGGGCAGGACAAGCTGGTGCTGGTGTAGCAATTTCAATGGATTCTGTAACATTGTATTGGTTAACATATGGCGTGTTAAGTGGATTAGGTATGGGGATAGGCTATATTGCGCCTGTATCAACATTAGTAAAATGGTTCCCAGACCGTAGAGGCTTGGCAACAGGTATGGCTGTACTTGGATTTGGATCTGGAGCATTAATTACAGCACCAGTAGCAGCAAACTTAATGGAGGCTGTTGGAATTTCTACAACATACTTTATTTTAGGGGCAAGTTATTTCACGTTAATGATTTTAGGGGCTTTATATATTGCACCGCCTGCACCTGAATATATGCCAGCAAACATGAAGGCTGCTGCAAATGGTGGTAAAGAAGTAGTAAAAAAAGATTTAGCAGTTATGTCTGCTCGTGAGGCTGTTAAAACAAAGCATTTCTGGATGCTATGGTCAATGCATTTAGTAAATGTAACAGCAGGGATTATGATGATTTCTGTCGCCTCTCCAATGGCCCAAGAAATTGTGGGATTATCAGTTGCGGGAGCTGCAGCAATGGTAGGTATTATGGGGTTATTTAACGGTGGTGGTCGTTTAATTTGGGCTGCTGTGTCTGACTATATTGGTCGTTCGAACGTCTTTGTTATTTTCTTTACGGCACAGTTAATTACATTTATTGTGTTACCACATACGACGAACGTGATACTTTTCCAAGCACTTATTTTCTTAGTTGTTAGTTGCTATGGTGGTGGCTTCTCGAATTTACCTGCATTTGCAAGTGATTTATTTGGTACAAAGCAACTAGGTGTTATTCATGGTTATTTATTAACGACTTGGTCATTAGGCGGTATTTTTGGTCCTTTACTGGTGAGCACAATTAAAAATGCTTATGGAAGTTACATTCCAGTATTCTATGTATTTGCTGGGTTAATCGCAGCATCATTAATTATTTCATTAACATTACGTGCAGATGTACGTAAACGAACAGCTTTAAAAGCAGCAGCACAAAATGTTGGAGACGTCTCCGCTACACAATAAACGTTACTTTCAATTCGCACTTGAAGGTACTAGGTCTTGACCATATAAGTATCATTTCGCACATGATGCTTGTATGGTTTTTTTGTTGTAGCGAGTGTTATATAACAATAGATTAATCTTTGTTTAATGTATAACAGAGGTTGTCTGATGTCAATAACATTACGGGAAATAAAGTGATTTCGCTACCAAAAGAGCAATTTCGAAACGAAAAGCAAACTATAGAAGTCAGGAGCAACATTTTAGCTATTGTTGAAATGTTGAATCTTTTCCTCGACTAAAGCGTATATAAGGTAATAAGGAGTGATTGAAGATGGGGAAATTTTCTTTACACGAGTTCATCAATAAAACACAGCAGGATGATAATGAAAACGATTATTTTGAGCTAGAAACGGAGCGTGTACTGGAGATCAATTTAGATGGCGAGGTTTGGTCTAAAATGGGCGCTATGATTTCTTACATAGGCGACATTAAGTTTGAGCGAGAGCGTGTGCTGGAGCATGGATTAGGAAAAATGTTTAAAAAGGCACTAACAGGTGAAGGAACACAGCTTATGAAGGCAAAAGGTAAAGGGCGACTTTATTTAGCTGATCAAGGGAAGAAGGTTACGATTTTTGATTTGAAAAATGAAAGTATTTGCGTCAATGGCAATGATTTGCTTGCATTTGAACCAAGCATCGATTGGGATATTCATTTAATGCGTAAAATGGCAGGCATCATGTCAGGCGGATTGTTTAATGTAACTTTAAAAGGAACAGGAAAGGTAGCCATTACCACCCATTTTGAACCTTTAACACTATTAGTACGCCCAGGTGAGACGGTATATACTGATCCTCATGCCACAGTAGCATGGTCAGGTAATTTAGCACCTGAGTTTAAAACAGATATCAGCTTCCGTACACTTATCGGTCGAGGCAGTGGCGAATCCATTCAAATGGCATTTTCAGGTGAAGGTTTTGTCATTATTCAACCATTTGAGGAAGTTTATATGTCTAGCGAAAGCTAAAAAATGCGTGCCTAATTATTCGAGGGCACTGAAAAAGTCGATTTGCCACAAAAAATGTGATGCAAATCGACTTTTTTAAGTTTCTAAATCGAACAAAAGACAGATTTATAATATAGAAAAATGAATTTCTGTAGTTTTTCAGTGTCCTCAATTATTCAGGACACGTTTTTTAATGATAAGAAGTGTCTCTTATTCGCGTGGAAAATTATTTAAGTCCTGCGTTCATTCCAGCAATACGTCCGGTAACAAGTGCAGATGTAATATTATAGCCTCCTGTATAGCCATGAATATCAAGGATTTCACCGCAGAAGAATAAACCATTCTTTTTCTTAGAGGCCATTGTCTTCGGCTCTATTTCTTTAACAGAAATACCCCCACCAGTAACAAATGCCTTTTCAAGAGATTGTGTTCCACTTACAGTCATCGTAAAATGGACAAGCAAACGAGCTAAATGGCGAATTTTTTCCTGTGCTATTTCAGTGCCTGTCATTTGTACATCAATGCCAGCACGTTCACATAAAAACAATAGCCATCGTTCAGGGGCTATCCCTTTCCATACGTTTTTAACCGCTCTCTTTGGATCTTCTTTCCATAGCTTATTTAAGGATTGCAGACATGTTTCTTCATTATAATGGACAAGCGTTTGAATACGGATTGTCACTGGTTCATAGCCAGTTTTCATTAATTCTTTTACGATAAATTGGCTACAGCGTAAAATAGCAGGACCACTTAATCCGAAATGAGTAAAGAGCATGTCCATTTGATGGGTTACGAGCACTTTACCTTTTTTATTTAAAACCGAAACAGCAACCTCTCGTAAAGCCAGCCCCTGAAGCTCACGATTTTGTATAAAGTCTTCCTTCGAAAGCACAGGAACCTCTGTAGGGAATAACGTTGTAATTGTATGACCTGCGCGCTCTGCCCATGGATAACCATCACCAGTTGAGCCTGTTTGTGGAACCGCTTTTCCACCTACAGCAACTATTACAGCCTCGCTACGGACTTCTAAACCGTCTGCAAGGCGAACACCAAGAATTTTTTCCTCATCCATTAAAAGCTTACTGACAGGGGTATTTAACCGAACTTCTACATGCAAACGCTGTAATTGACGGATTAATGCGTCAACAACATCTTGCGCGCGGTTAGACACGGGAAACATACGCCCATGATCCTCCTCTTTTAGGGCAACACCGAGCCCTTCAAAAAAGGCAATAATATCCTCATTATTATAAACTGTGAATGGGCTATATAAAAACCGCCCATTACCTGGTATATGTTTAACAATTTCTTCTATAGGTAAACGATTTGTCACATTACAGCGACCCCCACCAGAAATAGCAAGCTTTTTACCAAGCTTATTCCCTTTTTCTACTAGTAATACTTTCTTTTTTCGTTCTCCAGCAGCGATTGCAGCCATTAAGCCTGAGGGACCTCCACCTATCACAATTACATCATACATATATAGAAACTCACTTTCTGTTCAAATTAGGAATCTTTCCTATTATACATGAAGTCTATATAGAGGGGCTTCTTTCACATTGAAAATAATGCGAAAGTGTTTTATAATTCCTTATCTCATCTAAATCGATGAAAAGTTAGTTTTTTGTTAATTCAAGGAATCGGAATACGATTATCTATGTAAAACAGGCTACCCGATGAAAGTTTTTTTTCTGTGTTGTCAGCATGAAATGAACGTCTATTCGTGCTATTATGGAAAAGGTTATGCACTAAATTATGAGGTGAAAAATAGAATGTGCGGATTTATAGGCTATATTAGTGGAACAAATGTAATCGATCATCATCAAACGATTGAAAATATGATGAATACTATTATTCACCGTGGACCAGATAGCGGTGGTATTCACAGTGACGATAAAGTTACGTTGGGATTCCGACGATTAAGTATTATCGACTTGTCAGATGTGGCAAATCAACCATTGTACAGTGCAGATGGTAATATTGTGCTTGTATTTAATGGAGAAATCTTTAATTTCCAAGCGCTACGTGAAGATTTAATTGCTAAGGGACATACATTTAAAACACAATCTGATAGTGAAGTTATAATTTATGGTTATGTAGAATATGGTGTAGAGTTTGTTAAACAATTACGAGGTATGTTTGCATTCTGCATTTGGGATAAAAAGAATGATTTACAATTTATTGCCCGTGATGGCTTTGGTATTAAGCCGTTGTATTACTCAGAGAATACAACAGATGGAACCTTTATTTTCGGTTCAGAAATTAAATCCTTCTTACCCCACCCATCCTTTATTAAAGAATTAAATAAAAATGCCCTTCGTCCATATTTAACTTTCCAATATTCGTCAATGGATGAAACTTTCTTTAAAGGTGTGTTTAAACTACCACCAGCGCATTATATGTTAATTCAAAATGGGAAAAAGAAAATCGTGCAGTACTGGGATAAAAAATTCCATGCGAAAGAGGCACCAATTGAAAAATATGTAGAAGACATTCGTTCTACAGTAAGAGAATCAGTAGAAGCACATCAAATCAGCGATGTAAAGGTTGGTTCATTCTTATCAGGAGGAATTGATTCAAGCTATATAACGGCATTACTGCGTCCTGATAAGTCCTTCTCTGTTGGTTTTTCTGACTATGAAGATATGTTTAATGAAACAAACTTAGCAAAAGATTTATCAGATACATTAAACATTCAAAATGAGCGTAAATATATATCAGCTGATGAATGCTTTGAGGCTTTACCAAAAATTCAATGGCATATGGACGAGCCACAATCCAATCCATCTTCTGTACCACTTTATTTCCTTTCTGAGCTAGCTTCGAAGGACGTAACAGTTGTCCTTTCAGGTGAAGGAGCGGATGAAATTTTTGGTGGCTACTCATGGTATCAAAACTCAGGTAAAATGCAACAATACGAAAAAATTCCTTTTGGTATTCGTAAGGCATTACGAGGTCTTGCAGAGGCATTACCTAAAAATCAATACACAAACTTCCTTATAAAAGGTGGACAATCAGTCGAAGAACGCTTTATAGGTGAAGCGGTTGTCTGGGATGAAGAAGATGCATTAAATGTATTAAAACCAGACTATAAAAATGGTCCATCTGTTAAGTCCATAACAAAGCGTATCTATGATGAAGTACCTGGCGATGATGATGTGACAAAGATGCAGTACTTAGATTTAAATCTATGGATGCCTGGCGATATTTTATTAAAAGCAGATAAAATGAGTATGGCGCATTCAATTGAATTACGTGTACCATTTTTAGATAAAGAAGTAATGGAATTAGCGAAAAACATTCCATCAAGATATCGTGTCAACGACATTGATACGAAATATGTGCTTCGTCAAGCAGCTCATCAGGAATTACCAGAGGAATGGGCAAAACGTCCAAAGCTAGGCTTCCCAGTACCAATCCGTCATTGGCTACGTGAAGAGAAATACTACAACATGGTAAAAGAAATGTTCACAACAGATTTTGCCAATAAATTCTTTGATACAAAGCAATTAGTAGGCTATCTCGATGAGCATTATGAAGGTAAGGCAAATCGTGGGCGCTATATTTGGACTGCCTATGTATTCTTAGTATGGTATAAACAATTTTTTATAGACATGAAATAGCTACTGAGTCGGTGGAGGTTTTTTAATCTCCACCGATTATTTTGAGCATTTTATTATCAGAATAAAAATAAATTTACTGTCTTTTTGATGGACTAGCCTAAAGCTAGAACTTTTTGATAGAATAATGCGTCTGTTTACCTATAAATATGTTAAGATTACAAGTGGTTTATGCAATTACGCTGGGGCGTAAATGAAATTATGTTTACAATTATCTTTGGCAGCGTTTGCATGTGGCGAAAGCAGTTAAATTTACTTGTAACGAGTAAATCTGCTCCGTTGTCGGTGAAAACTGCTCGGGTACCAAGTAAACCTGGTCCGTTGTTGTTGAAAACTGCTCGGGTACCAAGTAAACCTGGTCCGTTGTTGTTGAAAACTGCTCGGGTGCCAAGTAAACCCGCTCCGTTGTCGTTGAGAACTGCTCGGGTGCCAAGTAAAATTGCTCCGTTGCCAGTCAGAACTGCTCGGGTGCCAAGTAAACCTGCTCCGTTGTCGGTGAAAACTGCTCGGGTGCCAAGTAAACTCGCTCCGTTGCCAGTCAGAACTGCTCGGGTACCAAGTAAACCTGCTCCGTTGTCATTGAAAACTGCTCGGGTGCCAAGTAAACCCGCTCCGTTGTCGTTGAAAACTGCTCGGGTACCGTGTAAACCCGCTCCGTTGTCGTTGAGAACTGCTCGGGTGCCAAGTAAACCTGCTCCGTTGTCAGTTAGAACTGCTTAGGTAACGAGTAAAACCGCAGTGATCAGTTAAAAAACTCGCTCAGATACCGAAAAATCTGATTATAGTGAATATTTTCCAATGCTTATTCTATGTGTTACGATGAAATTATTGATTTTATGATGAATGGATGGGTACAATGTCCAATTTAATGAAAGGTACTGCGATATTAACAATGGGGATGTTTTTATCGAAGGTACTCGGATTAATTTATATTTTTCCGTTTTATGCAATTGTGGGCGAGGAAAATATTGCGCTCTATCAATATGCATACATTCCCTATTCGATTATGCTAGCAGTAGCCATCTCTGGTGCGCCAATTGCTGTATCTAAGTTTGTTTCTAAATACAATGCACTTGGTGATTATCAATCAGGCCGCAAGCTTATGAAATCAGGCATACTGATTATGATGATAACTGGTCTAGCCGCATTTATTGCCCTTTTTATATTAGCTACACCTATAGCGGGGCTTGTCATAAAAAGTGATGAGCAGGCTTTTACAGTCGAGCAAATTGCTTCCGTGATTCGTTGGGTTAGCTTTGCTTTAATTGTTGTCCCATTTATGAGTCTTTGGCGTGGATTTTTCCAAGGTTATGACAAAATGGAACCTACAGCAGTTTCGCAATTAGTTGAACAAATTGTTCGTATTGTTGTGTTATTAGGTGGATCGTTCCTAGTAGTAGTTGTCTTTAATGGCAAACCACAAACAGCCGTTTCCTTTGCCGTATTCGC
This sequence comes from Lysinibacillus sp. DFXJR4, assembly GCF_057196045.1. Classification (NCBI taxonomy): domain Bacteria; kingdom Bacillati; phylum Bacillota; class Bacilli; order Caryophanales; family Bacillaceae; genus Lysinibacillus; species Lysinibacillus sp. DFXJR4. Next base: position 185,713 of record NZ_JBXUNW010000003.1, on the reverse strand, counting down.
AGCCTTTATCGGGGCTATTGGCGGGTTGATGGTACTCTATTATTATTGGAAAAAATACCAACCTGAATTTAATTTATTGCGCAGTCAAAGTGTTACATCTACTCAACTGCCAATGTCCAATATTTATAAAGAAGTTATTACGTATTCCATTCCAATGGTATTCGTAGGTGTTGCCAATCCATTATTTCAGCTAGTGGATATGTTAACGTTTAACGGTGCAATGACATCCATAGGCTTAGCAGAAGTAACCGATAAATATTTATCAATGATTAATTTCACCACACATAAAGTTGTGATTATTCCGGTTATGCTAGCTACAGGTTTTTCGATGGCACTAGTACCGACGATTACTAAGTATTTTACACAGGGTGAATATTTATCACTGCGACATGCAATGGATAAAACCTATCAAATATTAATTTTTATTACATTGCCTGCTGTAGTGGGGATTTCATTGTTAGCGAATGAAATATACTTTATGCTCTATTCTGAAAGTGAAATGGGGGCTACCATTTTAGCTCACTATGCGCCTGTTGCTATTTTATTTGCATTGTTCCAGGTAACAGCAGCTTTATTACAGGGGATCGACTTCCAGAAATGGATTGTCTTCAGCCTGTTATCAGGGATTTTTGTCAAGCTAGCAATCAACATACCTTTAATTCGATGGATTGAGGCTGATGGAGCCATTCTTGCCACAGCCATTGGCTACGGGGTTTCAATTATTATTAATATGCTAGTACTAAGAAAAGCACTGAATTACAAATCTGAGATGGTTCTTCGCCGTGTCATGCTTATCTCTCTTTTGACTCTTGCAATGGTCATCAGTGTATTGATTGTGCATAAGCTGCTAGGCTTTGTGATGGGACCAGTGGATGGAAAATTCTCTGCATTTGTTTACTCAGTTATTTGTGCTGGCGTAGGTGTTGGGGTATATGGTTATTTATCTTTACGTCTAGGCTTAGCTCAAAAATTACTCGGTGAACGACTGACAAAAATTACGAACAAACTTGGATTTAAATAGGAGGATTTATGCGTTTAGATAAATTACTAGCAAATATGGGGTATGGGTCACGCAAGGAAGTGAAGCAGCTTCTTAAGCAAAAGGCAGTAACTGTGGATGGTGCATATGTAAAGGATGCAGCATTGCATGTAGACCCTGAAAAACAAGATGTTTCCGTTTTTGGTGAACGTGTTGTTTACACAGAATTTGTATACTTTATGATGAATAAACCTCCTGGCGTTATTTCTGCAACAGAGGATGTACGAGATGAGACGGTCATTGATTTGTTAGAGCCCTTACATCAACATTTTCAGCCTTTTCCAGTTGGGCGCTTAGATAAAGATACAGAAGGGTTGCTGCTGTTAACGAATGACGGTCAGCTAGCACATCATTTATTGTCTCCCAAAAAGCATGTGCCTAAAGTTTATTATGCGCAAATAGAAGGACTTGTGACAGAGGAAGACTGCAAAAAATTTGCACAGGGCGTAGAGCTGGACGACGGTTATGTGACAAAACCAGGCAAGCTCATTATCTTAAAATCTGACCTTCAATCAGAAATAGAGCTAACCATTCAAGAAGGTAAGTTTCATCAGGTGAAGCGTATGTTTGAGTCAGTTGGTAAGCGTGTTACCTATTTAAAGCGATTATCAATGGGAAGCCTTAAGCTAGATGACAATTTAGCTTTAGGGGAATATAGAGAATTAACTACAAAAGAACTAACAGCCTTACAAAATAGGGATTAATAGAAACCTCGATGCTAATAAAAATTAGTATCGAGGTATTTTTATATACATTCTTAAACTAGTAACTGTATAATATAATGTAACTTTTAATAAATTGTTATCTAGTCTTTAGTACTAATTTCAAAAAAACTTCAGAAAATGATTTTGGAAAAATAATAGAGGATAAGTGCATGAAAAACCTAAGAATTAAATTATTAATATCTTTAATTGCCTTCGCCCTAATATTGGTTGCTGTGATTTCTTATGTAAACAGACAAATACTAGTGGCAGATATCGAACAACAAGAAGCCATGAATAGGGCGTTAATTGAAAATCATATTTTAACTGATATGCAAACTGTAGATAATGCGCATTTTTATTTTGATCAAAATCTTTCAGATAAGATGGAGCAAGCACTCCGAAAGCTCGTTACATATTATGAAGAAAATCCAAAGGTTGCAACTTGGGATCTACAGAAAATAAAAAAAGAGTACGGTATGGATGTATACATAATAGATCAATCCAATACGGTTATTTATACAACTTTTGAAAAAGATAAAGGGTTAAATTTTTCCTTATGCTGTAAGCGTTTTTCTACCTTACTAGATGAACGGCGAACAAGTGGAAAATATTATAATGATGGTATAGATATCTCGACGACTACTGGAGGATATCGGAAGTTTGGGTATTTAGGGACACCTGATAAGAAATATTTGTTAGAGCTAGGCATTGATTTACTCAATGATCCCGTTTTTCAAACCTTTAATTTTGGGAAGACTGCTGACTATTTAGTTGATAAATATACAGATTTATTAGAAGTGCAAACAATAAATGCGGGGGGAGTTTACTTTGATGATTCAAATCCCGTTAAAATTACAGTGAAGGATCAACCAGCCATATTTCAAGAACATTTTGAGTTAGCTATACAATCGATGAAGCCAACGGAATTTCAAAAGAAATATTCAAATGGCTATATTGAAAAGTATCGTTTTTTACCATATGAAGCTGAAACAATTCGTGGTGAATCTACGAAAAGGATTATATATGTAAAATACGGAAATTATACAGAATTAGAGGCACTATCTAAAAATACAAAACAGTTTTGGCTATTGCTTTGTATAGCATTAGGAACTTCTTTCATTATGCTTATCGTCATTAACAAAATCCTTTCTAAAACTATTCATCTTGCAACATATGATCCGCTAACAAATGTCTTTAATCGAGCTACTTATATTAGAAAAATGGACAATCTATTAAGAAAACGCAAGACAAATCAGCCAGGTTTATTATTGATAGATTTGGATAATTTCAAGCAAGTGAACGATCAGTTTGGACATGGTGCTGGCGATAAAATTCTGATTGATACTGCGAGGATTTTAAAACAAGAGGTTGGAAATGATGGCTTTGTTGTGAGGTTTGGTGGGGATGAATTTGCAATCGTTTTGTATGACGCAAAGTCGGAAAATATGTGGCAGTTAGCTCATTCGATATTGGGCAAATTTCGTCACTATAAGCATGTAGACAATGTCAATATTGATCAATGGTCTGTCATCTCTGTCAGTATGGGAGGCGCCATTTGTCATCATCTAGATGAGTCAGAAAGAAGCTTGTTTGAGCGTGCGGACAAGGCATTGTATCAGTCAAAAAATGCTGGCAAAGATCAATACACGAGCTTTGAAGAAGTTGAAGAGAGTTACACTAATGTTTACTAGTATAAAAAGTGCTCCATAGCTTTTAAAATCAAGCTATAGAGCATTTTTTATGCATGGGGCTTTAGCTTAGATTTATAGAAGAGACAACTACATAATACAAGAACAGCAATTACTACAAACAATGCGTCGATGTAATGTGTTAACAGCCAGCCACCAATAATTGGTCCAAGAAAACCTCCTAAATTTTTGAATTGCGCTGCCCCTAAATAAGTTCCCTTTTGTGTATCAGGTGCAATTTCATCAATCATGACATTCATCGTTGGGAAGGCAAAAATTTCACCAATCGTAAAGATAATCATCGCGATAATATAAAGCGTATAGTTATTGGAGAAGCCGAACAATAATAGTCCGATTGCAAAAAACAGAATGCCTACTAAAAGAGTAGCGGTGGATGAAAAACGTTCTGATACAATACTAATTGGTAATTGTAGTAATAAAACAACCGCTGCATTTAGCGAGATGAGTAACGAATAGAGTTTGGTACCATCTTCAATTTTAAGCTCAATCACTTGTGGTAATGTTGAATCGAATTGAGAATAGCCAATATTGATTAAAATAGCACCAAAAATAAAGCTTAGTAGTACACGATTCGTTAATAATAAAGTAAAGGTTTGTAGTATTTTTGTTTGTGTTGTAGCTTTTGGCTGTTGCATTTCGTAACGATTCAGTACGAAAAATAAAAATACAGCATAAACAATATACATAATTCCTGTAAGCATAAATGGAATACTTGGGCTAGACAATTGAGCAATATAAACACCGATGATTGGACCAATAACTGCAGCTATATTAATTGCCGTATAGCGAAGCGAAAATAATCTTTTTCGTTTATCGGCAGGTGTAAAATCAATCATTAATGCTTGTGTTGAAGGTTCAAAGAAAGAACGACAAAGTCCATTCAGAGCATTGAATAATACAAAAAACCATACTTCATGAGCTGTTGCAAAGCCAAAGAACACAAGACTCCAAATGAAAATCGTCAGCAGAATGACACTTTTTCTGCCGAAACGATCAGTTAGGTAACCACCAAAAAATCCCCCAACAGTAGAGATAAGTGGAGCAATTCCAATCGTTAATCCGATTTGTAAAGGGGAGGCTTCGATTTCATTATGTAAATAGATAGCTAAAAAGGGCATTGCCATGAAGCTTGCAATACGTGTGAAAATCGTCCCGCCGAGTATAATCCAAACTAATGGATGAAACATCTTAGACAATTTCATATTAAATCCTCCTCTCAACATGTAGAATGTTTCGAGTTTAACGGATTGTTAAGCAACTGTAAATAGTCAAAATAATGAAGGTGAGGATCGATGGTGAGAAACGTATGTGAAATGGAGTGCTTTCGTTTTCAGATAGTTGAGTATAATGGGGCTTTAATTCCCCCTTCTTTTTAATAATTTCAATAAAAAAGAGGAGTTTTCAATTGACTAAAAAATGATGAACAAAAAAGAATGACCCCGACGAAAGGCCATTCTTTTTCCATACTCAATGCTTTACGTACTCAACGTAAAACTAAGACGTCAATTTTACTTTTTTCTTCGTCGTTGTCCATTTGCCTCGACTTGGACTCATAACCAAATCGTTAAAGGCTAACACGTTCAAATCTCTTTGAACGGTGCGAGGAGTGATACTAAACTCTTCGACTAAATCCTGTGTAGACACGGTTCCTTTGTCTAAAATAAACATGTACACGTCTTTAATACGATTAAGCATTCGATCAGTAGTTGGTTTCATTAAATGAACCACTCCTTCATCTTAATTCTCTTGGCAAAGACTAGCGGACGACAATATGTGCGGAGTGCACTTAGGCTGATAAGTAGCTGCCTTAGACATCCCCTTTTCTATTTTTATATTCAGAACAATTATTCTGATAACTTTATTATATAGAAAAACTAGTTGATTTTCTAGTGAATGCAAGAGAAATTTACAATAAAAACAAAAAATTTATACTGTTTTTTGTGGAAATACGTGAAAAACATGCTATATGTGGTAGTCTTAATAGTTAATACTGAAAATAGTTGTCAGGAAGATGATTGTTTTATATGTTGTAAAGTGTAAAATATGTTTATCTTGATTTAGCAGAACTTTACTGTACGAAAGCGTAGCGGCAGGTACAGAATGCACTCACCTTTAGAGGTGGCAGGATAAATGTGTTTTTTTCCTATTAAGCGAGCATACAAACGCTCGTAAAAATATAGGAACTCAGGCTTAAGATCTACATCCTGTGAAAACGGCTGGTAAACAACATTGTGTTGGTTAAAGTCCCCGGCGGATGTTAACGGATTTTAAAGAGGAGCTTTCAAAGGAGCTCGAAAAATCCAGACGCAATTACGCTGGGACGTATTTGATAATTTGGAGGAGGTATATCATATGGATTGGTTACAGGCCGCAAAAGAAAGGCAAGATGAATTAATACAAGATTTACAGGAGCTTGTGCAAATTAATAGTGTTCTTGATGAGGATACGATCACTTCTGAAGTACCATTTGGTGATGGTCCACTTAAAGCGCTTGAATGGTTGCTAGATAAAGGGCAGACTGAAGGGCTATTAACGAAAAATGTTGATAATTATGCTGGACATATTGAAATGGGTGCTGGGGAAGATTTATTAGGAATTTTATGTCATGTTGATGTTGTTCCTATTGGTGATGAAGCTGATTGGACATACCCACCATTTAGCGGCACCATTGCAGATGGAAAATTATATGCTCGCGGTGCGATTGATGATAAAGGTCCAACAGTAGCTGCATGGATGGCTATGAAACTTATTAAAGATGCAGGCATTCAGCTTAATAAAAAAGTACGTATGATTATCGGTACGGATGAAGAAACAGGCTTCCGCTGTGTCGACCACTACTTTAAACAAGAGGAAATGCCGACAATTGGCTTTGCACCAGATGCGGATTTCCCGCTCATTAATGCTGAAAAGGGCATTGCAGAGCTTGTGTTCTCTCATAATAAAATAGGTGATAAAACGAAAGAACAGCTACTACTATTTAATGCTGGAAAACGCCCAAATATGGTACCTGATTTTGCAGAAGCAAAGGTTCAGTTTGTTTCTCAACAGTTCGAACAGAATTTTCAAACATTTTTAAGCAAAAATCAGCTAGAAGGCACTTTATTAATGGAGGGCTCTCGCTATATAATAACTATCAAAGGTAAAGCAGCCCATGCAATGGAGCCAGAAAAAGGTGTCAATGCGGCTGTTTATCTTGCAGCATTTTTACAACAAGAATTGACGACAGAGGCAAGTAAGCAATTTGTCGGCTTTATTGCAGATGCTTTTTATCAAGATCATTATGGCCATCACTTAAATTTACAATTTGAGGATGAAATGTCTGGGAAAACGACATTAAATCCGGGCATTGTAAGCTATGATGTGGCTAAAGGCGGCAGTTTGGTAATCAGTATGCGTTACGCTGTCACATATCCATTTGATAAAAAAATTACGGCTGCACAACGCTTCACTGTGACGAAGGGATTTTCATTAGATATTCAGGATAACTCGAAACCTCACTATGTAAGTGAACATGATCCATTCATTCAAACACTAACAGAAATCTATAGACGTCAGACAGGTGATTATGAAACACCACTACTTTCTACAGGCGGCGGTACGTATGCACGTGTGATGAAAAAGGGGGTAGCATTTGGTATGTTATTCCCTGGTGAACCTGATGTAGCGCATAGAGCGGATGAGTTTGTTGTCGTTGATAACCTAGTCAGAGCAGCAGCTATTTATGCTGAAGCAATTGTTGAACTTGCAGGAAAAAAATAATTCAAATATGAAAAGGATGAGCGAAACATGGCATATTCATTATGGAATGATCAAATCGTTGAAGAAGGGTCTATTGTAGTATCACCTGAAGATAGAGGTTACCAATTTGGTGACGGAATTTATGAAGTAATCAAAGTTTATAACGGAAACATGTTCACAGCACAAGAACATATTGATCGTTTCTACGCGAGTGCCGAAAAAATTCGTCTAGTCATTCCTTATACAAAAGACGTTTTACACAAATTATTACATGAACTTATTGAAAAAAATAATTTAGATACAGGTCATGTTTACTTCCAAATCACACGTGGTGCAATTTCTCGTAATCATATTTTCCCAGATGCAAGTGTCCCTGCCGTATTAACAGGTAATGTAAAAGTTGGTGAGCGCTCCTATGAAAATTTTGAAAAAGGAGTAAAGGCGACTTTTGTTGAGGACATTCGTTGGTTACGTTGTGATATCAAATCATTAAATTTACTTGGTGCAGTATTAGCAAAACAGGAAGCATCTGAAAAAGGCTGCTATGAAGCTATTTTACATCGTGGAGATATTGTTACCGAATGTTCATCTGCAAATGTTTATGGTATTAAAGATGGTAAGCTTTACACACACCCAGCAAATAACTTTATTTTAAACGGTATTACTCGCCAAGTGATTTTAAAATGCGCTGAAGAAATTAATTTACCAGTGATTGAGGAGCCGATGACGAAGGCAGATTTATTAACAATGGATGAAATCATTGTATCATCAGTATCTTCTGAAGTTACCCCTGTTATTGATGTGGATGGCAAGCAAATTGGTGCTGGAGTTCCGGGTGAATGGACTCGTAAATTACAGCAAGCTTTTGAGGCAAAATTACCGCTTTCAATGAATGCTAAGTAAATATTTGGAGAGAACTACCCTAATTTTGGTTTATACCAAGCTATTAGGGTAGTTCTTTTATCTTGATTCAGTAAATAGAGGGTGCGGATGTATAAATGCCTAAACCAGGCCCTTAGCGTATGTCACAGATTTTGACATTGAGCTTTTCGAGTGAGCACAAAAAAATCTGGACGTAATTACGATGAGGTGAAATTGATTTCTCGTAAAATGAATAAGGGGTGGAAAAGTAATCATTTGCTGATTGAAGTTTTCTTTATAGAGCAAATTATGGATGTTTTCTCCTGAACCGTCATGTAAAATAAATAAGATAGATTAATCTATAGGAATTTATATTTGGAAAGCAAATGTCGATGTAATAAAGGCGAAGCGATAACTTCCTACATTCACAAAAGATAGGTTAATTACATAGAGGGTAAGTAAGAATGGAGTGACCTTAAAATGGCACAATTAGTGAAATTACAGGACTATATTTCACGTTATCAAATTGATTTAGCAAGATATCCTACACAATTTGTACGTTTAAAGAAAAGCCAGTGGGAGCGTGTCAAACGACAGTGGGAGCTTGGAGAAGATATTACTGAATGGCAACATGCTGATTCTGTTGCTGAACAAGAACCCTTTGAGGAAAAAGAGCGCTTTTCTGTATTAAAAAAATTATTTGCTGGTCGTCAGAAAGAAGAAAAAGAAGATATTGAACAACTCGAAATTTCAAATGAATTAGTCAGTGATGAGGACAGTATTCCTGAAGAAGAGACAACATTAACATTTGAACCGCAAATTGTTTATGCACCACAGTCTATCCATGAACTAAAACGAATGTTTATCGATCAATTTTTCCATTTTCAGATGAAATGGGCGAGCTCAACATTACGTGAAAAATCATATGTTGACCCTCGTTTTATGCGTGATTCTTTGCTACGTAATTTATTGCAACAATTACCTGATAACTATTTACTTTTTTATTACCCAATTTTACAAATCAGAAAAGCACCTATAGAGCTTGATGTTGTACTGATGTCACCGACAGAATGCATTTGTATTACCGTATTAGAAGCGGAGAATCAGGCGGTGTATGTAGGAGGCAGTGATCGATTCTGGATTAAAAAGGTGGGAACAAAGGATTCCAAAGTCCTGAATCCAACGATTAATTTAAGTCGTATGGAGTCTGTATTAACGCAATTATTTAAGCAGGACAATATTGACATGCCAATTCGTAAGGTTGTTTTAACGCGTAATGGCTATTTTGATTATCCAGGATCACCATATGGTGTACAATTTATTGATTATCGAAATTATGGTGGATGGATGGAGCATTTAAAAAAGGTATCTTCTCCGATGAAGCATATGCAAATTCGTGCTGCCCAAACAATTTTAACTAATGTACAAACGACATCCTTTAATCGAGATATTTGGCAGCAATCTTCTAAACAAGCTGAGGATTAGTGCATGCAAGTATTATTTATTGTGAATGAAGCAGCAGGTAATGGAAAAGGTAAAAAGGTTTGGCGTCAGCTTCAACGCCATTTAACCATCGACTATCAAGTTGTCTTCACAGAGTATGAAGGACATGGACAGAAACTTGCACAACTTTGGGCACAAAATACACAAACAAAAAAACTATTTGTTATTGTTGGCGGGGACGGCACAATACATGAGGTTGTAAGTGGTGTTGTACATAATGAATATATAGTTATTGGTGTAGTGCCTGCCGGGTCTGGAAATGACTTCGCGCGATACTTTACAACCTTTCAAAATGCTATACAAATTGAAGCTTATATACAGGGGAATATGTCTAGTCTTTCGATGGATGCTGGTACCATTCAGCTTGGAGAACTTCAGCATGAGATATTTGTTAATAATGCGGGTGTAGGCTTTGATGCTTTTGTTACAAAGTACATTAATAAATCTCGTTTGAAGTTTTATCTCAATAAAATAGGGCTTGGCAAGTTATCCTATGCTGCAGCCGTTGTAAAAGGCTTATTTAGCTTTGAGCGCTTTGATGTAACCATTCGTGCAAACAATGAACAATGGCAGTTCAAGCAGACATGGTTTGTTGCAATGAGTAATCATCCTTATTTTGGAGGAGGCATGAAAATTTCTCCTTGCTCCAAACCTAATGATGAGAAAATAGAGCTAACAATCGTTCATGGTATTTCACGTCTTAAGTTATTGCTTGTGTTTATTACTGTATTTTTTGGCAAGCACACTAAATTTAAAGAAATTACATTTTTACAAGGTAATGCATTTGAAATATTGCTCCAATCACAGCATATTGATTGTCATACAGATGGGAATTATATTGGTGAAATAGGACAGGGAATAAACATTCATTGTGCTGTTCAACGTGAAGCTTGGCAGGTTGTAGCAGAAGAAACGAACAATATCATTTCGCAATAATTTTATGCGAATTTTATGGTAATACGTTATACTATAAAAAATCAATAATTTTACATGAAAGAAATGAGGAAAAAAATTGAGATTAAGAAATAAGCCTTGGGCGGAGGAAATGATTACGAGTCATCCAGAGGTGATTGTTCCAAATCCTGAAGACTTTAAAGGAAAATGGCAGGCTGCTTTCAGCAACGATAATCCAATCCATATAGAGGTAGGTACTGGGAAAGGACAATTTGTTACTGGCATGGCCCTACAAAATCCTGATATTAATTATATTGGTATCGAGCTTTATGACAGTGTCATTGTATGTGCATTGGAAAAAATTTTAGAGGCTAAATCTCCAGCGAATTTACGATTATTAAAAGTAAATGGCGCAGATTTATATAAATATTTTGCAAAAAACGATGTAGATCGTGTGTATTTGAATTTCTCAGATCCTTGGCCAAAAACACGCCATGCGAAGCGACGTTTAACGCACGGGGATTTTTTGAAATTATATGAGTCGATTTTAGTGGATAATGGGGAAATCCATTTTAAAACGGACAACCGCGGTTTGTTTGAGTATTCATTAATTAGTATGTCTGAATATGGTATGTTACTAAAGTATGTATCACTCGACCTACATGCAAATATGCCTGAGGATAATGTAATGACTGAGTATGAGCAGAAATTTTCTGCTAAAGGACAGCCAATTTATCGTCTAGAATCGCAATTCATTACTAAATAGGGGGAGTATGGATGGATCAGTTACAGTTTCACAATATGTCATTATCATGGCTAAATGGGGGTGTCACTTGCCTTGACGGTGGTGCTATGTTTGGAGTCGTGCCCAAACCACTTTGGTCACGTAAATATCCTGTAAACGAAAAGAATCAAATTGAGTTACCAACCGAGCCAATTTTAATTCAATTTGAAGGGAAAAATTACCTCGTTGATACAGGTGTTGGCTTTAACAAATTAAATGAAAAGCAGCTTCGTAATTTTGGCGTTACTGAAGAATCAACTTTAGCGGATAGCCTACAGGAGCTAGGATTAACAACGGCAGATATTGATGCAATATTAATGACACATTTGCATTTTGATCATGCTGGTGGTTTAACGCAATGGGAAGATGATGTACTTGTACCAACTTTCCCGAATGCTAAAATTTTCGTGACGAAAATTGAATGGGATGAGATGCGTGAGCCAAATGTCCGCTCGAAAAATACGTATTGGAAAGAAAACTGGGAGCCTGTACAGCATTTAGTTGAAACGTATGAAGGTTCGCTGGAGGTAGTTCCTGGTATAGAAATGATTCATACTGGTGGTCATAGTGATGGACATGCCATCATTAAATTAACTCAAAACGATGAAGTGCTGTTGCATATGGCTGATATTATGCCAACACATGCACATCAAAATCCATTATGGGTTTTAGCCTATGATGATTATCCAATGACAAGTGTTTTTGCAAAGGAACGTATTATGAAAGAAGCACTAGCAAATGGCTATGGATTTATTTTCTATCATGATGCATACTATCGTATGATTAAATGGGATGAAACAGGTAAGGAAATAGTTGATAAGCTTGAGCGCAGCAGACAAGCTGTCATTACATTCTAATGGGAAAAGGGCGTGCAAACATAAACCGTTTGCACGTTTCATGTTGTTGAAATACTATTATGTTAATGAAATCAAGGTGACAAATTAAAAAGTATGCCCTTTTTCAAAACGAGGGGTTGATCTCCGTTCCGACTGAGTGCTTTGTAGCTGTCGCTTTGCTTTCGATACTGAAAACATTTGCCGCTGACGCTTCGCTTTCGCGCAGAGCAGAGCTTGGGGCAACAGGAGGTTGGTCACGAAGGCGTTGTCACAGGACGTGACGATTTTAGCCTTTGTTCCCCTAATCTGCTCACTGAATCCCCAAGGAGTCACTCAGTCTACACTCCAATCAACCATTGCTCATAGTATTTTCATTGGCATTTCACATAAATATATAGTGATAAATTGAAGTCTTAACCATCACTATTTTTCGCAAAAATGAAGCTGATAACATTTTTCTATGCGAAAGCAGTCCAGCAATAAGTAGCTTTATGTTTAGTTATAAAGGAGTTTTATGTACAAAAATGTAGGTTGACAGCTATAGAATTGTACTACTATTCTATCCATTTAATGTTGGTGAGTAATATGCTTTTACTTTACTTTTGAAGGAAGAAAATATTTAAAGTTCTACACTATTGCAGATTGGAGTGCAAGGCTACTCGACTCCCGTGGGATAGCGGGACAGACGAGACCCTGCACGGAGCGTCAGCGCAGGAAGCGGCTCGTCGCTCGCCCACAGGAAAGCGAGTAGCCTGGAACGGAAATCACCTTCATTTTGACTAAATATTCACAAAAGGTCCCTTGACCATTTAGTTTTTCAACACTATGGACGTGCAAACATAAACCGTTTGCACGTTTTTTAGGTTTTGTCCAGATAGATTCGATTTATAAAATGAATAAACAATGGGAGATTCCCTACTTCGAAGTATTTGGTGAATAAATGCGTATACCTTGCTTTTTTTGACCTTTTTCCGTGAACATTTAGGAAAATATGATACACTTAAAAACGATACTAAAATATAAAAGAGAGTTGAAATTACATGGCAACAGAGCAACCATTTTTACCGATACTATTAGGATCAGATATGAATGCATACGGTATGGCACGAGGATTTTATGAGGCATATGGCATAAAGCCACTTGTTTTAGGACGTTCACATTTAACAGCTACACAAGATAGTCATATTTTAGATTTCCAGGAGATCGATCGCTTAAATGAACAGGATGTATTTGCGCCTGCCCTTGCACAGGTGGCGAAAAAATATGCTGATAAAAAACTACTACTATTAGCATGTGGAGATGATTACGCAAAGCTAATTATCAAAAATAAGCCAGCACTACAGGAGCATTTTACAGTTCCTTATATTGATGAATCACTGATGGATGAAATTTTGTTAAAAGAAAATTTCTATAAAATGTGTGATAAATATAATTTTAAGTACCCTGGAACAACGACTGTGACGGCCGATAATTACGAAAATTTTATCCCTCCTTTCGATTACCCAATTATCCTAAAGGCTTCGAATTCGGTTGAATACTGGGCATGTAAATTCCCTGGTAAGAAAAAAGTTTTCGTTGCCCATGATGAAGCTGAAAAATCAGCCATATTAAAAGCAATCTATAGCTCAAGCTATCAAGATACAATGATCATTCAAGAATTTATACCGGGCGATGATTCATATATGCGTGTATTAAATGCGTATGTTGGCAAAGACGGTAAAGTTAAGCTTATGTGTTTAGGGAATCCAATTTTAGAAGAGCATTCACCTGAAGGCATTGGTAGTTACGCAGCTATTGTTACCACGTATGATAAAGAATTGCTGGATCAGGTACGCAACTTCTTAGAGGATATTGGTTATACAGGCTTTGCAAACTTCGATATGAAATACGATATTCGTGATAAACAGTATAAGCTTTTTGAAATTAACTTACGCAATGGTCGCTCAAGTTATTATGTAACAGCAAGTGGTCATAATTTAATGAAGTATGTAGCTGACGACCATATGCTAGATATTGAACAAGATCTAACATATGTACAGGATAAGCATTTATGGATGATTATTCCTAAAGGTGTATTATTCAAGTATGCATCCAATGAAAAGCTTAAACTTGAAGCAAAAAAATTAATCCGTGAAGGGAAATATACAAATTCTCTTTATTTTAATGAGGATATGAATGCCAAGCGTTGGGTCAAGCTAACATTAAATAATTTAAATTATTATCGAAAATATAAAAAATACTTTAATAATAAAGGATTATCCGAGTAAAACAAAGAAGCCATCTCATTCAGCGAGATGGCTTCTTTGTTTTAAGGATACTGTCTATACTTCTATTAGCTCTACCACTACACCAGAGCGAGCATCTGCGGCAAATTCAAATGTTTGCATTTCTCCCGCATGCATACGAGAGATACCTCCACGATATACTGGAATTGTCATAATGCCATTTGTGAAATCGTCTGTTTTCATATAAATCCAAGACCCGTCAATGGGTGCATCCTTTTTAAATTCCTTTTTTATGTTTTCGAGTACTTGTCCTGCAGGTACATATGGAGAAACTTTTTCACTTGCTTCTTTAATAATGACTGCGGCAGCTAGACCAGTTGCGACACCAATTAAAAAATCACGTAATTTCATGCTTCTTTCCTCCTTTTTCTATATCTTCATTTTAGCATAGTAAGGGGAGTGAATGCACGTTCACACTTTAGCAGTTTCAGGAAATGTATCAATATTTCGAAATCGGAAATAAATATGATACAATAGGCAGGAAGAATATTCTACTTCGTGGGGAGAGAGTCATCATGAATGAGGAAACAAAAAATTTATTTAAAACATTAACAGAATTGCCAGGCGCTCCAGGGAATGAGCATGCTGTTCGTGCTTTCATGCGTACTGAGTTAGAAAAATATTCGGATGAAATCGTTCAGGACAATTTAGGGGGTATATTTGGTGTAAAGCATAGCGAAATTGCTGATGCACCAAAAGTATTGGTAGCTGGTCATATGGATGAAGTAGCATTTATGGTTACATCAATTACTGACAATGGCATGATTCGCTTTCAAACACTGGGCGGATGGTGGAATCAGGTAATGCTGGCACAGCGTGTTGAAGTATTTACGAAAAATGGAGCCATACCTGGTGTAATTTCATCGATTCCTCCACATTTATTAACAGATGCTGAGCGTTCCAAGCCAATGGAAATTAAAAACATGCTAATAGATGTTGGTGCTGATAATAAGGAAGATGCGATTGCTTTAGGTGTTCGTCCAGGACAATCTATTATTCCTATTTGTCCATTTACACCAATGGCTAATCCAAAAAAAATTATGGCAAAGGCATGGGATAATCGCTATGGATGCGGATTGGCAATAGAGTTAATGAAGGAAGTGCAACATGAAAAACTTGGTGTCCATTTATATTCTGGCGCAAACGTAATGGAAGAGGTTGGTTTACGTGGTGCTCAAGTATCTGCAAACATGATTAAACCTGATCTGTTCTTTGCTTTAGATGCTTCTCCAGCGAATGA
Source organism: Lysinibacillus sp. DFXJR4 (assembly GCF_057196045.1). Taxonomy (NCBI): domain Bacteria; kingdom Bacillati; phylum Bacillota; class Bacilli; order Caryophanales; family Bacillaceae; genus Lysinibacillus; species Lysinibacillus sp. DFXJR4. Next base: position 170,120 of record NZ_JBXUNW010000003.1, on the reverse strand, counting down.
TATGTCAGGAGAAAAAAATCAATTTGGTCAATTAGGTAAAGGAACTTTATTACGTATTCTTGATCGCACAATGGTTACACATCGAGGAATGCGTGAATTCATCTTAGATACAGCGGAATCAAATCATATTCCTTATCAGTATTTTGTGTCACAAGGAGGCACAGATGCGGGTCGTGTGCACACAGCAAATGACGGAGTGCCAAGTGCAGTTATTGGTATTTGCTCACGTTATATTCACACTTCTGCGTCTATTATTCATATTGATGATTATGCTGCTGCAAAAGCTTTGATTGTAGAATTAGTGAAAAAAGCAAATCGTTCGACATTAGAGACGATACACGCTAATGTATAAAGTAGGATGAAAAGGTGCCTTAAAGGGCATCTTTTTCTATGTAAAGGAAGAGGTAGTAGACATGAAAATCGCTATTGGAACAACAAATAAAGCAAAAATAGAAGCTGTTGAAATCATTGTTAGCAAACATTTAGATAATCCAAGGTTTACATATATCAAGGCTGCATCACAAGTATCTAATCAACCCATGACTCATAAGGAAACAAGATTAGGTGCTATCAACCGTGCTAAAAATGCGATGATTGAAACGGGTGCACAATTATCATTTGGCTTAGAGGGTGGTGTAACAGAGATTGATGGTTTAATGTATGTTTGCAATTGGGGAGCTCTCGTTGTAGCAAATGGCACTACCTATACAGCTGCTGGTGCACAAATACTATTACCAGATTCAATTGCCCAGGAAATAAGAGCTGGTAGGGAGCTAGGACCTGTGATGGAGCAATACACTCAGCAAAAGGATATTCGTCAGGGTGCAGGTGCTGTGGGTATTTTCACTCAAGGCTTAGTAAGTCGTCAGGTGATGTTTGAGCATATTGTCTCTCTTTTGGTTGGTCAATATTTGTTCACATTAGCACATGAATAGTATGATAGAATTAGTGATAATGAAATAGTGAAGTTGCAACCTTACAAAAATTTTTTTAAAATAGAGAAAAAGTTAGCAATGAAAGGAAGAGAGACATGTCTCATACATGGCTACGTGCAGCAGGATTAATGGTTGTGCTATTGGGACTTTCTGGCTGCAATCAGTCTGTAGATGACCAAATTAGTAATGGCCTTCAACTAACAGAAACAGTTTTCTCAGAAGAGCCTGCAGAACATACAGATAAAATTGGGAATGTAGAATTATATTTACCCTCTCATTTTAAAATTGAAGATAGCACGGATGCATATAATATATTAATTGCAAAGGGAAAAGAGAGTTTTATTCTGTTCATTAATGACCGTGAAGACGCAGATAGTAAACTTTATTATAATCTATTAAAAGAGGATAGCTCGAAAAAAATTATTAAAGAAAATACCTATGAAAAGAATGGCATTTTCGGTTTCTCAGCTGTTTCCAAAACTGACAATGAGAATGAATTCGAGCTAATTGTAAGCAGTGGTGGTATCAAAATGACGACCATTTCACAGGCAAAACGTATAGAAGAGAATTTATCAGAGATGACGAAAATTGTACATTCGGTTAAGATTAAATAATTAGATAGTTTTGAACAGCACGGTTCACAAACGGGTGAACCGTTTTCTCTTCATTTCAATATTCCAATTTTTTATCGGACAATTACACCAAATAAATTGTAAGGAAAGGATGTGAGCAAGGTGAAGCAGATTAAATCAGAGCAACTTGTCTCTCTATTGAAACAAAGTTTAAATGAAGAAAAATTTAATTTTGATTTTGATAAGAAGCATGATAAATTGCGCTTGAATCATAAAAAAACTGGGAAAGGGATGGAGCTATCACTTCCAGGTATTTTAGCAAAGTATAATGAAAAGCAGGAAGCTGCAGTTGAAGAGGTTGTTTATACAATTGAGCAAACCTTTCAGGCGATGGAGCAAGAAAAAGAACAAGGTTTCCAAGCATCTACCCAAATTTATCCGGTCATTCGCTCTACATCCTACCCGAAAGCCTCAAAAGAAGGACATGTATTCATTACTACGGAGCATACAGCTGAGACACGTATTTTTTATGCGCTTGATTTAGGAAAAACCTATCGTTTTCTAGATGAATCCATGTTAGAGGTTTTACAATTAACAGAAGAACAAATACGTGAAATGGCACGTTTTTCTGTGAAGACACTACCTACTGTCTATAAGAAGGATGAAGTAGCAGGGAATATTTTCTATTTTGTCAATGTGAATGACGGATATGATGCAAGCCGCATTTTAAATGAGAGCTTTTTAAAAGAAATGAGTACGATAATTGAGGGGGATATGACATTATCTGTGCCACATCAGGATGTCCTAATTATAGGTGATATTCGGAATGAAACAGGGTATGATGTATTAGCACAGATGACAATGCATTTCTTTACGGTCGGAACTGTCCCGATTACCTCATTATCTTTTATCTATGAAGATGGGGAACTAGAACCAATTTTTATATTAGCAAAAAACAGAGTGAAAAAGGAGCAAGAAAAACAATGAACGTATTTTACAACAAAGAGCATGTTGGCGATGTATTGCTAGTCCAGTTAGCGACGGAGGCCATTGTAAAAACAGAAGTAGAGCGTGCTGGTGATATTGCCATTTTAAAGGAGGCTCAGACAGGCGAAATAAAAGCATTTAATTTATTTAATGCAAGTAGCTATGTACAAACAGATGCAAAAGGACTTGTGGAAGTAACACCCGAATTAGTAGGACAATTAGAAGCTGCTATTGCTAAAAATGGAGCTACTATTAGCTTAGATGTAGATTTTACGCCAAAATTCGTAGTGGGTCTTGTAGAAACTAAGGATAAACATCCAAATGCTGACAAATTAAGCGTTTGTACTGTAAATGTTGGTGAGGAGATATTACAAATTGTTTGTGGAGCACCGAATGTCGAAGCAGGTCAAAAGGTTGTTGTAGCAAAAATTGGTGCAGTAATGCCTTCTGGAATGCTTATTAAAGAAGGAAATTTACGTGGTGTTGATTCACATGGAATGCTGTGCTCAGCGCGCGAACTTGCTATACCGAATGCACCTTCAGAAAAAGGGATTTTAGTGTTACCAGGAGATGCAGAAATTGGTAGTGCGTTTGAGGCACCAACACGTTAAAATAAAAGATGTATTTGTAAAATCGTTACGCTACTAAAATGCTAGTAGCATAACGATTTTTTTGTATGGTGAGCCTCTAAATGCAAGTTTCTATACCATTTTTATGGTATGCTTTTTGATATAGACATTGTGTTATTTTATCTTTATCTTCATTCAGTAAATGTTTTTGTATCGAAAGCATAGCGGCAGATACAGAAAACAGACTCCCACACCTCTATAGGTGTGGAGATGAATGTGGTTTTCCTATTCAGTAACCGCCTGCTGAATCAAGATAAAGTACCTGGCGGATGTCAGGGATTTTGAAGGGAACTTTTCGAGCTAAGCTTGAAAAAAATCCGGATGTAATTGCGCTAGGGCGTAATTGATATAAACAATGCTATAAATGAAGTGTATGAGAAATGAGTGAAATAGAGTGAATTGGTTTAAAAAACAAATTAATAAATTTATAAATAAAGATGACAATGAATACGAATACGAAGACATGTATGAAAACTACGATGAACAGACTGAGCAGCAACATGTGAAAGAATCACCTGCATCAAAACAAAAAACTTTTCGTTTCCCGTTAATTGAGGATATGGAAATCTCACCTTCTCCAACATCTACATCGCAATCAAAAGATGTATTTAATCAAGTGGAAGATGATTATTATGGACAAATCGAAGAATTATCACTGCCAAAGCATTTAAATAAACATATTGTAGATTCTAGTGTTTATGATGTGGAGGTTTCTGGTATTCGGGAATTATTAGCTAATCGTTCAAAGCGAACTGGCAGAACAACCATGACAAAAAATCAACCTGAACAGGGGTACCGTTCAAAAGCAAGTTTAGTTTTTCGGGATGCGCAAAATGAGCAACCAACACCTAAACCAAAAGAGAATAATAGTTCACCAGAAAAAACGATAGAAAATAGTATGCCTGTTAATCGAAAACGTTTTGTACCGAGTGATGTACCTTCACCAGTTTATGGATTTGCCAAGCCTAGTCCTATAGAACAATTATTGGATAAACGCAAGGAAGAACTCGACAAAAAGGAGTTTTCAATACCTACAGAGCCTAAGGATTTAAAAGAAACGACAACAAATGAGGCTTTCGAAAATATACTAGAAGAAAAAGAGCCAATTCGCCCAGTACAGGAAGAGGTCTCTGAACGATTTGAAATGCCAGAATCCTTTGAAACATCAACAAAGCAACCGATTATGTTTGATGAAGATTTTTCACAAGAAATAAGTGATTCTGACGATGTGATGCAAGCAGAAGCAGAATTGCCCCTTCCCCAAACAACCTCTTTTGCTGTTGCGTTTGAGGATCAAGTAAAAGAGGCTGTTCAGCATGAATTGGATGTCGAGCAACTTACGGCGGATCAATCAGAAATTCATGTGAAGGAAGTTATTGTGGAGCAGGTTCAAATTGAAAATTCTACAATTCATATTGGTGAAGTAACAGTAGTTCAACCGCCAGTAAATGAAGTTATTGAGCAGGAAATGTTAGAAGATCAATCACTTGAGGCTGTCCCAAAGCAAGATAAAAGTCGTATTCCTTTTAATGTATTAATGTTAAAAACGGATAAAGAGAAATGGCGAATTCAACAACAAACTAAAAAATTAAAGCCATCTACTATTGTTGAAAAAAAGCAAGATGAGGAAAGCGAGTCTTCTGAAGCGATAAGCTTTGATGACGAGCATCCATTAGGACCATCCATACAAGAAGAAATAAAACATCCAGTTTCTACTCAGATTATTGGATTAGAGGCAGAGGAAGACGAAGTAACAGCTCAACAGGTGGAGAAAATAGAGTCATCTATTCCAAATTCTCCAATCAATGCTTCGTCAGATAGTGTCTCTGTCATTACAATGGCACCAGTAGCAACACTGGCTAGCGTATCAACCTTAGAAAAGACAGCTCCAGAATTAGATAGTCAACATGAAATTTCAGCGACTACTGATATGGAGGCACCATCAATTATCGAACATGAATATCTCAGTGAAAATGTTGGGTTGCTAAACGAAGAGGCTAAAATGGACGATCAAGAGCAGTCTTCAAACGAAACTCTCGAAGGAATTCAAGAGAAGGGAAATCCTTCAAAGCCTGTTCATGTGTATCAAAAGCCGACAGATGAATATTTAGAGCCACCTGAGGAAAAAACACAAGACACAGAGTGGATGGAGCAGCAGGGAGATACCTTAGTTGAAGCACTTTCATATTTCCAAGTATCTGCTCAAATTGAGTCCATCATGCAAGGACCTGCTGTCACGCAATTTGAAATAACAGTTAGCCATGGTACAAAGGTTAGTAAGATCCGTAATTTGGCAGATGATTTAAAGCTAGCATTAGCAGCGAAAGATATTCGAATTCAGGCGCCTATCCCTGGAAAGAGTTCTATTGGAATTGAGATTCCGAACCGTGTCTCTCGCGCTGTTCGATTATCAGAAGTAACAAATAGTGCCTCCTTCCTTGAGTCAGAATCACCATTAGAGGCTGCTTTGGGTCTGGATTTAACTGGGAAACCAGTAACGATCGATTTGCGTAAAATGCCCCATGGTTTAATTGCAGGGGCAACAGGTTCAGGAAAATCAGTTTGTATAAATTCGATTTTGGTTAGTTTGTTATATAAAGCTGCTCCTCATGAATTAAAGCTAATGCTTATTGACCCTAAAATGGTAGAGCTGGCTCCGTTTAATCATATTCCTCACCTAGTTAGCCCTGTTATTACAGATGTTAAGGCAGCTACAGCTGCATTAAAATGGGCAGTAGAGGAGATGGAGCGACGCTATCAGCTATTTGCTCATGCAGGTGCACGTGATATTACACGGTATAATGCTTTAGCAGATAAAAATAATGAACATAGCCTTAAATTGCCTTATATGCTTATTGTCATTGATGAGTTAGCTGATTTAATGATGATGTCTCCAGCAGATGTTGAGGAAGCGATTTGTCGTATTGCACAAAAGGCACGTGCATGTGGTATTCATTTAATTGTTGCAACACAAAGACCGTCTGTTGACGTGATTACAGGTCTAATTAAATCAAATATTCCTACACGTATTGCCTTTGCAGTATCTTCACAAATAGATTCTCGCACAATTTTAGATGGGCAAGGAGCAGAAAGATTACTTGGACGAGGCGATATGTTATATTTAGGGAACGGTATGTCCGCCCCAGTACGATTACAGGGGACATTTGTGACTGATGATGAAATCGAGTCCATTATTGAACATGTCCGAGAGCAGGGTGAACCTGATTATATTTTTGATCAGGAGGAGCTTTTGAAGAAAACGGAGATTTCTGCGGAGCAGGATGATTTATTCGAGGAAGTTTGCCGATTTGTGTTTGAACAGGGGGGAGCTTCTACGTCCTTAATCCAGCGCAAATACCACATTGGCTATAATCGTGCTGCCCGATTAATTGATATGTTAGAATCTCATGGATTTGTGTCTGAGGCGAGAGGCAGCAAACCACGTGAAAGTTATATTACAGAAGAAGATTTAATTACTATGTTTGAATAAGAATTGCATGGATTTCGTATAGATTATCTTATTTACGTCGAAATTAGTATTTTTAGAAAAGTTACACATTTATCCTTGTGCATAAATAGTGCTATAATAGACAAGATGTGATGACAAGTACGTATTTTTTAGCACGTTTAAAGGTATTAATACCTAACAATTGGTGAAATAATACGGTACACCTAATAGATGATAGATGGGATATTGATATTCCCGGGGGGTTTAATTAATGACAGTTTTTCATTTCACAGGCATTAAAGGTTCTGGCATGAGTTCGCTTGCACAAATCTTGTTTGATGCTGGTGAACAAGTACAGGGCTCAGATGTTGATAAATATTTCTTCACAGAACAGCCGTTACGTGAACGTAATATTCCAATTTTTACATTTAATCCAGATAATATTAAAGAAGGTATGACAATTATTGCAGGAAATGCTTTTCCTGATGATCATCCTGAATTAGTGCGAGCACGAGAAATTGGTGTAGAGATTATTCGCTATCATAAGTTCCTAGGGGAATACATTGGAAATTATACATCAATTGCCATTACAGGTGCACATGGTAAAACTTCAACAACTGGCTTAATGTCACATGTTGTCGGAGGATATAAACCCACTTCTTATTTAATCGGTGATGGAACAGGAGCTGGGCATGAAAATGCAGAATTCTTTGTGATGGAAGCGTGTGAATACCGCCGTCACTTCTTAGCATATAATCCAGATTACGCTGTCATGACTAATATCGATTTTGACCATCCAGATTATTTTGCTAATATAGAGGATGTTTATTCTGCCTTTCAATCATTGGCTTTACAGGTAAAAAAAGCAATTATTGCTTGTGGTGATGATGAACATTTACAACGTATTCAAGCAAAGGTACCTGTTGTTTATTATGGCTTTGGAGAAGAGAATGATTTTGAAGCCCGTAATGTGGATAAAACAACAGAGGGTACTAAATTTGATGTTTTCGTGCGCAATGAATTTTACAGTACATTCTTTATCCCATTGTTTGGGGATCATGCTGTTTTAAATACATTAGCTGTTATTACACTTTGTCAGTATGAAGGTATCTCACCAGACATTATCCAGGAACGTTTAAATAGTTACAAAGGTGTAAAAAGACGTTTTACAGAAACGGATATTGGCAATAATGTTTTAATAGACGACTATGCCCACCACCCAACGGAAATCCGTGCAACGATTCAATCAGCTCGTCAAAAATTTCCGGAGCGTGAGCTAGTAGCTGTTTTCCAACCACATACATTTACACGTACACAAGCTTTTTTACAGGATTTCGCTGATAGTCTAAGTCTTGCAGATACAGCATATTTATGTGATATATTTGGCTCTGCAAGAGAAACACAAGGCGCGCTATCCATCCATGATTTGGCGTCGTTAATTGAAGGCAGTGCAGTGATTACCACTGAAGGAATTGAAGTCTTAACAAAACATGAGGGCGCAGTATTTTTATTTATGGGCGCAGGCGATGTTCACAAATTCCAAGATGCTTTTGAAAACGTGTTAAAAAACAACGAAACAGCTTAGTCCGTAAGGAATAAGCTGTTTTTTCTCAAAAATTGAGAAGGAATTCAGTTTTTTTTGTCGAAGATAGGGAAAGTAATAGTAAAGAGAATTTTACTAGCAGGAGGTCTTTTTATGGAAGTCATTTTGTATATTGCAGCGATTATAGCAGCAATCGGTTTTTTAATTTTATGTGTGAGTTTAGGCATGACGCTATTCTCGCTTAAATCCATTCTAAACAGCTTAGCAGGAACTTTATCAGGTATTGAAGGACAAATGGAAGGTATTACACGTGAAACGACTTCCTTATTAACCAAAACGAATAGTTTGGCAGAGGATATTCAGCAAAAATCAGAACAGTTAAATTCTGTTGTTCATGCAGTCAAAGGAATTGGTGACTCCGTGAACGGTTTAAATACGTCTGTACAGCACATTACTTCCTCTATTTCAAAAAGTGTAGAACAAAATGAGGAAAAAATCGCACAGGTTGTTCAATGGAGTAATGTTGCAATGGGTATTGCTGATAAATGGAAGAAGCGTAAAGTAATTGAGCAGGTTCAAGAAGAAAGCTATGTTTTTGAAGCTGAACAATCAGACAAGCCTAAAAGAAAATGGGGTCGTAAAAAGTGATTATTATTCAGTAGACATTTTGTGTCATCTGAATAAAAATAAAGTCTTAGACATAAGTTGAAGATGCATCAACAAAAGTAGATGGACAACCAGTCTAGGCACATGAATATAAGATGGGAGGAATTGTTGCATGACAACTCAAAAGCCAAATTTTAACGAAGTGAAGGAACAACAGCTTGAAAGTTCATTGCCACAGCTTTATCATCCGCAAGAATCTATTTATGAAGAGGAGCGTGTGAACATGAAAGATTTTGTTATTGGCGCATTAGTTGGGGGTATAGTTGGTGCAGCTGCCGGCTTACTACTAGCTCCAAAATCAGGAAAAGATTTACGGAGTGATGTAGCTGTACAAGCTGTAAACCTAAAAGATAAGAGTGCGGATTTTTCAACGACAGCAAAAGATAAAACAGTTCAATTGTCGAAACAAATACAAGAGCAATCTACACAATTAGTAGAGAAAGTAAAAACGTTAAAGACTGCAAAAGCACCGACTGTATTTGACGACGGTACTGTTTCATTCGAGGGTGAAGAACCGTTAGAAGATTATGTTCCTAATGAAGAGCCTAAAGCAGAAGAGGCGGCTGAAACAAAGGAACAAACCGAAGAAAAAAATGAAGAGGTTCGCGCTTAAAACTTAAAAAAAGGGATACGAATGTCCTTAAGGACATATCGTATCCCTTTTTAATTTCTTAGAAGATAGTTGCTTCCTCCAATAAAATTTCTAACTTATCCCCACCGAAGATTTCCATATCAAAGTTGGCAGGTTGTCCATTTCGTAATATGGTAAAGTTTCCTTTAAATGTTGTGGGTAGCTGCCAGTTAGAGAAACGGAAGACATCTTGGTAGATCCAACGACTTCGATCCTTCTCTATAAATGAAACTGTCGCTCCATTTGGCACCGTTGACAGTGGTGAAACAACGCTATTGTTGACGAGCACCTCATTAGCCATCTTTTTCAGCTCCAGCATCTCGTTCTGGAAATGAATGATGATGTTATCCTCTAGTAAAATATTCATTTGATCAGCTATTCGTTGTACGGTTGGTAATGCTTGCTGCTGAAAAGTAATGATGTCTGCATCCTGTACTGCATAGGACAGTTTAGCTGGCTTATCATTGATCATTAACTGTGCGGAAAACTCAGGTAGGTAAAGTGGTTTTCCATCTACTTGAATATAAAAGGATTCAAATTGCTTTAATAAAGCCCAATTATTTGTTAGCTTAAATATTTCTTCAACTGTATCTGCAATTTCAAAAGCAACAACATCCCGATCCTTTAACGCACTATCGAGTGAGGCTGGGGAACCATTCACTGTAATTTTTGGTTCAATGACGTATTTTGTATGTTGAATCATTATCGTTTTGATAGCTGCATTGTCAACAATATCTCTTACAGTTGCTACTGCTGGTTGCCCGTCTTGACCTTCAATTAGTTGGATAGCATCCCCAGTTTTAATCAATGTTTTAGTAGAAGCTTGCTGTCCATTTACTAAAATTTCCGCAGGCTGCCCGTGACCACCAGGGATGAAAATATCTTGTCCATTTACGCTAACAGACAATCCAAGCCCTGGCTTTCCATACAATTGTTTTGCACGAATATTTGCAGCTAAAAAAGCATCAGCAACGGTCATTTCTTTTAATTCAAAAAGACGAACTACCTGATCATTCACAGTAAGGCTCATATATTGAATCGGCATTTTTTTTGCCGCAATGGCAATACCAATTGGCGTCACCAATTCAGGTGATGCTTTAATATGATCTTCCTTCGTTAGATTTTGTATGGCATCTATTCCTCGAACGGCAATACGATTTTCTGGTAAGTCTAACACTGCCCCAAGTTCAGTTGTTAGGTTTGGTGTTAAGCTTCCACCCCCAACAAGCATGACAGCCTTAGGAGCGGTACGATTATTAAGTCGTAATATTTCTTCTCCTATGGCTTTAGCAAGTTGTTTGACAGCGGGATCGATCGCTTTAAGAACTTCTTCTTTTGAAAAATATTGATCAAAGCCTAAGATATCCTGAATTAAAATTTCCTCTTCTGTTTGTAATTGTCTTTTTGCTTTTTCAGCTACTGGGAAGTCAAGTAAATAGTGATCGCTCAATGCCTCCGTAATTTCATCTCCAGCTGTAGGTACCATCCCATAGGCAACGACTGTGCTTTTATCAGTGATGGCAATATCGGATGTCCCTGCGCCGATATCAACAAGTGCAACATTTAAACGACGCATTGTTGGAGGAATAAGCACGTTAATAGCTGCAATTGGCTCTAAAGTAAGTGCGTCCATTTCTAAATCAGCACGTTTTAGTGCAGCAATAAGTGATTCTACGACTACTCGGGGTAGAAACGTGGCAATCACTTCAATTTGCGCCTCATCTCCTTGCTGATCAAGTAAGCTACCAATTTCCTCACCATCTAATCGATAATATAGAACAGAATAGCCCACACAATAGTAGTGGCTTATTTTTGCATCCTCTTTCTGCTGCAAAAGTTGCTGCTGTGCTTGTTGTACAGCTTGTAGTTCTAATCGGCTTATATCCTCCTCAGTGAAAATTGGGCGATTTCGTATATTGATGGTCACGCTCGCCTGTTCTGTTTTCAATGAGCGACCAGCTGCAGCTACACTTACTTTTGTTAAGCTACCATGTTTATCCTCAAGCTCATGCTTTATTTCATTGATTAAATCTGCCACATACATGACATTATGTATTTGACCATCGACCATAGCACGTTCTTTATGTTCTTTCACTAAAATATCTTCAACGTGAAAGTGGTCGTTATTTTCAGTTAAGATAATGCCTACAACTGAACGTGTACCAATATCAAGTGCAAATAGTTTTGAACTCAATGTAATCGCTTCCTTTCTTGTAATATTGTAAAATAATTTAGCGAGTTGAAGCGCTAAATTAAAAATACGTGACATTCTGATCAACATTGATTATAATATTGCTAATATCTAAAAATGTAACATACATTTCAGAGTTCTGAAAGTGTCTGTCATGATGAGAGGAGCAAGAAAGCATGAGCCAAAAAGATTTAGAAAGCTTACGTAGTCAAATAGACGACTTAAACTTAGAAATTCTTCGTCTAATTAACGAACGTGCAGCTGTAGTGAATGAAATCGGTAAAATTAAAGAAAAGCAAGGTGTGAATCGCTATGATCCGCTACGTGAAAGACACATGCTTGATCTTATTAAAGAACACAATCAGGGTCCGTTAAACCAAATGACGGTTGATTATATATTTAAACAAATCTTTAAAACTGCTTTAAAACAACTTGAAGCAGATAAGAAGAAGGAATTGCTTGTATCTCGTAAGAAAAAATCAGAAGATACAGTGATCAATATCAATGGTGAGTTAATTGGACAAGGGAAGCCATCTTTCGTATTTGGTCCTTGTGCAGTTGAATCATATGAGCAAGTTGCAGCGGTAGCAGAATCTATTAAAGCAAAAGGTGAAAAATTAATTCGTGGTGGTGCATACAAGCCACGTACTTCTCCATATGACTTCCAAGGACTTGGACTAGAAGGTCTTAAAATATTAAAACGTGTGTCAGAGGAATATGGTTTAGGTGTCATTACGGAAATTGTTACACCAGGTCACTTAGAGGAAGCATTAGATTATATCGATGTGATCCAAATTGGTGCACGTAATATGCAAAACTTCGAGTTATTAAAAGCAGCAGGTGCAACAAACAAACCTGTCCTATTAAAACGAGGCTTAGCAGCAACAATCGATGAGTTCATTCACGCAGCAGAATACATTATGTCTAAAGGGAATGAAAACATCATCCTATGTGAGCGCGGTATCCGTACTTATGAAAAAGCTACACGTAACACATTAGATATCTCAGCTGTACCAGTTTTAAAACAAGAAACACATTTGCCAGTATTCGTAGATGTTACACATTCAACAGGACGTCGTGATTTATTATTACCATGTGCGAAAGCAGCCATTGCAATTGGTGCTGATGGTGTAATGGCTGAAGTGCATCCAGATCCATCTGTAGCACTTTCAGACTCACAACAGCAAATGGACATCCCTACATTTGACGCATTCTATGAAACACTGCAAAAATTCATGAAAAACTATGAAATTCATGCTTAAATTGTTTTAAAATATACCGCTTGCTAAATCAGCAGGCGGTTTTTACTATATCGTGACGAAATAATGTCTAGAATAGTACTATTTGAACTTGGTTTTTCTTATCGTGTACGTACTTCTTCTTGAAAAGAATATGAAAATTATCGTATGATAAGGCTATAAAAGGAAAAAAGGGAGGCACGTACGATGACTGTTACAATTTATGATGTTGCAAGAGAAGCAAATGTTTCAATGGCAACGGTCTCTCGTGTAGTCAACGGCAATCAAAACGTAAAGCCGGCAACACGAAAAAAAGTATTAGAAGTAATTGAACGATTAGAATATCGTCCAAACGCAGTAGCGCGAGGATTAGCAAGTAAGAAAACAACAACAGTTGGCGTGATTATCCCAGATATTGCAAACAATGTTTATGCGGAGCTGGCACGTGGTGTAGAGGATATTGCAACCATGTACCGTTACAATATTATTTTAGCTAACTCAGATCAACATGAAGATAAAGAGCTACAGTTACTGGATACAATGTTGGGCAAACAGGTAGATGGGATTGTCATGATGAGTGATGAAGTGACTGAAAAAATGCAACAAACAATGGATCATTCACCAGTACCAATTGTTCTTGCGGGTTCAGTAGATGAATCACAAACCATTGCAACTGTTAATATTGACTATTACCAAGCGGCTTATGAGGCTATCACATTACTTATTCAAAATGGACATAAGCGAATTGCTTTCGTAACAGGTCCACTTACTTATACGATTAATGGGAAATTTAAGCTTGAGGCTTATAAAAAAGCTTTGCAAGATGCAGGCTTACCTATAGATGAATCCCTAATTGCTGCAGAGGAATCAAGCTATGATATGGGTCTTGAGGCTTGGGAAACATTATCCTCACTGGAAAATCCCCCAACCGCATATTTTGCTGGCAGTGATGAATTAGCAATTGGACTAATTCATGGTGCTCAGGATGCAGGAAAGGATGTACCTGAGGATATCGAAGTAATTAGTTTTGAAAATTCAAAATTAGCACGAATGGTACGCCCACAGCTAACAAGTGTTGCGCTACCGCTTTATGATATTGGAGCTGTTGCTATGCGCTTACTAACAAAACTAATGAATAAAGAGCCAGTTGAAGATGAAGCGGTTATCTTACCGCATCGTATTGAACATCGACAATCTGTCAAAAGTAAATAGTCATTAAGAATCACGTAAATCTTCTTTAGGATTTGCGTGTTTTTTTTGAATGATGGATTGAACTACTGGTATGACGGATAGTAACCTCAAAATGATGGATAGAACTGCTTGTAATGAAGGATAACGGCCTAAAAGTGTTGGATAGAGTGCTAAGTGACATCACAACCAATGAAAAAAAGCCCCACGAGAGGTCGTGAGGCGTATAATACGTTAAACGCGTTTTTCGTTACGAATAATATGTAATGCTTTCGCTAACATTTGCGCATTTTTTTCTTCAATCTCTGCCTTTCGGGGAATTGGCTCATACAAGGGATTCGGATCCTCCCATGTTGGAATAAATGGTACAGGCGCTTCCGGTTGCCAGCGATCTAACCACGCTTGTGGAAGAGGACCTGTTGGCAATTGCTGATCTGTCATTTCTAGCCATAGCATAGCCCATGCGCGCGGCACAACACGCCAAATATCGTAGCCACCACCACCAACTGCAATCCATTTACCACCACAATATTCATGTGCTAATTGATGGGCAAGCTTTGGAATTTCTCTGTAGAGATTTATAGTGCCATATAAATGTGTTAATGGATCAAAATAGTGTGCATCAGCACCATTTTGCGTTAGCACAACATCGGGCTTGAAAAATTCAAAAATTTCCCTCATGGATTTTTCATAGATTTCTAAAAAACTCTCATCCTCTGTAAAAGCATCAATTGGAAAATTGAAAGAAGTGCCATAGCCCTGTCCATTTCCTCGTTCTGTTATATTACCAGTTCCGGGGAAAAGGTAACGTCCTGTTTCATGGATAGACAATGTACAAACACCTGGATCTTCATAAAAGCTCCATTGTACACCATCCCCATGATGCGCATCGGTATCTACATACAGTACACGAGCATTATATTTTTCCTGCAAATAGCGGATGGCCACTGTACTGTCGTTATATATACAAAAACCGGATGCACGACCACGGAAGCCATGATGTAGCCCACCACCTAAATTGAGGGCATGCTCAGCCTTGCCTTCCATAACATAATCGACAGCTGTTAGCGTTCCTCCGACAAGCTGGGCACTTGCTTCATGCATATTCTCAAAAATGGGTGTATCCTCAGTGCCTATGCCATAGCTTTCTCCCTGTGCATCGGAAAGCTCACCATGACCCGCTTTTTTGACAATATCAACATATTTAGGATCATGTGCAAGTAATAATTCTTCCTCTGTTGCTATACGAGCCGGAATAATGTCCACGTCGTCAAGAGCGTCAATATTTTTTAGCAAATCCATTGTAAGCGTCAAGCGTTTATGATTAAAGGGGTGAGTATCTGAAAATTTGTATCCGAGCTGCTCGGGTGAGTATACAAATACTGCCTTTTTCATTGTAATGAAACACCTGGTAAATTAGGCCATAGTACATCAAAGCCCTCTTTACGAAGATCTTCAATCATCGCTAATGGATTGAGAGTTTTCACTCGGACACTTAAAATTTTATTTTGTGTATTTTCAGAGTCAGGATAAACTAAGACGCTTTGGACATTTGCATGATGTTCATGGAATATCTTTGTGATTTCAAATAAAATCCCTGGTGTGTCAGTTACGCGAATTTCAATTTTTGAGCCGGGCTCAGTGGCACCAGTTAATTCAATATAAGTATAAAGTAAATCGGTAGTTGTGACGATTCCAACGAGTTTGCCACCAGAGACAATTGGCAAGCAGCCTACTTTAGATTCATAAAATGTAAGAGCTACCTCCTCAACAAAATCAAGCGGATGACCAACTAGTGGATTTTTAATCATTATTTCTTCCACTTTTGCATTAAATACGGGAGAATTGGGTTCATCCCGCAATGAAGAAGGAAGGGCTTCTTTAATATCTCGTTCTGTGATGACACCAAGAACATGCTGTTCCGCATCTACAACTGGTAAATGACGCACTTTTTTCTCACGCATTAACTTTAGCGCTTCAAGCACTGTATTTGTTGGAGCCAGCGTGTAGGGCTCATCATTCATGATTTCTTCTACGATCATATACGTATCCCCTTTGTGTGGTTTTAATACATGAAGCGATTTCTAAAACGAAGCTTATCAAATCTTTCCATTGTTTCAGGAGGCACACGTTTTCCTTCGCGTGCCATCAGGCAGTTGGCTGGGTGTGAAGTAATTTCGGGATCATCTGTCGCAAAATATTCGAAGCCAGCGGAGCTCATCATTTTCTCCATCATTTTACGATAATCCCAGACATTTAAGCCAGTTCCTTTTAAATCCCAATGCCAATAATATTCAGTAGTGATAACAAGATAGTCTTCCATTTCATCTCCCATAAAAGAAACAGCTAGCAATGCTTTACCAGCACCTGTACCACGATATTCAGGTATAACTTCAATAGCGCCTAGCTCAATCATGTTATCAATACGGTCCTCGGCCCAGCGTTCAAGAGGGTCTGGATAGAGATAGGTGACGTAGCCTACGATAATGTCTTCTTGGCGAATAACGATAATTCGCCCTTCAGGAAGTCCTGCAATTTCAATAATAGCTTGCTGCTGCTGCTTAGGAGGTCTAAAGGCAACCAAGCCTTCATGGAATGAATATGTAGCTAATTTTTCTGGAGGAACAGGTCCTTCCACATACACAGTACCATGCTTTGTTTCCTTTGTGACAGAAAAAAAAGTTTTTTTATGTTCCATAATTACACCACCTGAGTTTAATAATTCCATTATAGCTGATTTCTTGCGGAAAAACGCTTATTTTTGCAAAATATACCTGTATTTTTGGAAAAATAAAAATATTAGGACATTCTTAGTGAATTCGTGTAAAATAGATTTATATTGCATCTGTTATTTAACAGATAAATGTAGTGTGAATAAGAATTTATTTGTTTTTTACTACTCAAACTGTTGTATAACACTTGCTGCATAACGTAATTGTCTTTGGAGAAGGTGGCAAATTTTAAAGGGGGAAAAGTTATTGATAGGATAATTTAAAGTTTGCTTACTAATGTACTAAAGCGATAGCAAAGAAAGGGGTAGTTTCATGGGGATGAAAATGATGGAGAAGTTAAAAGCAATACCTGGGCAACACAATTTACCTAATTACGAGGAAGCGGCAGCAACACATGATTGGGCAGAGACAGAGAAAGGATTTAGTTGGTACGAAACAGGTCGTGTGAATATGGCGTATGAGGCGATTGATCGACATACGGAAACATATCGTAAGAATAAGGTAGCTCTTTATTTCACTGATGGTAAACGAAAAGAGGCTTATTCTTTTAATGAAATGAAAAAGCAAACTAATAAGGCTGCGAATGTTTTAAAATCAGCGACGAATTTAGAAAAAGGGGATCGTTTATTTATTTTCATGCCACGTTCTCCTGAGTTGTATTTTTCATTATTAGGTGCATTGAAAATGGGCGTTATTGTTGGACCGTTGTTTGAGGCATTTATGGAGGGAGCTGTTTACGACCGACTAGCCGACAGTGAAGCGAAAGCGTTAGTGACGACACCTGAATTGCTTGAACGAGTACCTTTAGAAAAGCTTCCTAAATTACAGCACGTCTTTTTAGTAGGCTCTAATATAGAGGAAACTTCACAGATTTTAGATTTTAATAAACGTCTAAAAGAAGCTTCATCTCAATTTGATATTGAATGGGTGGACAGAGAAGATGGCATGATTCTGCATTATACTTCTGGATCAACTGGTGCACCAAAGGGCGTATTACATGTCCATAACGCAATGCTACAACAATATCAATCATCGCAATGGGTATTAGATTTGCGTGAGGATGATATTTATTGGTGTACGGCTGATCCAGGATGGGTAACGGGAACTGCATATGGTATTTTTGGTCCATGGTTAAATGGTGTAACGATGCTTATCGTTGGTGGAAGGTTTTCACCACAGGCCTGGTATCAAGCTATTGAGGATTATAGTGTAACCGTTTGGTATAGTGCACCAACAGCTTTCAGAATGTTGATGGGTGCAGGTAGTGGCATGCTTGAGAATTATGATTTATCTTCTTTACGTCATGTGTTATCTGTTGGTGAGCCGTTAAATCCAGAGGTAATTCGTTGGGGTAGTGAAGAGCTAGGTCATCGTATTCATGATACGTGGTGGATGACGGAAACTGGTGCACATATGATTTGTAACTATCCTTCTATGGATATTAAGCCAGGTTCCATGGGGAAACCATTGCCAGGTATTCTTGCAACGATAGTGGATGATGCTGGGAATGAAGTGCCACCATTTACAATGGGGAATCTAGCAGTTCGTCGAGGCTGGCCAGCCATGATGCGTCAAATTTGGGGCAATCCAGAGCGTTATGAGTCCTATTTCTTAAAAGGTGAATGGTATGTGTCAGGAGATTCTGCTTATATGGATGATGAAGGTTACTTCTGGTTCCAAGGGCGTGTAGATGATGTAATCATGACGGCTGGTGAGCGTGTTGGGCCTTTCGAGGTTGAAAGCAAGCTATTGGAGCATCCAGATGTAATTGAAGCAGGTGTTATCGGTAAGCCAGACCCTGTACGAGGTGAAATAATTAAAGCCTTTGTTTCATTACGTGAAGGCGTTGAGCCATCAGATGCTTTGATTGAAGATATCCGTAATTTTGTCAAGAAGGGGTTATCAGCTCACGCAGCTCCGCGTGAAATTGAATTTAAGGATAAGCTTCCAAAAACACGCAGTGGTAAGATTATGCGTCGTGTGTTAAAGGCATGGGAGTTAAATCTACCAACTGGAGATTTGTCGACGATGGAAGACTAATAGTATCGTTATCAAACAGGAATTTTTTTCAGTCAACGAAAAATTCCTGTTTTTTTACGCTCAACTTTAAAATTATCCTTCTATAAGCGCTTTATATATTTTTTGTTCACCATCTAATTCAATAATCAATGTATAAGTGTTTTGATCATCTGTTGCAAAAATTTCAGTTCCTATGGGTAATTTAGTTGCATAAAAATCTTTAAAAAATAAAGAGGAGGTCGTCGTCTTTTTGATTTCTCCTAATTTATCACTTTTTATGAAATTATCTTGTATGAATTCTGGTTCGGTAACGTTGGTATAGATAAGTTGATTGTATTGAAGGATATCTACCTGTGGGTTTTCTTTCAAAATAGATTTTGCAGTTGGATTGTCTGGTATAGCAGATGAGCACCCTGCTAGTACTAATAAAAACATGAGGTTACATATTAGTAGCTTCAAAATAAAAGTACCCTCCCATTTGGAAATATGTATTTAACAGATTTCTTAAAAAATTTTAATTATTTATACGGTATTAATTTAGTAGGTGTGACAACTATTTATTTAAAAAACATTACCATGCTTAGTATCGGTTATTACTGCAAGATTGTAAGTATTTTGTATTCATCGAGATTATTAAATTTATAAATAAATAAAAATTCAATTGACTTAATAATTATGCAGTCGTATACTAATTTTAACTTATTTCAGAGGTGAGTGTATTGAAAGTAGGAATTGTTGGTGCAACTGGCTACGGTGGACTGGAGCTTATTCGATTGTTACATAATCATAAAGCAGTAGAGCAGATTGAGTTATTTACATCTTCTGAGGAAGGTGTAATTTTTTCTTCTAAGTTTGGGCATCTCGTTCAAATTGCTGATACACCGTTACAAAAAATTGATTATGAAGCTTTAGAGAAATATGATGTGGTTTTTACAAGTACACCTTCTGGGGTGACTAGTGAGCTTTTGCCCCCATTAGTAGGGAAAGGTCCTAAATTAATAGACTTATCCGGTGACTTTCGGTTAAAAGACACTACAAGCTATGAAACATGGTATGGCAAGAAAGCAGCACCGCTGGATATTATTCAGCAAAGTGTTTATGGCTTAACTGAATGGAATGCTGCAAATGTACAACATGCAGCTCTTATTGCCAATCCCGGATGTTACCCTACTGCGGTTCTACTATCCATATTACCGCTAATAAAGGAGCGATTAATCGATCCAAGCTTTTTAATAATAGATGCAAAAAGCGGGATTTCTGGAGCTGGGAATAAACCATCACAGACAACACATTTTAGTGAGGCAAATGAGAATTTCTCAATCTATAAAACAAATTCACATCAGCATATCCCTGAAATCGAACAGGCTATTTCAATGTTTGCAGATGTTCAGACAGCAATAACTTTCAATACGCATTTAGTACCAATGACAAGAGGGATTTTATCGACCTCTTACGCACCGATTATGCCTGGTGTCACAGAGGAACAATTGATTTCTTGTTTAAAAAATACCTATGACAAACATCCATTTGTTCGAATTGTTACGGATGTCAATAGTCTAGGAACAAATCGTGTAAAAGGTTCGAACTATTGCGATATTTTTGTGAAAGTAGACAGCCGAACAAACCGTGCCACGATTGTTGGGGTTATCGATAATTTAGTCAAAGGGGCGGCAGGGCAGGCCATTCAAAATATGAACGTTCAATTTGATTTACCGCAAACAACAGGGCTAGATGTTGTACCGTTCTTTATTTAATATCGTAACCTCATAAAAGTTAGGTTGAAGAAGCCTTCATTTTATAGCATGCAGGAAACTGTATGCTTCTCTTATTTTAAATTTAAGGAGGAATTAGTATATGACACTAATAGCATCAACGAATATTATGAAAAAATTGTCAAGTAAAAATATTGTCTCACCAAAAGGTTTTAAAACAGCCGGTCTACATTGTGGTTTAAAACATAAGAAAAAGGATTTGGCCATATTAGTAAGTGAAGTACCAGCAAGTGTTGCGGGTGTATTTACTACCAACGCTGTGCAAGCAGCACCATTAAAGGTAACAAAGGAAGTTGTGTATACAACTAAGAAAATGCAAGCAATGATTGTGAATTCTGGAAATGCAAATGCATGTACAGGAAAGCAAGGTGTAAAGGATGCGCAAACAATGCAATTCCTAGCAGCAGAGAAGCTTGGTATTGAAGCAAATCTAGTGGGGGTTTGTTCAACAGGTGTTATCGGTGAAATAATGAAAATGGAGCCAGTTACAAAAGGGATTACGCAATTAGAACCAAAGGATGATTTAGAAAGTGCTATTGATTTTGCACAGGCAATAATGACAACTGATACGGTGATGAAAAACACAAGCTATAGTACAACAGTTGATGGTAAGGAGGTTATTATCGCTGGAGTGGCAAAAGGTTCAGGTATGATTGAGCCGAATATGGCAACGATGCTTGGTTTTATTACAACGGATGCGTATATCGAATCGGAAGTATTGCAGAGTGCATTATCCGATATCACAAATTTGACGTTTAATGCTATTACAGTGGATGGAGATACATCAACAAACGACACTGTTGTGGTTATGGCAAATGGTTTAGCAGGAAACGAAGCTTTAACACCTGCACATCCAGATTGGCAAAACTTTTATTATACGTTGAAAACAGTTGCTCAAGATCTTGCAAAGATGATTGCGAAAGATGGTGAAGGAGCAACGAAGCTAATTGAGGTAGAAGTGGAAGGGGCCATATCACATGAAGAAGCACGTAAAATTGCTAAAACGGTAGTTGGTTCACCACTTGTAAAAACAGCCGTATTCGGATGTGATGCCAACTGGGGACGCATAATTGCGGCAGTAGGCTATAGTGGAGCAACTGTTGATCCAGATAAAATTACGATTCAAATCGGTGGGGCAACAATGGTAGAAAACGGCGAGCCCATACCTTTCTCAGAAGATGAGTTGATTCAAATTTTAAAAATGCATGAAGTAAAAATTTATGTGTCACTTGGTTTAGGTGAGGGCAAGGGGCATGCATGGGGATGTGATTTAACTTATGACTACGTTCAAATCAATGCATCATACCGCTCATAAACGTATGGTCATTAAGCTTGGCGGCAGTACGCTAGAAGGCTTAAATGAGACGTTTTTTGAAAATTTTAAAAAGCTTCAAGAAAGCGGGGTAGAGCTTATCATTACGCATGGTGGTGGTCCAGCCATCAACCGTGAACTCGCGGCTCAAAAGGTTGAATCCCATATCTTAAATGGAATCCGTGTCACAAATGAAGCTGCCATTGACATCGTTCAGACAACACTTATTGGAAAAGTTAATCCTGATCTAGTTCATGAATTAACATCAGCAGGCATTACTGCGGTAGGATTAAATGGCTTCGATGGAAAACTATTGGTAGCCGATTATCTTGATAAAGATGTTTATGGATTTGTAGGAGAAGTCAATACAGTTAATACATCCTTGCTAGAAGCATTAATCAATGCGAATATTGTGCCAGTTATTGCTTGTATCGGAGCGAATGAATCGGGTCAGGCACTGAATATTAATGGAGATACAGTTGCTAGTGAAATCGCATTAGCGATCAAAGCAGACAGTCTATTACTTGTCACAGATGTAAGTGGTATTCGTATTCATGATGAATATCAATCACAAGCAACGCCTGCCTTAATCCATCAATGGATTGCAGAAGGACATATTTACGGTGGTATGATTCCTAAAGTCCAAGGAGCCTTAGAATGCTTAAATGCAGGAATTCCATCTGTCCAAATTGTTGGCGAATCTTTAGTAGGAACGACCATTTTAGACAGTAAAAGAGGTTTCACCCCATTGTAGGGATGATTAAATTTAGTAGAATAGGGGCTGATAAGAATGAGTGCTTTATTTGGTAACTATGGCAAGCGCCGTGCCCAAATAGTCAAAGGGCGAGGAACAGTTGTAGAAGATACTGCTGGAAAAAAATATTTAGATTTTACTAGTGGAATAGCTGTAGTAAGTCTAGGTCATGCGCACCCCGCGATTGTGAAAGCGATCCAGGAGCAGAGTGAAAAGCTATGGCATATCTCTAATTTATTTGATATACCAGGTCAAGAGAAGGTTGCACAAAAACTAATAGCCGATACACATTTTTCCTATGCGTTTTTCTGCAATAGTGGTGCTGAAGCCAATGAAGCGGCTATTAAATTAGCCCGTAAGCATACAGGGAAGCATCATATAATTTCCTTTGAAAAATCATTCCATGGGAGAACTTTTGGCGCAATGTCCGCAACAGGTCAGGGCAAGGTACATAATGGCTTTGGACCACTTGTTGGTAAATTTACAATTCTTCCTTTTAATGATGTGAATGCCCTTGAAGCAGCTATTGATGAATCTGTAGCAGCCATAATGCTAGAAATGATTCAAGGAGAGGGAGGCATAAACAGTGTATCTGCGGAATTTGCCGCTGCATTAGCAAAAATTTGTGAGGAAAAAGGAATTCTACTGATTGTTGATGAGGTTCAAACAGGAATAGGACGAACTGGAACAAGATATGCCTTTGAGCAAACAATTTTAAAACCACATATCGTGACATTAGCAAAAGGACTAGGTGGCGGCTTCCCTATCGGTGGTATGCTTGGAACTGCTGAATTATATGACACATTTGGTCCTGGAACCCATGGCACGACATTTGGTGGTAATCCAATCGCGATGAGTGTAGCAGAAACTGTACTAGATCATGTTTTTGATTCCGCATTTTTGCAAAATGTACAGGAGCTATCAGCCTATTTTGTGAATCAGTTAAAGGTAAATCTACCTTCTACTTACACGGTACAGGGCCAAGGTTTACTGCTTGGAATTGGTTGTGGTACTGCAGAAGTGGCGCCATATATTACGGCTGCAGAGGAAAAGGGCTTATTATTAGTAGGAGCGGGACCAAACGTTATTCGTTTATTACCACCATTGACAGTAACAAAAGAGGAAATTGATGAAGCGATTACTATTTTAAAAACAATATTGCCTTAATTATTAAAATTGTTTCATTGAAGAATCTGCTAGTTTAAATCTAGCAGATTCTTTGTGTTGGTTATAGTTTATTGTAGCTGTTTTACCAATGTCTTTACTAGGTCGGGGAGCCAATCATGGAGTTGGCTAAATGTAAAGCCAGCAGCTTCTGCCTTTGCATTTGACATATACCAATCTGCTGGAACTCCATAGGGGGACTGTGAATGCTCATCGCTACCAATTAGCGAAATTCTAGCATGTTTTCCACTAGCCTCTTCAATTAGTCCAATTAAATCCTTTAAAGAAATGGCTCCTGTTGCTGTGGCATTATAAGGACCCTCTATTGGAGAAATACCGGCAAAATATAAAAATGCTGCGGCTTCCTCATCTGTGATGTAACTCATCTTTGCTTCAATATTGGGTAAAGAAATCGGTTCCCCCTTGACAATTCGTTCCACATGAAAGTGTAAACGTTGTGTATAATCGTTCTCGCCCATAACAATTGGAAAACGCACAGCAACAACAGGGAAGGTAGCCTCTTTGAAAAATAGTGCTTCAGCTTGTCGTTTGCCTTCAGCGTAGGAAAAATCTTCACGATTCCCCATACTAATTTCATAATCATAAGGATTAAAATCCTCTTCCGATTTTACATTACCGTCTACCTCGTAAGTGGATAGAGTAGAGGTAAAAACGAGTTTTTTTGTTTTACCTTCTAAAATTTCACATAGTTTTTGAGCTTCATCTGGTGCATAACAAATATTATCAAAGACGATATCCCATGAGGAACTTTCAAGCGCCTGTGCTAACGCTTTGGCATCATCACGATTCACAATTAACTGCTTTACCTGTGCCCCAAAAGGATTACCACTTTGGCCGCGTGTTAATATCGTAACAGTGTGTCCATTTTGAAGACATAGCTCAACAAGCTTTTTTCCAAAAAAACGTGTACCGCCTATTACCAATATGTTCATACTTTTCCACCCCTTATTAGTAGTCCTCTTTATCATGACAAAAATATAGACTTCCTACAATGCAAAAGTGCTTGTAGGAAGTCTATTTATTTAAATATTAGTTTGAAAGCTTCAAAGGATGGGAAAGCTGGCATCATTTTTCAGAAGATGACAAGGCGCTTAATTAAGGCAATTATTGAGTCGGTGTTTCAGGTGGTGGAGTTGTATTACCGTTGTCTCCTCCAGTATTTCCATTCCCGTTGTTTCCAGAGCCATTGCCATTATTTGAGCCATTGCCATTATTTGAGCTGTTGCCATTATTTCCGTTGCCCGTGCCATTGCCGTTATTGCCATTGTTCGAGCCGTTGCCATTACTGCTGGAACCATTGCCATTATTAGATCCATTCCCATTATTACCACCGGTTCCATTCCCAGAGCCATTGCCATTATTGCCAGTACCATCCTCAGGTGGCGTAACTGGAGGAGTTGTTTCTTGATCGCCCTCCTGATCAGGTTCATCCTCACTTCCTCCAGTTGAAACCACATTTGATTGCGGAGAGGTTAAACCTGTGATATCTACTGCAACAACAACGTAGGCTTGTCCACTTGCTACTGTCATGCTTTGGGTTGATTCAAGCACTGAATTGACAAGCGTATGACCACCGTTTGTCACATTATATATTCGGTAACCAACAACATCATTGGAAGAGCCTGACCAAGATAATGTGTTGCCATTAATCGATGCAGTTACTGCTGCTGGTGGGTTGCCATCTGCTGGGAAGTCAACCGCTGAAACAGATGAATTTGATAATGTTGAATTTTTAGGCAGTAGACTAGCAGGGTTACCACCAAGTCGTCCAAGCATGCGTTTTATAAATGCTTGGTTAATACCTGCGCCACCTGGTTTTACAAATTCCGGCGGTGTGCTAGGGAGAGCATTATATGTTTTCCCTTTAATCGTTACAACACTTGAAGAAGCAAGGCTATCATCAGGTTGGGAAGGTAAAAAGACTTTTGCGTTAAACAAATCGGATCGCACAAGTCCAGCGCTAGAACATGCTGCTGAAGGTGCTAAACCAGAAATACCACAGAATGAAGCAGACACAACATTTTTTGGCTGCTTAAATCTTGTTTTAGGGGCTATTAATTGCGGATCAACATCATAGACCGAATTCATTAATGTTCCCCATAGCTTGTTTATACGCACACTAGGCTGCAAATACGTATTGTTAAATGCATATAAAGTTTTTTGTTTATCATAGCCCAACCATACACCAAGTGATACATTTGGGTTATAGCCAACTAGCCATACATCTTTATATTCTTGTGTAGTACCTGTTTTTGCAGCAAAATCGGCAGAGAATTTTAGCGTGTTTTTTGCCATTGTACCTGT
This sequence comes from Lysinibacillus sp. DFXJR4, assembly GCF_057196045.1. Taxonomy (NCBI): domain Bacteria; kingdom Bacillati; phylum Bacillota; class Bacilli; order Caryophanales; family Bacillaceae; genus Lysinibacillus; species Lysinibacillus sp. DFXJR4. The sequence continues at coordinate 144,014 of NZ_JBXUNW010000003.1, read as the reverse complement.
TCCCTTAGTTAACACATCTCGAAGCATATCTGTAATGATGTAAGAAGTTTCAGGACTGTAAACTTGGACAGGTTCAGCTTCATGTTTGTAAACGATATTTCCCTCTTGATCCTCAATTCTATCTATCATGTAGGCATCAATGAACTGACCACCATTTGCAAAGGTTGCAAAGGCATTTGTATTTTCCTCTACAGTTGTTCCTATTTCTAATGCGCCAATTCCTGTTGAAAGGTTTGTATAATCATTAGGGGCTAATTTAGTAAAGCCCATTTTTGCTAAGTAATCAGCAGGACGTTTATTAATAATATCATTGTATAAACGTAAGGCTGATAAGTTTTGTGAGTCTGCTAACGCTTCACGTGCAGGAATTAAGCCACGCTCATCACTTGTAATATAGTTTTTAGGACTCCATTTGCCGATAGAGAATTTTACGTCAACTAATGGACTACCTGCGCCGATTACACCATATTCAATAGCTGGTGCATAAACAAGTAATGGCTTCATTGTTGAACCGTTTGGACGGAATGCCTGTGTTGCATGGTTTACTTCAGTTGTTTTAAAGTCACGACCACCTACAAAGCTTAAAATACGCCCAGTAGTATTTTCAATTAAAATACTTCCTACCTGTACTGGCATTTCTACATCTATTTCTTCACCTGTTACAGGATCTTTATCTTTTCCTGTATACGTATGACCATAATATTTAAAGTTCTCTGCTGCTTTTTGCATGGCATCGTACATATCTTTATTGATTGTTGAATAAATACGATAGCCTTTAGAGCGGACATCACGATCTGCTAGAATCTTGTACTTATCTTTTAATTTTTCTTCATTCTTTAAGCGTTCAGGATCAATTCCATCTTCCGCTGCTAGTTTTTCAGCAATAATATCTGTTGCACGACTTTCCAGCTCATATGTTAACCATGGATAGCGGTCTTCTGGGCGCATTTCTGGTGAACGGAAGTCTGCTTTGATGTCATAGTTTAGTGCTGTTTGATACTGAGCTTCATCAATGTAACCTGCATCCTTCATACGATAAAGGACGGTTTTCATACGATCAATGCCGGGTTGAAGTGCTTCTTCACTTTTAAGTACACCTTTATTTGTAAAAGGTGTATAGGCAAAAGGTGCTTGTGGAATACCTGCTATGTACGCCGCTTGAGGTAGCGTTAAATCTTTTGCTTTGACACCAAATATACCTTCAGCTGCCGTCTCAACTCCTGCAATATTTCGCCCTGACGCATTACGACCATAAGGAATAATGTTTAAATAGGCCTCTAAAATTTCATCCTTTGTCATAAAGTGCTCTAATCGCATAGCAAGTAAAAGTTCTTTTGCTTTACGTTCATAGGATACTTCATTTGTTAATACTTGGTTTTTGATAAGTTGTTGTGTTAATGTAGAGCCACCTGTTTGTGTTGCAGAGTTTGTAACATCCTGAAGCAATCCTCGAATAACAGCTTTTGGCACAATCCCATTATGCTCACGGAAGTATTCATCTTCTGTTGCGAGAACGGCATTAATAACATCAGGTGACACATTGTTAAGTGTTGTTTCACGACGATCTAAATCAGTTCGCAATTTCCCAATATAAATATCATTGGCAAAATAAATCTCACTGGTAGAGTCATAGTTAAAAATAAGCTCTCGTAAATCTTTCTTAGAGCGTAACGGTTCTTCTTTTACGAGAGATGCAAAATAGCCGGCACCCACTGAACCGGCAAATACAGTGCCTACCAATGCAAAGACTAAAAATAGTAAAAATAAGTTCCAGGTAACACTACCTGAAATACGTAATCTCTTCATCCATTTTTGTTGAATTAATTCATCGATCTTTGCATTGATTTTCTCAATCCAATCTTTCAATGTATCGACCTCCTAAAATCTTGTTTATTATAGCACATATTGATTTGGCTCGAACATAGTTATTGACAATCAAAAAGAATCGTATAGAATAATGCTTATAGTTTTCTAGTGAAGAAGAGCTTGCAGTAGTTTCTATATTCCCTGTTTAGAGAGCCAGCGGTTGGTGAAAGCTGGTCAAAGTGTAGAGATGAATTACGTGCTTGGAGCTTAGACGTGCGCGCCTGCGATAAAGGCGGTTGAATGAAGTGGAAGATGGATGACATCTTCAAGCTGGGTGGTACCGCGTTAATTTACAATTTAACGTCCCTGCATGCAATTGTTTGCGTGTAGGGACTTTTTTGTTCTCCCTACACGAGATATTAAAACTTAGGAGGAATAAAAATGACGAACGAATTATTACAAGATTTAGAATGGCGCGGTCTGCTATACCAACAAACCGATGCTGAAGGAATGGCTAAACTTTTAGATGAACAGTCGGTTTCATTATACTGTGGTGTTGATCCAACTGCTGATTCTATGCATATTGGACATATTGTCCCTCTTTTAACGCTACGTCGCTTTCAAAAAGCTGGTCACCGTCCAATTTTGTTAGTGGGTGGGGCGACAGGTATGATTGGTGATCCATCTGGTCGTTCAGAGGAACGTCAATTGCAAACGGTTGAACAAATTGATAAAAATGTTCAGGGTATTCGTGGGCAATTAGAGCGTATTTTTGATTTTGCGGAAGATGGCAATGGCGCACAATTAGTGAATAACCGTGACTGGATTGGCAAAATGAACACGATTGAATTTTTACGTGATTACGGGAAATTAATTAACGTTAACTACATGCTTGCGAAGGATACGATTGCATCACGCCTTGATACAGGGATTTCATTTACTGAGTTTGCGTATACTTTAATTCAAGGTATTGATTACAATCATTTATACAACCATTACAACTGTCGTATTCAAGTAGGTGGCTCTGACCAGTGGGGGAATATTACAACAGGTTTAGAAGTGATTCGTAAAACACATGAGGAAGAAACGAAAGCTTTTGGTATAACAATTCCTTTAGTAACGAAAGCAGATGGTACAAAATTTGGTAAAACAGCGGGTGGAGCTGTATGGTTGGATGGCAAAAAAACATCTCCATACGAGTTCTACCAATTCTGGATTAATGCTGCCGATGCTGACGTTGTAAAATACTTAAAAATCTTCACATTCCTTTCTCGAGAAGAAATTGAAGCATTAGCTGTATCTGTAGAAGAGGAACCTCATTTACGTAAGGCACAAAAAGCACTAGCTGAAGAAATGACTCGCTTAATTCATGGTCAAGAAGCATTAGATCAAGCCATTCGCATTACAGCTGCATTATTCTCAGGAGATTTAAAATCACTTTCTGCTGAGGAAATGAAGGATGCTTTTAAAGATGTTCCTTCTATTGAAATGGCAAAAGAAGATAAAAACATTGTGGACTTACTGGTGGAAGCGGCTATCTCACCTTCAAAACGTCAAGCTCGTGAGGATGTCACGAATGGAGCAATTAGTGTGAACGGTGAAAAGGTCACTGATTTAGGTTATGTAATTGATGGGAAGGATCGTTTAGAGGACGCATTTAGCATTGTACGTCGTGGGAAGAAAAAATACCATATGGTGAAGTTTGTTTAATTAAAAAATAATCAAAACCCTGAAAAAGTCGATTTGCCACAGAAATGTGATGCAAATCGACCTTTTTTTATTGTTCAGTTGAGGATTTGGATTAATTATTTTTTCATAATTACTGTACATTCTTAAGTGTTACGTTAATACACCTAGTTTTCCCTGTGCCCTTCAGTTTAAAGGGGATTTTGCTTTAATTACTATTTAAAAAAATTGGAAGTTTTACATCTTCATAATTCTCAGGATGAAGCAATTTAGCTAGCTTTAATGCTCCCTCTAGTAGACGAGGTGATGGGCGACAATAAAGCCATTCCTCCATTACATGAAGTTGTTGTAATTGAACGGCTTGTAGCGCCTGCGCATGAGGACGTTTCAATAAATTTGCTGGTTGAATTCGCTCAAAGGCAACACCTACCCAAGCCATCAAAATATAGTCAGGATTACGTTGTACTACATCTGTCCAATCAGTTTGCACATTAGCTAATGCTACATCCTGAAAACAATTTTGACCACCAGCAATGGCACTAATTTCAGTGAGCCAGTTTAATTTCCCTGCTGTAAAAATAGGATTTGGCCACCATTCCCAATAGAGTGTAGGTCTTTTAGCAACTGTTTGAGCAATGGAACGTAAGTGTTCAATACATTGTAAATAACTCTCAGCTATGTTTTTAGCGCGGTCCTCAACACCACATGCTTTGCCTAAAGTATGAAGATCCTGTGCAATTTCCTCTAAGGAATTAGCATTAAACACAATATGTGGTATATTTCTAGCTTGTAATGCTTCAATATTCTTTTCCATGCCAGGGACACTTAAGGATGCGAGTACAAGATCTGGTTGTAATGCCTCTAATGCATCCATATTAATCGATAAATCTGGTCCGAGCTGGGGCAAGTCTTTCACTGCTAATGGCCAATCAGAAAAATCATCAACACCAACAAGCTGATCCAGCAAACCTAAATACGCTACAAGCTCAGTATTACTAGGACAAATTGAAATTAAACGCATATTCCTTTACCCCCATTGTTTTTAAGAAAAGTATAGCGAGTATAGGCGATACGCACAATGAGCAAATACTTCAGGGTTTTTTCGAGCTCCCTTGAAAAGCTCCCCTTCAACATCCGCTGTGGCTTTAGGTCAACACGATGTTGATCCCTCCAGAATGTAATGATCTTTGCCTGAGTTTCTCTATTTTAACGGACGTTTGTATCCTGCTGAATAGGGGGAAAATTGTATTCATCTCGTTGTCTATAGAGGTGGGAGTATTATGTACCTAATGCTTCGCTTTCAGTATATAAACATTTTTTGCTGTCGCTGCGCTTTCACACAGTAGATGCTGAATCGAGATAAAAAGGTATGCCTGCAAGAGACATACCAAGTAATTGTTTTTATGAAAGTGCAACAGCTTCCAGTGATTCTTCTTTTTTCGTTACTGGACCCATTGCATTTGTAATAATTTGTTTAATATCTTCTAACGTTGCTTTACGTGGGTTTGTTGCAGCGCATACATCTAACATTGCGTTTTTCGCTAAAATTTCAATATCTTCGTCCTTTGCACCTAACTCACGGAAGCCACTAGGGATATTTAAATCATTTGATAATTTTTCAATAGCTTCAATCGCCTTTTCAGCAGCATCACGTTTACTTAGGCCCTCAACATTTTCACCTAATAACTCAGCAATCGTTGCAAAGCGTTCAGTACGAGCTGTTAAGTTGAAGCGGCAAACATGTGGCAATAAAATGGCATTACATACACCATGTGGAAGGTTATAGAAGCCGCCTAGTTGATGTGCAATGGCATGTACGTAACCAAGTGAAGCATTGTTAAATGCCATACCCGCTAAAAATTGAGCATACACCATCTGTTCACGTGCTTCTAAATCCGCACCATTTGCATAGGCACGCGGCAAATATTCTGGAACTAACTGAAGTACCTTTTCAGCACATGCATCCGTAATTGGTGTTGCATTTGTCGACACAAATGATTCGATTGCGTGTGTTAAGGCATCTACACCAGTTGCCGCAGTTAGAGCAGGAGGTAAGCCAATCATTAACTCTGGATCATTAATAGACAAAAGCGGCGTAACATGTTTATCCACAATCGCCATCTTCACCTTACGAGCAGTATCCGTGATAATCGTGAAACGAGTCATCTCACTAGCTGTACCAGCAGTCGTATTAATTGCGATTAATGGTACTAGTGGGTTTTGTGATTTGTCAACGCCTTCATAATCATGAATACGTCCACCATTCGAAGCAATAAGTCCGATACCTTTCGCTGCATCGTGGGCACTACCTCCTCCAAGAGAAACGATAGAATCACAGTTTTCTGCATGATACACTGCAATACCATCTTCAATGTTCTGATCTGTTGGATTTGGTTCTGCCTTCGGGAAAATTGCTACATCAATTCCAGCTGCTGTAATGATGCTAGCAATTTGTTCAGAGAGACCTAATTTGTGTAAGCCCTCATCTGTTACGATTAATGTCTTTTTCACTTCTAAATCATTTAAGCGTTTACCAACTTCTTGAATTGCTCCAGGTCCAAATAAGTTTGTTTTCGGCATTACAAATTGCTTTAGAACGTCTGACATATTTCCAACCCCTTTAAAAAAATTGTTATTGCTTGAATGATGGTGAACCATCTTTCGAAATTCATCGTATTCTATTTTTTATGAAAGTTCAACTCATATTTTTGATAAAATATCCCCGTTTTACCAAGTTATTATTTTACAAAAAAAGATGAACCTTTTTAATTATGGCTGAACAATTGGGTTGCCTAGGAATATTGATTTTAATACGCTTTTTAAATGTTTTTTTATAAAAATAAAATATATTTTTGAGGAATTGGTTCTAAAATCAAGCTCAAATACATAGTAAATAACTGATATTTTATATTGATTATAATGATAGTGTTTAAGTTGTTTTTCCTTATACAATTACTATTTTAAAGTACATAAAATTGTCATTATTTAGATGATTTAATGGTTATTTTTTTGAGCTTTGAAAGTTGTAGTCAATGCAAGTAGTAAATATAGAACAATTGTATAGAGGAATAATCCACACATATAGAAAATTGCTGTTGTATTTGTATGAATAGGGGGATTTCCACTATGAGCGTTGGTATGGTATTCCTGTTGTTTAAAGCCAAACCAAATACCTATTAATGGTAGAATGAATAATATAACCGCAAATAGCGTCTTTTTATGGAAAATGAGCCTCTTTAGATTTTCTCTGAAAAGCTTTGAAAACGTGCAGGGGTGTTCAAAAGGTTTATTCCTATCAAATGGCACAATGAAAAAAGTCATTAGCCCACTATAAATTAAGATCAGTATAACTAATTCATCAAGCTTCATATTATCCTCCTTTTACTTCGGATATTTCCTACAGTTGACTTCTTTCAAACAAAAAAGATCCATTACCTTCTTAAAAAAGTTCCGTTTATAGATATTTTAGCAGGGATTTTTAAATTTTCATTGAATATTATTTCAATGAATATATTTTTAATGAAGGAGTGTTGACTATGTCATTGCGACATGAACAGAAGGAGCAACGAAAGGCCGTTATTTTAACATCTGCACTGGATTTATTTATACGGAAGGGATATGGGGAAACAAAGGTTGCAGATATTGCCAAAGCTGCTGATATGAGTATGGGATTGCTTTTTCATTATTTCGACTCTAAGGAAAAACTTTATGAAGAGCTTATTCGGATAGGCTGTGAACGACTTAAAATGGATTTTCACTTTACTGATGAATCACCCTTAGACACGTTTAAGGTAGTTGTTGAGGAGTTATTTAAAATGATTTGTACAAATCCATCAGCTGCAAAAATGTTTGTATTGATGGAAAATGCCCAGCATCTAGAACACTTGTCAGAGGATTTAAAGGAAATGCTTTCTGAAGCAGACAAATTGATAAAAAGGAGTATCCCTTTAATTGAAAAGGGACAATTGTTAGGTGAAATCAGGCAAGGGAATCCAGAAGCCCTTGCTATATCATTTTGGTGTTCTATACAAGGAATTGCTCAATATATTGCGCTACATCCAGAAACGCCTTGTCCTAATACTATGTGGATTATTTCGATACTTGAAAACAAGGAGGCTAATTGAAGATGAAAACATCCCTTAGAAACATAATGATCTTTATTGTTGTTGTGTTACTGTGTGGTTGGTTTGGTGTGTTAGTGGATAAATTGATTCCAGAGCAGCCTCAGGGAGATACTCTTGGTATGGGAATTTGGCTCATATCTCCGTTGCTTGCAACCATTCTGTTACGTTTCTTTGCAGGAGATGGCTGGCGGGATATAGGTTTATTGCCTAATTTTAAGGGCAATTTAAAATGGTATGTCATTGCACTTTTCATTTATCCAGCGGTCACAACTTTAGTACTGTTAATTAGCTATGTATTCGACTGGATGGACTTTTCAGCCTTTAATCTAAGCACTGTATTATCTGTGTTTCTTAGTGGATTACTTATTCAATTCATTAAAAACTTTTTCGAGGAATCCGTATGGAGAGGTTATCTGACAAGTAAGCTTTCAAATTTAAAGGTGAATGATTTTTGGCTCTATCTAATTGTTGGTGGTGTTTGGGGTGCATGGCATATCCCGTACTTTCTTGTGTTTTTATCAGAGAGTGATATCATCAGTGTACTTCCTGTCAATAGATGGATATTTACAATAATAGGTATCGTCACGATGATTTGCTGGACAGTGATGTACACAGAAATTTACTTAATGACAAGGAGTATATGGCCGCTTGTCCTTATGCATATGACTGAGGATGCACTTGTTAATCCACTTATTCTCGATGGCTATATCAAACTTGCTCAGGGAAAAGAATTTCTTGTTTCCCCATCTGCAGGGATTTTAACTACTTGTCTATATCTCATAGTTGGATGGTTATTGCGGGGGAAACGAAAAAAACTGAGGAGCGGGTATGGAGTAAAATCTACAGTAATAGGTAATGATCAATTTTCAAAACGGTAATTATCTTATATATCACATAATAAAATAGATTAGACGAGTCATAAGTTGAGGTAAACTTCATATTTGAGTGTTGCGATTTTTTAATTGTCGAATTTAATAACCTATGAGCATAAAACTAAATAAACATCAAAAGCCCAAGATAAATTTTTGAACTGCATCTCGAAAGTTTTACATCTAAGATGCAGTTCAATGTGTTTGCTTGGGTTTTTCGATTTATGTAGTTACCTCTTATAAATATTTAATTGCTTTGTTTGTATATATTTACTATATCCCTTTTTATACGTAACTTTTGGATTTGAACTTCGTATTAATTGGAAAAATAATAAATTTTTTAGTGTATGTTTAAATCATAAAATAGGCTATTTTTATGAAGCTGTTTCAATTATTAATCAAATTGATCCAACGTATTTTTCAAAGAAATAATATTTTCTGTATTTACTGTATACAAATTGTAGTTGTTAAAGCCCATGTCATCACCTTCTATTTCGAAAAAAAATGAAGTATCATCTATCAAAATCTAAACAAAAAGGGGCTGTTCAGAAAGTCCCTTTTTATATTGACAATACATTCCATCTTATCTATTGTTATAGGTAGATTGGGAATGATTAAAGTGGCAAAAGTAAGAACCAAAATTCTTGAAGCCTAAGATTTTTATGATATAGAAGACAAAGTAAATACATACTTGGATTATTTACAAGAAGGAACATACATCGATATAAAGTTTTCTACTGTTTTGCATCATAACAACATTAAAACATACACAGCACTTATTGTTTATAAAACTAATTAAGGTCACATCTAACCAGGTGTGGCTTTGCAACTTTATTAGAAATTGTAAAAATTTCATTTTAGTCTTACTTTTGTTCCTATTTAAATTAATTTGACCTTCACACAATGTTAAGGTTAAATATGCGTATCAATTTGAAATAAAAGGAGAGTTATAATGAATATGGAGTTCAATTTTGAAGATTTCCCTAAATTGGAAACGGAACGCTTTATCCTTCGAAAAGGAATAGTTGATGATGCCCAAGATATTTTTATGCTTTATTCTGATGAAAATGTAGTTAAGTATATTCCATTAACATTATTTACTTCAGTAGAAGATGCAATATATGAAATAAATTGGTATGATAAAATTTTCAAAGAACAGACAGGTTTAAGATGGGTAATCGAAGAAACTAAAACCCAAAAAGTGATTGGAACATGTGGTTATTTGAATTATGAAAATGAACATAACCGAATAGAAATTGGATATGATTTAAAACCTGAATATTGGGGAAAGGGTATTATGCAAGAGGCTTTAAGTAGCATAATCCATTTTGCCTTTACGTCAATGGGAATTAATAAGATCGAGGCAAAAGTAGAACCAGAAAATACATCATCTATAAGATTGTTGGAGAAATTAAATTTTTGTCAAGAAGGTATTTTGAGACAACATGAATATGAAAATGGGAAGTATATTGATCTTGCCATATTATCAATTTTGAAAAGTGAATATTAGAAGGTTATGAAGAAGGTCACACTCCAAATGAGTTGTGGCTTTTTATTATGCCTTTAAACTATGAAGAATATTAAGCTGTACTTGTATGGGCGTATAACAAGGCTGTAGAGTGTACTAGTGTGAAGCCTAGTAAATCACCCTCTGTGGAGGATAAAGCGCACAGGGAACGTTCAGTACCTTTCTATAACTGGTTAGAGGAAAGGGATTAGTCTTCCACAATCAATAGTGCATAGTGAACCATCGTTAGATAATTGGCTGGAATGGTAAATGAAATTGATGTACCAATAAATGTTAATTTAAGATAATGTTAATCTAAAGAAGGAGGTTATAGTGTTTGAAGAGTATTAAAGGGGGACTATATTTTGAAAAAGAAAATTAGTTTGATAATTACATTTCTAATATGTTGTAGTTTATTAATTACATGTATCTCGAATAGGAAAGTTAAAGCAACTTTTATAGGGGAGATTGAAGAGATGATAAATAATCGGGAAGCTTTTGTTTATGTAACTAAAACTGAAGGTAATCCAGTTTATGGAATAATTTATGTGAATCTTGCAAAGAATCCAGACGAAACATTTCAGGTTGGTGATAAGGTAAAGGTTGGTTATAATGGTAAAGTTCAAGGTGCAGTACCACTTACAATTACTACACTTACGGTAGAATTAGTTGAGTAATTTCTAAAATAGTAGTTGTATATAGTGTTGCTCTTTGAATAAAAGGACCACTCCTGATGGATGGGAAAAGAGGGAATGAATTGAAAATCATACCATCTATTGAAACTCAACAACGTATGCATGCTTTCTTTATGAAAACGTCAGCTCCACGTATCTATAAAAATAACTAGAAGAAGAGCGAAAACGTAAAGAAATGGAATCTCAACAAGATACAAATAAAGAAAAGTAATAAAAATAAACACTTGCTACGGCAGGTGTTTTTTTTGGTAGGCAAAATAAAAAGGACTGGGATATTATTCCCAATTTACTTGAACATCTTTACAAACATGCCCACCAAAAACATTAATAATTAGCCCCAATTCAGCCCAAAATTAATAATATTTAATACATGATTGTGCATTGTTGATAAAAAGCAAAAACCCTAGAGAACCTTGATATAAAAGGTTTTCTAGGGTTTTCTAAACTACTCTTTGCAGAGTAATTTAATTAACGAGAGTAGAACTCTACGATGAATGCTTCGTTGATTTCAGCTGATAATTCAGAACGTTCTGGAAGGCGAGTGAATGTACCTTCTTTTTTGTCAGCATCAAATGTTAAGTAATCAGGTACGAAGTTGTTTACTTCGATTGCTTCTGTTACTACAGCAAGGTTTTGAGATTTTTCACGAAGAGAAATCGATTGACCTGGTTTTACGCTGTATGATGGGATATCAACGCGTTTGCCATCTACTAAGATGTGACCGTGGTTTACTAATTGACGTGCACCACGACGAGTGCGAGATAAACCTAAACGGTAAACAAGGTTATCAAGGCGAGTTTCAAGAAGGATCATGAAGTTTTCACCGTGTACACCTTTCATTTTACCAGCGCGGTTAAATAGAGTACGGAATTGACGTTCGTTCATGCCATACATGTGACGAAGTTTTTGCTTCTCTTGAAGTTGTAAACCGTATTCAGATAATTTTTTACGTTGGTTAGGACCGTGTTGACCTGGTGCGTAAGGGCGTTTTTCGATTTCTTTACCTGTACCGCTTAGTGAGATACCAAGACGACGTGATAATTTCCAAGATGGACCTGTATAACGAGACATAATGTTGTCTCCTCCTTTAAATTTGGTTTTTTTGTTGTAAAACAAAAACCAGTAGTACCCATTCTTATATGCATTTTATTTTCATGTACTTTCGCCTATGCAGCCGTTAGGTTACACAATACACCATCTATTTTGTGGTTATGTGAACTAAGAAGTTATACACCACTTAATAGAGGAATAAAATACAGGTATAAGCTTATACCACTGCTGCGTTTATTTTACACAACCTACATTGTAACTGCTATTGGCATTGGCGTCAATTATTAGACAAACTATTTTTAAAGTGGTCATATAGTAGAAAATTCCTCTCTATACATTTTACACTATCCCGAAATAGTTAAAGATACGGTGAGAAATGTAAAATGTAAAAGTAAAACAGAATTACATAGTCAAAATGACACAAATTATGTATAATATATTATAAGTTAATAGTAATTGATTTGGACGTTATATAGAAAAGGTGATTTCATGACAGACCATTTACAAACGCTAAAATATATAAAATCAGATGTTTTGAGCTTTTGGGTGAGTTCGAAGGAAGAACAAGCCGGTTTTAATGAGTACTTTTATCCATTAAAACAGTGTCTAAAGAAGCACTTGCAAATTGCTAATGCAGCTTTTCTCAGTTTCGAGGGTAATTCCTTAATACCAGTCGAAGAAATGGCTGCTTTGACGATTGAAACAAAACTAAATGCTGTGTCATGGTTAATGATTGAAGCTAGCTTTTATCAACAAAAAGTGGTGAAAATTCCTTATATATTAAAAGAAAAAGAAGCCTATACGATGATGACAGATATGGTGCTTTTTCAAGCAGATGGCAAAAATCCAATTGGGGTGTTACTCGTGGAGGCATCAGATGCTTGGACAGACTTTATGTCCTCGGATTACGGGGATGAATGTGTGGAAACGCTTACGAAGGTTTTACAGATGATTAGAGAGAATCTAGAAGTAAAAGTGAATGAAGATCAGTATAGAAAATTATATAATATGACTGATTTGTTTCATTCCACGATGGATATTGATTTAATTTTGGAAAATGTCTTGAAGAATATTAAGGATAATTTCCCAGAATTTAATGTAGAGCTTATTTTATCGAATGATCAGGACCGCCATACGACTATCGAGATTAAGCTTTTTGATTATTTATCTGAAAGGCCAGCAACGATTGAGGCTTTTGTATCAGGAGAATTGACAACGGAACTTGCAGGCGATTTGAATTGTCGATTATTGAATGCTCCTATAAAAGGGAGACAAGCAATTTATGGCATATTACAAGTAAGTGCACCTACAACATATCTTTTTTCAACGACCGAAAAGGATTTTGTGCGTATGCTAGCACAAGCATCAGGGAATGCACTCGAAAATGCAAAATTATATCATCAATCGCACCGCCTCGTAAGTGACTTACAACTCATCAATGAAACATCACATCGATTAAACATGAGGATTGACATTCATGAAATGTTACTTTTCCTACAAAAACAGTTAATGAAATCTTTTCAGCCAATGGAAGTCTGTTTTGCTTTTAAAAATAATGAAACCTTTGAAGTGACTGGCGCTAGTACAGCATTATTTAACTCACAAGAGGGTATAACATATATCAAACATGTTGAGCAACATTTTGAGCATACCAATGATCCACTATTTATTGCTGATTTCAGCAGATTAACCCCTAGTCAAACTGAATATCGATCAATTATGGCAATCCCAATTTTAATGGAGGAAAAAATAAATGGCTTTAGTATTGTATTACATAAAGAGCCTTATTTCTTTTCATTTGATAGCTTTAAATTAATGCAATCTTTAATTCATCACTCGTCTCTAGCAATTGCAAACTCAATTTTACGAAATCAACTTCAAGAAATGGTAGATTTGGATCATCTAACAAAATTATATGCAAGAAGTTATTTAGATCAGTATGTTGAAAAATCGCTTAAGAACGATAAATCGGGAATGTTCTTACTGATTGATATTGATAACTTCAAACGTGTTAATGATACGTACGGTCATCAAATTGGTGATAAAATTCTTATACAAATTGCCGTACAATTAAAAGAAACAATTGGCACGCGAGGTATTTGTGCGCGCTGGGGCGGGGAAGAAATGTCCGTTTATGTGCCAAATATTAATGAAAAAGACGCCATAGAATTGGCAGCAACAATTGTTGCAGTCATTCCCAAAGCTACAGATCCGAAAGTGACTATTTCGGCAGGTCTTATTACTTGGGATGAACAGTATCGCCCTGCGTTTCAATCTGTATTTTTACATGCTGATACTGCATTATATCAAGCGAAAAATAATGGTAAAAATCGTTTCTGTATTCATGACCGCGAATCCGTAAAAACCAATGTTTAATGGACTAACACACAGCATCCTTTCTATATAAATGAATTGCCCTGAAATGACAATTGTTAAACCATTTCAGGGCAATTTTTTTGATTTCAGTGAATCTTTCCTGTGTGAAAGCCGCAAATATTTTTGTACTGAGAGCGAAGCGTCAGGTTCAGTATATCCGTTGAAATAGAGGAACTTAACTAAGAACTTCACCTGAGTGACATCCATTGTGTTGGCCTAAAGCCTCCGATGGATGTCACAGATTTTGAATAGGCGCTTTTTCAAAAAAATCTGGACATACTTACGCTGGGGTGTAATTAATGTTTTTTATAAATGTAAAAGTAGCGTATGGACGAATAACTCTAATCCGTCTTGATCATCTTTTGAAAATCGATTAACAATTGGACTGTCGATGTCAAGAACACCTATCACTTCTCCGTTTTTTATCAAAGGGATAACGATTTCTGATTGTGATGCCGCATCACAGGCAATATGTCCTGGAAATTCATGTACATCTTTAACAACGATTGCTTCCTTTCGAGCTACAGCTGTTCCGCAAACACCGCGCCCAGTGGGAATTCTAACGCAGGCGGGTAAGCCTTGGAATGGACCTAACACTAACTCATCTTCGCGTAAGATATAAAAACCAACCCAATTAATGTTTGTTAAAAATTGATTCAATAATGCAGAGGCGTTGCTTAAATTGGCAATGCGATCTGTTTCTCCTGTAAGTAGGGCATCCAATTGTTTAGTCAATGAATGATATTGTTCTGCGATGGGTCCATCATAATGAATTTTCGTAAACATACTAGCACCTCGTTTCAAAGTTATTTATTTTGGAAATATAACATGGTAGTGTTGATGTAAATCAGTGGCACTGTGCGCATCTGAACCAAAGACAGCAGGCAATCCTATAGATTTACTATAATCGATAAAGGCAAATGGTGGATAAGGTTCCTGACAATGTGTTTTACTTAAACCAGCACTATTTACATCTAGCTCATAGCCATCTAGCTTCATACAATCTAAAACTTCTCGAATCCTCTCAGTGTCATCAACTTTCACTTTATGTGCTAGTTGGAACTTGTGAACAAGTGAGGGGTGTCCGATACGTTTAGGCTTATATTTTCCTAAATCTGCTTTAATGGATTGTAGAACCGTATCATAATATAAATGATAAACCTGTTCAACAGAGCCTACCTTTTTAGCAAAATCAATAAAGCTTTCTGGAGAATAATCGATACATTCAAATGTATTTTGCCATGATAAAAAGTGGACTGATAAAATAGAGTCATTTAAATAATGTCCATATGTATCCAAAAATTCACGTGTTTCTTGTTCAAAGCCTTGAATGTAGTCAACCTCTAATCCAATATGAATACGAATGTCTCGTGCATATTGCTTTTGCAGGCTCTGCAAATCGTTGAGATAAGACATTAGAAATTCTGGATTCATACCACTATCTTTTTCTGGTGTAGGGTCAATAAAACCTGATGGTAAAGGCGCATGCTCTGTAAACGTAATATCAGTGAAGCAATTAGCAATTGCTTTCTCAATATATTGCTTGAATGTATCAGTAGTACCATGTGGACAATAAGGACTATGAATGTGTCCGTCACGTTTCATTAAATTACCACTCCCTATGTTTTTTAATCAATCAAGATTAAAGCCCCCAGCAGATGTTAAGGATTTTGAAGAGAAGCTTTTCAAGCGAGCTCGAAAAAATCCGGACGTAATTAATACTATGGCGTAATTGATTATACCTGAGCGTTGTCATACACTTTTCCGAAAAACGCTTAAATTTTAGTACAAAAGGCGAAAACATAGTATATAATAAATACAACTAGCCAATTCGTTTATTGTAGAATAGGAGGCTTACGATGGAGTATATCATCATTCCGGTTGTCCTACTATTAATTTTAGCTATAGTGGGATTTATGATGCGACGAAAACATACAACAATCATTGCAAAGCTTGAAAATGAAAAATTACAAATACAAAACAATCCCATAAATGAGGAAATTTCCAAAGTTAAATCTTTGAATATGAACGGTGAAACAGAAGAGATGTTTGAACGATGGCGTAATAGCTGGGACGAGGTCATCGATGTACATATGACAAAAATTGATTCGCTGTTATTTGATGCAGAGGACCAAATAAATAGACTGCGTTTTAAAAAAGCAACACTCATTGAACGTGAGATAGAGGATTATATTCAAAAGTGTGAACAGGATAAAGATAAAATTTTAGAAGAATTAAATGAATTAATTGGCAGCGAAGAAAAAAACCGTATAGAAATTGAACAATTAAAAGAATATTATCGCTCTGCACGTAAAACCTTGTTAGCCCATCAACATTCATTTGGGGTAGCTTTACCAGCATTGGAAAATAGACTGGAGACATTCGTTCAAAAGTTTGAGGAATTTGATGTACTGACAAGCGAAGGGAATTATTTGCAGGCAAGGGAGATTGTAATCAGCCTAAACCATGAATCTCAACAAACATTTGACTATATCAATGATGTACCAACGATTTTAACAGAGCTGCAAGTAAAGCTACCTGGAGCTGTACAGGAATTGCGTAGTGGTCAGCGTGAAATGGAGGATCAATCCTATTATTTACAGCATTTGGAGCTAGCAGAGGCACTAAATAAGTTTGAAGAAGAATTTAAAACATTAAAAAACGAGTTAGCAGAGCTTAATTTGACAGATGTTAAGCCGCGTGTTGCTGAAATAAATGAAGAAATTGATCGATTCTACGATTTACTGGAAAAAGAGGTTATAGCTAAAAACTATGTTGACCAAAATTGTGATCGCTTACTAAGTTCAATTACCAATGTTATTACTTCAACAAGATTGGTTAGTGATGAAGCGACTTATGTGCAACAAAGCTATCATTTAAATGAAAAGGATGCAGAGATTCCAAAAGTGGCTTTAAAGCAATTAGAGGCATTACAGCGACGTTATGAGTTACTAGCAATACGCGTGAAAGAGGAAAAGTCTGCTTACTCAAGCTTGCAGGAGGAATTAATTGAAATTAGTGATGAGCTTGAACGAATTCATGAGGAACAAGGGCATTTATCAAATACGATGAAAAAACTTCGTATAGATGAGAATAAGGCACGTACACAAGTAGAAAGCCTAAAGAAAGCATTGCAAGAGACAGATCGACTTTTAAATAAAGCCAATATTCCTGGTATACCAGATGAAATGGATGCGCGTTTAGATGAGGCAGCAGAGCATATCTATGTAGTGATGCAAAGTTTGCAAGAAGTACCTCTTAATATGGGAACAGTACATAATAATTTAACGGCTGCAACCCTTTGTGTGGAGGATGTAAAAGAAAAGGCGAATGAATTGATAGAGAATGTAATGCTAATTGAACGAATTATTCAGTATGGAAATCGTCATCGTGTAACAAATCCAAAATTGAATGCTCGTTTAAAAGAAGCTGAAGTCGCTTTTCATCAATTCCGTTATTCCAAAGCACTAGAAGAGGCTGGAACGGCAGTTGAAGAAATGGAGCCAGGCGCTTTAAAACGAATTCAAGAGCTCGTTGCAGAGGAATTCATGTCAAGATAGTTAAGACACAGCCATATAAGAAATTTCATCTGCTGTCTAAAAAGTATACGAATACTTTTTAGACAGCTTTGTTTTTGAAATCAGATGGATACGCTGGTTAGAACTTCGAAATGACGGATAAAAAAACGGATGAAAAGGAGTGGGGAAATTGCAATTTTTTATTAGGGAAATGACTGTAAGCTATGCGACTGATATTGTAAGTTGGAAATATGAACCACCATATGATTTTTATAACAACGAACATTCTGAGGAATCAATAAAAGAAATACTTGATAATCCTTATAAATCAATTGTTAACGACAAAGATGAACTTGTCGGTTTTTTTTGCACAGGAGCATCTGCACAAGTTCCTAAAGGGCATGACTATGGGGCATATCTGAACGAATGTATTGATGTAGGTATCGGGATGAAGCCTGAATTAACAGGGAAAGGTTTTGGTACGGAATTTTTTACATTTATCCTACATCAAATACAACAAAATAATCAGTATCCTCTCCGCTTAACAGTTGCAAAATTTAATACGAGAGCTATTCATCTTTACGAAAAATTAGGCTTTAAAAAAAGCATGGAATTCACAGCAACAAGCGCATTTATAACAATGTTGAAAAAATGAATGTATCGTTTACTTTTGGGCGTTTCCATGAAGTAAAAGTCCCGGCGGATATCACAGATTTTGAAGAGGAAATTTACAAGCAAGCTTGAAAAAAATCTGGACGCTTACGCAAAGGCATAAGTGATGAATTAATTTTTTAAGCTAAAATAGTTACCACTCTATGAAGGATGGTTAGTCGCAATAAAAGTAAATAAAAGAGTGACTTAATTAGAATAATTGTTAAAGTTAGTGGTCAATTGTCCAAGATTGCGTTATGATAAATACCGTTAAATCAACGTTTTGAAAGTGTGTGAATTTTAATGGAAGTAAAAACAATTTATTTAGATAATAGTGCAACCACAAAGCCTTTAAAAGAGGTCATGCAAGCATTTATGGTAGTGAATGAACAGTATTATGCCAATCCCGCTTCCATACATGCAATGGGTGTTGAAGCAAACAACTTATTAAGGCGTGCACGTGAGCAAGTAGCAGATATTTTGCAGACAGAAGCAAAAAATGTGCTATTTACATCAGGTGGTACTGAATCCAATAATACAGCAATTTTGGGTCTGGCTCGCAGCAATACACATAAAGGCAAGCATATTATAACGACTGAAATTGAACATCCCTCTGTTCTAGAGTCCGTTAAGCAACTTGAAAAAGAGGGCTTTGAGGTAGAATATCTGCCAGTGGATCAAAATGGAGTGATTTCATTAGATGATCTTCGTGCAAAAGTACGTAAGGATACCATTTTAGTAAGCATAATGCACGTTAATAATGAAATGGGCGCCATTCAGCCTATATTTGAAGCAGCTAAAATTATTCATAATATGAGCAGGGCTGCTTTTCATGTGGATGCTGTTCAAAGTTTCGGAAAACTACCTTTAGCATTTAACCATGAGGATGGACCTGACTGCATTTCTATTTCAGGGCATAAAATTCATGGATTTAAGGGCTCAGGTGTGTTAGCGTTTCGGACACATATGAAGTGGCAGCCTTATGCACTTGGCGGTGGTCAGGAATATGGATTACGTAGTGGGACAGTGGCTGTTCCGCAGGCTGTCGCTTTGTCCAAAGCTGCTCGTATTGCGGTGGAATCAAGGCTGGATCAAGAAAAAAAATATCGTAAGTGGCATGATGAAATATGTCTACAGTTACGTGAATATGGAGAGGCAGTGCATATTTTATCGACGCCTCAGGGAGCAGCACATATTTTATCTTTTAGCATTCGGGATTTAAAAGGTGAGGTTATTATTAATGCAATGCAAAAACGTCAGGTAATCGTTTCTACATCAAGCGCTTGTTCGTCAAAGCAAACAAAAACTAGCCATGTGGTAGAGGCCCTAAAACTTGATGAGCATTTTAAAAAGGGTGTTATCCGTTTAAGCTTTGGTGCCTATTTATCGGATGAGGATATTGCAAAATTTAAAGATGTGTTAAATGAAGTATTGATGGAACTTAAAGGAGAATAATACAATGATTTGGAAAGAAATTTTAATTCGCTATGGCGAGCTTTCAACAAAAGGGCGCAATAAGATGGATTTTATCCGCCGATTGCGTGAAAATATTCGTCATGCGTTTGCAGATTTAGGACATTTACACATTCGTACAGAACGTGATCGGATGTTTATCGCTATACAAAATGAAATTCAAATGAATGCTTTATTAGAAGGACTACCTAAAATTTTTGGCATACAATCCTTCAGCCCAGTGGCAGCGTGTGAAAAAGATATTGAAGCTATGAAAAAGCTGGCCATTACAATTATGGATACATTTAAAAATGAGCAGCTTACCTTTAAAGTAGAGGTGAAGCGAACAGATAAAACATTTCCATTAGAATCTCATGCTATTCAACGTGAAATTGGCGGCTATGTTTTACCAAATTACAAAAATCTATCAGTAAAGGTAAAGAATCCTGATATTGAGCTTCGTGTAGAAGTACGTCATGATGCAACTTATATGATGGCACAAGTGATTCCTGGTGCAGGAGGAATGCCAGTAGGTTCTAATGGGAAATCGCTATTAATGCTTTCTGGTGGAATAGACAGTCCAGTCGCTGGCTATTTAATGATGAAGCGTGGTGTGCGCTTAGAGGCGATTCATTTCTTTAGTCCACCATATACAAGCCAAAATTCATTGGAAAAGGTAAAGGTACTAGCAAATGAATTAACGAAGTTTGGTGCAAGCATTCGTTTACATGTCATTCCTTTTACTGAAATACAGGTACTGATTAAAGAAAAAGTACCTTCAAATGTATCCATGACAACAACTCGCCGCATGATGTTAAAAGTTGCAGATAAGGTTCGGGAGGAAATAGATGCACTTGCAATTGTAACAGGTGAAAGCCTTGGACAAGTGGCAAGCCAAACACTTGAAAGTCTTACTGCAATAAATGCTGTAACCAATACACCGATTTTACGTCCATTGATCTCAACTGATAAATTAGAAATTATCGATATTGCTGAGAAAATTGGCACATACGAAACATCTATCCAGCCATTTGAAGATTGCTGCACCATTTTTACACCTGCAAGTCCAAAAACAAAGCCAAAGCTTGAGAAGGTTGAGCATTACGAAAGCTTTTCCGATTTTGATGAATTAATTGAACGAGCGGTGAAAAATCGAGAAGTCTATATTTTCCCGAAAAAAGAACAAGAAACCGATAAATTTGCAGATCTTTTATAACGAGAATGAATTTATATTGATTCAGCAAAAAACTTCTATCCCTATAAATAGCGAAGTTGTAAAGAAAAAAATCTGGTCGTAATTACACTAGACACAAATTAAATGTAAGTCGTCTCAAAAGCAAATTTTGAGGCGGCTTTTTTTAATTTCCCCTATTTCCTATGGAGGTACAATTTACCTCTAAAAATTTTGTATTAAAAATCTAATATCGCACATTCTATATTCACAAGGAGGTGAGAGACATGGCTTCAAACAACAACCGCAGTTCAAACCAGCTTGCAGTACCTGGTGTACAACAAGCACTTGATCAAATGAAATACGAAATTGCACAAGAATTTGGTGTTCAATTAGGAGCTGACGCTTCAGCTCGTGCTAACGGTTCCGTTGGTGGTGAAATCACTAAACGTCTTGTACAAATGGCAGAATCTCAATTAAAAGGTATGCCAAACAACAATCAATAATTGCTGAATAAGTAATTATTAAGCTTAAAACCAGTGACCGTAAAAGGCACTGGTTTTAGTTTGCTTACATTTAGTTTAATTATCCTAAATAAAAAATGATTTAAACGTTGCTATTGTCTGGGAAATATCCTCACTATCACAAATAGCAGAAATAACAGCGATACCATCCGCACCAGCATCAATAACTGATTGTCCATTTGAACAATTTATGCCTCCAATTGCAACAATGGGAAGCTCAGGATTTTCAATGCGTATGCCCTGCAAAAATTTTGTTCCACTTGGCGTTTTCGCATCGCTTTTAGATGTAGTTGCAAAAATGGGACCAATTCCTACATAATCTGCTCCATATTGTAGAGCAGTTTCCAATTCAGCATGAGAATGAACTGAAACACCTAGTATCATCTTTCCAATTTTTTTACGAATTTTAGATACAGGGAAATCCTCCTGACCAATATGGATTCCATCTGCCTTAAGTTTTACTGCAAGCTCTACATCATCATTGATAATAAACGGCACATTATACTGCTGACAAAGCTTTTGACAATGACGAGCAAAATTTTCATATTCTTGTCCTGTTAATGCACGAGGTCCCTTTTCTCGAAGCTGAAACATGGTGATCCCATGCTGTAAAGCTTTTTCAAGAACTTGTATTGGCTTCTGATGGATAACATTACCTGTGCCCATTATAAAATATAGCTGTAAATCCTTACGATTCATGAATAATCACCTCACAGCTCTCCTTATAGTTTTGATAGGCAAAATGATTTGTCGGCCCATGCCCATTACCTAGAGCTAAATCATACGTTATTGCTAATTGAATAAATTTTTTTGCTTCGATAATTGCTTCTTTTATAGGAAGACCACTGCCCAAAAAAGCAGTTATGGCTGCTGAAAACGTACAGCCAGTACCATGTGTATTTTTTGATGAAATACGAGGAGTTTGCATAGAAAAAGAATGTCCATCTTTAAAAAATATATAATCAATGGCAAAATTCTTATCTGCTAAATGACCTCCTTTTATAATGACACATTGTACTCCAGTTTGTAGCAAGAGCTTGGCTACTTCTTTTATATCAGCTAAAGTGTTAATTTCTTTGCCAGTAAGCGTTTCGGCCTCTGGAATATTCGGAGTCACAATGGTTGCCACTGGCAGTAGAAGATTAATGATAGCATCAATGGCATCTTGTTGTAATAAGCTTTCTCCGCCCTTTGCAATCATCACAGGATCTACAATAAGTGGAACTTTGGTATTAGCCATTATTTGTGCAATAGTTTGTATAATGGCTGAGGAAAATAGCATGCCTGTTTTCATAGCACTAATTGGGAAATCCTCCAATAGTGCCTGTAGTTGTTGCTCAACAAAGCTTGCCTCAATGGGCATTACCCCTGATACACCAAGTGTATTTTGTGCGGTCAAAGCTGTAATGACAGAAGTTCCAAACACCTTTAATTCCTGAAAGGTTTTTAAATCAGCCTGTATACCAGCACCGCCGCCACTATCAGATCCAGCAATTGTCGTAACAACCTGCATTATCGTTCACCGTCCTTTGAAAGACGATATAGTTCATTCAATACAGCAATTTGAAAATCACCGATGTATTGTGTAGTAGAACCGGCTTGTTCAGCAATTTTTTTATAACATCTTAGTACATCTACTAATTGGTTATAGGGCTGATTGTCAGATACAAAAGCAGCGCAACAAATGGCACTTAATAAGCAGCCAGTACCGGTGACCTCTGTCATATGAGGATTTCCGCCTGTAATCCATTGTTGGTGATTTCCATCAGTTATGAAATCTTTTTCACCTGTGACAATCACTATACAATGATACAACTGAGCAATTCTTTTTGCTTCATCCTCTAAGGAAATGGAACCTGTTCCACTGTCTACACCTTTTTGCTGCCATTTTACGTTGGCAATTGCGGCAAGCTCTCCAATATTGCAGCGAATTACTGCAAATTCAATCTCTTCTAATAGTTGCTTTACGGTTTGTTTTCGGTAAGTTGTGGCTCCAGCGCCAACTGGATCTAACACTACTGGTATGCCAAGTGCATTGGCTTTTTTTCCTGCAAGTATCATGGATTCTTTCGTTTTGTCATTAAGGGTACCAATATTTATTAATAAGCTTGAGGCAATTGCAACCATTTCCTCAACCTCGTCATTGCCATCAGCCATAACTGGTGAGGCACCGATTGCTAAAAGCCCGTTTGCTTGAAAATTTGCCACTACATAATTTGTAATGCAATGAATTAGTGGGCTTTTTTTACGGATAGTTTGAAAAACCATTTTAAGTCCTCCTTTGTTGGATGGACGTAAGCATGCAAAAAAGGCTCTTTTTTGTGCAAAAAATACACGCAAAAGAGCCTTTCATCAATGAATTAGATGTGAATTGCTCCCTACGTCAGTATTAACTAACAGGTTCAAAGGGTCAGGTTTTACCTTCTCAACTCCAAATGAGTCCCCCTGCAATCTTGCTTTTAGTTGACCAAAATGTACCATACTTTTCTTTCCTGTTCAATAGATAGTTTTTATCTTCATTTAGCAAATGTAGTTCTGTAGCGACAGCTACAATTACACCTAGGCGAAATTGATTGATGAACGTGACTGATGCCATATAGCAAAGTATGATAGTTGTCATGACTTTTCTAAAATAGAGTGCGAACCATTGAAAATGATAAAAATGGAGTTTTATAATGAGTCATAGCATAAGGGAGGCATTTGCCATGAAAAGACAGGATTTAATTGCACCTGAATGGTACAATATTACAGAGGAAATTGAAAAATATGCACAGGATGCAAACAAGAATGCGCTCATTATTTATGATGAAAATGATGATGTTCAGTTTATTACATACGCACATTTACTGGCAAAGGCAAATCAGGCAGCACATGTTTTTACAAAACAAGGTTTAACAAAAGGTGATGTACTTATCGTGATGGTGCCTAGATCAGTAGAAGCCTATATTGTCTATATTGCTGCTTTAAAAGCTGGTATAACAATTATTCCTAGTTCAGAAATGCTAAGAGCGAAGGATATAGAATATCGTATAAACCACGCTCATGCAAAGGGCATTGTTGCATATGAGCCATATATTGAGCAATTTGATAATGTGAAAAACTTACAGGGCTTGCAGCAATTCGTAATAGGTACTGCTCACGAACCTTGGCAGTCATTACTTCAAAAAATGCAAGAACAACCAACAGACTACATAAGTTCAACGCCAACGAAAAGTTCAGACAAGGCATTTTTAGCTTATACAAGTGGTACAACAGGCAATCCTAAGGCAGCAGTACATACACATAGCTGGGGATTTGCACATTTACGAACAACAGCTCCAAATTGGTTAGGCGTACAGGAAGATGACATTGTTTGGGCTACGGCAGCTCCAGGTTGGCAAAAATGGATTTGGAGTCCATTCCTCGCTACATTAGGAAGTGGTGCAACCGCATTTGTGTACAAAGGCAAATTTAATGCAGCAACATATCTTACACTTCTAGAGAAATTCAATATTAATATTCTGTGCTGTACACCAACTGAATATCGATTTATGGCTGCACTAGAAAATTTACAAGATTTTAATTTAGAAAGTGTTCGTGAAGCTGTCTCAGCAGGAGAGCCTCTAAATAGCGATGTAATAAAAATGTTTGTGGATACTTTCGGTTTACAGGTAAGAGATGGCTATGGGCAAACTGAAAATACATTACTGGTTGGAACAATGGTAGGTATGGAGGCTAGAATTGGCTCAATGGGAAAACCAACTTCAGGAAATACAGTAGAAATTATAGATGATTTTGGACATCCTGTTGCAGTTGGAGAAGTAGGCGATATTGCTGTTCATCGTGCAACGCCTGCGTTATTTAAAAAATATTTACATGACCCTGAGCGTACCAGCTTACAATTTAGAGGAGATTGGTATATCACTGGTGATCGAGCATATAAAGATGTAGATGGTTATTTTTGGTTTGAGGGGCGAGGAGATGATGTTATTATTTCATCCGGCTATACAATAGGACCCTTTGAAGTAGAAGACGCTCTCATCAAACATGCTACAGTAAAAGAAGCGGCAGTTGTAGCAAGTCCAGATGAAGTTCGAGGAAATATTGTAAAGGCATTTGTGGTACTTAATGATGGAGAGATAGGAAATGATAATCTTATTAAACAACTTCAAAATCATGTAAAAGCTTTAACAGCACCATATAAATATCCTCGGGCCATTGAATTTGTAACAGAATTGCCAAAGACTTCTTCAGGCAAAATCCGTCGTATTGAATTGCGTCAACAAGAAAAAAATAAATGTAATATTAAATAGTTATAGATTTACTTTTTGTCGAAAAATAATTTCCTAGGAAATAATGTCGAAAATCAAAGTTCATGAATTTTTATTGAGCTTTGATTTTTTTATGATATTCGGTAATATTAATTAGCAAACTTATAAATAGTATTGCAAAAAAATGAAACATATTAGAAAGTTATTCGTATAACGTGTAGAGGAGGCGGAAAGACATGAATGTAAAAAGGTGGACTGCTTTAATTATTGCAGGTGTATTACTTGTATTTTCTTTAGGTATCAACACTGTATTTGCAATTTTTAAATCAGATTTCTTTGGTAATTTTGACAGCATAATGGCTGGAAATGATTTGTCAGTTATGGAGACAGTTATCGAAAATGGTAATATGGATAAGCGGATAGCCTATTTAAAGATTGATGGAGCAATACAAGATATTGGCTCAAGTTCGTTATGGCAACCAGTAGCATATGACCATCAATTCTTTTTAGAGCAATTAGATAATATTTTAAATGATGATTCGATACAAGGTATTGTTTTAAGTGTCAATTCACCAGGTGGTGGTGTTAAAGAATCTGCAGAAATTTATAAAAGACTATTAAAAATTAAAGAAGAGCGACAAATACCAATTTATGTTTCTATGGATTCAATGGCTGCATCAGGAGGTTACTATATTTCAGCACCAGCCGATAAAATATTTGCACAACGTGATACAATAACAGGTTCAATAGGTGTCATTATGCAATCAATTAATTATCAGGCTTTGGCAGAAAAAGTTGGTATTAAGTATGAGACGTTTAAATCTGGTGAGCATAAGGACATGCTAAGTCCTATGCGGGAAGTAACAGCAGAAGAGCGTGCCATGATGCAGGATATGATTAATGAATCATATGAGGAATTCGTTGATATTGTTGAAAAAGGACGTAACATGTCTGAAGCAGAAGTTAAAAAAGTTGCTGATGGTCGAATACTAAGTGGTACAAAGGCACTTGAATCCGGCTTAATTGATGAAATTGGTGATCAGGAAGCCACGATTACTGCATTACGCGAAGATTTTGGTTTACAAGATGCTGAATTATTTGAGTATTCATATGAAATGGGTGGCTGGCAGTCATATGTTGGCATGAAGATTGGATCTGTCTTTGGTCCATCTACTGAGGAAAAAATGCTGATGAAAATCATGACAGATTATAAAGCACCAAAAATGATGTACTTATACGGCGAATACTAAGGGGGGAGCACAATGACAAACCATGAAATTGTTATGCAAGGTTCATCCTCTCTCAGTAATACGTTACTAATTGATCAATCCGAAAAAACGATTATGAATAAAAACTACGCTAAAAAAACAGCAGGATTTTGGATCCGTTTTTGGGCATTTTTATTAGATGGATTTATTATTACAGCAGTTGGTGGCATTTTCATTAACCCTATTTTTTATGTAATGGATTGGTCATTATCTGAAACAGTATGGTATGCACCCATTTCAATAATCACTGCTATCCTCTATTATAGTTATTTCGTCCTGATGACAAAGTTTTTTGGGCAAACATTAGGGAAAATGGTATTTGGATTACGTGTGGTTTCACTAAAGCATGATAAACTTACCTGGTCCGATGTGATATTTCGTGATTGGATTGGGCGAATAATTTGTAATATTTTTATGCCACTATATATTCTTGTCGTTATTTTACCTGACAATAAAGGTTTACATGATTTCTTTGCGGATACAACTGTTGTGCATGAAAATACGTTTATTGAAAAGGAATTAACACAACCTCCACTCCCAATCAAAGAGGATAGTCTTACAACTGAACCTCTCATAGAAAAAGACATAGACATTCTTGAAGAAAAAAAAGAGGAATAGCAATTGGAGCTGTCTCAAGTAAATGGGACAGCTCTTTTTTATGGTGCTTGAAATTGAATTACGGAGTTGTCTTAGTTGCAAACAATTCCCTTCATTTAGTAATATTATGTACATATGATGATTAGGAGGCGTTTATATGGCACAAGTAACATTTAAAAATGGTCCAGTAACACTTATTGGTAACGAAGTAAAGGTTGGAGATCAAGCACCAAATTTCACAGTATTAGCGAACGACCTTTCACCTGTTACATTGAAAGATTCTGAGGGAAAAATTCGTTTATTTAGTGTTGTACCATCATTAGATACTGGTGTGTGCGATGCCCAAACACGTCGTTTTAACGAGGAAGCAGCAAACTTAGGAGACAATGTTGTAATTTATACAGTATCTGTTGATCTTCCGTTTGCTCAAAAACGTTGGTGTGGTGCTGCAGGGATTGATGCAGTTCAAACAGTTTCAGATCACCGTGACCTTTCATTTGGGGAAGCCTATGGGGTATACATCCAAGAATTACGTCTTCTAACGCGTGCAGTTTTCGTGGTGGATGCTAATGACAAAGTGACATATGTGGAATATGTACCAGAGGCAACAGACCATCCAAATTATGAAGCGGCGATTGAAGCTGTCAAAGCACTAGCATAAAATACTGCTTTTAGGCTAAGATATTACTAGACAAAGGGGCTGTGACAAGGTTTTGTCACGGCTCTTTTCTGCGTGAAAGGAAGTTATCTATGGAAAATATTGAGAAGTTATTTGGTATGCTGAATGAACATGCTGAGAAAATAGAAAAAGAACAAGATATTACTTTGCTTGAAGGAGTTTTGGATGGTTTAGAGGCGTGGCTAGATGGAGTAGTTGATTTTTCTCAAGAAGGTGCAACTAAGGAAGATGTACGAAAAGCAGTTCAAATTGCTATCTTAAAGGGTATGAGAAAAGGTTCTCAGCCTAATCATCAAATGACACCGGATACACTTGGTCTATTAGTTGGCTATTTTGTGGAGCAGATTTTTGCAGATCGTCTAGCAACAGAAAAAATCGCTATGTTGGATCCTGCGGTTGGTACAGGGAATTTACTACTAACAGTTATGAATTTATTAGATGGAAAGATAGAAGCTACTGGTGTCGAGATTGATGAGCTGCTTATTCGTTTAGCCGCAGCAACAGCTGATTTGACAGAGCAGCCTGTGTCATTATACCGTCAAGATGCTTTAGAGGATTTATTAGTAAATCCAGTGGATGCAATTGTTTGTGATCTACCAGTTGGTTATTATCCGAACGAGGAAGTGGCATTGAATTATGAATTATGTCCTTCAGAAGGAATGAGTTTTGCACATCACTTGTTTATTGAGCAGTCCATTAACTACACGAAGGATGGGGGCTATTTATTCTTCCTTGCGCCATCCCATCTTTTTGACTCAGAGCAATCTAAGCAATTGCATAAATATATCCAGAAGCATGCTTGGATTCAAGCAATTATTCAGCTGCCCGATACAATGTTTGCTAACAAAGCCCTTGAGAAAAGCATTGTTATTTTGCAAAAGCAGGGGCAGGAGTTTAGGGCACCGAAAGAGGTATTGCTGGCAAAGGTACCAAATATGCAAAATAAACAAGCGCTAGCGATGTTCTTTGAAAAAGTGAAAATGTGGCGCGAAGATAAATAATTAAAAAGGTATCCAAAATTGGATACCTTTTTATGTACTAATTATTTTTCTGGCGTACGGATAACAAGTACGTCACATTTTGCTGAACGTACAATTGCTTCAGATACCGAACCGATTAGGAAGCGTTCTACTGCGTTTAGACCAGTTGCACCACAGATGATTAAGTCTGCGTCTACGATGCTAGAAAGCTCTTTCGTAATGATATTTTTTGGTGAGCCATATTCAATTACAAGGTTAATGTTCGTTAAGCCTTCATCTTCAGCTTGTTTTTTGTAACCATTTAATAATTCTTCAGAGAATGCTTGAGCACGCTCGGCAATTGAACGATCATAAGCTTCGATTGCAGCAAAAGAACGTGTATCAATAACATTTACTAGGTTTAACACAGCACCTTCGTTACGTTTTGCCACGTCAATTGATTTACGGAAAGCGTATTCTGCTTCCTTAGAACCGTCTACTGCAACTACAATGCTTTTATAATGATTAGCCATTTGAATTACCTCCCTGATTTATATATTCTGATTATACCAAATGATTTTCTAAAGGAAATACTTTCCGAAAGAAAAAATGTGAAAAAGTGAAGGCTTTTATTGTGAAACTGCTAAAATATCAATTTCCCTCATATAATTTTGTCCAAAGAACTGTACTTCCAACTTGAAATCCATTATAAAAACGAAGATTACATTTCGTTAATAGAAATGGTGAGTGTCCATTTTTTGAATACCAACTTAAATGTAGTGTTAGTAATTTGAAAATTTTGTATTTTGGAAATGTTATTAATTTTAGCTGTAATCGCTTTATTTAAAGCATTATTTGATTATTTTTGGTAATATGGAAGGGCAAGGGGTGCATCAATACGGAAAAAATCGTATTTACAAAAATGATGCTAATTTCTTAGGCAATGGAAGGGGATAGGAAAGATGAAAATTGGTATTCCAAAAGAGATTAAAAACAATGAAAATCGTGTAGCAATGACACCCGCTGGAGTTGTTACATTAACACATGCTGGTCATGAAGTGTTCATTGAAACAGGTGCAGGCTTAGGATCAAGCTTTACAGATGCAGACTACCAGGCAGCAGGTGCTCACATTGTTGAAACAGCAAAAGAGGCATGGTCACAAGAAATGATTATGAAGGTAAAAGAACCTGTTGCATCAGAATATGACTACTTCAAAGAGGGGCAAATCCTATTCACTTATTTGCATTTAGCACCAGAAATCGAACTGACGCAAGCTCTTTTAAATAAAAAAGTTGTTGGTATTGCTTATGAAACAGTTCAATTAGCAAATGGTTCCTTACCACTATTAACACCAATGAGTGAAGTTGCAGGTAAAATGGCAACGCAAATTGGGGCACAGTTCCTAGAGAAAAACCATGCAGGAAAAGGAATTCTACTTGGCGGTGTATCTGGTGTACCACGCGGTAAAGTCACTGTTATTGGTGGTGGTATTGCTGGAACAAATGCGGCAAAAATAGCTGTTGGTATGGGCGCAGATGTAACAGTAATTGATTTGAGCCCAGAGCGTTTACGTCAATTAGAGGATTTATTTGGTCGTGATGTTCAAACATTAATGTCTAATCCTTATAATATTGCGGAATCCGTGAAAAACTCAGATTTAGTAATTGGAGCAGTGTTAATTCCTGGGGCTAAGGCACCTAAGCTTGTTTCTGAGGAAATGATTAAGTCTATGCAACCAGGCTCAGTAGTTGTTGATATTGCAATTGATCAAGGTGGAATTTTTGCAACATCTGATCGTGTGACAACACATGATGATCCAACCTATGTTAAACATGGTGTCGTGCACTATGCAGTAGCAAACATGCCAGGAGCTGTTCCTCGTACTTCAACTATTGCTTTAACAAATAATACAATTCCTTATGCACTGCAAATCGCCAATAAGGGATATAAACAAGCATGTCTTGATAATCCTGCATTGAAAAAAGGTGTAAATACGTTAGATGGACAACTTGTTTATAAGGCGGTAGCTGATTCTCAAGGTCTGCCATTTGTTGATGTAGATGAATTACTTCAATAATTAATTGAAAAAGCAAAAGGAAGCTACTATGAGAAAACTCATGGTGCTTCCTTTTTTGATTGGATTAAATGTAATTAGGAATATTAAAGCACAATTAATTCCTTTTGGAACTTCGTCAGCACCTCAACTCCATCTTTTGTAACAACCACGTCATCTTCAATACGGACACCTGTTACATCAGATTTGTAGATACCTGGTTCAATTGTAAAGACCATTCCTTCTTCCATAATCAGTTCATTAGTACCTGTCACTGAAGGGAATTCATGGACAGAAATGCCAAGGCCATGACCTAGTCGATGTGTAAAATACTCCCCGAAACCAGCATCAGCAATCGTGTCACGGGCAATTATATCTAACTCCATTGCACGGACACCTGGCTTTACAGCAGCAATGGCATTTGTATTGGCAGCTAGCACAGTATGATAAATTTCCTTCTGTGCTTCGCTTGGTTCACCAAAAGCAACTGTACGTGTAATATCAGAGCAGTAACCATCGTAATTTACGCCTAGATCAAATAACACCATATCGCCTTTTTCAATTTTACGGGAACCTGGTATACCGTGTGGAGATGCTGTTTTCGGTCCACTCAATACTGTTGTTTCGAAGGACATTTTACAGCCTTTTTCTTGAATAGCACTTTCAATAGCTGTTACAATTTCCATTTCTGTTTTTCCTTCAGCGATTTCCTTACAACCGACCTCAATTGCGTAGTCAGCAAGTTCAGCAGCTTTACGTAATTTTTCTAATTCATGTTCATCCTTAATAACACGCATAGCATTGATTTTTTCATCAAGACGGACAAAATTTGCTTCCGGGAATGATTGCTGTAGTGCCTCTAAACGCTCTACAATAAGGTGAGTCTTTTCAATAGCAAAAGCTGATGGATTCACATTTCGATCTTTTATAGTTTGGGCAAGAACTTCCATGGCGTTTTCCGTATCTTGATGACCAACTACCTCGTATGACCAGCCAGCAGCCTTCGCATCTGGAATCTCCATTTTTGGACAAATTAAAAAAGGCTCTGCGTTTTTGAAAATCATCACGCCCAGTAATCGCTCATGTGGATTACTTTTAAAGCCAGAAACGTAAAAAACATTATCAGGTGTTGTTACGAAAGCAGCATCAATTTGGTTTTGTTGTAAATAGTTTTGAATTTCTTCTACCTTTGACATAGACATTTCCTCCTCTTGTTGCTTAAAAGATTTTTTTACTGTTGAAGCTTGGTGAGGCTTCTACTTTTGAGCGGGTCATCTCCTTTGCTAATGAATAATTGTCTCTTAATCGGGTAAAGTCTGTTAAGATAAGACAACAATTCTCCCTATAAGCATATCAAAAAAAGGGAAAACGCGCATGAATAGCGAATAAAAATTAAAGGGGGCATATTGTGTAATAGTAATCAGTAGCTTACTAATTACCAGTTACCAATTGGCCTTTTCGACACATGGATTCGTAACAATAGTGCAAGGAGGAATTATAAAATGGAGATAAGCTATCATGGACATTCCGTTGTTAAAATTCAAACTCATGGGAAAACAATATTGATTGATCCATTCATTAATGGGAATGGGCAAACAGATTTAAAGGTTGCGGAAGAAGCACCAGATATTATTATAT
This sequence comes from Lysinibacillus sp. DFXJR4, assembly GCF_057196045.1. Lineage (NCBI taxonomy): Bacteria > Bacillati > Bacillota > Bacilli > Caryophanales > Bacillaceae > Lysinibacillus > Lysinibacillus sp. DFXJR4. Next base: position 111,140 of record NZ_JBXUNW010000003.1, on the reverse strand, counting down.
TGACGCATGGACATAATGATCATGTTGGTGATACGGTAGAGCTTGCAAAGAAGAAAGACGCACTTGTTATTGCACCAAATGAGCTGGCCAATTGGATTTCTTGGCAAGGCGTGAAAGCGCATCCAATGCACATAGGAGGGGCAAGAGAATTTGATTTTGGTAAAGTGAAATTTACGCAAGCATTCCATGGTTCTTCCTATGTAACTGAAAATAATGAAATAATTTATATGGGAATGCCAGCAGGAGTTTTATTATTTATTGAGGGATTGACAATCTATCACGCAGGAGATACAGCGCTATTTAGTGATATGAAATTAATTGGTGAGCGCCATCCGATTGATATTGCCTTTATACCAATTGGTGATAATTTCACAATGGGGCCAGAGGATGCTGCATGTGCAGTTGCATTTTTAAAGCCGAAAATTGTCGTACCAATTCATTACAATACATTTCCTCCAATCGAGCAGGATCCACAAATTTTTGCGGAGCTAGTGCAAAATTCAGAGGTACAAATTTTAAAAGCCGGTGAAAAAGTAAACTGTTCCTAAACAGTGACACTGCTGTACTATATAAATTGACACCACGTACATAGTTGAAACGATGGGGAAAGTTAAACAAATTCATCACTTTATATTAAATATTTTTATAAAATATATGGTACACTAAGAGCAGAAATGATGCTTGAGGAATAGGTGATATTTTGTCTACAAAACATGAGAAAATTTTACAATACATCGAATCACTACCCGTGGGCGATAAAATTTCAGTACGTCAAATTGCAAAAGAAATGCAAGTTAGTGAAGGAACTGCATACCGTGCTATTAAGGAAGCGGAGAATCGCCGTTTAGTTAGCTCCATTGAACGGGTTGGAACAATTCGTATTGAAAAGAAAAAGAAAGAGAATATTGAACGCTTAACGTTTGCTGAAATTGTCAATATAATCGATGGACAGGTTTTAGGTGGGAAATCAGGACTACATAAAACGCTGACAAAATTTGTGATTGGTGCGATGCAATTAGAGGATATGATGCGCTATACAGATGCAGGAAGCTTGCTTATCGTCGGAAACCGTATTAAAGCCCATGAGAATGCGCTACGAGCTGGTGCAGCTGTTTTAATTACTGGTGGTTTTGACACAACGGAGGATAATAAGCAGCTTGCAGATTCATTAGATTTACCAATCATTTCAACGAGCTATGATACGTTTACAGTAGCGACGATGATTAATCGAGCAATTTATGATCAATTAATCAAAAAGGATATTTTATTTATTGAGGATATCTATGTCCCGATGACAGATACAGCTGTCCTAAAAAATGATGAAACAATTCATCATTTCCAAAAGCTAAATGAGCGAACTACTCATGGTGCCTTTCCAGTAGTGACAGCCAATAATAAGCTTGTCGGGATGATTACTGTAAAAGACGTAATCGGTCGAGAAGAAACTGAGCTTATTGAAAAAGTAATGACTAAAAACCCAATTGCTGGATCCATGAAAATGAGTGTTGCTTCTGCGGGTCACCGTATGATTTGGGAAGGCATTGATTTGTTACCGATCGTTGATGATGATACGATTTTACAAGGCGTGATTAGCCGGCAAGATGTGCTTAAGGCACTTCAGCTTGCACAAAGACAGCCTCAGCATGGAGAAACAATTGATGATTTAGTAAAAAATGAAATGAAGGTTCTTGGTGATGAAGAACTAATCGTTGAGTTTAAAGTAACACCTCAAATGACAAACCAATATGGGGCGATTTCTTACGGAGCATTTACAACTTTATTAGCAGAAGTTGGTTCATTTGCATTAAAGCGCCGTAAGCGAGGCGATGCCGTCGCCGAAAACATGACGATTTATTTCATCAAGCCTGTACAAATGGAAAGTACACTTACTGTAAAACCTCGAATTTTAGACATGAGTCGTAAATTTGTGAAAATGGACTTCGAAGTGTTTAATCAGCAAATGTTAGTCGGGAAGGCAATGATGATGTTCCAACTCTTGGAGCGCTAAGCTGGAAAAGGGATGGCCTAGTGGAAATATTAGGCCATCCCTTATTTTTTTGCTTATTGATTGATACGGTACTCCTCTTCAACAAATTGACCGTAGTGTCGAGCTTTTTTAATATTTTCAATAATAACAAAGATGCCTAAAACGACAAGAATTGCTACAATAATAAATGTGTATAATCCAGGGAATAAATAAGCTTGATTACAACCAAAAAAAAGTATAAAAGCACCGAAACTTACATTCGCTCTGCTTTTGTACCATTTTTTTGCAATCGGTAATGGAGAACGGAATTGTTTTGTTTTAAAGTAAAAATAAAAAACAAATGATATGATTATGGCAAACACAAAAATTAAATTGAGCATAGTAAACCTCCTAGCATAACTAGACATTATTGTAACGATTATTGATGAAAAATGCTAACGGTTATTACTATCATTTTGGAGGAAAATATATTGAAACGACAAATCATCGACACAATTGCTTTATATGAGACAATTATTATTCATCGTCATGTACGTCCAGATCCAGATGCTTATGGATCTCAACAAGGTTTAAAAGAATTAATCTTAACCAACTATCCAGAAAAAAGGGTTTTTGCTGTAGGTGAGCATGATGATTCTTTAACATTTATGGCACAGCCTGATCAGATTACTGATGATGTTTATGATAATGCTTTAGTAATTGTTACGGATACTGCAAATACTGAACGTGTTGACGACCAACGCTATACAAAGGGTAAAATGGTTATTAAAATCGATCATCATCCAAATGATGATGCATATGGCGATTTATTGTGGGTGGACACGACAGCTAGCTCTTGTAGTGAAATGATCTATGAGCTTTTTGAGGAAGGGCGCAATGCAGTCAACTGGTCGCTATCTAGTGCAGCTGCAAGATTGCTATTTGCTGGTATTGTGGGTGATACAGGAAGATTTCAATTTCCAAGTACAACAGCGAAAACGTTTAAAATTGCTGCAGAACTCATTACATATGATTTTGATAGAAATCAGATTTTTAATGGCATGTATGAAATGGAACAAAAATTACTAAATTTACAGGGCTATATCTATCAAAATTTTGAAATGGATGAGCATGGCGCAGCATATATAAAGCTGACGAAGGAATTGCTAACAGATTTTGATGCTGTACCATCTGAGGCTTCTCTTTTAGTAGGCAGCCTTGGTAGTGTGAAAGGTATTTGTGCATGGGTTGTGTTTATTGAGGAGGGGGAACAAATTCGAGTACGTTTACGCTCGAAAGGTCCTGTTATTAATACGCTAGCGAAGGAATTCAATGGTGGGGGACACCCATTAGCTTCAGGTGCAACTGCTTATTCATGGGAGGAAGCGGATCGTGTGATAAATCGTTTACAGGCAATTTGTCAAACGTACCGCTCAAATAACTAACAAGATCAGGAAAGGAAGGGATTCATTTGACACATGTATATACGAAAATGCATACGAGCGCGGATTTATTGAAAAGCACGATTCGGCTTGAACAATTGATCCCTTTTTTACAAGAGCAAAAAACGCAGGCCTGTGCAATCGTCAATTCGAAATTGTATGGGCTTTTGCCTTTTTGTAGGGCATTACAGCAAGCAAATATTCATGCTGTAATTGGTCTTTCTGTAAACATACAATGGCAGGAGCTACAAATTCCATTAGTTTTATATGCAAAGACACAAGAAGGTTATCAGCATTTATTAAAGATTAGTAGTGCTGTTTCGATAAGAGAGGATGAAGTTTTACCTTGGAAATGGCTAGAAGGGTATGCAGCAGGCTGTATAGCATTGCTTTCCTCTAATGACATAACGGAAATTGAGCATTGGACAGAGGCAGCAAATGCACTAAAAGCATTATTTGGTCAGCATTTATTTATGGGTGTTGCTAGACCAGCAGGGATGATAGCAGAAAAAGAACAGGATTGTGTTACATGGTGTAAAAACGAAAGCGTTCCTTTAGTCGCTTCACAAAGTTGTTATTTTCTACGACCTGAAGACCACTTTGCTTACGAGGTAGTAAGAGCTATTGATACAGGTGAAAAATGCACAGATACAAAGGTACCTGCTTTGCAAGGTTATTTTGTGCCAACGCAGAGTGAATGGAGCAGCTGGTTTGCTGATCATCCTGAATGGCTTGAAGCGAGCGCAGCAATGTTAGCTAGCTGTACGGCCAAAATTCCACATATGCCTGTGCAAATGCCAAAATTTCCAGTGCCAATAGGAGAAACAGCTGAGAACTTACTTGTCAAGGAGGCGTATACTGGATTAACAATGCGCTTCAATGAGCATGAAATACCACCTGCTTATCGAGAGCGACTACAATATGAGCTTGAAATTATTTGTTCAATGGGCTTTGCGGATTATTTTTTAATTGTTGCAGATTTTATGCGATATGCCAAAGAAAATCAAATTTTAACGGGACCAGGCCGGGGTTCATCAGCGGGATCACTTGTAGCCTATAGTCTTTCTATAACACAAGTAGATCCTCTAGCATATGGATTAATATTCGAACGTTTTTTAAATCCAGAACGTATCTCTTTGCCAGATATTGATATAGATTTTGTAGATAATAAAAGACAAAAGGTTATACAATATGTTGCACACAAATATGGTAAGGCAAATGTCGCGCAGATTATTACATTTGGTACATTATCTGCAAAAGCTGTGGCTCGGGATGTAGCTCGAGCTTTAGGCTTCGAAGCTGAAACATTAGAAAAGATTTCGAAATTGATTCCTAATAAACCTGGAATGACGCTACAAAAAGCGGTAGCAGAGTCACAGGGCTTACAAGGCTGGATAGCAGAGAATGAAAAGCATCGTCGTTGGTTAGAAGTAGCTTTGAAATTAGAGGGCTTGCCAAGAAATTCCTCTACGCATGCTGCTGGGGTTGTATTAGCACCATCTCCCTTGGTCAATACAATGCCTATTGAGAAGGGGCATGATGATATTTATTGTACGCAATGGCCAATGGGTGATGTAGAAGCATGTGGTCTTGTGAAAATGGACTTTTTAGGCTTGCGTAATTTAACAATTTTAGAGCAGATACGCTGGTCAATTTATAAAGCAAAGGGACCATGGATAGAGTTTGAACGAATCCCGATGCAAGATGAAAAAACACTCCAACTTCTTCAAAGGGGAGATACATTAGGGATTTTTCAGTTGGAATCTGAAGGCATGAAGCAAGCTTTACGGGACATTAAACCAACTCATTTTTTAGATATCGTAGCAGTCAATGCTTTATATCGGCCAGGTCCAATGGATTTTATTCCAATTTATGCAAGACGGAAATCAGGACAAGAATTAGTGGTTATGCCACATCCTGTGTTAGAGCCGATTTTACAAGAGACATTTGGTGTGATCGTTTATCAGGAACAGATCATGCAAATTGCCTCGATAATGGCAGGCTTTTCGATGGGACAAGCAGATTTACTGCGTCGAGCGGTCAGCAAGAAAAATCGCCAAGTTTTAGAGGAGCAACGTGCTGTATTTGTCAATGGAGCGATGAAGCAAGGTTACGATATTCATATAGCAGAAGAAGTATATGCACTGATTGTACGATTTGCGGATTATGGCTTCCCTAAAAGCCATGCGGTTGCATATAGTGTTATTTCCTATCAATTGGCCTATTTAAAGGCGCATTATCCAAAAAGCTTTTATGCAGCGTTATTGTCAAATGCAACAGGAAATGCGGAAAAGATTCAGCAACTTGTGAATGAAGCCAAAGAGCAGGGTATAATTTTTTACCCACCCTCATTAAAACATAGTACTAAATATTTCACTGTAGAAAATGATGGCATTCGTTATAGCTTATCAGGAATTAAAGGTGTTCCTCATCCCTTTATTGAGACGGTTAAGGCCATACGACAATCGAATGTAGAGGCATTGAATAATTTATTTGATCTAGCAGTTGCTTTAAGTGCTCAGCATTTTAAACCGAAAGTAATAGAATCTTTAATTTTTGCTGGAGCCCTTGATTATTTGGAGAAAGATCGTGCTGTACTTATTAAGACTGTAGAAGCAGCTTTGAAGCATGCAGAGCTATTAAGACCTACAGAGGATATTGACTGGGCATCAGCTACTGCTTTTAGCTTTGGTAAACCAAAATATATGCAAGCTCAAGAAATGACGCAAAAAGAAAAACTGATCCGCGAGAAGGAAGTTTTAGGTTTTTATATATCAGCACATCCTGTATCAGAAGAGCGAGCTTTCTGGCCGGATACCAATGTTACATGCAGAGAGTTAAAACATACACGAGATGGAACCTATGTCAAAGTGATTGGCTTGATTGAAGAGATAAAAAAAATTCGTACAAAAAGAGGTGAGCAAATGGCTTTTGCTCAGCTTCAAGACGAATATGGCGCAGTGTCCATCACCCTATTTCCACAAGTATTTCAGCTTGTACAGGACTTTTTAAAGGAGGATGAAATACTTTATATTGAGGGTACAGTGGAAAGAAGATTTGGAAAGCCGCAGGTGAAAGTAAAACACGCACAAACGACGAAAAAAATATAAAATGAAACAAGAATTTAGAAACTGCATAAATTTTATGCAGTTTTTTCTTTACATTTCATCAGTTATTTTGTAAGCTAGAAACAACGTTAAAAGTGGTCAGACCACTTTTTGATAAGGGGAGTTAGTCGTATGGATAAAAAGACCGAACAAAAGAAAGTGTTTTTAGAAATCGTCCAACAATTACGTCAACTCATAAAAATAGAAAAAATACAAGCTGGGGAGAAGCTACCTTCCGAACGAGTTCTGTCAGAGCGTCTAGGTGTCGGACGTTCCTCTGTAAGAGAGGCATTGCGAAGTTTAGAATTGCTCGGACTGATTGAAACAAGACATGGTGGTGGTACTTTTCTAGCATCAACACATAAACATCAGCTCGTAGAAATACTGTCGATGTTTATATTAGAAGATGAAAAATCAAAAAAGGATGTCGAATTAACGCGGCAAATTCATGAAAAGGAAGCTATCCGCGTAATAAGTTGTACAGAGATTCTTCGCATACTACCTGTGTGGGACAGTTTTTTTGTGAAACTAGAAATTGAAGGTACGGTAAATTGTCGGGATATTTTACGAGAGCTAATAATAACGGCAGGAAATCGACTGTCTTTAAAAATCTGGTTTCAATTAACAGCTTATGATGGTGATCGTTTAAATCGAAACTCAACAGAAGAGGAAAAGTTAATTATTCAAACAATGTTGAAATCGATGCAGCTAGGCTATGAAAAAGAAGCATTAAAAGCTTACGAACAGTGGATGAATACTGAACAAAGCATTTAGACAACAGAGGGGGAGTCAAACATGGCAATACGTAGCTTATTTAGTGGTAATAAGAAAAAGAAAGAGAGCGGTCAAGAAAAGGCATTTCCAGAAGGACTGATGACAAAATGTCCTGAATGCCGCCATATTCAATTAACGAAGGAATTAGAGAAAAATCATAAAGTATGCACAAAATGTAGCCATCACTTCAAAATGACTGCACAGGAGCGCGTCGATTATTTCTTAGATGAAGGCTCATTTGTTTCTATGGATGATCATTTACAAACAAGTAATCCACTTAATTTCCCAGCGTACGTAGAAAAAATTTCTGTGGACCAACAAAAAACGGGCTTAAATGAGGCTGTATTGACAGGAGTAGGAACATTAGACGGAGAAGAAATTGTCGTAGCAATTATGGATTCTCATTTCCGTATGGGCTCCATGGGCTCAGTTGTTGGAGAAAAAATTACACGAGCTGTTGAAAGGGCTACTGAATTGCGTGTACCGTTTATTATTTTTACTGCTAGTGGAGGAGCGCGCATGCAGGAAGGCGTTCTATCATTAATGCAAATGGCGAAAACGAGCGTGGCATTAAAACGTCATAGTGAACAAGGGCTTTTATTTATTTCCATATTGACACACCCAACAACAGGTGGTGTTTCGGCAAGCTTTGCATCTGTTGGAGATATTAATATTGCGGAACCACAGGCATTAATTGGCTTTGCTGGACGTCGTGTTATTGAAGAAACGGTTAGAGAAAAATTACCAAATGATTTCCAAACAGCAGAATTTTTACTAGAGCATGGTCAACTTGATGCCATCTTCCCTCGTAAAGATTTGCGAGATCAAGTAGCAGTACTTGTAAAAATTCATACGAAAGGCGGCGTACAACATGCCTAAAAATTTAGCTTTTGAAGAACCAGTAATACAATTACGTGAAAAAATAGATGAATTAAAATCAATAGCTGCTGAAGCAGATGTAGATATGACAGGGGAAATTGAAAAGCTTGAAACTCGTCTGACTCAGCTAGAGCAATCCATATACGCCAATATGAAGCCGTGGGATCGTGTGCAGGTTGCTAGACATCCAGAAAGACCAACGACATTACAATATATAGAAGCGATGTGCGAAAATTTTATAGAATTGCATGGGGATCGGACGTTTGGTGATGATGCAGCCATTCTTGGAGGTATTGCATTTTTTGAAGGACAGCCGGTAACAATTATCGGACATCAACGTGGAAAATCTACAAAAGAAAATATCCGTCGTAATTTTGGTATGCCACATCCAGAAGGTTATCGAAAAGCATTGCGATTAATGAAGCAGGCTGAGAAATTTAAACGACCGATTATATGCTTTATTGATACGAAAGGCGCGTACCCAGGTAAGGCAGCTGAGGAACGAGGTCAAAGCGAAGCAATTGCTAGAAATTTGATTGAGATGGCAGGCTTAAAAGTACCAGTCATCAGCATTGTTATTGGCGAAGGTGGTAGCGGTGGTGCACTTGCATTAGGGGTAGCTAATCGGGTCTTTATGTTAGAGAACTCAACATATTCTGTTATCTCTCCTGAAGGAGCAGCATCCATCTTATGGCGTGATGGAAGCCTTGCAAAACAAGCTGCGGAGGCAATGCGTATAACAGCACCTGATTTAAAGGAGCTAGGTGTCATTGATGGCATCATTCCAGAAATTACAGGTGGTGCACATCGCAATGTAGCAAAACAGGCACTTTATATAAAGGAATGTATAAGTGACACACTGAAAGCATTAAATTCTTTAGATGGTGAACAATTAGTTGAAGATCGTTATGAGAAATTTAAAAAAATAGGTCAATATACAGAATCAGAAGTATAAAAATATTTTGTAATTAAATTTTAGAATCAGATTCGATAGTTGAAATCTGCTCGTAAAGAGATTAATTTTGTCTTTAAATAATGAAAAAGCTTTTATGATATAAGAAGATAGTAGCGCAAAAATAACGCCAGACTTCTTGAAAAAATGTTAGATTTCGGATGTTTTTGAATGGAAAGAGTGTGTGAAAGCGCATTCTTTTTATTTTTTATGTAAAAGTTATGTTTTTATAGTCTTAGAACCCTTACATAGTTTGTTTTTTCATGTTAATGTGAATAATAATAGTAACTGCAGGAGGTTCGACAATGAAAAAAATTGCCGTATTAACAAGTGGTGGAGACGCACCAGGAATGAACGCAGCTATTCGTGCAGTAGTTCGTAAGGCAGCATTTCATGGAATCGATGTTGTCGGAATTAAGCATGGCTATGAAGGCTTAGTAAAAGGTTACATGGAGACCCTTGATTTAGGTTCAGTAGGTGGCATAATCCAACGAGGTGGTACACAGTTAAATTCAGCGAGATGTCCTGAATTTAAAGAAGAAGCAGTCCAACAGCGTGGTATTGACAACCTGCGTGCAGCTGGAATTGAAGGTTTAGTTGTTATTGGTGGTGATGGTTCCTACAGAGGTGCTATGGATTTAGTGAAGAAAGGCTTCCCTGTTGTTGGTGTGCCAGGAACAATTGATAATGATGTACCGGGCACAGAATACACAATAGGATTTGATACGGCACTAAATACTGTTGTAGAGTCCATTGATAAAATTCGTGATACAGCAACCTCTCATGAAAACTCCTTTATTGTAGAGGTAATGGGAAGAGATGCAGGTGACATTGCTTTATGGGCAGGTCTTGCAGCTGGTGCTGAAACAGTTTTAATTCCAGAAGAAGATTATAATTTAGATGATATTGTGGCACGCTTAGATCGAGGAGCAGCTCGAGGTAAAAAGCATAGTATTATTATTGTTGCTGAGGGTGTCATGTCAGGCAGTGATTTGGCAAAATTGTTAAATGAAAAAACGGGGAAAGAGACACGTGTTTCTGTTTTGGGCCATATTCAGCGAGGTGGTTCTCCTACTGCACGTGATCGTGTTTTGGCAAGTCAATTCGGTGCTCATGCAGTTGAATTACTAATGGAAGGAAAGTCTGGCAGAGCGGTAGGAATTCGCAATCATCAAGTAATTGACTATGATATGCCTGAAGCTTTCGAAAAAAATCATGAGGCAGATGTAAGTTTATATACGTTAATGAAAGAACTATCAATATAATTTGGCATAAAAACGGAGTGGGCAGAAAATGAGAAAAACTAAAATCGTATGTACAATTGGTCCGGCAAGTGAGTCGCCAGAAACTTTAGAAAAACTGATTGAGGCAGGTATGAATGTTGCCCGCTTAAACTTTTCACATGGTTCGCATGAGGAGCATGAGGTACGTATTAATTTAATTCGTGAAGTTGCACAGAAATTAGGAAAGCCAGTTGGGATATTACTCGACACTAAAGGTCCTGAAATTCGTACACATAATATGAAAAACGGGGAGCTACATCTATCAGCAGGTCAAGTAATCGATATTTCAATGACCGAGGTTGAGGGTACAGAGACTAGCTTCTCTGTCACATATGATCGTTTGATTGAGGATGTAGAACAAAACTCTATTATTTTGTTAGATGATGGACTTATTCAGCTACGTGTCTTAGCGACAGACATGGAAAAAGGTCTTATTCATACAATTGTTGAAAATGCGGGTATTTTAAAAAATAAAAAAGGTGTGAATGTACCTGGTGTTTCTGTCCAGCTTCCTGGAATCACAGAGAAGGATGCACAGGATATTTTATTTGGCATTAAGCAAGATGTAGATTTTATCGCAGCTTCGTTCGTGCGTCGTGCGAAGGATGTGCTAGAAATTCGCGAGCTACTTGAACAAAATGGTGGCAGTCATATTCAAATTATCCCAAAAATCGAGAACCAAGAGGGTGTCGACAATATCGATGAAATCATCTTAGTGTCAGATGGATTAATGGTAGCTCGTGGTGATCTTGGGGTAGAAATTCCAGCTGAGGAAGTTCCGTTAGTACAAAAGAAATTAATCTTAAAATGTAATCAAGTAGGGAAACCAGTAATTACTGCTACACAAATGCTAGATTCAATGCAACGAAACCCACGTCCAACACGAGCAGAGGCAAGTGATGTAGCGAATGCGATTATTGATGGCACAGATGCTATTATGTTATCTGGTGAAACAGCAGCAGGTCTATATCCAGTGGAATCTGTTCAAACAATGAATAAAATTGCGCAGCGTACAGAAAACTCTTTAGACTATAAAGCAATTGTTTCTGCACGTAGTAGAGAAAAAGAGGCAAATATGACGGAGGCTATATCTCAGGCTGTAGCATATACGTCGATCAACCTAGGGGTAAAGGCAGTTTTAGCGCCGACTGAAAGTGGTAATACAGCTAGAATGATTGCGAAATATCGCCCAGGTGTACCAGTTGTTGCCGTAACGGGGTCCTCAAATACAGCTCATACATTAACTTTAGTTTGGGGAGTATATCCAGTTGTTTGTCAGCGCGTGACAACTACTGATGAAATTTTAGAGCTAGCAGTTGATGAGAGCTTAAAACATGGCTATGTAACGCATGGTGATGCAGTTGTTATTACAGCTGGTGTTCCAGTAGGTGAAGCAGGTACAACTAATTTAATGAAGGTTCACATTATTGGAGATTTACTAGCTCGTGGTCAAGGAATTGGCAAAGCCTCTGTAGTAGGAAAAACGGTTGTTGCAAAAAATGCAGCAGAGGCATTAGCCTATGATACAGACGGATGTATTATAGTAACGGTTGGATCTGATCGTGATATGATGCCAGCGCTTGAAAATTGTCTTGGTCTAATTACAGAAGAAGGTGGACTTACAAGCCATGCAGCAGTAGTAGGTCTGAGCTTAGGTATCCCTGTTATCGTTGGAGTAAAAGAAGCTACAACATTGATACGTCATGGTCAGGAAATCACAATGGACGCGGAAACGGGCGTTATTTATAAAGGACATGCCAGCGTTCTTTAAGAAAGGAGCTCTAGTGCGAACGACTGTACTAGAGCTTTTTTCTAAACATAACAAACACTTTTCATACATAAACCTTCTTCATCCGTAGCGTGCTTGAATATAAATAGATTGATCTCTCTACATGATGTTTCATTTGTTTTTTTAATGAAACAAAATGGGCTATAATAACGTATAAGAGGTATAGCTTTTTAGATAGAAGGGAGAAAAATATGAGAAAAGTTTTTCTTGGTTTCATTGTCTATGCATTAGCCGAACTGGCGTTATTAATAGTAATTGGTCAAAATATTGGTGTTTTTAATACATTATTGCTCATTGTTGCAACAAGTATTATAGGTATTTATGTAGTAAAAAATAAAGGTATGAATTCTGTGCAAAATGTTAAAAATACGATAGCACGAGGAGAGGCACCAGGCCCTGCCTTAATTGATACCGTGTTAACTTTTAGCGGTGGTGTATTACTGGCTTTGCCAGGATTTTTAACGGATTTAATTGGTTTGCTACTACTTATGCCTTTTTCTCGTAAAATGTTCCAACCAATTTTTTATTATTGGATGCGTAAAAAAATGAAAAAAGGGAATTTTATTATCGTTCAAAAATAGCATTTTCCTTTAGTTTAACCGCTAAAAATAAAAAAAATGGGCTTAGTAAAATACCATAAAAACCAAATAATAAAATGGAGGCAGCACTGATGAAAAAGGTGTGGAAGGTACGTAATTGTAGCGTATTTGACCAAAGCATAGATTCAGCTAGCTGCCTTGTTAATTGAACGAATAAATATAACACCAAAATGGCAACACATAAAAAGGTATTGCCCGTGAAGTAAAAATAAATGCTCATAGGTACAAGAAAAACACCAATGCCAAAGAACGGCAGAACATCTGCGAAGGCTACAATAAAAGCTTTAATGATAGCTTGTTCAAATTGAAGTAGCATAAATCCTGCACATAGTATGAGCAACGTAATCGTGAAAAGCTGAAATTCCACGAATATAAAGTAATGAAATAGCTGCATTACTTTAGAAAAATGTGACTGCCATTCATTGCGATATTTTTTTGGCACATATCGAAAAAACCAATAACGGGATTTCCGAGTCTCTAATAGGGCGAAATAGTAGGCAACAAGGAATATAAATACTTCAATGACATGCTTCATAATTAATTGAAAAATATTCGCTATATAAATTAAAATCGAATCAAAAATAGACAATGATTTTTCCTTCAAAACTTGGATAAACATGGATTCATATTCATCGAAAAGTGGGAAATTTTGTAGTGTATCCCGGATTTCAGGAAAGATATGAATGACGCTATTGATGGATATAACAGCAAGAAAAAAGATACAAGAAAGTATTAAAATTTCCACAATGATTGCTGCAAGCCAATAAGCGACCCTACAATAAGTGTGAAGAAATTTTATGATAGGATACGTCGAAAAAGATAAAAAAATTGCCAATGAAACAGGCAATACGAACCAGAGTATTACCAAATAGAAAATGAAAAATAAAACACTAGTAGTTCTTTCGTACGAAAAATGCTTAATATTCCTCATTTTTACAAATTCACCCCATTTCAAAAGTTAAATTAATGTCAAAATATACAATAAAACCTCTTTAGAGCATATATATAATCGCTCGGGCGCCTTTTTCTTTAATTAGATGATTTTCATTCACAAAGCTGTCAAAAATGATTATAATAGCAATGTAAGCGATTTACTTAATGGTTCATATGAGCAAAGTACGTAAATGTGACGAACAAAATACATTTACAACCAAAAAATATAAGTATGAGGGAGCGATAATTTATGTCAGCAACTAAAGGATTAGAAGGTATCGTAGCAGCGGAATCTAAAATCAGTTCAATTATCGATGACACACTTACATATGTTGGTTACAACATTGATGATTTAGCAGAGAACGCGTCATTTGAAGAAGTAGTTTATTTATTGTGGCACACTCGTTTACCAAAAGAAGACGAGCTAGCTGAATTAAAACAACAATTAGCAGACAACATGACAATTCCGCAAGCAATTGTAGAGCAATTCAAAACATACCCACTTTCAACTGTACATCCAATGGCTGCGCTACGTACTGCAGTATCTTTACTTGGTGTATTCGATGAAGAGGCAGATGTTATGGATCCAGAAGCTAACTACCGTAAAGCTATCCGTTTACAAGCTAAAATTGCTACAGTAGTTACTGCATTTTCACGTGTTCGTAAAGGTTTAGAGCCAGTTGCGCCAAAACCAGAATTAGGATATGCAGCAAACTTCTTATACATGCTTAAAGGTGAAGAACCAGCAGCAATCGAAGTTGAAGCATTCGACAAAGCATTAGTATTACATGCTGACCATGAATTAAATGCATCCACATTCACAGCGCGTGTATGTGTAGCTACATTATCAGACGTATATTCTGGTGTAACAGCAGCTATTGGTGCTTTAAAAGGACCACTTCATGGTGGTGCAAATGAGCAAGTTATGAAAATGTTAAGTGAAATTGGCTCACTTGATAAAGTTGAATCTTACATTCAAAATAAACTAGACAACAAAGAAAAAATCATGGGCTTCGGTCACCGCGTATACCGCAAAGGCGACCCACGTGCACCACATTTACGTGTAATGTCACAAAAATTAACTGAACTAACTGGTAAACCAGAGCTATATGAAATGTCAGTTAAAATCCATGACATGATCGTAGAACAAAAGAAATTACCTGCAAACGTAGACTTCTTCTCTGCGTCAGTGTATGATTCTTTAGGTATTGATCATGACCTATTCACACCAATTTTCGCAGTATCACGTACTTCTGGTTGGGTAGCTCATATTTTAGAGCAATATGCTAACAACCGCCTAATCCGTCCACGTGCAGAGTATGTTGGACCAGGCATGCAAAAATATGTTCCAATCAGCGAGCGCTAATTTGGAAAATATGCTAGAATATTTGGGACTGTGTTACTGATAACACAGTCCTATGATTATGAATTTAGGAGGCAACAGCAATGTCAAACAAAATTGTAGTTGAAAATGGCGTACTTAATGTACCAAACAATCCAGTGATTCCTTTCATCGAAGGTGATGGAATTGGTCCAGATATTTGGGCTGCAGCATCACGAGTAATCGACGCAGCAGTTGAAAAAGCATACAACGGTGAAAAGAAAATCGAATGGCTAGAAGTTTTAGCTGGTGAAAAAGCATTCAACCAAACTGGTGAATGGTTACCACAAGAAACTTTAGACAAAATTAACGAATACCTAATCGCAATTAAAGGTCCTCTTACTACTCCAATCGGTGGTGGTATCCGCTCTCTAAACGTAGCATTACGTCAACAGCTTGACCTATATGTGTGCTTACGTCCAGTACGTCACTTTGATGGAGTACCTTCTCCAGTTAAACGCCCAGAAGACGTTGATATGGTTATCTTCCGCGAAAACACAGAAGACATCTACGCTGGTATCGAATTCGAATCTGGTTCTGAACAAGCTCAAAAAATCATCAACTTCCTACAAACTGAATTTGGTGTTAACAAAATCCGCTTCCCAGAAACTTCTGGTATCGGTGTAAAACCTGTATCTAAAGAAGGTACTGAGCGTTTAGTACGTTCTGCTATCGAATATGCTATTAATCATAAACGCCCATCTGTTACTTTAGTACACAAAGGTAACATCATGAAATTCACTGAAGGTGGGTTCAAAAAATGGGGTTATGAATTAGCTGAAAAAGAATTTGCTGATCAAACATTCACTTGGAACCAATATGATGCAATTAAAGCTGAACAAGGTGAAGAAGCAGCAAACAAAGCACAAGCTGACGCTTTAGCAGCTGGTAAAATCTTAGTGAAAGATTCTATCGCTGATATCTTCTTACAACAAATTTTAACTCGTCCAAATGAGTTCGATGTAGTTGCAACAATGAACTTAAACGGTGACTATATCTCTGACGCATTAGCTGCACAAGTTGGTGGTATCGGTATCGCTCCAGGCGCAAACATTAACTATGTAACTGGACATGCGATTTTCGAAGCTACTCACGGTACAGCTCCAAAATATGCTGGTCAAGATAAAGTAAACCCATCTTCAGTATTACTTTCAGGTGTATTAATGCTTGAACACTTAGGATGGCAAGAAGCTGCTGACATGATTACTAAATCTGTTGAGAAAACAATTTCTTCTAAAGTTGTAACTTATGACTTCGCACGTTTAATGGACGGCGCTACAGAAGTGAAATGTTCAGAATTCGCTACTGAGTTAATCAAAAACCTTTAATTTTCTATTGTAATATAGAAATAATAGGGAAGCAGATGCTTTATTCTGCCGATATAATTAGGGTAAAATGTATTTAGTTTAATAAAGTATTACGATGAACTTGTTTAATCGAGGGAGGAGATGATATTCTCCTCCCTCTTTTAAAATATATAACCTAATTTTAAAGGAGCGTATTTAAATGTCTCTGAAACGTAAAAAAATTTCAGTAATCGGTAGTGGTTTTACAGGTGCTACAGCTGCATTTTTAGCAGCTCAGAAAGAGCTTGGCGACGTCGTATTAGTTGATATTCCACAAGCAGAAAACCCAACAAAAGGAAAAGCTCTAGATATGTGGGAAGCTGCACCAGTGCAAGGCTATGATTCGTATGTGAAGGGTACTTCTAACTATGCAGATATAGCAGATTCTGATGTAGTCCTTATCACTGCTGGTGTTGCCCGTAAACCAGGGATGAGTCGTGACGATCTTGTCCAAATTAATCAAGGTGTAATGAAGGCTGTTTCTAAGGAAATTGCTGCTCATGCACCAAATGCAACGATTATCGTGCTCACAAACCCAGTAGATGCTATGACTTATACAGTTTACAAAGAAACTGGTTTCCCAAAAAATCGTGTTATCGGTCAATCTGGCGTACTTGATACAGCTCGCTTCTGTGCGTTTGTTGCAGAGGAACTTAATATCTCGGTGAAAGACATTACTGGTTTTGTTTTAGGTGGCCACGGTGATACAATGGTACCACTTACTCGCTATTCATTTGCTGGCGGTATTCCATTAGAAACATTAATTCCTGCTGATCGTCTTGAAGAGATTGTTAATCGAACACGTAATGGTGGTGCAGAAATCGTTAATTTACTTGGTAATGGCTCAGCATACTATGCTCCAGCAGCAGCACTTGTTGAAATGGCTGAAGCAATTATTAAGGATCAAAAACGTATTTTACCATCCATTGCATATTTAGAAGGCGAATATGGCTACACTGATTTGTATTTAGGTGTTCCAACTTTACTAGGTGCAAATGGTATCGAAAAAATCTTTGAGCTGGACTTAACAGACAAAGAAAAAGCGGCTTTAGATAATTCGGCAGAAGCAGTCCGCAATGTTATGAAAGTTTTAGCTTAATAAAAAGCTTATGAAATCGAGTGGGAATCATTCCTACTCGATTTTTTTGTTTAATAATAGACTGTTCAGATAGCTTATTAAATTATATTCCTTTAATTTACTAATATATCGTATGCCTATCAATAAAATGGCTATTCTGCTTTTCGTTGTACTTTTAGAATAAAATTGATACTATGAAGGTAGTATGATGGAAAAGGGGTTGGCGTATCTTTGCTTCAAAAAAACAGTAAGCTTGGTCTCACAATAGATGAAATTACAGTTGGCGAGAAGATTCATATTACTGAAAAGATAGAGGATAAGGATTTACTGCTTTATTTAGGCCTTACGAATGATAGTAATCCGCTTTATATTCAACATGATTATGCTGCGATGACGCCTTTTCAAAAGCCAATCGTACCTACAATTATGTTAAATGGTATCATTACGTCAGCTGTGTCAAAGTATATTCCTGGACCAGGTGCACGAATTATTGAGCAACATTTAAAATATTTAGGACCTCTCTATCATTATGAATTATTTGATACGCTTTTAGAGGTAACAGAAGTAAATAAACTCCAAAATATAATTACTGTATCTGTCCACTCCTATAATGAGCAAAAGCAGCTTGTGATAGAGGGAACCTTATTGGTGACACCGCCACTTGCGCTATAGACGTTTTAAGATTTGAAATGGGGGTTTCAAATCACTAACGGAGGCATTATTAATGACAAAAACGATTTTAGTTGTAGAAGATGAATTTTCTATTGCGACATTATTGAAATATAATTTAGAACAGGCAGGCTATGTTGTAGAAACAGCTGCAGATGGGCAAGAAGGATTGGATAAAGCAATTGACTTACAGCCGGATTTAATTCTCTTAGACTTAATGCTTCCAAGGCTTGATGGTATGGAGGTATGTAAACAAATACGTCAACAACGTATGAATACACCTATTATTATGTTAACCGCAAAGGACGATGAATTCGATAAAGTTCTTGGTCTGGAGCTGGGAGCAGATGATTATATGACGAAGCCTTTTAGCCCGCGTGAGGTATTGGCGCGAGTGAAAGCTGTGTTAAGACGTTTCACACAAAATGTTGTATTAGACAATAAAGATGAACCTCAAGAGAAAATGTATGAATTTGGACAATTACGTGTCTTTCCTGAGCGTTTTGAAGTATTTTTACAGGATGAAGCATTGGAATTCACACCGAAGGAATTTGAGTTATTGATTTATTTGCTTGAAAATAAAAATCGTGTTTTAACACGTGACCAGCTATTAAGTGCTGTATGGAAATATGACTTTGCTGGTGATACAAGAATTGTGGATGTACACATCAGTCACCTTCGAGATAAAATTGAGGAAAATAGCCGAAAACCAATGTTTATCAAAACCATTCGTGGTCTTGGCTATAAATTCGAGGAGCCGAAGACAACATGAAATCAATGAGCAATCGCTTATTCTTGACATTCATGCTTTTACTCGGAACAATACTAGCTGTCCTAATGATTGTAATAGGTCAGCTTTTTCCTGTTTATATAGAGCAGTATGACGAACAGGCGAGCCTGGAGAAGCAAGAATTCATCAATCAAGTACTAGATGAACGAAAAATTGAACTCTCGAAGGAAGATAGGGAGGCTATCAATAGAGTCCAAAATGCAGGGGAACAGCATAAAATTTTATTGAGTGTTCGCGCTCGTTTATATGTGGTTCTCGTTATTCTTTTTACTATAGCACTAATTTTGATTGCAATTGTCAGTCGTTATATGATTCGAAATTTCACTGCACCAATCGATAATGTAACCGAAACAGCGCTAGAGCTCGCTAAAGGGAATTACCGTGCTCGTGCCCATGAGAACGAGCAGGAACGCATGATGCCATTAAGCCATTCTATTAATATTTTAGCGCGTAATTTACAGGACATTACGACGATACGTGAAGTAGAAGAGGAACGGCTAAAAACGTTAATTGAGAACATGGGAAGCTCACTTATGATGATTGGACGTGAAGGCAATATATCGATTGTGAATCGTGTATTCTTAGAGCGTTTTGGCATGCAAATTGGCGATGTTCAAGGAAAGGTCTTTCGTACAATAGGCTTACCTAAATCACTTGAGCAATTTATCGACCATGTCTTTCTAACAGAAATGCCTTATCGACAGCAAATTAAAATGGAAGTACAACAGGAACTATATAATAAGGAAGTGTATGGGGCTCCTGTTATTGGAGATCATGGTCGCTGGCTTGGTGTTGTTATTGTTATGCATGATATTACAGAGCTTGTCCGTTTGGAACAAATTCGAAAGGACTTTGTGGCAAACGTCTCCCATGAATTACGTACACCAATTACCTCGATTAAAGGTTTTTCAGAAACTTTATTGGATGGTGCCTATAAGGATGAGAAGATGTTACTATCCTTTTTAGAGATTATTTATAAAGAAAGTAATCGACTACAAATGTTAATTCAGGATTTATTGGAACTATCGAAAATTGAACAGCATGGTTTTACCGTGAATATTATGCCAATGGGCTTGCAGGACGTACTTATTCGAGGTGCAGAATTAACAGGGCCCCGTTTAGATGAAAAAAATATGAGCTTCCAGGTGGATATCGAACGCGATGTTGAAGTGATGGGAGATGCCAATCGAATCATCCAAATCGTAACAAATTTAATCACGAATGCGATTACGTATTCCCCAGAAAATACAACTGTATCAATCCGTTTAAAGGAAAATGAAAAGTATGGAATTATTGAAATAGAGGATCAGGGAATTGGAATCGAAAAGCACGAAATTGCTCGTGTCTTTGAACGATTTTATCGTGTGGATCGTGCCCGAAGTCGAAACTCTGGAGGGACAGGCTTAGGGCTCGCTATTGTGAAGCATTTAGTAGAGGCGCATCATGGGCGTATTCAGGTAGAAAGTGAAGTTGGTGTTGGAACTAAGATGATTGTCATGATTCCGAAGAATTAACAATCTCTTTACAAAAGCAACATGTAACATTCACAAAGGGAGCTTATACTTATTTAGTAGAAACCCCCTATATAATCGACAAGTCTGTAAATAAATCATGTATCATTTATTACATTTTAATGGCTGCTTTATAATCGCCATAGAAGAATCTATTGCCAAATTTTTTGGTGATAGATTCTTTTCTGTTTTACACTAGACGAAAATAGGTGTAAAGTATAGTAGCATAAAGTTTAACTGACAATTTCAATGTTTAGTTGAACTAATTAATTGGGCTTTTATGGACAGTGAAATGAATACAGCTTTTAAAAGATAAAGTATGATTTTCACTGTGTTTTCCTTAGAAGCAGGACAAAATTGAAAGAAGGATGACCATGAAAATCGTCAAAAGTATCGTGCAAATCGGCTATCTTTATATACTATTATTTGTTGGAAATAGTATTGCACGTCTACTTCACTTGCCGATTCCAGGTAGCATAATTGGACTAGTTTTATTATTTTTACTTTTGCAGTTTCATATGATTAAGCTTGAATGGATTGAGTTAGGAGCAGGATTATTGCTAAGTGAGCTATTGTTATTTTTCATACCATCTGCAATTGGCATAATTGATTATGATTCACTGTTCGGTGTGCAGGGTGTGAAGGTTGTACTTGTGATTGTTGTGAGCGCTATTGTTGTGATGTTTACAACAGGCTTTACTGCACAGTGGTTAGAGCAACGAAAGAAGGGTGATGCCGCATGAGTTATTTCATAGCTATAGCAAGCTTAGCAGGGACAGTTGCTATTTTTTACGCATGTAAAATGTTTTATGTTAAATATAAAAAAGAGTGGCTTACGCCCATGCTTGTCACACCAATAATAATAATTTTACTATTATTATTAACAGGTACTTCCTATCAATCCTATAATACAGGAGCAAATATTTTATCCAATTTATTAGGACCAGCAACAGTTGCATTTGCTGTTCCAATTTATAAAAATTTTAATTTATTAAAAAAGCATGCTCTTGAAATATTTCTTAGCATCGCAGTTGGTTCAGCCGTCGCTATTATATCCTCATTTATTATGGCATTAGTTGTTGGCCTAAATAATGAGCTTGTTCATAGCCTAGTACCACGCTCAGTCACTACACCAATTGCGATGGATATTTCTAATATGATAGGTGGCTCTCCTACCTTGACTGCCGTTTTTGTGATGACAACGGGAATATTAGGAAGTCTACTTGCTCCGTTAATCATAAAAGTTTTTCGCTTTCATAGACCCTCATCTAGAGGTTTAATGTTAGGAATGGGAGCTCATGGTACAGGTACCTCTAAAGCCTTTGAATTTGGTGAACTCGAAGGAACCTTTGCCAGCCTTGCGATGATTGTAGCAGCCTTAATTAGCATCGTGCTTTCTACAACATTGTTCCCAGCATTTGAACATCTAGTTGTTAATATCCTGTTACCTTAAATGGTGACAGGATTTTTTGTTTAAGATGGAGGTGAATGCCCAAGGTCTCTTGGTTACAAACAAGCTAGAGTCAAACTCAAAATTGGATGAAGCAGGATATATGTCAAACTGCCTACAATAAAATATTAGTTTATTAAAATATTTTGAAACCTTTTAAAAAGTGTTCCGTATACAATAGTACTAAGCATAAGGGAGGAACAAACATGAGTGTGAAAAGGACACTAATGATGGTGGGTCTTGGAATTTTCGGCATTGTTGCACTTATTGCTGTATTTACATCTTGGTACACAGTAGATGAATCAGAGCAAGCAGTTGTTATAACATTCGGTCGTGCCGATGATACAGTAACAGAACCAGGCTTACATTTTAAATTACCTTGGCCAGTCCAATCGGTTGAGGTTTTATCAAAGGAAACATTTAGTTTACAGTTTGGCTATAAGCAAAATAAAAAAGGTGAATTAGAAGCTTATGATGCTGAAACGAAAATGATTACAGGAGACGAACATATTGTATTAACAGACCTTGTCGTTCAATGGAAGATTACAGAACCGAACAAATTCTTATTTAATGCACAAAACCCAGAAGAGATTTTACATAGCGCTACATCGAGTGCAATTCGATCTATTATTGGAAGCTCCAAAATCGATGCCGCGTTAACAGAGGGAAAAGCAGACATAGAGGCAAATACAAGAACATTACTTGTTTCTCTAATTGAAAAATATGATATTGGCATAAGTATTTTGGGTGTTAAATTACAGGATGTGGAATTACCAAATGCTGATGTACGTGCGGCTTTTACAGCAGTAACAGATGCACGTGAAATGAAAAATACAAAAATCAATCAGGCAGAAAAATATGAAAATCAACGTACAAATGAGGCTGAAGGTGAAAAAGACGCCATTATTTCGAAGGCACAGGGAGAAAAAACAGCCCGTATCGAGCAGGCTCAAGGGGATGTAGCTGTCTTTAATAAAATGTATGAGCAATATAAAGGAAATCAGCAAATTACACGTGAGCGTTTAATCTTAGAAACACTTGAGAATGTGTTACCAAAAGCACAAATTTACATTATGAATGATGATGGCAGCACAATGAAATACTTACCTCTTCAAGCACTACAACCCATAGAACAGAAGCAAGAGCAGAAACAAGAAGAGAAAAAAGAAGGGAGTGGTAACTAATGGATCAAAAAAATAAGGATCTTGAAAAATTCTTAAATTTTTTATCGGGCAAATCCAAAAATACTACTCCAAAGGAAGGAAACTCGGAGGATAATGTAATCAAGATGTCGAAGAAGGGTCCGATGAATCCAAAGAAATATATTTCTATTACTGTAACCTTAATAGCCGTTTTTGCCATTGCCATTATTTTATTTGCAAATATCTATATTGTAAAAGAATCAGAATATGCTGTAGTAAGGCAGTTTGGGGAAGTGGTGAAATTTGAACGTGAGCCTGGCCTTAAAATGAAGGTTCCATTTATTCAAAGTGTAACGAGATTACCAAAAAACCAAATGACTTATGAAATATCAGAAGAAGAAATTAATACAAAGGATAAAAAGAGAATTATTATTGATAATTATGCGGTATGGCGTATTACAGATCCAAAGTTATTAATTTCAAATGCAGGTACTATTGAAAAAGTAGAATCTCGTATGGAGGAATTTATCTATTCTGTTATTCGCTCTGAGCTCGGACGAATAGAATATACACAAATTATTAATGATGAAAATTCTTCTCGTGGAAGTATTAATGACCAAGTTACTGAACGTGTGAATGAATTGCTTGCAGAAGATAAATATGGCATAGAGGTTGTAGATGTTCGAATCCGTCGTATTGATTTGCCAACAGAAAATGAGCAAGCCGTATTTACAAATATGATTTCAGATCGTGAATCAATTGCTCAAAAATACCTATCAGAAGGTGATGCAGGGAAGCGCCGTATTGAAGCTCAAACAGATAAGAAAGTGCAAGAAATGCTAGCAAAAGCTAAAAAGGATGCCGCGTTAATTCAAGCAGAAGGAGAGGCGGAGGCAGCGAAAATCTATAATAAGTCATTTTCGCAAGATCCTGAATTCTATTCACTTTATCGTACATTAGAATCCTATAAGAAAACGATCGGTGAAGATACGGTTATTATTTTGCCATCTACTTCACCGTATGCAAAGGTATTATCTGGCTATATCAAATAATTCTGTAATCCTTGCAGGGGTTAAAATAAGAAGTCGCCTACCAGTTTGGTATGGCGACTTTTCTGTTTTTAATAATGTGTAAACTCATAAAATTTTATTATTATTAATTTGTATAGTAAGTAAATAATAGAAATTTATAAATTTCTATATCGTAGATTACTATAATCTGATAGAATAATGATGTTTAGAATGAAAAAATGGGGGTAATAGCTGTGAAATTACAAATTAGTACCTGGCTACAAAATTTAGGTATAGCCAGTAGTATTGCATCGTTGTTTACACTTTTCTTCCGTCTATCAGATTTTGAATGGATAACGAAAAGTGTTTATCATATACCAGTATTTTTTATCATTTTGTTTTTAGTAAGTTTAATTATTGCTGAGGATGTCCGCAAAATATGTAAAAGAATATTTTGGTATGAAAAACGCAAGGTCAAGCGTCCTATTTGGCAAGTTGGTATTGGTTTTATTTTCTTTTTAGCACAAATTAGTATGGTGATGGTATTTAGTAAAGAGCTAACACAGCCACAATTGGGTGGGATGCCCTTATTTTTAGTGTTTGCTTTTATGAATGCGTTTATCTTAACGATTATCTATGAAGAAATATTTTATCGTACATCAAATTAATAGCATGCATTAATGAACTTTCATTCAAAGGATTGTCTCTTTTGAATGAAAGTTTTTTTCATTTATTTATCTTGATTCAGCAGGGCATACAAACACTAGCTCCATTGTGTTGGTCTAAAGCCTCTGTTGGATGTCACGTATTTTGAACAGGAGCTTTTCGGGGGAGCTTGAAAAAATCCTGACGAAATTACGCTATGGGCTTAATTGATTATGAGTGACTACAGATTGATGGTGTTTTCTGCTTAATCATCAAATCTTATTTTCTAATGTCAGCGCTCAAAGTGAAATATTAACATTCATCAGTATTGTCTTCATTTTATCTATAGTACATTTAGGAAGTATTTACTTACAGCTATAAGTAATTATTACATGGATAAAGGATAAAAGAGCGAAAGGAGAAAGTTTTTAGTACTCAGCATCCTGTGTAACCAGAGCTAATGAAGGGAATTTTGCTATGACAAAAAATTGCTGTCGAATAGCGCCACAAGTATTAGCGTTCATTTTAAGAAATTATATTTTTTAACCTAAATTTAACCTTTATTATGTATGATGATGAGGATTTTCCAATTGTATATAACCTTAAAAAGTTTATGAGGGAATGACAGAGAGGGAGGTTTTTCATCAAATCTCTGAGTTTAATGCACAACTTATAGAATTAAATAGGAAAAAAGCCGCCACTTTATTTAAAAAAGATTTTATTCACCAACTTAAAAAATAAATGCTAGCCAGAGTAATTTGAAGATGCTACGTAATAACGGGGGATGGCCTATTCCTTTACTATCTTGCTAGGAGGAAAATTATGAAAAAAAATAAGCTATTTATTGTAGCGACTACTACTGCGGTGGGAGTAAGTACTATAATAACAGGTATAAGCACTACTGTAGAAGCAGCAACGACCAATTTTTCAGATGTACAAGAGGCAAATAGTCATTATACAGCCATTATGGATTTAGCAAAGCGTAATATTATTCATGGTTTCCCAGATGGCACATTTAAACCAAATGAGTTTGTCACATTTAAGCAAACAGCGAAAATCATTGCGGGTATACTCAATTTAGATGCTAGTGATGAACAAGAATGGGTAGCTTTGCAAGCAGCAGGTCTTATGGATAGCTCATTAAATCCAAATGATCCTATTACACGCAACGACATGGCAAAGGTCATTACGAAGTCATTAGGGCTTACTGCATCCGGTAATGTGTCAATACCCTTTACAGATGTGTCGGCAGAACATCAGCAAGCAGTGACAGCACTATTTGAATATGGGATTACAAAAGGAACATCGACCACTACATTTAGTGGGGGCAAATTTGTGACAAGGGGACAGCTTGCTTCATTTATTGTAAGAGCTGAGCAGATCATAAAGCAAGTTTCAACAGATACAGGTATTGCAGGGGCGACCGTTACAGTGGAGCACATTCACAACAACAAGGTTACAATTGGGGGGCGTGAATGGCCAATTGGCAAAAATGCAAAGACTATATTAAATGATAAAAACGCTGCTGCATTAGAAAATGCACAGCTAGATGTTATTGTGGTGAATGGTGAAATCGCTGAGGTATTAGCGATTGATTTATACACATCTGGACAGCAGGGTGCAAAAGTTGTGCTGGATGGTGGCAATACCTCTATAGGCAATATCGTAGTTCATGCAGATTTTGTTGAGCTGAAAAATATGGTTGTCACAGGGGATATTCGTGTCCTAGGGCGAACAACTTCTATAGCACTGAATCAACTAAAGGTAAAAGGGGAGCTATACCTAGAAGAAGGTGAAGCTTCAAAAACGGCATCACTTAACAAAGTAGCCGTTATTCATGACAACCCTATTACGGTTGAAATGACTAGAAGTGAATTTGTAGCTCTTCTTGTAAAAAGAACGGCATTTATTAACTCAGATTCATCACTACCAGTCGTAACTCATTTGGGAAGTAATTTACAGATTAATGCACCTAATATAGGGCTGCTTAATTGGGAATCGCCACCTGAAGGCTCACAATTAAGCGGAAATGCAGATATTGGAACAGTCACGATTGGTGCTGAATATGAATTTAGGTTACAGCGAATGCAAAAGCAGCTTGAAGCCAGTCAAGTCTTTTTAAGAGATCAGCAACAATTGCAGGAGCAAGAGAAAAAAGCAATATTGACTAAAATAAGTGATTTAACAACTGAATCAGTAGGCTTGCAACAGCAGATTAATGATTTAACAAAGGTTAAAAGGACACCAATACAAGATAATCAATTAGCTCTATTAAGACAAAAATTGCAACAGATAGAAAATGAGCTACTTTCTCTAAGAGTACGATCAAACCAGCAGCAATCTAGTAATAACCCAGCAGGAATACCCAATTTGCCAGGATTATTCCCTTCAGTTGAACTAACAACACAAGTGGAAGAAAGAATACGACAGATACAAGAAGAGTCAAGAAAGCTGCAACAACAAAATGAAGATTTTAAAAATCTATTAAAGACTGCTTTACAAATAAATGGAACAATAAATATTGGTAATATCATTGTACCATCACCTGCTGTTTCAACCTTCACTCTTGGACCTGATGTCCGCATTCATAATATGATGACAGATATTTCTAGAGAAGCGCTGCTTGCAATATTCACAAATGTTCGTCAAGGGCAAATTAAAACATTAATATCTGCGAAGGGCCAACAAACACCTTTTAACCCAATGCCTGCAGAGGCTACAGACAGTGGTTCAAGTAGTAACAGTGGAAGTAGTCCTGGTGGTAATAACACAGGTGGAGGAAATACAACAACACCTGTAGATACGACAACCCTTAATAAAATGATTAGTAATGCGAAGGAACGACTTGTAGCCGTGCAAAATGGAGATCACCCTATATCTGAAAATGGCTTTGATATTCCACATGCACAGCAATGGATACCTAAAAAAGCAACAGACGCACTGCAAGCAGCAATAACTGAAGCTGAAGCAATGGTAGCTAAAGTAGCTCAAGGACCAATGGGTTACCAGCGAGTCGCTTCTTTAACAAATACGAATATTTTACTAGCTAACACACAAACAGATATTCATCATATGGCAGAAAAATTAGAGAAGCTGATGAATTTACAACCAATTAATGGGTTGAAAGAGATAGCAACAATCCAACGCCTGTTAAATGGCAAAGAGATTACGAGCATACCAGACATCGAAGAAGTAACTGTGGGCAGATTATATGAAGCGATAGAACAATTGTTAAGGAATGAATTCGAACTTGAACAAGAGCCTCTAACTGTTGAGGAGCAGGAATTAATTATTGCCATGTTAAGGGAGTATAAATATCACATTCAAATCATTGACAATCAAGTAACGATTCCATTAAATGAAGCCATTTCATATACAAATCCTGTGACAGGTCAAACATCAGAGCTTGTACCAGCAATATCAGCAAAACTGACACTTGTAGAACCACAACCGCTTATCATTAATGAGGTCTCTTATATAGATAATGAGAATATAAGGCTCACGTTCTCTTCAAATATCGAGATACCAGAGGGCGAGCAATTTATATTTATGATAAATGACTCATTAACGCCGCTGTATGGAACAGTAAGTAGCAGTACAGGAAATAGTGTAATCATTCGAATTGATGGTATTGTTCCATTATTTGCAACCTTTATACACATTGAACGTGAAAGTAAACCTGAACATAACCTTTTGAAAGAACCATTTACAATGGAAAACACAAACGTTTGATAGTAAGTAAGAAAGTCAATCGCCATGAGCGGTTGGCTTTTTTGATAGGAATGGTAACCCTGAGGGACTAAGATAGCACAATGAGACCCCTAAGGTTTTTTTGTGAAATGCATTGTTATTGTTGGCAAAATGGCTGTTTTCTCGATAAAGTAGAAAGAAGAAGCATTTTCAAACATACGTTTTCGTTTTACAATTAAGTAGAAGACAGCGCAGGAGGATAAAATCATGACAAAGGAAAAATTACTATTATTGGACGGTAATAGTTTAGCGTATCGCGCGTTTTTTGCGTTGCCATTGTTGACGAATGATAGTGGCATTCATACTAATGCTGTATACGGCTTTACAACAATGCTACAAAGAATATTAGAGGAAGAACAACCAACAAAAATCTTAGTGGCTTTTGATGCTGGGAAAACAACATTCCGCCATGAAACCTTTACGGAATATAAAGGTGGGCGACAAAAGACTCCGCCAGAATTATCTGAGCAATTCCCTTATTTACGTAAGCTCATTGACGCATATGGTATTAAACAGTACGAGTTAGAACTGTATGAAGCGGATGATATAATTGGAACACTTGCAAAAGAAGCTTCATCACAGGATATCGATGTCATCATTGTTTCTGGAGATCGTGATTTAACACAGCTCGCCACAGAGCAGGTAACTGTGTACATTACTAAAAAAGGTATAACTGAAATTGAGAAAAATACACCAGCTTATATTGAAGAAAAATATGGCTTAACCCCATCGCAAATAATTGATATGAAAGGGCTAATGGGGGATGCTTCTGATAATATTCCTGGTGTACCTGGTGTCGGTGAAAAAACGGCTGTTAAATTGCTGAAAGAGCATGGTTCAGTAGAGTCGTTATATAAAGCGATGGATACATTAAAGGCTTCTAAAATGAAAGAAAAATTAGTAGCCAATGAAGAGCAGGCAATCATGAGTAAAAAGCTTGCAACCATTTTTACGGATGCGCCAATAGAGGTTGCACTTGCTGATCTTGCTTATAATGGTCCGAATGAAGAAGAGCTAATAAATGTCTGGCGGGAGCTTGGCTTTAAATCACTGTTAGAAAAAAGTGATTTTTCTGTCCAAGAAGAAGAACAAGCACCCTTCGACTATGAAATTGTGCAGGAAGTAAAGCAAGAACACTTAAAGGATGTTATGGCAGTGCATTTGGAGCTGGAGGACGAACATTATCACACATGTCAGCAATTAGGCATTGCTCTAACTGATGGAGCGAAACCAATTTACGTACCTTTTGATAGTGTGGCTAAATCAGATGTTCTCCGTCTATGGCTAGAGGATGCGACAAAAATAAAGTATATGTCAGATTCTAAGGCAGCCCAAGCGGCATTAAGACGTGCAGGGATTCGTTTAGCAGGAGTTGAGTTTGATTTATTGCTTGCTTCTTATATCAATAATCCTGGGCTAAGCGGAGATGATGTAGCAACACTTGCGAAGGAACTTGGCTACCGTGATGTGCAGGCAAATGAGACCGTTTATGGTAAAGGTGCCAAACGAGCTATACCTGCTATTGATACACTAGCAGAGCATGCTAGCCGTAAAGCCTTTGCTGTGTGGTCAGTACAGCCAAAGCTTGAGACATTGCTAAAGGAAAACGAACAATTTGATTTATATAAAAATCTAGAACTTCCATTAGCTTCTATATTGGGCGAGATGGAAAGTGAAGGAATTACAGTGAACCGTGCTACTTTAGAGAAAATGGGACAAGAATTGAATGACAAATTAGTTGTTATTGAGCAAGAGATTTATGCGGAAGCTGGAGAAGCCTTTAATATTAATTCACCAAAACAATTAGGGGTTATTTTATTTGATAAGCTTGGACTGCCAGTTATTAAAAAAACAAAAACAGGCTATTCAACGGCAGCAGATGTGTTAGAAAAATTAAAATCCGAGCATGCGATTATTGAGCATATTCTTTTATATCGTCAGTTAGGTAAATTACAATCAACCTATATTGAAGGCTTGCTTAAAGAAATTCATAACGAGGACGGCAAGGTGCATACCCGCTTCCAGCAAGCATTAACGGCTACAGGACGTCTAAGCTCTACGGATCCAAATTTGCAAAACATTCCTATTCGTTTAGAGGAGGGACGCAAAATCCGTCAAGCATTTGTCCCATCAAAAGAGGGCTGGATACTGTTTTCTGCTGACTACTCACAAATCGAATTACGCGTTCTGGCACATATGTCAGAAGATAAAAACCTTGTAGAGGCCTTCCGTGAAGGGATGGATGTTCATACACGTACCGCAATGGATGTCTTCCATGTATCAGCTGATGAGGTTGATAGTAATATGCGCCGTGCAGCAAAGGCAGTTAATTTTGGAATTGTCTATGGAATTAGTGATTACGGTTTATCACAAAACTTAGATATTACTCGTAAGGAAGCAGCAACATTTATTGAAAAATATTTCGCAAGTTTTCCAGGTGTAAAACAGTATATGGATGATATTGTGCAGGATGCGAAATTTAATGGTTATGTCACGACGATTTTAAATAGACGACGATATTTACCTGATATCACAAGCTCCAACTTCAATATACGTAGCTTTGCAGAGCGCACTGCCATGAATACACCTATTCAGGGAAGCGCTGCAGATATTATTAAAAAAGCAATGATTGATATGGATGCTCGCTTGAAAAAAGAGAATATGCAGGCAAAGCTTCTTTTACAAGTGCATGATGAATTAATTTTTGAAGCGCCTAAGGAAGAGGTTGCATTGCTTGAAAAAATTGTTCCCGAGGTTATGGAGCATGCCATAGAGCTTACCGTACCGTTAAAAGTGGACTTCAATCATGGAGCAACTTGGTACGAAGCAAAATAAGGAGGGATTTAAATGCCTGAATTACCAGAGGTTGAAGGTGTCGTCCAGGCATTAAAGCCTAAAATGGAGGGACGGACAATCCAACAGGTGCAGCTTTCTGAGGTCATTCGTTTTTCCTTTGGGGAAGGAAAACAATGTATTGTCAAGCAAGCTGAGCCTGATGCCTTTGAAATGTCCTTAACCCAAATGACCATTACAAAAATCGAGAGACGTGCAAAGTATATCTTTTTTCATATGCGTAAAGAGAATGTTCCCTATGTGCTTGTTAGTCATTTAGGGATGACAGGTGCATGGTTTGTGGTAAATTCGCCAGAGGAAATCAATGAAGCAAAATTTCAAAAGCATATACATGCTACTTTCAAAATGGCAGATGGCGGTTTTTTAATTTATTCAGACATTCGCCGTTTTGGTGAACTTCGTTTTTTAGAAAAAATTGAAGACCATACACCGTTAACAAAAATGGCACCAGAGCCATTCGATGAAATAGCTTGTGATTATTTTATTGCTCAATCAAAATTGCCAAAATATGAGAATAAATCCGTAAAGGAAGTTATTATGGATGGACAGGTAATTTCGGGTTGTGGCAATATTTATGCAACTGAGGCATTATTTGCTCAAAAAATTCATCCAGCTCGCAAAATGAACCGTATTAGTGAAAAGCGTAAACGTGCACTATTTGAAGCGATTGTTACTGTTTTACGTCAAAGCATTAACGCCGGAGGTTCAACGATTTCAGATTATCGTAATATTAATGGTGAGGCTGGAAGCATGCAAAATCGACTTCAGATGTATGGGAAAAAGATGTGTCCAGTGTGTGATACGGCAACGAGCCAAATGACAATTGGTGGGCGCACGTCCGTCTTTTGCCCAAATTGTCAACATTAAAGGGGAATAAGCGATGATTATCGGATTAACAGGAAGTATTGCGAGTGGAAAAAGTACCGTTGCGAAAATGATAACAGCTCTTGGTTTGCCAATTGTCGATGCAGATATTGTAGCGCGCGATGTTGTGGAACCAGGAACGGAAACACTAGCATTAATCGCTGAGCAATTTGGACAAGATATTCTGCTGGAAGATGGCACTTTAAATCGTGCTAAACTTGGCGATATTATTTTCCATGAGCCTGCAAAGCGCAAAATTTTAAATGATATTATGCATCCCGCTATTCGTCAGGAAATGCTGCGCCAGCGCGATGCCTACTTAGAGGCTGGCAACAAGCATGTTGTAATGGATATCCCACTCCTATTTGAAAGTAAGCTACAGCATTTCGTTGAGCGAATCATTGTGGTTTCTGTGAGCGAGGAAATCCAGCTTCGCCGCTTAATGGAGCGCAACAATTTGTCGAAGGAGGATGCATTAGCGCGAATGCATTCACAGCTCCCGATGTCAGTGAAGGAAAAGGGAGCACATGCAGTTATTTACAATAATGAAAATTTAGGACAAACAGAGGACCAATTGAAAAAAATTCTTACAAAATGGGATGTTTTAGATGCTAATTAAAATCCTGTAAATAAAGACATTTTTTCATTGCCTGATGCGTAGTAAGCATATCTTGCTACGCATTTTTTATGTTTGCTTACGCCATAATAGGGATAAAATTTGACAAAATTATTTTTCAGAAAATAAGAACTTTAATATTATGAGTATATAATGTTCATCTTTTTTAAAATTGTGTTATACTAATCACCATAAAGTATATAATTAATCTGAGTATGTACTCACAGGAGGATTTTATAAATGACAGTATCAATTGCTATTAATGGTTTCGGACGTATCGGACGTATGGTTTTCCGCCAAGCGATCGTACAAGAGGGTTTAAATATTGTGGCTATTAACGCGAGCTATCCAGCAGAAACGTTAGCACATTTGATTAAGTATGACACAAATCACGGAACATTTGAAGGTACGGTTGAACCAGCAGGCGATGCTTTAATTGTAAATGGTAAACGTGTTCAAATTATTAGCGAGCGTGACCCTTTAAAATTACCATGGGCTACAATGGGTGTAGATATTGTTATCGAAGCAACTGGTAAATTTAATGATCGTGAAAAAGCAGCGATGCACCTAGATGCAGGTGCAAAGAAAGTAATCTTAACAGCACCAGGTAAAAACGAGGACGTAACCATTGTTTTAGGTGTAAATGACGATAAACTTGATATTGCAAAACATGATGTTATTTCAAATGCATCTTGTACTACAAATTGCTTAGCACCAGTTGCGAAAGTATTAAATGACACATTTGGCATCGATAATGGCTTAATGACAACTGTTCATGCCTATACAAATGATCAAAAGAACCTAGATAACCCACATAAAGATTTACGTCGTGCACGTGGTTGTGCGCAGTCAATCATTCCAACATCTACAGGCGCTGCAAAAGCATTAAAGTTGGTATTACCAGAATTAGAAGGAAAAATTCATGGCATGTCACTTCGTGTTCCAACACCAAACGTATCTTTAGTGGACCTTGTAGTGGATTTAAACACAGATGTAACAGTAGATTCTGTTAATGCTGCATTTGTGAAGGCTGCTACTGAAGGACCAATGAAAGGAATTTTAAACTTCTCAGTTGAGCCTCTAGTATCTTCTGATTACAATACAACAACTTACTCTTCTACAGTTGATGGACTTTCGACAATGGTAATGGGTAGCCGCAAAGTAAAAGTACTTGCATGGTACGACAATGAATGGGGTTATTCTGCACGTGTAGTAGATCTTGTGAAAAAAGTGGCAAACGCTTTAGAAACTGTTAACGCCTAATTATTATACCAAGCACATTGAAATCACCAGGATTTCAATGTGCTTTTTTGTTAGAGTACTAGTTTCTTGCATTAGCTTTTTAAGGGAATTTACTTGAAAATTGTTGCCATCTATACTTGTACTTTCTGCTTTCAGGGTTTATCATGAGCACACTAGTGTGAATGCGCTTTTCTTACATGTGGGAAATTTGTTATAATAGGAATATTAAATTGTTGTGAAATCAGGAGAGTAAAGATATGAGATGTCCATCTTGCCAATTTAACGGAACGCGTGTAGTGGATTCGAGGCCAGTAGATGATAATAAAGAAATTCGAAGACGTCGTGAATGTGAGTCATGTGGCTTTCGCTTTACAACGTTTGAAAAAATTGAAGAGACACCACTTGTTGTTGTAAAAAAAGAAGGTTCACGTGAGGAGTTTAGTCGTGAAAAGGTACTTCGTGGGCTTATTCGTGCTTGTGAAAAACGTCCAGTTGCCCTAGATGTACTTGAGCAACTCGTATTATCGATTGAAAAAGACCTCCGTCGTATTGGTAATTCAGAAGTACGCTCTGAGGATGTTGGGGAAATGGTAATGGACCGCCTAGCGAAAATTGATGAGGTAGCATATGTACGCTTTGCATCGGTTTATCGTCAATTTAAGGACATCAATGTCTTTATTGAAGAAATTAAAGATATTATTCAACGTCAGACAGAGCAAAAATCTTAAGTAATACAGAGAGGGTGAATGTCGTTGATACATTTGTATAAGGAATTACAGCCTGCTGATTCTTTTGACATTCGTTTACCTCATGCACTTTCTACACAGGAACGTCAATTAGTAACATTATTTTATCAGCCATTAACTGGGGCAGAGCCGATTAGCCTTTATTTAACACTTTGGGCAGAAGCTGAGCAGATGCCAGGTCAGCAAATGACACATTATTATTTAATGAATGTTTTAGGGCTTCCGATTGGTAAAATATTTGAGGCACGAATAGCACTTGAAGCGATTGGCTTATTACGTACATGGAAGAAAGAAAATACGGGAGAACGAAGCTTTTTATACGAACTGATTCGTCCACTTGATGCAGATAGTTTTATGAAAGACCCGCTATTATCCATGTTTTTATTTAGTAAAATTGGAGAGCAAGCTTATCGGAGGCTGCGACAGCGTTTTATAGCTCCTGCAAGAGATGCTGAATTTAAAGACGTATCTCGGGCTTTTATTGATGTTTATAAGCCTGTAAATTCAAATATTCCGGATGATTTACAAGCTAGTAAGAGTAGCAAGGATAATCAGTCAAAAATATATCCGTTTTATTTTGACCAGTTTGATTTTGAGCTTCTTAAAGCAGGGTTATCTGAGCAATTAGTGCCTGCCAGTTTACTTACATTAGATGTTCGTGAAACAATTGCTAAGCTTGCATTCCTGTATCATTTAACTGCACTAGATATGCAAAAAATAGTGATTCTAGCTTTAGATGATGATGTGGGCATTTCACAAGAGCGGCTTCGTAAGGCTGCGGCTGATTTTTATAAGCTAACGGTCTCAAAAGAGCCACCAAAATTGATGCGAGTAAATGAGCCAGCCCCTGTAGAAGAATCAGGACATAAAACAAAGGATCAGGAGCTACAGCAATACCTAGAAACCACACCTCCTATTCAAGTGCTACGAGATATTAATAACGGTAAAGAGCCTCTACAAACCTCTGTCCAACTTGCTGAAAGTTTAATTGTTCAGCATGGCATGCCAGTAGGAGTTGTCAATGCTCTTTTAGAATATGTAATGCTTACTACGGATATGAAGCTACCTAAAAAGTATGTAGAGACGATTGCAGATCATTGGGTTCGCAAAAATATTCAAACTGCTAAGGAAGCAATGGAGCTTGCGCGTCAGGAGCATGATAAATACACTACTTGGAAAAATAAACCCCAGACACCGAGTAAAAGCAGTCAAAATGTCAAAGGACGTTCAGGAAAGCAACGTGAAGAGAAGGTACCTGAATGGTTTTACAAGCGTAATGAGCAGCAGGAGGAAAGCACCTCAAGCACGATGGATTTTGAAAAAGAGCGAAAAAAAATATTAGAAATGCTAGGGAAAAGTGATAAATAGGAGGGTGAACGACAATCGAACAAATTAATGGACCATTAAAAAGAGCAGTTAATGTACCATCATTTCAAGAGCGTTACGAAGCGATGCGTCGAGAAATTTTAGAAAACCCTCGTGTGCAAGATTTTTTAGCAGCGCATGCAAATGAGTTAAGCTATGATTCCATTGAGCGTAATTTACCGAAGCTTCATGAGTTTATAAGTCAATCTACTGTTTGCTGTGGCTGTGACAATACAGATCATTGTACAAACTATTTAAAAGGTTTTATTCCAACTTTACGTGTCGTTCGAAATACTGTTGAAATGGATTATGTGCGTTGTGATCAAAAAATACGTGAGGATGAGCGCAGGGATGTAGCCAATATGATTGCGAGTATGCATATGCCCAAAGATGTTCTTCAAGCAACCATTCAAGATTTAATGATTGACGACGAATCTCGCGTTATGATTGCGCAAAAAGCGGCACAATTTGTCAAGGCTACTGTGGAATCAGGGAAGCTCCCTGCAAAGGGCTATTATTTATACGGAAAGTTTGGTGTAGGGAAATCCTTTGTATTGGGTGCCTTGGCTAATGAATTAGCTGCTATCAAAATACGTTCAGTAGTCGTTTTTGTGCCAGAATTTTTACGAGAAATGAAAAATGCCATTGGTGATAATACATTGAATGAAAAAATAGACTATGTGAAAAAGGCACCTGTGCTGATGCTTGATGACCTAGGAGCCGAAACGATGACCACTTGGACGAGGGATGAAATTTTGGGAACTATATTCCATTATCGTATGGCCGAGCAATTACCAACTTTTATCACTTCTAATTTTAATTATGATGAATTGGAACATCATTTAGCACAATCACAAAAAGGTGATATCGAAGTAGTTAAAGCAGGACGGATTATGGAACGTATTAAAGCCTTAACGGAGCCGATTGAAATGCGTGGCAAAAATCGACGGATGTAACATTGCCAGTTGCATTTTACGACAATCGAGCGTATACTGTCACATATAATAATTAATAAAATGCATTGATGAGGATAAGAATTTTGTGTATCAACTTATTAGAGAGGGAAGTCATTGGCTGCAAGCTTCCTAGTTAGAGCACATTATTTACTACCTACTGAGCAGCGAAAGGGATAATCTTTCGCCGGTCCCTAGCCCGTTAGCTAGCCTTGAGCTTCGTCTGACTATGAAAGGTCGGAAGGAAGAAGGGTGGAACCACGAGCATATGCTTCGTCCCTTTTGTGAGGGACGGGGCTTTTTTAGTTTCCGAAACTTCATCATGCATCATAACAAAACTGCAAGGAGTGCAAACAAAATGTCAGAAATGATTAAATTAACTTTTCCAGATGGCGCTGTAAAGGAATTTGCAAAAGGCACGTCAACTGATGACGTAGCATTATCAATCAGCCCAGGTCTACGAAAAAAAGCTTATGCGGGTAAAATTAATGGTGTATTAGTGGATTTAAAAACACCAATTGAAGAGGACGCAACAATTGCTATTATTACACAAGATGATAAGGAAGCTCTTGAGATTTTACGACATTCAACAGCTCACTTAACTGCGCAAGCGATTAAACGTCTATTCCCAGAGGTGAAGCTTGGTATTGGTCCTGTTATTGAAGGAGGCTTCTATTATGATATTGATGCACCTACACCAATCACAGCTGAAGACTTACCGGCCATTGAAAAAGAAATGAAAAAAATTATTGCTGAAAACCTAGAAATAGAACGCAAAAATGTAAGCCGTGCTGAGGCTCAAACAATCTATGAAGAAATTGGCGACGAATATAAGTTAGAATTACTGGAAGCCATTCCTGAAGATGAGCAAGTTTCTATTTATTATCAAGGGGAATTTTTCGACCTTTGCCGTGGTATTCACGTACCAGCCACTGGTAAGCTTCGTGAATTCAAACTTCTATCTTTAGCAGGCGCTTATTGGAGAGGGAGCTCTGATAATAAAATGCTTCAACGTATTTATGGGACAGCGTTCTTCAAAAAAGAGGAATTAAAACACCACCTACAAATGCTTGAAGAAGCAAAAGAGCGTGATCACCGTAAAATTGGGAAAGAATTAGACCTGTTCACAACTTCTCAAAAGGTAGGTCAAGGTTTACCACTTTGGTTGCCAAATGGTGCAACAATTCGTCGTGTCATTGAACGTTATATTGTCGATAAAGAATTATCACTTGGCTATAAGCATGTTTATACACCAGTATTAGGTTCAAAAGAGCTTTATCAAACTTCTGGTCACTGGGATCACTATCAAGATTCTATTTTCCCACCAATGGAGATGGACAATGAAACATTAATTATGCGACCAATGAACTGTCCTCACCATATGATGGTGTACAAAAATAGCATGCATTCATATCGTAATCTGCCATTGCGTATTGCGGAGCTTGGTACAATGCACCGTTATGAAATGTCAGGAGCTGTTTCTGGCCTACAACGTGTACGTGGTATGACTTTAAACGATGCCCATATTTTTGTTCGTCCTGACCAAATTAAAGCAGAATTCCAAAAAGTGGTGCAGTTAATTTTAGAGGTTTATAAAGATTTCGATTTAAATGATTATTCATTCCGTTTATCTTACCGCGACCCAGCAGATACAGAGAAATACTTCGATGATGATGAAATGTGGGAAAAAGCACAAAGCATGTTAAAAGAAGCGATGGATGAGCTTGGCTTAGATTACTTTGAAGCGGAAGGTGAGGCTGCGTTCTATGGCCCTAAACTTGACGTACAAGTAAAAACAGCGATTGGTAAAGAAGAGACTTTATCAACAGTTCAACTAGATTTCTTATTACCTGAACGTTTTGATCTAACTTACGTTGGTGAAGATGGAAAGCCACATCGTCCAGTAGTTATTCACCGTGGTGTTGTTTCAACAATGGAACGTTTCGTAGCCTTCTTAATTGAAGAATATAAAGGCGCATTCCCAACATGGTTAGCGCCAGTTCAAGTAGAAGTGATTCCAGTATCGAATGAAGCCCACTTCGACTATGCAAAACAAATTGAAGAGCAATTAACAGCAGCAGGCTTACGTGTAGAAATGGATGACCGTGAAGAAAAATTAGGCTATAAAATTCGTGAAGCACAAATGAAAAAAATCCCGTATATGCTTGTCATTGGGGATAAAGAAGTTGAGGCAAATGGCGTGAATGTACGTCGTTATGGCTCAAAAGATTCTGAAACAATTAGCTTTGAAGATTTCCTAGCAACTATAAAAGCAGAAATTACTAAATAAGCATTCACAAGAAACCCTCGCTTGTATTAGTGAGGGTTTCTGTATAAAGTGAATCTTGCTTTTGTATAAAATATTTTTTTCTAGGTCAATCTAGTAGGGATAAGAAAATAAATATTTGACAGCTTATTATATACATGCTAATATAATTAAGGTTAATGAATACAAAGTTTGTGGTTGAAGTAGAGGCTGCCCGCTTCTCACCTGATTAACGCTCTAGGCTGTGAACAGGTATGACACGTTGAATTGTTTTGCGCAGACTTGCGCATGCACATATAGCGGGCGGACATCTTCAAAGTGTCCGTCCTTTTTTTATGGACATGACAAGAGGATGTACCGTTCAACCGGGCAAGACTTTGCCCAAACCATGTATTCGCGACAATTACTTGGAGGTGGATTACTATTAGCAAAGACATGTATGTAAACGAAGGCATTCGCGCACGTGAACTTCGATTAATCGATCACAATGGTGACCAGCTTGGTGTAAAGACACGTAATGAAGCGCTAGAAATCGCCGCTCGTGTAAACTTGGATCTTGTCCTTGTGGCCCCTCAAGCCAAGCCGCCAGTCGCTCGTATCATGGACTATGGTAAATTTAAGTTTGAACAGCAAAAGAAAGACCGTGAAATTCGTAAAAATCAAAAGGTCATCGTCATGAAAGAGGTTCGTTTGAGCCCAACAATCGATGAGCATGATTTCCAAACGAAGTTACGTAATGCGATTAAATTCCTTGAAAAAGGCGATAAAGTTAAATGTAGCCTACGTTTCAAAGGTCGTGCGATTACACATAAAGAAATTGGTCAACGTGTGCTAGATCGCTTTGCTGAAGCTTGTGCTGAAGTATCGACGGTAGAACAAAAGCCGAAGATGGAAGGCCGAAGCATGTTCTTAGTTCTTCAACCAAAGAACGAGAAATAATATTAGACGAACAGTTTAGGAGGAATTCGACATGCCAAAAATGAAAACTCACCGTGGAGCTGCGAAACGTTTCAAAAAAACGGGTTCAGGTAAATTAAAATACGACCGTGCTTATGGAAGCCACTTATTCGCAAACAAATCTACGAAACAAAAACGTCACCTACGTAAAGCAAACATCGTTTCATCTGGTGACTTCAAACGCATCAAATCTTTACTTGTTTACATGAAATAATTGACTACAAAAAAATACTAACATTCATTTTTTAATGAAAAGCAGGAGGTAATTCATATGCCACGCGTAAAAGGCGGAACAGTGACGCGCAAACGTCGTAAAAAAGTATTAAAATTAGCTAAAGGTTACTATGGTTCAAAACATACATTATATAAAGTTGCTAACCAAGCAGTAATGAAGTCAGGTCAATATGCATACCGTGACCGTCGTCAGAAAAAACGTGATTTCCGTAAATTGTGGATCACTCGTATCAATGCAGCTGCTCGTATGAACGGTCTTTCTTACAGCCGTTTAATGCACGGTTTAAAAGTTGCTGGTATCGAAGTTAACCGTAAAATGTTAGCAGATCTAGCTGTAACAGATGCAACAGCATTCACTCAATTAGCAGATGCTGCTAAAAAAGCAGTTGCTAAATAATTTTTGACGAAGTTAATAGTATTTCTGCACCGAAAGCGAAGCGACAGGTGCAAAATTTTTCTCAAGACTGATGGATATATCCGTCAGTCTTTTTTATGTTAGATTAGTAGTAAATCACTTGTAAAGGAGACTTTAATGGGACAAGCATTAGTAGCCTATATGGCAATTGTTTCTATAGTACTGCTCGTAATGATGGGTATGGATAAATCCAAAGCAAAAAAGCATGAGTGGCGAATTGCGGAACGTTCGCTTTTTACGCTGGCCATTGCTGGAGGGGCAGTAGGCGGCGTGTTGGGAATGTATTTGTTTCGTCATAAAACACGCCATAACAGCTTTGCTTTTGGCTTCCCACTGTTAGCCGCTGTTCAAATTTTTATCGTTGTACAGCTATGGTGAGAGTGAGGAGACACAAAAAATACGTTAATTAAAAACACATCCTCATGAGGAGGATGTGTTGCGCATAAGCTGTTCAATGGGCTGCTTCCAATTAATTTTTGCGCTTGGATAATTCAATAGGATTTCTTGCTGTAAATATTCAAAATCACTTTTTTTGAAGCCCTGCAATGTCGCAGCATCACGAGCACCAACGAAAATTGTCACAACCTCAAAGGCTTCCTCAGTAGTACCGAGGTATTTTTCACCTTCAAAAAGTGCACCCTTATAGGATATAAAGAAATTTTTTCGGACATTTTTAACATCATCGTAAAAATAATAATGGCCTTTTTCATAGGCTTCATCAAGTTTTCGCTTAGGATCGGTTATATAACGAATCGCTTTGTAAAATACATAGATTATAAGCGCAATTACAGCAAGTCGAATTAGTAACGGCAACATGTTTTATTTCCCCCTTGAATAAAGGTTATTCTTCCCTATACGATTGAAGGGGGAAATTAGTTTCACTTTTTATAAATTATTTTAGAAATTTAGGAGAAAAAAATGAATTTACAACAATTGTTTAAAATGCAGCAAGAGCTTGATGATTTTATCGAGAAAACACAAAAAATTGAACAGGATGTTTTTAAAGAAAAAGGTTTAGCATTAATGGTTGAATTAGCAGAACTAGCTAATGAAACACGCTGCTTTAAATTTTGGAGTACAAAGGGACCCTCAGCTCGTTCTGTTATTTTAGAGGAGTATGTGGATTCAATTCATTTTATATTATCCCTTGGTTTACTAATGGGTTACACAAAGCTAGAAAAATGGCCAGTAATTCAAGAAAAGCGAAATTTAACAGAAATTTTCTTATTGACACAGGACTATATTTTAACCTTTATTCACCAGCCATCAGAGGATAGATATTTAATGATTTGGCAATGCTATAGTTTACTTGCGTATAATTTAGGCT
Source organism: Lysinibacillus sp. DFXJR4 (assembly GCF_057196045.1). Taxonomy (NCBI): domain Bacteria; kingdom Bacillati; phylum Bacillota; class Bacilli; order Caryophanales; family Bacillaceae; genus Lysinibacillus; species Lysinibacillus sp. DFXJR4. Next base: position 68,806 of record NZ_JBXUNW010000003.1, on the reverse strand, counting down.
TTACCTTTGAGGACGTTGTGGCAGCGTATATAGAAAAGAATGAAGAAAATTATAATCGCCAGCGTTCAGGATATTAATGTGAGAAATACATCAATTTTCAGACGATTATACTAGGAATATTTCGGTAAACGAAGTATAATAGAGAAGATTTTAGAAGTAGGAGGCAAAAGGATGACACAACTAGATCCAACATTACAAATGTTTAAAGATTTAACGGATGCGAATGGAATAGCAGGGAATGAACGTGCACCACGCGAGGTCATGAAAAAATACATTGCACCATATGCAGACTCAGTAGAAACAGATAACTTAGGTAGTGTTATCGCAAAAAAAGTGGGCGATGAAAATGGTCCAAAAATTATGGTGGCAGGGCATTTAGATGAAGTTGGCTTCATGGTTACACAAATTGATGATAAAGGATTTATTAAATTCCAAACTGTAGGTGGCTGGTGGAGCCAGGTAATGCTTGCACAGCGTGTGACAATTACAACTCGTAAAGGTGATGAAATCATCGGGGTAATTGGTTCAAAGCCACCACATATTTTACCAGCAGATGTACGAAACAAAGTAGTAGACATTAAAGATATGTTTATTGATGTGGGTGCAGCTTCTAAGGAAGAAGTGGTTGAATGGGGCGTGCGTCCTGGTGATATGGTAACACCATATTTTGAATTTAATGTTATGAAAAACGACAAGTATCTTTTAGCAAAGGCATGGGATAACCGTATTGGCTGTGCAATTGCTATTGATGTTATGAAAGCGTTACAAAATGAAAAACATCCTAACATCCTATACTCCGTAGGGAATGTACAAGAGGAAGTCGGTCTACGTGGTGCGAAAACGGCGACTCATAAAATCCAGCCTGATATTGGCTTTGCTGTCGATGTAGGTGTTGCTGGGGACACGCCAGGGGTAACAGCGAAGGAATCAACAAGTAAAATGGGCGCTGGTCCACAAATTGTTGTCTATGATGCATCAATGGTATCCCATCGTGGCTTACGCGAATTCGTATTAGATGTGGCTGACGAGCATAATATTCCCTATCAATTCGAGACAATGGCTGGTGGCGGTACAGACGCAGGCTCTATACACGTAACAGCTAATGGTATACCTGCATTATCAATCGGTATTGCAACACGCTATATCCACTCACATGCAGGTATTCTACATCGTGATGATTATGATAATGCCGTAAAATTAGTGGTAGAAGTTATAAAAAAATTAGATAGAGATGCAGTTAATCAAATTATTTTTGACTGATACTGCTAATAGGGTTTAGCCTTCTAACAAAATGTTAGGAGGCTTTTTTCACGATTTCAAGACCAAATAACTCGCTTTATTTTTTGTAAAAGAATAAAAAAGGACTTGCGATTATGAAGATTAATCAAAAACACAAGTCAAGTCAAACTCTTATTTAGTGGCCTATTAAGGAATAAAGTTTCTTATGAATAATTTTCCTCTCTATTGCCATAAATTTCATAAGCAAAATAGCCAAGTAGTAAGCCTATTCCTGAACCAAAACTTATTGAAGATAATAATGAAATGGAGAAAAACATGCTAAGAATCAAACCAATTGCACAACCAACAAGCATTCCTAGTGGTATTAAACTATTTAATAAATTTTGTGCGCCTTTTGATTTTTTCTTACCTAATTTCCCCTGCTTATGTTTTTGCTCAAGCCTTTTAACAACAAAGACCGCAATTCCTCCAATTATTGCAATGGGTAGAATAATACCTATAAATTCCGTGAATAATTCCATACTGTAATCTCCTTTCATTTATTCCTATATCTAATAAGGGAATTCATGGTATAACTATAACTCTATTGTTGTTTCTTCCATTTATAGGGGATATTTGACCAATCATACAACAGTGCAAACAGAAATATTAAAATTGTGATTGTTATAGTTTCTCCCCACTTAATGTCATTTTGAAAAATTAATTTACATCCAATTGTTACTATGAAAAATAACAACGCAAATCGAATGTTTTTCTTTATCATACATGACCCTCTTTTCGTTTTTTTGCCTGCCATTTTGTTGACCGTTCCTTTGTTAAAGTGTAGAGAATTCACAAATAGTGGTGTAGGGAATATCTATGATATTGACTGATGCTTATAGGCGATAATTGCCCTATTATTCAGTGTCTTTTTCGTTCAATTGTTTTCACAATTATTAAGCAGATAATACTTGTAAATGCTATTACATACCATACCGTTTTAGAGGAGTCTCCCCAAGAGTTAACCATTGCAATAAAAATTAAGATTAGTAATAGAGCATAAACTAAAAAACTTTGCATCTATTAACCTCCAAAATTGCCCTTGTCTTAACTGATTGAAAACTAACCCTTATAGAAATCGTAACATAGTGGAGTATTAATTGGTAGGTAAATGGAAAGTATCTAACGAGTAATATTGATCGTTACATGAACTAAAGTAACAGCTTGTGTACATTGCTTATGACAAGAACCATAGCTAGCTTCTGAAGCCATTAACGAGATTGAGAATGAGTGAAGGAATTGACAGGTTCACGCTATGTATAGGAGCTACAAGAGTGTTCTTGTGTAGAATAGGGTATTCCTTTTATTCCATTCAAGAAACACCCCATTTTCTCTATAAAGAATTTTGTAAAAGCTGTAAGATATCTTTCCCCATATGAACAGGATTTGTTGCTAGTATAGGGGATCGATAATTGGATAAAATCACGACACCTGTTTGCTGTTTTTTATTAAATCCTAGATAACTAGAGAAGCCTTTCGTTGACCCGTTATGCCAAAAAATATCGTCTTCAAGCAACCATCCTAGTCCGATGCTTATATCTTTTGAAATAGTATGGGTAGCTTGGTGTGTTAATTGATAGCCTGAATTTTGATTGCCAACATGTATTTTTATAAATTTTAATAAATCATCAACTGTGGATCGAATAGCTCCCGCTGCCATAAATTCATTCATTTGAAGTGGAGGCTTGTTATGTCCACGAACAGAGTAACCCTCTAATATGGCATCTTCTTTAGAGGAGGGGATAGAAATAAAGGTGTTGGTTAAATTTAAAGGCTCTACGATTCTACGTGTGATAGCTGTTTCAAAGTCAGTATGAAGTTCATTTGCTAATAAATATCCTAAAAACCCCATACCCACATTAGAATACCTAAACTTAGCTTTAGGCTCATATGTATGGGTTTTAAAATAATGTATGGTCTCATTCAATGAGTAGGGACAAAAAGGGTCACGAGGTGTTTGTTTATCAAAAAGATTATAGATGTTCTTCAGTACACCTATTCCCGGTAGACCAGATGTATGATTTGCCAGATGCCTCAAAGTAACAGGGTGATTATTGGGAATTGCAGAAAAATATTTGCCGATAGAGTCTTCAACCTTCACGATTCCTTCTTGAATCATTTCCCCAAACAAGGATGTTGTTAAAACTTTAGAGATTGACCCAATTTCATAGATATAGGGCTTTTTATCATATGTGACATTTGAGCCGTTGAATATAAAAGTAGCGTCTTGTTCACGACAAATAACACCAATGGATAAGGTTACATTCGGACGAGGCTTTATGTAAGGATAAGCAATTTTAAAAATATCCTTTTTTAAATCATTTAAATTCACAAATATTCCTCCCTTAATCGCTATTTTTTTGTGCATTAGAGACAATAGCATGTAATTTCATGAATATTTCTTTTAATTGCAGCAAATCTCCTTTAGAGAGCTGTGAATAGTATTTATTGATAATGGCTAGCTCAATTTCTTCCTGCTTCTGAAAATAATCATGACCTCTCGTATCCAACTCGATAATGATTTCTCTACGATCCTTTTTACTTATGGATCTTTTTATAAAGCCCTCCTGTTCCAATCTTCCTACTAATTGACTAACAGCACTAGCAGATGTTCCCATCAGTTTTGCTAATTCGAAGGTTTGCAAGGGACCATGTGTTTGAAGAAGACTTAAGAATAGTGCTTGCTTTGTAGTTAACGTTTCGTCTAACAGGGTGGAGAATTCTTCTGTTAGCATTACATTTGTTTCATATTCTATTTGGTTCAGCTCTTTTACAAGTTGCATAAGCTCTTTCTCCATTTATTTCACCACCTAAATAGTTAATGTATATTAATTATAAATGCAGATTAATGATAATACAAATATTTTTAGAATGAAAATAGAAATATGCATAAATATTCAAAAAGACGCATTTTTGACATATTTTATTGTCAATTTCTAATTTTTGAAAATAAACATAAAAATTCAGTTGATTTTATATTTATGCATGCTATACTTATTTCAACAGCAACAGAACAAGGAGCGAAGGCTATGAAATTACTTGAGGAAGTACAGTTAAAGTTAGTGTCTAGCTTAAAGGGTAAAGACCTACTAACTTTGTTAGATTATACAAGTGAAGAGGTTCAGCAGTTAGTGGAATTAGCAACACAACTGAAAATTATAACAAAAGAAGGAAAATGTCCAAGGCTATTAGAAGGTAAAACACTTGGCATGATTTTTGAAAAACATTCAACTCGTACTCGTATTTCTTTTGAGGTAGGCATGAATCAATTGGGCGGAAAAGGTATGTTTATGCATGCGCGTGATTTGCAGATTGGACGTGGTGAATCAATCTATGATACAGCACACGTACTGTCAGGCTATTTAGATGGTATTATGATTCGAGCAAATTCCCATGCTATGGTGAAGGAGCTTGCCGAGCATGCAACTATCCCAGTTATTAATGGACTAACAGATATTTATCACCCATGTCAGGCATTGGCGGATTTAGAAACAATCGCTGAGAATAAAGGTGAACTAAAAGGACTTAAAATTGCATATGTTGGAGATGGCAACAACGTGGCGCACTCATTAGTAGTCGCTTCTGCACATGTAGGAATGAACGTGGCAGTGGCAACGCCTGTTGGCTATGAATGTGATACAGAGGTTATCGCAAAAGCACAAGCTATCGCAGCGGCAAATGGCAGTACCATTACAATCACAAATGATCCAGTAGAAGCGGTGTTAAATGCAGATGTAGTATATGCAGATGTTTGGACATCCATGGGACAAGAAGAAGAAGCAGCAAAACGTCTTCAAGACTTTGCGGGTTATCAAATTAATGATGAACTTGTTTCCTATGCAAAGCCAAATTATATGTTTTTACACTGCTTACCTGCACATCGTGAAGAGGAAGTAGCGACATCTGTTATTGATGGCCCCAATTCTTACATCTTTGAGCAAGCAGAAAACAGACTACATGCACAAAAAGCAGTCCTTGCATCTATTTTAGCTTAAATTTTTGACATATGCTTCTCGGGTTGAGAAGTACGATATATACAGAGTTCACATTAATAACAGAGGGTGTCAATGTGAATAACATAACAGTGGTCTACAGACAGAGGGATGTAAACCACGCGCGATGTACGTTGTCAAGATGGATGGCCACATCGCTACATAGTAAAGTAACCTGGGAGACGCTAGGTTACTTTTTTGTTGTGTTATTTTTGTGATATCTCTGTTTCATTGCAAATCAAACAAGCATATTACCTAGTTTTCCAATCTTATTATAGAGAATAAAAGTATTTATCTATATAATGGGATAAATAAATAATTAGGGGAGGGCTTCAAATGAATATCGATCATATCGAGGCATTTTTATATGTCGTGCATTATAAAAGTATCCATAAGGCTGCTAATGCGTTATTTTTATCTCAGCCGACTGTAACTGCCCGTATTAAATCATTAGAACGAGAACTAAATGTTGAATTATTTCATCGAGATGGGCGAAGTGTAATTTTATCAGATAAGGGCAAGGATTTTTTACCATTCGCGACACAAATTGTGCAAACCTTCCAACAGGGAAAAAAGCAGTTAGAGGAAACTCAGGAGACGGATGAAGTGTGCATTGGTACTAATGGAGTGACAGCCCAATATTTTTTAGCGTACGCTTTACCAAAATGGAAGGAAAACTATCCGCATTTACGCTTTCAAATTGTTACGGGGTCAACAAATATAATATTAGAAAAGCTACAAAGTCATCAAATCCATTTTGGCCTTATCCAATATGTGCATCGAGAAGGGATTAGCAATGAGCTATTATTAAATAATGCTGTTAAACTCGTGATGCATCGCGAACATTCTTTTCAGCACAATACGCTAATTAAAGTAAGAGAACTAGCTCAGCAAAAAATGGTGTTTTTTGAATGTGGGGCCTTTGATTGGAATTATGTTCATAAGCTATTTGAGGTGGAGGGCGTCACTGCAAATATTGAAGTGCGTACAGATCATTTAGAAGTAGCGAAAGAATTTATTCGGACGCAAGGATATATGAGTTTTTTACCGCATCTCTGTGTAAAAAAGGAGCTTGAAAGTGGTGAGTTTGTAGAGATTGATGTCAAGCACTTACTGGATATGAATCAACATATTTTTTTAACTTATAACAATAAGGATACACTAGCTCCAGCCTTTTGGGAAAAGGTAATAGAAACTGCTGAGCAATTTGAAAATAGCTATGAAAAAATAGATTGATAAAATATTTTATCAAACAGTAAATTTTTTTCTATTATGTAGCCTATTGCATATTGCAGCGTTGAGCTGTAATATCTTCCTCAACCCTAATTGATTTATGGAGTATTATTTTTTTTATTAAAAACATACTTAACCACTATGTTTAGTAAAAATAAAGTTTGAGGAGGAAATGAATATGGTGAGACAGGACAAAATTCGATTTGGAGCAATTATTCACGGTGTAGGTGGTAATATTTCAGGCTGGCGTCATCCAAAGGTAGCAAGTAATCAAAGTGTAAGCCTACCATTTTACATCCAGCAGGCACAAAAGGCAGAGCAAGGGAAATTTGATGTAGTGTTTATTGCAGATGGCTTGTTTATCAACGAAAAATCAATTCCTCATTTTTTAAATCGCTTTGAGCCAATAACTATTTTATCAGCATTAGCAGTAGCAACAAAAAACATTGGGCTAGTTGGCACAGTATCTACCTCCTACAGTGAACCTTTTACAGTTGCACGTCAATTTGCCTCATTGGATCATATAAGTGGGGGACGTGCTGGATGGAATGTTGTGACAACTCCTTTAGAAAGCACTGCCTTAAACTACAATAGAACTATAGAACAGCATCCTAGTCACGCAGAGCGCTATCAAATTGCCGAAGAATATTTAGAAGTGGCTAAGGGCTTATGGGATTCATGGGACGATGATGCTTTTATTGCAGATGTAGAACAGGATGTGTTTTTTGATCCACATAAACTACATACCTTACACCATAAGGGGCAATATTTTTCTGTACAGGGACCACTTAATATTGCACGCTCTAGGCAAGGTCAGCCTGTTATTTTTCAGGCTGGCTCGTCTGATGCAGGTATCCGTTTAGCAGCTAAGGATGCAGATGCAATTTTTACACATGGTGTATCTTTAGATGAGGCACAGAAATTTTATCAAAGGGTTAAGACAGAGGCTATTGCATTTGGACGTAATCCACAGGAAATTAAAATCTTCCCAGGAATATCTCCGATTATTGGTGAAACGCTGGAGGAGGCTGAAGCTAAATATCAGGAAATCGTGGAGCTGGTATCCATAGAACGTGCACTTGCTTATTTAGGACGATACTTTGATCATCATGATTTTACACAGTATGATGTGGATGCTCCATTCCCAGAGCTTGGTGATATAGGAGCTAATAGCTTTAGAAGTACAACCGATTATATAAAAAAATATGCCAAACAAGAAGGACTGACATTACGACAAGTTGCTTTACGTGAGGCAACACCAAAAACAGCTTTCTTCGGAACAGCCGAGCAAGTCGCTGATCTAGTGCAGGAATGGTTTGAAAAGGAGGCAGCGGATGGCTTTATTATTGCTGTAACTGTACCTTGGGCACTTGACGATTTTATAGATAAGGTTGTACCAATTTTACAAGCAAGAGGGCTTTATCGTGAAGAGTATGAGGCGGATACATTACGTGGCAATTTAGGTTTACCGTTTAAGGAAAGCCGTTATGTCAAACATACTGTCTCTTAAAACCTAGAAAATTGATCTGAATAAAAAGTTAAGGAGGCAATATATGAGCTATTCACTAGGAATATTAGATCAAAGTCCGATTATCGAGGGTGCAACAAATGAGCAGACCTTGCAAAAGACAGTGGCACTCGCACAAAAAGCTGAGAAATTAGGCTACTCACGCTTTTGGGTATCGGAGCACCATCATACAGATTCATTAGCAGGAACATCTCCTGAGGTATTAGTATCTTATTTACTAGCTAAAACAAAATCAATCAACATTGGATCGGGTGGGGTTATGCTACAGCATTATAGTCCCTATAAAGTAGCGGAAAATTTCCATGTTTTATCATCCTTGGAGCCGGGGCGAGTAGATTTGGGTATTGGGAAGGCACCTGGAGGCTTACCTCTTTCTACAAAGGCCCTCCAATATGGCACGCTCAATAATGGAGGAGATTTTGAGGAAAGATTACTATTTTTACAGCAATTAATTGAGCAATCAATACCAAAAGAGCACGAATTATATGGCATACAAGCAACGCCTATTCCGAAGATAAAGCCAACATTATTTTTACTCGGTGCTAGCCCAGAAAGTGCTGCTCTTGCAGGTAAACTAGGAATTGCATTCGTCTTTGCTCGATTTATTAATAGTGATAATAATGTTTTGGCACAAGCAGCTAAAACCTATCGCAGTCACCATCCAAACGGCCATTTTGCGATTTCCATTGCCGCACTTGCTGCCCCAAGCAAAGAGGAAGCGAAAGAGCTGGTGGGTGATCAAAAAATTACAAAGGTGCATTTAGCAAGTGGCAGAAGCCTGACACTACAATCAGTAGAGCTAGCAGAGAAATTTGGTCAGGAATCTGGAGAGGAATATACGGTCGAGCAGTATGAGGCCGATATTTTATACGGTACAGCTGAAGAAATTAAAGTCATTTTAGATGACTACCATGTGAACTACCAAATCGATGAATTTATTTTGCATACGCCTGTCTTAAAGGATTTTGAGCGTGAGCGATCTTTTGAGCTATTGAGTCCAGTACATTTAAAAGAAGCGGTTAGCTAAGGAGGAAAACATTATGACAAAAAATAGAGATGTAATAATTTGGTCGAAGCAGGGCTGTAGCTACTGTAATGAGGTAAAAACGTATTTACAAGAGGAGGGTATACCTTATAAGACAGTGGATGTAACGCATAATGATGCTTTCCGTGATATTCTCGATATAAAATATGGAATTCGCTATGTACCTGTCGTAGAAATTGGCTCAAGTGAAGACGGTATCTATCAAGCCGTTACAGAACTTGGTCTGGAGCATTTAAAGGCAGCACTAGCTGAAGAAAAAATACAGTCATAAAACGTATAAAATGAAAGCATCTTTAAATTAATGGCGCCCTTTTTTATTTTTTATCCCACCATAACGTTAATATTACTAGCTGATGGATACAATTAACTGCAAATGTAGTTCAAACAGCTGCAAGTTTACTAATTGCAGTTATTACATTTATCTGGTCATCGCTACACAGTGGTAATTTGAATAATAATTTACCAAATATAAAAACTAGACGGATATTAACAACACAACACATTGAGCAGGCTGTGTTTCCTGCAAAATGACCAATTAGAGCGTTTTGCAAAAGCCTGTTCTCAAAAAAAGAGCTACCAAGCCCAATTTGGCATTAAAAAAATTTCACTTTGTTATAAATGCTACTATTCAGCTAAGTTTACATTGATAAAAGCGAGGGATATTATGAAAAAAATAACACTTTTAAGTTTGCTACTGTTAATGTTGCTTTTAACCGCTTGTGCAGGTACTGAAAAGCTTGAAGGAGATACAAGTAAGAATGATACAGCACAGAGTGGAAAGAAAGTTCAAAAAATGATTGTTGGTACAGGTACACAATTTCCAAATATCTGCTTCTTAGATGACAAAGGAAATTTGACTGGTTATGACGTGGAGCTTGTTCGTGCAATTGATGAGAAGCTACCAGATTATGAGTTTGAATTTAAAACAATGGAATTCTCAAATTTATTGCTAAGTTTGGAAACAAGAAAAATTGATTTTGTTGCACATCAAATGGAAGTCAATGATGAGCGTGAGGAGAAGTTTCTATTTAATAAAGAGCCCTATAATGTATTCCCATTAAAGGTAACGGTTAATGCAAAAAACGATGATATTCAATCTATTGACGATTTAAAGGGAAAAAATGTGAGTGTTTCTCCAACTAGTAATTCAGCTGTCTTTATTGAGAAATACAATAAGGAACACGATTTAGGTGCAAATATTATCTATTCATCAGGCTCAGTTGATGTTAATAACCAACTTGCGACGGGGCGTGTGGATGCTATTATAACAACACCATTTGCAGTGAAGTATTATAACGAAAACAATGAAGCACAGCAAAAGGTAGCGGGAGACGCATTATTAAATTCAAAAGTGTATTTCTTATTAAATAAAGATGAGATTATCCTCCAGCAACGACTTGATGATGCTATTCGTGAATTAAAGGAAGAAGGTGTTATTAGCGAGCTAAGTAAAAAGTGGTTAGGTGATGATTATACCGTGGACTTTTAAATAAAACAGAGAGGGTGAAGGAAGTATGGCAAATGACTTTGACTTCGTGCTTATAGCAAAAATACTTCCAATATTACTTCAGTATTTACCAGTAACACTTGAAATTTTAGTGTTCTCGATTCTTTTTGGCATACTGCTTGGAATAGGTATTGCATTACCAAAGCTACTCCATATCAATGTTTTGAGACAAATAATAACAATCTATATTTCGTTTATTCGTGGTACACCGATATTAGTACAATTATTTTTAGTGTTTTATGGCATACCTGCATTATTAAAGATTGTGCATATTGATGTAACAAGAATGGATGCCATGTATTTTGTTATTATTACCTACACGTTCAGTAATGCTGCTGCATTTGCAGAAATTTTTAGAGCCTCGATTTTAACGGTGGATCGAGGGCAAATCGAGGCTGCATATTCAGTAGGCTTAAATGGTACACAGGCCTTTGTGCGGATTGTATTTCCTCAGGCTCTTCGCGTTGCCTTTCCCAATCTAGCGAACACGATGATTAGCTCCTTAAAAGACACATCTCTTGCATTTTCAATTGGTGTCATGGATATGGTTGGGAGAGGAGAAACACTTATTGCCTCTACCACAAGAGCGCTAGAGATTTATTTGGCACTATCGATTGTCTATTATGTCATTGTGATGCTGCTAGAGAGGGTTTTAAAGAGTAATGAGCGCTATCTAAATCGCTATATGCCAAAGGAAGCTGTATCTAGCTAGGAGGTAAAAGTTATGACCATAGATTTTGCATTTATTTTTGAAGCTTTTAAAGAAATTAGTAAGGTACTGCCGTTAACCTTGTTTATGACAATTACACCTGTCTTATTGGGCATCATCATCGGTGTTATTGTTGCCTTTGTTCGACTCCAGCAAACTAAATTTTTCACACCGTTGTTAAATTTTTATGTATCTTTTTTTAGAGGTACACCCATTATTATGCATATAATGCTTGTTTATTTTGGGGTTCCTATCATAGTGGATTTTCTTGCGAAAGCATTAAAGTTAAATGTTCAATCCAGCTCTATTCCTATATTATTTTTTGTTTTACTTGCTTTGACATTGAGTGCGGGTGCCTATGCCTCCGAAATAATTCGATCAGGGATTTTAAGTGTACCTAAGGGGCAGCTAGAGGCAGCTTATGCAGTTGGTTTAACATTTTCTCAGGCAATGCGACGGTATATATTACCTCAGGCATTTAGTAAATCAATTCCTAATTTTACGAATGTTTTTATAGGCTTTTTACATGCTACATCGCTAGCTTTTTTTCTTTCAGTGAAAGAATTAACAGGTGTAGCGAATATTGTTGCCTCTAAAAATTTAAAATTTTTGGAGGCATTTATCGCTGTTGGTCTTATCTATTGGGGCGTTTCAGCCGTCGTTGAATGGCTTGCCCATCGCCTTGAAAGAAAAGTGACTGCCTATAATAAGGGCGGCATTTGACGAAATACCTATGGTTCGACAAAAAAAGAAAGGGGAATAAACAATGACAGTCGTGGAAATAGTGATTGAACAATTGAAAGAGGAAGACCATGCACGTTATGTAGAAGTTCTTGTAGAGAGCTATTCACAATATGAGAAAGAATATCATAACCCAGAGGATTGGGCTTCATATTTAAGTGCTATTCGTGCATCCGTAGGTAATCCTGATGCAGCAACAATTTTAGTGGCAAAGCAGGGGGATAAAATTTTAGGGGGACTCCAGCTATTTACGGATTCTGAAAAGGCCTATGGTTTGCCAGAGCTTACAATACATTCTACTATTGTACGTTTACTTGGCGTGCATCCTAAGGGAAGGGGATTAGGCATTGCGAAAAAATTACTACAAGAAAGCTTTGCCTTCGCACGCGCTCGTCAGGATCAAGCTTTATATTTACATTCGGGCGATATCATGCAGGTTGCCATTAATCTTTACTTATCATTAGGTTTTGTACGTGATGAATCTAAGGATTTTCGCAAGGGAGATATTCTTGTAAAAGGCTTCCGTTATGATTTATAAAAGTATTTAAGTGGCTTTCAGTACAAATAATCTATTTAAATGATTATTGACGTGGCATAGCGGTACTCTGCTTCCTAGGGAGCTTCAATACTGCTGTGCTAACCTATTTCGTTTAAGGCAACTACTCTCAAGGAATTGCTCATCACCTTACACATGTTTTGCCTACGGTCATAAGGCTACTTCCCCTATGACATTAAGAGGGAGATCCCTATAAAAACTAATACGATCCCGTCTTAATGACGAGATCGTGTTTTTTTGCAAGATTACATAGTAAAAATTTTTCCTGGATTCATAATATTATGGGGATCAAGGGCTGCCTTTATGCTTTTCATCACTAATAGGGATGTACCATGCTCCGTTGATTGATATTTCATTTTGCCAATTCCAACTCCATGCTCACCTGTACATGTTCCACCTCGGAGTAAGGCATATTGCACAATATGTTCATTAAAGCGGTCTGCTTGTGCGCGTTCGGCAGAATCATTTGGATCAAGCATAAGCAATGCATGAAAGTTACCATCTCCAACATGGCCAACAATACCACCTGCCAGCCCAACGCCTTCCAGTTGCTCACGCGCATATAAAATGGTTTCAGCTAGTTTTGAAATGGGTACACATACATCAGTCGACATCAGCTTTTTCCCAGGGTAAGCATGAATATATGCATAGGCTAAGGAATGGCGAGCCTGCCAGAGCCTATTGCGTGCTGCTGTATCATGCTCGAATTCAACTGAAAGACAATCGAAATCTTTGAAAATCTCTGTCGCAAAATCTATGTCAGCATGCATACCAGCTTCGTTACCGTGGAATTCTAAAAATAATGTAGGTTTTTCTTCATAAGACGTTTCATTATAAATATTTGCCTGTTTAATAGAGGCTTCATCTACCAGCTCAACACGGCCAATTGAAATCCCGACCTGCAATAATGCAGTTACTGCACTAACAGCATCGCCAACTGTTGCAAAAACTGCACGCCCTGCAGTTACAAATTCAGGAATTCCATAGACCTTTAACGTTAATTCTGTAAAGCAGCCAAGTGTACCCTCAGAGCCAACAAATAAGCTATTTAAATGATAACCAGAAGATGATTTAGCGGCAAGGCTCCCAGTATGAATAACCGAGCCATCCGCTAGTACGACCTCTAAATCACGAACTTGATCCCGCATAACCCCATAGCGTACTGCGGTTGTCCCGCTAGCATTGGTAGCAGCCATACCACCTAATGTTGCATCAGCACCAGGATCGACAGTGAATTGAAGTCCATGTTTTTTTAATTCTTTATTCAATTGATCACGAGTTACACCCGGCTGTACTTTTACCAATAGGTCGTCTGGTCGAATGTCTAAAATAGCATTCATTTCAGAGAAATCGATAGAAATACCATTGGCAATGGGAATTGCATTTCCTTCTAAGCTTGAACCAACTCCGAAAGGTACGACTGGTACACGTTCCGCATGCGCGATTTTCAAGATGGCACTGACATCTGCTGTGGAACGGGGAAAGACAACGATATCTGGTAAGCTCATTGCATGATGAGACTCATCCTTCCCATGAAGCTGTCGCACTGTTTCGTTTGTCGATACTTGTTCTTCTAATAAAGCCTCTTTTAGTTGATTGATGATTAATTCTACGGCAACAGTCATTCCAATCCCTCCAAATTTTCTGATAAGTAAAACTTTATCATGCATTTCTTGGAAATGGAATGAAATATTTAGCATTTTGCCTTGATGTTGTTGTAGCTACCGCCCAAACAATATGGACCAATCACCCTTTAAAAGAATTTAGAAAATCTTTGTTCCTCTATACCTTTGAGTGTTTGGTCACTAAACTGCATCGCCTACATTGTTTACTGAAATCAGTGAGCAAATGCTTTTTCTAGCTTTTGTACAAATGCATCCTGCTCAGCAGGACTAGATTGCTGCCACCACTTTTCAAAAAATACACCAAGCCCAGGTAATAAATGCTCTTCCCCACGACTGATCGCATCTTCAACAATATCTTTAAATTCAGCCGCTGTTTGACCATGTACGTTTGTCGTGATCGCATCTCTTATTTGAAAATTCATCTATTTCGCCTCCTTAGTGATAATTTGTCCAGCCTTTGAAGAAATATGTATAGAAGGACAGATAAAGATAGGATTTTTTATTATTTTATAGCGATTCTGAATTAATTATAGTATGGATTTATACAAAATTTCTGATCATATCGACAAAAAGGGTATTCGCCATGTTCGTAGTATAATAAGTAAGATAAAGGCACCTAGGAATAAAGGACTGTGCATAGTCGTAAGGAAAATGGGATGCCGCAATGTAATAAGCTATCACCTGAACAGTCATTTGAAGAAGTATTAGAAAAAGTCCAACCAATGATAACGTCGATCTTTTTAAAGCTCCATATTTATAAAGATTATGATTATTATCGTCATCTTGCTTCGATAGCAGTATGGGAGGCTTGGTGTAAAGTAGATCCATTGAAAGGTAAATTTTCAGCTTATATTTATACAACCGTTAAGGGAGAGCTGATGAAGGAGCTGACAAAAGAGGTGACATTTGAAGAATTGCATGCACCTATGGATGATGAAACTATAAATTACGTTAAAGGTTTTGAAATAAGTCCGAAAAGTCCTATGCTTTTAGAAGCTTTATTGGCTGAAGTAAAGGAGGAGGAAAGAGCTATCTTACTACTTTATTATGTAGAAGGTTATACTTATGAGGAGATCGCTCAAGTATTACATTTATCAGTATCAGCCATAAAAAAGAGGCGTACTAGAATCATGACAAAACTACGTGGGCTGAGGTCCTCTATAGTAAAATAAAGGGATAAAATAGCAAAAGTATGCTAATATCTAAATACACAGAATATTAGCATACTTTCAATACTTGCATACAACTTCCAAAAAAAATGCTATGATTTGTAAGAAGTCAAAAAAATATACAATTTTTAAAATGATATTTTCAATAGGTAGATAAATTTACCTATACAATTTATAGATATATACTTAGTATGGAGGGTTTGGATTGGAAAATTGGTTTAATCATTTAGAAATTGAAAAGAAGGAGTTTTGGTATATAGTATTACCGTTATTGCTAGTGGTACCCCTATTAGGTTTTAGTAATCAGGTATATGGTATTTTTAAGGAAGAAAGTTATCTTTATTTGAATTTAGTTATAAAAATACTCATTATTGTTTTTACAATGGCAATTGCCATTCAATCTTGGCTTGTTTTTTCACATCTCTCATCAAATCAAACATTATACATAGGTAATTTATTTTTTATCACCGCATTATTGGAATTAGCTAGTTTAGTTATTCAACAAAACTATTCCGTTCATTCGCACTATGCGGTAATGAGTATACATATCATAATGCGTTTATGCTTGGCTATTGGCTTTTTATTTATTATTGTAAAGCCAAAACAAAATATAGCGATGAAATATCGTTATTATACATATGGAAGTTCCTTAATATTAGTATTACTTACCCTTTTTTTAGTTTATTTATCTTCAAGGCAATTACTGTTTGAGAATCAGTTGAATAAAATAAATGATATTGTTTATTTATCTTCTGCGGTTTTCCAGATTGTCACAATATTTATTTTAAGTAAATATTTTAAAAAGATACCAAAACGTGTAATGTGGCTTATTTGTGCCGCCATCTATTTAATTTTTAGTGATATTTTCTTTGTTATCAGTAAGGATTGGCAATCAATTTGGGGATTTTCAGCACTTATTTATCAATTTTTTGCATTCTATTTTTTCTTAAAGGCCATTTATTATACAACTGTAGAAAAACCTTATCAGCAGCTTTTGAAAATCAAGCAGGATTTGGAGCATTCACAGCAAGAGCTTCATTTTCAAGCCTACCATGATGATATTACACAGCTTCCAAATGAGCACTTATTATTGAAAACCTTAAAGGAAAGCTTACATGCAAATAACCATCAAAAGGCAATTATAGCCATCGAAATTGATCGATTAGCAGCAATTCGTGCATCAATAGGGATTAGCTATTCCAATAAGATGATGAAGCTTGTTGCTGAAAGGATACAAGGAATATTACCGCCTTATTATTTTGCAACAAAACTGAATGAAGGCCAATTTATTATTTATATTAATCATGTCAAAACAAGAGAAGAGCTATTACAATTCTGTTTAAATTTAAGAAATGTGATGAAACAGCCCTTACAGGTACAGTTATTTTCACTTAATGGAAATCTTAATATAGGTATTGCCCTACATGAAGAAGATTGTACGGGTGAAGAACTACTAATGCATGCACAATTAGCAATGAGAGAAGCGAGTCAGCTCCCTCAAAGATGTTTATTTTATAAACCTTATATGTCTAACGGAGTTACTGATCGTATTCTAATTGAGCAAGATTTACATAAGGCACTGGCTAATCAGGAATTTTATTTGGATTTTCAACCACAGGTAAATTTAAAAACGGGTAAAATTGAATCTGTAGAAGCACTTGTACGCTGGTGTCATCCAACACGAGGGTTTGTGGCTCCAGATCAGTTTATAGCCATTGCTGAGGAATCAGGTCTTATCATTCCGTTGGGAAAATGGATTTTAGAAACCGCCTGTGCTCAAGCTAAAGCTTGGGAGGAGCAAGGATTACCACCGATGAAGGTAGCCGTAAATCTTTCGCTTGGACAATTGTTCCAGCAGGATTTAGTGCAGATGGTACAGGAAATTTTGCAGCGTACACGATTAGAACCAAAGCATTTACAATTAGAAATCACGGAAAGTATGACGATGAATATTGATCAAATGACACAGCTGCTGTATGAATTAAAGGCATTAGGTATTCAAATTGCTGTGGATGATTTTGGGACTGGCTATTCTTCACTTTCTTATTTAAAGGATTTTCCGATTGATTGCTTAAAAATTGACCGCGCGTTTGTTCGAAATATTCAGCATAATCCAAATGATGAAGCACTTGTGTCCATGATTTTATCGATGGCCAAGCATTTGCGACTGAAGGTTGTTGCAGAGGGAATTGAGGAAGTTGAGCAGCTTGCGTTCCTTATTGATGGAGATTGCGATTATATCCAGGGATATTTATTCAGTAAGCCGATTTCAGCAGAACAAATCTCTAATAACTTTAACGAATTACACATACATGCTTTAGAAATTTTAACACAATTTACATATGTAGAAGACTACATTATTTAGAGATAAAGATAATGAATAATAATAGGCTAGTCTCAACAATTATAATCCGCTACAATTTAAAAAGGAAAAATTATAGCGTTTAACCTATTTAGTGGGTGCATAAATAAAATAAACCCCAGCAGATGTCACGGATTTTGATGAGGCTCGAAAAAATCCGAACGCAATGATGCTGGGGTATAATTGATTAATGCATCAGATACTCTTCCTTTAATTCTCCTATATCCACCTCTGATCGCTCCTCTAAAGAACGCCGTAAATGAACAGTTGCTGTTTTTCCATCGTCATGAAGCTTATCAATCCAGATAGATACGCCATTATAACTGACTTCATATTCTAATGGTGAGGCGACTATTTCTTGTGCACGTTTAAAATCCACTTGAAGTCCCCCTTATTTTTTTGATTTACCTTCTTTGGTAACGGAATGAATAAGTTCCATAAACTCTTTTGAAAATTCTTCACTCACTTTGTTGGGCGCTATTTTTTGGTTTTTTGGCGTTTGAGGTAAAGATCCTTTGTTGGCGCTTTGTCCTTGTTTATTGTCTCTTCCCATGTTTGTATCTCCTTTCGTTTTTGATATTTCTTAATATGGCTTTTGAATCGAATTTTTATCAAGGGGAAATCTAGGGAACAGAAAAAATTTAATGTAAAACAGTTATGAATTATTTTTGGAGAAATCGTTAACCTTAAAAGAAACAAGCGTTTTTATAGCGAGACCTTTTTTATGGAAAAGTCATTATTTAATAGCACCCAATTTTGTGGGAAAGGGAAACCTAATGCCCAATAGCTAATTCCTCTAAGGTTATAGTGTCGCACCATATCAAACTTAGCTTGTGCACTTCGAGCATCTTCAAACCAAACTTCGTGTTGCTTCCCATGTTCATCAACATAACGAAAATATGGTGACTGTGCAACTAGATCATATTGAATGGTTGCACCATATTTTATTGCCCGATTAACAGCTTCTTGAGAACTGAATGTTTCTGCTTCTTGTCCTTTTACATGTGGTAAAAGCCAATCACGAGCATAAAGTTCGAAGCCTAAAAGTATTTTCTCAGCAGGTATAGCAGTTAATGCATATTCAACAACTTTCCTCATTTCATTAATTGGAGATATTGCTTGTGGTGGGCCAAGTCGATACCCCCATTCATAGGTCATCAATACTACAAAATCTGCAATCTTCCCATGTGCTTCATAATCGTGAGCCTCATACAGTGTTCCTACCTGTGCTGCGCTTGTTTTAGGTGCAAGTGCTGAAGATACTAGATAGCCATACGGATGTAGACGGTCAGCAGCGAGTTGAAGAAAGGCAGTATAATTTTCTCGATCTGCTGGAAGGACGTATTCAAAATCAATATTTAAAACTTTATAACCCTTCTCCTGCATTACTTGTAGAGTATTAGTAATCACTTTTTCACGTAATGCTGCGCTTGATAAAATAACATGTGATAAGTTAGAGCCTGTTTCAGTAGAAGTTAGGTTTGTAAGGGTTAGCATAGGTGTAATGTTTTTTGCATTGGCAGCTGCAATCATTTCTTGATCATCAAGCGGCTCTAAAGTTCCATCCTCCTTTATTATATAAGCAAAAGGACTAAAATAAGTAAGAAGATGGCCAATGGCATTTATAGATTGAACAGCTTCTTTTGGCTTTTCATACGTATAGGCGTTCACCTCAATTGAAGGCTTTGCTCTTGGGATGATTAAGTGTGTACCTACATAAATCAGATTTGGATTTGAAATGCCATTTTCAACAGCAATAGCTTGAACAGTCGTACTATATTGATAAGCAATTTGAGATAACGTTTCTCCAGGTTGGACGATATGAATAACGGGTGGAATTACTAATTGAGTGCCAGGCGTTAGCAAATCAGGATTAGTTAAATGATTAACAGAGATAATAGATTGAATTGATACGTTGTATTGTTGTGCAATCGACCATAGAGTATCTCCTTTTTTCACTGTATGAGTTGTATAGGGAGAGGGAATAACGAGTGATTGTCCGATTACTAATTGGTCTGGATTAGATAATCCATTTAATTGAATAATCTCCTGAATAGGTACAAAATAGTGATTTGCAATTTGCCACAGTGTTTCACCAGCACTCACCACATGTATTATCATTGGACACCTCCAAAGTAGTTTTCATATTGCATCATATGTATTAAGGAAGAAAATGAGTATTTTTCTGAAGAGCCTTCTATTTCTGTGGATTCAACAATGCATAATAAATATTTTATTGTTCATATTCTTTCCAATCAATATGCATAGGATAGAGCATATGCATTCATTATTTGAGAAAGGAGCTGGCTTTTGAAAAAAGTAAAGCTCACTGGAAGAATTGTTACCCCTGATGATCTGGGATATGAACAGGCAAGAACAAATAACAACTTAAATAATCCAAAATATCCCAGCGTAATTGTGTTTTGTCAAGATACAAAGGATGTTATAAATGCATTAAACTGGGCAAGGGAAAATAATGAACCATTTCGAATAAGAAGTGGCAGGCATAGCTATGAAAATTATTCATTATTAAATAAAGGTCTTGTTATTGATATTAGTGACATGAATGACATTCAATTCAATCTTCAGGAAATGACAGTGAAAATTGAAGCAGGGGCAAATCTTGGGAGCGTTTATCGTGTATTAGGAGAACAAGGTGTAACAATACCTGCCGGAACCGAAAGTAGTGTAGGTGTCGTGGGCTTAACACTTGGTGGAGGAATTGGGATGCTATCTCGTCCATTTGGGTTAACATGTGACAATTTGATTGAAATTGAGATGGTGGGTGTAAGTGGTCATGAAGGAGCAACAGTCATTCAAGCAAACAGGCAAAAAAACAGTGATTTATTGTGGGCTAGCTGTGGAGGTGGAGGTGGCAATTTTGGTATCGTAACTGCACTTACCTTTAAACTACATCCAATTAATGATGTTGCTATTTTTTCTATTACATGGGGTTGGGAGGATTTTGAACGTGCCTTTGATGCATGGCAAAAATGGGCACCATATACAGATGAACGCTTAACGTCCCAGATTGAGCTTAAATCAAAGGAGATAGGTGAGATTGTTGCACAAGGAGAGTTTGTGGGTTCTGCTTCAGAATTAAAGAAATTACTACGGCCTTTAAGGAAAACAGGAACACCCAGAAATGTTTGGATAAAGGAAGTCCCTTATTTAAAGGCTGTAGAATTTTTTGATATTCCAAGTGGCAACCAGCCAGCCCTTCGTAAAAGATCTGGTTCTTTTATTGAAAGACCATTTCCACATGCCGCCATTGTACAAATGAAGGAATTCTTAGCTAAACCACCAAATAGAAATACAACGATTTGGCAGCAATCTTTAGGAGGCGCTGTAGGTCAAGTTGCACCCAATCGTACTGCTTATTATTATAGAAATGCTTTAATGGCACAGGAGTACAATACATCTTGGAAAAAACCTAAAGAAGAAGAGAAAAACATTCGATGGGTGGAAAATGTCAGACGGGCTTTGTCTCCTTATACTACTGGGGATTATGTCAATTTCCCTGATCGCTTTATTAAAGATTGGCTGACTGCTTATTATGGCCGAAATGTTCGTAGATTAAGAGAGGTAAAGTCAAAATACGATCCGTTGAATGTGTTTCATTTTCCTCAAAGCATCCCACCTAATCGAAAATGGCTTTAGGTAGTGAATCAACGATACAAAAAACATTTGCTGAATTAAGATAAAAAGGGTAGCATGCTGAAAATTAGCTATGCATGCTGTCCTTTTGCATGAATAATTATCTTGATAATTAGTGTTCTGCAAGTCAAAATGAAGATATTACATATATTTCTAAGGGAGTAAATGCGATGACTGATGTAATTGTTCGTAATAATGTAAAAATAATTGGTAAAGGGAATCAGCCTATTATTTTTGCTCATGGCTTTGGCTGTGATCAAGATATGTGGCGGTTCATTACCCCTGCATTTGAAGATAATTATCAAGTAATTTTATTTGATTATGTTGGCTCGGGTAATTCAGATTTACACGCGTATAACTCTGAAAATATAGTTCTTTACAGGGATATGTTCAAGATATTTTAGACATTATCGAAGCATTAAATTTGAACAATATTCTATTCGTTTATCAAAACGGATAATGAGACTACCATTTTACAAAGAGCTGATAAGGCTCTATATGCCTCTAAGGAAAATGGTCGAAACCACGTTACACATAGTATAGATTTAACAAGTATTTAGAGTGGAATAAAGGGGATTTTTATGAACAAGATGGCGATTAAGAAAATTACTTAATTGCCATCTTGTTGTTATTTTTCTGCTAGCAATTTTTTTATAGAAGGGATGTCCGCTGGAGCGAAGTTTAATTCTAACAGATGGTGTCGAGCTACCCATCTGATTTCAGTATGTTCTAAAGCAAGTGGTTCTCCACTAATTATCGTGGCTTTAAATGTCTCTAGGCGCACAATGAATTCTTGATATTCATATGTGGTATCTTCTACTTTTTCATTTACCTCTATAGAGCAATTAAATTCCTCTAATATTTCACGGGCCAATGCCTGCTTCGACGTTTCCCCTACTTCTATTTTACCGCCAGGAAATTCCCAGTAGTTAGCGAGTACCATGTGAGGATTTCGTAATGCACAAAAGATTTCATTCTTGTCATTTTCAATAATTGCGCCCACTACGTGTATTTGTTTTTTCATTTTCTTCATCCTAAAATTTTTTTATGAAATATTGTAAATTATAACATGTAGTTTGAAATTTTTGTTACTTAAAATAAAAGCTGTCTTCATGAAAAACAGAGTTTTCATGACGATGTAAATTGTTATTTTCTACTGTATAATAAAAAACAGTAAATAGGAAAAGGGCGGTACGAGGTACGATGAAAAGAATAGAATCTACGCAAAATGCATTAGTGAAATACTGGAAGAAGCTAGCGACGACACGTAAAGAGCGTGAACGTTCTGGAGAATTTATAGTCGAAGGATTCCATTTAGTAGAGGAAGCATTAAAAAATAAAGAGCAGGTATTGCAGCTTATTGTGCGTGAAGGTGTAGATTTACCAATGCTTTGGCCAATTGACGATATTGCCATCATTGAAGTGACAGTAGCTGTTGCGAAGGAGTTTGCTGAAACGGAGACCTCACAAGGAGTATTTGCCGTTTGTAAGCAGCCTTTACTAAAGGAAGATGTAATGGCTTCATGGCGTAAGGTATTACTGATTGATGCTGTACAAGATCCTGGGAATATAGGAACGATGATTCGTACGGCAGATGCTGCGGGTTTGGATGCAGTTATATTAGGCAAGGGCTGTGCAGATATGTATAATCCTAAAACACTTCGTTCTGCACAGGGCTCACATTTTCACATTCCAGTACTTAGAGGTGAGTTGGAGGATTGGATAGAGCAGCTACAGGAAAATGGTGTACCAGTATTTGGAACGGCCTTAGATGAAGATGCGGTTATCTACAGCGATATTCAGCATACAGGTGCTTTTGCCATCATGATGGGCAATGAAGGCAGCGGCATCCACCCACAATTGCTTGCTATGGCCGATCAAAATATTATAATTCCTATTTTTGGACAGGCAGAATCATTAAATGTAGCGGTGGCAACAGGAATTGTATTATATGGTTTTGTTAAATAACGGATAGAACTATCAAAATGATGGATAGAATAACTAAAGTGAAGGATAGATTGCTCAAATCAATGGATGCGTTGTCATAATGAAGGGTTCAAAAACTTTGGAATCATTAATATCCTTAATAATGGGAAGATGCCCCTTGATTTGCATGAGTATAGTATTGTATAATCACTTTTAAATTGTAAACTTGAATATGAAAATGCTTTGACCGGGAAGTAGTAAAGATTGTGAATGGACGACAGGGAGCGTGGGCCGGAGATTGAGAGCCAGCGCAGAACCAATGCAGTTTTGAATTCAGCCTGCGAGCAGCTACCGGGACCAGCAAAATGCTGTAAAGGTAAGCCGGCTTTAATCTAGTCGTTATGTCAATGAAGTGATTGCTTGGCGTTTGCCTTGCAATAACTAGGGTGGTACCGCGAATATGTCCTCGTCCCTTTTTTAGGGGCGAGTTTTTTTATGCCATTAAAAAGCTGACATTTATCCTGTAGCGGAAGTGAAACATGGTATAGGACAATTCAGAATCTGTAGTGAAGGCTAAGCGATAACTACAAAAATGCCAAAGTGAAATTGATTTGAACAAGGAGGATTTACACATGGAAGAGCAATTAAAGCAATTAGAGCAAGAAGCACTTGCTAAAATTGAAGCAGCAGCAACTTTAAAAGAGTTAAATGATGTGCGTGTAGCGTATCTGGGAAAAAAAGGACCTATTACAGATTTATTAAAAGGGATGGGGAAATTATCAGCAGAGGAACGCCCTAAAATGGGTGCCTTAGTGAATACAGTTCGTGAAAAGGTAACAGCTGTTTTAGAGGAAAAGGCAACTGTGCTTGAGGAAGCGGCAATTGCTGAAAAATTAGCAAGTGAGTCGATTGATGTCACTTTACCAGGCCGAGAAATTAAAGTAGGAAATCGTCACCCATTGACACGTGTCATTGAAGAAATTGAAGATTTATTTATTGGTATGGGCTATGAAATTGCAGAAGGTCCTGAAGTGGAGAAGGATTACTATAACTTTGAAGCACTAAACCTACCGAAGGGGCACCCTGCTCGTGATATGCAAGATTCGTTCTATATTTCCGAGGAAATATTATTACGTACGCACACATCTCCAGTGCAAGCTCGAACAATGGAAGAGAAAAAAGGTGAATCCATTCGTATTATTTGCCCAGGTAAAGTATTCCGTCGCGACAACGATGATGCTACACACTCACACCAGTTCATGCAAATTGAAGGATTAGTGATTGGCGAAAATATTCGCATGAGCGACCTTAAAGGTACTTTAGATACTTTAGCGAAGAAAATGTTTGGTGCCGATCGCGAAATTCGCTTACGTCCAAGTTTCTTCCCATTCACAGAGCCATCTGTTGAAATGGATATTTCTTGCTTTAAATGTGGTGGTTCAGGCTGTAATGTATGTAAAGGTACAGGCTGGATTGAAATTTTAGGTGCTGGTATGGTACATCCAAATGTGCTTGAAATGGCTGGCTATGATCCAAAAAAAGTTTCAGGCTTTGCATTTGGTATCGGTGCAGAACGTATCGCAATGTTAAAATATGGTGTTGACGATATTCGTCATTTCTACACAAGTGATACACGTTTCTTATCACAATTCGAGCGAACAGAGGCGTAAGGGAGGAATAAAAAATGTTAGTATCATTAGAATGGTTAAAAGATTATGTAAGTACACAGAATTTAGTGCCTGAGCAGTTAGCGGAAAAAATTACGCGCTCTGGGATTGAGGTAGATGCAGTAATTGATCGTGCTAACGGAATGGATAAAGTTGTAGTGGGCTATGTCGTATCAAAAGAAAAACACCCTGAAGCGGATAAATTAAATATTTGCCAAGTGGATGTTGGTGAAGCAGAGCTACAACAAATTATTTGCGGTGCACCAAATGTTGATGCGGGACAAAAAGTTATTGTGGCTCGTCCAGGTGCACATTTACCAGGTGGCATTAAAATAAAAAAAGCGAAACTTCGTAGACATGAATCAAATGGTATGATTTGTTCATTGCAAGAGCTAGGTATCGAAGGGAAGCTTGTTCCTAAAGCATATTCTGAGGGGATTTATGTACTTCCTGCTGATGCTGAAATTGGTTCAGATGCCCTTGCTATTTTAGGTTTACGAGACACAGTACTAGAGCTAGGTTTAACACCAAATCGATCAGATGCACTGTCAATGCTAGGTGTGGCATATGAAGTTGGTGCAATTCTTTCTGAAGAAGTGAAATATCCGGAAATTTCCTATAACACATCTACTGAAAAAGCGGAAGACAGGTTAAAGCTTCGAGTAGAAGATTTGCAAGCAAACCCAATGTACGTTGCTAAAGTTGTGAAAAATGTAAAAATTGCAGAATCACCAATGTGGTTACAAAATCGTTTAATGGCTGCGGGTGTTCGTCCACACAATAATGTTGTTGATATAACGAACTACATTTTAATGGAATATGGTCAACCCCTTCATGCCTTTGACTATGATAGCCTTGCAACAGGTGAAATCGTTGTCCGAAAAGCAACAGAGGGTGAACAAATTACGACTTTAGATGACCAAGAACGTACATTAAAAGCGACTGATTTAGTGATTACTAATGGTAAGGAACCAGTAGCTATTGCAGGTGTAATGGGTGGCGCAAATTCTGAGGTAACAGAGTCTACTACAACAGTTGTGATTGAATCTGCTTATTTCGATGGCTTAACTGTACGCCAAACTTCACGTCGTCTTGGCTTGCGCTCTGATGCTTCTGCTCGTTTCGAAAAGGGTGTTGACCCTAACCGCGTTTTACCTGCAGCAGAACGTGCAGCAGCATTATTAGCTGAACTTGCTGGTGGGGAAGTGTTGGAAGGCACATGTCTTGTCGATGAACTGGATAAAACACCAGCCCGTGTTGTTGTGTCCCCAGACTTTATCAATGAGCGTTTAGGAATGAAAATTTCTTTAGAGGATATGCTTTCTATTTTAGAACGTCTGAAATTCAGTGTAGAGGCAGCGAACGGCTTGTTAATAATTGATGCGCCAACCCGTCGTCAAGATATTAAAATTGAAGAGGATATCGTTGAGGAAATTGCTCGTTTATTTGGTTATGATGAAATCCCGATGACATTACCAGAGGGTGCTACGCAAGTAGGTGGTTTAACACCATATCAAGCACATCGTCGTGTAGTCCGTAATTTTATGGAGGGAGCAGGGCTTTATCAGGCTGTAACCTATTCATTAACATCTGAGGCATTGTCACAGCGCTTCGCATTGAAGGCTGAGCCAGTCACTCGTTTGCTAATGCCTATGAGTGAAGAACGTTCAACTTTACGTCAGAGTCTGATTCCACATTTAATTGAAGCAGCTGCTTATAATGTAGCACGTCAAGCTGAAAGCGTGGCACTTTATGAGGTTGGTTCTGTGTTCCTTGGTCAACTAGAAGAAGGGCAGCCATATGAGGAAGAGCATGTAGCAGCAGTTTTAACAGGAAAATGGCTAGATCATGCTTGGCAGGGTGAGAAAAAAGCAGTTGACTTCTTTGTCTTAAAAGGCATTGTTGAGGGCGTTATTGGTAAGCTAGGCTTAGAAAATCGCATTTCATTCGTGCAAGCACAAGTCGATGGCTTGCATCCAGGACGCACAGCTAGCATTCTTTTAGATGGGGAGCAGGTCGGCATTATTGGTGGTTTACATCCTGCAGAGCAAAAAGCATGGGGTGTTAAAGACACATATGTCATGGAAATGAATTTAGTAGCATTATTAAATGCCACTGAACAAGAGGAACCGCTTACCTACACATCGGTACCTCGATTCCCAGCAATGTCTCGTGATATCGCTTTAATCATGAATCGTGCTACAACTGCAGGAGAAGTCATCACAGCTATCCGCTCAGCTAGCGTAAAATTATTGAAAGACGTTCGTGTATTTGATGTTTACGAAGGTGAAAAAATGGAGCCAGGTAAAAAATCTGTTGCATTCTCACTCACTTACCTTGATCCAGAGCGTACTTTAACAGATGAAGAAGTTGTTGCAGCACATAACAAGGTGCTAAAAGCTATTGCAACAATTGAAGGCACAGAAGTACGTTAATATTATTATTTAGGAAGACTGTCTTACGGGACAGTCTTTTTTATCTTCATTCAGCAAATGTTTCTTGTATCGAAAGAATAGCGGTAGCGGCAGATGTTTTATGCTCGTAAGTGTAGCGGCAGCGGTAGATACAGAAGACTCCCATCTCTAGCAGTGGCGAGAGAATGCGGTTTTGGTTCCTTATCAGTGGTGTCCAAACACCTACTGAAATAGCAGAACTCAGTATAAGAACGTCACATCCTGTGGCAATTTATCTGTACAAAAGTGAAGCGACAGCAACACGTTTTTATCTGTGCGAAAGCGTAGCGGTAGCGGCAGCTACAATTACGCCGGGGCGAAAATGATTTAAATCATTTTCCTTGCTTTTTCGGTATTTGCAAAATGCCATTTCGTTATAGTGCGTAAAAAATCCTCACCTTGACCACGCCAAATACGTGCTGCTAAAGCATCTACTTTTGCAGAAGCTCCCTTTAATAATTCAATTCCAGCCAGTTCACTAAGTCGATCCATTTCCTTTAAGAAAGCTGCGCGAGCTAATATGGAGGCTGTTGCGACTGAAACATGCAATTGCTCAGCTTTTGTTGAAAAAAGCACATTCTCTCGAACAATTTCTCGCTCATTCTTTAAATAGTTATAGTATACGCCTCGTTCAGCAAACTGATCGATTAAAATATGCTGTGGTTTTTCTGGTGCCATTTTCACTAGAGTATTGTTAAGTGCTTTATTGTGCATCATTGCCTTCATTTTTCCCTGTGAATAGCCCTTTGCCTGTAAATTATTATACTTCTCATTCCGCAGTACAAGTACACTATGGACACAGGCAGCACGTAAATCTGGCGCTATTTTACGCATATAGTCATCTGTTAGCATTTTTGAATCTTTTACCCCAAGCTCATTGACAAGCTCAATCTTCGTTGCAGGAACATAAACAGCTGCTACAGTCATTGGACCGAAATAATCGCCAGTGCCAGTTTCATCAGAGCCGAGCACTGACATTGTAGCAAAGCCATCAGGCAAAACATCTCCCTTTGCACCTATGGCTGAAGCTTTTGGTGGACTAGGGATGCTACTGCCCCAGCGAGCTGCTTCTCGTTCAGCTCCTCCCCCTTGAAACATTAATTTACCTGATTTGTACATGGTGATTGCTGTATCTGGAAGCTTTGCGGCAAAGATAACACCAGGTGCCTTTCGCTCTACATAATGGCTTGCATAGAAGGCCTTCACTTCTTTTTGTATATTTGGTGATATTGAAAGCACAATATTTGACATTTAATCGTCCCTTTCTGTCCTCATTGTTCACAATTTTATATCATTCATGGTATGATAATAAATAGCTTTTTTGTGTGATGCTGTTCACAACTAAAAAAATCGTGAACATAAAGATGAAAAAAGGAGGGTGCGACTATGGAAAATCAAGAAAAGAATAAAATTTCTGTGGAAATATATGGTCACACATATAAAATGGTCGGCTCTGAATCCATTGGACATATGCGACTTGTCGCTTCAATTGTTGATGACCGTATGCGCGAAATGAATTTACATAACCCCTCACTTGATAGTACAAAACTAGCTGTTCTAACAGCAGTAAATACTGTTCACGATTATTTACTATTAAAAGAGCAGATGGAGCGACTAGAAGAAGAATTGAAAAAATTAAAGGGTTGAAGTGAATGCTAGATTTAATCATATTGGCGGTGCTATTAGCTGGACTTATTATCGGTGCAAAACGAGGTTTCATCGTTCAGATGATGCATATTGTCAGCTTTATAGTTGCCATCATTGTTGCGTATATTTATTATAAGCCATTAGCACAAAAATTTGTGTTTTGGATTCCATATCCAGGTGTAACAGATTCAGGTAGTCTTGGTGTAGTCATAGATAGTCTGGATTTAGACAGCACATTTTACCGTGTCATTGCCTTCGCTGTTATTTTCTTCGCTGTGAAAATTTCCTTGCAAATTATTGCGTCGATTTTTGATTTTATAGCGTATTTACCAGTGTTAAATACTTTAAATCGTTGGCTTGGAGCATTGTTTGGCATGATTGAAAACTATTTAATTATGTTTATTTTGCTATACATTCTTGCTTTATTGCCAGTTGATTTTATTCAAGGGTTAATATCGAAGTCATTGATAAGTGGTCTTATTTTGGAGCATACACCAATTATTACAAAGATGTTTCAAAACTGGTGGTATATTTATATGCAATAGTAAACTTTGCACTTCTCTCGGCTGTGAGAGAAGTGTTTTTACGATAGGAGGAACTTCTGTTGAACAAAAAAACAATTATTCGAACACTTGAAAAAATCGCATTATATATGGAATTACAGGGGGAAAATCCATTTAAAGTATCAGCCTTTCGAAAAGCAGCTGCGGCTCTAGAGGGAGACGAACGCTCATTAAGTGAGATGGAGGATGTAACGAAACTTAAAGGAATTGGTAAAGGAACTGCCGCTGTCATTGAAGATTTAATGACAACTGGACAATCAAGTCTATTAAAGGAATTAGAAGAAGTTGTTCCTAAAGGCTTACTACCCTTATTAAAATTACCTGGATTAGGTGGGAAAAAAATAGCCAAGCTTCATCAAGAGCTAGGAATTGATTCTGCGGAAAGTCTAAAGGCAGCATGTGAGGCATGTAAAGTTCGTGAGCTAGCTGGCTTTGCAGCGAAAACAGAAGAAAAAATATTAAAGGAGCTTGCCAATTTAGCTAATCGTTCAGAGCGTTTACCAATATGGCAACTGGAGCCTGTTGTTTTACAAATAGAAGCACTTCTAGGTAGTATGAAGGAAGTAGAACGTTTTTCAGTTGCTGGAAGCTTCCGTCGGGCTGCGGAAACAAGTAAGGATATTGATTTTATTGTTGTAACAGAAGTAGTTGAGGCTGTTCGTGAGCAACTGCTGAATAAGCTTTCGATACAGGAAGTGGTAGCAGCTGGCGATACGAAAATTTCTGTTGTATTAGATTTAGACGAGCCAATAAGTGTGGATTTCCGTTTAGTAAAGGATGCGGAATATGCAACTGCCTTACATCATTTTACAGGCTCTAAGGAACATAATGTTCGTATGCGTCAAATTGCAAAAGCACGTGGTGAGAAGATTAGTGAATATGGTGTTGAGCAGGAAGACGGGAACGTATTGACCTTTAAAGATGAAGCAGCGTTTTTTGCCCATTTTGATTTACCGTTTATCCCGCCAAGCATACGCACTGGTACAACGGAGTTTGATAAAACTGAGGATATCCAAACTTTAGTGAAACTAGAGGATATCAAGGCAGATTTGCATATGCATACAACATGGTCAGATGGAGCCTATTCTGTGGCAGAAATGGGCGAGGCTTTAATCGCACGAGGTTATCAATATAGCGTTATAACGGACCATTCGCAATTTTTAAAGGTAGCAAATGGTTTAACGCCTGAGCGTTTAGTAAAACAGCGTGCTGAAATAGATGCATTTAATAAAGCACATTCGGAATTTCATTTATATGCAGGGACAGAAATGGATATTTTGCCAGATGGGTCTCTTGATTTTGACGATGAAGTATTAAAAGAGTTAGATTTTGTAATTGCATCTATCCACTCTAGCTTTACACAGTCCCAGGAAAAAATAATGGCACGTTTACTAACAGCGATGCAAAATCCGTATGTGCATATGATTGCGCATCCTACAGGTCGCATTATTGAAGATCGTCAGGGTTATAATCCTGATATGGAGCAATTAATTGCTTGGGCGAAGGAATATGGTAAAATTTTAGAGTTAAATGCCAATCCATATCGTCTTGATTTATGTGTGGAGCATTTAGAAATGGCCATGGTAGCTGGTGTGCCTATAGCCATTAATACCGATGCCCATGATATTGCTCATTTACGTTTTATGGATATAGGGGTTCGTTATGCAAACAAAGCATGGTTGAAAAAGGATATGATTGTGAATACATGGACGCGGGAACAATTTGAGGCGTTTATTCGACGAAATAAATAGGTTGAGGAGGTGTTCTCAGTGATCGCAGAACGCGCATTGAAAACACTAGAATATGATAAAGTACGTCAGCAAGTGGCTACATACTGTACTTCATCCATTGGCAAAACAGCTATTGATGAGCTTGTACCACAAACAGACTATGAGAAAGTTGTACAATTATTAGAGGAAATGGATGAAGGACTTTCCATTTTACGTGTAAAAAGCAATGTACCGATGGGTGGAATTTTTGATGTACGCCCTGCCGCAAGACGTGCACAAATCGGTGGTATGCTTTCAGCGATGGAATTGATGGAAGTTTCAAGTACGATTCGTGCTAGTAGAATTCTTCGTAATTTCATTGAGGATATTGAATCAGAAGCAGTGATTGAGATTCCTCATTTCATCACTAAAAAGGAGGCAATGCCTGTTTTAACTGGCTTGCAGCACGAAATTAACAATTGTATTGATGACAATGGTTCCGTGCTAGATTCAGCAAGTCAAACTTTACGTTCCATTCGCCAATCTTTGCGTGCAGAGGAGGCTAAGGTTCGTTCAAAGCTTGAAAGCCTTATACGTGGCAGTAATGCTGCAAAAATGCTGTCAGATGCACTTGTAACGATTCGGAATGATCGCTTCGTTATTCCTGTTAAACAGGAGTATCGTCATCATTATGGTGGAATTGTGCATGATCAATCGTCTTCGGGGCAAACATTATTCATCGAGCCAGATTCGGTTGTACAAGCAAATAATGAGATTCATCGACTAAAAATGAAGGAGCAAGCTGAAATTGAACGCATTTTACTTGCTTTAAGTGCTATGGTAGAGGAAGTAGCCCCTGATTTATTTAATTTAGTGAAAGTACTTGGTGAGATAGACGTTATTTTAGCGAAGGGGAAATATGGGCAAGCAAACAAATGTACAATGCCAAAAATGAATAATGACGGTTATATTCGCTTAGTACGTGCACGTCATCCACTTTTACCGATTGACATTGCAGTTGCCAATGATATTGAATTCGGCAAAGACATTACAGCAATTGTTATTACAGGACCAAACACTGGTGGGAAAACTGTAACGTTAAAAACAGTTGGATTATGTACATTGATGGCACAGGCTGGATTACCTGTACCTGCTCTTGATGGTTCAGAATTAGCAGTTTTCAAACAGTTATTTGCTGATATTGGTGATGAACAATCTATTGAGCAATCACTATCAACGTTCTCCTCACATATGGTGAATATTGTAGACATTTTACAAAAATTTGATCATGAGTCACTTGTGCTCTTCGATGAACTAGGTGCTGGGACAGACCCACAGGAGGGTGCAGCTCTTGCTATTTCTATTTTAGATGAAGTACATGGAAGAGGAGCTCGTGTGATGGCAACGACTCACTATCCAGAATTAAAAGCTTATGGGTATAATCGTCCTGGTGTTGCCAATGCAAGTGTGGAGTTTGATATTGAAACTTTGAGTCCAACATACCGTCTACTTATTGGTGTTCCGGGTCGCTCCAATGCATTTGAAATTTCAAGCCGTCTTGGCCTACCAGAATCTATTATAGATAGAGCGAAAGGCTTTACAGGCACAGATCGTCATGAAGTGGAGTCAATGATTGCTTCACTTGAGGAGACACGACGCCAATCCGAGGATGATGCAGAGCGATCTCATGAATTGCTGATGGAATCCGAAGCCTTACGCAAAGAGCTGCAGGACAAACTACAGGCTTATGAGGAGCGGAAAGAGGCACTCGATAAAAAAGCGAAGGAAAAGGCTCGTAAAATTGTCGATGAGGCAAAGAGAGAAGCAGAATCAATCATAGCTGAATTGCGTGAAATGCGTAAAAATGCGGACCAGGTCGTGAAGGAGCATGAGCTTATTGAAGCTCGTAAACGCTTAGAAGATGCGACGCCTCAAGATAATAATAAAGTGCTAAAGAAAGCAGCCCAAGTGAAGGCTCGCGCTCAAAACCTAGTTGTCGGAGATGAGGTAAAGGTGTTAAGCTATGGTCAACGGGGTACTTTACTGGAAAAAGTGTCTGATTCCGAATGGATTGTGCAAATGGGCATTTTGAAAATGAAAATTTCGGATAGTGACCTTGAATACATCAAGCCAGAAAAAGAGCCCGTTCAACGTATTGCAGGTGTTAAAAACCGAAATAGCCATGTGAAATTAGAATTAGATCTCCGTGGTGAACGTTTCGAGGATGCTATTTTGCGTACAGAAAAGTATATTGATGATGCCCTACTAGCTAATTATGGGCGTGTTTCGATTATTCACGGTGTTGGTACAGGTGCATTGCGTCAGGGAATTCAAAACTATTTGAAAAAGCATAAGCGTGTAAAATCCTTCCGTTTTGGTGAAGCAGGTGAGGGTGGCTTTGGCGTCACGGTTGTGGAATTGAAATAAGCAGTAAAGGGGACGGAGAAAATGCTGAATTCTAGCTTTTGGCGATATCCGATTATCGAAACGGCAGGATATTTTAGTGTTGTTGTGTTATGTTTAGTCGTCTCGATGGCATTGTTCGAAGTCGTTACGAAATATAAAAATTGGGAAGAAATAAAAAATGGCAATGTTGCTGTAGCACTTGCAACTGGAGGGAAAATTTTGGGGATTTGCAATATTTTCCGCTACTCCATTGCTCGACACAGCACATTAAGCGAAATGATTGGCTGGGGTCTTTTTGGCTTTACATTACTGATTGTGGCGTATTTTTTATTTGAATTCATGACTCCACGCTTTAATGTAGATCAAGAAATTGCGAATGATAATCGCTCAGTCGGCTTTATTTCCTTCACCATTTCAGTAGGTCTATCGTTTGTGATTGGGGCAAGTATTGCATAGGGAGTGTCATGACATGGAAAAATTGGCGAAAATTCTAATCGTTGTCTGCATCGCATTTTTGGCAGTCGGTGTCTACTATATGATGACCCTTTAAACAAGAAAACGCATCCTGTTTGTGAGGATGCGTTTTTGTTATGTTTTAAGGTGGCGT
The DNA here is from genome assembly GCF_057196045.1 of Lysinibacillus sp. DFXJR4. Classification (NCBI taxonomy): domain Bacteria; kingdom Bacillati; phylum Bacillota; class Bacilli; order Caryophanales; family Bacillaceae; genus Lysinibacillus; species Lysinibacillus sp. DFXJR4. The sequence continues at coordinate 34,426 of NZ_JBXUNW010000003.1, read as the reverse complement.
AAAGAAAAGAATTGCTCAGCTTGAGAGTGGAATCGCTCGGGTAGGGTCAAGAACGGCTCCGGTAGAGTAAAAAGTCGCTCAGGTAGGGTCAAGAAGTGCTCAGGTAGAGTAAGAAGTCGCTCAGATATGGTCAAGAAGTGCTCAGGTAGAGTAAGAAGTCGCTCAGATATGGTCGAGAAACGCTCAGGTAGAGTAAAAAATCACTCGGATAGTGTCAAGAGTTGCTCAGATAGAGTAGAAAGTCGCTCAGGTATGGTCGAGAAGTGCTCAGGTAGAGTAAGAAAGCGCTCGGGTAGGGTCAAAAGTGCTCAGATAGAGTAAGAATCCGGTATGGTCAAGAAGTGCTCAGGTAGAGTAAAAAATCACTCGGATAGTGTCAAGAAGCGCTCAGGCAGAGTAAGAAGGCGCTCGGGTATGGTCAAGAAGTGCTCACGTAGAGTAAAAAAATCGCTCGGATAGGGTCAAGAAGTGCTCAGGTAGAGTAAAAAATCGCTCGGATAGGGTCAAGAAGTGCTCAGGTAGAGTAAGAAGTCGCTCGGGTATGGTCAAGGACCGCTCAGGTAGAAAAAAAGTCGCTCGGCGATGATCAAGAAGGTCTCAAAAAAAGTAAAAAGTCGCCCAAGTATGGTTAAGAACCGCTTCGGTCCATTGTAAAATTAACTGGGGAGGGTCAAATATCCACAAATTTTCTTAATTTTATTCTTTTAAGCAAATTTAAGGGGATTAAATTTTTAATTTAAAAAAGGCTATTTGCAATGAGGATAAAACTTGCTATAGTCTAAGCAAAAAGAAAGGAAAATTTCATGATATTAAAACCATTTGAACATGCAGCAATGCTACCAGGATTACGTGCAATGATTCATCGTTTGGACTCAAGTCATCCGCTACATATAAAAGTTTCGCAAGAATTACAGCAATTAGAAGCAGGGGATTTTGGTGAACAATGTATAATAAATGAATTGCAAAAGTTATCACAGACACTGGAAATCTATGTTTTGCATAATATTACCTTGTTTGAGCCTGTTCCTATTCAGCTTGATGTTGTAGTTATTACTCCTTACGATGTAGTAGTGATTGAAAGTAAAAATATTCGTGGGAGGATTGAATTGAAGCATCACCCGAGACAGTTGGTTCGTATATTAGAAAATGGTGATAAACATATTTTTAATCACCCAGAAATTCAACTCGAGGACTATATTTATGGATTAAATTCCTTTTTTAAGCAGTTTGAGGTCCAAATAGCAGTGACAGGAATTATTGTTTTCCCTTTTAATAATGCTGAAATTTATTATGAACAAGGAAAGTTTCCAGTTTTAATGAGGCGTGAATTGTCTTATTTTCTAAGACAACATTTAAATGAAAATAAATCCAAAGGAACGATTCCAAAATCTCAAATAGCAAATCTCTTATTAAAGCATCATCGTGCTTTTCAACCTTCCCCATTATGTTCCTACTACAAAATTGACCCCAAAGCTCTTCAACAGGGTATATTCTGCAGACATTGTAATCAATCAAAAGTAATCCGACAAAAGTATAGTTGGTTTTGTCCAGCTTGCAACATGTATGACAAATTCGCACATCATCAAGCATTGCAGGATTTTTGTTTATTGATTGATGAGAAAATTAATACACAAACTGCACGCTATTTTTTAGCATTATCGAATCGACATCTTACAAAAAGGGTGCTACAGGAATTTTCTAAGAAAAAAGAAGGATGTAATAATAAGACATTCTATTATTTAAAGGGCAATTAAAAAATCCTAGCTTAGGTGAGGTAAAAATTTGTAGGAGAGAATCGGATACTACTCAGACAAGGAGAGAAATCGCTCGGCTGGCAGCAAGTACCGCTCAGGTAAGGAAAGAAGTCGCTCAGAAACAGCTCATGTGATTTCGCCCCCACCTAGGCAGCATAAATTATCCTCTAATCTTCAGCAAAATCAAAAATTTCATCGCCATCAAAATTCTCTCAAAACCACTACCGCACAAAATACTACTAAAATCTATCATTAATCTTTCATCTTTTAAAAAATTAACCCTCACAATTTATTTTCGCAATATAGAAATATTACTTCACATGTTTGCATAAAAAAACAAAGAATGAATGAGAATTCATAAGGTCTTGCAATCTAAAACCCTATAAAATACAGTCATATAAATGTTGTTAAATGCATAATAATTAATCGAAAATGCATTTATTTTCTATTTTGTGTTTGAAACTGTATTTCTTTTTCATTATAATTAATATAAGAATTTACAAAGTTTGGGGCAAAGGGGAGAGGACGTATGACAACAAAACCATGGCTAACAAATTATCCTGAAGAAGTACCATCGTCTTTAACGTTTGAGGAAATTCCAGTGCAAGAGTTTTTGACACGTGCCTATAAAAAGAATCCATCCAAAGTGGCGATTCATTTTATGGGGAAGGATTTGACGTACACAGAGTTATATGAGTCTGCGCTTAGATTTGCAAACTATTTACAAGCACTTGGTGTAGAAAAGGGAGATCGTGTGGCAATTATGCTACCAAATTCGCCTCAAAGTGTAATTGCTTACTACGGTGCTATGTATGCTGGAGCTGTTGTCGTACAAACAAATCCACTTTATACTGAACGGGAACTTCAATATCAAATGGCTGATTCAGGTGCAAAGGTTATTTTAGTGATGGACATCTTATATCCACGTGTTATGAAGATTATGAAAGAAACGGCACTTGAAAATGTAATTGTTACGGCTATAAAAGATTACTTACCATTTCCGAAAAATTTAGTTTATCCTTTTATTCAAAAAAAGCAATACGGTTTTAGTGTGAAGGTAGAACATAGCGGTCAAAACCATCTATTTACTGAGATTATGCGTTCCTCACCAATTAAGGTGCTGGATATTTCTTTTGATTTTGAAGAGGACATTGCCTTGCTTCAATATACAGGAGGTACAACCGGCTTTCCTAAAGGTGTGATGCTGACTCATAAAAATTTAATTGCCAATACAACAATGTGTGATGTTTGGATGTATAAATGTGTGCATGGTGAAGAAACCATTATGGGTATTTTACCGTTCTTCCATGTCTATGGTATGACCACGGTTATGCTACTATCTGTTTTCACGCAAAATAAAATGGTGTTATTACCAAAATTCGATGCGGAAACAGCATTGAAAACCATTGATAAGCAAAAACCAACGCTTTTCCCTGGTGCCCCAACATTATATATTGGTCTTTTAAATCATCCAGATATTACAAAATATGATTTGTCATCCATTAAAGCTTGCTTGAGTGGCTCTGCATCACTTCCGGTTGAGGTGCAAGAGAAATTTGAAGCAGTCACAGGTGGAAAGCTCGTAGAAGGTTATGGATTAACAGAAACTTCTCCAGTAACCCATTCAACACCTATTTGGGGTAAACGCAAAATTGGCTCAATTGGTTTACCATGGCCGAACACAGATGCGGTTATTCTACGTACAGGCGATACGGAGGTGCTTCCAGTCGGTGAGGTTGGAGAGATTGCTGTAAAAGGTCCACAGGTGATGAAGGGTTATTGGAATCGACCAGAAGACACGGCAGCAACGTTCGCGGATGGCTGGTTCTTAACAGGGGATTTAGGTTATATGGATGAAGAAGGCTTTTTCTATGTAGTGGATCGTAAAAAGGATTTGATTATTGCAGGCGGCTTTAATATATACCCTCGTGAGGTGGAAGAAGTCTTATATGAGCGAGAGGAAATTCAAGAATGTGTAGTTGCAGGAATTCCAGACCCGTACCGTGGAGAAACAGTTAAAGCTTATATTGTATTAAAAGAAGGATATTCGATTACAGAGGACGAATTAAATAAATATTGCCGCCAACATCTAGCTGCATTCAAAGTTCCGCGCTATTATGAATTTAGAGATGAGCTTCCGAAAACAGCTGTAGGGAAAATTTTGCGTCGCTCATTAGTGGATGAAGAAAAAACGAAATTAGTGAATAAAGAAGCAAAATAAATACGTCATAAAGTATTGACAAGCAAAGTTGTAAAATATAATATGAAAATATGAATGAATGACCATTCATATTTTCATATTTTTTTAGGTTAATACGTCACATCCTTACTTTTTACTAAATAAGGATTACATCATGTGGTAACAAAGCATGTAGACGTCTGTAAGTTTTTATAGGTGGTGATATATAAGTGAAACGTGATAAGCCGAAATATAAGCAAATTATTGATGCAGCTGTCATCGTTATAGCAGAAAATGGGTATCACCAAGCGCAAGTGTCGAAAATCGCTAAACAGGCTGGGGTGGCTGATGGAACAATCTATTTATATTTTAAAAATAAAGAAGATATATTAATTTCTGTCTTTAATGAAAAAATGGCTGTTTTTGTTGAGTCATTACAAGATATAATAGAAAATGGAAGTACGTCTAAAGACAAACTTTCACGTATGATAGAAAATCATTTTAATGTTCTAGCGACAGATCGATACCTAGCAACCGTCACACAATTAGAACTACGACAATCGAATAAGGATTTACGATTAAAGATTAATTCGGTGTTAAGAGAGTACTTACAATTACTTGATCAAATTTTAATCGAAGGTATGCTTTCCGGTGAGTTCAATCAAACGATGGATGTACGCTTGGCACGTCAAATGGTATTTGGAACAATTGATGAAACCATTACGTCGTGGGTCATGAATGACTATCGATATGATTTGATAGAACAAGTTCCAAAGGTTCAGGCATTAATTCTGAACGGCATTAAAGCTTAAAAGGATGTGGAGAAATGGAATTTCTAAGTTGGAAAGTTGAAGATGGAGTAGCAATTATTACAATTGCACGACCACCAGCAAACGCATTATCGCGTGGAATCATTACCGAAGTCAATGAAGTGCTAGATGCTGTTGAAAACGATGACGCAGTACGTGTCCTTGTACTTCACGGTGAAGGTCGTTTCTTCTCAGCAGGTGCAGACATAAAGGAATTTACAGAAGTTGAATCTGGCGAGGAATTTACAAAGCTAGCGAGCAATGGACAACAAATTTTTGAACGTGTTGAATCATTCTCAAAACCTGTTATTGCTGCAATCCATGGTGCTGCACTTGGCGGTGGTTTGGAGCTTGCGATGAGCTGTCATCTGCGCTTTGTAACAGAATCTGCAAAATTAGGATTGCCCGAATTACAATTAGGTTTGATTCCTGGCTTTGGAGGCACACAACGATTACCACGCTATGTTGGTGTTGCAAAAGCTGCAGAAATGATGTTTACAAGTGAGCCAATTTCAGGTACTGAAGCTGTGCAGTGGGGGTTAGCGAATCGAGCATATTCAGATGAAGTGTTGCTTGAGGAAACGTTAAAAACTGCTAAGAAAATTGCGAAGAAGAGCCCAATCGCCTTAAAGGCAGCTATTCAAACTTTGCAATTTGCGAAGCCTGCTTCATTCTACGAAGGTATAGAGGCTGAGGCAAAATCGTTTGGTACCGTTTTTATAACAGAAGATGCTAAAGAAGGCATTCAAGCATTTATTGAAAAACGTGAGCCTGTCTTTACTGGTAAATAATTTTCCATTCGTGTCGATAGCACTTGTCAATCGACATTATCCAAACTGAAAATATATAATATTTATAAGTTTACTTAGAATTATAAAACGTTCCAGGAGGTATGGATATATGAACATTTTTGCATTAATTAAACGTACGTTTGATACGGAAGAAAAAATCGTTGTGTCTGGTGGTAAAATTCAAGAAGATGGTGCTGAATTCATCATCAACCCTTACGATGAATATGCCATTGAAGAGGCAATCCAAGTTCGCGATGCTGCTGGGGGTAAAGTAACAGTAGTAACAATTGGTGGCGAAGATGCAGAAAAGCAACTACGTACAGCTCTTGCCATGGGAGCAGATGAAGCGGTTCTTATTAACACTGAAGATGATTTAGATGAATTAGATCAAAATGCAGCTGCTTTTATCTTAGCTGAGTATTTAAAAGATAAAGATGCTGATTTAATTTTAACAGGAAATGTAGCGATAGATGGTGGCTCTGGGCAAGTAGGTCCACGTGTTGCAGATTTACTTGGCATTAACTATGTAACAACAATTACAAAACTTGAAATCGATGGAACATCTGCGAAAATTGTACGCGATATCGAAGGTGATTCAGAGGTTATCGAGTCCTCTCTACCACTATTAGTAACAGCTCAACAAGGTTTAAATGAGCCTCGTTACCCATCTTTACCAGGTATCATGAAAGCGAAGAAGAAACCGCTTGCAGAACTTGAATTAGATGATTTAGATATCGATGAAGATGATGTAGAAGTGAAGATTGAAACTTTAGACATCTTCTTACCAGCACAAAAGGCAGCAGGACGCGTTCTTGAAGGTGACCTTTCTGCACAAGTAAAAGAACTGGTAAATCTACTTCACACTGAAGCAAAAGTAGTTTAAAAATTTGATGATGTTAATCGAATCTTAAAGGGTAACGGAGGGAATATACTATGTCAAAAAAAGTATTAGTATTAGGTGAAGTTCGTGAAGGAAGCTTACGTAATGTTTCTTTCGAAGCAATTGCTGCTGCAAAACAAATCGCTGATGGTGGCGAGGTTGTCGGCGTACTTTTAGGGGATGCTGTAGCAGATTTAACTGGTTCATTATTTGAATATGGTGCTGATCGTGTTGTAACAGTAGAGCATCCACATTTAAAACAATATACATCTGATGGATATGGTCAAGCGTTATTAGCTGTCATTGAGCAGGAAAATCCAGCTGGAATTGTATTTGGTCATACAGCTAATGGCAAAGATTTATCACCAAAGATTGCAAGTAAGTTACAGGCAGGTCTAGTATCTGATGTTACTTCAATTGAAGGCACTGGTGATGATATCGTATTTATCCGTCCAATTTACTCTGGTAAAGCTTTCGAAAAAGTAAAAGTAAAAGACGGCGTTATTTTAGCTTCAATTCGTCCAAACAATATTGCACCTTTAGAAAAAGTAGACGGCAAATCAGGTAACGTAGCTTCCATTTCGGTGGATATTACAAACCTTCGCACAATCATAAAAGAGGTTGTACGTAAGTCTTCAGAAGGTGTTGATCTTTCAGAAGCAAAAGTAGTTGTAGCGGGCGGACGTGGTGTTAAATCAGAAGAAGGCTTTGAACCATTAAAACAGCTAGCAGATTTACTGGGTGGCGCAGTTGGTGCCTCACGTGGTGCATGTGATGCTGAATACTGTGATTATTCACTTCAAATTGGTCAAACAGGTAAGGTTGTAACACCTGATCTTTACATTGCTGCAGGTATTTCTGGCGCAATCCAGCACTTAGCAGGTATGTCAAACTCTAAAGTCATCGTTGCGATTAATAAAGATCCTGAGGCTAATATTTTCAAAGTGGCAGATTACGGTATCGTAGGAGATTTATTCGAAGTAGTGCCTCTTCTAATTGAAGAATTTAAGGCATTAAAAGTAAATGCATAGTAAAGGGTACAGGGGGAATTCATTCCTCCTGTTTTTTTGTATAATGCTCTATTTTGAGAATTATCGCAAAATAAGATATTGACATAATGATGGTTAGCCCTTATAGTGGTGGATAATCATTAAATTTTTCAATAATAATGTTTTGAAACGCAAAGATTAGGAGTAGTAGAAGCTCATTATTTGGTAGAGAGAGCTGCGGGGTGGTGCAACGCAGTCCAATAAGACTTTGAACTTGCCTAGGAGTGGTAAAATAAATGGAATTAACAGATTATTCTATTTGTTTGACGATTAACCTTCGTTACAAGGTTTTAAAGTAGGGTTCGAATCGAATCAATTAGAGTGGTACCGCGGTTTGCTTATGGCATATCGTCTCTTCTTTCATTTAACGGTGAAAGGATAGGCGATATGCCTTTTTGATTTAGGAGGAAAGAAAATGGAAAAAGACAACCAGACATTAAAACGCACAATGTCCTCACGACATATCACGATGATGGCTTTAGGTGGTGCCATTGGTGCAGGATTATTTAAAGGAAGTAGTGCTGCCATTGATATGGCAGGACCATCAGTGCTCATCGCCTATTTATTAGGTGGTATTATTCTTTTATTTGTAATGCAAGGTTTAGCGGAAATGGCAGTTCGAAATAGCGAAGCCAGAACGTTTAGAGATTTAGTTCAATCGATATTAGGAAAGTACCCAGCATATTTCCTGGATTGGATTTATTGGAAAATGTGGGTTTTGAATATTGCAGCAGAATCTGTAGTTGCGGCCATTTTCATTCAATATTGGTTACCTGATTACCCAATTTGGATTCTGGCATTGTCTGTTTCAGTGTTAGTTACAGCGATTAATTTATTATCAGTGAAAGTTTTTGCTGAAACAGAATATTGGTTAGCGTTAGTTAAAATTTGTGTAATCGTTGTGTTCATTATTGCAGGCTTAATTTTATTACTTGTATCATTTGGTCAGCATACAGCTGTTGGTTTTTCGAATTTAACGGCGCATGGAGGCTTCTTCCCTAACGGATCAATGGGATTAATTGCTGCAATGCTTGTGGTTATCTATTCTTATGGTGGTACTGAAATTATCGGTATTACATTAGCGGAAACAAAGAATCCTGAAAAGGTAGTACCAAAAGCTGTGCGCAGTACACTAGTTCGGATTGTGACGTTCTATTTACTACCTTTCTTTATTATCGTAAGCTTAATTCCTTGGAATGAAGTAAATGGCGTACCTGAAAGTCCGTTTGTAATGGTGTTTAAAATGATTGGGATTCCTGGTGCAGACCATATTATGAACGCTGTTGTTTTACTTGCGATTATTTCCTCCATGAATTCAGGGCTTTATGGCTCATCTCGTGTGTTATATACACAGGCTGTGGACGGGCGTGTTCCAAAAATCTTTGCCCATTTATCGAAAAGAAAAGTTCCAGTAAATGCGATTTTAATGTGCACGTTAGCATTATATGTTGGTGTAATTATTTCACTATATGCTGGAAGTAAGACTTTTGAGTTTTTAATGGGTTCCCTAGGATACACGGTGTTATTTATTTGGTTAATCATTGCGATTGCACATCTGAAATCACGTAAAAAACAATCAGAAAAAACAAGTGCCTATGTAGTTAAATGGTTCCCTTACACAACGTGGATTGCTATTATTGCGCTAAGTGCTATCTTGATTGGTATTATTTTTACAACTTCTATAATTGTAACAGGTATTACTTTAGCTATTTATCTCTTTATTACGTTAACGTATGTTTATAAAGGTCGCTATCATACAAACTAGGCTAAATTATAAATTCATTCAAGCTATTTCGACTTTTTTCATCTTGTTTTTTCATCAATTTTGCATTATAGGCAGATTGTTCGCTCAAGGTAAATTATCCATGCTATACTACAAGCATAGTAAGTTTAAGGAGGATTTCAAATGGCAATTGTACATGCAACAGATGCAACTTTCCAAGATGATATTAAAGAGGGGTTAGTGCTAGTAGACTTTTGGGCTGCTTGGTGCGGACCATGTAAAATGATTGGACCTGTACTTGAAGAAATGGATGCTGCAGGCAGTGCGGCTAAAATCGTAAAAGTAGATGTAGATAACAACCAAGGTACGGCAGCCCAATATCAAATCATGTCAATTCCAACTTTATTATTATTTAAAGATGGTGAATTGGTGGATAAAACTGTTGGCTTCCAACCTAAAGAAGCGTTAGAGACATTTATTGCAAAACATGCTTAATTGATAAGATATGAAAAGTCGAGCCATCATTTGATGTGCTTGGCTTTTTTTCGTTATATAATAAGTTAATAGAGGATGGGCACTATGTTTAACAAAGAGGGGGCAGGTTGTAATGAATGATTTAATAAAACGAAAGCTTGATATTTTGCCCGATCAGCCTGGCTGCTATTTGATGAAGGATCGCCAAGGAACCATTATTTATGTAGGAAAAGCAAAGGTGCTAAAAAATCGAGTACGCTCCTATTTTACTGGTACACATGAGGGGAAAACACAGAGACTTGTAAGTGAGATTGAAGATTTTGATTATATTGTAACCTCCTCGAATATTGAGGCATTGATTTTAGAGCTCAATCTAATAAAACTTCATGATCCTAAATACAATGTCATGTTGACAGATGATAAAACCTATCCGTATTTAAAAATTACGAATGAAAAACATCCTCGTCTTATTACGACACGAAAAGTGAAAAAGGATAAGGCAAAGTATTTTGGACCCTATCCTAATGCATATGCAGCAAGTGAAACGAAAAAGCTACTTGATCGCTTATATCCGCTTCGAAAATGTGTACAACTACCTTCCAAGGTTTGCCTATACTATCACATGGGTCAATGTATGGCACCTTGTGTGAAGGAGATTGATGCTCAAATTTATCAGGATATGATTGAGGATATGACCAAATTTTTAAATGGTGGCGTGGAGGCAGTCAAAAAGGAGCTTGAGGTAAAAATGCTAGCCGCTGCTGAAAATTTAGAGTTTGAACGTGCCAAAGAATTCCGTGATCAGATTGCACATATTGATACAGTTATGCAAAAGCAAAAAATTGTATCAAGTGATACGACCAATCGAGATGTATTTGGTTATGCAGTTGAAAAGGGCTGGATGTGTGTTCAAGTATTCTTTGTTCGTCAAGGTAAACTGATTGAGCGTGATGTCTCTATTTTTCCGATTTATCAGGAAGCAGAAGAGGAATTTTTAACATTTGTTGGTCGATTCTACGAAAAGCTAGAGCATATTAAACCAAAGGAAATTTTTATCCCACAAGCTATTGATGCTGCCATTTTAACAGAATTATTAGATGTGAAGGTATTGACGCCAAAGCGTGGGCAAAAAAAAGAGCTTGTTGACCTCGCTACAAAAAATGCTGAAATCGCAGTAGCAGCTAAGTTCCAGCTCATTGAACGTCAGGAAGAACGAACAATTGGTGCATGTGAGGCACTGGGTGAAGCGATGGGAATTTCCACACCTTTACGAATCGAGGCTTTTGATAACAGTCATATGCATGGAACAGATGCTGTATCTGCAATGGTGGTATTTATCGATGGCAAGCCTGCAAAGAAAGAATATCGGAAGTATAAAACTCGGACAGCTGCTAAGCACGATGACTATGGGGCGATGCAGGAGGTAATACGTCGTCGTTACATTCGTGTACTAAAGGAAGGATTACCCCTACCAGATTTAGTTTTAATAGATGGAGGGAAGGGACAAATGGAAGTTGCACGAGAAGTATTAGAGGATGAGCTTGGGCTGGTCATTCCAATCGCTGGCTTAGCGAAGGATGAAAAGCATAATACATCACAGCTTCTATTTGGTGATCCACCTGAGGTCATTGCGTTAAAGCGCACAAGTGATGGGTTCTATTTATTGCAACGAATTCAAGACGAGGTACACCGGTTTGCCATTACATTCCTACGCCAGCAGCACGAAAAGCATGCTATTCAATCTGTTCTCGATCAGATTGAGGGTATTGGTCCAAAGCGAAAACAGCAATTATTAAAGCATTTTGGTTCTGTCAAAAAAATTCGAGAGGCAAGTGAGTTAGCATTACAAGAGGCTGGGATGCCTGCTAATCTTGCTAGTCATATATATACCTATTTTCAGGAACAGACATTGTCAAAGGAATAGACATATGCTAATGTTTAATAACATACATTCACTATTTTAAGTGATGATAGAGGTGCAAGATTCAAAAGTAGTACATCAGAGGATGAACAAATCCTGTGAAGATGTATGAAAGGGGAGCTTGCCGAAGTGGAGCATCGTTGTTTCCGATGTTGTACTGGTTTTGCATTTAAGAAATGTAAGACTGTCGATTCTAAACGTTTCGGAGAGCTATCACACATGCGCAAGGTTTTTTTATTGTACATGTATAGGCAGCTTTCACGTTATGTGAAAGCTGCTTTTTTTGGTTTTCTAGTAGACACTCCGAATAGAAATTACGTCAAATTAGTGATGATGAAAAGGAGAAGATTCAGGATGGCAAGAATTGTAATGAAATTTGGCGGTGCTACATTAGCATCATCAGCACATATTTTTGAGATTGCGAAAAAGGCAATTCATGAAAAAGAAAAAGGTCATGATGTAGTTATTGTTACTGCAGCAATGACAAGCTCAGCAAATGAATTAACAAAAATGGCACGGGATTTATCTGATGATGCGTCTAAGCGTGAATTAGATGTGCTACGTTCAACAAGCTCACAACAATCAAGTGCCTTAGTGGCCATTGCCTTGCAGGAAGAAGGCTATAGTGCAGTGTCATTAACAGGCTGGCAGGCAGGTGTTCAGACAGATGCAATGCATGTTAACGCACGCATTGATTATGTGGATGTAAGTCGACTAGAAGAGCATTTAGCACAGGAGCAAATTGTCGTAGTTGCTGGGGAGCAGGGTATTGATCATTTACAAAATATTACGACTCTTGGTAAAGGTGGAGCAGAGACGACTGCTGTGGCCATTGCAGCAGCACTGGATACGGAGCGTGTGGATATTTATACGAACGTGGAAGGCGTTTATACTGCTGATCCAAACCATGTGAACGGTGCACAAAAATTAAAGGAAATTTCCTATAATGAGATGCTGGAGTTATCGAATTTAGGTACACATATCTTACATCCACGAGCTGTAGAATTAGCAAAGAAGTTTCAAATACCCGTTATTATTCGATCAAATGAAATAGATACAGTAGGTACTTTATTGAAGGAGGAAGTTGAGATGGAAAAAAATTTAATTGTACGGGGTGTTGCCTATGAATCAGATGTTATTCGTTTAACGGTAGGGTATGATGCTTATTCAGATGCTTCGTTGGCAGATATCTTTACGATACTTGCAGATCATCGCATTAATGTAGATATCATCGTGCAAGCGATTATTGACGGTCTTAAACCGACTGTATCATTTACGATTTTGAAAGAAGAGTTTGCAGAAGCATTACGTGTTCTAGAAGAAAGTAAATTGTCGCTTGGGTTTAGCTTTGCTGATTTTGAAGTCGGCTTGGCAAAGGTATCTATTATTGGTTCAGGAATGGCATCTAATCCAGGCGTTGCTGCACGAATGTTTGATCGTTTACGACATGAAGGCATCCCTGTTAAGATGGTTAGTACATCCGAAATCAAAGTGTCTGTTGTAGTGCCTCAAGATGACATGATTCATGCAGCTAATGCTTTACATGATGAGTTTAATTTAGAGCAAGCACTTTATATGTAAGAATGAAAGGATGTGTAATAGCCACATCCTTTTTATATATGGGACGTTTACATCAATTTAATGTTTTATCGAAATTGATTGTTATATAATAGAGAGAGATTACATGTTTTGGCAAGGAAGAGGTGAGTATTGAATGGCATTATTTGGTCTATTTCAAAAACCAATTGTTGAGGGTATAAATCAGTGCAATGATTCTGAAATACAATTACTGAAAAAACGCATTCTAGAATTGGAACTTGCACAGGAAAGCATTGATGTAAAAAATGCAATATTAGACTTTGTACTAGCACATATGGAATTAATTAATTTTCAAACTGCTTTAAAGGTACAGGGAGTGTCAACAAGTGTAGGGGATATTTCAGCAATGAGTGAAGAAATGTCATCAAACACAGAAGAAATATTAGCTGTAGAGAAAAATGTGAATGCAAACATTCAAGAAATCAAACAGCATTCTATCCAATTAGTGAAAGAGATGGAGTCATCAATTACAAAAGGTGGAATTGTTCAAGGGTTGTTAATCCAGGGAGCTCATTCAACAGAGCAACTGAAGGATGAAATGAATAGAATGAATAACATTGGCAAAAGTGTAACAGCGATTGCTGATCAAACGCAGCTACTTGCGTTAAATGCCTCAATTGAAGCTGCGCGAGCTGGTGAGCATGGAAAGGGTTTTAATGTTGTGGCAATGGAGGTAGGGAAGTTAGCCAGTAGCTCCAAAGGTTCCTTAAAAGAAATGACAACAATTCGATCAGTCATCGATGAGAAATTACATCATACTATAACGAATATCGAACAGGTTGAATACTATTTCACAAATTTCTTAAGCAATATGAAAGACAATATTACGAATCTGTCTATTACAAGCAAAAGTATTGAAGAGGCAGCACATGGCGTTCACCAAATAACAGTTGCGTCTGAGGAAAATGTAGTAGCGATTGATCGATTGGCTATCACGACAACAGAATTATCACATACTAGTGATTTCTCCGAGACAATTCAAAATCAAGTCACTGAAATGCTAAAAGCTATTGTACCGACCTTCCGCAAACCTTCAGAGCAAACCGTCATAAGTCAGCTAGCAGCAAGATTAATGGATCATGCAAGCTTTTTGCGAAATACAATTCAAAGGGCAGGACAAAAGGATATTTTAAAAACACATCATCAATGTGCCTTTGGACAATGGTATTATGGACATCTTGAGCAGTATCATTCCTTATCAGAGTACCGTCAAATAGAGCAACCGCATGAATTCGTACATACTGCTGCACAAAAATTAGTCAATGAACTATCAATTAGTAACTTAGAGGAAATGATTCAACACTCGCTTAATATATTGGAGGCCTTTATTGCATTAATAGATATACTGTTAAAAGAAAGACATGCGCAATTATAAAAAGGATTGTCATCCCATAAATAAAGAGAGGGATGCAATCCTTTTTCTTACTCTGTTGGTATAGTATTCATAATTCTTTCTTTAACATCCCACTTCACAGTGAACATCACATGCTCCTGTTTAACTTGTTTTTCATCGTAGCATTCTGTTAAATAACCTTTTGCTTGCTGAATTTGCTCTGCTATAAAACCGGCTTCCAATCTAAAGCAACGGTGCCCAACTAATAGCAGCTCAGGATCATTTGTCAACTGGAATATACGTCCATCTTTTGTTTCTTTAATCAATTCAAGGGTACCCCAACAGGCATCTGCGAAAAATGCGATAAGTTCTTCTTGACTTTTACAAGGAAACTTCCGAGCCAGCTCTTTTCCGGCCCAGTAAAGTACATCCTCCTCGTGTTTACCAAGAATTGAAGATAAAATATGATCACGGATAATCTCATAGCCAAATGATGAGATAGTAGGATATGGAGGGTTTAACATTGAAATCCTTCTTTCTTAGAATTTTCTTAAAATTTAACGCTGATAAAGTAAAGATAGTTTTTTCGAGAAAAAATGATGCATCATGTACTAGATTAGTTCTTTAATGAGGACTATGAAAAACTCTAAGTTACCTTGACGCTCGTAGCTCTTGAGAGTACAATAAACATGTCATAATATTGTACCATGATGAAATACACAGTCAATGAAGTATCATTTACAAAATGATGACTTCTTTTGTTGTGCTATTTTAAGTACTAAGGGGGGTAACAGTCTTGTCGAAAGATCGAGAGTTTTTATGGCGTCGCTTACATTCTCTACTTGGGATCATTCCAGTAGGTTTGTTCTTAACGATGCACCTGTTCATTAACTTTACAGCAACAGGCGGAGCAGAAAGTTACAACGATGCTACCGCAGTAATGGAAAAGATTCCATTCCTTATCCTAGTTGAATGGATTGTCATCTATATTCCATTAATGTTCCACGCATTTTATGGTGTTTACATTGCATTCACTGCTACACCAAATACAGGACGTTTCAGCACATACCGTAACTGGATGTTCTCATTACAACGTTTTACAGGTGTATTCTTAGTGATTTTCATTGCATGGCATATTTTCCAAACTCGTATTCAAAAAGCGCTTGGTACACACGTTGATTACGATATGATGGCGAATATCGTTGCTAATCCAATCATGCTTGGATTCTACATCGTTGGTATTTTATCAGCAACTTTCCACTTATCAAACGGTCTATGGGCATTCCTAGTAAGCTGGGGTGTTGTACAATCTCCTCAGTCTCAAAAGATTGCTACTTATGTAACAAACATTCTTTTCGTAATTCTAAGTGTAGTTGGTGTGGCTGCTATTTTAGCTTTCGTTTAATTTAATAGAAGCTATTATAGAGCACATGCAATCATTGCAATTTTTTAAGAGGAGTGAGAAATAATCATGGCGAAAAGCAAAATAATTGTTGTCGGCGGCGGTCTTGCTGGTCTGATGGCAACGATTAAAGCAGCTGAAGTTGGTACTGAAGTTGATTTATTCTCATTAGTTCCTGTAAAACGCTCACACTCTGTATGTGCGCAAGGCGGAATTAATGGTGCGGTAAATACAAAAGGTGAAGGGGATTCTCCTTGGATTCACTTTGATGATACAGTATATGGTGGGGACTTCTTAGCTAACCAACCACCAGTTAAAGGTATGTGTGATGCGGCTCCTGGTATTATTCACTTAATGGACCGTATGGGCGTTATGTTCAACCGTACACCTGAAGGACTTCTTGATTTCCGTCGTTTTGGTGGTACATTAATGCACCGTACAGCATTCTCAGGTGCAACAACTGGTCAACAATTACTATATGCACTAGATGAGCAAGTTCGTTCACACGAAGTAGCTGGTTTAGTTAATAAATATGAGCACTGGGAATTCCTTGGTGTCATTATTGACGAAGATGGCGTTTGTCGTGGTATTGTAGCACAAGATATGCGTACTGAAGAAATTAAATCATACCGTGCAGACGCTGTTATTATGGCGACTGGTGGTCCTGGTATTATCTTCGGTAAAACAACAAACTCTGTTATTAATACTGGATCTGCTGCTTCTATCGTTTACCAACAAGGTGCTTCTTATGCGAATGGTGAATTCATCCAAATTCACCCTACAGCGATTCCTGGAGATGACAAAAACCGTTTAATGTCAGAATCGGCTCGTGGTGAAGGTGGACGTATTTGGACTTATAAAGACGGTAAACCTTGGTACTTCCTAGAAGAAAAATACCCAGCCTATGGTAACTTAGTACCACGTGATATTGCAACACGTGAAATTTTCGACGTTTGTGTAAACCAAAAACTTGGTATCAATGGTGAAAACATGGTATACCTAGATCTTTCTCATAAAGATCCACATGAATTGGACGTTAAACTTGGTGGTATCATCGAAATCTACGAAAAATTCGTTGGAGATGACCCACGTAAATTACCTATGAAAATTTTCCCAGCAGTTCACTACTCAATGGGTGGATTATGGGTTGACTACAACCAAATGACTGAAATACCTGGTCTATTTGCAGCAGGTGAATGTGATTACTCACAACATGGTGCAAACCGTCTTGGTGCAAACTCATTATTATCTGCTATCTACGGTGGTATGGTTGCAGGACCAAACGCAGTAGATTATGTAAAACATCTTAAAAAGCATGCTGAAGATCTTCCACAAGAGCTTTACGATGCTCGCGAAAAAGAAGAACAAACTAAATGGGACGCTATCATGAAGATGGAAGGCACAGAAAACGCTTACTTGCTTCATAAAGAGCTTGGTGAGATGATGACTGCTACGATGACAGTAGTACGTTATAACGACCAACTTGAAGATACATTGAAAAAATTAGATGATCTTTCTGAACGTTGGAATAACATCAACATCAATGATACGCAAAAATGGAGCAACCAAGGTGCGCACTTTACACGTCAGCTTAAAAATATGTTAATTCTTGCGAAAGTAATGACACAGGGTGCATTATTGCGTAATGAATCACGTGGTGCTCACTATAAACCAGATTTCCCGAACCGTGATGATGAAAACTTCTTAAAAACAACAATGGCGAAGTTTGATCCAACTACTGGTAATCCTATCATCACGTACCAAGAAGTCGACGTTTCTTTAATTCCACCACGTAAACGCGACTACTCTGCGAAAGGAGACTAAAAGTTATGCAAATCGCAGCAAATACTGGAAGAATGGTCAAAGTGGAAATTTTACGTCAAGATACTAAAGGCGGCAATAGCTACTGGCAAAAATTCCAAGTGCCTTACCGTCATGGTATGAACGTAATTTCAATTTTAATGGAAATTCAAAAAAATCCTGTTACTGAAAATGGTGAAAATACTTCACCGGTAGCATGGGATATGAACTGTTTAGAAGAAGTTTGTGGTGCATGTTCAATGGTTATTAATGGTCGCCCACGTCAATCTTGTTCAACACTCGTTGATCAATTGACTGAGCCTATTAAACTAGAGCCTATGAAAACATTCCCTGTAATTCGTGACTTACAAGTTGACCGTGAACGTATGTTCAATGCACTGAAAAAAGTTAAAGCATGGGTGCCAATCGATGGTACTTATGATTTAGGTGAAGGTCCGCGTATGCCAGAAGGTAAACGTCAATGGGCTTATGAATTATCTAAATGTATGACTTGTGGTGTATGTATGGAAGCTTGTCCAAACGTGTCTGAAAAAGCATCATTCATCGGGCCAGCACCATTATCACAAGTACGTTTATTCAACACTCACCCAACTGGTGCTATGATTAAAGATCAACGTTTAAATGCGATTATGGGTGATGGAGGCCTTGCAAACTGTGGTAACTCTCAAAACTGTGTTGCTGCATGTCCAAAAGGTATTCCTTTAACAACATCTATCGCATCATTAAACCGTGCAACTACAGTGCAAATGTTCCGTAACTTTTTCGGTTCAGATCACTTCGTTGACTAATTGTACAAGCTTTACTTTAAAACCCCCTACACGCAAAGTGTCAGGGGGTTTTTTCTATCCCAATTTCCTCCACTAAGGAATTTTGTGAATAAAACAAGCAAATAGATGAATTTTCTATGATAATATAATAATCTCCTTTATAATGAATATATATTCATTTATCGATTCGCTAAATTTAAAAGTGAATTAATTTTAGGAGGATGCTAAGATGAAAGCAAATTATATTGAAGATTTTCGGGAATGGGCAAAGGATTTTTCTTTTTATATCGAGGTACGTGTACGTTTTTCTGAAACCGATATGTATGGTCATATGAACAATACAGTTAGCTTTACATATTTTGAACAAGCACGAATTGATTATTTCCGTCACTTAGGTATCCTAATGCCAGCTGCAATTGATGAGAATGTTGAGGGAATTCCAATAGTAGCAGATCTACAATGTGATTATGTAAGACAGGTTTTCTTTGATGATGTATTAAAAATATATACAAAGGTAGCGAAAGTTGGTAATTCATCATTGGATATTCATTATATGGGGAAAAATCAAAAAGATGAAGTTTGTTTCACGGGTCGAGGGACAGTTGTGCAAATGGACCCTCGCACTGGGAAAAGTATAGCTTTATCTGAAGAAGCAAGGAATCATTTAGCCAGCCTTTCCATACTCTAATATAAATCGTTCTTTGACAAGCAATTTCTTTTGGGTAGTGAACAACCTTTATCATTTTGAAAGGCGTTTACCGATACATTTCATTTATTTATGACGGGAATTTTCGAAATTTTTAAGGAAACATGTCATATTCATGAAAATAGCCGTCACCGCTCCTCATTCCCTATCATAAGTTACAATACGTGCGGGGGAGGAGGGTGTAACTGAAAATGAATGGCTCTCATCATCGTTCTCTTTTAACAAATCGAGAACGTGAAATATTTGCGCTTTTATTAGCTGAAAAAACAACGAGGGATATAGCAGAGCAACTTGGTATTAGTGAAAAAACAGTGCGAAATCACATTTCCAATACAATTCAAAAGCTAGGTGTAACAAATCGATCTCAGGCGTTAATTGAGCTGTTACGCTTAGAAGAATTTAAATTAGACTAATGGACACTTGCTATTTCATGAAAAAAACGACAAAATAGAACTATTCAACGTATTTTTAGGAGTGAAATAGTTATATGTCGGATGAAGTAACAAAACACTCACCTGAAACCGTTGCAACGGTTGAAAAGGAATTACGCTATATAGCGGCCATTGTGAAACAAAAGGGAAGAGAAATTGTTTCGCAATATGCGATTACACCGCCACAATTTGTTGCATTACAGTGGTTAGAAGAACTTGGTGATATGACAATTGGCGACTTGTCTAACCGATTATACTTAGCTTTTAGTACAACAACAGATTTAGTGGACCGAATGGAGAAAAATGAATTAGTGAAACGAGTACGTGATGAAAATGATCGTCGTGTCGTTGTTGTTCATCTTCTCGAGAAAGGCGAACGTATTATTCAAGAGGTTATTGAAAAAAGACAACAGTATTTGCAGGAAAAACTTGTAGGTTTTAATGAGCAAGAAGTCGCGCAATTATCAGGATATCTACAAAGACTACATGTACACATGAAACAGGATTGAGGCGGAAAGTATGAATGCCCCGATAGGCGTTATTGATTCAGGAGTTGGCGGTTTAACCGTAGCAAAGGAAATTATGAAACGTTTGCCAAATGAAACGATTTACTACATTGGCGATACAGCAAGATGTCCATATGGTCCGAGAAGTCGACAGGAAGTACGGAATTTCACTTGGCAAATGGCAAAAGCACTCGAGAAAATGAATATCAAGATGCTTGTTATTGCTTGTAATACAGCGACTGCAGTAGCACTCGAAAGTTTACAAAGAAATATGCCTTTTCCGGTACTAGGCGTTATTAATGCTGGCGCACGTGCAGCTGTAAAGAAAACGAAGCGACATGAAGTCGTTGTGCTTGCAACAGAAGGAACCATTAAAAGTGGGGCGTATGAGGAAGCCTTACTGTCACTCAATACGTCAACACATATTATTCCACTTGCTTGTCCAACATTTGTACCACTTGTTGAAAGTGGCGAATATAAAGGTGGATTTGCTAATAAATTAATTACAGAAGGCTTAAAGCCGTTGAAAAATGAACAATTTGATACGGTCATCTTAGGATGTACACATTATCCAATTTTGCAAAAACAAATTGAAGCTGTTGTCGGAGAAGATGTTTTCGTGCTATCTTCTGCAGAGGAAACAGCAAAGGATGTTCAAGAAATGCTTGAGTATAATGGCACGTTGGCTGATTCAACTATAGTGCCTGCTCATAAATTTTATGCCACAGGATCGGTACCCATTTTCCGTTCAATTGCTGAAAATTGGCTTGAACAAGGTACTCTCGATATAAAACGTATGACATTAAAATAAAAAATCAGCTTAGCGACGGGCTAGGCTGATTTTTGCTGTTTTTAGCATCTTACATAGAGAACCGTACACTTTTTTGAATGGTTAAAGTATGATAAGATGAGTGCGAAAGTTTTAGGAGGAACAAGAATGATGACAAGATTTGATGGAAGAAATGCAGATGCACTGCGACCAGTAAAAATAGATAGTGAGTATTTAGTACACCCTGAAGGCTCAGTTTTAATTCAAGTTGGTAATACAAAAGTGATTTGTACAGCAACAATTGAGGATAAGGTTCCAGGATTTTTACGTGGACAGGGCAAAGGTTGGATCACGGCAGAATATTCGATGCTACCTCGTGCAACAGCACAGCGTACACCACGTGAGTCATCACGAGGCAAGGTGAATGGTCGTACAATGGAAATCCAACGTTTAATCGGCCGTGCATTACGTGCTATTGTTGACTTAGAGGCACTTGGGGAGCGAACAGTGTGGATTGATTGTGATGTTATTCAAGCGGATGGAGGAACACGTACAGCCTCTATTACAGGTGCATTTGTGGCAATGACACAGGCAATCGCTAAATTCGGTGCCGAAAAGCCTTTTGAAAAATTTCCTGTGACTGACTATTTAGCAGCAACAAGTGTTGGAATTGTCGAAGAACAGGGGGCAATTTTAGACTTAAACTATGTAGAAGATGTTGATGCAGCTATTGATATGAATATTGTGATGACAGGAGCAGGACAATTTGTTGAGCTTCAAGGAACAGGAGAAGAAGCAACATTTTCTCGTTCACAGTTAAATGATTTACTAGCATTAGGTGAAAAAGGTATTCAAGAGTTAATTGCACTACAAAAAGAGACACTTGGCGAACTGGCAGATCAAATTGGAGGACAAAAGTGATGAAGCAAGTAGTAATCGCAACGAAAAATAAAGGAAAAGCAAAGGATTTCGAAGCTTTATTTGGTCCACTTGGCTATGAAGTGGTAACCATGTTTGAAGTAGCACCAGAAATGGAAATAGAAGAAACGGGCACTACATTTGAGGAAAATGCAGTCTTAAAGGCAGAGGCATTAGCCAAAGAGCTCGGCACAATCGTTATTGCAGATGATAGCGGCTTAGCTGTCGATGCATTAAATGGAGAGCCAGGCGTTTATTCTGCACGGTATGCAGGCGACCATGATGATGAAGCGAATATAGTCAAACTGCTAGAAAATTTAAAGAATGTTGAAGGTGAAAATCGTACAGCACGCTTCTGCTGCTGTATTGCCATTGCAGGTCCTAATTTTAACACAACTACAGTTTTCGGTACTTGTGAGGGTGTTATTGCCCATGAAAAACGCGGTACAAATGGCTTTGGCTATGATCCAATCTTCTACGTACCAAGCTTAGGTCGTATGATGGCTGAGCTATCGCCAGCAGAAAAGGCTGCCATTTCTCACCGTGGAAATGCAATTCGTCAGTTGAAGGAACAATTGTCAAATCTTATAAAATAAGAGGTGATATCCATGCAAATACTAGTGATGAGTGATACACACGGTGATAGCGGTGTGATTGAAAAGGTTCGAGGCTTTTATCCAAACATTGACATTTTGATACATTGTGGGGATAGTGAGCTTCCTTTCTCCCATCAGGTATTAGAGGGCATGAAAAAAGTACGGGGTAATTGTGACGTTGATTCAGCCTTTCCAGATGAAATAGTGATTGATGTTGACGATATAAAAGTTTTTGCAACCCATGGTCATCTATTTAATGTGAAAAGCTCTTTGCTATCATTATCCTACCGAGCAAAAGAAGTGGATGCACAAATTGCCTGCTTCGGACATTCTCATATGCTAGGAGCAGAGATGATTGATGGTATATTATTTTTAAATCCAGGGAGCCTGTTAAAGCCGCGTGGACGCCAAGAGAAGAGCTTTGCCGTTGTGGAGATCAATCAGACAACTTTTAAAGTTGATTTCTTTACGGACGATCACCGGCTTTTAGACGCTTATACATTTATGCGAAATGAATAATGATGGTTGTAGAAATCCGCTTTATTTAGCGGATTTTTAATTTGTAGTCGGCTTGAAGGTGTTCTTAGTGGTAAAATTGACTATGAATTGATTTTAATGATGAAGGAAAAATAAATATAAAAGACAATAAAGGAGAGAGCATGGAAAATATAATTGGATGGAATTTTGATAATAGTTATGTCCAACTAGCTAGCATTTTTTATTCGGAACTAGCCCTTAATCCTGTACGTGCTCCTAAGCTGGTCAAATTAAATGAGACGGTTGCCTCGTCATTAGGTTTAACGATTGAAGCCTTATCTAGCGAGGAAGCGGTTGCGATTTTTGCAGGAAATAAGGTTCCAGCTGGAGGGAATCCCATTGCTCAAGCCTATGCTGGTCATCAATTTGGTCATTTCAATATGCTAGGCGATGGACGAGCACTGTTGCTTGGAGAGCAAATAACCCCAAATAATGAACGTTTTGATGTCGCGCTAAAAGGCTCAGGAAGGACACCTTTTTCTCGTGGCGGAGACGGCAGGGCAGCACTTGGACCCATGCTGCGTGAATATATAATTAGCGAAGCCATGCATGCACTTGGTATTCCCACTTCACGAAGCTTGGCTGTTGTAACAACAGGTGAAACAATTATCCGTGAATCTGAGCTTCCGGGTGCTGTTCTAACTCGTATTGCCAGCAGTCATTTGCGCGTCGGTACCTTCCAATTTGCAGCACAGTGGGGAACAGATGAGGAGCTAAAAATGTTAGCAGAATATACATTAGAGCGACATTTTCCGAATGCAGATCAGGCTCAAAATCGCTATCTTTATTTACTACAGGAAGTAATCAGAAAGCAGGCCTCCCTTATTGCAAAATGGCAGTTAGTTGGCTTTATTCATGGTGTGATGAACACGGATAATATGACTATTAGTGGTGAAACGATTGATTATGGCCCCTGTGCATTTATGGATACCTATGACCCAGCGACAGTGTTCAGCTCCATTGATAGACAAGGTCGTTACGCATATGGCAACCAGCCCAATATAGGTGGCTGGAATTTAACACGCTTAGCTGAAACATTATTACCTTTAATTCATGAAAATCAAGAGGAGGCAATAACCTTAGCTCAAGAAACATTGCAGCAATATCCCAAATTGTATCATGATAACTGGCTAGCGGGTATGCGTGCAAAGCTTGGCATTTATAATGAAGAAGAGCAGGACGCGCTACTTATTGAAGAGCTACTTAAGCTTATGCAGCAATATCAAGCGGACTATACAAATACATTTATTGCATTAACCTTTGAAAGATGGGACGAATCACAGCTATTTAGCTCATCGGCATTTAAAGAGTGGCATAGTAAATGGCTTGAGCGATTAACAAGACAATCGCAAACAAAGGAAATGTCCCACCAATTAATGCGTAATCATAATCCAGCAATTATTCCACGAAACCATCGTGTAGAAGAAGCATTAGAGGCTGTAGTCGAGCATGGGGACGACAGTGTTATGAACAAATTATTAAAGGCCCTTGCGCAGCCGTTCGAGCATTCTAATGAGCAATTACAATACGCAGCATTACCAGCACCATCTACACAGCCATATCGTACATTTTGTGGCACATAATTAAGCGAGGGGAACTCCCTTCGTTTTTTTATTTTGTCAAAAGGTCACTTCTAGAATCCAAGCGCATACCCTATGTATGAATAAATGCTAAAGGAGACTAGATTAGATGTATAAATATTCAAAGGGTTGGTTTGTTAAAGAATTGCGTAAACATGGAATCCTAGTACACCCTCAATTAAAAAATCATTTAGGGCTTTTTAAAGAATCTGAGCTTCGCAATTTATATTATCGCTTTGTTGTAAAAGAAACGCTAGAAACGAATCAAAAATAAAATGTTTGAACTACTCTTTTGTAGGAGAGAATTGATTCTACAGAAGGGAGTGATTTGATGTGGAGAAAACCATGGATTTTAACGCAAACATGGCAGGATGTATTGTTTTTGCATTGGCCGGTTCCTCCTTCTATACTAGAGCAGCATATCCCAAAAGATTTAAAAGTAGATCTCTTTGAACAAAACGCTTGGCTTAGTATAGTGCTTTTTAAAGTAAACGGACAACGACTACGATTGCTACCAGCATTCCCTGGAACTGATTCCTATGTACAGCTCAATATACGTACCTATGTGACGTACAAGGGGAAGCAAGGTATTTATTTTTTTAATTTAGATGTGACAAATCGCTTTGTTGCACAATTAGCTTCCTTGGGTGGTTTAAAATACCGTTATGCAAAAATGGCACTACAACTAAAGGATAATAGCTATTTTTTTACAAGCCATAGTAATAAATTTAAGGAAAGAGCAAGGATTTCTTATAAACCATTGCCTAATGAAATACCTAGTAGCAGCTTTGATAAGTGGTTAGTAGAACGCTATTGCTCATGGACAAAATCGAAAAATGTATTATTACGTATCGATATACATCATTTACCTTGGCAGCTTCAAAAAGCGCAAATCAATATTGAAAGCAATACGCTAGCTCCTTTTACGAATGAAATGCTCCAAAGGACTCAACCAATAGTTCATTATGCAAAGTGCAAGAAGGCGAACATTTTTCCACCTGTTGTTGAACAGAAAAACCAGATTTATTAACAAAAAAATCAATGTTAATAGATCTGGTTTTTATGACTAGAAGAGATAACAAAACTGGAGGACAATCGCGTGGGCAATCATATCTGACATAGCAAGTGCTTCAGCCTCAATTTCATCAAAAATGTTTACATCTGTTTGATAATCTTTTTGTATCATGGTTATCGCTTCATTTTTCGTTAACGCTAAATGTGTATAGAACATTTGTTGCACACCTTCTATGCTTAAGTAAGGATTGATACTGTGTAAAAAAATAGCAATTTCGTCTGCGTTTCGATACCATTCTTTTTCTTTAGCATCTGCTGTTTTAGCATCTCCTTTAACAGCAGCAGTCACTAATTGTGCTGCTATAGTAAGATGTTCCTTTATTAAGGTAGCATAACGATCAGCAATGGCATCACCATAGAATGGGCGTAGACAATTGCCTAAGTCAGTCGCATTGCGCAACAATCGTTGTTGCACGAAGGGAAAATCAGGCAGATTAAAAACAATGCTAATAATTGTCATCCTCGTCCAATTGACATGCTCCATCCAGAGAAGTCGATTCATCGCCATAAAGTCAGCCTCAATTTTACTTATACAGCGCCGATAATCATTTGACGGTCTTAAAAAATGGCGAACTGGTGCCGTATAATTAGTGTATGGAGCGGGATATAGCATACTAAGGGTAAACCCTTGTGAATAAGGATACAATAATTCACTCCTTTTTATTTTTCCTTTACTTTAGAATACTCTTTAAAAGTTTCGAGTATGATAGAAGGCAAAATTGATTATTCTTCATACCATCTACAGTAAGATTAATGTCTGTTATAAAATTATTTGCAGTGTTAGTTAAATAAAGGAGGGCTTGATCAATACTACAATTCCAGATAATTGCTGCGCATGATCAACCTCACGAAGCTCCTGATAATCCCCAGTTTCAATTATCCTGGTAATATACAATATGACCGTTATGTTAATGCGACATTTTGTTGCCGATAAGCCTCTGCTTCAAATTCAGACATTTCAGCACGAATAGGGGCCGAAGAAAATTGCACCATCAAGAGATCTCATCACTTTAACAGAAAAAGGCACTCGATAAATTAGTTTGGATCATTTCATTCCTTTAATGTTAAACCTATGGAGATTTATATTGAAAGTTACCCGCATTATTTATTAAAATATATATAGTATACAAAATAATCAGAGGTTCACCTTCTGTTACATCAGTTGGAATAAAAAATGTAGAATATTTTTGCTCTAGTAAATCGTTCTCTACTTACTGACCTTAACTCTCTGCTTATATCAGCATTGACAACATGAGTAACTTGTTGTGCATTTGAAAAAACGGTATCATAACTCTCGTTTTTGCTACTCTTCATTTTAGTAAAAAATCGGTCAATCCAAGCAAAAAGAATGGGAAAGATTGCATAAAATCACTAATGAATTCATATAATAATCTTTATGAGGCAAACCTTGCCTTCAAAGTAAAATTAATGTTGACATTTCCCCATAAAGTACATATAATAAATATTGTCCTTCATATGAAATATATAGAAATGACATCATGTCTCAGTAGCTCAGCTGGATAGAGCAACGGCCTTCTAAGCCGTCGGTCGGGGGTTCGAATCCCTCCTGGGACGCTAACTCAAGCCTTACAGCCACAACGGTTGTAAGGCTTTTTATATTTATGCATAAATACGGATAGCTAAATAATTTGCCCGAAATTTGACCAAATCAATCTTTTTTGTTAAAAAGCTTATCGAAGTGAGTACTGGCTCTTTGATCAGTTTCTTCTAATAAATGACCATAAGTATTCATTGTTGTGGTAATACTTGAATGTCCCAAACGAGCTTGAATATATGGGCAGCAGGGTAAAATGCAAATAAGAAATGACTAAATACAACCCATTAAACAGGCTAGTCCTCTTAAACCACCTAAAAAATAAATTCGATTAAATATAATATTTGTGATTTACAATCGTTCCATATTGTTCAGTGACGTCATTAAAAAAAGTGGCGTATTTTTATTAGAAAGAAGGTGGTTGTTTGCTTACTGTTACAGTCGGATCACAGGTAGAGCCTTTATTAAAAATCGGTACAGACTTTAAAATTGAAAAAATAAGGAGAATGATAGCTATGAATTATCAAGTACAATTAAACAATGGACAGTTAATTAATTTGAAAAATGCGGAGTTTGATGCGGGTGTATTCACGTCAACATTAAACGATCAAAAATAAATTTCGTTAATATTGGAGGGGCAATCATTAATAAACATATCATCATTAGTGACTTACCAGTAGATGATACAGAAACGCAAGCAGAAGCTTAGCGTTATTTTTATTGTCGAAACTATTAGATGGTGTGGGTATTTGATTTTATAGGGTTTTTACGGATAATAGAAACTAAGGGAGATGATTCTAAATTGATAGAAAAAAACGTCAACACCGAAGTTTCAGGAGATATAATAGTTACTCACCTAATAGGTCAAATAAAGATTGAAGATGTTAATGATTGGTTTAATGGTTTTGAAAAGGTGTGCCAGCAATTTATTTCTGAAGGTCGAGAATTCAAATTGTTGGTAGATAGAAAAGGATACATTCCAGACCATTTTTCTGTTCAGAAAGAATGGAAAGATAAGTTTTTTAATAATACCATTCTAAAACACAGCAAAGCAATTGCGTTTCTCCTTGAAGAAGGAGAGATAATGAACCACTTAAAGCAATCCAACACAAAAGGGTCTATTGAATTTTTCGATAATTATGAACAGGCATTCAAATGGCTGAGAGATTTTAAATAGTTGATGTAATATTTTAAGCAATAACAAATAACGATTTGCCTTCCACATGATTGTGGAGGGCTTTTATTATGCAAAAAGGAAGGTGTAGTATGAAAACAGACACGCTATATACATCACTCATAGGCGGCTCAAGGGCATGGGGCGCTTATTTTGTTGGTGGCATCGACCATCTAGTAAAAGCTTTCGCTATATTTATGGCTATTGATTAACGCTCGGAATTATGGTCGGTTACTTATTTAAAAATGTCGAAAGTAAAAAAGGCGTTTAAAGGGCTGATTAAAAAGTTTGCCATGATTTTAATGGTCATTGCTGCAGTACAACTAGACCTAGCTACAGAGAGTGGTAACTTCATGCGTAATGCTATGATTCTATTTTTGATTGATATAAGCATGATAGAGAATTTAGGGAAATTAGGCATTAAAGTACCGAAATTTTTAGCAAATGCATTCTCTCAATTACAAATTGATAATGATGATAAAAAGGGTGATAAACAATGACTAGCGTAACAACATGCCGAGATCTTGTTGAGCTGCTACCTGCAGCACAAACAGCCTGTCGATTGCTATTTCAGGAGTGTTTCAAAGTTGGAATTAAAAACATCTTCATCACTGAAACATACCACTCGCAGGAACGACAAAATTACCTTTATTCTCAAGGACGTACTAGACCTGAGCAAATTGTTATTTGGACACTAACCAGCAATCACAAGTCACGCCTAGCTTGGGATATTGCTATGGGTCCTCCACAGTCTTTATATGATGTAACAACACTTAATCGAGTAGGGGCTATTGCACGAAAGCTTGGCATTACGTGGGGCGGTGATTGGGTAGGTAGTATTGATCGACCGCATTTCGAGGTTAAAACATCTTGGAAGATGCCAGCAGGCTATAAAATAGGACAAGTGATTGTGCCAAGCAACAGTAAGATGCAAGTCCAATTAATTGTGGAAGACAAACCGAAGGAGGAAATCAAAGTGACTCAATCATGGAACCCTGGTTCACCAGCTATGAAAACTGAAACGGAAAACTTTATTGCACAGGCGGTTAAAGATGGAATTATTCAAGAATCACACTTAAAGGATTTACAGAATGGAACAATGACCACCGACCGTTTAATCGGGTTGTATATTACGATTCAACAGCGTAGAAATGATAAAAAGTAATAGAAACAAGTACGGTACCTGTTGTATTTAATCATAAAAATACTAAAGACCAAGATAGCCTAATTGCTGTCTTGGTCATATAACAATCTTTTTATAATTTATTTAATTCAATTATAAAATTTATAATAATAATAAGTGCCATAATTGCATACATAATTGCTCCAATCAAACAACCACTTGAAGATTCTTCTTTTTCCACATCATTTTTGACTTCGTTTTCTTCTCTCACCGTTCGCTTCGTAACTTCTGTGGTAGTATTACAATACTCACATATCTTAAATACTGAACCATCTCTATATACTTTCTTAATCGAATTATTGGCTAAACAATTAGGGCAACTACTCAATTACATTCTCCTCCATCTATTCATATCTACTATTTACCATTTTAAGAAATTTAATTATATATGTACATTATAAAAAGGGTATCTAATATTTTTTTGAGCGTGGGCTTTTTTTGTAATCATAATACTAAAATTGACAGTTTAGTGAAGAAAAATATTTAAGCAAAAAAGAAACTCTAAATAAAAATTTTCAAGTGTTTCAGTGAAAAGTTCATCAAAAATAATACTTATGTTATATGAAAGGATTATAATAGCGCCAAAAAATGGCGGTATCCTTGGCGTGATATGGCGTAAATTGTTATAAAATAGAAAACACCGTCAAAAAATGTAATTAATACCGCCAAAATCTGGCGTTAATTTTCCATTGATTTGGTATAATGGTAATGATAGGATTGAATTGACTCGAGGAAAAGAAATCTAGATTATAATTCATAAATTATTTGCGTAAATAAAAATACAAACTGGAGTGATATTAGTGAAATTTACAAAATTGGCAACAGTATCTGCTTTAACTTTAGCTTTAGCTGGAACTAGTATAGCACCTGCAATGGCATCCGAAATAGAAACAATTAACACAAACATTCAGGAAAATGAAGAGGTTAATATTGGTTCGAATCACGAAGAGTATTTTGGTAGTGATTCTTGGAAATGGGTAAGATCGCTACTAGCAAGTTACACTAACCAACCATTAGTAAATGGAGAGTTTAAAAATTCATTCCAAGTTGGTTCAAGTAAATATGACATAAGATATAACATTGCCAATAGAGGTTCAAATACTTTTAATTGGAAAATTTACAAACCTAATGGTTACATTTGGAGCTCTGGAACTTTATACCCTGGTGAATCTAAAACTTATACAGCATTTTGGGATTTAGATGACATTCCTGTGGGTGAATATAAGGTATCAATTACTACAATTAATGGTGGATCAGGAGCATTTGATTTCGCTGTCAGATCATTAAACTAAGAATCTAAATTTTAATATTTTCAGTTATATAAAAAAGCCCTGGTACTCGATTAAAGTTTGAGCCTGGGCCTTTTATAGTTATGAAATAAAAAATACTAAATTGGGAACTACCTAAGCGAAGGGAACCTAGGTGTTTTATGGTATTTTTCAAATGAAGCAAGTATGCAGAATAAGAAAAAATATAATTTTTGCTATAATTAATTAGGAGAGAATTATGAAGATATATAAATTAGCACATATTTGTTCTATTTGTATTATTTTATCAGGATGTAGTATGTATTCATCTCAAACAGAAGAACCATCTTCCAAAAAAGAGTCAAAAGTAATCAAAAATGAACCTGTTGTGTTGGATACTACTCAAAAGGAGAAAGAGGAAGAATTAAAGGGAGGGCAAATTGAAGTTACTCATGAAAGTTTAATTGATGAACAAATAGTTTCTTCTATTGGTGAAAGTAAATCATATTTTACGGTTAACGGTGATTTGAAGGTTAAGATATATTTATTGAATACTGGCACTAAAAGTTTTTTGTATAGTATTCGAAATGCGGATGATAAAAGAAAGGTTGCAACTGGTTTCTTGAAGGAGAATGAAAGCTATGAACAGGTATTTAATGATTTACCAGAAGGGGCTTATTTAATATCATGTGTAGTTCAAGAAGAAACTCCTTCAGCAGATATAGCTTTGTCAGTGAAGGTTGAGTTAGGTGAGTAGTAAATTGTTTAAATTAGTGAGTAATGTAAAAGACCAGGCGCTCATAAAAATGTGAGTGCCTGGTCTTTGTATTATTATTATTATTATTCATATGGTCTAAACTTTTTACGAAGTGATTCAAGTTCATCCTTTTTCTCTAATAGCACACTTTTTAAGAACATTTTAGGCTGCTCTTTAGCTGCTATTAACTTTCCGTCTTTTACTAATTGACCGAGCCTAACTTTCGATATTTCCAATACCTCAGCTGCTTCAGCTGCAGATAATAATTCTTCATTCAAAAAGTTAAGAAGTTCCTCAGTCGATTTAAATTTATATTCCATTTTATTCACCTCTCTTTTATCGTAAACATGATAAGTCTTATGATGTGGATTAAGATTGTGATTCCGTACAGTGCCATTAATACATAATCTAAAGTTGATGGGTTTTGAAAATCAACAAATGCTAGTATTATAACTGTACTTGCAATTAATAAAGCGATGTTTGTATAACCAAATCTTTTAAGTAATTTTTTCATACATGTAAGTGGATGTGATATAATTTGAGTAAGAAGGAGGGGTTAACCTCCTTCCGGTGTTACTTGCGACGTTTCTTCTTGGTAGGGGGGCGTCGCTTTTTCTTTTTGCCTTGCGTCATGTCGTAAATGTCTTTTAATCCTGATGTGAAAGCTTTAAATGTTGTGGCTACAAGTGCGACAGTTGCAAGAACTTTTTCAAATTCATCCACTCTTGTTCACCTCCTTTCTATACTCTTATTATACAATATCTATTTAAAAAAGTAAATAGGTTTATGTGAAATAATTTACTGTTTATCCAATTATTTTCATCAAAAAAAGCCACTCATTTGAGTGACTTAATTCGTTTTTATTTATAAAGCAATTTCGATACGTTGACTCTCCCCAAGTCTTGTACCTGCATCGCTATTTAATGTCATACCCGTATTAATGAAAATTGTATTAATATCTTCTAAAGTGCCGTTGAAGTAAGGGAAAATAGCCATGCCTTCTACAATGACTTTTCCTGCATAACTGCCTGTGTCATCAGAACTTGCTAGATTATCATAGCTATGAATTTGTGCTTTGGTATCGGTTGTTAATGTATCAATTGCCATCATCATAACATTATCATCTACTGTATTTTCGACTTTATAAACCACTTGAATTGTGTTTAATTCTGTTACATCTTTGCCACTAGCATTTTTTAAGTATTCCTTTGTTTTATCAGCAACATTTGAGTGATGTAATAATTTAACGGATTCAATTGTTAAATCGACAGGACCTTGTTTATATGTTTGGTTTACCTCTTTGATTTTTACCAAAGTAACTTTGTCTTGACCATCCATTGTCCATTGCCCTGCTTTTGTTAAAGGACCTTCTTTAACCTCATTATCATCTGTTTTACTCTCTTCTTTTTGTACTTTTTGTTCAGCTGATACAGGTGTTTCTTTTTCGCCTGGTTCTTCTTTAGCCTTATCTTCTCCGCATCCAGCTAGTCCAAGACTTAATACTAATGCTGCACTAAAAATTAATTTTTTCATTTTTAAATCCTCCCTCTATATTTCCATTTTAGGAAATCAGGGGATAAAAGTACATACAAAAAAACAGACAACTTTGTTAGTTATCTGTCTCACGATCTGTATTGGACTGTTTAGCTTGTTCAATTACTTCCTCAAAGGCTGCTTTAATTTCTTCAATCGTATAACCAGCTTCCAGTAATTCTAGGGTTGTTTGTTCTAGTTTGTTCATTTAATTATCCTCTTTTATATTTTTTCTATCTCCAACATTAATAATATTGAAATTTGCTAGAAATATCAAAAGAGCCGTATTTGTAGGGGCGTATAGTAAGGCTGTGGGGCGTTTGAGTTGAAAGGTGAATAAATCATCATATGTGGAGGGCAAAGCGCACAGGGAACGTCCAGTACCTTTCTATAATTGGTTAAATGAAAGGAATAGCCTTCCACAATCAATAGTGCATAATGAACCATCGTTAGATAATTGGCTTGAATGGTGAATGGAAAATTATATCCAAAATAATTTGATTTGAGGTATTATTAAACTGACAGGGCTGGTTAGTTTAATAATGATTCTTTTAGCTCGTCTAATTCGTATGCAATATAAAAATCAAACCTTTTTGAATTATATAACAATTATAGAATCATAATTTCGTTTCCTACTTTATAACAACTCCAATCGATACACTATTTATAAAATTATTCAAAGGGGTTTATGCTGATGCCGACGATACCAGAATCAATACAGCCATCAATCATTTATGTTACATGCGCTTATTTTATTTGTTTATTCCTATTTGTTTTTTTTAGAATTGTCGTTTTTAATTTCGCTCTAAAAAAGATTAAACGCCCACTAAGTATTGCTTACGATATTTCTCTTTTCACCATCACAACACTTTGGTTACTTTATCTAGATTTACAAGACTTTTTTGATTTACAAGGCTTTATTAGCGACCCTTATGATAGCCCTATAATCTTATTTGCTGGTTCATCCTATTTCGTATCAATATTTGATTTTATATACAATTATTTTTCATATAAAAAAATAAAATCCACGAATTTGTAAACTCGTGGATTTTTATTCTTATCGATTGTAAGGTACGTACCCAATAGTAGTCCACTGATAACCAGTGTAAATATTTGTATACTTCAACTAAACCAGCTAATAGATTGTCAATAAAAATCTTTTAAATTAAAAAACACTTCATGCTATACTAAAAAAGCGCAACCCAAATAACCCTCCGAATTCAATTTGGGAGGTTTTTATTGTATTTGAAAATGCTGTCACTACATGGTTTCTTGGAATGGTGTTTTCGTTTTTAAAATCGCATAAATCCAATGTAAAAGCTTATTTGCACAAGCAATAATGGCTACTTTATATGGCT
>NZ_JBXUNW010000002.1:223226-440688 GCF_057196045.1 Lysinibacillus sp. DFXJR4 | reverse complement strand
ATCTGTTTCAGCAAATGATATTTGAGCGTGTATCAATATTCCTAAAAAACACATGTAAATAATAACTCTTAAATAATTCATGATTCATCACCCCTCGAATAGTTATTATTCAAAAAGAAGGGGGCTTTTATGCTAACCTTTATAACAATCTGGCCCGTTTGAGGAATACTGACTTTTTATAAAAACCCTTTAGTCTAAGCGTATCTAAAGGGGTATAACTTCGCCCTTTTTTATAAATATCGCGACTTTGTTTTAAACATCGTGTCTTTTTTATAAACATCGCAACTTTATTTCAAAGCCACACCGATCATGTTGGTGAAAATCTTATTGATTCAGTATTTAGAAGGCTTTCGTTCAGTTCATTTTACGTGTAAGCAAGTGAAGCAACACACAACGTATCGCTGGTTTTTAGGCATTTCTCCTACAGAAAAAATTCCAGATCACTCAACCATCTCTAAGTTTCTTTCGCAACGTCTGCAGGGTGTGACGTTTTGGGAGGAACTTTTTCAACATTGTCTTCTTTCCATTCACGATGAAGGATTTATTGCGAACGAAACATGGGTGGCAGATGAAACGGAATTAAAAGCGAATGCCAATAAACGGGTGCGTAACGTACAGATTGAAGAGAAAATCATAGAAGAAAAAGAGGATGATTTAACGCTTATTAATGAACACCGTGCGCGTCATGGGAAGAAATTTCTTATGACAAAAGAGCCAAAGGTAGAAGAAAAGCGAACAAATAGTAGCCTTGTGGATCCGGAAGCACGTTTGTCTGCTAAACATGATGAACGTGGGCGCTTTGCGTATTTTGAGCACCGTATTGTGGATTCGTTACATAACTTTATTATTGCGACAGATGTCACAGCTGCGAATGTACCAGGGCATCGTAAATTAGTAGGACAAGTGGATCAATTAAAGCAATTATTTGGGCAATACGCGAAGGAAATAGCGCTCGACTCAGGTTATTACAATGCCCCTCTTGCCCGAAGATTGTTTGAAAGGAAATTCTTCGTTTATATGTCTTATCGACGATTCGCAACGAAGGACCACCCGAATTGTCGCCGTTATCAGTTTAAACAGGTGAATGAGGATCTCTATGCCTGTCCATGTGGTGTACCATTTTATTATAAAACAACGAATCGACAGGGCTATCACGAATTCAAACCACCAAAAGGAAGTTGTCAATTCTGCCCTTTTGTAAAAAGGGAAAACGAAGACCGTGTGTTACGAATTTCGATTCACCAAGAAATTTATAATCAATTACGAGGGCAACGCTTGTCCTATCGGGGGAAAATCCTTCGTTCTGTACGTCCAGCCACTGTCGAACTTAGCTTCGCACATAGTAAAGAACTCCACGATTTACGCTATGCGCGATACCGTGGAGTCCAAAAAGTAAAAAGACAAGTTTTGATGACAGCCATCATACAAAACTTGAAAAAGTGGACCAAACTCCGCTCACTCAAGCAAATTGGTCTACACCTAACACATGAAATTATAGAAGAATCTGTTTAAAAAAACAAATAGAATCATAAAAATGCCATAAAAAATTTGTGACATTTTCATTGACATAATCCTATTTCAACACTATGATAGCTTGTTATTTTTATAATCACAAGCTATTTTCACATTTTTTAGATAATACCACCCTTTTTAATGATAATCCCATAGTTCACACTATTAATCATTTAAATTATTGATGTTAAAAGGGAGTCTGAATGGTGATAACAAAAGTTAATAAGATTTTAAATCGAATAGATTGGAAGCATATGATGATTAATCTTCCAACAAATAGAATTGATGAAATCAAAGGATCGAAGATCGGATATCAATTCCAGTCTTTTAATTGAAAATTCATAAACATCAAAATGATATTCCTCATCAAGTTTATTTACCAATCCATAGTCTTTTAAAGAAGGAGTAAAATTAACTTGTAAAAATCAAATTGACTTAATGCCTGCTATCAAATTTTTAAGCTTATCTTCCTTACTACAATCTATAAATGAATTCGTGTGAACTAAGGTTCTCAGAAGAGGTATTTCAAAACTTTTTCGTTCAAAAGGATTAGTATTTATAATAGCAGCCCTAAATTGCAAATTCATCCAATGGCGATTTAATATAACCTGCTTGTTTTAATACTTTATAGTTCGGCTGTTAATCACTTGTTCAACAGTTTTTAATAACGTCCCACCTCTTTTTTCTACTTAGATTTCAATCATTCTTTTCTGTATGTAATATCGAATATAAATAATAATGGATTATGTATGAAAATGCTCCAATTAGAAATACCATTAATATAAATTGATCACTATTAATTATTGCTTCAGCTATACTTTTTTTTTCATCTTCAGAAACAAATCCTTTTTTCTCTCCTACATAAATTGTATCTGTAAATACATAGACTGTGACTATAGCAATTAAAATGTTTATAGTTGCTGAGAAATTATCTTTTTTTTTCTTTACTAATTCTAAAACAGCTTGTTTTCTTTTTTTAATGATTGTATCAATACCTCTTTCAGATATATTTGTAAATACAATAGTTAGTAATATAGATAAAATCATTCCAATGTTGAATAAATTTCTTTCTAATTCTATTGGTGGTTTATAAAATAATAGTAATATTAGTACTCCAACATAAATAATACTCAAGATAAATACATATTCTAAATTTCTTTTTGCTGCATCCGTCCCCTTACTATTCTTTTTAAATAGTATAATAAATGAAATTAATCCTAATATAGATAAAATAGCTATTAACATAACTTTAAAATTCTCTGCTGATATTAATTGTATAGTTAAAAATACAACCAATATAATCCACATTGAATTTACTACATACTTCAATAAATTTATTAAAGTTATTAAAAAAACATCGATATCACTATATCCCTTTACAATAGACGTTGAGTATTCAATACACCCTAATAATAAATTAATACACGCACAAATAATTACCAATAGTAAAATAGTGTACGTAACTTCACCAAATAAAGGTAGTAGAAAATCATATATTTTTGCGAAATTATAACTCCCTAACATTATAAAAAAAACTAACAATAAAATAGTAACTACCGAGAAACTAAGCTTTATATACTCTTTTATTGATTCAATTTTCTTCTCCATATATTTTCCTCTTAATTTAATATAATACTATCATTTATATTTTAATGTATTTAAATTAGTTAAACCTAATATTTAATTTCCTATCCTTTGAAGCTAAAAAACGCACCTCCAATCGTTACTTTATATCTAACAATTGACAATGCACTTCATTCTAGTAACTCTATACCTTTTTTAATTATTTGCTAAAATTAAAGGGATTATTATTATATACATCTTTTAGTACCTGTAAGATGTATAGTTGGTCATGTTTTATCTTTTTCTATTGATTTTAACATTTCAAACATAACTTTTGCCCTGTTACTATCGTTTATGAATAAATTAAACCTTACTAGTTCATCTAACTTTGAAGTCATTAAACTTGCATTAGTTTTTACAATACTTTTTTCTAAACTAATTCTATACTTTTTGGGTAACATACTATAAATCCCTCTAAATAAATTTTCCGTATTTTCATCCCAAAAGTATATACCTTTATTGCCTTCAATAAACTCTCTCATTTTTTTTAATATAGCATCATACAAACTATTTTTGTATGATTTGTAGCCATGTGATTTTCTTTTAATGGACTTTATAATAAATAACAAATTGTAAATATCATCAAGAGTTTTTATCTTACTAGATTTTATTTCTTTGACAAGAAAATTTGTCAAATTAATCTTCATCATTTCTTTAGTTAAAAACGCCGGTATACTCTTAGCTCTTTTATTTGTAAGAAAATAATTAATTAACAATTCTCCTTGAAATTGTAATGGGATATTTTTAAATACTCTCTTAAAACTTTCAACTTTATTATTTATATCAATCTTTTCTTTCTTTGTTTCCAAAGTCGTCGTCGATAAGAGCTGTTCAATGGGATGTATTAATAAATAAAAGCCTATATTTCTTCTTAATGCATTTGTTTCATCATTTAATAGCTTAGTTAATAATACTTCACTTGTAATCCAGTTCCTCTCCCCATGTAAGTAATTTAATAGCAGTAGATCCGTATGATCTTTAATCAAAATTGATTCAAATTTACCAACATCCTCTTTAATTAAAATTGATACTGTTATAAACAAATCTATGATTTCCCAACGTTTAGGAGCTGGAAATCTTTCTATAAATTCATATTTATTCTCAAAAGTATTATCGTTCCAGCTAATTTGAAATTTAAATGTATCAGATTTTCCATCTAATAATTTTATTAATCCTCCATATAACAAATTAATCAATTTATATTTTCTTAATAACTCTCTTACTTCTTCATCACAATCTAAATTCCTACGAATTAATGCAAGAGTAACTATTAGTACAGCCTTATTCTTATCCACAAATTTTCTATGTTCAATTGCTTTTGATAATTCAAATATCACATTTTTATTAGATTTTCTTCTCAGCAATGAATTCAAGTGAGATTCGATGTTAATCTCTTTATTCTCCCAATTATTAAGTAGCCCATCAGCTAATTTTTGAAGTAATATATTATCCATTGTATTTTTACTCCTTAAATAATACACTGTCCCACTATGTTTCCATCATTTAAATAATTGTCTAGTTTATATAAAATACTCTTAGTAGATGTATGGTTGATGTAATTTATACAGAAGTGATTGCTATCAACTGAATTTAAAGAGGTTCCTATCGTCAATCCAGAAAATTGATTATCATTTAACTCACCAAAAATAAATCTATCATGTATAGGCGATTTCGTTTCTATAAAAGTCCAATTTAACATTTTATTCTCCAAAGTTTTGTATAAAATAGAATCTTGTAAAACTGCTGCTTTGATAGAATTATAATTATATGCTTTATCTTCTTTACAGTAATAAATAATGTTAATCTTATTAATTGGAAGTTCATTAAAAATCCTTAACCAATCTAGGGTTTTATTAAATCTACTCTTATCTGTAAAGTAAGGATCATAAATCCAAATTTCTTTAAAAGGCTTATTTAAGAAATTTGTAATTATTTTTAGAGCTGTATTTGTTTCACCCGGTTTAATAAACGTAATATTACCATCTTCTTGTGTATTCTTTATCTGTCTTGACATTTCAAAATTAGATTTTTTGTATAGTTCTTCTATAAAATTGCGTTCCTCACCAATTATTGACTCAGATAAAGAAGGTTCACTTGGTATTTCAAAGTTTGATGATAAATGATTTAATTTCACATTTTTAGGTTTATTAACCACACCCATACTTAAATGGAGTGATTCCATATAAGCAATATCATAATTTAAATATAGCAATTCATTATTTCCATAGACTTCAATATCGAAAGAAATCCAATCAACATTCGGATTAATCTCTAATTCCAGTACTCCATTTTCACATGACTCTTTATGCGTATGAACTATTAACCCATTACGTTTAAATCTTATAATAACTTCAGAATTCACTTCTAGGTTTTTTATAGTTATTCCGTTTTTAACATTTTTCAACAAATCGATCCCCATCGGTTCATATACGAATGTGTCACCATAAAAAATCGGATTCTTATTTAAATCTATACCAGTATATTTTTTTACAAATTCATTTATCAATACTATGGTCTCTATTGGTAACCTAAACTCAAATTTATTTTCCAATGTTCTAATAATTTTTCTAGGTTTTATTCCTGAAACATACCTTGTAACTCTTGCACATACTCTACCGGAATAGATATTTAAATTATCTTTTGGTGTTAGAAAGCCTTCTTCTACAGCTATTATTGAATCTAAATCTCTTATTATATCATCGTTAACTATGAATTGCTCAAAGACTAAATTATATCGATTAACCTTTTCTTTAATAACTTTTCTTTCATACGAGCAACCTTCATCTTCAATTCCCCTATGTAGAGCGGTAATAATTATTTCACCCGCATATGACACTCTATTAATTATCATATTATCACCCAATACTAATTTTATTTTAAAAATACATACTCAGCGGAATAAGTAAATTTTATTCCATTAATGAGAAAAATATCAAGCGTTTAAGATTTCATTAAAGAACAATCGATATAAAGTAATGGACCCTTTAAATACAAGGCCAGCTGTTATTGAAATAAATATACATACCTTTAGTCATACATACGCCAAAGGGAATTATCCAATATTTAGTGGATAAATGTTATATATTAGGTTATTATTACTTTATAAATGCGTTAATCTAACATAATACGACATCATATATAATACATTTAAAATATCTTAAAGGATAGAAGTGAAAGGCTGATAAAAATGAATCTAAAAACAGATATTGAGCAAATCTTTTCAAACAACACTAATTATACAAATCCTAGTCAAGCAGTTAATCAAGCGAGTTCTCTTAATGCACTCTCTGGAGACTTGTATACAGATTCTAAGAGGTTTATTTATGAACTTTTACAAAATGCAGATGACTCTTCTCAAAAAGGAGAGCCAATTAAAGTATGGATAAAAATTTTTGACGAAATTTTAGTTATCGCTCACTCAGGAAAACCCTTTACTTCTCGTGACCTTCAAGGAATATGCAACGTTAACAATGGCACAAAAAAATCAGACTTCACAAAAACAGGTTATAAAGGTATTGGCTTTAAATCGGTGTTTGGACAATCGGATAAAGTTACAATTTATACAAAAGATGAATATTTCAGATTTGATTCTTCCTATCCTTTTGAATGGAAATGGTTAGATTCAAAGGAAGTTTGGGAAAAGAATAATGATAGAGCATTCCAGTTCCCTTGGCAAATAATCCCTATATATACAGAGCGTGAAGAAATACCAATCCCTATCAATCAGTTCCTGAAACAAATCAATGCAAATGTTGCTACAATAATTCATATGACTAATGTAACTGAAACGATTCAAGCGACACATAATCTATCTCAGAATTTAAATATGTTTTTATTCTTAAAAAATATCTCTGAAATTAATTTTGATTTAACAGAGTTAGTTACTATTGAAATTAATCGTAGTGGAAATGATAGAATCACTTTAAAAAAGGGAAACAATTCAGAAACTGAATGGCTGATTAATACCGTCAATTTATCAATTCCTACTGAATTAAAGGCTGTCTTACAAGAGGAACGCAATATCCCTGAGAAACTTTTAAACGCTAATACTATAGAAATGTCATTGGCAGCTAAATTAGATAGTGAAGGTATTACGAAACTTTCTCGTCAAGAAAAACTTCTATATTCTTATTTACCAACTGAAGAATCAAAATACCCCTTCCCTGTTCTTGTTAATACAAGTTTTTTAACTAGTTCAAATCGAGAGTCACTTCATGTTGATTCTAAATGGAATCAATGGATTTTTAAAATGATTGCCATGGAAATTTTCAAGTGGATTTCAAAATTAGTAACTAGCGAGTTTCAGTTCCAAGCTTATAAATTAATACCTGACGAAATACACTCAAATGCATTAGCAAACGCATTTAACGAAGGAAGAAAAGATGCTCTTAATACCATCCCCTTTGTGGTTTCAAAAGAAGGAGAATTAATTAAAATTTCTGAAACAATAGTAGATTTTTCATTATTGTCTGAAAAAACATTTATAGGTGCAGATTCTATTAAAAACTTTGTTATTCAAAATAAAGTAAAAGAAAACGGAGCTTTAAAAAAATTCGCTAAAAGCACTAGCAACTTTACTAAATTTAGAGAACTTGGTTGCTCATATTTTGAATGGGAAGATTTAAACTCTTTTC
This sequence comes from Lysinibacillus sp. DFXJR4, assembly GCF_057196045.1. Lineage (NCBI taxonomy): Bacteria > Bacillati > Bacillota > Bacilli > Caryophanales > Bacillaceae > Lysinibacillus > Lysinibacillus sp. DFXJR4. Next base: position 432,919 of record NZ_JBXUNW010000002.1, on the reverse strand, counting down.
TAACTTCGAAACATTTTTTAAAATCACATACAATCACACTTAATATTGAACTTATAAAATATTTTAAAGAGTTATGTGAATCAGAAGAGATTTCAATTAATTTCATTAGAAATCTCCCATTTATTTGGGATCATAAGAATGTTTTAAATTATCCTCCTCATGTTTGTTTCCCAACAGTTGAAGATGAAAATTGGAACAACCCAAGTAATCAATTATCATTTTTACATCAAGATTTACAAATTTGGTTGATTGAAAATCCAGAGATAAGACATTGGCTTGAGAGTATTGGAGTTAAGGAAAAGACTGATATCACATTTATATACCAGACTATTATTCCTAAAATCGATACTTACATATCATCTGAAAACGCATTGCAGGCAATTAAAGATTTATTTAGTTTATACAAAAAAGAAACTCTTAAAGAAGATTTGTTAAAAAAATTATCTAAATTAAAACTCCTTACTCAAAAAGGATCCTTAATTCCAGCGAATGAGTGTTTTCTATCAAACTATTTTAAACCCAGATTACAAATCGAAAAAATAATAGACAATGATATTTTTGTAAATGAATCCTACTGTACAAATATTTTAGAGAAAGACGAATGGAAACGTTTTCTAAAATTATTAGGAGTTCAAGAAGGAATATCAACTGAAAATTATTCACAGAGACATGAAAAATTTCATTTTATTAATAATGGATTTAAAAATGCATATTTTGAAAGTGAAGACCAAAAATTCTCTCCTTATGTTAATACTTTTAGATCCGAAGCTTTTAGGAATTTAACAACTCTGAACTACATCCAATATACAGAAAACAATCCTGAGTTTGCTTCTAAATTTTGGTGCGATTATATAGAAAACTACTCTCCAGATAAAGTCAAAGCTCTAGCAACTGCTTATTGGGGAAGGCGTGGAATGGAGGGGCAGAATACAGGAAGTACGGTCGAAAACTATGTTTCATGGTTTATTAAAAATATTAAATGTATCCCCACTCTCTCTAGAGAATGTAAAACTTCATCTACTGTATTACTTAATACAGTAGATATAAAATCGATTTCAGGAAAATATTTGCCTGTGTTTAACGGTCCCGAATTATCTCCTGATTGGAAATCTTTTTTTAATTTCCGAACAACACTTGAATTACAAGACTACCTAACATTACTTAGTGGAATCTATTTAGATGTCATGGAAGACAGAAATATAGAAGATGATAATTTAAAAAGAGTTCAAGATATATATACAGCATTGTTAAATCAGTGCGCAAATTGGAGTAATGAAGAAATATTAATAGTTGAAGAATGGACCAATACTGGGCTTCTATTAAATACTAAAAATCAATTTACTGAATGCTCGAATTTAAAATACTTTTTAGATGGTAACGAATCAATTTTTCAAGATCAATATAGTTTTATTAAGCTGAATACTATAAATAAAAACCATCCAGACCTTGAAAAACTATTAACTCACTTTAAAGTAAAATTATTAAGGCAAAGTGAATTTGAATTAATTCATAATCAAGTAGAAGAATGTTCAATTTTAAAAAATAAATTAAATATTATTATTCCTTATTTTAAAATTTGGATTGAAAATGAAGAGAATGATGCCACGACAATAAAGAATTTAGAGAACTTACAAGTTAAAATTGAAGCTTTGCAAATATATCAAGCTGAAGATCTCAAGATTACATACAAGGGAATTGAATTTATTAAAAGTGTAAATATTCATTTTAACGAAAACAATTTATTTGTAACCAATCCGTGGGATTCAAACAGTGTTTTATTAAAACTATCAGAAGTTCTATGTCGTTATTTTGAGTTAGTTGGACACGATAAAAAGCTAGATTTTTTACTTAGATCTAATGATATCGAGATTCAAAATTATTTTGAAAATGAAGAACTTAGTATACCTCAGGAACTCTTAGAACTCAGACATACATTTGAAACAGAAGTACAAAATATAAAATCTTTTGCAGATATTAAAAATGCTATTGATGAAAAAAATATATCTCCAGAATTCTTTCACTTATCAACAAGTGATTACAATCTATTGAAGTACATTGAACCACTAATTTCAAGAGCAGTAACCAATGTTATTGAATATCTCAATAAACTACCAGCATATGACTGTTCAAATTACTATATGATTGCTGATAGTATCATCGGTGGTATCGTTAAAAACGGAAATCAAATCACTATTGTTGCGAGACCATCAGATAATAATCAAGTATTAATATATTATACTTCTGAGTTCGACGTACTTGAATATGTAGATGCTGAATTATGGTGTGAAGATGGCGTTAATACACCTATACAAATAACTTTCGGACACCTTTTAAAAGAAACAGAAATTAATAGAATTCCTATACGGAACATTAATATTGAGAAAACAGAGTTAGAATCGTTGATTAATGAACCCAAATCTGAAATATTAGAATTTAATGCAATACCATATGTTCCACAAAAAATTGCAAAAATTATTTCTTCTTTTGCTAACACCAATGGAGGAACATTAATTTTCGGCCTTAAAGAAAGCTCCCCCAAAATAAATGAAATTGTAGGACTTAGCCATGATTTTAAGGTTGTTGAAATTACCAAAAAAGCAATTTCTTTACTTTCACCAATCCCAGAGATTTCTTATGACTGGTTTAAAAAAGATGATAAATCCATTTTTAAAATCAAAATAAAAAAAGCAGAAAATAATATATTATTTGAGGACAAAAAGTATATCAGAGAAGGAATTAATAGTTTCTTCGAAGAAGACTTATCAGAGTATAAACCTATATTAAATAATCCCCAATTTAAAAAAACTATAGCAATTATTATTGCACTAGAAACATATGCACCTAGACAAGATAATCAAATACGAGAAGTAAAATACGCGAATAATGATGCGTGTAGATTTAAAGAATTGTTAATTAAATCAATGAACGTAGATGAAAATGACATTTACATGATTAGAAATGAAGAAGCTTTAAAAAGTACTCTAGAATATGAATTTAAAAATTTATTTTATTCTCTAACAGAAAAAGATCGCTTAATTTTTTATTATGTAGGACATGGTTTTCATGATGGCGTTACAAATTACCTATCAACATACGATATGCACCAGTATAATATTGCGGCTACTGCAGTTTCGTTACGTAAAATTCTACTTGATCCATTACGTGAGTCTAAATGCAATAATGCACTTATTTTTATAGATGCTTGTGCGCAAACTTTCCAAGATGACAATATGCGTAGTCAGATTAACAATATTAATGACGAAGAATTAATATTACTTACAAATGAATTCCCTAACTATTCAATTTTCCTTTCTTGTCATCCAGGACAAAAATCTTATTCAAGCGATATATTGAAAAATGGAATTTGGACTCACCATTTAGTTACAGCAATCAGTGGCGCTGTAGGTGAAGTAATACACAGCAATAAATATATTACTGACAGATTATTAACGGACTATCTTTCTAGTAAAGTATCTGCATACACAAAAGAAGAACTTGGATATATTCAACATCCTAAAGCAATTTTAGACTCAAGCTATGAAAATATTATTATAAAAATTAAAAACTAATAATTAATTCTAACAGGGGATATCAAGGTTCAGAACTACGGACTATAAAGTGGACAGTTTAATAAAAAGGGAGTGCCGTACTATGCGGTAATCAGATGACTTCGCTTTGCGGCCGGAGTCATCTTTTTTAACGTCCATTGTTTTTACGATAATCTATTCAAATGACTAAAAAATGATTCTATTGGGGCATTATCTAGGCAATTCCACTGCACTAAGCAATTTCATTAATATTCCTTATTTTTTCCATTGCTGTTCTCACAATTACTTTTTTAGTTTTTTCGGACTCTAGTTCTTGAACCGCAGCCTCCAGTAACTCCACCGCGTCTTCTTTATCTAAAGTAGAAATAGATGGATCTGCAAACAAAGCTTGAGTGTACTCTTGTGCAATGTCTTTTACTGCCTGACATCAGCTTCATTGTAAACTTGATTAGCAGTAATTGTGGCTTGTCCTTCAGCATACAACTATATTTTAACCCCGTCCTAAATTTAGAACGGGGTTATGCTAAATAACTTTATTGTCTTTTTACACAATAAACGGAGGATTTTTGTTTATTATTTATCGCTATGTGCTTCATTTGTCTCTTTTGCTATTTTGTCATACAGATTTCTCTTCAACCAGTAAATTTTATCAGATATCATATTCACGTTAGAACGTGCTAAAAAAATAATATCTTGGTAACCCCTGATGTTATTTACTATGCCGTCATCAGTTTTTGAATAATTTTCAATATCTGCTGTAACTTTCGATAAAATTTTTTCTAATGATTCATGTCGCTGCTTATGCCCGATTGCTGTCTCATATAAGTGCAGAATCAAAGGAAAGGATGGAACTAAAAAAGAAATAATCAATGTTTGAGTAGGTAATTCCATAAAGAAGCAAATACCGAATATAATTCCAATATACAAACCAAGAATAATGTATAATATCCATTTATAAAGCTTCCTTAGTTCTATATCCCAAATAATACTTGTTTTTTGAGCCAATAAAACATTAAAAAAATGATCAGAACTTTTTAAGCCAGGGTACCAATCTTTAAGATTTCCCTCTTTTTCCTGTGACTTTTCATTCAACTTTCTTATCCGTTCAATAGGAATCTTCTCACCGACTAAAAGGTTATTCCAAGAAATGTTGAATAAATCCACATCAAATTTTTCCTGGATTTTTGCTGCATCTTTCACCATTCTTTTTTCAATTTCTATAAAGAAAACCCTGTTAAGAACCAGCCAAATTGCAGCTACGAAAGCTAATACTTCCTTAAAATTAGGAAAATAGTTTAAACTTAAAATACCTACAATAGGAAGCATTACTGTTATACAGACTCTAAAAGATCTTAAAATCTTAGCTCTGCCATACAGATACCGCATGGCCGCCAAAAGACGCAATGATTCAGGTTCATTTTGTTTTACATTAATAGGAATAATTTTATTCATAGTCAGGGAACTCACTTCCAAAAACTTTTTTCCATTCGTCATGGGCTGCTTTATGGTCACCTTTAGCCACGAAATCAATAGCATTTTGTGCATATGAACAAGCTTTTGTAGCTGCTTCAGAGAATTTTTGTCTGGTTTCAAAAGGAAGTGTATTTAAATCCCCTTGTATTTCTTTGGGATCATAACAACTAGAATAGATGCTATTGCTTAAATAATAGAAAACATCTCTTAAAGTAAACTGGTCAGTTACAGATACCTCGTTAGAATCAAAGTAATTTAAAACTAAATTTTCTATAAGGTAAGAGCCAATGCCCGGAACAATCGGTCTTTTTTGCCAATACTTTATAAGCCTTATGATCCTTAATACTTTCCCGTCCCTCTTTTGATTTATCTCAGTTGCTCTTTTAGCATCTACTCGCGGATCAGTTTTTTTCCATTTACCATTACCATCGGGAATCAGATAAAATGTCTTTTGAAGGCTATCTGGAGCTGTTATAAAAGCCGGAACTATATCAAAATTCCAATCATAGCTAGTTAGTTTAAGCGTTATAGCTTCTTGATTACGTTTAATATCTGCAGCAGAATACTGTGGGACATTTTGTAAAGAGCTTTTTAACTTATTTAAAAGCTTAATCGAGTTTAAGGTATAGTCATCATTTGTCAAACGCCTTAAATTGGTTGCCTTCTCAGGAACGGAAATAGTAATTTCATCGTTATTAAAAGTTGTGTTATAAGTACTTCCGTTTCCTGTAAATACTATAATAAAATCAATGTCATCCAACGGGCGAATTTTTGTCTTTCTTGCGAATGACCCCATTTGCACGTTGTTTTCTTTGGTGTAAATTTCCGGAAAGTTTTCATCGTTATTTTCGAATTTTTCAATTTTTTCAACCAACCAATTTCGACTACTTCTTGCTGTTCCCAGCCTAGTCGAATCTAAATCAACACAGTTCTTAGAAAAATCGCTAATAGATGTAAATATGCTTTTCGCCACTGAATTATCTCCCTATTTAAAATAAATTATAACAATGCTCACCCTTTTTCGCTAACTTTTACCATCATATTACATTTCCAATATAAAAATATAATCATATCAAGTCAGATTCTAAGATTATTAATCTTTTCCGAGAAGTTATATTCTAATTATTTTTAACCTAAAGGTGACATTAATAAGAGAGACCCTTTAAAAAGGATAGGCTTCCTAGCTATTCTTGTCCCCAATTGATATGTAATGAACTCTAGTTCTTTAAAAGTTTTATCTTCATCTTCAATACCTTATAATAGGTGGTAAAATCGAAAATTGATGTACAACTTCCAAATTCGTTCCAAACTCATTTTTTTCAAAATAATCGATTAATAAATATGCATATAAATTGAAAAGACTGTCTATTAAAGTTCTTACATCTTCTTCAGTTATCTCTCTTGTAAATTGGGTATGAGTACACTTCGAACCCATTTTATTAATAGCTTTTATCGCATTTAATAGTAGGGGATTATTTTTTTCTTTAATTCTTGATATAATTCTTTCATTACCTAATGTAACTTTGGCTTTTTAGGAAGGCTTAATATTCTTCTCACCATGACTTCTGCATATTGTCTGCGATTTCCCCTCCTTGAAGCACCTTCAAGATAAAAAGCATCATTTATTAAATCATTGACTAGTGCCTCGTAAGTTCATTATTAAATCTAGTCATTATAGTTGCTCCTTTCTAAGTTTCCATGATGTAAATAGTTAACAGTAAAAGACTGCCCTACAAATCTCAAATTTTCCAAACCCATTGGCATACATATATCCTATAAACTATCCTTGTCACTAATAGATTAGTCAAATGCTGTTCCACTTCGTCTTCCGGAATAGGTTCTGAACCATAAAATATATTATTGGATACAATTCTTACCTTTTGTATCTGAAATTGCCCCCACACTATTCCTTTTTTAAAGCTGGTAAAACCATCTCCAAATACTCATGCCAATAATCATTATCGCCTTCCATGTCATGAAGCCAATAGTACATTAACAGTATTTCAAATTCCTGCTTCCTTCCTTTAGTAAAGGATTTTTTCGGCATCTTTCTATACAGAGAATCCAGATTAAAAAGATTACTTTTTTGCTTGTAATCATAATCGTACTTTCTCCAGGTGTTATTACTTTTCTTTCTATGAGTTGTAGGCCAAATGTCTTCATTTTCAAAAAAGCGGTTTATCCAACCATAAGCAAATGCAAGAAGATTAACCTGATGTTTTGCCCATGTCTTATCAATCCAATCAGTGATTTCTTCTGATATTGAGGGTATTCCGAAATTAAACTTTTGCTCGCTCTCCACTCTGTGATAATCCCTTATTAAAAGAAAAAGCATTTCGGTTTGATCCTTAAGAAATGGTAACTTTTTAATGAGCTGTGAATAGCAATCATATGATGCATTTCTAAATTCACTTTCCGCATTATACAGAAAGAAAAACTCGTTCTCCTTCGTAACTTTCCCAACATGTTTGTGTATTTGTCTCCCATATTCATTGTAAACGCTGACAAGCCACTCCCTAACTTCAGGCCCATACTCCTTAAGTTGTTTACGATACTTCTGTAGCTTTTCACTTTGCAGAATTGTTTTTTCTTCAGCTTCCGTGATATTCAGATAGTTGGTGAAATACTCGAATACATAATCAACACAAATTTTCATATTTTGAGTACGTGCGTCAATATCAAATTCATTAAGCTTATCTTCTTTTTTCCTTCGGGAGATATAATCCTCTATACTTAGCATTCAAGCACCGCCTCTAATATTTGGTTTGGCTATCTATAGTAAGGTTTTCAAGAATTCATTACAGCATTAAATATTAATCTTTTTATACCTCTGCTGATTTGATGAAGTTTTTTCAATTGCTATTAATTGGCCATCCAGCTTATTTACATAGTTAAATAAAGTTCCAAGCAGAAGTCGATCCTTTCTTGGTATTCTGTTCTATACATAGCCATTGAACAAGGAGGCTATTACGATGACAAGATACAATTTTTTTTGATTACTAAGGCTTAATGGCTTTTTCAAGAGGACTATATGGCATCTCATCAATAACTTAAAAAAATAACAGCAAAAGCAGACGACACATTATAGGTGCGATACTAGCACTTCTAAACCGTCTGCTTTTCTACTTCAATCTAAAAATTAAGCTAACTCCAACCAAACAACAGCTTTACAATGCATACTGCCAGTTACTTTTTATTTTTTAGGAGAGTCTTAATGTATTAATTTTAGCTTTAATTTTTTTATTTTTAATTTACAAAATCCCCTTATGCCTCCTTTCCAAGTTTTAACCTTAGGAAATATATGAGCGATTTCATAGAATGATTTTTTGCTGTTTTCATCACATTCAGACCAATACTTAGGATTTATTGCTATGTTATGATCAAACGCCACTGCAATTTTCTCTATATAGGCAATGAATTTTTTTTCATTACTTTTAGATAATTTTTTCAGTCTAGAGCAAAGTCTCTTGCTACTAAAGGAAAACCCTCCCTTTAAGTATGATAATAATATTATTGTCTCGTTATTTACAGGGAAAATATTCATCGAAATATTTCTTCCCATTCCAAGATTTCCTGACCAACAAGTGATGAATTCACATTTTCTATTTAATCTAATAATTTCTGTTTCCACCCCACTCCAATTTTTTTCCTCTATCAATTTTTTGTAGTTCTCAAATATTTTTCCACTTATTTGCAGGTGTCCTTTTGCAACTATGTTTAATTTGTCATCAACAATTTCATTAAACTCTGGATTATCTTTTAATAAATGTTCTGAATATGAAAATACAAATGCTCTAAATGAAAATTGAAATACCTGCTTCTTATTTTTTTCGTCGAATTTGTTTCCGTTTTCAATTTCATCAAACAAATAGTTGTCGTGCTTCTGGCAAAACATACGAAATTTATTAGCATTTCTGATGTTTCTTTTTTCTAATTTCCCACCACTTTTCGAATAACTTCTATTTTCAAAATCAAAAACCAAAACTTGATTATTACTCGAAATTCTGCTTAAATAGTTTCCTTTTGGGATTAAATGATTTTCTGCAGTATTATGCTTTTTACTTTTTTCACACTCAAATATTAAACCTTCACACAAACACTTGTTATTATTTCTAATGTTTTTAACTTTAGCGTAATTATCCTTCGCCACAAATTCATCTCATTTCATCCTTATTTTTCACCTTCTAACCTACATATACGAAAAAAATAAACTCTTAACTAACAAACTCCCTACTGATTTTACATTTTTAATTCCATGTTGCAAACAACTTCAACATGCAATAAGTGCTGAGCGTGGACAAATATAAAAAGATGTACCTTCACTTTAAAATACATTAAATTATACTTGAAAATTTCCATTAACTAAAAAATAGTAGGTGAAGGTATTCCTTTATACTTCAGTTTTAATCGTTTTATTTCATCTACAAATGCACTTGAAGCTTTACCTCTTATATCTTTTGAGAGAAAATCTAAATTTGAATCACCATAAATAGAATTATCATCTATACCTAAAGTGTCTAAAATCATATTTAATTCTTTATATACTCCATAAGGTATAAAAATTTTATGTATCAATTCTTGTGCTACTGGTTGTAAATCAATCGGCCATACCATTCTTCCATGAATCGTAAAATTACCTGATTGCCTACATATACGTCTATCAATAGCTGAACTTGTAACGCAACAAGGTAACATTCTATTCTCTTCATATTTTTCCAATAAATGTTCGTGTTTCAAAATATCTAAGGGATAATCTATAGGTTCCCCCGTTTCTTTATTTATAAATTCAGAAAATATGCTATTTATTTTTCCAGGATTAATCACAAAAATTGCAGCCCCTAAATCACTAAAATGATTCTGTTTAAAATTTTCTATTGAATTCTCTATTGAGTTACTCTCTATTAATTCTTCCCTCGGCTTAGAAAAATGTAATGCTACCAATGGATCTGTGCTCCAGTCTAAAAACAAAGTAGGTAAACCATAATGCTGTGCCAAAGCCATCCATTCGAGATTATTCTTAGGAGTAATCCTTAATTCCTTTTGCGCCAATTCTTTAAACTCTTCTAACATTTTATTTGGATTTGAGTACAAAACTCTGGTTCCTCTAGTATGAAAGTTATTTTCTAAAGGTCTAGGTTCAAAATGTTCACCAAATTGATTAGCTACCTCCCAACCATTTCTAATAGCACTAGGTAATAATCTATAAGATGCATTCGCTTGTCCTCGAAACCAAACTGTATCCTCTTGTTCCCGAATTGACTTTATAGCAACCATAAAATCATCAAAATCTCTTACAATGTAATTATTAAATGAACTATTGCTCATTAAATTTATCCCCCTCAAATTACTTTACAGATAATTTTTGTATTTATTTTAATTTTTCACTCAACAAATTCAACCCACCACTTTATGCCTTATCTAAAAGCGTTCCTTTGATTTTTTCACTTGTCTCTATATATAATTTTCTCATAAAATTTGTCATCACTATTTTTGCATACTTATCTTGTATATAACTACCTAATGGCTTTAATTCTTTACTTTCATAGTACTCTTTTCTTCCAGATTATATCTAACTCTCAATTGAAGATTCTTTTTCGGAAATCAGAACCATTAATACCAAAAAATGTAGTATTAGTTAAAGTTTAACACCGACAGAGATTACAGAGATATCCTGTAATCTCTTCTTTTTTACCTTCTTATTTGAATCTACTCATAAATAATTATTCCCCAAGTTCCCCTTTACTTATCCTTCAATAAACCTAATGCTTTTTGTTAAACCCCATACAAAAAAAAGCTGCCCTAAGAAAACTCTTACCTTCAAACTACTTTAGCTCGCTTCATTCATAAAGCAGAAGGCCATATTAGAGGTCCATTATGATACTTCTAAACTGTCTGCTTTTTATGTTTAAACAAATATTAAATTAAATATTCCTAGGACACACCCTAATAAAGCTTTATGTGAAAAAGCATGCTTAAATTTAGTTTAGTCATCTAATTTAATCCACTCATAGGCATTTACAATGTGCAGAATATATGCGCATGTGGGTGCTGATCGGTTTAATCAAAATGATTAGTCTACTTAGAACCAAACATTTTATTATCTGATTTCCGAATAAAATCATTTAAATAAAAAGGCCTCTTTTATTAATTATATCTAAATATTCTAAATATGGATGGCAGGTGTCGCTATCTTTTTACCATCACCATATAAAATTTAAATCATAGAGTCACTTAGTAATAAACATAAAATACAGATTGAGCCTTATACATTTGCTTTAAATTATCTATTTTTATATTTCATCTTGTAGTAATTTTTTTATCCTAGATTCTTCAAATTTTACTACCTTTTCATTTTCAACTGTCAATTTGTTAAAAAATTCATTTAAGTATAACTCAAAAAATTTTGTTATCTCTACTTCTTCATCAAACAATTTATTAAAAGAAAATTGAAGAACAGGACTTTCTTTAAAATTAGTACTTTTAGTTATATTAAATAGTGAATCATTAGAAATATGGCTAGCTAAAGTCCATGAAAAAATGATTTTCTGATATTCAATCAATTTTTCTTTAAGTGATTCAATTTCATTTCTCAATTTTAACTTATCTTCTTCTATTCGGGAAATTTTCCTATTCAATACAATGACTTTTTCAGCTTGTTTTTCATTTATTTTCAAAGAACTAATTAATTGTTTTTTTATTTTCTTATCAATATTTATCAATAGTTTATCAACTATTTGCTCTGTATTTACTATCTTGCTTAGCTGATCATTTGTATTTTTTATAGAATTTACATATAGATGATTCGCTTTAACAATAGCTTCAGTTCCTTGCCTCCCAGGTTTTCTCCAAAAATCTTCACTATATTTATTCTTTATAGTTCCATTTTCAAAAAGTTCGATTGCGTATCTGTAAATTTCCAATGGTTTAAGTAATCCTGGGGAATACTCACTGGTAAAATTGTATAATATCATATTAATCTCTTCAAATGGATACACTTTGATCTTTCTTCCTCTTTTACTCATCTATGATACCCCCTTTTGTTTTAAGTTTGTTTAAGTCAATAAACTTCGAAATTGTTGAATCAAATTTTCTTGCCATATTGTTTAACTTTATTTTCTCGTTTCTTATTGATAAGTCAAAATTGGTATTATTAACACCTAAATTTGAATAAATCTCAGAATAAAGTTTTTCAAATGATGAAATAATTTCCAAAGCTTCATCTCTTTTTTGATTTATTTTCTCTTCTAACAATCCCTTCTTTAATTCAAATTCTTCAACTGTAATTCTCCAATATTCACAAACCCAACATTCTTCAACTCTACAATTCATTTCAGGATCAGTACAATATCCATAATCTAATTGTGTTTTGTGATCAGTCCTCACTGGCTTTAATACAAATTCATTTATAAAATTGAAGTCTATAGATTTTTTTGATTCAACAATTTTGTTATTAGAGAATAGAGCAATAACCTCTAAATCAAGAAAATTATTAAGATGACTAAAATAGTGTTCCTGTGACCTTAGTGATGAATGCCCACCAATTCTTGCAACTTCTACTGGATGGTAGCCCTGTCTTTTTAAATTAATAAAAGCAAGATGCCTAGTATCATTAGGTAGCAATTGCCTTTCAATAGAGAAATTTTCTGAACTATCTCTATTTAATCTAAAATTATATTTTCCATATACTATTTCTTCGTAAAATAATGCTAGTAAATTATTTAGTCTATTTAAATTAAAGTCAAATCTCTTAATATTAAAAATACGTGATTTGGTAGCTTTTAAAATTGATTTAAAACATATAAAAGTATTAGACTTATTCGTTTCTTTTGTTAATTTTAGATATTGCTTCATTTCTAAATATAACTCTTTTGGAATTGAAATTTCTGATAGTGGGTCAAATTCTCTAACATTTTGGTTTGCTTTTACCCTAATAATCTTTAAATAATAAATTTCACCTTTAGAATATATACAATCTTTTCTTAACTTCGCAAATTCAGATGTTCGCATAGGAATAATTATAGTTAACCTCCACCAAAAATATATTGGAAGCCATTTCTTTAATGTTATTAAATCCAAATCTTGTTTAAAATAATCATTAATTACATTATCAAAAATTAAAATATCTTTAGTTTTAGGGAGTTTTCTAACTCCATGGCTATTGTTATATGTTTTAGAAAAATGATTAATGAGAGAATAAACCTCGGTTGAATCCCCTTGGAAATAATCCCAAAAGTAATCCATTAAGTTTCCAACGGAATTACAAATCTCATTTTTAGAAGATATAGATAAGTTATTAAATTTAACTTGTAAATTTTCTAATTTAAACTCTGTGAACTTATTAGTTAATTTTGCAAATTTAATCAACCCATTAAAGTAAGAAATAATTGTAGTAGAAGAAAAACTACCCATTAAACTTGATACCCAACATTTTAATATTATTTTATTTTTTTTATCAAAATTAACATTCAATTCTATTTCATTAAATAGCTTTTCAAATTTAATTTTTCTATTATTATCTCTTAAATATTGATCTAAATGCCAAATATCATCTTCAAATTGGAACAAAGGAACATCATAATTATTCTGATATTCATCTAAAATTTCCTTAGCTTGCTCAATTGAATTCATTTCATCAAAATGATATTCATTAAACTCATCAAGTTCACTTCTTAATATGCTTATCATTTTATTTACTCCTTATATGTTAATGGATCAGGTAACTTAATTAACTCCTTTGCATATTCTTCAAATGATTGTTCCAATAACAATTCAATAAGTTCCTTTCCATATGTTTTTGAACCTTGAATGATTTTATCCAAATCCAGGAGTATTAAATTATAAATTTTCTTTAATTCTCCTATTTGATATTCTGAATTTATTAGTGCATTTTTATAATTTAAGATATTCCTTCCCATTCGATTAATAATAGTAACAAGTTCGTACCAATTAGGTATAGCAAAAGGGCATTTATTGCAATCATAATTAATATTTAAACAATGATTGAAAAGACATTGATAGTTGTGGTCTTTAATAAATGCTAAACCCAGTGAAAGTTGTTTAAGTTTTTCATCAATTTGCTCTCTATTCAAAGAATCAATATAATTTTTAGACTCTCTTCGTTGCTGCTGTATAAATGTGATCTTATTTAATAATAATTCGATTTGAGATACTCCTCCAAATAACTCTTTAACATGGTAAATAAACTGAATTTTTTCATCTTCATTACATTCTTTATTTGAATTTTTATTTTTGTTATACAACTCTGTATAAACGTAACCAAAAGAACCAATTTCAAACAATTGATTAACAACCATATCAAAATGCTTTTGAGGAATAGATATATAAAACTTAGTAGTTTCGATAGTAACATGACCTCTTAAATGTCGAGCAACATTTATCAAATCAAGATTACCATTTTTATTTAAAACAGTATTTATTAGGGTAAGAACTGTTTTAGTCATCTTTCTGGATTCAAATAGAAATTTATTATTAGAAAAATCTTTAAAAAAGTACCTATTTATCACTTTATTAGGAAGATTAGCTGCAGTACTAAAAGTAATTAATTTTCCAGTATCTATATTGTTCATACTTGCTATAAATTCACAATAAAGAACACAATAAGAAAATGACAGTGCTAACATTTCAGAACAATAGAAAGGGGATTCTTCTAAATTCTTATTATGTTTATACCATTTCACTTGATACATCTTTACAATATATCGTGCTTGTTTTTTATCAATATTAATACTCTCTAATTGCTCTATTGTATGAACATCAAGATAAGTTAAAACACTTTCATTAGATTTCGGAAAATTAATTACCTCTCTTTTCCTAAAGCCATTATTTAAATGTATTAATATGTATAGCCAATAAGAGGTATAATCTTTATAGACAGAAGATTTTCCTATTAATTGCTCCTTAATAATTTGCAATGCTCGTTCTTTATGGTAATTATAATCTGATATAAAGTGGCATAATTGAATATACTCCTCTAAGTCATATATAGCTTTATCTTTTTCACTTTTTCTAATACTAACTCCTAAATTATCAGTACTGATTATCCTATTTTTTCTTTCAATTAATACTTCATTGAATTCCCCTATAAATCTGAATATCACATCTCTATAATTTCTATAAATTTTTTCGTTAAAAATTCTTAATCTTAATTCTTTTTCTGTAAAGTCAAATAACTCTCTAGAATCATTAGTAATTTCGTCCATTAAAAGTGTGATTTTTGCGTACATACTAATGTTATTTATTAAAGTCTCATGGGTTGCACTACTTTGCTCAATTAGTCTTAACAAATATTTATGCCAATAAAACATAGTTATTGTATTATTATTTTCAAACTTGTAATCATAAATATCTAAAAAATCATAAAGCAAATTAATATAATCAGTAGAAGTAATTTTTAGTAAATTCGAAATCCTATTCTCTCTCTCTAAATTATTCTTGTGATCAATTACTTTGCTTTTATCATATAAAATGGCTTTATTCTTAAATTCTTTTGTTTTAGCTATAATAGGTATTGCTATTTTTCGGAATTTCGAGATTTTTTCAGGTACTTTTGATCCTAATTCTTTTTCAAAAATTTCTCTTAAATCATCTAAGCTATAAAAGTTTTCCCTAAGATAGCTTAATACTTTTTTTTGCTCTTTCAGTAAAAAATCCATATCTTTATTTCGTATATAATTTTTTTTATATTTACCTCTATACGAATCTATTTTATAAATATGTAATACTATTGAAAAATTTTTTTTAGAATCACTTAGATCTAACTTCACTCTTGCATCTTCAAAACTTACATCGTCAGTTGAGCTTTTAATAATCAAATTATTCACATTATTAAAATCATTTCTATTAATGTACATGTAATTAAATTTAGGATAAATATCAATAATTTCTACATTTTCTTCCTTTAGCTCTTTGAAAAAATTTCCTTCTAAAGCATGGAAATTTTGTTGCTCAAACAACTCTTTAAATTTAATGTATTTATGTTTAAACAATTCGTAATCCCTCTTAGCTATATATTTGTGTGGTTGATTTAAGGGGATATATTGATGTTTAGTTACTTTAATACCTAGTTTATTAAAAAATGCTGCTATGTCTCTAATTTGTTTTGCATATGGTTTTATAGCAAACTCTTCTATTGCAAGTGCCTTTAGGGATATATGTTCTTCAAAAAAAGAATCTAACTCTTTTATATAAACTTTTATATCTTCAACACAATAATATAAAGCATTGTTTTTAATATTTGTTCTTACAACATCTTTTTTAGCCAATTCCTCTAATTTTCGTTTATTTAAAAAATAACCTGCAAATAATTTATTTTCTTTTATATAATTAAAACTTATATATTCTTGCAAATATTATTCCTCCAGCCAATTCTCTTGCGAATTTTTAATAATAGATTCTAGTTCGTTAATAGCTGTTTTTGTTTTTATAATAATGTTATTTTCCTCAATATAGTCATTGGCAGAATCTAAAGATTTGTCACCTCTATATAAAGCAACTTCCGAGGGTAACAACTTTAAATTAAATACAAGAATATTTGTAAAGATACCTCTTCCTATATGTGTAGACCAGGGTTTAGAAATCAGATATTTATAATCACTTATGCTATTATTTAAAACTATTTCTAAAAATTTATCTTTTACATTATTAAACTTTTTTCTATATGTTTGTGCTCTTATTGGTTTTCCGTTTTTAGAAGAAATAATTAAAGCTGCTTGGCTTTTATTTTTAGATATTCGTTTCATATGTTTTTTATACAATCTGTCGACAATCTCAACTCTAAAAATAATTTGTTCTCTCTCAAACTTTACCTGCTCTCCATTCAAGTTAGAATTACCTGAGAATAACTCTTCCCAATTATCGAATATTTCCACTAACAAAGGTGTATATTCGGCATATACTTCTTCTTTAAGACTATCTTTTTTTAAATTTAATACCTCTCCTAACCTTAAGCCCCCATAAAATTGTAAAGCTACTCCAAAAGCTATATCTGGCTCATTTAATTCTGCAACTTGTAAAAATAGATTTACCAAATCTAATTTCCCAGGACCAAAATTATGTAATCTTGTTTTTATAGTTCTGCTTTTAATTCGCTTAGGCTTATTAACACCTAAATCTAATCTATGAAATGGGCTTCTTAATATTTCCATTCTTTTATTATTAATAATTACATTTTTGGTTTTAAATTCAATTTTCTCATTTAATATTTGCATAGAGGATACCCAATAATAAAAATTCATTAATAAGTTTTCAGCAAAGTGAAAATTGCTTCCTTGAATTTCTTTAGATTTAACTCTAGCTGATAATATTTTTAAATATCCGGCACCATGCTCTAATTTAAGTCCTGACAATCCTTCAAATTTCAGATTTACGTATAAAACATCATTTTCTTCAATACGTTTCATAATGAAATTTAAAAATTTTTTCAACTCTTCTGCATACCTTTTTTGACTATTCAAAGAGAGATTCCCATAGTTAATGTCAATAAATATACTTATAAAATGTGGAATAATTAGTCCATTTTTATTAACTGTACATATGAAGGTTGAATACACTTCTTTATAATCTTTAGATGAATAATCAATAATTCTTTCTTGCCTAACAACAAACCTTTTTTGCATATTATTTCCTCCCATATCCCTGTGTAATATATCTCACAATTATAACCCTTAATAATTTAGAAGGTTGCAATTATTATATATAAATCAACATTTATTAAAAATAATTATTCCCCCCATATTATTATATATAACATCAGGTGAGTGGCGTAAAATGGCCTTTAAGCCTGCAGCATATGTAACACCAGCTCGTTCATTTACTTGAATTTGAAGAAGATTCGCTTGATTATTTTCTACAGGATCTTCCAAGGAGATAACATGACGATGTAATTCTGTTGAGCAATAATGAATGAGTGAATATAGCGAAGTTGATTTTCCAGACCCGGTTGCCCCTGTGAAGCATAGGAGCCCTTGTCGATGTTTCACAAGCTCCATTAAGATGTTCGCTGCGAATTTGGAATAACATAAAGAAGTAAGTGGAAAAGCATGGTTTTGTAGAAGAAGTCGGATAATCAGACTTTCTTTTAAAAACACTGAGGGAAGTGTAGATACCCGGAAGGCATATGGATCTTTCTCCATTGATTTCTGAAAGGAGCCGCTTTGGGGTTTGCGACGCTCACTAATATCTAAGGCTGCTAAAAATTTATAAAAGGAAATCATTCGTTCTGCTAGATCGTTCGGTAGCTCACCAGCCTGAAGTAGCTTATCGTATTTCCGAAAATAAAGACGATACCGTTCCATTTCAGGTACTAATAATAAATCTGATGCACCGAAATGATAAGCCCTTAGTAAAAGTTGCTCACATTTTTGTTCGACAACTGTTTCGAAATTCTGCACATTTGCACCTCTCTTCTAGTTCATTCGAATATGACCGCCCTATTCGTTATTTCCTAGTATAGTTACGAATGCGCCACGAGAAAAGCCCTTTTCTCAAAATAAAATTTTGCTGTTAAAACGCCTATCAAATTAGTTTTTTGGTATAAAAATGTGGATAACTTGCAAATTTCCACTAAAAAAGAACATCCCCACATGAAAAAGTTAATATTTATGCCGAAAGGAACTGTATCTTTTTCAATAATACAATATAATAGAATCAACATGATTATTTTACTAACACTTGGTAGACTAAATAATATTTGAAAAATTCAATTGAGGTGAAGCAAATGATCCATCCATTAAAGATTACTAGTACATTAGCCGATGAAACTAGATACTCGATTTATGAGTACATATTGAAAGAGAGAAAAACAGTAACGGTCCAAAATATTGCTGATAAATTCGGCATTCATCCCAACGTTGCACGTCTGCACTTAACAAAACTTTCAGAAATTAATATAATTACTGCTGATTTTGCTAAGACAGGTAAGGGAGGGCGACCTGGCCGTGTATATAAGGCTTCCGAAAAAGGAGTATCATTAACATTCCCAAGGCGTGATGAGGATCGACTATTGAAGTGGGCTATACAATTAATTCAGGAATTTGGTCCATCTGCTTTAACAAAATGTATGGACATCAGCTATCAAGATGGATTCCAGCAGATGAAAAATTATGTAAGTGCTGAGTTAAAATTAAATAATACCCTTTCCTTCGACCAAAAGCTTCAACTATTATCAGACAATGCTGCATTAATTGGCTATATTCCACAAATACAGCAAACAGAGCATGGCAAAAAGGTGATATTCTCCATATTTAATTGTCCGTTCCAGGAACAGCTTACTACCCATTCAGAAATTGTATGTTCTTTACATGAATCCTATTTAAAGGGTCAGTTAGATGCATTATTTTCTAGTAATGAATTTGTACAGATTGAAAGTATGATACATAATTGTGATTTATGTAAATATGAAATAAACGTGACAGAAATAGATCGCTAATTTAAAATTCCATTTGTTTGTCACAAAGAAGGAGAAGTTCCAGTTTACAGACACCTTTCATATCATTTATAATGAGTAAGAGATTATTGTGTCGTGGGCAAAAGGAGGGGAAATTTCATGGATAATATGTATAAAGTTATGGCATTCTGGACAGGTATTTTTGCAGTTATGTTCTACCTTGGTGGTATGAACGAGGTATCGCTATTATTCGTAGGTAATACAGGTTTATTCTTATTATTAGGCTTCTTAAACCTTTCAGAACGTATGTACATGTACATTTTCGGAGCATATTTAACTGTATTCTTCGCTGGCTTCACGTACTATACAACATTTATTCACGTACCTGGTGGCGGTCATTAATACAGAGAAAATCGCGTGTCTCATTTAAAATATGAGGCACGCTTTTTTTGTCTCTATCTCTTTTATGAGCATAATAAAATCCCCCTTTAGAGATGAGGGGGATTAATATTTTATGAAGTTAGTTTAGGTTTGTATTGATTAAACACAATTGTTTGTACAATCATCCAAATAGAGGACACGGTCCAATAGAATGGGATGGCTGACGGCATGAAAAGAGATGAGAATACTATCATAACAGGCATGATCCCTATCATCATTTTCATTTGTGGATTACTATTTTTTGCTAGCTTAAATGATACATACATTTGAATCATCATCGCTAACCCTGCAACAGCTGCCATAAAAATATCTGCAGACCCAAGATTAAACCATAGTAAGCTCTCATGCATAATAGCATTGTTTTTAGAGATGGTTAAATACAAGCCAGTTAAAATCGGAAATTGTATAAGCGCTGTTAGGCATCCCGTTTTCATTCCTGAAAAGTTTTCCATCATTAATCGAGACATTTGCAATTGATACTCTTTACGTTCTTCATCTGTTTTAGCTTGGCTTAACTTTGTTTGGAGCGCTAATAATTGCTCCTTATTTCCTTGGGTAGTTTGCGTGACCACCTGTTGGGATTTAAAAGACTTGAAATTTGGATACATTAAAATTAAACGTGTAAGCACCGTCAGAAGTACGATTGCAAAAACATAGCTCCCTGTAAAATGAAAAAAAGCCTCTAACAAAATTGTCAATGGTTGTGTTAATAATTCAAGCATTAATGATTATCTCCCCTTTTATAATTTTTCTTATAAAAGGGATACTAATTCCTCATCATTATCGGATTTACTGTAAATTACTTTTCTCAGCCATTTATTAAGTGTAATATGAGATAAATATATCTTCGTTTCAAAATTAACATTGACTGTTAAATCAATTGTTACTTCAAAATTCGTATCAAAAACAGAAATTTTATCAAATATAGTATAAATATATACTTTAATAAACGGACTATGTTGAATTAAATAATTAAAATCAGTAAGCAACGATAAAAGTAAAATTAATTCCATTTACATCACCTATTTTTATTTTAACACAAGTAGATGAAATTGTTTAATTTATCTTTATTCAGCTGAATACTCCCAACTCTATAGGGTGGGGAGATGAATGTTGTTTTTTCTTATTTAGTGGATGTACAAACGCCCGCTGAATCAAGATAAAGCCTCTGGCGGATGTCACGGATTTTGAAGAGGAGCATTTCGAGCTCGAAAAAAATCCAGACGCATTGTTTATCTATGCGAAAGCAAAGCGACAGCTACAAATGTTTTCTGTAGCGAAAGCAAAGCGGCAGCTACAATTATGCTGAGGCTAATTGATCTACCATTTTTAAAATCCATTTAAAAATGGGTTTGTTTCCATCTCTGCTCCGACCGTCGTGTAATTACCATGGCCTGGATAAACAATCATATCCTCTGGTAACGTTAATAATTTATCATGGATGGATGCCAAAAGCACCTTAGTTGAACCACCAATTAGATCAGTTCTTCCTACACCTTGTTCAAATAGCGTATCTCCTACAATGGCAAAGCCATCATTTTCAAATATATAGGAAATACTGCCAGGTGAGTGTCCTGGTGTAAAAATTGCTTTAAAAACAAAATTATTCATTTCAAATAGACGCTCTTCTTTTATTATATTTTCTTCATTCGGTACAGCCACAACATAATCTGGTAAGGCAGCATATTTGCTAGAGCCATTCTTTGATGGATCCCCTAACCAGCTAACTTCCTTTTCATGGATCCAAACGGGAATATTAAAAGCTTCACGGACAGCATCCACTGCACCAATATGATCAAAATGTGCATGTGTTAAAAAAATAGCCAATGGTGTTAAACCATTACTGCGTATCGCTTTAATTATTCGCTGTGCTTCCTCTCCTGGATCAAATATTAAGCATTCCTTCTCTTTATTCGATACGATATAACAATTCGTTTGGACAGGTCCAAGTGAATAACTTCGTACGTTCATCATTGTCATCACCTCAACTTCCTATTATACAGCCTTTGCCGCAATTTGACGATAAATGTTCATAGTTTACGCTATTTTAGTTCTCGACAAAAACAGGTAGAACGTTTACAATTAAGGAGGAATATTGTTTACGACATTCATTTTCTGATGTCGAAAGGAGTGTCAATTTTTAATGAACTTATTAATGGTTATTTTTGGTCTAGTAGCTATTTTAGCTGTAGTTGGTACATTCCAAGCAATTAAAGAAAAGAACCTTTTAAGTGTTGTTTTCAACTTATTAAGTGCTGTAGTATTCGGTTGGTTCGTCATTATGACAATCGTTCATAGTGGTTACCCACCAAAATTACACTAAAATCTAGACGGAAACAAGGGCAGTCTCACTACGAGGCTGCTCTTTTTCTATGTATGAGAGATACATCCTCTTTTAACCGAGCGGATTTTCCACTTACCTGAGCGATTTCTTTCGCCACTTGAGCGGATCTCCCGCTCACCTGAGCGACTTTTTCACTGCCCGAGCGTTTTTCTCCTTAACCGAGCAGTTTTCTTGGCTACCCGAGCGGATTTTCCCACCACCTGAGCGATTTCACCTTCTACCTGAGCGATTTCTTTCGCCGCCTGAGCGTATCTCCCACTCACCTGAGCAATTTTACGCGCTACCTGAGCGTTTCTTCCTTTCACCTGAGCGATTTTTTTCACTGCCCGAGCGTATATCTCCTTGACCTGAGCAGTTTTCGTGGCTACCCGATCGGATTTTTCCACACCCGATCGATTTCACCCGCTACCTGAGCGTTTCTTCCCTTCATCCGAGCGTGTTTCCTCACCACCTGAGCGATTTCACCCAATACCTGAGCAGTTTCTATCCTCACCCGAGCGGATATCACTTATCTGGGCAGTTTACCCGCTATCCTAGAGAAATTTCTTCTGCTCTACCCGAACAGCAGTCTTTTCCAAACTTAAACAAAAAAGAGATCTCCATAAATAGAGATCCCTCTTTCAGTTATTTCACAGCTTCTTGTTTCAAATTACCAGTTTTTTCATCATAGAATCGAAGCAAGTCACCGTTAATGATGGCATCGGAATTTTCTAATTCCATTGTAGCACGATCAGCGTATGGCTGGCATGGCTCGCCATCAATCTCTTCACCAGTAGCTTTGTCATAGCAAGCTTCTCCAGCATAAACATATTTATCTGTTATAAATCGACCATCGCGGAATATAACAAAGTCTTCATGCTCTGGTGAGAATAGATCTGCGCCCATTTGCATATCTTTTGATGTTTCAACGCCAAGAAGGTGTAAGATTGTTGGACGTAGATCCATTTGTCCAGCTACCTCAGTCATTTCTTTACCATCGCCAGCTCCAGGGATATGGATGAATAAAGGTACTTCTTGTAGTATTGCATTATCAAATGGTGTGATGCTTTCTTTTCCTAGATACTGTGCCATCGCCTTGTTGTGGTTTTCTGAAATACCGTAATGGTCACCATACATCACGATAATAGAGTTATCATATACACCTTGATCTTTTAAACTTTGGAAGAAGTCTTTCAGTGCTTCATCCATATAACGAACTGTTTGGAAGTAGCGATTTAATGTACCTGAATTTGAAGTATATTCAGGTATCATGATATCATCTGGGTCCAATGTGAACGGATAATGGTTCGTTAATGTAATTAGTCGAGAATAGAATGGCTGTGGCATATCTTTCATTAATGCTGCAGATTGCTCTACGAATGGGATATCTTTCATTCCCCAGTTAACAGCTTCCCCTTCTCCAATAGTATATGAATCTATATCATAGAATTTATCGATATTTAAAGATTGATACATGATATCACGGTTCCAGAATGATTTATTATTTGGATGCATGACATTTGTAAAGTAGCCGTTTTCTCCAAGACGATCTGCCATTGAGTTGTACGTATTTCCACCATGTGTGAAGAATACAGCACCACGACCTAAGCCGAACAATGAGTTTTCTAAGATAAACTCTGAATCAGATGTTTTACCTAAGCCTGTTTGGTGATAGAAATTACTGAAATAAAAAGTATCTTTATCTTTTGTTAAAGAATTTAAGAACGGTGTAATTTCATGACCATCCATCTGATTATTAATGACGAAGTTTTGTAAAGATTCCATTGACACAACAATTAAGTTACGCCCTTTGTATTTACCAAACATTTCTGGGTTAATGGCTGCCTGGTTAGAGCGAATATAGTTATTCACCTCTACTAGTTCACTACCATCTGCTAACGCACGTTGAGCAGAAGATTTTGATTGAATATAAATATCATATAAGTGATAGTTGTACGTACCAATATTTTTTACAAGTAACTCGCGGTCAA
Organism: Lysinibacillus sp. DFXJR4; assembly: GCF_057196045.1. NCBI lineage: Bacteria > Bacillati > Bacillota > Bacilli > Caryophanales > Bacillaceae > Lysinibacillus > Lysinibacillus sp. DFXJR4. Next base: position 408,739 of record NZ_JBXUNW010000002.1, on the reverse strand, counting down.
AGCTACGTGTTAACAGTTGTGGGCGCTCTGTTTCTGCTAGTCCTAAGTTTAAGAAAGACATAGCAATTGCTAAAACGAAGAACGCACGACGGAATTCCACGTTAACTTTTACTGCTTCTTTCATTCTAGGTAGATATTTATTAGCTAAAATTAGAATAAGTACATCAACAAAATACAACAGATCCCATGGGTTTACAATTGCTGCTACAGAAGTTCCTAAATCACTGAAATTACTTGTCTGGAATAATACCGGTAATGTAATAAAGTCATTGTAGAAACGATAGAATGCCACATTTCCATATAAGACAATTGATAAAAGAACACTGACAGTAATAATATATCGGTTTTTAGCCTTTGCTGATTTAAAGAATAATGCTAATCCATAAGCAAAGAGTAAGAAACTTAATGGATTAATAAACAAGATAAATTGTTGCATCGCATTTTCAATTTTCATCTCAAAACTTGTGTGATAAACAATGACCGTTTTTATCCAAGTTGCTACAATTGCTAGTATCATAAATGAATGTTTAGGCCACTTAATTGATTTCATTCCTAACATCCTCCCTACTTTCTTACCCAAAAAAATAATAATTTTTAACATTTGTTACTGAAACAAAATATATCTTAATCTTTTTTTTACAGATAATCAACAGATATATTTTTTTAAAAACTTTTATCCTTACTCCTATGCGCTGGATACTTATATATACGTTTTGCATTGTTAAAAGTTTCATAAAATCATAAAAACAGTGGAAAGCCACTGTTTCTTTGAATATTACAAACATGTTACACTATTTTTACAATACCCAAATTCGTAATCTTTCAATCAAGATTGATTATTTTCTTTCATACGAAGTTTTGTAGTTTCTTGTCGAATTAGTAACAATGCCATTTGGTAATCTTTACTATCTAGCACATTTGCTTTATACAACTCACGAATTTCATCCTCCATTAGCATTAAATCCCCAATAGGATCACGTGTGTAAATATAAGTGCCGTATGTTTTCAATAATTCATAAATATCTAACATTTTATCCATTTTAATTCGCTCCTCGTTGTGCAACACAATCTATACGTATTGTGGGCGTCACAATGATATCAACTGGGCAATCATGTGCTTCTGTAGGAACACGATCAACTAGCTGCTCATCAAATAGCAATGATATGAGCTTACCCTTTTTATAGTTTAATACATAGCGGTCATAATAACCACCGCCATAGCCTATTCGATAGCCATATTGGTCAAAAGCAACACCTGGAACAAGTAGGACATTCATCTCATTTGCGTCAACAAACTCACATTTTTCTAGAATTGGCTCACGTAAATGCATATATACAGTTTCAAGCTGTTCAAAAGAATTAATAACGTAAAATGTCATTTCTCTTGTTTTTGGGTTACATTTTGGAACAGCAACTTTTTTACCAAGCTTCCATAATTCGTCTATCAGATGAATTGTGTCGACTTCTGGTTTATTGGAAATGGTAATACCAATCGTTTTTGCTTCTATTATATATGGTTCCTGTAGCACTTTTTTTACTATAGCTAAAGACTGCTCATGATAAGCTTCCTCACTCATAGTTGCAAGCGCTTCCTTTATCCTGTTTCGCAATATTGATTTATCCATGATAAGCCACCCCCTAGTAAAATGTAGAAAGCCAAAACCACTTGTGGTTTTGGCTTAATGAGCGATTACTTAGTTTCACGGTGAAGAGTGTATTTCTTCTCGCGAGAGCAATATTTTTTAAGTTCAAGACGCTCTGGATTGTTACGCTTGTTCTTTTTAGAAATGTAGTTACGTTCGCCGCAATCTGTGCAAGCTAAAGTAATGTTTACGCGCATCATTAACCCTCCCACTCTATATCAAGAATTTAAATTTGAGCATGATTTATACGACTAACCCATTATAACACAAACTGAAAAAAAATCTACCTTCATTTCATATTAAGTTTGCATATGGTAAAATACCTTATAAAGTGAAACTTCAATCGGTGGGTTTTTCCTCATCCCACCTGATTGCTGTAGAGGAACACAAGCTAAGTACTCCTCATCCTGCGGAAATGCTTGTGTGACCAACATCTTGTTGGCCTCAATCGGGATTTACGGTCAGTAATCTCTCACTTATATTTTTTGTTTCACTTAAATCTTGGAGTGGGAATCTTGTATCTGATGCTTCGCTTTCAGTACAGATAACTGACTGCCTGTTTATGCGGGATAATTACATACTTTTAATGGGGTGAAACTAGTGGATTTATCCATCATACTTATGAGCGTAGGTATTGTTCTTATCATTGTATCGTTCTTTTTCAAAAATAGTGCAAAAAAAGTCGAACAGGATGTGGAAGAATTATCGATCTCAATTTTCCAGGAAACCAACAAATTGAAACGACGACTTAAAATTGTCGAAGAGGAGCTACTGCTTGAGCCCGAGTTTCAGGTTAAAACACCGTCAGCAATAAATAACTCAGTATCCAATCAAAAGGTTCAACAGGTCATGCAAGCTGTGCAACAAGCAGCTCAAGTATCCAAAAATGGACAAGTAGCTGCCAAAACAAAACCCATTCATCAAATTATTGTAAGTCAGGTGCTTGAACTTAATAAGCAAGGAATGTCCATAGCAGATATAAGTATTCGCTCTAATTTAACTGAGGAACAAGTCCGACAAGTGATTGCAAACGGAGGTCGTTAATTGATGAATAATTCTGCAATCCGTGCATTTGGCATTGCCTTATTTCTTGTAGGAGCTTTGATAGCTTTAGCCACTCGTTTCGATTTCAGCATCGGTCTTCCGACAAAGGCCTCCACAAATGGAGAGCAAGTAATGGAACTTCAAAAAAAGCTTGCACAAGCAAATCAAGAAATTGCTTCGTTAAAGGAGCAAATAAAACAGGCTCCTAAGGAAAATACTGAGAAGCCTAAGCCATCTGAATCTATAAATAAATCTGTAGACAGCACTAACAATACGGCTACCATGACGCTTCAAATTTATAGTGGCATGGCCCCATATACGGTGGCAAAAAAGCTGGAAGATGGCGGTATCATTGACAATAGTGTGGAGATGGAGCTCTTACTTGCCAATGCAAAATACGCACGAAGCTTACAAATAGGTTCCTATGAGGTCAATTCCTCGATGTCCTTAGAGGAAATTGCAAGGCTAATTACAGGAAAAAAACAATAAATAGGAAAAGGGGCTGTCAATATTAGAGTGACAGCCTTTTCTATTTACTTTATGAAATATGATTTAAGAAGGCTTGCATCATGAGACTGCCCTCTTCTGAACCGATGGATTCTGGATGGAATTGCAGACCAAAAAGCGGATAATTTTTGTGTTGCATTGCCATAATTTCGCCATCATCACTTGCGGTAGCTAAAATTTTAAAGTCCTCATGTAGAGTACTCCTCTCAATAATAAGCGAATGATAGCGCATGACCTCAACTTCACCGTCTAATTGTGCAAATAATCCTGCTTTTTTATATTGAAGTGTAGATAGCTTACCATGCATAATATTTTTAGCCTGCACAATATTGCTTCCGAAAGCCTGACCAATAGCTTGGTGTCCAAGACAAATACCTAAAATCGGAAACTTTTTATAAAGCTCTTCTACTACTTCCACTGTTATACCTGCATCTGTTGGCGTTCCTGGACCAGGGGATAAAATAATCGCCTCTGGCCGCATGCTCTCAATATCAGCTACAGTAAGCTCGTCATTTCGTACAACTGTTACTTCCTTTCCAAGTATTGATATTTGCTGATATAGATTATATGTGAAAGAATCGTAGTTATCGATTAGTAGAATCATTTTTTTACCTCCAATAGTGCGCGAGCTTTATTCAATGTTTCTTCGTATTCAGACAATGGTACAGAGTCATACACAATACCTGCGCCAGCCTGAACATGGGCACTTTGATCCTTAATAATCATCGTACGAATGGCCAGTGCCAAATCCATATCCCCAGTTGTAGAAATATAGCCAACTGCTCCAGCATAAACACCACGCTTCACAGGCTCTAGCTCATTGATAAGCTGCATAGCACGAATTTTCGGTGCACCTGATACTGTACCTGCTGGCAGACAGGCACGGAGAACATCTAAAACATGCACATCCTCACGTAATTCTCCGATAACCTCTGAAACGATATGCATAACATGCTTATAGCGTTCAATATTCATATACTTTACAAGTTTTACAGTTCCAATTTTTGAAATTCGCCCTAAATCATTACGACCTAAATCTACTAACATCCGATGTTCAGCAATTTCTTTTTCATCATTTAATAAGCCCTCTGCAATAGCATGATCCTGGTCCTCTGTTTGACCTCTAGGCTTTGTGCCCGCGATTGGATTTGTCGTTACTTTACGATCTTTTACCTTCACTAAACTTTCTGGGGATGTTCCCAAAATAGTGTATGTTCCATAGTCCATATAGAACATATAAGGCGAGGGATTAGATGTGCGTAATTGACGATATAAGGCAAATGGATTTCCAGTAAAGGATGAGGTAAAGCGTTGGGATAAAACAATTTGAAATATATCACCCTTAAGAATATGCTGTTTCGCACGTTCAACTAATGCGATAAATTGTTCTTTTGCAAGTATCGGCTTGAAATTTAGCTCTCCAAGCTGCATCTCTTTAAACGTCGCTCCAGCGTATAGTTGCTCTTCAATCCGGGTGATCTCCTCTTCCATTTCCTCAAGGGAACGCCCGTCAGCAAATAAATCAATAGCTGCCAATGTAATCTCCTGCTTTAAATGATCGAACACAATAAACGTATCATAGAAAAAGATATGGACGTCTGGCATTTCTAAATCATCCTGTAAGTATTCACCTATTCTCTCAGTATAAAAAGCAGTTTCATATCCAAAGAAACCAATGGCACCCCCAAAAAAGGCAAAGGGATAGTGCTCTTGATGGAACGGCATGACCTGCTTTAATTTTGCAAGTACATTCTCGCTTCCCTTTTCTATATGAAGATCTCTGGTAAAAGTATAACCATCCCTATCACCAAATAATTCTGCAATTGGGTTAACGGCGATAAATGAGTATCGACCGCTCTCCTCGTGCTTGGCAGACGATTCGAATAGCATTTTATGCTTTCCTTCAAGTGATTGATAGACGGAAATAGGCGTCATCATATCCCCTTGCAATACCTTCATGGTATACGTTCTAAGCTCAACTGTCATAATTCTCTCTCCTTCTCTAGGCTCTACTCTTCTACACCTTAAAACATAGCTTAATTGTATCCGGATTTTTTCGAGCTCACTCGAAAAGCCCCTCTTCAGCATTCAACCACCCACTTTAGAGATGAGGGATTTTTGCTGATTCAAGAAAAAAAGGCCTTTCCATCACAAAAGGACGGAAAAGCCGTGGTGCCACCTTCATTGGTCTCCTGAAAGACCCACTCTAAGCCTTATAACGTAGGCAGACGCTAATCCATACTTTTTTCAGGATTAGAGCTCCGAAGTCCATTCACCATTCATTTGCACTAGTTTCCACCAACCACTAGCTCTCTATAACAAATAATAATAGCTACTACTCTTCATCAAAGCTGATTACTCACCTACATTGTAAACCAAAAAAACTAACAATTCAAATTATTTTTTAGTCCCAAACCATTCTTCATCTGCTGGATTTATTAATACAATTTGAAGTTCCTCAACGATTTGACGAATTGCAAATAAAATATCCTGACGTACATCTAACATGATAGCTGTGTCATTACTTGCCACATAAAAACGCACAAGGACACGATAATAGCTCGGATAAAATTCATCGATAAAGACATGAATCATTTCCTTTTCAGTCTTATTATGCAAATAAATTTCTTTTTGAATGGCACTTAAGGCACCTCGTATGGATTCTTCCTCATTTTCAGTAGAAACATATAAAAAATGCTCACATTTTCTTTTTTCTCGTCTTGAGAAATTATAGATTGGACGATTGACCAAATAAGAATTCGGTACATATACAAGTCCTTTATCACCTGTTTGAATCAACGTACTGCGAAGATTAATATCCTCAATGGTTCCCTCAATTTTTTGGTCCTCTGTTGCAATCCAATCGCCAATTTTAAAGGGGTTATCCAAAGCAACTGACATTCCACCAAAAACATGTGCTAGCGTATCACGAATACCAAAGGCAATTGCTACACCAGTTAAACCAATACCTGTTAAAAACCCATTTAAGTTAAAGTCCCAAAAGGAAGCAATGGTAAACATAGCAAAAATCATGATGAGCACTTTTCCTATCCGAAGAAAAAATGGTAATAGGACATTCGCTTCCTCTTCACCATTTAGTGGCAAAGGTTGTTTTGTATAAAAGTTCAAAACATCGTATACCCCTTTGAAAGCGAAGAAAACAATAATCGACAACACAAAATTTTTGGACGCTTTATGTGTGAATAATGGTACATCTATTAAATAGGATAAGCTGATTACGATAACGGAAGCCATAAATGCGTAGCGAATCGCCTTATTAAATTGTGCCAGCACCGTTGCCTGAAAATTGCGCTGTCGATTTTCTAAAAATACAACAATACGATTAATAATTTTCTTTATAACAAAATACTGAAAAAGCCATCCAATACCGCAGAGAGCGATAGCTATAATTACATCCATCCACGTTGGAACTGTAACACTGGGTGGTATTAACCATTTCAATAAATCCATATTTTTCTCCTCTAATTACTATGTATATGCACACAATAAGAGCCAATCACTTTGAAGATCAGCTCTTATCGTTATTGAATAGCATCATCCGCAAAGATGGCCTTATTGGCAAACCAAAATTGTTGCTCATTAAAATTATGCTCATGCATAGCGATAACTGAAAATTCTGCGTGATATTTCTTTTTCATTTCCTCTAGCATTGTTTTAGTTTGCTTTCCAACTAGATGCTTACCATCAATAGGCCTTCCTTCAGTGAAGATAATAATATCTGCTTCACCGCAATGTTGATTTTCCTGCAGCAAGCCTTTAACAAAATGTAATACGGGCAGTATTGCAGCTTCTCCCTTTGCTTTGTATTCCATAAAATCCTTAAAATCAGATAAATTCAAATGACCATTTTCAAAGCGATAGTGTACATGAATTTGATAGTCGTAGGGGACAATATACAAATCTCTTTGCTCACGATGTGCACTCATAAATAATGGTAAAATCATACTTTTACAAAGCTCTGTATAGGCTTCCATCCCCGTTGTTTGTTCAAGACAGATAATGATTGGACCAGGATCTTTTTTATAATCATTAAAAGGAACATATAGGATATTCCCTTTTTTTCTTGTTTGATGCTTTAGCTTTTGGCGTCTTACTTCCTCCCACTTTTGCTCATAATATAAGCGCTGTTCTTTTCCATTGGCTAATCGCTCCGCTTGCTCAATCGTTGGTATATTTTCTTGAATTTCTTGCATGATATCTGCCAATTCAAGTGCAAATGCTGCCATATTTCGTAATGCTTCACTTTTGTAAAAATAATCAATAAAATAATGTTGTTCCTTGTCACTTAATTCTTCTAAATGTAAGTTTTCATATAGAAAGCGTAAATAATCACGTTGCTCTGACGTGATTTCAATAGCAAATTTTTCTATGAGTGAATCTACAGCGTCTTTCACGAAGCAGCACCTCCTTCGCCCTTTTATTTAAATAATGTCTATAGTATAACCAAAATAATTTTTTGACAATACAAATCCACCCAAATATTTGACGCAAATTTGGTAAACATGTTGCTGCTATCACCTTTATTTGCATAAAAAAAGAAGAGCTTGTTGCTGGCTCTTCTCTTCATTAATTATTTAATTCATAATGTTTGCCTTTAACTAAGTAAAATAAATGTTCTGCAATATTTGTGGCATGATCCGCTGAGCGCTCTAAATAGCGGCACACAAAAGTTAAGTGCGTGATTTGAGAAATATGAGCTGGATTTTCAGCCCCTGCACGAAGTAAAAGCGTGATTGTCGCGCCATATAAATCATCGATATAATCATCTAATTCTGCAATTTCTTTTGCATGAACCGTATCTTCCTCAGTAAAGGCTTTAATAACACTCTCCAGCATTTCTACTGTTTTATTGCACATCGTTTGCAAATTCGTAGTAGAAAAAACTAGTGGCTCTTTTCCAATGCGAATTGTCTCTTTGGCGATATTAACCGCATAATCTCCAACTCTTTCCATATCCGAAGCAGCTTTTACTAATACCATCAGACGACGTAAATCGGTAGCTACGGGCTGCTGCTTGGCAATCAGTAAAATTACATGATCATTAATAGCTTCCTCAAGTCGATTAATTACTAAATCATCTTCAAGTATTTTCAGAGATTTCTCTAAATCCTGCTCTATTAATGCCTGAAAAGCTAATTTTAAGGCATTGATACTACTTGTAGCAATCTCGACAAATTGTGCTTGCACTTCTTTTAATTCCTGTTCAAAACGTTCACGTACAACCATTCTTGCCTCCTCCTTAACCGAAACGACCTGATATATAATCTTCAGTACGTTGATCTGCAGGTGTCTGGAAGATAACGTCTGTTTTATCGTATTCAACAACCTCTCCACTTAAGAAAAATGCTGTACGATCAGAAATTCGCGCCGCTTGCTGCATATTATGTGTAACAATGACGATCGAGTAGTCCTTTTTCAGTTCTTGAACAAGTTCCTCCACTTTTAATGTTGAAATAGGGTCAAGTGCAGATGTAGGCTCATCCATTAAAATAACATCTGGTTCAATCGCTAAACAACGAGCAATACAAATACGTTGTTGCTGACCTCCCGACAAACCATATGCATTTTGATTTAAACGGTCCTTTACCTCATCCCAAATAGCCGCACCACGTAATGATTTTTCTACAATTTCGTCAAGAATCTTTTTATTTTTAATACCATGGATACGGGGACCATAGGCAATATTATCATAAATGGATTTTGGGAATGGGTTTGGCTTTTGGAAGACCATCCCTACACGAGTACGTAATTCCTCCACTGTATAGCTTTTGTCTAAAATATTACGCTCACGATAGACAATTTCTCCAGATGTGCGAACAATCGGCACTAACTCTACCATTCGATTTAACGTTTTTAAATAGGTAGATTTACCACAACCTGATGGACCAATGATAGCAGTCACTTCATTTTCATAGATGCTTAAATTGACATCTTTTAAGCCATGATGATCTCCATACCATAAGTTTAAATGACGAGTATCATATACTATATTTTTAGCAACATCAGCCGAAAGCTTTGGCGCCGTTTGAATCGATTTGACAACTGATTTTTCCTCTTTAAAATCTAGTACCATAAGGTCACCTCATTAATAACGTTTTTGGAATTTATTTCGAATAAAGATTGCAATAGAGTTCATCAATAAAAGCACTGACATCAAGACTAAAATACCGGCTGCCGCCACATATTGAAATGCCTCTTGAGGACGTTTTGCCCAATCATAAATTTGCATAGGTAAAGCTGTGAATTGACTTAATAAACCATTAGGTAAAAATTGTAAAATTACAGGAATCCCTAAAACAACAAGTGGCGCTGTTTCACCAATAGCTCGAGACAATGCTAAAATACTCCCTGTTAGAATTCCTGGAATGGCAGCTGGTAATACGACACGCACAATCGTTTGCCATTTCGTTGCTCCCATCCCATAGGATGCTTCCCGTTGTTCGCTTGGTACTGCACGAATGGCTTCCTGTGCTGCCACAATGATAACAGGTAAAATTAATAAGCTCATTGTTAAACCAGCTGCTAAAACACTTTTACCTAATCCCAACATACGAACAAAAATTGTTAATCCCAATAAACCAAAAACGATGGAAGGTACACCTGCTAAGTTAGAGATATTCATGCGAATAAAGTCATTTAGTTTATTTTTTTTAGCATACTCTTCTAAATAGATTGCTGTTCCAACACCTAAAATAATGGATACGGGTGCAACCACACCCATCAACCAAAGAGAACCAATTAAAGCAGCCTTGATACCAGCTTTATCAGCAAAGCGTGATGCATAATTTTTCAAGAAATCGAAAGTTAAATAATCAATACCTTGTGTGACAATTCGATAAAGTAAAATGGCTAAAGTCACTAAGGCAAATGTAGTTGCTAAAAGGAAAAATACCTTCCAAACTTTATTAAATGTAATACGCTTTGTCATTCGTTTCATGACGACCTTGTCATCAATATAGCGCATGCTCATGCTAGTAAACCTCCCTAAAGCGTTTCGATATATAATGAGCAAGTAAATTCATCACTAATGTAAAGATGAATAATGTGAATCCAACTGAATAGATCGAGTAATAAATCGTTGTACCATAACCAGCATCACCTGTCGCAACTTGTACAATATAAGCTGTCATGGTTTGAATAGAATCGGTCACATCTAAATCAAATTTTGGTGTAGAACCACCTGCAAGCGAAACAATCATCGTTTCACCAATTGCCCGGGAAATAGCTAGTACAACTGAAGCAACTATACCTGATAATGCCGCTGGTAATACAACTTTAATGGCAACCTCAAATTTTGTTGCACCTAGAGCCAAAGCACCTTCACGCATACTATTTGGAACAGAGGACATAGCATCCTCAGAAAGTGATGTAATCATTGGTAAAATCATAATCCCAACTACGATTCCTGGACTCAGTGCATTAAATAGTTTTAACCCAGGAATAATTTGCTGTAGCATTGGTGTGACGAATGTTAATGCAAAGAATCCATAAACGATTGTTGGAACACCTGCTAATACCTCTAAAATAGGCTTTACAGTACGTCTTATTTTTTCACTTGCATATTCACTTAAATAGATAGCTGAAGCAATGCCAAATGGTACTGCAACAATTATGGAAATCAGTGTCACTTTCAATGTACCAGCGATTAAAGGTAAAATCCCAAATAACGGTTCCTTTCCTGAAAAAGGTAGCCACTGTGTACCAAAAAGGAAATCCGTAATCGACACGCGTTTAAAGAATTCGAACGTTTCAAAAATTAGTGTGAAAACAATGCCGAATGTTGTTAATATAGAGATAAGAGCTGCAGAAAATAATAGAGTTGGCATTGCTTTTTCCACTATTTTCTTCGTTTTATGATTGCGCGAATTTGCAATTAATTGCTGCACAGATGTTGTCTTATTTTCCTTTTGAGAAACCATTGGGAACTCCTTTCAAATAAGAGAGGGAAAGAGCATACATCTCTTTCCCTCTATGCATGTCTTCTTATTTTAAGCCTTCTAATGTTTTTAAAGCTTCTGTATATTGTTCTTCAGGAAGACTAACATAGCCAACTGCATTTGCCATATCTCCACCATGTTCAAGCGTAAATTTAATGAAATCATATGCCGCTTCATTGTCTTTCATTGCACTATTTTTCACATAAACAAATAGTGGACGTGACAAAGGTGCATATTCACCAGTTTCAATCGTATCATTTGTTGGCTCAATACCATTTACTTTGACAATGTTTAATTTATCTTTATTTTCCAAGTAGTACGCATAGCCAAAGAAACCAATAGCATTTTTATCACCTGCAATACCTTGAACTAGCATGTTATCATCCTCTGATAATGTTGCTGAACTTGCTAGATCTGCTCCATCTAACACTACTTCGTCAAAGTAATCGTACGTACCTGAGTCAGTACCTGGTGAGTAGTACACGATTTTTTCATTTGGCCATGATGGATCAATGTCAGACCATTTTTTAGGTGTTCCATCTTCAATCCAAATTTTCTTTAATTGATCTACCGTTAAATCCTTCGCCCAATCGTTTTCAGGATTCACGACTACTGAAATACCATCATATGCTAAAGGAAGCTCTGTATAAGCAATTCCTGCTTGTTCCAATTTTGCTTTCTCTTCATCTTTTACATGACGAGATGCGTTAGAAAAGTCTGTCTCACCTGCGATGAATTTTTCAAAACCACCACCTGTACCAGAAACACCTACCGATACTTTGACATCTGGTTGAGTTCCTGCATACTCTTCAACAACTGCTTCAATAATTGGTGCTACTGTTGATGAACCATCCCCAGCTACAGCCCCTTGCAGTTTTTTGTCAGCAGTGTCTTGTTCTGAGCTTGCTGGCGTTTTTGTTTCTGCGTTGTTACCATTTTGCGCAGAGTCACTGCCACATGCACCAAGCATTAAAGCTGAACCCATTACCGCTGTCATCGTTAAGTACTTCCACTTTTTCATCTCATTTGCCTCCGTCATTAACTTTTTTATAGTTGTTTGTCTTACAATCTTTACTATAATGTTTGATTGTTGAATTCGTATAAACAGTTCGTAAAAGAGACGTAAAGGAATGTAATGCTTTGTAAACGATTGTAAAGAAGAATTTACAATTGCAATTACTTGCTTCCTTATAAAAAGATGCTATAATAAGCAATTGTGTCATGAATTAATAGAAGAGGAGTTTGACTTTGTGATTAAGCATGTAAAAGTACAAAATGCCGATTACTTTAAAACATATCTAACACTCGTAATGGAACATCGAGAATTCTCTTTACAGGAAGCTGTTGATTTTATGGTTGAGTCCTATTTCTGTAATAATATAGAGCTTTATGGAAAAAAACCAAAGCAACAATTTGAATTAGCAATACAACAACTATCTGCGTAGAATTTCATATGCATTATTATATAGAAGAAAACACGGTATGGAGATTTAATTTCATACCGTGTTTTCTATATCACAACTGACAAAAACCGCTAGGCATTTAAATGCTCTAGCGGTTTCTCTTATTGTTGTTCATCTTCGCCAATTTTATCTTTTGTCACAGCTGGTAAAATAGGCTGTGTTACATCACTATCTATTACTTTTTCAGTTTTATATTTTTCTTTTAATTCATAATATTTATCCAGAGCCTTTCTAGCAATCTCACTATTAGCCGAAAATGGTTGTTGAGGGTTTGTTGATGCCCAAGGAATAACTACAGCGTAGGCAATTTCAGGATTTTCATAAGGGGCAAAACCAACATGTGTATACGTAAGTGTATATGTACCCCAATTTTCTCTCAAATCCCCGTAATATATTACCTCTGCTGTTCCTGTTTTCCCTGCCGCTGTATATGGTGCATTTGCAAAGTGTCTTTTAGCTGTACCATGTGCACCTGTATAGACACGACGAAGCCCTTGTTTTACATAGTTAATTTCATCTGATGAATTATCAATACGATTTAAAATCGTTGGTCCAACCTCTGTTACTAATTGACCAAGCTCCTGTCCATCTTTTGATGGCTGACGCACTTCTTTCACTATATGCGGCTGAATTCGATAGCCACCATTTGCAACGGTTGAAATATATTGTGCTAATTGTAAAGGTGTATACGTATCGTACTGTCCGATTGCTAAGTCAAGTAACTTCCCTCCATAGGTTGGACCAGAAGGACCTTGAACACCGCTAAATTCATTTGGTAAATCGACTCCTGTTTTTACCCCTAACCCGAACTGTGCATAGGAATTACGCATTTTTTGGAAAGTATCGTCCTTTAAACGAAGAGGCATTTTATAGCTATAAGGTGTTTTATTAATGAGAAGAGCAGTTTTAAACATATATACGTTAGAAGATTGCTCTAAGGCTCTTAAACCATCCATCGAGATATAGCCACCATGGTTAAAAATGGATTTTTTCGCCTTAGTACCCAATAAGGTGATTGGTTCGTCGCCTAATACAGTCCGTGGTGTAATTGCTCCTAGATTGTACCCCGTTAGTAATGTTGCTGCCTTAACTGCAGAACCTGCCTCATAAGCTGTTGTAAAGTTACCATATGAATAATCAACGACTACATTTTTTCCTGTCTCTGAATCTTTTTCAATCTTCTTACCAACCATTGATAATATGTCTCCAGTATTTGGATCCATCATAACTAAAAATGCACGATCTAATAATTTTGAACCGGAACGTGCTTTTAAATTAAGTAATTCTTCTTCGACAATTTTCTCTGTTGCAGCAGTTAATTCACTATCTAATGATAAGACCAAATCTTTACCAGGCTCACCTTCATAGGTTGTCACGGTATCGACTACCTGCCCTTTTCTATTCGTAATATTTTTAACAACTGCTTTTTGCCCTTGTAGTAAATCTTCATATTGTGCTTCAATATAACTTTCACCAACGCGGTCATTACGTGAATAATCACGAGCTAAATAGTAATTCAGCTTTTCCTTTGGAATCCCTTTCGCCGGGACAGTTGTTCGCCCTAAAATAGAAAGAGATGATAATTTCACACGCTTCCAATCTGTTGTTGTGTTGACGCCTGGCATCTCTGTTAAGCGTTCTGATACACGTGCAAATTCATCTGCCGATACATTTTCACTTTTAATAATTTGAGGTGATAAATTATAGCCAGAAGCCATCTCTCGATAGATTGCTAGTATTTCTAAATCTGCCTCTGTCAATTGTAAAAGCTCTTCATTTGTAATACGTTCACGCACTAGTTTATCAATCTCTGCGTTGATTTGGCTTGTTGTAATATCTTTTTTTTGTCGAATTTTGTCTTCTTCAGCCTTTGTCACTTTTTTATAGGCAGCATCATGGTTTTTAAGTATCCAAAAATCCTGCTTATCGCGCAATGTCACACGATTTGTAGGCTGTTCAATTAATTGTGCTAGCTTTTCAGCGATTTTTAGCATTTCCTCTGTTTTCGTTGTTTGCATTTTCGTATAGGTAATAGCATTTTCAGGGTGATTATCGACTAAAATACGCCCGTAACGATCATACATGCGGCCCCTTGGTACACTTGTATTAACAGGGACTTCCTCTGTACTCTCTAAAAATTTTACATACTCTTCCCCTTTCACGATTTGCATATAACCGAGTCTAAAAATTAACATTGAAAATACGATAAATATAGCAAAGAAAAGGACATTCATACGAAATGTTAAATTAGAATGATGTTTTGCTTTAACACTCGCCGCGCGATTTTTCCTTGGTGCTTTGCGCAATATGTATTCCCCTCCTTATCTTATTACATTTTAAATACACGATATCTAGTATACCATTCGAAGGTACGACAGGAAAGCATGCACTTGATATTTCATGTTTGAAAACATCATTTATTTGACGGCATATTGAAGTGAAAGGTTGCTATTCCCAATCAATCATTTAAAGTTTTTCGATTCTATCCATTACTTGGGCTTTTCTATCCATATCATTGTCAGTTCAATCCGTCACTTTTGCATCTCTATCCACCAAAACCATCAAAAAAGGCTATGTCATGGTGAGAATCACCGTTGACATAGCCTTTTATTACTCAATCATTATTTTGCAGCTTGGAATTTTGCTTCCACTACATCCCAGTTCACTACGTTCCAGAATGCACTGATGTAATCTGGACGACGGTTTTGGTAGTTAAGGTAGTAAGCATGCTCCCAAACGTCTAAGCCTAGGATTGGTGTTTTACCTTCCATAACTGGAGAGTCTTGGTTTGGAGTTGATGTAACAGCAACTGAGTCACCATCAACGATTAACCATGCCCAACCTGAACCAAAGCGAGTTGTAGCAGCTTTTGCAAATTCTTCTTTGAATGCATCGAAAGAACCGAATTTAGCGTCAATCGCTTTTGCAACTTCACCAACTGGAGTGTTTGAACCGCCTGGAGCGATTACTTCCCAGAATAATGTATGGTTAGCATGTCCACCACCATTGTTACGTACAGCAGTTTGTTTGTCAGCTGGAAGCGCATCAAGGTTTGCGATTAGATCGTTAATATCTTTCTCTGCAAATTCAGTGCCTTCAACAGCAGCATTTAAATTTGTTACGTACGTATTGTGATGTTTAGAATGGTGAATCTCCATTGTTTTTGCATCGATATGTGGTTCTAATGCGTCATAAGCGTAAGTTAATTGTGGTAATTCATAAGCCATTGTTAAGTTCCTCCCTAAAATAAAGAAATAATTAGTACATTCATAGATTATCAAAATTGGTCAAACCATTCAATGAAAAATACTTCAAATTGAAGATTTCAGCCTTTTGACTGAAAACCAATACGTTTACTATCCTACCCTTTTTTCATATAACTAAACACATAACATGAAAAAATCAGATAGCGATAAAGAACACAATAATCATAACAATTTGGATAACCGCTTTTGCTACCGTCGAAGTTAAAAAACCTACAAGCGAACCAACACCACTTTTAACGGCCTCACCGAATGGGCGACGCTCCACAAGTAACTCAGCAATTACTGCTCCTAAAAATGGTCCTATTAGTATTCCTGCAACAGGGATAACGAACGGTCCAATTAATAAACCAATGGTACTACCCCACATCCCTGCATTTGTACCACCGAACTTTTTAATACCAAAGGCGTTTGCTACTGTATCTGCACCAAATAACAGCACAACAAATAAAATCTCAATTGCCCAGAACAACCAATTTAAATCGGTAAATGAGAAAAATAATCCATAGACTATAAAGCCGCCAAGTAAAAAAATAACCCCTGGAATGATGGGGTACACCAAACCAATAAATGAAATGATAAAGCAGGCAATCACTAATATCCAGCCAACAATTTCCACCTAAATTCGCTCCTTTTGCTGTGTGCATTGCCTATCATACGTACAAGCAAAACCAAAAGTTTCAATTTCTTAATGTCGAATCCCTAAAATAGAATCGGCTATATTTACAGCATGATCACCGATACGCTCTAAGTTGCTCACAATATCAGTATAAACAATCCCTGCGGCACCACTACACTCATTTGCATTTAAGCGTGCAATATGCTTTTGTCGTAGCTTATCCTCCA
The DNA here is from genome assembly GCF_057196045.1 of Lysinibacillus sp. DFXJR4. NCBI lineage: Bacteria > Bacillati > Bacillota > Bacilli > Caryophanales > Bacillaceae > Lysinibacillus > Lysinibacillus sp. DFXJR4. The sequence goes on along the minus strand of NZ_JBXUNW010000002.1, from coordinate 392,015 downwards.
TATCATCAATCAGACTTTCCAGCTCCGTTACTTCCTGTGCTAAGCTTAAACTTGCAGTATCCAGTGCCTCTATGCTCTTGCGTACCGCTTCAATTGCCAGGCTAAACATGCCAATCAAATCTTGGCGTGCTGACTTACTTAAGCTTACCTCATGGTGATCCTTATATTGTAAAAGCTCTAAAATATTTTCAAAATGATCCCCAATGCGTTCAATGTCGCGTACATTTGTTAGCAATGTGTGGTGTCTTACAGAGTCTGCACGAGAAAGTGGTTGCTTAGACACCATCACTAAATAATTTGTGATTTCCTTGTCTAAATGATTTAGTCCTGCCTCTAGCTGCAAAACAGTTGGAATATGGACAGCTTCACCTGTTTTCATATATAAGAATGTTTCTTCCAAACCACGTAGTGCATGCTCACCCATTCGCAGCACTTCTTCCTTTGCTTGCCCAAGTGCAATTGCTGGAGACGAATCAATAAAGGACGGATCTAAATGCTTCGTTGTTACATCGAAATTTTCGTCGCGTCCAGGCAATAGCTTTGTCACAAGCACCGCCAAGCCACCAATAAATGGTACCTGAATAATCATGTTAATTACATTAAAGGAGCCATGTGCAATGGCAATTTGCATCCTTGGCTCTAGATGGAAGAGCTCACTAATCCATTGAACAAACTGCATAAAGGGTGTAAAAAAGATCATGAAAATAACAGTGCCGATAACGTTAAACAGCACATGCGCCGCAGCTGCACGCTTCGCATAAATAGAAGCTCCTAGCGACGCTAAAACAGCTGTAATTGTTGTCCCAATATTTTCGCCAAATAAAATAGGTAATGCACTTTCCAAGCCAATAAGATGCTCAGCATATAAGCCCTGTAGCACACCCACAGTTGCTGTTGAGCTTTGCACAAGTAATGTAAACACTGTCCCTAAAAAGATGCCAATAACGGGCTGATCTCTTAGATGCAGCGTTAATGATGCAAAATCAGCCAATTGATGAATGGCCTGCATACTTGCGCTCATTAATTCCAAGCCTAAAAATAATCCCCCAAAACCAAATACGATTTGCCCTATATGCTGGTATGTTGCTTTCTTAAAGAAAAATAATAATCCAGCACCTAATGCCAACAGTGGATAAAAATAAAAACCAATATTAATGCCAATAATAAATGCCGTGATCGTCGTGCCGATATTAGCACCCATAATAACACCAATTGCTTGACGTAATGTTAAAAACCCTGCACTGACAAGCCCGACCGTAATGACTGTTGTTGCAGAGCTTGATTGAATACAAATCGTCACAATTATGCCTACGAGCACACCCATTAATGGATTGGTTGTAAATCGATTCAACCATTCCCGCAGTCGATCATCTGCTGATTTTTGGAGTCCGTCCCCCATAAATTTAATAGAAAATAGGAATACCCCTAACCCGCCTAAAAATTGAAACAGTATGTTTTGCCAATCTATCGTCAATTGTATTCGCTCCAATTCTTACATCTCTACTACTCTATTCCTAATCTTTAAATGATAGTGTAGAAAAAGTAAAGAAAACCTTTAACTTCTTTACACAATGTTAACATTTTACCATTCTATTCTCAGCTATTACTGCTTATCTCGTATCTTGTCAAAGTTGAACATGATAGAATAGCGATTGGAGGAGATATGCTATGAACCACTCACAACTATTTATTGACAGCTTAATTCATCCTAAAAAACTAGCTGCCTACCGTTTATTACCTATCGGAAAAGTCATTCAATATACCTTTCTACTTATAACAATCGTGACGGTTTTCTCGTTTGGTCGCTTTACAGCTGGTATGTCTGTAAATACATTTGATATGACAAGTATAAACGGGTTAACTGAATATATAGAAGGCATTAAATGGCTATTGTACCCTGTAACATTCATCATGCTTTTCGTTTTTACAACCATGCTTATTTTTGGGCAAATTGCACTCTATGCCTTAGCAGGTCTATTTATCTTAAAAGTGATGAAGCGCCGAGGGGAATACCGTCATATTTGGCGAACAACAACATTTGCCATGACCTGGGCTATTCTTATCAGCATGCTATCAGATTATCTACCGATTAACAGCACAATTATCTCTGTTTTTTCCTTACTTTTAACTGTTACTCTATTAACTATTGCCTTTACAAAATATCCAAAACAACCAATTGCAAAATAATGTGCATGATTTCCCCCTCTTCTAAATATAGTGTAGAAAAGGAGGGGGTTTTTTTGCGTGCATTTGTGTTAACAGCCATTATTATTATTATTGCTTTTGTTGTAAAAGTAGATTTAACGGAGGGATCTTTACAATTCTCTGCATTTTCCTTAAAAAACTCTGATAATGCCCTTTGCGAGAAACAGCGAGAACCAAATTATATTACTGTACAAACTATTCAAGGCGATACGATTCACAGCCTCTTTGCACTTCATCCTGCAAAAGTACCCATGACCTTTCCTGAACGCTTGGAGTTATTTTATCAATTGAATCCTCATTTACAATTACAGGCACTTATTCCTGGTGAAAATATAAAGCTTCCATTGTCATTTGAATTTGAAAACAAATGTGGAAAATGAAATGTTAACGTTTCTTCCTTGTCCTTATTTTCTTACACTGCTAAAATAAATGTCAGTGACGGCTGAAAGTATGGCCCGAAAAGGAGAGAAAGTTAATGAGTGAAATTTGTCACCGTTCAAATACACGTCCCGTACGTGTCGGTAACTTAACAATTGGTGGTAGTAATGAATTATTCATTCAAAGTATGTGTACAACAAAAACACATGATGTTGAAGCAACAGTAGCAGAAATACTTCGTCTAGAGGAAGCAGGCTGTCAAATTGTTCGTGTGGCAGTACCAGACGAGCGAGCAGCGGATGCTATTGCAGAAATAAAAAAACGTATCCATATTCCTCTTGTAGCTGATATTCACTTTGATTATAAATTAGCTTTAAAAGCAATTGAAAATGGCATTGATAAAGTACGTATTAATCCAGGTAATATTGGTCGTAAGGAAAAGGTAGAGGCGGTTGTCAATGCAGCTAAAGCAAAAGGAATTCCGATTCGTATCGGTGTTAACGCTGGTTCCTTAGAGCGTCATATTTTAGAAAAATACGGTTATCCGACTGCAGACGGTATGGTTGAGTCTGCCCTACATCATATTAAAATATTGGAAGACTTGGATTTCCACGATATTATCGTGTCCATGAAGGCATCAGATGTAAATCTTGCAATTGAAGCTTATGAAAAAGCAGCGAAAGCCTTTAATTACCCCCTTCACTTAGGGATTACGGAATCAGGTACACTGTTTGCTGGAACTGTAAAATCAGCAGCAGGTCTAGGAGCGATTCTCTCAAAAGGCATCGGCAACACGCTTCGTATTTCATTATCTGCTGATCCAGTTGAAGAGGTAAAAGTCGCACGTGAGCTTTTAAAATCATTCGGCTTGGCGTCAAATATGGCAACGCTTATTTCCTGCCCAACATGCGGTCGAATCGAAATAGATTTAATTTCCATTGCTAATGAAGTAGAAGAGTATATTTCTAAATTAAATGTACCCCTAAAAGTAGCTGTGCTTGGCTGCGCAGTAAACGGTCCTGGTGAAGCACGTGAAGCAGACATTGGTATTGCAGGGGCACGTGGTGAAGGTTTACTATTTATGAAGGGCAAAACTGTTCGAAAAGTCCCTGAAGAATCGATGGTAGAAGAGCTGAAAAAAGAAATTGATAAATTAGCTGCAGAAATGGAAGAAAAGCGAGCAGCTGAAGAAGCAGCAAACGCAAACGCCTAGGGAGGTGCTAGCATGAAAAAACCTCGCTTTGGTATTGATATTGACGGAACAGTGACATGTCCCAGTACTCTCATTCCACATATAAATAAACAATACAATGTAAACATTACACTTGATGATGTCTGTGAATATGATTTTTTATCCGCATTTCCACATCCTATTGATCGAGGTGTGTTTAATACATGGTTTAAGGAAAATGAGCCTTATATGTATGAGGTATCTGAAGCGGCGAAAGATGCAAAGAGTATTTTAAGTGCTTGGCAAAACGATTTTGAGCTCTACTATATCTCGGCTCGCGGTGAAAATCTTGTAGATATTACTGTTAATTGGTTTAAAACACAGGCTATTCCGTATGATCATATCGAGCTTCTGGGCAGCCATGATAAACTAGCAGCAGCAAAAAAACATGCTGTAGATGCGTTCTTTGAGGATAAGCATGACAATGCTGTTATGCTAGCGGAGGAGCTAAAAATACCCGTAGTGTTATTTGACACACCTTATAACCGTCTTGCTGTTCCTGACAATGTTGTGCGGGTCAATAACTGGCAAGAAGCTAATCAATTTATTACGCAATCTTTTAAATAAACAAGAGAGCTGTTCGTAAGGTCGAATGAAAACTTGACCTTGCCAACAGCTCTCCCTTTTTTTAATATTGAAATTTAGCCAATGCTATACGCAGAGTGTCAGCTATAGCTGCCAATTGCTGTGCCCTGCTATTTGGTGTCATGTATTGTTCCATTGTTGCCATAGCTCCTCTGATCCTGCGGAGGATTGCTGGCTCACGGCTATCACATTATCGATTTGTGTGAATCCACAATATGCTGTAAAAATTGCATCCAGTGCCTGTTTATTGGCATCGATACTATGTTGGTTCACAGCTAGTACAACGCCTTGTATTGCATCACTTGCCTTAGCCGCTTCCCAAACAACCATTTCGATAATCGTGGCAATTTGGCTAATTGATTTGGCGGATACTGCGAGCTTGCGTACTTCCTCTGCCACAATAGAAAACCCTTGCCATGCTCACCTGCACGTGCCGCTTCGATTGCTTCAATGAACGCCAGTAAATCTGTTTGGCCAAAAATCATATGAATGACCTGCAAAATACGATTAATTTCTGTCGATTGATCACTAAGCAATTGCACAATCATAGCTGTTAGTGTGCAAGCTCACCAATTTCAATTAAAAGGGGTAGCTTACTATACTTCAAGTATTCCACGTAACCAACGCTCAACAAAATTTTCAAAGGTAATCCCATAATTTTCATAGACAGCGTGATAGACAAAATATGTTCCTAATCGATCCAGTAATTCATCATTAATCTTCATCCCAAATCGCTCCCTTTCATTTCTGAGTTTACTAAATTTTCAGATACTAAAAATTCCAATTGCTTGAACATTCAAGTGGAGGTCGTATCGTTGCAAAACCGTCACAATCTGCCGCCTTCATGCCCTTTCTTCGTATTTTTCTTTTCGATAATATAGTAGTAACAACTTACAAAACTGGGGGGACTACTTGTGAGATGGCTAACAAAGTTAGCATGTGTAGCATGCTTAGGTGCATTACTAGTCGGCTGTGGGGAACGACTGTCTGAAATTAAAGGTGCAGTTTCAGGTATTAATTCTGCAGCTGATTCCGCAGCGAGTGCCGTTGGTCGTGATGTACATGCTATACGTGCCATTACCATTAACTATAAAAACACAACTTTTACGGTTAATGACCTATTTAAATCTATTTTACGTGACATACGCTGGGATTATGACCCTGACAAAAAAGAGCTTCATGTGAGAGGGACATGGCAAGCACCACTATTTTCTGAACAAACATGGGATGAAGCTATGAAAAAACAGCTCGCAGAAATAGGCGTGGTAAACGTTACATGTGTGATAAAGGATGATCAAATCATTGGCTCACACACAGTGGTAACATTAGTTTTTAATGATGAAACAATTTTAGAAATGACTGGTGAAGAGGCTTTAGATTATCTTTACGATACATATTTAAAAAAATAACGTATAACTTTGATCAGTGGGCACACCTCCCACTGATTTTTTGTCTATATCTTGAAGTAGTTACATGCATTAAATATCTTCCAAAAAAATCTTACAATTTTGAAATATTGAATTCTTTCATTTGATTGTATAAAACCATCACGTTATAATCAAAGTATCACGTGATGGTTTGGAGGTGTTTGCATTGGGACAGAGAAATTAAGAATTGGTGAGCTGGCAGAAAAAACAGGCATTACAAAAAGAACAATTGATTATTACACGAATATCGGCTTATTAGAAGCTGAACGCTCTGCCTCAAATTACCGCTATTATGCCCCTGCTATGATTGAAAGACTTCATTTTATTGAGCAGCGCAAACAGGAGGGTTTATCCCTTGTAGAAATTCAGCATGAATTAAACATCACACCCTATGAAGAAATCGATGTACAAATACTTCGTTTAAAAATGCAAGACTTAGAGCACGATGTAACTTCTCTTCTTGCGCAAATGAACAAACAAGACACTAAACATATTGAAAAAGTTAAAAAAAATGTTTCACCCGAAAGTATTGCACTCATGCAATCTTTGCTTTTACTTATTCATAATTAGGAGGTGACGTTCTGTTTATACAGAACGACTATTTGGAGACCATACTTAACTTATCGATTTTTACCATTTTACTAGCTTTAACCGGCTTTTTCGTGGCAACTGAATTTGCCATCGTAAAAGTCCGTTCCTCTAGACTGGACCAATTAATTGGGGAGGGCAATAAAAAAGCTATCTCTGCTAAGCATGTTGTTAATCATTTGGATGAATACTTATCTGCCTGTCAGCTTGGTATAACTGTAACTGCACTTGGTATCGGGATGGTCGGTGAGAAAACTTTTGAATTTATGCTGCATCCACTTTTCGAGATGGTCGGTATTTCAGATAAATATATGACGGTTTTCACAATTGGCAGTGCTTTCGCGATTGCTACATTTTTACATGTAGTTGTTGGCGAACTAGCACCTAAAACTGCTGCTATTCAAAAGGCTGAAACGATTACATTGTTGTTTGCCAAGCCTATTATGTTATTCTATAAGATAATGTATCCATTTATTTGGTTCTTGAATGGTTCTGCACGTATCCTAGTTGGCCTTTTTGGCATGAAGCCTGCTTCTGAGCATGAATTATCACATACTGAGGAAGAATTACGATTGTTGCTATCAGAGAGCTTTAAAAGTGGTGAAATCAATAAAACTGAGCTTAAATTTGTGAATAATGTGTTTGAGTTTGACGAGCGTATTGCTCGTGAAATTATGGTACCTCGCACAGAAATTGCTGGTATTGAGAAGAATGAATCTTTTACAAATATTATCCATTTCATAGCTACTGAAAAATATACGAGATATCCTGTTTATGATGGAGATCGTGATAATATTTTAGGCTTTATTAATGCCAAGGAATTATTTACCTATGGATTGCTTGAACAGCTAACGGATGAATCCCTCGTACTAGAGCAATTTATCAATCCAGTAATTCGGGTGATTGAAACGATTCCAATTCAACAATTATTGGTACGCATGCAGAAGGAGCGTATTCATATGGCCATTTTAATGGATGAATATGGTGGTACATCAGGTCTTGTTACTGTAGAGGATATTTTAGAAGAAATTGTTGGTGAAATTCGTGATGAATTTGACGATGATGAAATTGCAGAGATTCGAAAATTAAATGACAATCATTACATTTTAAATGCAAAAATGCTTGTTGAAGATGTAGAAAATTTATTGAATATAACCCTCGAGGCAGAAGAAGTAGAAACGCTCGGTGGATGGTTCCTAACAGTTAATAATGGTATTAAAGCAACAAAAAACATTGAGCTAGCTCCATATGTATTTAGTATCTACGAGCAGCAAGGACATCAAATACATTACATTGAGGTGCGCCCTCTTCGAAAGGCATTGCCCTCTATTGTTCAAGCTTAATCACTGAGGTATGGTTTTTTGATTATATCATTTTTAGCTTTACTAATATTTCACAAAAAGGGCTATTTTGATTTATCATATACTTTTGCCTTATTCCATTATTAGCCATTTCAATATATAATGAAATATGAATATGATTCTATTTTCAGGGGGCATCACATATGAAATTGTTTAAGCTATATCATTCGGACGGTATACACATTATTACGGACGTCAAAAAACACAAAACGAATATCGAACTAAAAACGATTACAGGTGAAACTTTATATATTATCGTTGTCACAGATGAAAACTATACAGTTTACGACGACCGCTTTGCTGGAGCTTCAAAGCAATTAAATTCTGTTGAAGCTTTTGATATTGATGGGAACTTCCGTAGTCTAGATTTCGATAATATGCGCTCACTCTTCCAAGAAGCCTTTACGAAGCTATTACAGGAAATTGCAGAATGTGTGAATGATAATGATGAGCTTGTCGATATTGATACACTTCGTCATAAAGTAAGCGCTCAAATTAAAGGAATCCATTTCCGCGTTATTTCAGACACAAAAAAATACGAATTTTAACAATACGGTGAAACTTTATATCCTGGGTAACAAAGTTGCCTGAACCAATTGGGCTTTGGTGAGCAGTTTAAGATACCAGCGGGATAAAACAGACTGTTCAAAATCATTTGGACAGTCTGTTTTACATTAATAAGCCATTTTAATATCAAAGCTGAAATCACGCTCTCCAATGCATTGATGTATAATGGTACTTAACGATCTGAAAGAAAGGGTGTTTGGATGAATCGTGAACAATTAATCACACTTATTTCAGAAAAACTGAAATTAATCCGTACCGAAAAAGATTTAACACAGGATCAGATGAGCGATTTACTAGGGCTTTCAAAAAAAACACTTGTTCAAATTGAAAAAGGTCGTATACAGGCTGGTTGGACAACAACAGTGGCAGTTTGTACCTTATGCCGAGAAAGCTCAATTTTACAGCATGAGCTTGGTGGTGACCCACTTGAGGTTGTGGATTTGATTGCGAATAACGGAACATTACAGCCAAAAGAAAAAACAATGGGTGGTTACATATGGTGGAAAAGCCTAAGTGAATACAATAGTTATCGCCTGCAGCAAAATGTTATTAGTCAACATTTTCGAATTCTAGATTCCAATAACTATCGGCTTCTCTCAACATTTGATGAAAATATTGCAAAGCAAGCATGGCAAAAACTCAAAGAATAACCAAATGCTACTGACTATAAGATAATCGGTGGGGTTTTCCTTATCCCCACCGACACTTAGTTGATTGCTACTTATTTATGATGCAAACATGATTATTAAATACATAATAATGGATAAAAGATAAGCAACCCGTAATAATCGAAGCTCCATATAACCACGATGTGGCGTTAATTTTTGATTTATCCAAAATTGCCAGCAGCATAATATGATTGCGACAGGTATTAACCAACCTGCATACAACGGACTCTTTACTTTAACTGCTGCAAACAGTATGATCATTGACACACCAATATCCACTAGCAACCACTTTTTTTCTGGATAGAGGTCTGGCTTTTTTGGAAGTCTGTATTTTTTTCGTATTAAAAAACTCAAAAGAGCTTCCACTATCATAACTCCTAGTATAACAAGTGGCCATAATGACCAATTCTTAAAATTGCTTTTTAACGCTATTATTTCCTCATCCATTTTTACAGCCATTTCTTTAGAGATTGTATAATATATTTCTTTATCCCAATCAAGCATTAATAATTCCCCATTTTCGTTAGCAAAACGATTCCATTTTAGGCGTTGCTGATGTCCATCCTTAAAGGTAATGACTAGATCATATGTATCATTATCAAATACCTGCATTTCACTTTCACTCGGGGAAATTTCTTGCTGTACGGCTAATAATGTTTCTAGTTCCCTATAGACCTTTGGAGAAAGCTTTTTCACGCCCAAATAAAGTCTTGAATCTTTACCAATAAATTGGTTTTTTGAATGGGCTGCTATATAATGAACTGATGCTATTTCCTCCTTTAAAGGAAGCATCGCATTTTTGGAACTCTCATTGCCATTTACTAACAAGATGATGAATAAAAATAACATAACAAGTACACCTGTAAATGCTGTACGATACTGCCATTGATGACGTTTTGTTTCCACCTGCATTTTTTTCTCTAGATTTTCCAACGTCAGCTCTTTATCTTTTGTTGATCTTTTTAAATCCTGCATTTGTCGTAAAGCATTTTTTATTGAATCATTCATAGCATATTCCCTCCTCCCCCAGTATTTTTCGTACTGCCCTAAGACCACGTGTCGTATTATTTTTCACCTTTGCTTCGCTCCAGCCAAGTAAATCACTGACTTCTTTAACAGATAGCTCCTCGATATAACGCAAAATAATAGCTTCCCGGTATTCAAGCTTTATCTTAAAAAGTGCTTGAAAAACAGCTAAAAAAATTTCCCCTTTCAGTAAAAACTCCTCTGGTAACAAGGCTTCATCTTGTAAACAATCCTTTTGAAAAAACGGGATAAATTGATAAATTCGCTTTCGTCTATAGTGATCGTATACTAAATTTCGGGCTATTTTTCTTAACCATGTAAGAATATTTGCTTCCTTCCTATATGTATGCAAGTATTGATAGGCTTTAAAGAATGTTTCCTGTGTTAAATCTTCTGCTAGCTCCTTGTTTCCTACCAAATAATAAATATATTTAAAAATAGAATCACTGTGCTTTTCATAATCTTGTTGAAATTGCTGTAGCAACTAAACTCCCTCCTTTCCACTATTCCAACACTATAGACGAACGATGAAGGAATTGGAATCACTCTGACATATGATAAAGTAAACTTTTCATTAGTGAAAAATTTAAGATGTGATAATAGGACTTGAACCATCTACTAAATAAGGAGTCCATTGCTTAAAGCATTGATAAGATAGAATCTCCATTCATCAATACTATTTCGGAAAAGAGAAAACTTTCGTAAATAGTAATTCGTCTAGATGAGTAGAAAAGTCGAATTTTGCGGAACTATTCTCTATACTAAATAGTAACTGTACTTAACTGGAAAGGATGCACTTATATGAATAGAATACTAGCTATTAGTGATATACACGGAGAATTAGAACTTTTTGAGGAACTATTATTGGCAGCAAATTATGATGCTGCACAGGATCAGCTTTTTTTACTAGGTGATTATATCGATCGAGGACCTGCCTCAAGCGGTGTTTTAAACCTAGTAAGCGAATTGCGAGCTATGGGTGCACGGGTTCTATTAGGAAACCATGAGGCAATTATGCTAAAAGCCTGTCGCTCTGGTCATCTAAAACCTTGGAATCATTGGGTAGGGCTCTGTGGCGGAGATGCTACGCTGGCAAGCTATGGTTATCAGGTAGCGGATTTTGAAGAAGCCATTCGTAATAACACCTTACCAACTTTTATTCAGACATTACCGAAGCTTGAAGAACATTTACAGCTTATCGAAACGCTTGAAATTTATATTGAGTTAGAAGATGCTATCTTTGTACATGGTGGCGTCGTTCCTGGAGTAGCTTTGGCTGAAACTGACCCTATGCAATTGTTATGGATACGAGAGGAATTTCATACAGGCTATCAGGGAGATAAAACTGTCATCTTTGGCCATACACCTACGTATAGACTTCATCAAAACCCTACTAATTACAATGTCTATTTTGGTGAAAATCATATAATTGGCATTGACGGTGGAGCTGTCTTTGGCGGACAATTACATGCGTTGGAATGGCCAAGTCGCCAAATTACATCAGTAGATAAGAAAAAGCCAACAAGTGATGAATAACTTGTTGGCTTTTGTTGTAATCGGATGATATTAATACAATTTAAAAATAACACCTACTAAAGAGTACACAATCACTGTTGAAAACAAAATAGTCATATGGAATAGTGAGAAGACAAACATTTTTGTCGCCCATTTAATTTGATCCTTGTTACTATGATAGCCGTAAATACTCATTACAAGCCATGCGATACTAAGCAATAGCGCCACAAGCATAATGCCGATACTTAAAGAGCCGAATAGAAAACTTGATAAAATCAGTAATAGTAAATAAAAGTTCGTTTGATAATACGTTCGGCGCATTCCTTTTACAACCGGAAGCATTGGAACTTTAGCCGCCTCATAGTCAGCATGCTTACGAATAGCAATCGCATAAAAATGAGGCATCTGCCATATAACCATAACAAAAAATAGACCGAGTATCGCTGGATGTGTAATGTCGGAAGAGACTGCAGCCCAACCTATGACAGGTGGAATTGCCCCTCCTACACTTCCAATTTCTGTATTATAGATAGTGCGGCGCTTTGTCCACATTGTATACGGCACTACATACAAAAATACTCCAAGGAAACCAAATGCTGCAGCTAGTGGTGATGCAAGATATAGTACAACCACACCCAAAATAAGCATAATAAATGCCAAAGTCAGAGTAGATTTCGTGGACATTTCGCCTGTAACTGTAGGACGACTTTGCGTACGAGGCATAATAGCATCAATGTCCCGGTCATAGACATTATTAAATGCCCCTGCGGCTCCTATAACAAGTGCGGAACCTATAGTGGCAAAAATAATTTCAGGAATATTCTCGATAAAAGTCATTTTATTTTTGTACATCCCAAGTGTTAAACCAGCCCACATAGGAATTAAATTGGATTTAATAATCCCTGTTTTAACTGTTTGCGCTAAAATAGTAGAGCGAGATTGTTGTTGATGCTCCGTTTTTAGATTTTGTTCCATTCATCTTAATTCCTTTTCTCTCATAATTTCTACAAGCTATCCTCAATAGAAAACGACAAATTTTGCATACATATCAAATTATTATTTTACCTCTTTAAGCTAGAGTCTGTCTCTATGTTCACATAAAGTACATGATTTCTTTATCGTAAGTATAAAGAAGCAGTTCCATTCACAACATCTTCTATGATACCACCGACTGTCGTGAATTTGAACCTTATTGCCTTGATTCTTTGCATATTGCTATTCAAGAAAAACAATCTATTTTATACTAATGTGTATGTTTGGACTATATAAAGGAGTGTCTACCACGTGAAATATGGATTTATCGGCCTTGGTAATATGGCGACAGCTATTATTAAAGGTATGTGCAAAAGCGCGGATTTCGATTCTACCCTGATCTACGGATATAATCGGACGAAAGCCAAAACAACAAAATTAGCAACCTCTTACGGTATTCAAGCTACCAACTCTATCGCAGCAATTATGTCAAATTGTGACATTATTATTCTTGGTGTAAAGCCTCAAATGCTGCCAGATGTTTTACCAGAGTTAAAAAAATATTTACATGACAATCACGTCATTGTTTCCATTGCTGCAGGCAAAAATATTACATATCTACAAGATTATTTATCTGAAGATACCCCAATTATTCGTGTAATGCCAAATATCAATGCCCTTATCGGCGCATCCACAAGCTGCTATACAGCAAGTGAGCAAGTATCAACTGCACAGCTTCAACTCGTTATTTCCTTGTTTGAAACAGTTGGCACAATTATGGAGGTGCCAGAACGTTTATTTTCTATTTTTACAACAATAGGTGGGGCTTCACCAGCATTTACTTATATGTATATCGACGCTTTAGCACGTGCTGCTGTACGCGAAGGTATGCCAAAAGATATGGCACTGGATATAGCTGCAAATGCAGTGCTCGGTAGTGCTAAAATGATTTTACAATCACAGGAGCATCCATGGGCACTTGTCGATCAGGTCTGCTCACCAGGTGGAACTACTATTCAAGGTGTATCCTCCTTACAAAGCAATCATTTTGAAACAACAATTCATGAAGCGGTAGCTGCTGTTACAGATAAAGATCGGAGCTTATCCAAATAAATTTTTAAACAATATGAAAGCCGAGACAACACATGTCTCGACTTTCATTATTGATAATTTTCTTGTAACTCCTGCGCTAAAAAGGCAGTAAGGTCTCTTAAGTTTTCTGGTGTAACACCATGTCCATCTGCATACTGTTTAAATGTTACAGTTGCTCCAAACTGCTCAAAAGTTTCTTTACTTTCTGTACCCCATTGTGGTGGAATAACATAATCATAATCACCATGAGAAATGAAAGCCTGTAGATGATTAATTGGGCGAATTGCATATTCTTCAGTGACAAACTTTGGCGTATAGCCACTTAATGCTACTACCCCAGTAATTAAATTACCCATTACAAAGGCAAGTGATTGTGCCAAAACTGCTCCTTGACTAAAGCCCAGCACGAATACTTTATGCGGATCAATTTGATATTCGTCAATAGCCTCTAACACAAATCGTTGTAACGCTACTAAAACTTTATCAAAGATTTCACGGTCTGGTTTACCAACCTCTTGGATAGTGAAAAAAGCATAGCCAGGCTTTTGGGTAATAGGTCCACGTAGACTAAAAATATGGCATTGTTCTTTAAAATCCTGCACTAATTGTGGTAAATCATCTTCATGACTGCCCATTCCATGCAGTAAAAAAATCGCTGGATATTTTTTATGAGGGTCCATAGTAGTAGGTTGTGTATGTTTAAAGGTAAATGGTGTATTCATGAACAAAATCCTTTCAAATGGAATCATTATTATCTTACCATATTCATTTCCTGCATAACTTATTTATTGCTCAGATTTCAGTAACCGTTTAAAATTTTGATATTTGAGTACGCTTCAATTGTGCCTCTGGTTCTTTTATTAATTCCCCTGCTGTATTCTTTCTTCTGACCATCATACAGCTCAAACATTATAAAAACTACCTAACATATTAGGTAGCTTCTAAGAAAAACTTATTTCAATTTTGTTCGATTTATTAATTGATCTGTATGGTATGCTATATAACCATTCATAATGCGGATGGTTTCTTGTGGATCAGCATTAAATAGGAGTTTTGATTGCTCTGCGGTCGTCACCAATACCGTTATTAAATCCATACGCATAGAATGACCAGCAGAACTATAAGCATAATCGTAAATGATATCCTCCTCTACTAACCCTTCTTTCTCATATTGCTTATGAAACAATTTTTTCGCTTCATCAATTTGCTCAGCGACCTGTTGACGGATACGTAGCTGATGCATCAATAATTCTTCCTCAAGCTCCGCTGGCTTTAACCATTGTTTATTTACAAGCATTTTTAAGAGTTCTTTTTCCCAAACCTGCTCATTTTCAGTAAAATATAGCATATTCACCATCAATCTATCCCAAAAATCAAATTGAGACTGTGCCGATTCACGCTGCATTGCAATTGTTTCTTTAAAGTGTTGCTCTACCTTTGAAATATCCATATTGCGCACTAAATGATTACACACATTTTCAATAAACTTATTTGCCTCTTCTTGTACCATAAAAACCGTCCTTTATATCTACAAATCAAATCACCTCTATCATACCATGATTGTAGAATATAAAGAAACGGGTAATCCCTATGCCTGAAATGACGGTTGTTGGAATAACACTGAAACGCTAAATTCAATGTCAGGACGGCTAACAAACTCCACAATTACACGATATGTGTGACTGTGGAGTCCATAACTTTAACAGCTATGATATGGCATTCGTTATTTGGCGGAAGACTTATTAAAAAGCTCCATTACTATTATTTTTCCAGAACTGAAATTGAATCTAATATACGCTTCACATGATTGTGAAGTGATTTGTAGGATTCCTGCAATATTTCAGGCTGTATAGGCTTACTGAATAAAAAGCCCTGTACAGCATCACACTTACTATTCACTAAATAGCTTAGCTGATCTATCTCCTCTATTCCCTCTGCAACTACCTTTAACTGTAGATGCTTGGCCATTGAAAGAATCATGTCTACTAATGCCTTATCTGTAGAATCTGCATGGATCTTTTGCACAAAAGAACGATCTATCTTTAAACAATCTATCGGAAAATCCTTTAGATAAGATAGGGATGAATAGCCTGTCCCAAAATCATCTACGGCAATGGTCACACCAAGTCCCTTTAGTTGAAGTAATATTGTCGTCATATGATTGCTGTTGATCGTCATGCTTTCTGTAATTTCTAGCTGTAAAAATTGTGCATCCAACTGTGTCTTGTCAAGCACTTGTTGTATCATTTCCACTAGATTTTGCTGAAAAAGTTGACCTAATGATAAATTGACAGCCACCTTCATTGGAGGTAGGCCGGCTGCTTCCCATTGTTTCACTTGTCTACAGGCTGTTTCTAACACCCATTGTCCGATAGGGATAATCAAACCAGATTCCTCTGCAATTGGAATGAAAACCCCTGGCGAAATCCATCCCTTTTTTGGATGCTGCCATCTGATTAAAGCTTCTACTGATTTTATTTCACCTGATTGTAAATTGATTTGAGGCTGATATTCCAAATAAAGCTCCTGGTTGTCTAATGCATCATGTAAATCATTTTCTAATACAAGACGCTCTGTCATTTCACTAGACATAGTGGATTCATAAAATCGTATACGTGATGGAATCTTATGTGCTTTATGCATCGCATAGAGTGCAAATCTAAGAAGTTCTTCCTCCCTATTTGAATCGGTAGGAAATAAAGAAATTCCAATATTGAGCTGACTATTGAGGGAAAAATGTTGTACTTGAAATGACTCTTCCATGACCAATTGAAGCTGCTGACTTAGCTGGGTTAACTGATGGGTATGAACCACTTCATCAATAAAAATCACAAAATAATCCTCTCGCAGCATACAAAGATCATATTTCTCTGTTATCACGTTTTTTAGCCGTTGTGCAATCAGATCGATCATCTGGTCTGCATATGTATTACCTAAAGATGCTTTAATGGCTGAAATCCTTTCGATACCAATGGCAATAATTGCTTTTTGCGATGCAGTTATGTATAAATTTCTTTTTAATGTCTCCATTAAAAAACGATCATTTGGTAGGTTCGTTACTTCATTGTGATAGGCCATATAATGCATTTGTTCACGAGATTTTTCTAGATGAGCTTGTGTATCCATTAGTTGTTGAAAAGGCTTTTCAATAGATGAAAAATAAATTGCTCTAAATAAAAGGTAGAAGGAGCTTAACTGGAAAATATGACCAATAAAATTTTTGATGTCATAAACATCACGATATATTGTAAAAAGATAATCACTCATGATTAAATAAATCGCACTGCCCACCGAAAGAAAAATAATTTTTGGTGCTCTTTTAAATTTTTTTAGTAAAACAATAATAATGACGATGTGTAACAGGACCGCTAAATATTGCAAAGTATTTTTTAACGCTGTAGGCCCTTCTCCTTCAATGATTAGTGATGGCAAGATAGGTGTAGGGGCATAAATAATAGCAAAACAAGCTATAATTATTAAAAACGGCAGCGTATAAATTTGCCATCGAAAGGTAATTTTAACTTCCTTGTCTTTCATAAAAAGAAGCACAAGACCACCAACCGATAAAAGCAATCGCCCTAGCATATAAAACCATGTGGCAGCATATGGTGTACTCTCTGTAATGAAGAAAGGCATTCCTTTATAGGATAGGGTATGGGCTATTTCTATTAAGCTAATGGTTAAAAATAAAGCGCCAGCATAGAGAACTCGTTTCGATAAAACATAGGGTGAAACTAACCAGGCCTGAATCGAAATCGCCATGGTAACCACAATAATAAGGATTTCCATCATTAAATGAATTGTGACATAGTTGTTCTTACCGAAGATGCCATATAATTGGTCCCCACCTAAAGCAATGACACTTAAGAAAATCACAGTTAATACAAGAAATTGACTCCCCCTTTTTACAAATGAAAAATCATCATTGAATTTCCCCATTGCTTCTTCCCCCCTTTGCTTAGGATTCTTTTCAACATTTCATATAGAAATATTGGAATAATTATACTATAAAATACTCCTAATAACAGAGGTTTCGATTTTCCATTTGATTAATCAATTATGCCTCAGCATAATTGCGTCAGGAATCGGCTTTGTGCTTAGGCCTGTGTGATCAGGTCAGTTAGCCGTTATCGCATGAATGCGATGATTTTAGGCTAACATCCCGGCTACGCTTTCGATACAAAAAACATTGCTGAATGAAGTTAAAAAACACAGATTACCTGATTAAGCTTGAATGATGGTCACAAAAAAGATGCCTCGATTTTCGAGACATCTTACCCTTGCTATGAAAATACATAGCTATCCATATTATCCATCGTATTTTGAATAGCTTCCCGCAATGATCGCTGACGCTCTCCACAAGCGGCAAGGGCCTCCTCTAAGGTAATTGCGGCATTTGCCATAAACGGTGCCAGCTGTAAATCCTTCGCTAATTGAATCAAGACAAGCGCTTTATTCCACTTCCAGCGTGCATTATGGGGATCTAAATAAATTGCTTGCTCTAAATAACCAAGTGCATCAAAGGGCATCCACCCAAAGCGGTGCATCGTTTGTCCTGCAATTCCCCAATATAAAGCCTTATTTGGATTTTCCTTAACAGCTTGTTTAAAACAATGCACACTCTCATTGTAATGGTGCGCAAACAAAAATAATTCTCCTTGCGTAAAAAATGATTGTGCTTTTTCATAGGTCGTACCGATTCTCGCTATATTCTCTAGCTCTTGGATACGCCTAGAAAATTCAGCCTCATCCTTTATTGCACGAATTTCTACGACAACATCTGATTCAGGATAGCTTTCATCTGCGCGCTCCACATGCTGAATTTCAACTGCTAGCGTAGGCTTAGGGTAGCTAGCAAAATCATACTCTTCTAATAATTTTATATATTTTTCAGCTAACGCCTTTTCCGCTTCATCTGCCACTTGCTTAGCTGCTTCATAGCATTTCATCAGCTCTCCATTATAAAAATAATCATCCATCGTCATTCTAACTTCCTCCAATGTACAACTTTTCAGTATATTTAGTATACACTAACTACATTAAAAAAAAGACTGCTCAAAATTTAACTTTCGAAACAGTCTCATCATTCATGCTATTTTTTTAAAACCTCTGTCTTTAAGAATGCTCGTAAATCTTCCTCAGATAAAGCACCTACAAAGCGGTTAACCTCTTTCCCACCCTCGAAGCGGATAAACGTTGGAGTCGCTTCAATATTGTACTTACTCCCTAAATCGTCATACTCATAAAGATTCAGTTGAGCAATATCAACACCTAACTCATCAGCAATTGGCATTAATACAGGTGTAAATGCTTTACAATGCATACATATTGGACTGAAGAAATAGGCATTTACATCTTCTCCAGCTTTGATTTTTTTCTCTAATTCATCAGGCAGCATAATATTTTGGTAGTTTTTATCATCTAATTGATCGATTGTCTCTTGTTTCAGTTCTTTGTCGCCATACAAATCCTTAGCATTTGCTAGCTTACTTTTGTTTGACATATTTGTTAGCACAATAATTGCTGCAAATAGTACAACAATAATGGAGCCAATAATCAGTAATTTTTTCATGTGTTCCTCCTTTTAGACACTAAAAATACCCTAAATTTAGTGTATTCGCGACTTGATTATAAAGTATTTTGAAATCCTAGTAAACTAATTTGCCTTTAATAATAAGTTTTTCCACAATTCAAACATAATTTGGCCCAAATTTGGGAACATACATATTAAAGAGCTAGCTCAATATGAATGTGGAGTGGTTACTATGAAGCATACTATTCAACATAGCCTGCAAATTTATAAAAGAGATATCCATAATATTTTAACAAACTGGGTAGTAGCTGTCATTATTGGTGGGCTCATCTTTTTACCCTCTCTATATGCATGGCTTAATATCTATGCCTCTATGGACCCGTACGCCCACACAGCTAATATGAAAATCGCTGTAGTTAATGAAGACACTGGAACTACCGTTAGAGGAGAAAATGTCAATGTTGGGAACGAGGTAGTCAACAATTTAAAAACAAATAAAAATTTTTCTTGGATATTTTCATCCCATGAACAGGCCATTGATCAATTACAAAATGGCGATTATTTTGCGGTGATTATAGTTCCAAATGATTTTTCTCAAAAACTCACCTCTATCCTATCCAACCAACCGACAAAAGCACGTATCGATTATTATGTGAATGAAAAAATCAATCCTATTGCACCAAAAATCACTAGTAAGGGAGCTGGTGTGCTGACTCAACAAGTATCTAACGAATTTGTTTCAACCGTCAATGGAACACTTTTCTCTATTTTTAATACGATTGGCGTTGAGATGGAACGAGAAATTCCTGACTTTAGAAAATTTGAACATTATCTATTTACCATTGAGCAGCATCTACCTGATATTGAAACATTTTTAGCACAAACGGCTACAGGCGGGAAGGAAGCTGAGTCACTATTAGATGGTACCATTAATGAGGTGCCAAAGGTTGCGGCATTAACTAATGATGGTCTTGCAACTATACAGCATGGTTTAACATTAATGAACGAAGCAGAGACGCTGTTTAATCAGCTATCTCCAGCCATTAAAAAGGATTTGGAAACTGTTCAACAAATTGCCCAACATTTTTCAGGGCTATTAGAGAAGCTACAAAATGCTGCTGTGGATACATCGAAGATTGCAGAAACAAAGGCAACGATACAAAAGCAACTAGAGGATTCACGAAAAAAGGTCAATAATAGCATCCAGACACTCGAAGCACTCCAAAATTTAACACAAGCTGATGCATCTTCACACAAGCAACTTGAAAGCTCACTTGAAACTATAATTACGGATCTACAGCAAAATAAAGATGTCAATAAGGAGCTCATCACAAAACTTGAGGCTATACAAGGAAATTTACAAACAAATCCGAGTTTAACTGACTATTCATTAAACACATTAACATCCTTACAACAGCTCAATACCTTGCTCTTAGATGTCCATACAAATGTACAAAAGCTTAATGTCTTAAATGAAGAAACCATAAAAAAGGATCTCGCTAATCTTCAATCCATGGCGCAAACTGCTGCTAACCACCTACAGCAATTCGTTACACATTATAACGAGAATCTTGAACCACAAATTCATACAACCTTATCATCTGCTAAAAATACGCTAACAAATGCATCTACCATGCTAACAAATGTAAAAAATTCCATACCAGAAGCAACAAATCGTTTAAAAAATGCTAGAAAAACATTAGAAACTGCCAATAATACTATTTCTAAAGTACAATCCAATTTTCCTACTCTTAGTACCAAAATTAGAGATCTTGCTAAGAAGCTACGTTCATTAGAAAATGAAGCAGACATATCCGAAATTGTTCAATTGCTAAAAAATGATGTCAATGCTGAACGGGAATTCTTTGAAGAACCTATTAGGCTTGAGGAACATAGAATGTTTCCAATCGAAAATTATGGAACTGCTATGACTCCTTTTTATACCGTATTGTCTATATGGGTCGGCTGTTTATTGTTAATTTCACTATTAGCTGTGGATATTCATCATCATACACAGTACAGTATACGTGCCATCTATTTTGGTCGACTATTAACATTTGCTACGTTTTCTTTTATCCAAACATTGATTATAACAATTGGTGATATTGTTCTTTTGGATGGATCCATTAGTTCTCCATATTACTTTATACCTTTTGGTCTTTTTATTAGCTTCGTGTTTGTGACAGTTGTCTATACACTCGTATCGGTGTTCGGAAATGTAGGAAAAGCATTAGCCATTGTCATGCTGGTATTGCAAATTGCTGGCTCTGGAGGCACATATCCAGTTGAATTATTACCAAAATTTTTCCAATTAATGAACCCATTTCTTCCCTTTACCTACGCAATAGAAATGATGCGAGAAGCAGTTGGAGGTATAATTTGGACAAAGGTCTGGGTAGATTTAGCCTTTTTATCTTGCTTCTGGTTAGTCTTTATTTTATTTGGCTTTTTCTTAAAAAAATTATTGAGTGAGAAAATGGAACATTTCATGAACAAAACACGTGGCTTAGATATATTTCATTAAATCTCCCTACTCTTCCTATAAATGTTTCGACCAGCGATGCTATAATGACAGTAGTGTAAACATCTAGGAGGCGTTCTATTGAAAAAACTCATTTTTCTTTTTGTTATGTCGTTATTAGTGTTAAGTGCTTGCGGTGATGAAAAAAAGACTGTTGAATCAAATCAGGACTCTGGGCACAATGAAGCTTCACATGAAGGACAAGCCCATGACACTGGAGATATTCAGGAAGAAACAGCGTCTGCTGACGTTCTCCCTTCCTTTTTAGACAATCAATCTGAAAATATTCGCTTAGTATATCAAGTTGCTGGACAAGCCACAGAGGTTTTAGAGTGGATACCATGCTATTGTGGATGTGGTGAATCTGCAGGGCATAAAAGTAATTTTAACTGCTTTATCCAGGAGAAGCGTAAGGATGGAGCTATCGTTTGGGATGATCACGGTACTCGCTGCTTGGTATGTCTCGAAATTGCTGTACAATCTGCTAAAATGCATAAGGATGGCATGAGTCTAAAGGAAATTCGTCAAGCAATAGATGACACATATAAAGAAGGCTATGCTAAACCAACACCTACTAAAATGCCTGCATAAAAAAGCAAAGTCGCATGTAGTTGCGGCTTCGCTTTTTTTGTTGTTTGAAAGACAAAAAAGATGTTTGATTAAGTACATTAGACCCTTCAAACATCCATTGAAAATCCGTATTTTATCGTTTACTTGACAAGCTGTAATATTGTTTTAAAATGCTCATGATCTGCTCTTTGCAGAAGCTCGTATAAAATCATCTCCGTACTCGTTGGTAAAATGCCTAGTGCCTTCATTTTCTCTAGCCCTAGCTCTTTATTTTCCTTTGTTCGAGAGGATACCGCATCTGCGACAACTTCCACCTCAAAGCCTTGCTCTTTCAACTGTCGGGCTGTTTGATAGACACAAATATGCGTTTCGATTCCTGTCATAATAAATTGTGAACGACCAGTAGCTTTTAAGGCCGTCATAAATTCTTCCTCTTGACATGCACTAAATGCCATTTTGGCTATCGGCTGCCCTTGAATATGTTGGGCAATTTCTAAAGCGGTACCACCTAAACGGCTTGGATTCTGCTCTAGCCATAATACAGGTACTCCCAGTACTTGCATAGCCTGAGCCAGTTTAGAGGCATTTTGAATTGTGACTTCGCTTTCATCCACGATAGTTGCTAACTTCCCTTGTACATCGACAACCACTAAACATGCTTCTTCTACTGTAAACATTTGAACACCCCTTTGAATCATAGTCAACATTCATTATACCGAAAGTTGTGTTGTTTATCTGCATTCAGCCTTGTTTTTTGGAGCTGAATAAGGCAACATGTTTTTGATGTCTAAAATAATATGTTCGCCACTACAAAATTTTATGTTCCATATAGTAACTTAGAGTCCCTCTTTTTATGTTTTCGTTTAATAAGCCACTCCGCTATGATTAAATTAGGCACCCAACAGAGCCAAGCGATAACTGTATAACTTATTTCAAAATGGTGAACCCCGAATAATCCCGTAAATATAGCTAGCCAGATTCTTAATGTGACGGCTGCAAAGGTTAAGGAATAATTTCTAATCATCCACTTTTCATGAGTATCAATTTTTTTATGTTTAATGTTAGCCAGTGCCTGCGAGGCTGTGAATAGCCAACAAATCGATAAAAGGCCAAAACCCAACTGAGACATTACTCCTCCAGTCGCATGAAATGCCAAATAAAGGCCCGAAGTACCCCCAAATAAAATACCCATCATATAAATTCTTCCCATTGTGCGATGAAGCTTAATATTCTTTTCTCTAAATTTTGAGAATAGCGTAAAGGGACCGATAACTAATGCTAAAACACTAAATATAATATGTATATAAAGCATTGTGTACCATAGTGAACTTATTGTGGAATTTAACATTAGCTTTAGTTTTACAAACCCTGCTTGATGAGCATCCATGAAAAAATACTGAACAATGGAATAACTAGATATTAAAATTGCTAAGCAACAACTAAGAATTAGCCATGCTTTTTTATTCATACTACTACCTCCTAAAATTTTGTTTTTTCATAGCATACATGAAAGCTTTTTCTACAAAAGGTTAAGTATGCTTTTCTTCATACACCCCTCAAAATATATGAATAGTAGACTATTTTTATCCCCATTCAATTTTTGCCACATTCCCTTCTCTGTTTATACTGTAGCATTGCAATTAATTGCATTTTCTCTTTGCTATACAAGTGGTACTAAAATGAATATAAGTGGTCTTATTTAGCCCCTGAAAATAAAAGGGAAGACAGGAGTTAGGTCTTACACCCTCCCACCACATAAACACGAACGTTCAACATTAAAATGATTGTAATGATTAATAAATTACGAATATAATTTCAATTAGTGCCTATTCATCCATGCGTTTGTTCGTATTTATCACTTAATGGTCATTTTAATTTACTTAATTGTGTACATTTTGTAGCGAGAGTGACACTATTTTGCTTAAATATTGAGAATTTTATTTTTTCTATTGAAAATTGAGTTATAATCCAGTAAAGTTCTTTTATCCTGCTTTTACGGTTAGTTCATCATTTTAGAATACATGCATAAACAAACTGTAAAAGCCTGATGGAAATTATCTACTATTCACGAGGAGAGAATCGACTCCTGTTGAATGAACAAAACTCACTTTATAAACAATAAGGAGTGTACCACTTTGACACAACGCGCATACAATTTTAACGCAGGTCCATCTGCACTACCGCTAGAAGTACTAGAAAGAGCTCAACAGCAATTAGTAAACTTCCGTGATTCAGGTATGTCCATTATGGAGATGAGTCACCGCAGTGCTATTTTTGATGAAGTACATAATGAAGCAATTGCTTTATTAAAAAAGCTTTATGCTATTCCAGAAAACTATGAAGTTCTGTTTCTTCAAGGAGGTGCCAGCCTGCAGTTCACAATGATACCAATGAACTTCCTTCAAGCAGATCAAAAGGCAAGCTATGTTTTGTCAGGCTCATGGGCTGAAAAAGCCTTCAAGGAAGCCAAATTATTTGGTACACCTGTAGAAGCAGCAAGTACTAAAGAAAATCAATATCGTAGTATCCCAGCGTTAGCAGATATTCACTTCAACGAAGAGGATGCCTATGTGCATATTACTTCAAACAATACAATTTATGGTACACAGTGGAAGGAATACCCAGAGACAGGCAATGTTCCATTAGTGGCAGATATGTCTAGTGATATTCTTTCAAAACCAATCGATATCAGCAAATTTGGCCTTATTTATGCAGGAGCTCAAAAAAATCTTGGCCCATCTGGAGTAACGGTTGTCATCATTCGTAAGGATTTACTAGAAAAAGAAAATAAAAATATTCCAACGATGTTGAAATATACAACTCATGCTGATAGCAATTCTTTATATAATACACCACCAACCTTTGGTATTTATATGTTAGGTGAGGTATTAAAATGGGTAGAATCCAAGGGTGGCGTTGCAGAAATCGCGAAGCACAATGAGGTAAAGGCAAAAGTTATTTATGATGCGATTGATAATAGCAATGGCTTCTATAAAGGGCATGCTACACCAGAAAGCCGTTCTTTAATGAACATTACTTTCCGTGTCGCTGATGAGGAGCTTGAAAAACAATTCCTAGCAGAAGCAAAGGCAGCAGGATTTATCGGACTAAACGGACACCGCTCTGTAGGTGGTTGTCGTGCTTCAACTTATAACGCTGTACCATTAGAGGCTTGTGAAGCATTACGTGACTTCATGGTGGCTTTCCAACAAAAGCATCAATAATCTACTTTCTGAGAAGTATTTTCTCTCATCTCCAACTTAATGTAAAAAGACGAAGGAATAGATCGCTTATTCTTTCGTCTTTTTGTCTCCCTAGAAATCAAGTTTTACTCCCTACCACTTCAATCTTCAACTAATTTGCGACGCTTTCTAAAAATGTTTAGTAATAATAGGATGCTTTTAAATTTCTTATGATCTAGTGATTTACATTGGGGATATCTCATAATGCTAACTAACGTTAAGAAATTTATAGTCTTTTATATAGCCTATCGGACATATTGCCAATCTTCTTTCATTTTGATTTCATAGATTATTAATGTAAAGCACTACCTTTACAATAATAGATGAAGGGAGGTTTTTATAATGGAAGATAGAAGATATGGAACTTATATGAACTTTGACCACAATAAATGTTTTAAAAAATGTTGTAACGAGGCAGCAGCAAAACGTTGTCGTTGTGAAGAAGAAAAAGTTTGTCCCTGTAAAGAAGAAAAATGCACACCTAGAATGAGTGCTAACTGTAGAGGATGTATCTGCCAACAATTAAGAAGATTAGAAGCTCCAGTTACACTAGACATCTTTTTAAATGGAGGTCAAAGCTTCTTAGGCGTGACTTTCATTTCCTTCGATCCTCAAAATTGCTGTGCTGTTTTCCTAGAGCCAGGTACAACAGGAACTTTAACTATAGATTGTAATCAAATTGATGCTATTCGTAGAGTAGCTTAATTATCAAATAAAAAGGATAGTGCGAAGTATTGATGTACTTTCGCACTATCCTTTTTTCTATATCTTAAACTGTTTCATGTTTACAATCCGGACATTTACCATAAATCTCGAATTTATGATTTTCTATTTCATAGTTTGGCAGCTTTTCTCCAAGCATTTCCATAGGACATAAATTTAACTCTTTGACATTTCCACAATCCATACAGATAAAATGATGGTGATGATGCTCTGACTCACAATGCATACGGAAATTACGCTCTCCAGATAATTCTGTTTCCTCCAGTATGCCAAGTTTCACAAATGTAGCTAGGTTGCGATAAATGGTATCGAAACTCATACCTGGAAAATCTTTTTTTAAAACATCCAGTAAATCACGAGCCGTTAGATACTTATCAGTTGCTGCAAACATATCTAATATCAGCTCTCGTTTGTCCGTTTTTTTATAGCCGTTCTCTTTTAAAATTTCCCACGCTCTTGTAATATTCAAGACGCTACCTCCCCTTGTTTTGCAGCCACTTTAAATGCTATTTTCTTCCCTAGTATAACAAGTAACAAAATAAGAATGGAAGTGACCACAATCGTACCTCCTGGCGCTAAATCCAAATAAAAAGCACTTACTAGCCCTATTAGCACAGCTGCTTCCCCAAATACTATGGCATAAATAATTGTTTGTTTAAAGCCCTTAGCCAGTCGCATGGCAGCAGCCACAGGAAGTGTCATAAGCGATGACACAAGTAATATTCCAACGATGCGCATACTTGCGGCAATCACAAGTGCTGTCACAATCATAAACAACAGGTGAATCCAACGTGCAGGTAAACCGCTCGCTTTCGCATATTCCTCATCAAAAGATAGGACAAAAAGCTCTTTAAAAAATAAAAATAAAAAAATGATAACAACTGCAGCAATGCCCACAACTACCCAGAGATCCTGACGTGACACAGCCGATACAGAGCCAAATAAATAGCTCATTAAATCTGTACTAAAGCCGCTTGCAAGTGAAATAAAGATAGCACTAATACCAATACCACCAGACATGATAATAGGAATCGCAAGCTCTTCGTAGTGCTTATATAGCCGTCTTAGTCGTTCGATTAATATAGAGCCACTCACAGAGGCCAGTATCCCTAAATAAATTGGATTAAGCATGGCTAGCGCTGTCACTGATTGACTAATGTATAGGCTTCCTGCTATACCAGCGAGTGTCACATGTGATAAGGCATCTGCAATTAGAGACAATCGACGTACAACAATAAAGACACCAAGTAGCGGCGCCAATATGCCTATTAGTAGCCCAGAGAAAAAGGCATTTTGTAAAAATTCATAATGTAAAATCGCTTCAATCATAGTGCCTTCCCCTTCTTAATGAATCTTTCTGACAGAATGACCATACCAAGCATCGAGTGCATCCTGAGAAATGCTGTCAAACTCATTTTTATAACCATGGAAGTGAATCGTTTGATTTAAACATGCCACATGACTGATGCGGTTTGATACTGTATCGACATCGTGTGTGACAAGAATCATTGTAATTCCCTGTTCCCGATTTAATTTCGCCAGCATATCATAAAATGATTGCACATTCTCATGATCAATGCCGACAGTTGGTTCATCTAATATTAGTAGCCTCGGTTCACTCACTAAGGCTCGTGCAATAAAGACCCGCTGCTGCTGCCCACCTGATAAATCGCCAATATTACGATGCATAAAAGCTTCCATTCCAACAGCTTTTAAGGCATTCAAAACTTTTTCTTTTGCATCGCGTCCTGGTCTTTTAAATAGCCCTAATTGTTTCGTTAATCCACTTTTTACTACCTCTTGGACGGTTGCTGGAAAACCTGAGTTGAAGGCATTAGATTTTTGTGAAACATACCCTATCCATTCACGGTGCTTAAAAGTAGTGCTGCGTTCACCAAATAACTTTATTTCTCCAGACATAGGTCTTAATAGTCCTAAAATAATTTTTAATAATGTAGATTTCCCAGAGCCATTTGGACCGAGTAGTGCTAAAAAATCACCCTCTTCTACACGAAAAGAGATATTTTTTAGGACTTGTGTATAGTCATATTGAAATGACACGTTTTCAATACTAATTAATGATTTTTTCATTCATGATCGCTTCTTTCTAATTCAAAATCATTACGATTTACAAATTGTAAGTATAAATGAAAGCCCGGTTTTTGTAAAGAAAAAAAGAATCCTATGTTTTATGATCTGGTGGAAATGTTGTTATAGTTCAAACAAGTGGCTTCCTGTACTCTGTGAACAATTGTCCTATTTGTCTTGTGCTCATATCATGTTCTTCTGCTGAATGAAGATAAAGATTTTCATAAAACTATATTTTGAAGGAGGATTCGCTTTGAGTATTCAATTTTTACAGCAATTAGCACAAAGTAGTGATAAGGAAATTGTTGCCATCGCTCGTGCTGAAGGATTTGACATTACAACGTCTGAAGTAAAAAAACTTCGGCCCCATTTGGAGCAATTCTCATTTTCTTGGCTTTTTTTAGGCATACCTAAAGATATACTTGTTGAGGTTGAGGCTGTTTTAGGTAGAAAGCGCTCTCGTCAGCTTATCGCACTTTTCACGAAATAATTGAAAATGCCCGAAAAACAGTGTTCATTTCACTGATTTCGGGCATTTTGTGTTGTTATCCTTCTTTTAGCGCAGTGATTAACTCAGGTTTAAATTCACCACTTCGTAACATCTCTAGTTCATACTTATAAGGTGCCGATTTGGATTTAGCATCACTATTTAACGCAACATATGGAGTTTCTAGGATTTTAGGAATCTCCTTTAATTGCGGGTGGTGCACTACATAGTTTAATGCCTCAAAGCCAATATGTCCAAAGCCAATATTTTCGTGGCGGTCTTTTCCTGCACCTCGAA
This sequence comes from Lysinibacillus sp. DFXJR4, assembly GCF_057196045.1. Classification (NCBI taxonomy): domain Bacteria; kingdom Bacillati; phylum Bacillota; class Bacilli; order Caryophanales; family Bacillaceae; genus Lysinibacillus; species Lysinibacillus sp. DFXJR4. Next base: position 362,939 of record NZ_JBXUNW010000002.1, on the reverse strand, counting down.
CATTTTTAGAGTCATTGATATGAAGAACTTTAATTCGGTCAACACCGATAATTTTATCAAATTCATTTAATACACCATCAAAGTCTTCTACAATATTGTAGCCAGCATCATGTGTATGACATGTATCAAAACAGATAGAAAGGCGTTCATTATTTGTCACACCATCGATAATCTTGGCAAGCTCTTCAAAAGAACGACCACATTCCGTTCCTTTACCCGCCATCGTTTCTAATGCAATTTGGACAGGATACTCCTGTGATAGCACTTCATTTAAGCCTTCAATAATTTTGGCTATACCTGCGTCAGCACCAGCACCAACATGGGCACCTGGATGTAAAACAATTTGGTTGGCTTCCAACGCAGCTGTCCGTTCAATTTCAGATTGTAAGAAATCTACACCTAGTTGAAATGTTTCAGGTTTTTCTGTATTTGCAATATTAATGATATAAGGTGCATGGACAACGATGTTTGTCATGCCATGCACCTTCATGTGTAATAGACCATTCATGATATTAAGATCTGCAATAGCTTTACGACGCGTGTTCTGAGGTGCTCCCGTATAGATCATAAAGGTATTTGCCCCATATGAAAGGGCCTCTTTACTTGACCCTAGTAGCATTTCCTTCCCACTCATCGAAACATGTGATCCAAGTAGCATGAGAATACCTCCTTATTTTTTTCCACGGGCTTTTAAGCGACGTTCACGTTTTTTTATTTTTTCCATTTCCCATTTCATATTACGCTTGTAGCCTGGTTTTACTTTTTTCGGCTTACGAACTAAAGATTTTGCCTTTGCATCGATTTCATTTTCATGCTTTACACGATTTTTTCGAGCATGACGATCCTTTAATTCAGACCATTCTCCATCTTTTACGTCTTTTTGTACAAATGGGATGCCCATTTTCTCTACACGAATTAATGCATCCTCATCTGAAGGCTCAAACAAGGTGATGGCTGTTCCTTTATTTCCTGCACGCGCAGTACGTCCTACACGATGAATAAAGAATTCTAGGTCTTCTGGAATTTCATAGTTAATGACATGTGAAATCCCTTGAATATCAATACCACGAGCTGCCAAATCAGTAGCAACAATATATTGATAATCCAAATCACGAATTTGTTTCATCATCTTCTTACGATCACGGGGACTTAAATCACCATGTATTTGACCACAGCGAATACCGTTTTCATTTAAGTAACCTGCAACTTGCTCTGCCGTTTTACGCGTATTTGTAAAAATCACAGCTAAAAATGGATTAATTCCTTCTATCACATCTAATAAACGCTTATTCCGTGATTTCGAGCGAACTGGTACAAGCACAAAATCAATGCCCTCTGCCACTGGTCGCTTATCGTTCATATGGATGTGGACAGGTGTCTCCATATATTTCTTTAAGAAAGGCTGAAGTTTTTCTGGAATAGTTGCTGAGAATACAAACATTTCAAGATTTTCTGGCATTTGAGAAGCAAAGCCATCAATCTCCTCGATAAAGCCCATATCGAAGGCTAGATCAGCCTCATCGACAACTAAAATTGGTGCCGTATGCACAAATAACGCTTGCGCAGAAACGAGGTCACGAATACGTCCAGGCGTCCCAACAACAATTTGTGGCTGCGTTTTTAACTTATCAATAGAGCGTTGTTTGTCCGTACCCCCAATAAATAGTTTTGCTTGAATTGCTGTTCCTTCTATTAATTGGTTTAACGCATCAAAGATTTGCTGCGCAAGCTCACGCGTAGGTGAAGTAATCACAGCTTGTACTTCTTGTTTATCTGGATTAATACGCTGCACAATTGGAATTAAAAAGCTATGTGTTTTTCCTGTTCCTGTATGTGCCTGTCCAATAGCACTTTTCCCTTTTAATAGTAGCGGAATGATTTCCTTTTGAATTGGCGTCGGTTCTGTAAAGCCCAGTTTTGCTATTGCGTCCTGCAAAAATGGCTGAAAATTATAATCAGTATATTTTGACATCCTTCGTTCCTCCTAACATCTTTCCCATTGTATCATGATTCAACTTCTAGGTATATTAACGGCCTATTAAACTTCAGCATGAACATTATTTATTAGTTTTATTATCCTTACAACAAAACCCTTATCAAAGGTACTGTAAATACGGTTAAGATGCAATCAAAAAAGTGCTACGTTATAATTGAAAAAAGCAAAGTATTCGTATTTTTTATGTCAATTTATTGCAAACTAATCATTTGAATAATTACCACATGTTATGATGAGGAAGTAAGACACTAGAGGAAGATGATTTTATCATGAAGCAGCAAGATAGTAAAAAGCAAAAGACATCGTGTAGCTACATGATTTACACAATTGGTGGCGTTGATGTTTCATTTGAAGTTATTGGTGTTCCTGCAGTGTTACAGCAAGCCATTCATTCAGCATCATTTGAAGGTGAATCAATTGTTTCGATTTGGGAGACAGCAGCTTCTATTCTACCAAACAATGTTGTTCTTTCAGAGTGTACTGTATAAGGAATTATTGCATACCGTGATATTTTCCCGGCAGGTAGGGAATTATTGACACAAGGTTACTTCCCTGATAACTCGTAACAAAATGTATTTTATTATCGAAGCTTTAATGACAGATAAAAAACCATATTAAAATTCTAGTAAATTCACAAACTTTACCATATATCAGGTAGAGAGGACCTAAACGCTTCTCTACCTGTTTTAATCATTCCCCTTTTCTTTCCTCTATTTTCTTCATGATTGCTAGATTAGCCATAAGAACATTGACCCTATTTTCCCCAAAAATCCCCAGTGCTCGTGTTTCTGTATAAGTATCTAAAATATTTCTAATCTCTTGTTCTGAAAGTCCACTTGCTTGAATAATACGTTGGATTTGTATTTCTGCAGCCTTTACACTGATATGGGGATCTAGCCCTGAACCAGAGGCCGTCATTAAATCTGCTGGAATATCCTGTCGTTCAACAGCAGGATTGGCAAGCAAAAATTTCTCGATATCTGCTTCAATTCGTGTCTTTAATTCAGGATTCGTTGGTGCATAATTAAAGGAGCCTGAGCTAACACCACTATAGTTCAACTGACCATTTTCATCCGGAATTATGTCCACTTTTGTGTACACATTATAATTTACGGATGACACTCGTCCCCAGAAATAGGTAGGCTTCAAAAATGCCTGACCGATTAATTCTGAACCTCTAGCTTGGCCATCAACTTCTATTAAACTACCGTTTGCCTTGTGTGGAAACACTCCTTGTGCTAATGCAGTTACTGCCAATGGATAAATAAAGCCACAAAGAAGAAACATTGTGAACGTAATCAATATTGCTTGCTTTGTATGCTCAAAAAATTTACGCATCTCTCTTCCTCCTATAATCCAAACATCTGAAACAGGGGTGCTATCATAACATCGATCAACTTTATACCGATAAAAGGAGCGATGATGCCTCCTACTCCATAAATGAATAAGTTTTTATTTAGTAACTTCGAAGCACTCATAGGCTTGTATTTGACCCCTTTCATGGCGACGGGAATAAGCAGAGGTATAATAATCGCATTGAATAGTAATGCAGAAATAATAGCACTTGAGGGCGAATTCAATTGCATCACGTTTAATACATTCATCTCTGGAACAGCAACCATTAGCATTGCTGGAATGATGGCGAAATATTTTGCCATATCATTCGCAATACTAAATGTTGTGAGGGCACCACGAGTCATAAGTAACTGCTTCCCAATTTCAACTACTTCGATAATTTTAGTAGGATTTGAATCTAAATCCACCATGTTAGCAGCTTCTTTTGCTGCGTTTGTTCCTGAATTCATAGCGAGTCCTACATTTGCTTGTGCTAATGCCGGTGCATCATTCGTCCCATCACCAGTCATCGCTACTACTTTTCCTTGTGCCTGTTCATCTTTTATGACTTGAATCTTGTCCTCAGGTTTACTTTCTGCAATAAAGCTATCCACACCCGCTTCCTTTGCAATAGCTGCTGCGGTTAGGGGGTTATCTCCTGTACACATGATTGTTTTAATTCCCATTGCTCGTAGCTGTTCAAAGCGTTCCTTTAATCCAGCCTTCACCACATCCTTTAAATAAATAACACCTATAATTTTCTGGTTTACTGCTACTACTAGCGGTGTCCCACCAACAGAGGATACTCGTTGAATAAGCTGATCTAAATTCACTGGAACGTTATGCCCTGCATTGATACACTCTTGTTTAATCGTATCATAAGCACCTTTTCGAATTTTTGTCCCATCCTGCATATCTAATCCACTCATTCTTGTCTGTGCAGTAAATGGGATATGTTTACTATTTTTTATGATTTGTTCTTCATTATCAGTATTCATACCTAATTCGCATGCTAGTGATAGAATAGATTTCCCTTCAGGTGTGTCATCTGTTAATGAACTAAAATAAGATGCTTGCACTAAATCTTTATTTTTCACACCTTTTACAGGTAGAAATTCAGAAGCCATGCGATTCCCGTAAGTGATTGTGCCTGTTTTATCTAAAATTAATGTATCCACATCTCCACATGCCTCTACAGCTCTTCCTGACATGGCAATAACATTGAACTGTGTTACCCTATCCATTCCCGCAATACCGATAGCAGATAATAATCCACCAATTGTTGTGGGAATTAAGCAGACTGTCAGAGCAATTAATGTTGCGATCGAAATAGGCACGTTTAGATAAGTTGTCATAGGATAAAGTGAGACAACCACTAGTAAAAAAATAATCGTTAAGCTTACTAAAAGCGTATTGAGAGCCACCTCATTTGGCGTTTTTTTACGACTAGCCCCTTCAATGAGCGTAATCATTTTATCTAAAAATGATTCCCCAGGCATTGAAGTAATTTCAATCATTAGCCAGTCGCTTGTAACAGTCGTTCCACCTGTCACTGAAGAAAAATCACCCCCACGCTCTTTGACTACTGGTGCAGATTCACCTGTTATCGCCGATTCATCTACAGTAGCTATTCCATCGATGACCTCTCCATCGTTTGGTATAACTTCTCCTGCTTGAACTAACACGATATCGCCCTTTTTCAATTCATGTGCCTGTTTCATTATTTCAGAACCATCATTTAGCAAAACACGGGCCTGTGTAACGGTTTTTGTCTTTTTTAAGGTTTCAACCTGTGCTTTTCCTCTTCCCTCTGCAATCGACTCTGCAAAATTCGCAAATAAAATAGTAATAAAAAGAATGGTTGCCACAATTGCATTAAACAATCTCTCATGTTCTACTATTTCACCGCCAAAAATAGATGGAAATAGAGCTAAAAGGAGAACAAACAAAAATCCCACCTCTACTACAAACATTACAGGATTTTTCAGCATATATATCGGATGAAATTTTTTTAACGCATCTATCAAAGCGCTTTTTAGCATAGTGCCAGTGATAAAGGTTTTTCTTTCAGTTTCCATACGTTTCTCTCCTCATTACGCATAAAGTTGTAGATGCTCAGTGATTGGTCCCAGTGCAATCGCAGGCAAAAATGTCAGAGCACCAATCATTAAAACGATTGCCACAAGTAAAAATGTAAACATGGTATTGTCCGTTTTCAACGTTCCTATAGAATCATGATGCCACATTTTTTTAGCCAGTAAGGATGCAATTGCTAGTTGAATAATGATCGTTACATAACGACCAAAGAACATAGCTAGACCTGTTGTAACATTCCAAAATACAGAGTTGTCGGAAAGTCCTTCAAAGCCCGAGCCATTGTTTGCTGAAGCGGAAGCAAATTCATAGAGTACCTGTGATAATCCATGTGCACCTGGATTCGTTATCCCTGCTACGCCCTGTGGTAAAGCAACAGCAAGAGCTGAAAATAGCAGGATAATGGCAGGATGTATTAGAATACAAAGAGCAATAAGCTTCATCTCCTTCTCTTCAATTTTCTTGCCTAAAAATTGAGGCGTTCGACCAATCATCAAACAAGCAATAAAGATTGTTAGCAACACATACATCATCATGTTCATAAGACCAACACCCTTACCACCAAAGACAACATTTAGCATCATATTAAACATCGGTACAAGCCCACCTAGTGGAGTTAACGTATCATGCATATTATTGACAGATCCAGTTGTAAAAGCTGTGGTCACTGTCGTAAATAACGCAGACTGCGCCACACCAAAGCGCATCTCCTTCCCCTCCATACTACCAAGTTGCTGGGTAATTCCCAGTTCATTTATAATAGGATTACCTGCTCGCTCCGATATATAGACAGTCACTAATCCAGCAAGGAACAACATAGTCATTGCTACAAAAATAGCTAATCCCTGCTTGCCAACTATGGGCTTCTCTTTTCTAGAAGCTATCATTAAGCTAAATGCTACTACACAGGCTCCAGGCAGTAGCATCATTGACAGCATTTCAATCATATTTGAAATGACCGTTGGATTTTCAAATGGAGTAGTAGAATTTGCTCCATAAAAACCACCACCGTTTGTTCCTATATGCTTAATAGACTCAAGTGAAGCTACAGGTCCTAGTGCAATATCTTGTAATTTCCCTTCTATTGTTTGTACAGTTTGATTGGCTTTGAAGGTTTGTGGTGTACCCTGTGATACCAAAATAACGGAAACTACTATAGAAAGTGGTATTAATATCCTTGTAATGATACGAACAAAATCTACAAAGAAGTTACCAATTGTATCCGTTTTCGCCACAATACGACGACAGAATGCCATACACGCTGCATAACCAGTAGCTGCAGAGGTAAACATCATAAAAATAATGACAAGCATTTGTGATAAATAACTAAGCCCTGATTCACCACTATAATGCTGAAGATTTGTATTCGTCATAAATGAAATAATAGTATTAAAAGATAGTGATGCTTCCATATTGTCAATCTTATTTGGATTTAAAAACAAGATTGCTTGAATTCGTAATAGAATATAGCCAATAAACACCATACAGGCATTTGATAGGATTAAAGAGAGCACATATTGTTTTCCTGTCATATCTACTCTTTTAATACCACAAAGTTTATAAATAAACCCATCCAATCTATCCATGATTGGATCAATCCATGTTACTTGTTGCATTGCCACCCGAAATAAATAATGACCTGTAACGATAACGAGTGGTACATACATAATTAAAACAATGGCTATTTGCCACATAGTGCAACCTCCTAAAGCCTATTAATAATTTTCAGGATATAGTAATGCATGCCCTAGATAACCAAAAAGGAATACAAGTACAATTCCTATAAAAATCCACATTCAATTCCCCCCTTACTTTTCTTCCACTAGCTTAAAGCACCAAGCAGCTAACCCATAAAGACCTACAAAGCCGATAATTAGTAAACCAATCATAAATAAGTCCAATCATCAAAACCCCCTTCGTTATTAGGATGCTCTCATCATACTTACTTTCAGATTAATGTAGTGTTAGGAAATCGTTTTTTCTATTAAGAAACTATAAAGGGCGTAAATCTTAATACTTTCTTAATGGAAGATAACGCTATAATACAAATATGAGGTGAAGGATGATGGAACAAGAACGACCTGCTCCAGAGACATTTTTAGCGAGGCTTCAACAGGAGGAACACGTTAGTGGAAAGCTCAAAATTTTTCTTGGCTATGCTGCTGGCGTAGGGAAAACCTATGCAATGCTAGATGCAGCACAACAGGCTCAAACGCTTGGTAAAGATGTGGTGGTTGGCTATGTAGAGCCTCATCCTCGTCCAGAAACATTAGCCTTACTCGAAGGGCTTGAGCAAATTCCTACAAAAAAAATAAGATATAAAGAGAAAGACTTTCAGGAATTAGATATTGATGCTGTATTAAGTCGTAAACCAGAAATTGTTCTTATTGATGAATTAGCGCATAGTAATGTACCAACAATGCGACACAAGAAGCGCTTTGGAGATATAGAGGAATTACTTGCAAAGGGAATTCATGTCTATACAACAGTAAATATTCAACATATTGAAAGTCTTCATGATTTGGTAGAAGAAATAACTGGTATCAAGGTTCGGGAACGTATACCAGATTACTTAATAGATCAGGCCGCACAAATAAAAATTGTAGATATTGAACCCGATGAGTTAATTCAACGTTTACAGGATGGCAAGATTTATAGCAAGCAACAAGCTGAGAAAGCCCTACAATCTTTCTTTTCTAAGCAAAATTTAATAGCTCTTCGAGAAATTGCACTACGTAGAGCTGCTGATACGATTACCTATAAACAAATTAACAGCAACGAATCGATGAAACATTCTGTACAGATTGAAGAGCATATTCTTGTCGGTATTAGTAGCTCTCCTACAAATGCTAAGGTTATTCGAAATGCCGCACGACTTTCGCAAGCTTTGCATGGCAAATTCACTGCCCTTTATGTACAAAAGGTACAGGAAAGCGATAGGACAACCGCAAACTCAGAGCGATTGCAGCAACATATAAAGCTAGTTGAACAGCTTGGTGGTCACGTGGTCATTGTTCAAGAGGATGATATTGCAGCAGCTCTTGCTAATTATGCTCAAATTAGCGGTGTGACAAAATTGGTCATCGGTAGAACAAGCATGAGAAAAAGATGGTGGCAACCAAGTACAAAAATTAGCGATCAACTGACTGAATTTGTACCAAATTTAGCTATTCATATAGTACCAGATCAGGAAAATGAACAATTCTATCTGCCTAAAATAAATATACAATGGTCATTTGACTGGTTTGACTTGTTAAAAATGATTTTCATATTTGGCTTTGTATCCATTATCAGCTTGTATTTATATTCACTTGGCATTAGTGAATCAAATGTTATTACGATTTATATTCTAGGTGTTTTAATGCTTGCTATCTGGTCTTCCGGTTGGATAATGAGCATTATTAGCTCCATCACTGCTGTACTACTCTTTAATTACTTATTTACTGAACCACGATTCTCATTTGATGCCTATCATCGAGATTATCCAATGACCTTTGTAATCATGTTCCTTTCAGGGCTCATCACAAGTAGTTTAACAAAAAAAATAAAAAAGCAGACGCTGATAGCTGTGCGTAAATCCTATAGAATGGAGGTGCTTCTTGATGTAAATCGGAGGCTCCAACATGCTAAAACGATTGATGATATTATTACGGAGGGTATGGTACAAATTGTTAAGCTAGTAGAAAAGCCCGTACAATTCTTTGAAATAGAAAATAACGCCATTGTTAAATCAATGTTTTTTCATACGGAGAGCATGTCAAATAGTGAAAATAAAAAAGCAGCCTCCCTTTTTGGAAATCCTAATGAGCATGCAGTGGTGAGTTGGGTTATTAATAATAAGCATGTAGCAGGTATTTCCACTGATATATTTCCAGAAGTAAGTGCCTATTATTTACCCGTTATGTCAAATGGGTATGTAAAGGGTGTTATTGGAATTGCATTGTCAAAGCAATTACCATTACCTGCATTTGAGCGTAATATTTTGCATGCTATTATCAATGATTTTTCGTTTGCGCTTGATAAATGGTATTTACAGAAGCTCAATGAAGAAGTAGTCAGAGAGGCTGAAATGGAACAAATGCGTGCTAACCTTTTGCGTGCTATCTCACATGATTTAAGAACACCGCTAACAGCTATCTCTGGAAATGCAGATATTTTATTGACGAATGCAAGTAATATTCCAGATAATGAAAAAAACAAATTATATGAAGATATGTATAAAAATTCAAAATGGCTTGTACAAATGGTTGAAAACTTACTCGCTGTTTCAAGATTAGAAAATGGACAATTAGCTTTGGAGATGCATTTGGAACTTGTAGAAGAAATAATACAAGAGGCACTTTGTCATGTCGTTCGTCTAAATAATACTCATAAAATATCCTACCAAATTGAACCAGAATTCTTATTTGCTTTTATGGATGCACGATTAATCATTCAGGTTCTGATTAATATCATTGATAATGCATTGACCTACACACCTCCCGGTAGTGTGATTACGTTACAAGTAAAAGAATCTTCTGGTTTAGTAGATTTCATTATTTCTGATGATGGGCCAGGTATTGATGATGCTATAAAAGACACGCTTTTTGAGCCATTTACAACCGGAAAAAAACAGCGCAGCGATAGTCGAAGAGGTCTAGGATTAGGCTTAGCACTTTGTCAAACCATTTTAAAATTACATGGCAGCGTAATTCATGTATCAAATAATCAACCTCAGGGTACAGTCTTTCATTTTTCACTAAAAAAGGAGTCATGATGTTCCATGAATAAACGAATTCTTGTAGTCGAAGATGACCTAGCCATTGGCAATTTACTCAAGATGACATTAGCTACACAGCACTATGAATTCGACATCGCATACAACGGGAACGGTGCATTACAAAAGGCTCTTACTATGAAGCCAGATGTAATCATTCTGGATTTAGGACTACCGGATATGGATGGTGTAGAGCTTATTACAAAGATTAGAAGCTGGACCCAAACCCCTATTATTGTTGTCAGTGCGCGTGGAGAAGAACAAGATAAAATAAATGCATTGGATGCTGGTGCAGATGATTATGTCACTAAGCCTTTTAGTGTAGAGGAGTTACTAGCACGCATACGAGTAGCACTGCGAAGAATGATGTATGAGCATCAGCTCGAAAATGAACCCTCTATCTTTGAGAACGGCCATTTACAAATAAACTATTTAGCAAATACAGTGTTTGTCAATGGGAAAGAGGTGCATTTAACACCTATAGAATATAAGCTGTTGGTCATTTTATCTAAGCATGTTGGCAAAGTATTAACACATAATTTTATTTTAAAGGAGATTTGGCATAATGTTCTCCAATCGGATGTCCCTAGCCTTAGGGTTTTCATGGCAACACTTCGAAAAAAAATAGAGAACGATCCAACTAACCCAACATTAATACAGACCCATGTTCGTGTCGGGTACAGAATGCTACGTTGTTATGATGAAGAATAATGTGTACTGAAGATATTTTTAAAAAAATATAATAAAGAGGTTCCAAAATTTTTGGAACCTTCTCGCTTGTATAAAAAATAATTACAGACTATCGTAGTCTACAGTCCTCATTTAAATTTTAAATTTATTGATTTCTTCCCTCACTGTCAGAGCTTCTTCGCTTAATGATTTTGCAACGGCATTTATTTCTTCAATCGTTGCTGCTTGCTCTTCAATTGTTGAGGCAATTATTTCTGATTGCTGTGCAGCTTGAACGGCAGAGTTAGACATTTCATTGACCGATGCAGCCATTTCTTCAGTGCTTGCAGATATTTGCTGAGTGGAGGCTGAAACATCTTCAATTTGCCCTGTCATCTCACGAATGGCATGTAGAATTTCATCAAAGGACTTTTGCGCATTTTGAATAAATGTGACACCCTCATCCACATTTAATACCGTTACACCTACAGCTTTATCTACTTCCTTCATTTCCTGCTGAATATTTGCAATCAAATCAACAATTTGATTGGCAGATGCTTTCGATTCCTCCGCTAACTTTCGTACCTCATCCGCTACAATTGCAAAGCCTTTACCATGTTCACCAGCACGGGCTGCCTCAATAGCAGCATTTAATGCTAGAAGATTCGTTTGTTCAGTAATATCTGTTATTACTTTTGTAATATGAACGATTTCTGCTGATTGTCTATTTAACTGCTTAATACGCTCATTTGTCTTATTAGAAGATTCCTGAATGATTGCTATTTGATTTTCGGCGATATGTAATGTTTTTTCACCATCATTCGCAATAGTTTGGGTTTCTATAGCCTTTGAATGAAGCACTTGCGTAGCCTCCGCTATACGTTGCACCCCTTGGGCTGTTTCATCCATTGCAATTGAACTCTCACGACCAGTGGCTGCTGCTTGATGATCATTTGTTGCCATTCCCTCTACTAAATTTGCAACATCATTGGAGGAATGAGAAATAACATCTGTACTTGCAGCTAATTGTTCGGCTGCGGAAGTAGTATGCTCAACATTGGCAGTCATACTATGTATCAAAGAATGTAAATTAGTTTTCATTAAATTAAAGGAATCTGCTAAAATCCTAATTTCATCATTTGTTCTGACCTCTATATCCTTTTGACATAAATCACCTTTAGCAATTATTTCTGCAGCAGATGTTAATTTATGAACAGGAACAACAATGGAACGTACAAGAATAATGCCGACTACGATACAAATCAGGACAATAATGCCGAATATCCATAAAAACCACTGCTTATTATCATCTATAAGCTTTTCAATATCGGCTAAAGATTTTTGCATTTGTGTAATGCTTTCTTGTTGGAACATCTCTACTTTTTCATTGATTTCAATAGATGTCGTATCAAATTCTAGCATTATCTTATTGCCCTGTTCAGGTCCCCCTTGAATATAGCTTTTAGCCATTTCTTGACCAGTGCTATAATAATGATCAAATGCTATTTTAATCGCATCTAGTTTTTCCTGTTTTTGAGGATGCAAGCTTTTCAGCTGATCTAAATTTTGATTAAAAATTTTACTATATTTTTCTGCTTGCTCAAATCCATCATCTAAATTATCTAGTGCTCTTGTAGCACTAATATCTGTCAAGTATTGCTGAACCTGAACCACTGCTAGCTTCATCTCATCTGCTAGTAGTGCTGATTGCAATGTCTTTTCCTTCATTAAGTATATTTGCTCTAATTGGGATTTGGCATTTTGTTGCTGAAAAAACCCCATCATTAGCACTAATAATACAATAATACCAAAGGACACCATACTCCTCACTTTAATTGACACAAAATACCCCCTATACAAGATTCCTCTATAATATTCTAACAAAAAATACCTTATCGTAATATTTACATAATAAATTCAAAACACAGGTATTAATAATCCATTATACCCCTGCATGCAGCAGAAAAAGTGTAAAAACTGTGACGTTTTAAGAAATTTCCCTATTTATTGGTACGTACTAGGTAAAACGAACAAAGCCAATTCCTGATCATGTGTTTTCTTTGTCTTTATCGAACGCTAGCATAACCATCTGCATATCATATCTATAATCAGGTATGTCATCAATGATAAACAAGTATTGAAAGGAGATCATTATGGTATTTCGACCACCCTATCAGTTTCCAATGTATCCCGGCGGCATGAGAATGCCCATGCAAATGCAAATGCCAATGCCACCACAACAGATGTCACCGCAGTCCTTTTTTCCTCCTGGAGGCTTCCCAATTCAACCACGAATTCCGGGTGGCCTTCCAATGTCTAGTGGAATAGGGACTTTTGGAGGGCAAATGCCGATGCCGCCAGTTCAGGGAGCCTCTAAAATCGGCTCATTTTTAGAACAAGCAAATAGCTTGTTTAACTCGGCCAAAACCTATACACCCTATATACAGCAAGCGATGCCTATGGTAAAAAATATTCCTTCCCTATTAAAATTGTATAAAGGGTTTCAAGGACTTCCGTCTGCAAAGGATGGGACCTCTAAAGCGACAGCAAGTGAAGGAACAGGTTCTGCAAAAAGTGCAAGGTCTTCTCGGCAAAATGCATCGTTTACTGCGCCAGATCCAATTCCATCCAAACCACGTATTTTCCAGCCACCTATGTAGATGAACGTTTCTTTGTATTCATCGTCCCCGTCCGTTATAATGTAGGTAGGTAAGCTTGAAAGGAGTCACAACCATGCAAGTATTAAAAATTAATCCACGTGGCTATTGCTACGGTGTTGTTGATGCGATGGTTATCGCGCGTAACGCCGCACTCGATAAAACATTACCAAGACCTATCTACATTTTAGGGATGATTGTGCATAATAAACATGTCACAGATGCCTTTGCAGAGGATGGCATCATCACATTAGATGGTGATAATCGTTTAGAAATCATAAAACAGGTTGAAACTGGCACTGTTATTTTCACAGCGCATGGCGTTTCACCTGAAATTCGTGAAATTGCGAAGCAAAAAGGTTTAGTATCCATTGATGCTACATGTCCTGACGTAACCGTTACCCACGATTTAATTCGTGAAAAATCAGCAGAAGGCTATGATATTATTTATATTGGTAAAAAAGGACATCCCGAACCTGAAGGAGCAATCGGCGTTGCACCAGAGCATGTACATTTAGTGCAATCTTCCAACGATATTGATGCATTACATTTATCAAATGATAAATTACTGGTAACCAATCAAACTACTATGAGTCAATGGGATGTTGCTCATTTAATGGATAGTTTAAAAGAAAAATTCCCACATATTGAAGTGCATAAAGAAATTTGTTTAGCAACACAGGTGCGTCAAGAAGCAGTCGCTAAACAAGCAGGGGAAGCCGATTTACTTATTGTTGTTGGTGACCCAAAATCCAATAACTCAAATCGTTTAACGCAGGTGTCTGTTGAAATCGCAGGGACACCATCCTATCGAATTGCAGATGTTTCTGAGCTAAAAGTTGAATGGTTATCAGGCATTAATACCGTTGCTGTCACAGCAGGTGCTTCAACGCCTACACCGATTGTCAAAGAGGTCATTTCATTCCTTGAGCAGTTCGATGAACATGATGAAACTACACACATCATTAAACGTACAGTTACATTAGATAAAATTTTACCAAAAATCAAGACACCAAAGCCTGTAGAAAAAATTATGCCCTACTAAAATACTTAAAACCTGATTGCTTAAACACAATCAGGTTTTTTCAATTACTTACTAAAATAATAATTGATCGGTCGACCAATGCCTCCATAATGCACATCCATTGTAATCTCTTCTTGCTTCTCTAAATAATCTAAATATCTCCGAGCTGTAACCCGTGCAATGCCCACACCACTTGCAACTTCTTCAGCCGAGGCTCCCTCTACAGTATGCAAATAGTGCACAACTTTTTCGAGTGTTGCTCGATTAAAACCCTTTGGTAAGTTTTTTTCAGTATGTATCATAGATGGTTGCTCAGCCTCTTTTTGTCCACCCTGATAATGGAATAATTGATCAAGTTCTCCCTGTGTTAGCTCACGCTCTTTTTGCATTTGTTTTTTAAAACGCAAATAATTTTCAAGTGTTCCTTGCACGCGTTCAAACGAAAAGGGCTTCATTATATAATCGAAAACTCCTAGATGCAAGATCTGTTTCACCGTTTTCATATCATTTGCAGCAGTTACAGTAATAACATCCACTGGCAATTTAAGTTCACGTATTTTTCGCAAACTTGTAATCCCATCCTGCTCTGGCATAAAAATATCCATGAATACTAAATCAGGTACAAGCTTACGTATTTGAGCTATTCCCTCGACACCGTTTGAGGCTTGACCTATCACCTCAAACCCCGCTACCTTTTCAATAAATTGACGATTCACCTCCCGCACCATCGGATCATCCTCTATTAAAAGCACTCTTATCTGTGTCACTGTCAACCCTCCATATACTGAAATTATATTTTCATTCACTACTTTTTCACAGGCGACTTTAAGAATAATAAAATGTTATCAAAAAGCTGGTTCCTTTATGAGGCTCACTAGTAACCTCAATATCCCCCTGCCCCTTGTGTACAATTTCTTGAATTAAATACAGGCCAATTCCTCGCCCCTTTTTCTCTTTTGTCGAAAAGCCATTATCAAAAATATGTGCCCTTACCTCTTCTGTCATGCCAATACCATTATCTGTGACTAAAATTGCCAATACATCTTCATCCTCATCAACAGATACATGCACAATTTTTTCATCAAGTTGTGTATCTTTTAATGCATCAAAGGCATTTTCGATTAAATTGCCAAATAAAATGACAAAATCATGATGATCTAAATTTTTTGGAAATACTGTCAGATGACTTTCTCGATCTATCTCCAACCGAATTCCCTGCTCTTTTGCATAAGAAATTTTACTAAGTAGTAAGCCTGAGATATTTTCATTTTTAATTCGTTCATTTAAGAAATTTGTAATTTCATCATGTTCTTCCTTCACTTGTGTTAAATAAGAAAGTGCCTGTTCATGATGTCCTAGCTGTAAAAGTCCTGCAATGGTGTGTAATTTATTTTTATGCTCATGGGTTTGTACACGCAATGCTTGTACAAATGCCTTTACACCGGTTAATTCCTCCGCAAGCTTTTTCACTTCTGTACGATCCTTAAACATGGCCACAGCTCCAACAGTTTTTTCATTGACTTGTATTGGGATACGATTACTCATAATACTGTGTCCATTAATATAAAGCTCACGATTGAAAAGTGGCTGATCAAGCTCCAGAATTTCTGGTAAGCGTGTGTCAGGTAATACCTCATAAATTTTCTTTCCAATTAATGTTGATGGTTGTTCATAAACCCCTAATATATCACATGCTTTTTCATTAAATATGGTAATCGTTAAATCGTTATCTATCGCAATAATTCCTTCATGCATGGCATTAAAGGTTTCTGTTCGCTCCACATACATTTTAGCTATTTCATGCGGCTCTAACCCAAACATTTGCTTTTTCATATGAAGCCCTAAATTATGGGCACCCCATGCACTAAATAGAAGGGACAAGAAAATTGTAATAATTAACTCCTTTTGGATAGATTGTAGTAATTCTGCAATCGTTAAAACACTATATCCTACAATTACAACACCTACTTGCTTACCCTCACTACTCATAATAGGTACAAATGCTCGTACCATATCACCATGCTCTCCATGTGCAATTGATGTATAATAATGTTCAGAAAAGGCGGCATTTAAATCTCCAGATTGCGAAATTTGACCAATTTCTGCTGAAATCGGATGTGAATATTTGCGTCTTTGCATATCTAGTACAACTATATATTGTGCACCATTTATATCACGGATTTCCTCTACAATAGGATTAATATGTGTTGTTGCTTCATTAAAATCACGGCTAGTAATATACGTTTTTAATTCAGGAAGCTGTGATACGGTTTTTGCCACAAGCAATGCCTGATTTCCAAGCTTATCCTTCTGCTCATTCATCACGAATCCTAGCAAAAATGTACCACCAATACTAAAGGAAAGCATGAGAATAAAAAAAGTCAGAGACATGATTTTTCTTCTCATTGACAGCTTTTGAAATTTCAAGATGTAAACGCCTCCCTCTACCTATATTTTAGCTTACTTCATATGTTAGAATAACAAAAACATCAGAAAATACGAATTAATTGGGTGTAATAGATGAAAAAATTTATTATTGGAACAATAACAACCGTTTTACTATTAACAATCGCGATTGGTGTACAACAAGGTCTACTATTCGCTACCCCTCTTCCCTACGACGATGAACAAAAAGGCTTGGATACACAAATTACTATCCATTTAAGTCATGTAGTAGCAGAAAATACGCCGAAGGGACAAGCTGCAAGTAAATTTGCAGAACTTGTGGAGGAAAAAACAAATGGTGAGGTTAAGGTACACGTCTACCCAAACTCCTCCTTGTTTAATGATGAAAATGAATTTCAAGCCTTACAAAATGGAGAAGTAGAAATGATTATCCCCACTTTCTCTAAAATGACAACCTATGTACCTAACTGGCAGGTTCTAGATTTACCCTATCTTTTTAGTACGGATGAAGAAGTCCATGAAGTTCTTACTGGCTCAATTGGTGAGCAGCTTCTAAATGAGCTTGAACCCTTTCAAATAAAGGGGCTTGGCTTTTGGCATAATGGCTTTAAGCATTTAACCTCTGTTGATTATCCTATTCATACATTCGAGGATTTAAAAGGCTTACGTGTCCGAACAATGCCAAGTAAAACACTTGAGAAACAATTTGAGGCAGTTGGAGCAACACCTATTCCAATTTCCTTTAGCGAGGTTTTTACGGATCTAGAATCACATGCCATTGATGCACAGGAAAATACAGCGTCTAATATTTATTCTAAAGGCTTTTATAAGGTACAAAAACATATGACTTTAACAAAGCATGGGATTTTAGGATATGCTGTTCTCATGAATGAAAACTTTTGGAAGTCACTGCCTGTAAAGTTTCAAAAGCAGATTATGGAGGCTATGAAGGAAACAACAGACTGGCAATTTGAACAAGCTGTTATGATGAATGAAAAGGATTTAAGAAAGCTAGAGCAGCAAGAAGGCTTTGAAATTTTCACGATGAGTAGTGAGGAACGTCAACGATTTAAAGAAAAGCTTGCACCTGTCTATGATTTTTATAAAACCAATATACAAAATGACGATGTCTTATCGAGAATCGAGAAAATCGTTTCTCCTTAAATACTTTTGTTCATTTATGATAAATCCTCACAAATCGTGAGGATTTTTTCTTTTGTATTATAATAGATTCCCCAATTTCAAATCTACTATAAAACAGCTATTAATCCTTGCAAACACTGGTTTCATACCCTCTTCAACTAAGAATGAACAAAATGAACAATAGAAACATTACGGACATAAAAGCTATTGTCGGAAAATTTCAGCTATGATAACCACATGAAAGCGTTCACACAATATTCACTAATGTTGTAGGGGGAGAACTTAATGCGTATAAATTTTAAAAACTTAACCGTACAAGTATTGATAGCTATTGTACTTGGTATTATTGTCGGTGCAACGTTCCCAGAGTTTGGAGCGAAGTTGAAAATACTAGCCGATATTTTTATTAAATTAATTAAAATGCTAATAGCTCCTATTATTTTCTTAACAGTTGTTATTGGAATTGGTAGTATGGGTGATGTAAAAAAGGTTGGGAAAATCGGCGGGAAAGCCTTAATTTATTTTGAAATCGTCTCTACTTTTGCACTTGCGATTGGCTTACTCGTTGTCAATATTGTACAACCTGGTAAGGGCTTTAATACTGCTGCTGCAAACGCCGCAGATGTGGCTCAATATACACAACAGGCAGCTGCCGCGGAGCATGGCTTCGGTGCATTTATTATGCAAATTATTCCTGATAATGTTGTTGGTGCCCTTGCAAACGGTGAATTACTACCAGTGCTGTTCTCAGCAGTTTTATTTGGGCTAGCTGCTGCTGCGATTGGTGAGCCAGCAAAACCTGTTATTAAATTTTTTGAACAAGTCGCAGATATTTTCTTTAAAATTGTCAATATGGTCATGAAAATTTCCCCTATTGGTGCATTTGGTGCCATGAGCTATACTATCGGAAATTTCGGTATTAAATCACTTGGAAACTTAGGTTTTTTAATGCTGTCTGTTTATATCACGATGTTTATTTTTATCGTTGTCATTATTGGTCTAATTACACATTATTTTGGCTTTAATATTTTTAAATTTATCAAATATCTTAAAGATGAAATTTTTATTGTTATTGGAACATCCTCATCAGAGTCAGCCTTACCTTCAATGATGCGTAAGCTAGAAAACTATGGCTGCTCCAAACAAGTAGTTGGTCTTGTTGTACCAACAGGGTATTCCTTTAATTTAGATGGTACGTCTATTTACTTATCCATGGCAGCAATATTTATCGCTCAAGCTTATGGCGTGGAATTAGATATTTGGCATCAAATTACACTATTAGCCATTTTAATGCTGACATCTAAAGGTGCAGCTGGTGTAACGGGCTCTGGCTTCATTACGCTCGCAGCAACTCTAGCAGCATTCCCTATGATCCCAGTAGAAGGGATTGCATTGTTAATCGGGGTTGATCGATTTATGTCAGAGGCTCGTGCCGTAACAAACTTAATTGGTAATGGTGTTGCAACAGTTGTTGTTTCAAAAATGGAAAAAGAATTCGATCCAGAGCAAGAAAAACGCGCTCTTGCAGGTGAAGTAACTATTCAATAAGATCAATGATGCCTCGGCATAATTGCGTCTGGAATCGGCTTTGTACTTAGGCCTGCGTGAGGGCCGACACGATGTCGGTCATTTCGGTAAAGCCACAGGACGTGGCGTTTTTTACCAATGCAGGCCAGTTAGCCATTATCGCATGGATGCGATGATTTTAGGCTAACATCCTTTATTAACTCCTTTCCAATTCCATGACATCCGCCGGAGGCTTTGGGCCAACAAGATGTTGGTCACTCAGTCATTGCCACAGGACGTGGCGTTATTTGACTGAGTTCCTCTATTTCAGTAGTTGTTGGATACCCACTAAAAAGGAACCAAAGCTACATTCATCTCACCATCTGTAGAGGTGGGAGTCTTCTGCTGAATGAAGATAAAAAGCTGACCATCGATGTAATTTTCACTTCAATGGTCAGCTATTTTTTTCATTGTTCTTACCTGTTATGTCAAAATAATTTTTATAAAATAATGAAACCTTGGATTAGGCTTCCCCGTATAATCTAGTAGATTGGAGGCTTTTTATGGCTACATTTACACTTACCTTTCCGAAAGCATTTGAAAGCTTTACATATATCCCTATTATTAATGAACAAAATGAAACAGTATGTGTATTGCAAAAGGTTGACCGTTCATCCGTTGGAAAAGTTATCAATGCTGTTATGCTAGTAGCTGCACAGCAATCTTTACCACATCATTATGAAACACGCACTACCTTAGGAGCACCTCTTTTTCAAGTGCAATCAACTCTCTTAACGAAGGGGGTTAGCCATCAACTGGTGATGCCAGATGGAACAACCCTACCAATTCAACGTAAGACCGTGCAGTTACTTGAATCCTCCTACTCATTTACAATGGACGGACTCGTTTTCCGCTTTGAAAAGGATTTTACATCAACTGCCTACCTATATTGCAATGATGAAAAAATAGCAAGCGCCAGTAATATAGAAACGGAACTCGTGCGTACTGGGATAGCTTTTAAACTTTTTGACTCAGATGATACGCTATTTGTCGCTTTACTAGCAACTCTTTATCAAACATTGTTCTTATTAAATAATTAAAGTAGATAAGGGAGCATACAGTCCCTCGAAAATAGGAGTACACTTGAAAAGTCGTTTTACTTTAACTTTTGGAGAAATTTCATATGGATTAAAAGGCAGTTAAATCTTCTTGTTCAAATCTTAGAGGAACGTGGCATTATGACAGATCGCGAGTTAAAAGAACGTCTTACAAATAACGTTAAGCTTTCTTCTATGGATGCCGATTTAAAAGAAAAAGTCATTGAAGAAATCAAACATTAGTGGGTAATAAGTCAAAGGGAGTAGCTCTAAGTACTAAGAATACTTAAGCTACTCTCTAATTTAATCAATTTTAACCAATATTTTACGTTATTCTATTTTGAATATAGAATGATTAAAACGAATTAAATTCATTTTAGGGCAAATGCGGTTTCATTAAAGCCTACTTGCTTCGCAATCGCCTGCATCTCATCATCGCTATATGAATCTCCCTCTACCACAACACCTGCTGGATTTCCCTTATTAGGGATTGTACTAAATGCATCATAATGATAGACCGTCACTATTTTTATCATTTCCTCTTTTCTACTAGCTAGTGTGTACTACCAATTCGATCAAATGGCCATAATACAAAACCTGCTGTCCCCAAAATTTCATTTTGTGAAACAAATCCGACAGTTTGATCTCGACTATCAATACTTCTTCGACGATTATCACCAAGAACGAAAAAATGCCCTTCTGGCACAATCATTTCACCTAATTGCTCCTCTAAAGTGAAATCATATGTAAAATCGCCTTTATCCAGCAATGCTTCTTTATACTTTGTTAAATAAGGTTCTTCATAGGCCTTGCCATTTATGTACAGAACATCATCTTTATAGGCAATATGATCTCCCGGTAACCCGATAATTCTCTTAATATAATTTTCTTCTTCATTCGCTTTAAAGACAATCACATCAAAGCGTTGATAACTTGAAATTTTCGGTCCTACTTTATTTATGATAACTTTATCACCATTTTCAAAGGTTGGCATCATGGAGGCTCCTTCTACAACTACAGGAGAAAAAATGAAATAACGGATCCCCATTGTAAAAATAATGGCAAATCCAATTGCTTTAATCCATGCCCAAAGTTCATTTTGATTTTGTTTTTGCGCCACATCTAACACTCCATTTTCATCTGATTATCTTACACTAATGAATACGAATCCACTACGGGGAAAGTTCCATGAATTTCTAAAAAAACTAAAATTCAGCGTTATTTGCGCTAAATTCTAGTTTCTCAATCCTTCTATACAGCCATATTTTTCAAATAACTGTTTATAAAAAATCATTTCTAAAGTTCATTGTATTTAAAAGCATTAAGTATGCGTCCAGTACAATCTACTTATGTGCTTAACGAATTGTTTTTAATGCCGTTGCCCAAGGAATTAACTGATCTAGCATTTGATTTACAGAGTCTACCTGTACCTCTTTTGGTTTATATGTTGTGCCATTTTCAAAATCTGTAAATAATGAAAGTGCAGGATGAACCTGAACATCTGCTACTAATAATTCACCTAGAATGCCTCGTAAATGCTCTGTGGCCCAGCAGCTTTGTTATTCCATTCCTTACGTAAAAAATCTAACGCATTTTTTAATGCCCCCGTAATGGAGTGATTATATTCTGCAACAACAAATACAAAGCCATCCTGCAACTCTTTGAGACCATGCAGCTACTCAGATGCATCTCCTCCTGGCTCACCTAGAAATGGTAGCTTAAAATCTGCAATATCCATATTTTCATATTCTACGTCACTGCGTTTTTCAGCCACATTCTTAACCCATTCTCCTACCTATGGATTTAAACGCCCCCCACGCGTACTACCTAAAAGACGAACTCAACAAAAGATCTCCATTTATTTTATCTTGATGGGTCTTTCTAATACTGCAAGCTCATCCTCCATCGATGCATATTGTCTTTCTATCACATATTTTGCATCAGAAATAGCGGCATTATAAATATGCGGAGCGATGTATTCCTTTATAAAATCCAAAACTCTTTCCGCCTCAAATTCTGAAATATCCTCATCTCGATTGTTATAGAAGAATCGTTGTATATCTGTTATAACTAATTCTTGCTGCTCTTTAGTCAATCGAATAAACATACCAAACACTCCTCTATTGTTTTCTCACATATCATATCACTAAGGACTTTATCTGTAATATACACAAAAAGACTGAATTAAATAGTTTCTAATTCAGCCTTTTTAAATTTTGAAAAAAGATTATATATATAGCATTAGCTAGTCATTCGTCTTGCTTAATACATCTTAACGATATTACTATTCACATTTAAAAGAATAGCTTGTTGATAGAAAATTCTTTTCCTTGGAGACAATAGCTTCTCCACCCTCTTTTTCACACTGCTCTGTCATGGCATCCATTTTTTTGGCATTTATCGTATTTGTCATAAATGTCATCCCAACACCAAATACAGCAATCAGTAAACCAATCATTATCCACAGCTTTCCAGCCTTATTGCCTGCAGGTCTTTCACTTGCCACATTTATTCCCCTCTCTTATACGAATAGAAATGGTTCTGTATGAATAGTAGATTGTACAAATTCGACCGTATATTTTTTATCTTCACACATTTTCGCCATCTTTTTCGCCACGCCCGCAATCATCACTTTTTCAACATGATGACCAGGATCTACAATCTGCAAGCCCAATGCCTGTGCATCTTGTGCTGTATGGAAATACATATCTCCCGTTAAAAAAACATCTGCGCCCGCACGCTTAGCAGCATAAATATATTTATTGCCATCCCCGCCAACAAGCGCTACTTTTTTTACTTTCGATTGTAAATCACCGACAACACGAACAGCGGGTACATCTAGCTGCTGCTTCACAAATTGTGCAAAATCGTGAAGGGATAGTTCCTGTCGCAAGTTGCCTACTCGTCCTAATCCCATGACATTTGTCTGCTGGTCTAAGCGAATAATATCATAGGCTGGTTCCTCATATGGATGTACATGTAACATAGCTTTCAATACACGGTTTTTAATAGATTCCGGCAATACTACTTCTACCTTTACTTCTTCTTCCACATGGGTTTCTCCAATTGAGCCTACATACGGATTGGCATGTGTTAGTGCACGAAAACGCCCTTCTCCCATAGTTGTGTAGCTACACGCTTCATAATCACCTATACGACCTGCTCCCGCCTTCGCTAATGCTTCACGCAAATCTTCGGCATTGGCTGTTGGAATAAAAACTGCTAGCTTTAACAAATCTTCCGCATACGTTTCCTCTAAAATGGAACGGTTTTCAAGCTGCAGCGCATCTGCTAATAAATCGTTGACACCGCCCTCAGCTACATCTAGATTGGTATGGGCTGCGTATACGGCAACATCGTTTTTTAGGAGCTTCTCATATAAACGTCCAGCTGGGTGATCTGTACGAATATTCGCCAAACGTCTAAATATAGGAGGATGATGGGCTATTATAAGCTCGCAGCCTTGTGCAATGGCTTCGTCTGCTACATCTTCATTCACATCTAGGGTAATTAATACTTTATTTACAGGTTTGTTTAAGGTGCCGATCGCAAGCCCAATAGGATCATTGTCCATACAAGCAAGTTTTTTAGGTGACCATGATTCAAATAATTGAATAACCTCTTGTCCATTTACCATTTTCATCTACAGAACTCCCTCCACTAAATGAATTAAAGTTTCTAGCTCTGCACGCTTTTCGTCGATTTCAGGCGTTTGATCTGCCCCTTCAATAGACTGTAATACACGCTGCCAATTTTCCTTTTCACGTGTCCATTTTTTTATAAAAGTTGCTGATTTTCGCTGCATTAATTTTGGACCAACTAAAATTTCCAGCTCCGTTAGCTCCATTTGACTTCTTTGCAAAACAAGTATTTCATAAATTTTATCATCTTCCTCTAAAATCTCTTCATCAAGAATTGCCCAATTATGTGCTAAAGCCCATTCCCGAATGACCTTTGCATGAATATTTGGTTGTAAAATAAGACGAGTAATTCCCTGCAGCTTTTCTGGATGTTTTTCCAAAATAGATACAATGAGAGGACCACCCATTCCTGCAATTGTGACAGTGTCAACATGATCTTCTTTTTCTACTGCCGCTAAGCCATTAGCAAGTCGTACTTTAACTTTTTCTGATAATCCTTCTTTTTGTACCTGTCCAACTGCTGATTCAAAGGGTCCTTTTACAACTTCTCCTGCTACGACATAAGAGGCTATTCCCTTATGAATTAAGTAGCATGGTAAATAGGCATGGTCACTGCCAATATCAGCAACAACCGCACCTGTTGGAACAAATTTCGCTACTGTTTCTAATCGTTTTGATAACTTTTGTGCATTCATGTTTTCCCGCCTACCTTAAATAGAGTCCTTTAATAGTATGTATGAAATCATGCAAAAAAACAAATGGAGTTGTCTCTATTATGAGCAACTCCATTGTTTATTAAAAGAAAATAAATATAGCTGTACCAATTACGTTAAACGCTTTCAGTACAGCTACTTTTCAAATTATTTTAGAGTTGAAATGTACTCAGCGATTGCTTTTGCTTCCGCTTCGTTTTTCATTCCAGGTGTCATTGGTGTACCTTCAATACCGTTCGTTAATACGTCTACGATACGTGCCTCATCTAAGCCATGTAGGTTTGGACCCACAGCACCAGTTAAGTCAGCTGCGTGACAGCCAATACAAGATTGTACTAATGCAGAACCATCATCAGTAGCCTCTGTAGCTTCGCCACCGCCTTCTTTTTCAGCAGCAATTTCTTTTTTGTTCTCTGCGCCTGTTAAAGACATGAAGAAAATAAGACCAATACCAAATGCCAAAATTAAGATGTAAGGAACGACTGGATTGTTTTTCATATGTTTCCCCTCCTCATTGTAAATCTACTTCTATTATAATATAGAATCAGTCAACATCTAATATTGTACTGCATTAACTAAGAAACGAAAAGCCCTATTCGCTAAGTTTTCCTTTGTTTGTAACAAATTCGACATTTCTGTATCTATTGGATAAAATATGTCTTGCTATCGCCAATTTTTGGTCTATTTAAAACCATTTAACAATGTTAATTTTGCTCTCCATTCTCGTAGTTAGCTTTCCACTATGTGCTCTTACCTATACTAAAAAAATATATTTTTCTTCAACGAACATTTCTTTATTTGTCCTAAAATTCATCAAAATGAATAAGCCATACTATTATCTTAATATATTTTAAATTCTCCTATTTTAAAAAAGTCATACTACTTTTTTAGAAATATCAACTACATCACTTATAAATCTACATAAAAAAAGAATCTATCGCTAAAAGCGTATAGATTCTTAAATAGTTTATAATAAATTTATGATATAATAACCAATCAATGCTAATAGTCCTAAAACTCCAGAGATTGTATAATACAGTAGCTTCATTTTAATGCCAGACCAAAGCCAAACTCCACAATTTGCTGCAATTAAGCAAAATAAAGCTATATTATTCCCATTGAAATATGTAGTGTAAATTCGAATAGACATACTAAATAATAAAATAGCTGCTAACAAGTGAAAAATGGGTGTTAATAAATTATTTTTTTGTGCCATTCGAAATGCCGTAATGAATAAGATAAGTGCAGCTATTCCTACAATAACCGATAAAACGAACGTTAAAGAGGAGATTGTAAAATAGATCGATAGAAGAGCAATTATGGCAATACATATACCCACTATTAAAAGATACATTTTTCTTTTTTCTGAGGGTAACACTGCTTGCTTATGATGTACAGGATCTAACTCCTCTACATCCGCTCCCTCTGCATAAAGAGCTGCTAAAAAGTCACAGTAATGCTCTGGTAATAGCTTATTCTGCTTCCAAAACAAAATCTCATTTAAGATTATTTTTTTCCGTGGATTTGTCATAGTATTTACTCCAAACATTGCTTAATAATGGTTGTTATTACAATTTTATCTCACAATTCTTGAAAACACATCTGTAGAAAGTAACAAAAATAGTTGATTTAACTCATGCTAATTATGTATTTTTAAACGCGCTCGATTTATCAATTTATTATTACTTTCATACAAGATTAAACCCCCCAGCGTAAAAGCTCCCCTTCCAAATCCATAACCTTCAGATAATTTGAAAAAACTCAAAAGTATTATGTACCTGCCGCTTCGCAAAATATAAAGAAGCTAGCCAAATAGTTATCACTAATCAGCTAGCTCCTTTTTTCAAGTTTATTCTAAGAAATCTTTTAAACGTTTACTGCGAGAAGGGTGGCGTAATTTTCTAAGCGCCTTTGCTTCAATTTGGCGAATACGTTCACGTGTTACACCAAATACTTTCCCTACTTCCTCTAATGTACGTGTGCGGCCATCATCTAAACCGAAACGTAAACGAAGTACATTTTCTTCACGATCAGTTAATGTATCCAACACATCCTCTAATTGCTCTTTTAATAATTCATATGCTGCATGGTCAGATGGAGATTGAGCTTCAGAATCCTCAATAAAGTCGCCTAAATGTGAATCATCTTCTTCTCCAATTGGTGTCTCAAGAGATACTGGTTCTTGTGCAATTTTTAAAATTTCACGTACTTTTTCAGGTGTTAAATCCATTTCTTCTCCAATTTCTTCTGGAGAGGGTTCACGACCTAAATCCTGTAATAATTGGCGTTGTACACGAATTAATTTATTAATTGTTTCTACCATATGCACTGGTATACGAATTGTACGTGCTTGGTCAGCAATTGCACGAGTGATTGCTTGACGAATCCACCATGTAGCATATGTGGAGAATTTAAAGCCTTTACGGTAGTCGAATTTCTCAACTGCCTTAATAAGACCCATATTCCCCTCCTGAATTAAGTCCAGAAATAGCATACCTCGGCCTACATAACGCTTTGCAATCGAAACAACAAGACGTAAGTTTGCTTCCGCCAGTCGTTTACGAGCTTCCTCGTCTCCTTGCTCAATACGTTCCGCTAATGCAATTTCTTGCTCTGCGGACAGTAAATCAACACGGCCAATTTCTTTTAAATACATTCGAACAGGGTCATTTATTTTTACACCTGGTGGTACGCTCAAATCATTTAAATCAAAAGTCTCTTCATTTGCTTCTTCTTTCATTAAGCTTTCTTCTTCAAATTCTTCTTTTCCAATAATTTGAATGTCTTTATGCTTTTCAAGATCTTCAGCAAAATGAAAAACCTCTTCATTTTCTAGTTCATACTGCGCTAACTTCTCTGAAATTTCTTTCATTGAAATTTCACCGTCTGTTTTTGCTTTTTCCTGTAGTAATTTTTTGGCTTCATCTAATGTGATTTCTACTTCTATCTCTTTTGAACGTTCTGACTTGTCCGCCATAAACCTTCCTCCTTCTAAACAACCGAATCGGGTTAAATCGCCGATAACGATTTTCTTAAATGAATAATCTGTTGGGCGATTTCAAGTGCACGTGCATACTCATGCATCTTCTCCGCTTCCTTTGACTCATGCATCTTTTGTTGAATTTCTTGCTCAATTCTATATTTTTGCAACTGGCGTATAGAGTCTGTAACCTCTGCGTCAGCTTGGTCTGGATCTCTCTCTACTAAAGCTGCTTCCATGACAATTTTGCGTAATTCAGCGTCATCTAGTATCTCAACAAACCGCTGATAATCGGGATGACCGTATTCCTCATAAAAGCCTACTAAGCGAACAAAAACAGCCATATAGGCATCTCGGACAAATGGCTCCTTTTGCTCACTGCGTAATAACCTGTCCACTACATCTATATTATGAAGCATATGAGCGAGTAATAAACGTTCGGCACGTTCGGCTGCGTCCATAGGCTTTTGCTGCTGCGTGACTGGCATTGAAGGTAGAACGGGCATTTCTACTTTTGCAGAACGTACCTGACTAGCCTCTAACTTTCGGAATTGCGCATATATCGCTTCTTCCGAGATATTTGTTTCAGTAGATAGCTGCCGTATATACAAATCTCGTTCAACTGGAGAGGATCTACCAATCAGTTGTTCAAGGACTTCTTGAATATATTGAAGCGTATCATTTTCAAATTGAAAGTTCTTATTTCGTCTAGCATGCATCATCATAAAAGCAATATACGCATGTGGGTTTTCCAAAATTTGTTCCTTAAATGCTTGTCCACCTAAACTACGAATGTATTCATCAGGATCTAGCTTATCTGGTAACACCGCAATATTTACTTTCATTCGTTCTGCCTGTAGTAACTGTGCCGCTCTTTTTGCTGCGTCAAAACCAGCATTATCACCGTCATAGCAAATCGTAATCTGCTCTACTAAGCGCTTTAGCTTTGTGATATGCTGATTCGTTAGCGAGGTACCCATTGTAGCTACGGCATTCGCTACACCAACAGAAGTTGCTGCTAAAACATCCATAAATCCTTCCATCAATACTACTTGACGATTTTTTCTGATTGAGGTTCGTGCTTTATCTAGGTTATATAGCACCTCGCTCTTTTGAAAAATTGGTGATTCTGGACTATTTAAATATTTTGCCTCCTCACCAGTCGATGAAAGTATTCGTCCTGAGAAGGCAATAATTTTACCGTTCTCATCTCGAATGGGAAACATAATACGTCCTCTAAATCGATCAAAATAGCGTTCCTCCCCTTCTCGCTTGATGACTAAACCACTTTCTGCGATTTCTTGTAAGTTATAACCTTTCCTTTCAAGCAATATCGTTAATGCATCAAAGCTTGGGAGAGACCATCCAATGCTATTAGATTCGATAAGTTCCCTTGTAAATCCTCTTTCTAGCAAATAATTTAAAGGTTCTTCACCATCTTCTGTGTTCAATAGTAAATGATGGAAAAAATCAGCTGCAAAAGCGTGTGCTTCTTTCATCCTTTCTTCCGCTTTAGATATCTTTTTTGTTACGTCAGGTAAGGTTGGTCCAACATCTAAATGTATGCCGGCACGTTCACCAAGTTTCACGACTGCGTCAGGGAACGAAATCCCTTCCATATCCATGATAAAGGTAATAGCATTACCACCTGCACCACAACCAAAGCAATGAAAAATTTGTTTGTCTGATGACACAGAAAAAGACGGTGTTTGTTCTCCATGAAAAGGACAGAGACCAAACCAATTGCGCCCACGTTTTGTAAGCTGCATGTATTCGCTTATGACATCAACAATATCCGATTGTGTACGAATCTGTTCAATCACTTCTTCTGGAATCTTCCCTGCCAAATTCATCACCATCTTTAATTTACGTTCTAAAACACAATTCGCTATCCGTTTTAAAAATCCTTTAATTCTCGACAAAAAAATAGGATTTTTCTCTTTTTAAATATTTTTACCACAATTTTATTATTATAAAACAAAAATTAGTTTTTATCTATACTATTTTCTAAAAGCGACTCAAAAAAACCGCCCCATACTACCGAGGTGGTTTTATCTAAGATCCATGCTTATTTACAGGTCGAGATATGTTCAATAATAACATTCGCTGTTTCTTCTACAGCCTTGTTCGTTACATCAATTACCTTACAGCCAATTTTCCCGACAATTTTTTCAAAATGCTGGATTTCTTCTAATATACGATTATGCTGTGCATAGATAGCATCATCATTCAAGCCAAGAGTCATTAATCTTTCTTTTCTAATCGAGTTTAATTTTTCAGGAGAAATAATTAAACCGAAACATCTTTTGGCATCAATTTGGAATAGTTCTTCAGGTGGTTCCACTTCTGGTACTAATGGAACATTCGCCACCTTATAGCGTTTATGTGCTAAATATTGTGATAAGGGTGTTTTAGAGGTACGTGAAACACCTACAAGTACAATATCCGCCTGTAATAATCCTCGTGGATCTCTGCCATCATCATATTTTACTGCAAATTCAATAGCCTCGATTTTTTTAAAATAATCATCATCCAACTGGTGAACTATCCCTGGTGCCTCTAACGGGAATTCTTCCATAAAGGTAGCCATTGTTTTTAATGCAGGTCCTAAAATATCAACAGCATGTATTTTTTCCTGCTCACACAGCTGCTGCATCAGTAAACGCATTTCCTGTCGAACTAGCGTGTAGACAATAAATGCCTGTTGCTTTGCTGCAAGACAAACAATTTTTTGGATAAGCTCCTCTGATTGAATATATGGAAAACGTCTAATAACTGTGTTCTCCAAACCAGGCCGAAACTGGCTAATAACTGCTTTCGCTACTTGATCACCAGTTTCACCGACTGAATCAGATACAACAAAAACGCGTAATCTTTTCATGCTGCACTCCTTCAAAATTTAGACATTCTGTGCGAGTGATAAGAAAGCACGTGTAATCGTCGTTTTTGTAAGACGGCCTACAATTGTTAAGCCACCTTCCTGTGGTTCTACTACAGGTAGCGAATCAACTTCTCGCTCAATTAACTTATTTGCCGCCACAACTAAAGAATCTGATCGCTGACAGTACGAAATATTAGGCATGCGCGTCATAATAATATGTACAGGAATTTTGTTTAGATCCTGCGTGCCAATACTTGTACGTAGTAAATCCTTACGCGATAGTACACCTGTCAGAAACTCATTCTTATCCACGACAAAGAGTGTACCAACATCCTCCGAAAACATAAAGCAAATCGCATCATAAACAGTCATTGTTTCCGGTACAACTACGGGTCCTGAATGAAAATCTTTCACTTTTAAATTGTTAATACTATCCGTTAATGTAACGGATGCTTTTTTTCCTGAATAGAAATAACCAACTCTTGGTCGTGCATCTAAAAAGCCCGCCATTGTGAGAATAGCCAAATCTGGTCTTAAAGTCGCTCTTGTCAGATTGAGACGCTCTGCAATATGTTCGCCTGTAATTGGCCCATTTTCTTTCACAATTTGTAAAATGTCTTCCTGACGCTTATTGAGTTCGATTGGACTCACCGCCTCAAATCTAATAGTGTTATACTTATGCTCAATTATTATATACTATTTTAATAATTATTGCGAATTAAAGAACTACATGCTACAATATTGACACATACGCTTGCTCTATATGTATTTTCGAGCATTATTGCGTTATATACAGGCGATGATGGGAAAAAAGTATCTGTTCCATTTAATAGCGAGTAGAAGATGGTGAAAGTCTACACAGCGACAGAGAAAAGGCACTCCCTGAGCTAACTTTTTAAA
This sequence comes from Lysinibacillus sp. DFXJR4, assembly GCF_057196045.1. NCBI lineage: Bacteria > Bacillati > Bacillota > Bacilli > Caryophanales > Bacillaceae > Lysinibacillus > Lysinibacillus sp. DFXJR4. The sequence continues at coordinate 331,141 of NZ_JBXUNW010000002.1, read as the reverse complement.
AAGAGGTTTTAAACAGTTTGTTTAAAACAATCAGGGTGGAACCGCGGGTATTAGCACTCGTCCCTGGGCATCTATTGTGCCCGGAGACGGGTGCTATTTTCATTTAGGCTTAGTCTAAATGAAAGAGACTTTGGCGTTTTACCGCAAAAGACAAAGTGAAAAATTTGAAGGAGGCTATATTATGGCTAACAAATCAATGGAAACAATCGTATCATTAGCAAAGCACCGGGGTTTTGTGTTCCCGGGGTCTGAAATCTACGGAGGCTTAGCTAACACTTGGGATTATGGTCCATTAGGTGTAGAACTAAAAAATAATATTAAAAAAGCATGGTGGCAAAAATTTGTTCAAGAATCTGAGCACAATGTCGGACTAGACGCTGCCATCTTAATGAATCCTAAAGCTTGGGTGGCTTCTGGTCATGTTGGTAACTTTAATGATCCTATGATAGATTGTAAAGCGTGTAAGGCACGTCATCGAGCAGATAAAATCATCGAGGACGCTGCGTTAGCAAAGGGCGATGAAATCATTGTTGATGGTATGACATTTGATCAAATGAAAGAAACAATGATTAAGTATGATGTGGTATGTCCTGATTGTGGAAAGGCTGATTTCACAGATATTCGTCAATTCAATTTAATGTTTAAAACATTCCAAGGTGTTACAGAGTCTTCTACAAACGAAATTTATTTACGCCCTGAAACGGCACAAGGTATTTTCGTGAACTTTAAAAATGTTCAACGCTCTATGCGTAAGCGCACTCCGTTTGGTATTGCACAAATCGGTAAATCATTCCGTAACGAAATTACTCCAGGTAACTTTACTTTCCGTACTCGTGAATTTGAGCAAATGGAGCTTGAGTTTTTCTGTAAGCCTGGCGAAGACCTTGAGTGGCACGCATACTGGAAAGAATTTTGTAAAAACTGGTTATTGAATTTAGGAATGAAAGAAGAGTCTATGCGCCTTCGCGATCATGAGGAAGATGAATTATCACACTATTCGAATGCTACTACAGATATTGAATTTAAATTCCCATTTGGTTGGGGTGAGCTTTGGGGTGTAGCTGATCGTACAGATTACGATTTAAAACAGCATATGGAGCACTCTGGTGAGGATTTTACTTACATTGATCCAGCCACAAACGAACGCTATGTTCCATACTGTATTGAACCTTCTTTAGGTGCTGACCGTGTGACATTAGCATTCCTATGTGATGCATATGACGAGGAGGAGCTTGAAGGTGACGATAAGCGTACCGTTTTACGCTTCCACCCTGCTCTTGCACCATTTAAAGCAGCTGTCCTTCCACTTTCTAAGAAGTTATCTGACGAGGCTACAAATATATGGGCAGAACTTCGTAAGGCATTCCCAGTTGACTTTGATGAATCCCAATCAATCGGTAAACGTTACCGTCGTCAGGACGAGATTGGTACACCATTCTGTATCACATATGACTTTGACTCACAAGAAGATGGTCAAGTAACAGTACGTCATCGCGATTCTATGTCTCAAGTTCGTATGCCAATTGCTGATGTGAAAGCATACATTGAAAAACAACTACAATTCTAATATCAATTTTTCCTTGGCGTAATAACGTCCGGATTTTGATAAAAGCCTTATAAAAGGGAGCTGAAATTTCAGCTCCCTTTTGGCTATGCCTTTAATTTAAAAAACAAGCGCTCCTGCATCTTCTCCTCAAAGGAGAACCGTTTCATGCTCATTCCCACCAAACTTACTAATAATTCCTCAATATCCGAAAGAGAATAATAAAGGAATGTACCCTCTCGCATAGGACGAACTCGTTTTTCTACCGTGAGTTCATCTTCAATAAAATAAGCTACATTTACATCACAATGTTCCATTAATTGCGTAATTCGCTGATCGTCCCCTGGATTTATGAAAAATGGAACGATTTTATCAATATACAAAATACTCTGTACAAGTTTTATGAAAAAGTTTTCACGAAGCGAGGTTTCTACAACTAAAATAGTTGTTTGCTCATGATGATAATCCATGTATAAAACATTTAATTGTTCTTCCAATAATTTTTTAAGAATACTAATAGAATTTTTATATTTTGTCATATCCGTCTGAATTTCTCTAGTCAATAAACGTAGAATTCGAAAGGCAGGTAAGAAGATTTTTAAGACTATCTCTTTTGGATGTAAGTGATCAATTAGTTTTTTGAAGTGTATTCTTAAGTTAGTCTCGTCACAGCGGATTAATTGCTCAACAAATAAATTAAATATTTCCTCAAAGCTATCTGCACGATAATCAATCATTTTCACAATTTTCACACTATAATTTAAAGGTAGATTCATAGATGTTTGTTCATCCAATAATTTAACTTTCGGCAATGTGGGGAATAAATCATAGACGAGCTCAACTTGAGCACTTCGATTATCTGATAATAAGACTACTGAGTTAACAGGATAGATCCCTAAACATTCCACGAATTTATGCATGAACTTTTCGTTATATAATTGCCGATCGCGATATAAAACGGCTAATGCATCCGTTGCTGCATACCCTGTATGATAAACACGTTTTGATGTCATTGCTGAATATACGTCAATGATTTGCAATAATTGAACCCCTTCACTCATTTCATCTGCGCATAGTTTATTTGGATAGCCTTTACCAGCAAAGCGCTCATGGTGATCTCGTGCCAGATAGGCAATCTCTTCTTCTCCATTTTCAACAAGTAATTCATACCCTTTAGTTGTGTGTGTTTTAACAACCTCAAATTCATCTTCTGATAACTTTCTTTTCAGATTTAGAATTTCTTGAGGAATAAAGACTTTGCCAATATCATGGAACAAATACCCCCGTGCTAATGTTTCGATATCTGCTAACCCTAGATATCGTGCAAAGATAGTGCCTAAAACAAATACATCAAATGAATGGACAAAGGAATACTCATCCCATTCTCTTAATCGCATAAGTAAATCGTAGCGATGTTTCTCTTCTAAAATTTTTTCAAAAACACCCCGTACATAAGCAGTGTCCTGCATGCTTTTTAAAATTTGACCATAGCGTAATTCATGGACAACATTCTCCAATGTCGTCATAAATAGCGTACTTACTTTTTCTTTATACTCATCTACTTCATTTTCTTTAGCCATTAGTGGGGCAAAGACATCCTCATACTCCCTTGTTCGCTGAACACTTAGATCATGGACAATCCGAACTGAATTTGATGGTAAATAGACAGCTAATTCATCTACTTTTCTAAGTTTAAGTAAAGCAATAATCCGATCCGTTAAAACTAACTCTTTTTTAGCTAATAATTGATACTCAGAAAAAATATCCTCAGCCAAAATATCATTTGCTTCAACTTCATCAATACTTAATGTTACTTTTCTTAGCATATTTTTTGCCACATACGCAATGTTCTAGCATTATGTGACTCCCTCCTTCTTCCATAGGACTGCGTTGTTCTAAAAAACATCTTTGCTGATAGAGGCATGTTTTACATTTTATATGCATGTCAGATCTATATGAATTGGACTAGTTTTATATGGATATTAAATGTATAAATTATACCGAAATAGTTTTAATGTCATAACCTATATTTATTACAATATCATAGGTTAAAATGCCTTTTCAACTAGTATATGGGTCTTGAATGATTAGTTAATACTATGACTATATTAAAAACGATTCAAAAAATAAATCTTTAAACCTAATACCTCCATCTAATATCTGCTATTAATGACATAATTATAAGGCTAAAAGAACTATAAAAATCGAATTGTAAATATATTTATATAAAGTTTAAATAAAAATATCTCAAAAATTTTATTTCTTAAAAAAACTAAATTTTTGTTTTTTTATGCTATTTAAGTTAGCATATTACTCAATTTATCCTACTATTTTCTGTCAAATATTTCATATGACAAAATAATTACAAATTATCCTCTTTTATAAGTGATTGAGTATTCACTTAAAGGATAACATTTCCTCTATTCTCACTACATACATTTTGATATAAATAAAGTATTATAGTTAATCTTAATTGTTAATGAACAAGAATTTAACATTGCACGATCATTCCAGCTTAAAAATATTCACTCGTCCGGAAGTTTGAATTTATAATGGAAGGATTTTCAAAAAATAAGATAATACTATAAAAATTTTATTTTCACTATTTTGGAGGAAATCACTTGAAGACCCATCGTTTCTATCAAATTGCAATGGCCTCAGCATTAGCCACAAGTGCCATTGTCATTACACCCTCAGTAAATGCTGCGACTATTTTCCCTGACATCAATGCTTCAACAGAAGAAGGCCAAGCCATCATCAATTTAGCACAGCGTGGCATTATTTCAGGTTACCCAGACGGCACTTTCAAACCTGCCAACCCAATCACACGTACTCAAGCCGCAAAAATTTTAGCTGGTATGCTAATGCTAGACACCGTCCATGTAAAAAATCCTCATTTTAAGGATATCAAACCTGGTGATGAGAATTATGGTGCCATTGCAGCTTTAGCTAATGCAGGCATCATTAGTGGCTCGAATGGTTATTTTCACCCAGCGCATAATATTACACGCGGGCAAATGTCAAAAATGATTGTAAAGGGCTTCAATCTACCCATCACTGATGACATTGACATTCCATTTTCCGATGTAAAGACAGGCAGTGAATATGAACCGTTTATCAAAACGCTTTTTGCCAATAGCATCACAAAAGGTACAACGCCTACTACCTTTAGTCCACAAAGCCATGTGAAACGCTCCCAATTAGCATCGTTTGTAGTTCGTGCAGAACATGTACAAGGGAACGCAACTGTTTTTGCTAGTCAATACAGTCAGGACTATATCTTTGCTTCTTACGGCGGTATTGAGCCTGCAGAGGATATTTTTACATGGGATGAAGAAGAGGACATGACGGAATCCATCACTATAAAACCGTTAAAAGAGGGAACAGGAAAATTAGTCATAACAGGCTTTAATGAAAAAACAGAGGAATTTATAGATATTTTTTACATTGTGCATGTGAACAATGTAAATGGAAAACTACAAACAACTTTACAAGAAGTAGAGGAAGAAGATTATGTAGAGAGCTTACCACTTAACTTAATGGAAAGCGATTTGAATTTTATCCCTACTGAAGTTAGTATTCAAACTACAGATGGACAAGCTTTATCACCAGCAGCCTATGAATTCAAAACAAACAACCAATCGGCCTCCCTTTCCATCTTTAAAAATGGGCAATATTTATTAACATTTTCCAACGGCACTCAACAACAAGTGATGGCAGCTGAAGTTACTACGTATGATTTTGTACGAAGTATCGATTTATATCAAATGGCAGATGAATTAGTTTTTTCAAGCGAACAACTATCGTTTGAGCCAAAAAATGTTGCTTTAGAAAAGTTAGATTTAGAGTCTGCAGCAGTAAAAGCGACCGTAGAGGATAATCAAGTAAAGGTTACACCATTAGCTGAAGGCACCGCTATTTTACATATTACAGGTAAAAACGGTGAAACAGTCTACCTCTATATAGAATTTACCAAAATTGCTGATAAATGGGCAACCTATTATGAGTTCAATCATGATGAAGAAGAAATTTAATATATAAAAATGCCACAAGATCCAATTATGGGTCTTCTGGCATTTTTTCTGCATCCACATTAGTTCTCAATTGCAATTCTGGCGTTCTTTCAAGCTGCTCGATAAATTTTTTAGTCTTAAAGCGAATACCTGTTTGTTCCTCATAAATGGTAGTAATAATTTTTTTGATAAAATATTTTGTTTCCTTTTTTAAGTCTAGCTTCCCAATCTGATCAATAGATACAGTGTAGAACATACGAATGAGCTTCAATTGTGTTGGTGTTAGACGAATAATGTAAGGATCATGCTGATAACATCGATGACATAAAAAGCCCCCCTGTGCAAAGGAAAAAGCAAATTCTCCATCTACTGCCCCACAAGTAGAGCAAGCATGTAAGATAGGCTGTACACCTGTATACGGTAACATTTTCCATTCAACGAACAATGTAATAGCTTCAGGATCATAGCCTTCCTCAATTGCTTGCAATGCTTGTAAAAGGACATCAAATGCATATGGTTCAGCCTTTCCTTCTTCCACTACTCGCTCAACAAGCTCCATGATATAACTTGCATAGGCTGTTGCCATGATATCTTCACGTATATGTCGCATTGAATTGAGATGCTCACCTTGTTGCAATGTTCCCATACCTGTATGATGCTGAACCATAAACATACCGTATGTAAACGGCTGTGTCACAGATGCCAGTCTACTCGAAGGCTTTTTGGCACCTCTTGCCATTGTTGCCACCTTACCTGCTTCTCTTGTTAGTAAAGTTACAATTTTATTGGATTCTCCGTAAGCACGTACCTTTAAAACAATTCCTTCCCATTTATGTAGCACCAGCCTTCCTCCTTTCAACAAATTTCCCATGAAAATAGAGCTCTCCAAAAACTTTTTTGGACAGCTCCATTCAAACGATCAATGGGTTATATTGTTATTTCGCTAACAAGCATAACCTTTAATATTCATCATCACGGAAACCAAAATCACGTAAATGCGTGGATTTGTTTCGCCAATCCTTTTGTACCTTTACCCAAAGCTCTAAATACACTTTCGAACCAAGAAGCATCTCAATATCTTTTCGTGCACGTATGCCTACTTCTTTTAATAGTGCCCCTCGTTTACCGATCACAATGCCTTTTTGAGAATCTCTTTCCACGATAATTGTAGCTGCAACATGAATTTTATCTTCATTTTCCTCATCTCGGCGAATTTTATCAATAACGACTGCAATAGAATGTGGCACTTCTTCGCGTGTTAAATGTAATACTTTTTCACGAATTAACTCTGAAATAATAAATCGTTCAGGATGGTCTGTTACTTGGTCTGCTGGATAGTACTGTGGACCTTCTGGTAAATATTTCGTTAATGTTGCCAGCAGATTTTCTACATTATTTCCTTGTAATGCTGAAATTGGTACAATCTCTGCAAAGTTATAGCGTTCTTTGTAGCTCTCAATGATTCCTATTAATTCATCAGGATGGACTTGATCAATTTTATTGATGACTAGAAAGACAGGTGTTGGATTCCCTGCTAACATTTCAAGGATGAATTCATCACCTTTTCCTAGTTTCTGCTCTGCATTGACCATGAACATAATAACATCCACTTCTCGCAATGTATTTTTAGAAACTTTAAGCATGAAATCACCAAGTTTATGCTTTGGTTTGTGGATTCCCGGTGTATCAATAAAAATCATTTGGCTATCATTAGTTGTTAGTACACCTTGTACTTTATTTCGTGTTGTTTGTGGCTTATCACTCATAATCGCAATTTTTTGACCAATAACACGGTTTAAGAATGTTGATTTCCCAACATTTGGTCGACCGATAATGGAGATAAAGCCTGACTTATAGCCAGTATTAGTTTCCAGCATTCTCTAAATCCTCCGTTGTAAATGCAAATGGTAGTAATTCGCCAACTGACGTTACCGTTACATCACCTTTTAAGTTTGTTAAATAGACAGGCATGGAAGGCTCGCAAAACTCTATCATCACTTGACGACACGCTCCACACGGCGCACATGGACCGTCTGTATCAGCAACAATAGCAATTGCCTGAAAGTCATAAATTCCTTCTGACACGGCCTTGAAAAATGCTGTTCGTTCAGCACAATTAGTCATACTATAGCCAGCATTTTCAATATTACAACCATGGATAACCTCGCCGTTTTTTGTTAAAAGGGCTGCACCTACTTTAAATTTTGAATAAGGGACATATGCCTTTTCGCGCGCCTTTTTTGATTCTTCTAGTAATGCATGCATATCAATTGTCATCAAAGTTCTCCTTTTGCTAAATAAATCATAATACTTCAGCTTGCTAATCCTGTATGGTCGAAAAAATGAGTAAAGCTAAAACCATTTCGGCATAAAGATGAGTAATCCGATTATAGCACTGAATATCGCAAATACAAGTACTGCGCCCGCCGCAAGATCTTTCGCTTGCTTTGCTAGTGGATGAATATTCGGTGATGCCAAATCCACAACACGTTCAATTGCAGTGTTCACCATTTCAAGCGCAAACATAAGTGCTATTAGCAAAAGTACAATATACCATTCCATACGTGATAGCCCCGTAAAATAGCCAGCAATCAATACAGCACCTGCACTAAGCAAATGTGACTTAAAGTTTTGCTCTACACAAGCCGTCTTTATCCCCGTAAACGCATAGCTAAAAGAGCGTACATATTTGCGAACATTCATTTAATCCCGTCCTAAGCCAAAAGATTGTAAAATCTCGTCCTGCTTACCAAACATAATCTTTTCATCTTCAGGCACCATGTGATCGTATCCTAATAAATGTAAAAATCCATGGACCGCTAAAAATCCTAATTCCCTTTCAAATGAATGACCATATTCCTGTGCTTGTTCTTTTGTACGATCCGTTGAAATAATGATATCTCCCAAAATACGAGGCATTCCTTCAAAGGTAACTTCTATTTCACCTTCGCCTAATTCCTCTAGAGCAAATGAAATTACATCTGTTGGTTGATCCTTATCACGGTATTCTCGATTTATTTCTTGAATCGCTTCATTTGTAACAAAGGTCACCGACACCTCTGTTTCGGGCTCAATATTTTCTATCTTTGCAGCCTGCTGTAACAGCTGCTCAACAAGCTCCATATGCTCTTTTGCCACTTCATTTGTTTCATCTGTAAAATCAATTGTTAAAATCATAGATCCTCCTACTTATCTGCCTTTGGATATTCAATACGCGAGTGGAAAATTCCATTCAGCGTTTCACAAAGTACTCGCTCTATACATTTTAACTCTTTTATTGAAATATCGCATTCATCAAACTGATGATCCTGTACGCGGTCATCAATAATAGCTCGTACAAGCTTATGAATTTTTTCTGCATTAGGTTCCTTCATTGAGCGCACTGCCGCTTCAACACTATCCGCTACACTAATCACAGCAGCTTCCTTTGTTTGAGGTTTTGGACCAGGATAGCGGAACTTTGCTTCATCAAAATCTTTTCCTTCTTCCTTTGCTTTGTATAAGAAGAATTTTAACAAACTTGTTCCGTGGTGCTGCAAGGCAATATCAATGATTTCCTGAGGCATTTTATAGCGTTTTAACATTTCAGCACCATCAGTGGTATGTGCAATAATAATTTCTGCACTCGTCTCTGGTGGCAACGAATCATGTGGATTATTCCCTGACATCTGATTTTCAATAAAAAATGCTGGACGCTTTGTTTTCCCAATATCATGATAATAACACCCAACTCGTGCTAATAAACCGTCTGCCCCAATTTCCTCACATGCTGCTTCTGCTAAATTTGCAACCATTACACTATGATGATATGTTCCTGGTGCTTCCATTAATAACTTTTTCAACAACGGATGGTTAGGATTAGAAAGCTCAATTAAACGCAATGATGATAATAGACCAAATGCTGATTCAAAGAATGGTAAAAGACCCATTGTCAGAGCTCCTGAAAGTAAGGCTGATAACATGGCTGCGATAAAATAAAATAGCAACTCAGACAAACCATAGGATGATTGTGTCATCAGTAAATAGAAAGCAATAAATGCTATATTGACTAAACCAATGACACCTACAGCATGTAAAATATGCGAACGTTTTTCCACACTACGCATAAAGAAGATGCTCGCAAAGCCTCCAAAAATAATATATAGTGTAATTTCCATCTGCATAACAGATGAATACCCTTCTTGAAAAATCACTCCTGCTGATGCAGCCGTCATGACTGTAATCAAAACTGCGGCACGCTCATTCGCTAATAATCTGACCAGCATTGTCGCCAAGGCTGTTGGAAATAGAAATGCAACAGTAACGTCAAAGCCTCCTGAGACTAGGCTAATAAATTTCATCAACACGACAGAGAGGGTATACACAATACCTGTTACCAATAAGGCATTCCTTTTTTTATGCTCGTCTGCCTCCCAGCGTTCAAACAGAATAAACATAAACATCATTTGCAGGAAGATTAAAATCATAAGACCCGCAATCGGTTTTAGGGATGCCTTATTACTCACCATACCTAAAAGCTCTAATTGACGAAACGCCTCGTTATCTATGATTTGACCTTCCTGTACAATAATTTGGCCTTGAAGAATTCGAGTTGGCTCAATCGATTCTTTTGCCTGCTCCTTACGAATTTTCGTTTGTTCCTCATTAATTGTTTCATTTTCGATAATACTTGTACGCCCAATTAAAACGACAGTATTGTAAATTCTATCTGGATAGCCTCGCTGTCCACGAATTTTCGTTTCAAAATCATTTTGTGCTGCGTATACATTTTCTGCACGAATGGATTTCTGTAAATATTCTTGGACTAGCTTAGAAAGTTGAGTACTTGTTCTTGTTAAATCTGCCTCACTTTGTATGAGCAACCCTTCTAGCTGTGAATCCGTAAAGATGATAGGCATTTGATCTGAATCAATGGATTCAAATTTTTTGCGAAGCTGTGCCACTTGGTCCACATTCGGAACCGGTTCTTTGCTTTTCTCAACATCTTTCTTCACTTCAAGTACATAGTCAAATAAAGATGTAACAATGGCAGCACGTTGCTTTGCGACATCCTCTGAAAATTGATAGACTGGCGCAACTGCATTGGCTGCTTTCTCTCGTTCTTGCTGTGTTTTATAAGTGTCTTCAATCGTTTTTGTTGATCGTACTGTTTCAGGCGCTAATTGTAGTGGCTTGAAATCATATGTAACACCTTTAACATTGCCATACATAAAGGCAAATTGCAGGGACCCTGTTAAGATGAGAACGACAATTAAAAAATAGCGAAAACCAATTAGTTCAGTAAGTTTTCGAAGTTGTTTCTCCATTCGGCACCTCCTCTATCTACTTACTATCATACCAATTCAAAAAACATTTTTCTCGAAAAATGTATAAGAAAGCAAAAAACAGCTATACAATTTAGTATAGCTGTCACATTATTTCCCATTTTACAACCAAATTCGCGCTAAAACCATAAATTCGTGTCTATTTTTTTAAGCATGAGCATTTCTAATACTACATGACACACGTAGAATTTGGGGCATCATCTGTCGTTTCATTTGCCTGCCGTTACGTTTCTCTTCACTTTCGATGCTTCTTTAGAATGGTCGCTTAAAAAGAGACCATTCTAGAGCTGCTGATCTTCGTAAGCTTGGATGATTTTTGCAACGACTGGATGACGTACTACATCACCTTGCTCTAGTATTTGGAAATGAATTGGTTTAACATATTTTAATGTACGTTCTGCTACAATCAATCCAGATTCTGTATTTTTAGGTAGGTCAATTTGCGTTTTATCGCCAGTAATGACCATTTTCGAGCCAAAGCCCAAACGCGTTAAAAACATTTTCATTTGCGGGTGTGTCGTATTTTGAGCTTCGTCTAAAATGACAAAGGCATCATCTAATGTTCGCCCACGCATATAAGCTAATGGTGCAATTTCGATTGTGCCTCGTTCAATTAGACGCTGTGTTTGCTCTGCTCCATAGATATCATTTAAAGCGTCATAGAGTGGTCGTAAATATGGATCCACCTTTTCCTTCAAATCTCCTGGAAGAAAGCCTAAGGACTCTCCTGCTTCTACTGCAGGACGTGTTAAAATAATACGTTTTACGTGTCCATTTTTTAGTGCTTGTGTTGCCATGACTACCGCTAAATACGTTTTCCCAGTACCGGCAGGACCAATACCGAAAACAACGTCTTTATGACGGATTGCTTGTATGTATTCTCGTTGACCAATTGTTTTTGCGCGAATCGGTTTTCCCTTTGTTGTACGTGCTATTTCTTCATCATAAAGTTCTGCAAAATATTCGATTGTTCCTTTTTGTGTCATTTCAATAGCTGTTGCAACATCACGTTGATCAATATTAATTCCCTTGCGGATGACTTTTAAAAGTGCATGTAAAAGAAATGTCGCTTGTTCCTTTGCATCCTCTTCACCAGCTAGCTGAATTTGCTCTCCACGTGTAATAATATGAACTTGAAGGGCTTCTTCGATTAATTTCATATTGGCATCGGAAATTCCAAGTAGCATTACCGCTTCATTAGGATTATCCACTTGTAAAACAGTTAAATGTTCTGACATAATCATTCTCCTTGTTGGCCTTGTATTGGATTTGCAATGTTTTCATTGACTAAAAATAGAACTTTCCCTTCAACTGTACCATTCCCCCACTTTACCTGTAAAAGGTTTTCTTTTTTAATGACCGTTTTCGCAGGTAATGAACGGATAACCTTTTCATGTAATAATGGTAAAAGTAATGAATCAACTTTGGATTTATCAAGCTCCACCTGCATTTTTTTAGTATTCTGCTCTTCCACAATTGAAACATATGGATCAAGCCAGTTCGGTAAATCCTTCTTTTGCACATAGTCAATTTTTTCTTGATGGATGCCCTTCACTAATACACGCCATTGCTTCTGTTGCAGTGTTTCTAATGTTATTTTTGTTGGAATTTTAAAAGAACACTCCAGCCAATAATCAGCATAGACTTCACCTTTTGCACCCACAAACACTTGATCAGTACCACTTTCAATTACACCACTTACAAGAACGTCACCTTCGTAGGCAGTATCATTCACTGAAATTTTCCGTTCACCATTTTGAATATTAAAATGTGTAATAACACCACTTTTCGTTGCAACTAAATGTGAGGCAAGCTTTTCATTCGTTATTTTTGTTTGTTTAGGTGATTCCTGAGGTCGTAAAATAACACGTCCTCCATGCTTTTCAATGTGCACCCATGATAGATCTCGATGCGTTTCTAGTAGCTTCTGACGAATAACAGCATCAGATGGTAAAATTTTTTTTGACATAGGCGTTTCTAATTGAAAGGTTTCTTGAAAGGTGTTGCCAATACGTTGCTCTAATTCTGGTGACGCTGCTTCAATGTCAACACGCCAAATAACTTGTGCACATAGCAATGGAATGGCAATCATCATTGCCAAACCAAGTAAGGTCCAAAGCTGTGCCCGAAAAACTTGAAGCTCATCCGCATAATAGACAGCCATCTTCAGTCGGAAATGCCTACGTACACGACGAATCTTTGGCAAATAATGCATCGTCGTTTCAAAGGTAACCTCTTGCTCGCGAAAAACAACACGCTTTAATGGCACATGCTGTACGTGCAATGCTTGAATAAAAGGATGAACATTTTCATGGCGCTTTATACGTATGATAATTGGTCGGTTATTCCACATTATCCCTCACACCCATATCCTTTGTCATTTTCACATGAAGTTCTTGTAAATCCTCTACAGAAAGATGAAGCATTTCTTCCTTAAGAGCATGAATGTCCAATGATTTTCCTCGCACCATTATATGAAAGTCAGCATAAATAAAGGAGCATGATGAAGCGTCTGCATGAAGAAAACGATATGGGCCAATAATTTTTAATGTTTCATATTGGGATAATTCAAGCAGCGGCGTCAACTGAAATAATTTTTTCATAAAAAAATGCCTCCTTCTTCGGCAATATATGCTTCGAAAAAGGAGGACATGCTAGTTATTTTCTTTTTGCTTTGGGAGGACCTAAAACCTCTGCCATGACAACCGCTTGCATCAAAGAATTTTTTGAATTCGGTAATTGAAAAGCAGATTGCGAGTGAGCCCCTGCTTTATTATTTTTCCCAGCTTCTAAGCGACCATTACTTTGTCGATTTGAGGAACGACTCACTGACTCACTTGGCACGATTGGTGGTGCCACGTAGCTAGGCACTTCCTCCTTGCCTTTTTCTTCGACAATGTTCTTCGTCCGTTCTGCCTTAGGCTCATTGTTCTTCCACTCGCCTAAAAACTCGCGTGCAAAATCCTCAAAGTTTTGTGGTTTAACAACAGGTCGTTGGGAAGGAACCTCTTCAGCTTTTGCCAAAGTGGTTGGATCAACATGGGAATCCTTATTAAAAGGTGGCATTTGCTTGTGTTCTTTTTTTGTTTTTGATTTACCGAAAATAGAGCTGACTATGGCAATTATCGCAAATATAATTAATTGTTCCATATATTAGTACCGCTCCTTTCCGTTTTTTTAGACGTTAGGTTCATTTGTTTCTGGTTTATCTGAGCTCACTTTAGAAATTGAGTCTCGCATAGCTGTATCTGCTTGAATATTACGATAGTTCATGTAATCCATTATACCAAGATTTCCTGAACGAAGTGCCTCTGCCATCGCTTGTGGTACCTCAGCCTCTGCTTCTACTACTTTGGCTTTCATCTCTTGAACACGGGCAATCATTTCCTGCTCATTTGCGACCGCCATAGCACGACGTTCCTCAGCCTTCGCTTGAGCAATATTTTTATCTGCCTGAGCTTGTTCAATTTGTAATTCTGCACCGATATTTTTACCGATATCAACATCCGCAATATCAATCGATAAGATTTCAAATGCTGTACCAGAATCTAAGCCCTTAGAAAGAACTGTTTGAGAAATCATATCTGGATTTTCCAGAACTGTTGTATGACTAGAAGCACTACCGATTGTTGAAACGATCCCCTCACCTACACGGGCAATAACTGTTTCTTCACCAGCACCACCTACTAAACGTTCGATGTTTGCACGTACAGTAATACGTGCCTTCGCTTTTACTTCAATCCCGTTCATCGCAACACCTGCGATAAATGGTGTTTCAATTACTTTAGGGTTTACAGACATTTGCACAGCTTCTAAAACGTCACGTCCTGCTAAATCAATAGCTGCACAGCGTTCAAATGTTAACTCGATATTTGCACGATGGGCTGCGATTAACGCATTGACAACTCTGTCAACATTACCACCTGCTAAGTAGTGACTCTCAAGTTGATTAATTGTTACAGGTAAACCTGCTTTATGCGCCTTAATTAAAGGATTCACAATTCGTGATGGAATTACTCGACGTAAACGCATTCCGATTAAAGTGAAAATACTAACACGGACACCTGCCGCAAGTGCAGAAATCCACAGTGCTACTGGTACAAAGGTAAAGAATACCGCAACCACAATAAATAATAAGACTAGCCCGACAATTGGACCTATTAAGGCTAAATCAAATCCCATTTATTATTCCTCCATCTCTTTTTCTGATGGTCTCACAACAATACGTGAGCCCTCTACTTTAATAATTTCTACATGTTTCCCAGCATCAACATAGCCACCTTCTGATACCACATCAATGCGCTCATTTCCAAATAGTATCGTACCTGCAGGACGTAGGGGGGTAATCGTTTTTCCTACTTTTCCAAGCAACTCCGTGCGGTTAATATTAGACACATAGCCCTCTTCCGTCGTCGTCGCATCCATCAACACTAATTTGTTTAAGACATGCAATTTTTTACCGAAAAATTTCATCAGGATCACCATTCCTATTATAGCAACAACAAGCGCAATGAAAATCGCTATAATCATTTGCATTATGCTTGCACCTGCCAGTATGAGACTTAGTAATATTAGCACGCCACCTAAAATACCAACAATACCACCGGGGACAAAAAACTCTGCAATGACAAGCGCTAAGCCTAAAACGAATAACAGTAAAGATTCATAACCAGCTAAGCCTGCCACCATATGCCCAAAGAAAAATAATCCAAGTGCTGACAATCCCATTATACCCGGAACGCCGAAACCTGGCGAATATAGCTCCATCACAAGTCCTAAGCTAGCAATTGACAATAAAATTGGTACAATAATTGGATTTGTTATAAATCGAGCAAGCTTTTCAGAAAAAGTAGGTTCGATCGATACGATTTCACTACCCTTTAACTTTGTTTTTTCTAATAGCTCCTGGAAATTCGAAGCCGTTCCTTCAGAATATTTAACTTTTTCTGCTTCTGAAGCTGATAACGTTAATAAATTTCCCTTCCCTGCTCGAAATTCTGATAAATCCTCAGATACATCTGCCATTGCTCGCGCATATAATGGGTCTCGATTTTTCGCCTCTGCAGCTGCTTCCATTTGAGCAACCCATGCACTATGAGCCTTTAAATCCGCGGCCTTTCCTGCTGAGTCAATCACCGCAGCCGCACCGATTGTTCCATTTGGGACCATGTAGATTTCATCTGCATGTAAGGCTAAAAAGGCACCTGCTGAATGGGCATCTTTGTTAATAAACGCAATTTTTTTTATAGGCGTCGCATCCATTAACATAGCGATATCCCCTGCTGCATTCACGAAACCACCTGGCGTATGAATGTCTAAAATAATTGCCTCAGCATGGTTTTCCTCCGCCTCTTTAAAAGCTCGTTCTAAAAATGCGTGAAGTCCTCGTTCTACTTCATTATGAATCGGTATGTGATAGACCTTACTACTTGCAAAAGCAGATGTTAGTGGAAACGCTAACAAAAAAGTCATCCAAATAACCATAAGATAGCTGAGGATTCTCCATCTTCGCATCTTTTTCCCTCCCTTCTTACATGCTTCTCTCTTGTATATACGACTGACCTTGTAAAAAGTTTCACATGTTTTTAATATACAGCGAATAAATCCTTTGTATGGCATAATCTTTAGTATTTCATCATCATTATATGTGTAAAAAGCCGAATAAATCTGAAAGATTACATTCGGCCTTTTATATGTACGCAAATTTGAGCACAATGTAAAATACCTGAAATTAATCAAAAAAGATTAACTTCAGGTATATTTTTGTCTGCTCAGTGAATCATACAATTGCGTGTTATGAACGTAGGGATTTTTAATGGGAAATTAAATTACCACTTACGTTTACGTGCAGCTTCTGATTTCTTTTTACGTTTTACGCTAGGTTTTTCGTAGAACTCGCGCTTTCTAACTTCTTGAATTGTACCACTTTTTGATACAGTACGTTTGAAGCGGCGAAGAGCATCTTCAAGCGATTCGTTTTTGCGAACGACAGTTTTTGACATCTCTCTTTCCCTCCCTCCGAACACACGTCAATACACAAATAGGCAAATAACCAACAGTTGTGTACTAAAGAATTATACCGTATTGTCTAATAATGGTCAATAGAAAGTGTACGAATAATTTAGGCGAATTTTTGGTTCAATTCCCTTAAGAATTTTACAGTTATTTTTGGACAACATTATAAATAGATAAATACCATACAGTTGAGGAGAACATTATGAAATGAAATTCCTTAAAAATAAATTAAATCCTCCAAAAATTCTCGTGATTGGCTTTGCCATTATTATTTTGTTTGGATCTTTTTTGTTGACACTACCCATAGCAACGAAAGATGGCATAGGACTGGCGCTGATTGACGCTTTATTTACAGCCACATCCGCTACCTGTGTAACAGGATTGATAGTTGTAGATACCGGTGACACCTTTTCACTGTTCGGTCAATTAGTTATTTTATTTCTAATTCAAATTGGCGGACTGGGCTTTATGACCTTTGCCACTTTATTATTTTTGCTAGTGGGAAAAAAAATATCTTTAAAAGAAAGGCTTTTATTAAAAGAGGCTTTTAATAATCTAACAATGGCTGGGCTAGTAAAATTCGTGAGGAGAATTCTGCTATTTACAGCATGTATTGAAATAATAGGTGGTATTATTTTATCCATTCGCTTTTCATTTGATATGCCAGTAGGTAAAGCTGTTTACTTTGGTTTTTTTCATGCCATATCAAATTTCAATAACGCTGGCTTTGATATTATGGGAGACTTTCAGAGCTTAACAGGCTATGTAGATGACCCTTTCGTTGTATTAACAATATGTGCTCTTATTACAATTGGAGGTTTAGGGTTTATAGTGCTGAACGAACTGTTTGAATACCGAAATACCAAACGCCTTTCTGTTCATTCAAAAATTGTATTATCAACAACATTTATTTTAACAATAGGTTCAACAATTCTTATTTTTTTATTTGAATACGGAAATAGTAAAACCCTTGGACCATTGTCAGATTGGGGGAAAATTCTAGGTTCAATCTATCAGGCTGTGACGCCCAGAACTGCTGGCTCAAATACTCTCCCTATCGGTGATTTAACGCACTCAACGCTCTTTTTAATGATTTGGCTCATGTTTATTGGAGGAGGCTCTGGTTCCACTGCTGGAGGAATCAAAATCACAACGTTCGCGGTTTTAACGGCTACGATGTGGTCTCAATTAAAAGGGAAAACAGATGTTGTGTTATTCAGTCGCAGAATGGTGCATGAAACAATTCTAAAAGCTTTAACGGTCACCATGTGTGGCATGCTTATTGTTGTGTCTGTGACTATTATTTTGAGCATCATCGAACATCGGCATCCATTTATGATGTATTTTTTTGAGGCTACTTCTGCATTTGGCACAACTGGACTTTCGATGGGGCTTACGCCTGAGCTATCCGTTGGAGGGCGTATACTGATCATATTGACAATGTTTGCAGGTAGATTAGGTCCATTAACGATTGCTTTTGCCATTACTAGACGTCGCCAACAGGAGTCTTACCACCATCCTAAGGGAAATATTATGATTGGATAGCAATAATAAAGGAGCATCGCGTAAAATGACTATCAAACAATATGCTGTTATTGGTCTAGGCAGATTTGGGGTAAGCGTAGCCCGCCGATTAAACGAAGCTGGACACGAAGTCTTAGGGATCGATATTAACGAGGAACGAGTTGAAGATGCAGAGTCCTATGTAACACATGCTGTCATTGCGGATACAACCGAAGTAAAGGCGCTTACCTCAATAGGAATCACAAATTTTGATTGTGTGATTGTCGCAATAGGTATTGATATGCAGTCTAGCATTCTAACCGTCTCTTTATTAAAGGAGCTTGGAATAAAAAAGATAATAGCAAAAGCACTTGGTAAAAGACACGGTCAAGTATTAGATAAGGTTGGGGCAGATTGGATTATTTATCCTGAGAGAGATATGGGTGAACGAGTAGCCAATCAACTCCTCTCCCCAAATATGCTGAATTATATTGAGCTATCAAAAGAGTACAGTATTGAGGAAATGATGATTCCATCGAAAATGGCAGGGCAAAATCTTCGAGATTTAGATATCCGTGCCAAATATAATGTCAGTGTCATCGCCATTGTTCGAGATGGCAATATAACCATTTCACCCTCACCTGAGCAAATAATTGAAGATAAAGACATCCTAGTAATGATTGGTCATCGAAAGGATCTAACTTTATTTTCAAATATAGAATAATGAGCAATAGGCTGTGACAAAAGGAACCTATCTTTTGAAACAGCCACTAAGTATTTATTAAAAGACTTTTTTTCGATCCTTATCGTCCTTAAGAATTTCTACAGCTTCTCTAAAGCGTTGAGAATGAACAATTTCCCGTTCCCGTAAAAATTTCA
Source organism: Lysinibacillus sp. DFXJR4 (assembly GCF_057196045.1). Taxonomy (NCBI): domain Bacteria; kingdom Bacillati; phylum Bacillota; class Bacilli; order Caryophanales; family Bacillaceae; genus Lysinibacillus; species Lysinibacillus sp. DFXJR4. The sequence goes on along the minus strand of NZ_JBXUNW010000002.1, from coordinate 311,864 downwards.
GACTATCATTTAAATCCGTGTCATCCGATAAATCAATAATCCACTGGTATGTGGCACGAGCTTTTTCTTCAGCCGCAATATCCTCATAAAGGTCAGCAATTGGGTCGCCTTTCGCCTGGATATAGGTTGCCGTAAACGGTGCCCCAGCGGCATTCTGATAAAATAGGGCTTTGTCATGATTCACATAATGGTCGCCTAATCCAGCTTCCTTTAGCATCTCTGGTGTCGCATCTTTTGTTAGCTTGTAAATCATCGTGGCAATCATTTCTAAATGTGAAAATTCCTCTGTCGCTATATCCGTTAATAACCCTACCACTTTATCTGGAATTGTGTAGCGCTGGTTCATATAACGAAGGGCAGCTGCTAATTCACCATCTGCACCTCCATACTGCTCAATTAAAAATTTTGCCAGCATGGGGTTACATGTACTCACTCTGACAGGATATTGGAGTTTCTTTTCATAATACCACAAAAATAAATTCCTCCTAATCACTCATGTTAGACTTGCCATGGCCACGGTGTATCAATCCAATTAAACGGATAATTAGAATAGCTTCTTCCAAAATTCATAAGGGGACCAAACTTCTTTTCAAAATCTCTTTTTAGCTTCATACTGATTTCAGTTTTTTCATTAAATTGTTGAATGGCATCATAATCATGAGGATGGGTATCTAAATAAAGATTTAACTCCACAATGACAAAATCAATGGCTTGAATTTCTTCAAGTAATGTATAAAATTCGGGCGGCATCTCTTTATTCATTTTTTACCCCTCCTTTTTCAGGATTTGGATAGGGACTGAATAATTGCGGCCATAATGTTCCAGCCATAAGAGCTTCTCTTGGCGATTGAAATTGAGGTAATCCAGGTGGTTGAAATCCCATATACAATTGTGGGGGTGTGGCAAAGCTTTTCACTCTAATAGGCGGACATGGATCAAATGGGCTAATATAAGGCTTCCAATACTTATATTGCGTAAACATTGCTTCCTCCCTTCTGTATTCAATTACATCAGTGGAGTATATGAGGTAGAAAAAATTTTTATTCTGAATAAAAGTCGAAGGGAAATTAGTCGTTCAATGCAAATGGGCAAGAAAACTCCTCATTGGACAAACGGACTTATTAATCCATGTAGCCAAAGTGGAGCTAACGTACATGCTATTTTCTTTCGATTCTAATCATCATAGCAGAAATTAATCCAATGCAAAGTGTTGTAGCAAGAAGGATAAATGCAAATGTAAAGCTACCAGTTTTCATAAAATAAACAGATATCATAGGCGCAATACTTGTTCCAGCAAATAAAATGACAGTATACATAGATACTGCAATCCCTCCCATGTTCCAACCTAATTGACCCACAAGAGACACTAATGAAGGTACCGCAAGTGCAATTCCACTAACAAATAGAATACTAATTAAGGATAAACCAACGATGTTAGAGATAAAGCCCATCATTAATAAGGAGATAATAGAAAGAGTCAATGCTCCTTTTAGTACTGACAGGACATTCAAACGCTTTGATAATTTCCCCGCAATAGGGGACAGGATCATTCCAAATACACCAATAGATCGAATATAAATCAACTTTTGACTACTCATTCCAAAAGATTTACTTGTAAGGTACTCCCCCAAAATAATATACATACTTACAAAGGACAATAATAGAACGAAAGCAATCAAATAACTAAATATCAAATTTCCATTGGTAAAAATAATACCTATCCTTTTCATTGGCTCCCATATATTCTTTGCTTTATTAACAGCTCCACCTTTTGGTAATAACCAAAACACTAGCAAGGCAGTAGCAAGATAAACTAATGACAGAACATAAAAAGTGACATGCCAAGAAGTATGTTCACTCACATACCCACTAAATACCTGACCCACAATACCGGCTAAGAGAAAACCTGTGCTTATAAAACCTACTGCTCCCACTTTTTTATCGTTTGGAAATACTTCAAGCGTATAAGCAAGTGCCACTGGTGAAAATGTAGCCGCTGCAAGTCCCTGTAATCCTCTTAGTAATAAAATGACAGAATAATCATTAGTCAAACCTAATAGCAACGTTATACAGCTTAATGAAAAAAGACCCGTAACAATTACATTTTTTCGTCCATATTTTTCTGATATTGCTCCATAGAAAAAGCATCCTATAGCAAATCCAAGTGAAAAAACACTTGAACTGAGGCCTGCCTTAGACAACGAAATATCAAAATATTCACTGAATAGACTGAGAAGCGGTATTGTCAAATACAAACTAGACATAACTACCATCCCTGTCCAAGATAAAATAAAGGTCATCAGAGAATAATTTGCTTGGTTTTCTATACTTGCTTTATTCATAAAATAAATCCCCTTTTTAATTTGAATAGCTTATAGTTAGACAATCTAATTATATGTTTAAAAATTAAACTGTATCAACCTAGCTACAGTTTAACGTTCCACCTTTAGTTTTCTCTGCATAGATTTTAATAGTTTATTCACCAACTTTTCAAATACCTTTCGTTCTTCGGGCTCCAAATCGACCATACTAGAAGCACACGAAGACCAATAAGTTGGCAAAATGTTAGCCACGAAAGCACGGCCTTCATCTGTTAAACTCACATAAATTTTTCTGCGATCTTCTTTGCTATGATTGCGTATAACAAGATTTCTCTTTTCTAACCAATCAATCATTGAAGTTGCTGATGCCCTCGTAATCCCCAAACGTTCAGCTATTGCAGATGGAGTCGCTCTTCTCACATCATGCAGTGTCAACAATAATAGTAGATCTAATTTACTTTCCGTAATTCCAAAAGGAGCCAGTTCAATATCCATTGCATCTAAAACGTAGTCACTTAACCATAACAACATTAATCCTAATTTTGCTTGTTCTTGATCTAAATTACTTGAAGAAGATGCTTGAATCAGCTCAATATATGGATCTAAACCTAATACTGGCAAATCATCTTCATGCGTAAACATTTTTTTAGATTTTGTCATTTCATCACCTTTTAATTAGATTATCTAACTATTTAACATTCTAACTATAGTCAAAGATAAATGCAAGTAGTTTTCTTGAACCCCTATGCCAAATAAATGGAATGATTATTTAAAAAAGAAAGGGCTAGTTCATAACGAACAGCCCTGTAATCCTTGCTATAAAAATTTTTTTCATTAGGCTTAATTAATATTATTTATTCCCTTAACAAATGTTAGCACTTTTTAACAATGGAGCTATTTAAGGAGCTGTCAGAAACGCCCCCTGTTTCATTTTAAGGATGACTTCTAGGACAGCCCATCTATTTGCCCCGATACTGGTAGTACTGCGTGACATTTCCAGCATTAAATTGCTCAGTAATATATTGAACAGCCTCTTGTAGAGATAATTTACTGCTACAAGTAAAAACATCTATTGCCGCATATCCGTATTCTGGCCAAGTATGAATCGTTAAATGTGATTCTTGAATAATAACTACACCACTAACCCCATAAGGTGAAAAATGATGGAAATGTTCAGTCACAATCGTTGCTTTTGCTATTAGGGCGGCTTGACACATAATCTTTTTAATTTGTTGAATGTCATTCAGTAATGCACCGTCACACTCATGCAATTCTAATAAAATATGATGGCCTAATGCATGTTGGGATTGTTTTTTCTTTACTGTTCTCTTAATTTGTGAAAACTTTTTATTTTTGCAACTCGGACAACCACTGGATTGAAGCTGATTAATTGTAACATATTGATTGCCAGTACCAACTGTAAGTGCATGTTGACAATGCATACACTGATAAACAACAGATTTCGGCTCAATGTCACCTGTATAAATTGGTCTTGTAAATTTACGGTGATTAGGGATATTGGGATTCATTTGCTCTGTTGTTTGTAATACAAATAATTGACTTGTAGCCCCTAATATCTGCGCACCTTCATAGGTATTAATATCATATTGAATACTGTTAATCACAAAGCCCATGGCATGTAAGCCTTGCTGCAATTGCCACTGCTTCCGGTAACTACGTTTCGCGTAGGAAAAAAACACATGCCGCATTGCTTCTGGTTTTAGAGCATTAATTGCACGTGATAAAAAAAGCTGGGCGCCAATTAAAGTATATGGTGTATCTGTGTATACACAATCAAACTGATGGGCATATCGATTTGGCAAGGGCTCCTGAACATTATAATAATCTGTTCTAATCGGAAGCTCATAATCTTTAGCTATTTTGCTAATTATGCTCAAAACCCGCCTATCAATATCTAACACAACAATTTTAGTTGTAGAATGTGGAGCAATTTTCTTAAGTAAAAACGCTAGAGCAATACTGATGAAATCGTCATCACCTAAACACAAAATACGCTTATTGAATAGCATCGAATAATCTAATGCAAGCAATGCCCGTTTTAATGCTGTCTCAACTGTACATTTGGCTTGATCAATTGCCACATCAGCTGTAGGTCTAGCATCATAAATATAGCTTAATTCACTTGTATTTTGTGTAATCCATTCTATTCGAAATGCATCATCTGTCGTTAATTGAAGGTAGAGATCCGTATCGGCACCTGAAAGTTGAAAATATTGCGAAATGGCTAGCTGGCCCTTTTTCGTTAAGCTGTGTTTCCCCCAGCCCTTTTTAGCAAATTCATTTTTCATTGCTGAAACGATAGGTATCGGTAAGTCTGTCATATAAGCTAAAGATTTAGTTGTACAATTATTATGGAAATATAAAGCAAGCAAAGCTTTCTCTAATGTGTGATAGTGTTCTTCAAGCTGCATGTCAGCTGTAATTTGTTGTAATTGTTTTTGCATTGTAGATTCGTCCTCTCAATTTTAATAAGAAATAAAGATTAAAATTGTCTAAATCAACGAATAGAAAAACGCGACTAAAATTAGTCGCGTTAAATGTTTATACAAAGCTAACTAATTCTAATCTTGCTTTTTTTGCACAACAAATAACACCCAAGATGGGCGATTTATTCGACAAAATTAAGCTATTACGTTGATTCAGATTAGAATTCTACAATTAACAAAAAGTTCACCCTTTAATGAAATAGTACTTCTATTATAGAATAAGGAAAAAAAATTCTCAACCCTATTGGAAGGGCAAAATAAATGCAAGCAGGGCTAGTTTAAAGAACAGCCCCGTATCCCTGACTATATAAGGATTTTCATTAGTATTAATAATTAGAATCTGAAATTAAGCCATTCATAATTGCTACACCCGAGCTTGCTCCAATACGAGTAGCCCCTGCCTCAATCATCTTTTTCATATCCTCTAAGCTTCTTACACCACCAGAAGCTTTTACACCTAGCTCTGGACCTACTGTTTTACGCATTAAAGCAATATCCTCTGCTGTTGCGCCACCAGTAGAAAAACCTGTTGACGTTTTCACATAATCTGCACCTGCTGCTACTGATAATTCACATGCCTTCACTTTCTCTTCCTCTGTTAGTAAGCATGCTTCAATAATAACCTTCACAAGTGCACTACCCTTTGCCGCTTCCACCACTGCTGCAATATCAGCTTGTACTACATCATATTTTTTATCCTTTAACGCACCGATATTAATGACCATATCCACTTCTTTTGCACCATTCGCAATTGCATCTTTTACCTCAAATGCTTTGACCGCTGATGTACTAGCACCCAGCGGGAAACCAATAACTGTACATACTAAAACGTCAGATCCTTGTAATAATTCACTGCTGTACTTAACCCATGTCGGATTTACACATACTGAAGCAAAGCTAAATTGTTTTGCCTCAGCACAAAGTTTTTCAATTTGTTCTTGCGTAGCCTCAGCCTTTAATAAAGTATGATCAATCATACGTGCAAAATTTTGTCCCATTTTAAAACTCTCCTTCGCATTCCAAGTTGTACGTACCTCTTGGAATCATATCATTTTTTAACGATAACGTCTAATTTCTTTTATTTAATCAATGGTTAGACTTGCTTACATTCATTCTAAATAGAGATTCTTACTTTAACTCTGCTTCTTTTGATCAATTGGCTCTGCTTTATTCCATTTTTGATCAGCCTGTTCCGATTTTCGCTCTGCTTAATTCCTTTTTTGATCTGCCTGCTCTCATTTCCGCTCTGCTTAATTCCTTTTTTGATCAGTTTGCTCTCATTTTCGCTCTGCTTCATTTCTTTTTGATCAGCTTGCTCCCATTTCTGCTCTGCTTCATACTTTTTTGATCAGCTTGTTTCGATTTTCGCTACGCTTCATTTCTTTTTGATCAGCTTGCTCTCATTTCCGCTCTGCTTCATTCCCTTTTCGATCAGCTTGCTCTCATTTTTGCTCCGCTTCATTTCTTTTCGATCAGCTTGCTCTCATTTTTGCTCCGCTTCATTTCTTTTTGATCAGCTAGCTCCCATTTCCGCTCTGCTTTATACCTTTTTTGATCAGCTTGTTCCGATTTCTGCTCTGCTTCATACTTTTTTGATCAGCCTGCTCTCATCTCCGCTTTGCTTCATTCGCTTTTCGATCAACTTACTGTAATTCTCGCTCTGCTTTATACCTTTTTTGATCAGCTTGTTCCGATTTTCGCTCCGCTTCATTTCTTTTTGATCAGCTGTCTCCCATTTCCGCTCTGCTTCATTCCCTTTTCGATCAGCTTGCTCCGATTTCTGCTCTACTTCATACTTTTTTGATCAGCCTGCTCTCATTTCCGCTCTGCTTCATTCCCTTTTCGATCAGCTTGCTCCCATTTCCGCTCCGCTTCATTTCTTTTTGATCAGCTAGCTCCCATTTCCGCTCTGCTTCATACTTTTTTGATCAGCCTGCTCTCATTTTCGCTCTGCTTCATTCGCTTTTCGATCAGCTTACTGTAATTCTCGCTCTGCTTTATATCTTTTTTGATCAGCTTGTTCCGATTCTCGCTCTGTGCTTTTTCCCCTTCACAAAACAAAAAGGATTGCCCTATCAAAAAAAGGCAATCCTTTTATTTATTTAACTGCTTCTAACACACGCACAAATTGTCCTTTAGAATGAGGGTATCCTGCTTGTGTAATTTTCACCTTCACAAGCTGTCCAATTAGACTCTCAGGGCCTTCAAAGACTACTTTTAAGTAATTATCTGTATAACCTGTTAATAGTCCTTCTTCCTCACTACCATCATGAACAAACTCTTCTGGAATAACCTCCAAAACTTGATCTTCAAAGCGAGAGGCATATTCCTTCGCCAATTGGTCATTTAATGCAATTAAGCGGTGAACACGTTCGTTTTTAATTTCCTCATCAATTTGATCCTCCATACGTGCAGCTGGTGTTCCTGTACGAGGAGAGAATGGAAATACATGCAGCTCAGAAAATTTATGATCCCGGATAAAGTTATACGTTTCCATAAATTCTTCTTCCGTCTCACCTGGGAAACCTACAATGACGTCAGATGTAACAGCTAAGTCTGGCAATGCCTCATGTAATTTTGTTAAGCGCTCACCAAAGAATTCCATTGTATATTTACGACGCATGCGTTTTAAAACTGTGTCTGAGCCTGATTGGATTGGAATGTGTAAGTGATTAACAACAATATTTGACTCACGTAAAACTTCAATGACTTCGTCTGTTAATTGACTAGCCTCAATTGAAGAAATACGTAAGCGTTTTAAGCCTTTCACATTCGCTTCTACATCACGTAATAACTGCGCTAAGTTATAATCTTTTAAGTCTTGTCCATAGCCACCTGTATGAATGCCTGTTAGTACAATTTCAAGATAGCCTGCGTCCACTAATTGTTGTGCTTGGTGCAATACTTCCTTAGGATCTCGGGAACGCATTAACCCACGAGCCCATGGAATAATACAAAAAGTACAGAAGTTATTACAGCCCTCTTGAATTTTTAAAGAAGCACGTGTACGGTCTGTAAATGCAGGTACATCTAATTCCTCATAGACACGATTTTTCATAATGTTGCGTACAGCATTAATTGGTTGTCGTTCAGTACGATATTGATCGATATAGCCAAGTAACTTTGTACGATCCTGTGTTCCTACAACAATATCTACACCAGGAATCGCCATTATTTCTGCTGGAGACGTTTGAGCGTAGCAACCTGTAACACAAATGACAGCATCAGGATTTTGACGAATAGCTCGACGAATTACCTGACGTGATTTTTTATCTCCAGTATTTGTTACGGTACATGTATTTATGACATAAACGTCTGCTTGGTGATCAAATTCAGTACGCTCATAGCCTTGTTCCTTAAACAGCTGCCAAATAGCTTCTGTTTCATAATGGTTTACTTTACAACCTAGAGTATATAGAGATACGGTTTTCGGAAGCTCGTAGCTCATATTATATATCATCCTTTCAATATCACATTACACTGTGTTTCTAACTTTTTCATTTCTAATGTACTTAATTTAGATACGTGAACTATAATAACACAAACCTTTTGAAATCAATACTTTTAAGATTTTATTTATAAGACCATTTTTATTATGATCTTATAATCTTTATTGAACAGGGTACTTTTTAATAGCATGTCTGAGATGTTTTAATCACTACGCAGATAACTAATAAAGGTATCTATTTTTTATTATGTACTTTTAAACTTGTAAACATTTAGTATAAATGTAAAGGAGTGAAGTATAAATGGATGATAAAGTAAAAAAGGGTTGTGGGTTTGGCTGTCTTGGTCTTATTTTGATGTTTGTTTTGTTAATTATTGTTATGGTGAGTTGTCAAGACAAAAAAGAAAAAGAATTCACTTTTACAGTTGATGAATTTGAAAAGAAATTCAAGGGCAATATTAACAAATATAAGGGAAATTCGTTTATCGAATTGCAAGATAGAAAATTAGTTGATGGTAAATATCACATAAATACAATGGATGCAATTACAGTTGTTGTCGAAGTCAATAATACTGATAAAGTTACTGCTGTTTACGGTGTAGCCAAAACGAATGCTTTCTTAACATATAATGAAGAATTGCAAACAACATATAAAGCAATCATAGCAAGTGTGGACGATACTTTAGGGTTAGTGCAACAATTTTCTATAATGGAGAATTTAGGTATGACATGGGATAGCAAAATGTTAGATAAAAATAACGTATATACTTTTAATGACATAATGTATGGTTATCGTGGAAGTACTAAAGATGAAAGTGTAATACTTAAGGCTGAGCCTAAATAAAGTCACTCAAAATGAGTGGCTTTTTTCGTGAAAATAATTGACAAATTACAAGGTGAATAAATACACAAAGACCAGGCACTCATCTAATGTTAGTCCTGGTCATTTGTTTGAAGTTAGGTTTAAGTAAAGATATGAAAACTTTACATTGGATAAGATAACACAACAATCTATACAAAAACTGAACAATAATACTTATGTAGAAATTATTTTAGCAAATTGCGCAAGTTTAGCTGCCTTTATTTTTTCCACAGCTGCTTGTGCTGCCATGCCAGTAAATGTACCTTTTTTAACACGTTATTTTTTATTGAATTGTTTAATATAAGCTAACCATCCAAAAGTAAATTTAGATAAAAAAACTGCACCCCCAATTGTTAGTTGGTATGTCTAACAATTGGGGCGCAGTTCATGTTAATTGAGTACCTGGTTTTTATATATTTTTTATGGCTACAAAGAGTTATTCCCCAATTTATATTATATACTTGATTTATCATCTCAATGAAGCGAATCTATAAACGATTAGTTAATGCTAAGCATTATTTAACTAAAAAACGTTTTGATTTTTGAATTATTCTAGCTGGCAGTAGGACATTAATATCCTCTGTTGGTTTCCCTACTAATATAAACCTAATACTTTCAACATCTGTAATTTCATTAAGATCGACAGGTAAGATAACTTCAGAATTCTCTGGTACGATTATTTTATTTAGCTCCTCTGCTTTATAGTCAGCAATTAATTTCAAATGCGATTCTAGTTTATAATCACTCGAATTATTAATAGATAAAAAGTAGTTTTTTTTCTCAATAGAATTAACTTCAGTTGTTAGATTTAAATCTTCATATAATTTTAAAGTCAGCCTTCCCACTTCTTTTGAAATTCCTACTTTATCAACTTCTTTATAATTCAAATCAACTATCGAAGGTTTAACATCACTATTCAAAACCTCTAGAGAAAAATAATTATGTGATAATACTTCTTGTGTTTGCTTTATTTCTAACTCTTCTTCGATATCTTTATCAAGATACTTTTCGCCAAATAAATAAATAATATGCTCCCCCGCTGGTAATCCAGTTAAAGTTAAATCAATTTTTTTCTCCCCGTTTTTCGGAACATCAATTTCGTGATACCGAGCCTTTTTACCATTAATGTTAATAATTATAGGAGTGTTATCATTTTCTAAAAAGGAATAAATTATTATTTTTTCGTCTTTCTGAGTGCTGTGAGTAAGTAAATAAGATGCTTGTATTTCTCCCGTACTATCTGTTTTAAAAGCTAACTTATTTCTATCAATTACAAATTGTTTTTCAAAATCAAGCTCAACTCGCCTTCTCTCTACAATTTTCTCAATAGTTTCTTTTTTTGATGAATCTACTCTATCCTCATCTGTGTCTTTCATAAGTATTATTATTAACAACAACATGACAATTAGTATTGAACAAATATATATTATTGTCTTTATTTCCTTTCCCATTTCAAATCCCCTAGCATTGCAATTTTTTTATTTAATCACAAAACAACCACAAAGAATTACACTTTGCGGTTGAATAAAATTTTATTTTACTTCTTTTTTCTCAGTTGTTACCTTAGTATCATTTACTAATCCCAAATTAACATAATGAATACCTTCAGCAATCATTGTAGACCCAACTACCCCAGTTTTACCAGTAGTTTGAGAAACAACCATCCCTTTAGAAAAATAAGCAATTTCAGAGTCAGTATCTAATTCCACTAGTTTAGTTGACCCTTTATCTTGTCTGTATAATACCCCATGAACTGAATAACTAGCCGCAACTTCATCAAGTGTTGTGGCACTAGTTCCATCCCAATACAAACCATCTTTATTTAAATAAGTATGTCCTGCCCCTCCTACAATAGGCTTAGTATCCCTCGTATTAAAATCTTGATCATCAAAAAATGTTACTTGAGAGGGTGGTAAATTTTCTAAATCGGGGTTATTAGGATCAATTCTCCCAGGTACTGACAACAACCATTCTGGCGTATTTACTTCTGAATTACTTACATTTAGATTTTCTGCAAAACTATTAGTTGAAAAATAAGTTGTTACAGTGATTAATATTGTTGCAAGTAATATAACAATTTTTTTCATTTTTATCCTCTTTTCATATTTTATAATGAGCCATGGCAATTCACTTACCCTCGAGTTAACATAATAATACCACTAAAGGAAAAAAATTCAATATTTTTTTAATATATTAGTAGTTAATCCGCAATTGTAAAAAAAAGCCAAGTCTCAAATTAATTGAGTACCTGAGCTTTGCGTTACTAAATAAATTTGTCATAGGACATTTAAGCAAGTCTTTTTTATGTACTTGGTTTTTAACTCCATATAAACTATACATAATAATACAAAAGGAGAATATTGATGGAATTTCGATTAGAATTATTCGTTAAAGATTTACAAAAGTCTATTAGTTTTTATGAGGAAATAATAGGTATTAAATTTCATAATAAGACCGAAGTTAGTGCAATTATTAAAATTAAGAATTTTGCTTTATTATTAACATCTGATAACGTTCTTAATGAAAATCATTATTTTAAAAAAGGCGGTTTAAGACCTAAGGGAAAAGGTGTTGAAGTAGTGATACTACTAGATAATATCGAACAAACATATCAACGTGTTCTAGATAAACATTATCCAGTTGAATCAAGTCTTGTGTTACAATCATGGGGAATGAAAGATTTTCGCATTATTGACCCTGATGGCTATTATCTGAGATTAACTTCGTATAAAGATTAGGGAAGAGACCAAGACAGCAACTTTAAGCTTCTTGGTCTCACTATCACTTATTTACTTCTACGCTGTTGAATCGTAATATACAAGCCCATTAAACGATCAGTTGTCATGGTACCATTCTGTAAATCCTTCAAATGAGATTCCTGAATAATTCCATCTTTAACCGCCTGTGCAATAAAATTCTCGGTTTCAGTTTTCATAGCTGGTGAACCAGGGTTCCATGTTTGAGTCACTTTTGTTTCCTCCTTTTTATCCTCTACGATTAATTGAACTTGCATTTTACTATTGCTTGGAACAATTACTTGTCCTAATTTATAGCCCGCTGGCATCTTCCAATACGCTTTAACCTCAAAATGAGGACGGTCAATGCTACCAACCCAATCACCACCCCATGTAATACCAAGCTTTCGTGCAATAGCACCTACTCGAGTAAGTGTTGTTACATCATATAAAGAATGAGGAGGACCAACAGCAATATCCCAAGCTAGGCGTGATTTGTGATTGCTGTCCAATGTCCAGGTAACAATTTGCCCAGGTCTAGTGCGCCCCTGAACATAAAGGTATTTTTGGCGTTCCTGTGAGCGATATGTTTCGGTGATAAAAATATTTTTAATGCCAGCCTTGTAACATTCCTGAAATAGCAATCGACAGGCAGTTTGTGCAGCTGGAAATAGCTCGGCAAGATCTCGACATGTTGTTGTTACGCTAGTCATTGTTTATCACCTTTTGGCTTGTCATAATTCATGGCTTGTTCACTGTCTGAAGCTCCTTTTGTGGTTGGGTCGATAATAATACCAAGCAAGCCTAAAATGCTTAATACAGTCTCTGAAATGGCTGTAATTTGAGCATTGTAAATCGTAATATCGACATTAAAAATGCCCGCTGTTTGATTAGCGAGCACTAGTAATAATGCAATTAATGACACCCAAAATTGTTTGTGTTGTAAACGTACTTTCCAATTAATTTTCATTGTGATTTTTCCTCCTAATTTGTTTTAATAACAAGTGCTAATAATGCTAAAATGACAGCCCCAATAATTGTTGTAGATGCCCACCAAACAATTTTATCGATTTTATTTAATCGATGGTGTGCGCTTTTTGTGCTTGCTAAAGCTTCATCAGCTTTGTCTTCTGCACGGTTCGCTGTATCACGAATATGGTTAATGCCATCTAATTTTTCACCAATAGCACCTAAACGTTCATAAACGTCTCTTACTAAATCATCACCCATAAGACACCTTCCTTTTTTTGCATAATAAAATCCCTCCACAATTCCACTATAGAAGGATTAGAAAATCATGTTATTGATTGGTATACCTAAGTTAATTTTAATAGAATTGTGTCACTGTATAGACTTATGCTAAGTCTATATTTTCACCTCTTATAAGGTATTATTATTACCTATTAATTTCACATGTAAAGTATAGCCGTGCCACATTGCTTTGTCATGTTCAAATGTTAACGGTGTGGCAACATACACCTTTAATATCTTATTATTACCACCATAAATTGGTGGCATATAGTATTGCATAAACTGGGGCATATCAATACCATTATAGAACTGCATTACATCATATATTTTAGCCTTATCGAAGTCATTAGCATTTGCATCAGTCATATTATCATATATAGCAAATCTGACTGTTACATTATAACCACTTGAATAAGTGTCACTCATAGCAAGATGGAATGTACATTCAAAATATGCTAATCCTTTGAATGCCAATGTATGCGGTGGTGTTAACGTCTCTGGATTTCCTGATATGTTGGACCATGTACTGCTTGGGCTAAATGCACCAAATACATTTGAAACAGTTCCGAATAAAAATTCCTTAAATTCATACGCTACTTTTGAAGGCTGCCTCATTGTCATCTCACTATCAAATTGATAAGTGCCATTAGGATTATAATAAGTATAGCTAGGTGGCGGATATATGTTAGTAAAACCATTCCATACATTATTTCCGTTTTGGGCACGTGATGAGCGTACTTTATACAGTTGCAGGGTACCTACTGTCTGTGTAGCCGCAGTATAACCGTGCGTATAAATTTCCTGTATAGACATACCCTCTAATCTAGTAGTAATAACAATTATTATTGAATTTGAACTAGCACTTATGCCTTGGCGCCATGCAGCGAAATGACTTTCAGATACACGCATAATGGAAACGCCCATAGGAAAAGTATTTGCATAATCAGTATACTCTTTAGAAGGGATTTCCACCGCACCTTTCAATGAGGCAAGCCATTCAATTTCTGTACCTATAAATCCGTTATCAATAGCTAACTGATATGCGGATTTTCCATCTTCTCCGGGTGGTCCTTGTTCACCTCCTCCACCTCCACCATTAGAAGTGTTGGGTATAAATTTATTTTGTGTTACATCAAAATATTGTGGTATGACACTACCCAAAGCATCACGAATTAATTTTATTTTTGTAAAATCAACACTAGTTGCATCACCAGTACCGTTTGTCATAGGCACAAAAATACCCTGTTCCTCGTTGTAAATTTGAGGAATAGGGCTACCCATTGCATCACGTATTAATTTTTTATTTTTTATGCTCATGTGCTTATTTCCTCCTAAAGTTAAATAGTGGCATACGTTTACATAGTTTGATTGCACGCTTTGCTAAAGATTTAAACTTCGGATAACTATCTGGATCAAGCACCCACACGTTTTCAAAATCAAAATTTGTAAATGTAGATTTATTTTTCATTTGAGCTGTTGTTTTGAGCATTTCAGGTGCTTGACCTTGTACTAAACTATTTATGTCAGCATCAATAAAAATGTCTGTCATTGCTGGCAAAACACTCATGCTATTATATCCCCAAAACACACCTATAGCTCGATCTTCGTCTGTTGTTAATTCTGTATTTGTCGCTATATAACCTTTACTGATTGTCATTTCTATGGCATTTTCTTGCATCCAAATGGCTGTGATACCTCCAAAACCACTGTCAACTACTGAATTTTCTACAACCGTATCCGTGTACCAATTTTCCAAGCGTGCTACTTCTTGATAATCAACTTGCCCAAACAATCCACCAAAGCCAAAATTGATTGGCGTTGCATTTTTTAATATTGTATTTGCTCCAACTTTTTGTAGAATTGCATTACGGAAATTAGCTTGACCAAACAGCCCCCCAATTAAGTCACCGCCTGTATTGTTAAAATCAAATACTGTATACACTTCCACATCAGTGGCAATACTTAACAATTTATCATCTTCAATGCGAATTAATCCTGCTACACCACCAATTAAAATACCATCATTCAAATCAAATTCGATATTGTGAGATTTTAGGGATTCAATTGCCGTGTAATCTGTTATATCCAAGGAATTAAAGGCATCTGATTGAGTTATTACTGATCCAATAAATGTCCCTAGTTGGTCTATACGATTGGCAAATGCTAATGTACTATCTTTGACAACACAATTATGCAAACGCATTAATCTATTTTTTTCTGGCTGATATTTATCTAAAATTCTTTGTTCCATTTTTCCAACTATAAAACCAGATGGATTGTAAAATACACCAGCCTCATCTGTAATTGTGCTATTTTCTATCACAATATTTTTAACAGTGGCATTTACAGTATTACCTAAAAGACCATAGCCCTCTCCCCTATATTCTTCCGATTTCTTTATGGTGAGGTTTTTCAATATATTATTATTCCCATCAAAATCACCCAAAAAAGGCACATCAAACGGAATTTTATACTCAAATCCTTCAAAATCAATATCATTCATGACAATATATTTTCCGAATTCATCTTTCATGGAAATGAAATCTTGGGGCGTATACAAGTAATGCGTCTGTTGATTCGCAAAATCATACAGTTGTGCAGAAATGATAATTTGTGCATCACTATTAACTGTTTCAGTTTTATCAACCTTTTCAAAACCTAACTTTCCACTTATTCGTGTGTTTATTTCACATGTTGTTTCACATGGCAAATAAATGATTATTTTTCCAAGAGAAGTCACTTCTTGATAATCGCAACTATATAAATTTATACCGTTTGCGAAAATATTGTGCTCCCAAAACCATCTATCAACAATACCACCAATTGAGTTACGATAAAGTAATTCTATGTTTGTTATTCTTGAAAATCGAGGATAGTCTACTCCTTCTTTAATCGACCAAAACCTCTTATTTTTATTGTCAAACATCCAGTTTGTGAAAGTTGCTCGTTGTCGCATTTCTGCTAGTGATTTCGGTGTACCATAGCCATTACTTTCCATAGTATTATCATAGTAGCTATCTACAACAGATAAGTTACTAGCTGCTACTTCACTATCTTTACTACCAATAATTCTGCCATTAACAACATAACACTTCTCTATTGTTTTTAAATTGTTTAATTCCACATACCCTGCCAAGTTCAAGCTGTTACCGTTGGAGATACTATAGCAGTTTTTTATAGTTATCTTCCCACTGACCGTGCCTACAATTCCGCCAATTGAATTATTTGCTACATCTCCGATTAATTGACCTTCAAATGAACATTTTTCTATATTAATATTTCTTAATATTGCCGCTATTCCACCCACACTTTTTTTTCTGTTAACTTTGATTTTCCCGGTAACGTGGCAGTTAGTTATTCGTGAACTTGCAAATACAAAATTTCCTTGTCCTAGCGTCAACCCAGCCCAATTATCATCAAAACCTGCGTTTCCAGTAGCAGTACATTCTAAATCTATATCTTCCAGTGTGATATTCTCCAATGTTCCTGCTAAATAGCCAAATAATGCAAAGTAAACTTCTGTACCTACATGTTTAAATCCTGTAATCTTTTTATTGTTCCCTTTATAGATGCCTGTGAAATGTGCATAAGTAGCATTAGCAATTGGTTGCCAATTTGGATAATTTGATAAATCAATATCTTGTGTTTGTAGAAAATAGTCATCCCCCGGTTTATTCCGCACAGCATTTAAATCTTCCGCATCTTCAACTAAAAATGGATTGTTAATGGTTCCATCCCCTCCACCGAATAAACCATTAGCCATCTACCTCACTCTCCTCCTCATCTAGTCCCATTTGACACACCACTTGTACACTGACGTTGACCTCACCCGACAGTAGTCCTTTTATATCAACTAATATTCCAGTCACGCCCTCTTCACCTTCAATCGCTTCCCATTCGGCTGTTACAGGCTCCGTTTGTTCTGTTTTACCAACACCCAAAGTTACACTAATAACTTTCGTGTATGTTTCTGTAAAATCAAAACGAGCACCCCCTGTGGATGCTTTTACTGTTTCTGATTCTAGATAAAATTGTGGCGCTAGTGGGTCTACTACTTCGCTATTCTGCTCCGTAAATTTAATCGCATACCAAGCTTGTCTGTGTTTACTTGAATCAAATTCACCGGGCGGCTTCTCTAAAACACTAATAACCATATACATCGCACTTTTTCGTGGGAACGTCCACTCTGAAATGCTTGTATAGTCTCTATCAGTACTCTTCCCCTTGTTATCATAGGTGCGAACACCAATGTAATAAGAACGATATTCACGCAATAAAGTTAATCGTAAACCATTATGTTCATTTAGTTCTTTATAAAAAACTTCTGCTTGGATAGTATTTAATGCTGGACTAGACGATACGGTCACACCGTTCAATTGCAAACAATTTATTTCGCCTACACGGAACTCATAAAGGGGCAAAAATGGTACTTTTTCAAATTTGATACCATACATGACTGACTTATGGATGGTTGGATCAAATACTCCACTACTTGGTACTTCTGTTATGCTCACAAGCAAATATTCAGCATCCTCGCGTGGCAATTTCCATGTTGGTAATTGGTTTTTTATAGCATTGTAATCGTGCATGAATGGAATCCCATCGGCACTAAATGTCATGATTATTACCTTGTAATTTTGGAATTCTCTACGTAATGAAATTTTGACACCCTCATATTCTTGCATTAAGTGATAGTCTAATTTAGCCGAAAAATCATCTAATTCAATATTTTCGCCATTTGTATCAATCAACAGTCCGTTTAAGCCCAATACATTCTTTTTACCAATTCTAAATTCTCGTAATGGATCAATATAGACTTTGTTAAACTTAATACCATAATCCCTCACTTGATGGATTTCTGGATTTAACTCTTCGATGGGCACTTCACTAACTGTAATACTAATAGCTTGCATTTTCGGCTTCGGAAAATTCCATGTACCAATAACATTCGCAACATTCTCAAGCTTGTATTCTTCATACCGATTATCCTCATACCATTCACCAATGTAGACATGATAATTACGGTATTGTGATTTAACCACCAATGTCATTCCTTTGTGCTCACCATCATTGTAATAATCTACCGATGTGGATATACTACCCGGCAATACACTTTCAGCATCTAACTCAATGCCTGATAGTGACATACAGTTGATTTGACCAATTTGCCATGTTTGCAAAAAGTAGTTAGCAGACGGATTATCTTCTTGTTTTTCTTGCTCTTTATCATCATTGATAACATTGATAATATCCCTCGCAACTTGACCAACTTCTAATTTTGGCACTTGTTTAAATAAAGGGTTATAGCGCCTTGCCACAATACGCTCAGTAGCATCTATCGCTAAATCAGTATCAATAATCCGAACAGTATCACCAAGCTCTGCTGTAAATATTGCTTGTTGCTGTGAACCTGTCATTTTACCAAAATCAATAATGTCAACTTCATGGGCATATTCAACAAAAAAATTTTCATTCAATTCTATCTTTTGTGAAACCGAACGGATATTATCACCTGTTCGTAGTATTAATCCTTTATTCTCTCCTCGCCTATCTCGAACTGTAATTGTAAATTTGTTATACACGACTTCAAAACCATTTTGTCTTGCAAATTCCTGAATACGGCTGCGCCCACCTTTAGCGCTCGGACGGTAATAATAATAACCATCAGCCCCAACAACTTGAATTGTATATTCAGACATACCTCCCCAAATGTTGGCGATAATTTCTTCAATAGACCCTTCGTAAAATTCTTCTGTGTCATCACTTGTTAAAGGTACAAGAGAAGGATTATTAAGCATGTAACTAACATGATCTAAAGATAATCGGATAGATTTACTGTTATCTCTTTGTTTATCTATATTTGAAATTATGAAATAATCATTGTCTATTTCTAATATGTTTGGATATTGTAAGAAGGATGGATAAACATTTTCAGCAATAGTCAAGTCAGCCGTATATTGGTTGTTAATGACCTCATAAATTTCAACATCTTTTATATTTTTTAAAGTACCAACTTCGGTTAATGATGGATTTAAAACTTTTATACTATAACTCATGTAACCACCACCATGTCAGGGGAACAACGAAATGTAGTCCAAAACAAACCTTCATCTACAATTTGTTCAATTACATCCGATGAAACGAATTTCGCCATATATGCATATTGCGGATCATTATCAAAAATTAGTTGTTCTTTGTATTCAGATTTAAAGTAAGATCGAATATTTCTTAATGCATCAAAATAAGATTGACCCGGTAAAGGTGTAAGCAAAAATTGAATACGTATTTCAATATCAGATTCACTATTATCTGAGATAACAATATCGCCACTGACTTTTGGTAATTTAATAAATTCATCTCCAAATTCACCAAAAAGAGGGCGTTCGGTGTCCATCACCTCAAGCCCCACTGTAGAACAATGTATACCTTTAAAAGTTATTTCCACTCGATTAACGCCCCTTTCTATCGCGTTGTTGTTTTCTATACAAAGCCTCTGCAACCCTATCAATATCAGCTTCCTCACGTACAATAAAGGTTGCTCCCTCATTCATACGTTCATAGTTATAAATATTAGTTTGTGCCTCTCCTCGATTACCTCCAGAAGCATTAAATATAGCTTGACCAATTGCACCTAACACACGCTCATTTAGTGGAAGCGCCGCTTCTGGTCCAGCTTCACCAATACCTTGTAACTTACCGCCTGACATGCCGAATATAGTCGGTTTTGTAAAAACAGCACCTTTAGCTCGCCATTCTACGTCAATTTTTGGAAACCCTTGATCAAACCAATCGAGAGGATTGATTGAACCTTTGATACTAAATTTAGGTACTTTTAGCTTTGGCCAAGAAAATTCAAAATTGAAAAATCCTTTGATTGCTTCAATAGCTTCTTTAACTGCTTTTTTAGCTTTATCAATTGGTGATGTAATTGCTTCTTTGATTTTTTCCCATTTGTCTTTTACAAATGTCGACACACTGTCAAATACGTTTGTAGTAACATTTTTAATGGTATCCCAATTATCCCTTACAAATTTCACAGCTATTCCAATAGGTCCCGTGATTGCTGCTAAAATCCATTCCCAATGTTTTTTCACAAAATCCCAGATTGCTTTTATTGTTGTCGTAAAAATGTCAGTTACTGTTTTCCAAATCCCACTGAAGAAACCTGATATTTTATCCCAATTTGCAATAATCAATGGTACAGCAGCAATTAGTAGTTTTATAGCAATGCCAATAGGTCCCCCTGAAAACAGTGCTGAAAAGGCTAATTTTAAAGCTGGCAAAGCTTTAGTGGTAATACCTGATATTGCTGATACTACTTTACCAAGTACACCTGTAAGCCCCGCTCCTCCAGCTCCAGTACCAAATAGTGTGGTGACGGTGTAAACGGCTGGACTTATAGCAGCAAATGCCCCAACCAAAGTTCCAATTCCAGCAACAATAGTTGCTATAAAAGCCACTATTCCCGGATTATCTTTTGCAAATTCTGCAATTGCACTAATTACTTTTGCTATTACTTCTAACACAGGATGTAAAGCCTGTACTAATTCGGCATACGCTTGTTTAAGTTGAGTCATAGGGTCTTGGTTATATTGTTCAGTCATATTATTAATTTCTTGTTGACCATCAACAACACTTTTTTGACCACTTGCTACATCTTTTAAAACATTTGTGATAGCTTCTCCTTGGTCTTCATACATGGTACCAAAAAGCTCTACACCTATTGTTTCACGTAAAGTAGCATCCTCAATTTCTGAAAGCCATTGTGCCATGTCTGCAAACGCTTTTGAGCCTTCTTCTCCGCCTTTAGCAACAGCTTTTCCCCAACCCTCTAATTGAGAAAATAAGGCTTGTACAGCAGCACTATCAGGAGGGTTTTTAGCTAACTCTAGCTTTTCAGCATTCATCTCTTTAAAGGAATCTAATTCAGCTTTGTGAGCTTCTCGAACAGCTTCCATTTCGTCACTTAATCTTTCGTTAAGCGCTTCTTTACGATTATTCTGATCTTCCTTTAAAGCTGAAAGTTTTGCTTGATTCACTTCTTTTAATGCATCAACCTGTGCTTTGTTTGATTCACTTAATGCTTTTAATTCTTCCTGTTTACGATGCTGAAAAGCTTCTTTTTCAGTATTTTGGCGTTCTTGTAAAGCTGCTTTCTCTGCTGCTTGTACTTCTTTTAATTCATTTTTACGTTGTTCAAATCCACTTTTTAAGGCTTCTTTTTCATTAGCAATTTGTTCCGAAAGTTGCTCTTTTCTATCATCTGTCTCAGTTTTTAGTGCATCCTTTTTCGCATCAGATGCTTCTTTAACAGCATCTTTTTGACCCTTTAAGGAATCTATTTGTTCTTTTCGTTCTTCACGCACTTTTTCTAGACGTAGTTTTTCATCGAAACTTTGTAACTCTCGTATAGCATTTTGACGATCCGCACTTGTTTTAGCATTACTAACTTTTAGAGATAACTCAGCACGTTTCTGAGCGTTTTCTTGCTCTTTGATTGCCTTATCTTCTGCTTCTGTTTTAGCATTTATCGCATTGATTTGATCGTCTAATGCTTTTAACTGATTGTATTTTTCTTCATCGATGAGCTTCAAACGCTCTTTGTACTCATTGTCAATAAGCTTAATTTTTTCTTGTGAATTTTTCTCGAAGATTTTTAACTCTTCTTGTTGAGCCTTTTCTAAGTCACGTAATTGTTCTTGTTGATTTTTACTTAACGTCTCAGTTTCAGCAGTTAATCTTTTTTCTAATTCTTTTTGTTTTTGTTCATAGACCTTAACTGTAGCATCATAATCAGCACTCAGCTTTTTTTCGAGTGCTTTTTGTTGTTGGTCATAACTTTTAGAAACAGCATCATATTCATTTTGCAACTGCTTATCTAAAGATTTTTGTTGTTGGGAATGGCTTTTAGAGATGGCTTTTTCACGATTACTTAATGATTTTGAAAGAGCATCTTCTTGTTTTGCGAAACCTTGTTGCATGGTTGCTATTTGTTCATCGGTTATTTCTTCTGTGTCATCTACAACATCCCGGATAGCTTCTTTCATACCTTCGCTTAATCCGCGTCCCATTTCAACAGCTCGGATACGTCCCTCTTTTAGTCCATCAAGGAGGTTGTCAATGTTCCATGACTTTTCTTGAGCTGCTCTTGCCATGATATTTTCTATTTCTTGAGCTTCAAATCCAGCACGTTTTAATTGCGTCCCATACTCAGATATAATATCTAGTTGCTCAGGCGGAAACCCTACTTTTAACAATCTAGCAATTAGATTAGTAGCTTCGATGTTTGAAATACCAAGAGCTTTTGCAACCTCGTTATTTTCTTGAATCAATTCAGTGAAATCAATATCACTGTATGCTTTACTAATTGCAGCAGCTCCATCTACTACTTCTTGATTCGCTTCATCTGTTGCGTCTTTATTTAAAGCCCACTGTCTACGTACTCCTTCTAATGCAGCTTCTTCATCACCTATCAAGGCTGTTACTTCTCTTACAGACTTGCGTACTGTTTCTTTTGATTCTTCCGGCACATCAAAAGTTACATTTATGGCTGTATCTAAACTAGCACTTTCTAAAGCTGTTGAAACCGCTGAACCTATACCAATACCTGCTGCCGCTGCTCCTGCTAATGCCTCACCTAAACCTTTTACGCTTTGTTCTGCTTGGTCAGATTCTTGACGTAGACGTTCTAAATCTTGTCGTATTTCTTCAATGTTAGAACCGTTCAATCTGGATAATGACTGTCTTAGTTCCTCGATATTAGTTGATGATCCTTGCGTTGCTCTTGCTATTTGTTCAAATGCTCGGTCTAAATCTTGGGCACTCGCTCTACCTTGATTAATTGCATTAACCATATCGCTACCAATGACATTTGCAAAATCATTTATAGACTGCCCTGTAACATTCATTAAAGCTCGTAATTGTGAGAAAGAGTTTTCTTGTGTCTCTATAGCTTGTCGTGTTTCTACAATACTGTTAGCCATTTGCTGTTGAGCAAGACGTGTTTGTTGCAATTGCGCCTCTAACTGTTGGACTTCTCTAGAATTTTCTCCATAAGCAGAATTTGCAGCTTGTAATTTTTGGGCTGTTTCCTGTGTCTCACGTTGCATAGCATCATAAATCGCTTCTAAACTACTTAATTTAGCGCTTAACTTATCAGATTCCGAAGCTGTATGCTTCATTGCCTCCTGTTCTAAGCGCATAGATTGTTGGAGTTGTTTAATTTCATCTGCTGTTGTACGTGACACGCTATTTAATGCCTGTAAGCTACTTTGGACGCTATCTATACTTGCGCCTGTATCTAATTGAGCCAAAGCCTGCCGTACATGATTCACATTTGTAGAAGCCCCTTGTGTTGCTCTAGCAATCTGATTAAATGCTTGATCTAGTTGATTAGCATTCGCTGTCCCGTTTTGGATGGCTCTTGTTAAATCCCGACCCAATAAATCAGAAAAGTCACTGACCGATTGTCCAGTGACTGTAAATAAATTCTGTAAATGTCGTAATGATTCTGCTTGATCTTGTTGAGCTTGTTTTGCACGTTCCAAAGCTTTTTGAGTTTCTGTTATCGCGTTTGCTGCCCTTTGCTCTGCGATTTGGTTACTCTGTAATTGGCGTTCAAGTTTCTTTGCCTCTTCGGAATTTTCTCCCCAAAGTGCTCTAGCTGCTTCCAATTGTCTAGCTGTAGCTTCTGTTTTTTTACGGGTTGACTCATAAATGGCTTCTAAACTACCTAGCTTTGCCTCCAGTTTTTCAGTTTCCGTAGCACTATTTTTCATCTGTTCTTGCTGCAATTTCATCTGTTGACGTAATGCTGTAGTTTCTTTACCAATCTCGGTCATGGCTTTATTAAATTCCGAATTAAATGCTTTAAAGGTTATACGTACTTCATTGTTGTCATTTCCTGCCATGCTATCATCCTCCTACAAGGCTGTTTTGCCAACTATCAAAAGCAAGTTTATTGGCATAAATTCTTTCAACACTTGCAATTTGATCGTGCCAAAACGTCTTGCAATCAATGCCTGCAACGAGTACATACAAGGTATATAAATCTTCAACGTGTTCTATTTTTAATCTTGGTGCTTTCACTGTTGATGTTTTTTGTGTTTTCGATGTTTTTTTTTATTTTCTTTTGCTTGTTGTTGTAATTCTTTTGCGAAATTATTTGATTTATTACTAACTAATCCAGCAATTAGCTTTCCGTATATCTCAACTGTTTCTGGTAGTTCATAGTGATACAATTCCAAAAATTCATCAAATGACTTGTTTAAATTTTTATTTGCACCTAATACCCCTAGATAAATAACAGCTATTAATTTTTGTTCATTTAGAGCAGCTAGTAATTCAGTGCCATCTTTCAGTTCATCTGAATCAGTTTTTGGTTTCGTATTTTCTTTTTGATTTGAAATGATTATGTCTAAGTCTTTCAGTTTTAATAAATCTTCAAATAAGCTAGATTCCAACAAACCCATATCAAAGCCTTTTTTGACGGATGCGTTTGTTAAAAAAGCTGGATATTTTTTCTCCTCGCTATAACATCTTTGAAATTCTCCTTCAATTTCTACAATTCGCATTTCCTTTAGTTCTACCGTTTGAATTTTCAAAACACTACACTCCTTTTTTCACAAAAATAAAAACATCTCCAAAAAGGAGATGCTTCAAATTAAGGTGTTTCTGTGACTTCACCAGTACCA
The DNA here is from genome assembly GCF_057196045.1 of Lysinibacillus sp. DFXJR4. Taxonomy (NCBI): domain Bacteria; kingdom Bacillati; phylum Bacillota; class Bacilli; order Caryophanales; family Bacillaceae; genus Lysinibacillus; species Lysinibacillus sp. DFXJR4. The sequence continues at coordinate 287,047 of NZ_JBXUNW010000002.1, read as the reverse complement.
CTTGCAGCCTCTACTAGTTCACGTTTAAATTGTGTATGCCATTGTTCTTCTACTGTCTCATCTTCCAGTTCGACTGTAATTGCTTCATAGTAAAATCTTCCCTTTGCATCCGCAACAGCACTAAAAGATAGTTCTAGCATTGCTAATTCTTCCTGTCCTGCATCTACGTTAATTGTAAATCCACTTGAATTAGATGCCTTTGGAAACGCTACTAGTTTTGTAATATCCTCAAAATCATCAACAATATCAGCCGTCCATACAAAATCATCTCCTAGAGAGTTAGAACCATAACTGTATACACCTGACTTTAACCCCTCATTAGATAATCCGAAATATTGACGTGCTACCGTCACTGGAATGTGTGCACTTACTGTTACATTTAATTTCAATGTTTTTGTTTTTTCGCCAATCGTTTCACGACCACATTTTTTTGATAATACCGTTGTTTCTGGTTCTACTGCAAGTGTTCCTACACATCCGAATTTTGTACCCGGTTGTTGTATCCCGCCTTTTATAAATTGAATTGATGCATTTCTAATACTCCATGAATCAAAATTTTCAATTACTTGTGCTGGCATTATAAGCCCTCCCTTAATAGTTCGTTTAATCCTTCATGTAATTCTTGTAAAACTTTTGGCGTTGCTCGCTGTGATGCTCTGTTACTAAATCGTTGCTCCCAAGGATTGTTTGGTCCTCGCCCTTCATCAGGAAATACTAGATAACCAAAGCTTCCCTTTTTATTTGCTGCACCTCCACGAGACTTGACAACAAATTTCAAATTTTCTGTTTCATACGCATACCATTTCGAGTTTTTAGCATGTTTTTTATTAACCCTTGAAACAGGCAAAAGGCTTGTCATTTCGCGTGTTGCGATTTCCAAACCTTTTGTGTGTAAAATTTTATTTATTTGTTTTTCAGCTCTATTTGGTAATGCCCGTATTTTGTCATAAAGACTTGTAAGGTCATCGAACTCAATCATCGCTCTCATTTCAATACACATCCAGTTATTTTAATTAGGCGATTATATAACAATACAATTTGATCTACATATTCATCAGTGTTCTTTTTACGCAAACGGTTTTTTTGAGTACGCTCAAACTTGAATGCTGGAATGTTTGATAGAGCCTTGATGATATTAGTTGTTTGTTCATCTAAATCATCACGATTCTCTGAAAAATAAAAAATAGCAATGTCTTGTCCGATAGTTGCACGATCATCATTTTTAAACATATCGCCTGTTTGATAGATAAAGAAGTGATAACCCGCTTCTTTAAACTGCGCTTCTTCATCTTCTGCAAGGTCATTTTCAAAAATCGGTATACCAAAGCTTGCTAACCCTTCTAACATTGCATTAATTTGTTCTTGCATTTTTTCCTGACTCACTCTCGTTCACCAACTTCCTGTAAATAAAAATAGAGGTACATTTTTTCACGGTCCGTATCAACTTTGATAGCATCGTAGGTTGTACCATCTAAAACAATTTTTAATTTATTCTTGTTAACATTTCGTAAATTCGGTGGGTAAAGAGTGCGAATTTTTAAATCAAGTGATGAACTCATTGCTTCCGCAAGCTTATAGTCCTCATCTCGACAGGACATTTCTTGGTAAGCTAAACGACCAAATTTTTTATATGCACTACCTATTCTTGTTCCCTTTGCTGAACGCTCTGTTTCATTTGTGCCATATTCAATATACCCATCATTGAGTACATCACGGATTTTCTTGTTGTTCGCCATTTTCAGCCCTCTTTTCCAAGGCAACGTTCAGTATGAGTCGTTTTAACTCATTCGCAAAATTCTTTTCGAATTCATCTGTTGCATTGTTATAGACGTATCGACAACGTTCTAACAATAATTCCGTTACTCCTTCATTCAATTCATAAGAAAAAGCCTTACTTGTTAAATCCTTAAAGTAAGACTTTCCGCGATCAATAATCTTTTGTAGTTCCGCATCCTCATCATCCCAAGTAACGCGTAGCCGATATTTTAATTCATTCAATAATTCTGCTGGCATAATCAATCACCATGCTTTAATGCATTCTCTGCCTTAATAGACTCTTCCTTGCCTTTTATCTTTTCCCCATTGGATAACTCATAATAGCCGCCTCCTAGGTGTTTAGGGAATTCTGAGGATTTCTCCTCTAGTTGCTCAGTTTCATGAAGTGTTACTTCTGCAAGATAGATTTTTTTATACTTCGGATGGACACCTGTTAAAAAATAAACACGCTCTTCATCTGCTGTAAATCCTTCGGCTGGATAAATGTCACCAGCTTTATACCTATGTCCATCATGTTCAAGCGCTTTAAATGGATTAACTACTTTAGCTGTAATTGTCATTATTATATTCCTCCTATTAAGGTGTATCAGTTCTTCTTTCAGATTGGTCACTATCAATAGATGTATTTGTAATATCAAACACAGTAAAAGCATCGTTGTCTAAAGGCTGACCATTGATTAATTGACGAGTCAAATATAAGCGTTGGTCTTGAATCATACGGACATGATCCGATGATTCTAATGTTGCTTTACCCGCCCCTAGCCAATAGTCTTTTGGTTTACCACTTACCATTTTATTTAATGGTACTGCTGGCGATTTAATGATCTCTAGTTCCGGCACAGGGAATTTCCCAAACATCCATACACCATCATCACGTTGCTTTGCACCATACGCAAACAGCTTGTCGTAGTAATCAAATGGATTAATCATTAGCACAACCCCTTGTGCATCACGCTTACCTCCACGTGTGGAAGGTGCAAGGATTTTCTTCCCAATTTCTAAAGGTGTAAATGCAAATAATTCCACTGCTGTTTTCGGTGCATATACACCGCCTACAACAGGTGCATCCATGTCTCTCATCATGCCAATAGGTTGTTTATTACCTGTCCCGTTTACAATAACATTCTCCAATTCTGTTGCTACTACTTCTGCAATGATTGCACGAACATAGCGATCAAGCCATTCAGGACCTAGTTCAAACATAGCCTTACAAACAACTAAAAATCCACTTAATTTATAAGCTTTGGCTTCTATTGTACGGAAACCACTCTCGACCATTTCTTGAATCTCATCGCAAACATCACCCCAATATGCTGTTGTTGCACCTTCTTTTCGTAAAACCCACTGCGTAGTTGCACCAAGAGGCGAGAAGTTAATGCGAGACAGTAACACATGGTCCTGAGCTAAATCTTCAAATACACGCTCGTAAACTGTTGGCGGCATTAACTTTAATACTTCATCAAAGCTTTCTACTTCAATTGCTTGATTATAAAATGTACGTTCCTCATTCGTTAATTTGCGAACACCGCGTGAAGCTAAAACAGATTCATCCCATTGCATTTCAGCCGCGCGCTTCGCTTCACGAATTGTAGTATTCATCAAATCTTCATAATGCACTATATTGTTTGTATATTGTTCCACTATTCTCTGAGCTACTTCTGTTGCATCTCCATTTTCAAATGCTAATTTTAATCCAGCGATTTGTTCTTCCACATTAATTTTTTGTGGTTCTTTATCTAAATTTTTAATTGTCATAAAAATGACCTCCCTATTTTTTCAAAATAAAAAACGCTACTCAATTTGAGCCGCGATTAAATTTGTTGAAGAAATTATTTGATTGTTGTTGTTCTAGCTCATGTTTCATAAATCTAGCTAAAACATTATTTTTGTATTTCTCTGAATCAACTTTATTATCTTTTTGTTGAGATAACTGTACTTCTGATAATTCTGTTGCAAAGCCTATTGCAAGTGCTTCACGTGCTGTAAACCACGTTTCGTTTTTTACCATTGTTTCTAATTCTTCTCGTTTAACTTTTGCTTTTAACATATAAATGTCAATTGCACCTTCCGTCATTTTTGCTAAAACTTTAGCTTCTTTTAATAATGCCGCTTCATCTCCATATACGAATGTAGAAACGGGATGTATCATCACCATTGAACCTACACCCATTATGGTATTATCGGAAACTATAGGTATTAACGATCCCGCTGAACAAGCAAAACCATCTACATACGTTGTAACGTTACCTTTATATTGTAGTAGCCTGTTTGCTATTGCTATACCTTCTGCAACGTCTCCTCCCGGACTATTAAGGTGAATGATTATGTCATTCCCTTCCGCTTCATCAAGCGCTTGTGCTACTTGTTTGGCTGAAATTGTATCACTCCATATCGACGAAGCAAAAATACCATACATTGTTATTTCAGTAACCTTTTTTTCTGTATCATGATTTGCTTCGAAGCGATATTCAATTTCCTCTAGTTTTTTTGCATATACTTCATTCTGATAATTTAAGAAAAGTTTCGATAAAGCATTATTCATTGTCTCATTCACCCCCTTTCAAAGCTTGCTCTACTGTTTGATAGTTTTTTGTTATATGTCTGATATTAGCGATAGGATCATCCACTTTTTCACGTCCCATTTCCTCAAAGATTTCATTTAATGTAAACCCGATGGCGAACATTTTATCTAATGCTGTTGCTAATTCGGTAATATCTGAGATTTTAATTTTTGATGTATCAATTTTTAAATACGTCCTTTTTAAATACTCATCTTTTGAATATGCTTTACGGTTAAATTCATCTTCTATCATTTCTGCATTAGGATTTAATGCAAACATAATAAAGCTTTTCACTTGCCCCTCCAGTTCTGCTAAATCACCTTTTAACAGTCCTCGCGGCACATGAAAAGCCATAGCGACATAATTAATAATGTCATCAATTAAATTACTGATATCTCTACTATCAATTGTTAAACCAGCCTTCGAATCAGACAGATCATTAAACTCATACCCACTTTGTAATTGAAAAGCAACACTTTTTTTGTCTGGGTCAAACCAATTTTTCAATTGTTCTTCAAACATGTCGTCTATTTCTTTTTGAATTTCATCGTCTTGCGCCCTCAAAAAATCGCCAGTTATTAATACGCGTTTATTATTTTTTAATTTATAGTAGCTTTTTGCTGCTGCAATCATTTTTCCATGCGAATCATACAAATCATTTATTATTCCTAATATTTTTTCGTCTGTTAATTTTAAACGTATGACTTCGGATTCAATATATTTTCTTTCTAACATGAGATCGCCAATTTTCACATTGGAATACACATTTTCATATAAAGCATACTCTTGAACATTAAAACTATCCGCTAAATAAAACTCGTCATCTTTCATAACAATCAAACATTCTTTTTCATAAATTAATTTCCTAATTGCTTTATGAAAAAATGCTGTTGCATTTTGGTTTTTGTTTGGTTGAACATTCAATGCATAGTACATATTTCCATGAAATAACTTTCCGTCCTTATAAGTTTTAATTTCACATCTACTTAAAGCATTTGCTATTAGATTCACACATGTTTCAACGGCTAGTTTTTTATAGTAATATTCCGCAGTCAATTCAACTGCACAATCCTTCAAACTTTTCAATTCGCCATCTTTAAAAAAGTTTTTTATCCAGCGCCATAACCCCACTTCAACACCTCCTAATAGCTATACGTCTTAATAGCTCGTTTTACATTTTCCTTGGTAATGACAGTCTTCTCACTTAAATCATTATCATGCTGCAATGCATGTAGTAAAGCGTAGAATCCATCTGTTTTACGTAGTTCTGGTTCTATTTTTTCATATGTTATATTCCCTTTTCCATCACGTTTAACATATGTATTCCACGTATACCAACGCATCATTAAATCATTGCCCCATAATATTTTTTCTCGCGAGAACATTTCTTCAATCATTGGCTCTAATTGAGTATGTGTTATTGTACCTTTTCTCGACTTCACCAATTCAAGCCCATAGTCTTTGAAAGTTTCTTCTAAGTGATTAAATTTCACTTGGTCAGCTCCAACTTTCAATATTCGATATTTTTTTGATTGTGCCGCAAACCAATCTGCAATTAATTGTGGGCTATTGGTTTCTTCATAAACAATTGTTACTAGCCCCAAACGTTGAGCTAGTTCAATATCGACTTTAAAGTTATATAATTTAAGACTACGATGATTAATAAATGTATGATGTAGCCAATACCGTTTTCCATCTTTTTTAAATAACAAACCTACCCCTACAAAGTCGCGAACATCCGCAAAATCAATGCCACCGATACATTCTAAACCCGTTAATTCTGGTAAGTCTTTCGAAGCCGCTTGAAGTTTATCCCAATCAGTAACACTATTAGCAGATAACATATAAGGAATATTCATACGTTTTGTAATGAATTCAATTTTTAGTGATGGTCTTTGTTTAATATTTTCATATTCTTGCTCCATCTCTAATTTCAAATGTGGCAAATAATGAATGCCCGGATTCGCTTTTTCCCAATTTGAGAAATCATGCATTTGCTCTTCATCATCTAAATGAGCTAAAAACGGAAACATTCTACTGTTTGGTAGTTCGCCTTTTAATATCATTTCAGCTTCACTTTTAAAGTCGTCAAGCACGCCACCTCGCACGTAACCATCAGTTGTGATATATATTCTTCGTGCACGAGGGACTTTACCAAGAGCAGATGTAAATACTTTGATATTGTCGTATGATTCGTATTCATGGACTTCATCGAAAATAATTAAGCCTGGTCGTAAGCCGTCTTTTGATTTAGCATTATTCGTATGATAAGTAAGTATTGATTTTGATTTCAGATGTTTTATTTCTTCTTTTGTCCATCTGAAATGCTTTTTCATTTTTTTCTTTTGATCTTCGAGGATTTCGTGCACATCATTAAATGATGTTTTTGCCTGCTTTTCCGAAGTAGCTACAATATCAACGTTATATTTGTTAATACCTTGTTTAGCGATGAAATAAAGTGATATAGCAGCAATGAAGCCATTTTTACCTGCACCACGACCCCACAATAAAAAAAACTCGTTAAAAACGAGTGAATCATCATCATAAAAAAGTCCAACGATACAAGAAAGCACAAATAATTGTGCTGGATAGAGCTTAAAAGTGAAATACTTCTCGATAAACTCTTTCGCCTCGGTAATTTCATTGGTATCTATTACTATATTATCTTGCTTTAATTTTCTTTCTACTAAATCAACGAGCAATTTCACATCATCGGAAACAATATATTTTTCGCTACGCACTCCATTTATATAGTCATCAATGTATGGATGATATTTATAATTCTTCATCTTCATCATCCAAATTTTCTATATCCGTTGCTTTCAATCCTAAATCCGCTAATATGCGTAGCATTTGCGCATTTGTTTTATTCAGTTCACCAATACTATCATTCTTTTTTTTTGCTTTCACACCCCAGACAACGACACCACGTTCTCGAATATCTTTAATCAACATATTTTTGATGTCCCAAAATGCCATGTAATCGTCAATTAAATTGATGTAAAATGATTTTTCGGTTTCATTTAATTTCAATTGCTCTTTTAAATCGCTTTCTATGAGACGCCTCAATCTGTTATCTCCATGTAAAATTTCGATTGATGGGGGTGCACCTATTACAGATTCATGCACACTTTCTTGTGCCATTTGTGCTTTTTTCGCTTTCCATTCATAGCGTTTATACCATGACTTAACCGTATTTTCTTTAACTCCATACTTCTCTGCAATATCCTTATACTTCATACCTTTAAGCCAATCTTCGAATGCGTTTTCATGGTTCATGCACACTCACCGCCCACCTTTCTATTTGCATATTTATACATAACGACATAGGGTGCAATTCGCTCGCGGGAAAATCAAAAAATATCTTTTCCCATCAACCCTTCCCGTTGAACGAATCCCTTAAAAAAGGCGAAACTTTTTGACTGGGGGGTGTCTACCTCACGTACTCCAAGTGCTGGTCAGCGAACTCTACGATGTAGTGAACCTCCTCGGCTGTGATGCGTAGCAGTGAGCACGTGAAGCCCATCCTGTTATCATCCTGCAACTGTGTTCGCACTTTATCAATGGTCATGTGCTTGCACTTGCGTGAGTTAACACAGTCCCGTATCTGTTTGTAACGCCAGTAAGCATAACGTGCAAAGGCATTGAGCATATCACGCTCATACCAATCACGAACATCTTTAGTTACAACAACATCGATAACATCTGTTTCGTATGTCCATCCACCGTTTTGTATAATCAAGCTACCATCTCTCGTCTTGATAAAACTTATCCTTTCGTGTGACCTCTAGACGATCATGCACTTCGTTATGACATGTGATACATAAACATTGTAGATTGCTTAATGTTAGAGATAGATGTGGATGCGTTTTAACTTCCTTCAAGTGATGTACATTCTCGGCTTTGTGATAACGTCCAGCTTCTTTACATAATTGACATTCAAAGTTGTCTCGCTTCAATGCTTTGAGTCGTAATTGCATCCACTCTCTAGATTTATAGAACTTCATCAATTCGCCATCCATGATATGCTGAAACAATTCTTGTTTACGTTGTTCTGTAATCATATTTTGTTACCCAACGATAAACCAATCTTCGGCTAACATATCATTTTGTGACGTTTTCCATCCGACAACAATTGAACCGTCTGCTGCCCTCATGTCAATATGAGAGTGAATCTTTACGTTTTCAATTGGGGAATCAACTACTTGAAGTGCTGCTTCATTGCGTAAATTACTTTTCGGAATAGTCATACCGTTTACTAGATAAATGAATATATCTTTTCCGTTCCAACCTTTACGAGCAACTGTTAGTCCTTCTTTTAGGAAAGACAATGCTAAACCAAAATCAAACTCCGCTCCTTGTTCCAACATTTTTTCAAATGTTAATCCATCACCTTCTAATACCGTTAAATCTATGTCCTCTCGCATAGAAGGTAATTCCTCACCATTTGCTTTTATTCGTATTTCTAGCTCATAGATATACTCCCTAATTGCATTCATTTGTTATTCCTCCATATGTTTATTTTTTTGCAGTAACCGGTTTACTCGGTGGTTTAGGTATTCGCAACCAATAACCATCTGCATCAAATATTTCTTTTGCAAGATCCTCTAAAAATAAAAATGGTTCCCTATGTTCAAAAAGAGGTACAATATCTTTCAATTTCCATACTTTTTTCTTGCAACGTCTTATTATTAGTGCATCTCTACTAGCTATATCACGCGCTTTACGTAATTTCCTTAATCTTTTATAAATTCGTTTCCTAGCTCTACGTACACTCTTCAAGGCATAATAAAAAGCCACACCTGTTTAGATGTGACCAATTTAATAATAATTTAGTGGAATATGAAAGATTTCTTTTATCATTTTTTAAAAACTTAAATCAATGATAATTTTTCAAAGGCTAATTGAACATGTTGATACTCTTCCCAAGGAATTGATTGAAGCAAACTTCTTCTTTGTTTAAAAGCTTCAGCAGGTGTAAGAATAGCAAAAACAGTTGTGAATTTTGCCTTTGTCTTTTCTCTACGTTTAATTAAATATTTTCCACTACAATTTAAATTATCTACAAATTCTCTACTTTCATCTACAATATGACTGATAACTTTATCTGGATCTGACTCGAGAGAATCATTCTTTAAGGCTTCTAAAAGAAAGTCCTCCATTGCTCCCGTTGTTTCAAAAGGTATTATTAATGGTAGGAATTCTAAAGCAATAATCTCACCCATCAATTCAAAATTAACAATATTCCATTCATTATTGCAAATGTTTTCATTAATAAAATATTTTTCATTCAATAAGGTAGAAAATTTACCTAACATTTCACTTTCTGTACTATCATCATCATTGTCAGTGAGAATAATTATTTTTTCAAAAAACTTTTCTCTTTCCGTTTGAAATGAGTTAAAATTTAGTATTTCCTCTAATTGATTCAATATTTTAGTAGATCCACCAGCTTCAATCAAACATAAAAATTTATTATTAGTTTTATTTATTAACCACTTATATCCTTTAGCATTTTGAATAGGCGTTAATTCTAAATCTCTATATCTTCCCTCGGGGATATATTCCCATTCATATGTTTTTTCAAGAAAATACTGTATAAGGGTTAGATCCGTATTACCTTCACAAATTAGTACACTTCTCATTGTCTTAACTCCATATCAAAATTATCTCGTAATTTTAAAGCATCTTTTCCAGTTAAAACTCTTGCAAAAGTATTTCCATTTTTTTTATTTAAAGTAATTACTCTTAACCAATCATCTTTTATCGCTATATCATTTGAGTTCAAAATTTCATCAACTACCTCAATACTATGAGTAGTCATAAACATTTGAACATTAAATTTATTACAAGTTTCTATTAACCAATGGTAAACTCTAGGCATTGCCTTTTTATGAATTGATGTCTCAATCTCATCTACTAATAGAATTCCGTTTTTAGCTCTAACAATTCCTGCCGCAAGAGCTATTATTTTTTTTATTCCATCTCCATACATACTTATTGGTAATGGCCCATTAAGCCTACTATGTATAGTATGGATATATCTTTCATCCTCTGGCATAATAGTTAGATCTTCAATATCCTCATCGAATATTTTTAATACATCTATAACATCTTTTTTTAATTTCGGATCTTTAATAATTGGATTTAAATGATCTCGAGTTATATGGTCTATTGAAGAAATATAATGGTAATTAGAATTCTTCTTCTTCTCCGAAGGACTATTTCTTAAATAATCGTCTATAGTAAATTTATTAAAATATAAATCATTTTCATTCTTCACAATTTCTAAAGAATTATCATTTTCAATTAAACTGTAAATATGTTTCCCAACAAAAGTCTCAATTTCTTCTTCTAATGTTAATAGATCTTTTAATCGTGATTTTCTATATGGGGAGTTGGAGGAATTAATAAAATCATTTAACATAAACTCATTAATTAGCTCATATTGTTTTTCACCCTTAATAATTAACTGTGTTTCTTTCTCATTAAATTTACCTTTTATTTTGAGCACTAAATTCTCTTCTTGTTTATTAAATAGGTATTGAAATAATTGAAAGTTATCTAACCTAGTACGGTATGAAAATCCAGCTACTAACTTTCCTGCTTCTCTCAATTTAGCAACCCTTATAATGTCATATAAATCACTTGGTTTTGCCAACATCATAATTGCCTCAAGAAATGATGTTTTTCCAGAATTATTATTACCTGTAATAATATTAATTTTGCCTAAATTATCTAACTTTAAATTTTTTATTCCTTTATAAGTACTTACTTCAATTTGACTTAGATTATTGGTCATTAATATCTTACCTCAACTTTCTATCAGTTAATCGCCTAGAATCATTATATATAGTATTTATTCTATTTAATATGAAATTATTCAAATTTAGAGTGTTTCTATACTAAATTGCTCACAGAGTTATTCTAAATATTATATTATCATACGCATTTAATAATTCCTGTCATTTTCTTCCTTTCAGGCATAATAAAAGTCACACCTAGTTAGATGCGACTCTGTAGTGTTGACGTTCCAGCTAACGTCTATTTAGTTGTTTGCCTGCTTAACAGGTTTTTTCATGTCGATTGGAAGACTATTGTTGTAAAGTAAATCCAATTACTCTACATTTACACTATACAATATTTAAAATGCTTTTAAAACGACATCTTTACGACATGACTACAATTGTAAACGCAATCCATCTGTGCCGAAAAAAAGTACTGACATCGCATGAACCGCTTCTTTCAAATCCCTTTGTGCTGTACGTTCATGCACATTATGCAACTTCGCTATTTCAGCATAAGTCTTTCTTTCATCGTTTATATAAAAATGCAATAGTGTTTCATGTCTACGTATCGCTTCTTCCCCTAAATGTTTGCAATCCATTTCATAAACTTTAATCATATTATCAATGAACCGCATCATAGCAAGTGTGCGAGCTTCGCTTCTTTTTATGGATTCTAATGTAAGGTATTCTTTATCGGGAGTAATTATTTCTTCTTGCTCCCCATCTTCTAAATCCATATTCTCTTTCATTTCATTACAGTACACTTTTAAATGACGATAATTTTTCAATAATATTTTCGTGTTAAAAAGCCGTCTGTCTAATCTCTTAGTTTTTTCTTCTTGTTGAAGTTCATTAAACTTAGCTATCGCTACCTCAGCTATAGCAGTAATTTGTTCTTGTGCAATACTGCTCATTAGCACACTCTCCTTTTCTTAATCTGTTATTTTGGAAAGTAATATTGTAAATCTGTGATATAATACTTTAGCACAAACCGTAAAAGGGTAGCCAATTTTGAGCTGTAATGTGTTGTGCACTACAGCTATTTTTATAAAATCCTCAAATGTTTGCTTATCCGCCTTAAGAAATTTAGGGATTAAAGACTTTGTTTTTAGTTAACTTGAGATTATAATGTAGGAAAATTTAATTCTTGTATTACCATTATTGCTTCTTCTATAGTTCCCACTGAGTATATTTTTAATGATAAATTTAAATCATTTGCTTTTTTTAATGCATCATCATAGTTTTCGATTGGAACAATTACATAATCATGTTTATTTAAATAAGCAATTTGTACTTTTTCCTCTACTCTTCCTATTGGTAAAACATTACCTTTATTGTCGATAGCACCCGTTATTGCTATTGATTGCTTATTTTGTATCTCGCCTTTTTCAATTAATCCTCCTATTACTAAAGCTAAACCTGCACTATCCCCCGAAAACTTTTTTGATGATTTCAAATATTTTGTACCAGAAGTTTCTTGCCCCAAATAAGATTCAGCATTTGTAACAGATTTATCTAAGGGAGTATCATTAAATATGAAATCTAATTTATAAGTTAGACAAGTTTTACACAAACTGAAGTAACGAGTTATATTATTTACTTTATCCGTACTTAATATTTTGATGTCAGAGTCAATGGTTTCTCCTTTGGGCGTAACCTCCTCTCCTACTACTAACATATAAATATTTGCATTTTCCCCTGTTTCAATAGTCTCTCGGTTAACATAATTTACAACAACATATTTGTCATATATGGGTAACTTTAAATCAATGATTATCAAGAAGAGGATAATAAGAATTAAAAATAGATGTGTATTCTTGATATAGTAAGTATTGTGTTTGTTAAAAATAAAAATACTCCAAATAATTAAGACTATAACAGCAGAAATCATTAAACATATTAAAGTTATCCCATTTATTGTTTCGGAAAAATAAGTAAAATAACTTATTATTATAAAAAGCATGATTAATCCTCTATTTAAATTAGGAAATAAGTTTAAGCCATCCCCGTTCTTATTTAATTTCCCAAGATAAATCACGTTACATAATACAATCAAAAATACAACAATAAATAAAATTAATATCACATTCACTACCACCCTTAATAAGTAATACATTTAATATCGAACAAAGGTATTCTTTCTATATAACTTATTTCTCAAATCTTTTCCCTTGTATTATCCTTTTAAGTATTGTTTCATTTCTTCATATTGTTCAGTAGTTAGTTGTATCGTGTAAAGACATTATTGCGTATCTAACTATTTAAAGTGTCGTAGTTGGGGAAATCTCTTTCCATTTTTATACTCATAATATTTTCTAACTGCATTTTGATAATTACCTCTTTGTTCATTCATTTCATTTCGAATTCTTAGAAGTAGGTTGTAGGTCGATTCATCATCTTTACCAATATCATCTAAATCAACTTTCAAATCCCGTTCAACTTTACTAGCTTTTGCAACCCGGGATTGAACTGCTTTGGTTTTACTTGTAATTGAATTTTGCTGAGTTAAAAATTTTTTAAAACCTGTTATATTCATACAAATCCCTCCTTTATTTAAAGTAGCATAAAAGAGTGCAACTGTATCATAGTATTCAAAAATCATAGGCAGCTAACAACTGAACATTTTGTTCACATTGTGCAGCAACCCAATTCGCGAACACCTTCTAGCAATATTTCTCTAAATTTCAAATTCATGATAACCTATACGCAAAGGGGTGTTGAATTTGAATTATAATGAAAAGGTCTTTAATGAACAGATTCACGCTGTTCAAGATTTTCTATTCCACTACACTAGTTACCGAATTTTACATCAAAATTTCGATTCTTTATGCAAAAAAGGTTCAATTGATTTCTGGGTATACACTATAAACTCTCACTATCTTCAAGCCATTAACTTATGGTGTATGGTGTTTGGAGCAAAGAGTAACGAGATTCATTGGAAAAAACTAAACCTAAATCAAGAATTAAAATCTCTAATACTATCTGAATTGAATTTAAACGAAAAAGATTATTCTTTTTATTGGAGTGAAATAACTGATTGGAGAAATCAATTTGCAGCTCATAGAGTGCCGGATTTCCGCTCTGCTACTCCTGATTTAAAAATGGCCAGAAGCATTGTCTTTGTATATGAAAAATGGTTACATAAATATACAGGTGATGTTTTCAACTTCACTTTAGAAAATTACGAAACTGAATATTGTAGTGAGGTTGAAAAAACTGTGAATGATATTTTAAAATGAACAGAAGGGACGTTTTGAACGTCCTTTCTTTAAAAGAGTGTTCAGAACTACTCGCATAATCCATACATACTAGAACATGCTGGCAGTTCTTCTGTTAGTTTTAATAGATCGTACTGCTTGCCCCCCCTTGCAGTCTTAGACCATTCCACAATGTCCTCCATACCATGACCTCGTTCATCACTCGTGAAAAATGTAGCTGATCCCCTCTTTGAAGCCATCGAAACAATTCTTTCCCATTCAATTATCCTTTCTACTACCTCTGGGAATCGTCTTTGAATTTCAAATAATTCTTCTTTCTTTGCATTGATACAAGGCATACAACCTACACGTCCCATTCCTAATTTATATAATGGATTAGGTTCAATTCCAAACTTGTCATGTTGCTTAAATACATCGTATACATCCCAATTTAGCAACGGTCTATAAACTGTGTATCCTTCTGGAGTTTCTTCAATTTCAGCCATTTTAGAACGTCTTCTGCTTTCTTGTGCCCTAATACCTTGCCAACTAATTACTTTGTCACCAGCTTCAAAAATAGGCATATAGATTTGGTCAAGGATTGGTATTATTTTTAGTTCTTGTGTGCAAAATTGCGATTGTGAAGCTGGAAAACGACCTTTCCACATGCATAAATCTAAATATGGTAGTCCTGTTGGAACAAGTACCTCTAAGGCGTTTTGAATAATTGTTTCTGAAACTCCTTCTTCACGCCATTTAGTATTCACATATTCACGTTTGCGTTCGATTTGCTTAGAAAAATCAGCCTTAACTCTTGTGATCGGTCCTAATTCTTTTTCTAGATACTCGACATATTTATAAGTCTCTGGGTGTTCATTTCCAACATCAGCAAAGACTACTTTTAAATTTGGTGTATCTCGTTCAATAGCATGTAGCCAAAGAGCTGTACTATCCTTGCCACCACTGATTGATATTACGTTTATTTCTTGTTCCAAAATCCTCACTCCTTACTGCACATTTTCTTTTTGACATGATCCTCAAAATATACATTGGAATATTACCTAAATGTCTGTATGATATTTTAAGGGGTAATAAAAAAATGTATGATATTTTTGAAAAGATATTAGATATGTTTAAAGTCATTGGTTATTCAATCTTGGCTTTATGGTTGTTTTTGTATATGAAAATAAATAGTCTAACTGATGGTAAGATTGCAAATGAAAATATCCAAAATTTTTATACATTTTTGGATAAAAATATTTTAGAATTTACATTTGCTGTTGCTATACTTGAAGTAATTAACGCATTGATCAATTTATTTTTAAAGCCATTATTCTCTGAAAATGGTTCCAAACAAAAGTTGAAAAAAGATTCAAAAATTGCAGATTTAGAATATAAAATTGAACAGTTAGAAAATGCTTTACACACTAGGCAGGATAAATAATCCTGTCTTTTTTGTTACACAAAATCTTCAGTTATTTAGTGGAGCATCACTTTTCTTCGAATTTTTTATCTGCAAAGCCAAATGCAACATAAAGCTCATCTGACCAACCTAAAATATCATCTGCATCGTCTACAACCCCATGAGGGTGAGCTAATACTCCATCGTAACCTGATTCATCGGCTGCCCCTTTAGCTATTTAATTAAGCAATCCACTCCAATTCTCACTAGAACCGATTTACCATCTACTTTTTGGACAACGCCCTTTTTACCAATGACGTGGCTAAAATAGTGCTTACGATATCCATGAATTTCCAAATTATTTTTTACCTCAATGATCTTTACAGTCTCATTTACTCTAAAAATCGCACTAGATGATTGTGAAAAATCATCAAAAAAACTTAATTGCCTCAAAGAGATCACTCCAATAGTTTTTCAGATTTTTAGGAAGTGCTTTTCTAATACTTTTTCATCGATTTCAAGCCATAAAATTTCTTCGTTTACCTTGCCTGATAAGTTAAGCAAGTGCACGGTACTTAGACCGCGCTTTTGCTTATCATCTCGACGCCATTTAGAACCAGCTTCTACAACCGCTTCTTTTTCTGTAAGCGTGTTGTTATCGAAAATGTTTATAACAAATTGTGTGTTGCATATATACATTGATAATTCTTCATGCCTTTTCATCAAATAAGCCCCCTATCTGATTTTTTTAATACTCATAATGATAAAATCTTCTGGAAGTCCGTTTTCTCCACCCTGTTGTAAATAAATGACCCTTACTTCAACAAATCTCCCTGTGTACAGTATTTTGTCACGGTCATATTCATTTATTTTTAAAATGTCGCCTACTCGAAAGCTCCTGTTATCAAAGCCACACATAAATGTCTTAAAGCCTTTTACTATGTCTTCGAACTGTTCAATGTAGCTGTCTAATTCATGCGTCATTGGCTTTTCTTTTTGCTCTGACTCTATGACTTCCTGCCGCTTTTCTTTTGCAACGGATGGTGTTAGTGGTTTGCCTTCCTCTCGTTGCTCCGTTAACACTTCTTGCTGTTTGTCTTCTGGAAGACGTGACAACTCATATGCTGTCGTTATATTGATATTTCCCTCGCTAAATTCTTCTTTTAGTTCAGGAGTTAGTTTTTTATTAATGCTATCCATACGTTGCACCTGTGCAGATGACACGCCCATTAGCTGCGCTACAATCTCACGTTTGCGCCCCGTCAATTGATAACCACTGTTTTGTAATTTTTGTAACAATTCATGTAGTCTTGCTGCCTGTTGCGTTTTTTCTGCATCCGTTAAAATACGAGTTGTTGAATTTGCTAATATGAGCTGTAGCTCTGCCTGTATGTCGTCTGTTGATTTCACAATTTTGCAAGGTGCTTTGGAAAAATCCTCATTCCCTTCGCTGTATAGCTCCTGCATGGCTTTAAAACGTCTGTGCCCACTAATCAACTCATACATGCCATCGTCTTTGATACGCACTACTAAATTTTGTTGTAACCCCATTAGCTCAATACTCGCTTTAAGCTCTGATACATCATCAACACTGTAGTTATTCTTTGGTGAAGGTTGTATGCTGTCTAACGGTATGTGCTCAATCTTAAAGGCAACACTTTGCTTCTTTGATTCCACGTTCATAAGCTGTGATAGATTGAATTTTGACATTAGCTTTCTCCCTTCTTAAAAAGTGCCCGAAACTATCACAATCCCAAATATTCATTTACTAGGGCTACATAATCTACGCAAGCTGTTGACCGCTTCGCATATACTAACAATGGCTTTCCAGTGAAGGTCATTTCATCAACCTTTACTGTTTTTCTGATACGTGTTGAGAACATCGGATAATCTTGTTGCTCTAATAGCTCCACTCCTTGTTGATTCACGCTGCTCCTCTGATACATCGTGACAAAACAACCTGCCAAACGAATATCGCTGTTAAACTCACTTACATCTTCTATTTGCTCTAATATCTGCTCTAATCCATCAAAACTGAACTGATCTATTTTGATTGGTACTAGCACATCATCAGAAGCTACTAATGCATTTACTACTGTCATGTTTATATCTGGGGCATTGTCAATAATGCAGTAATCATATTGCTCTCTTACTTTTTTCAGTTTTTTACGTAGTCGTGTTTGCTGCGGGCGTGACACATCCATCAAGATTTCTTTATTTGTTCTTAACAGATTCATGTTGGAAGTAATAATGTCTAGACCCTCATAAGCCGTTTTTTGAATGACGTTATCCACATCCATCTTTTTATCTGTTAATAACTCTGATAACCCAAACTTACTCTCAGGATCATACAGCCCGAAAAACTTAGATGTATTACCCTGCTTGTCGTTATCAATGAGCAATACACGCTTCCCATGCACAGCTACTAGTGTGTATGCGATATTGATAGCTGAAACTGTTTTAGCTACCCCACCTTTTAAATTAATAATGCTGATCGTCTTCATCGTCATTTATTGTTCTTCTCCTTTTATGATTTATTGGCGTGTCAATCCGCTTCATGTACACATTTATATATGCACCACTTACATAATCCGAAAATGACACATTCATTTGTTTGAATTGATAATTTTTATACATTTTTTCAAAGATTTCTTGTGCACTATTTTCTTCTGTTGCTATTTTAGTAGCTTTTCTTCGTGTTAATTTTGTATCTGAAATCGTCACTTTAGTATGCTGCTTTAAATTGCGTGAAGGTGTATATCCTTTTCTTGTCTTTTCTCCTTTTTCCTTAACTAGGTACTCTCCTAGCTTTTTAAAACCTAAATCATCGTCTACTAAACGTTCTGATTGAGCCCGCCCTCTACTCCACAACTCTTCTGCTACTTCTCGATTAGGGAAGTTTGTTACCATATGGTGATGTGCACGCACTTTTTGCCCGTTCCGTGTATGT
Source organism: Lysinibacillus sp. DFXJR4 (assembly GCF_057196045.1). NCBI lineage: Bacteria > Bacillati > Bacillota > Bacilli > Caryophanales > Bacillaceae > Lysinibacillus > Lysinibacillus sp. DFXJR4. The sequence goes on along the minus strand of NZ_JBXUNW010000002.1, from coordinate 268,373 downwards.
TCTGTTGTATAAATATATTTCAACTCGAAATCTGCATACTTTTCCTGTTTCTTTAGCCAATACTTCATACGTTTTAATAGATTTGTCATATCTCTTTTTGCTTGCTCATAATCCTCTGGTACATTCTTATCTGCATATGTGAACGTCATGTATAAATCATGGTAGGGACGAAAATTTGTATTCAATAATCTAACCACATGTTTTTGTCTATTTTTTTCATTTAACCTTTCTTGCGCCTTACTGCTGTTTTTATCAGTCTTTACACGTTTCCTTTGAGGTATCTTCCAATATGGATACGCTTCCACCTCTAAAACGGAACCACACCAAATGCTTTTCACGCGATAGCCAGCAATAGCTCTATCCAGTAAGCTAACTTCATGCATTTTAGTTAATTCTGACTCACTAAATGCTTCTTCATATGCTGCTAAAACATGTTTCACCTTATGCTGTTTATTCTTCATGGCTACTCTCTCCCGATGTGTTAATAATCTAGTATCCTTGTTAATTTTTGATTATGGTCGTAAATCTAATATCCATTACAAGGACGCTAATTGACTATTTGCCATGAAAGCTGTTATTCTAGCTATAAGGTGTTTGGCATTAGTCAAATAAAGCCGTACCTCTCATAAGTACGGCAAGGATTTTCAGGTTGCTAACTATTTGCGGTAGTTAGCAATTTTTTATTTTGTTGGAACTGGCACTCTTTTGATGTGACCCTTTTCTTTATTCTTGATGTTCCAGAAATCATCATCTGCTGATACAAACAGCCAATTATTACAATTCAATCTGATACTACTGAGATACATTTTTTCTGCACGAGTGAATTTTCGTGGACGTTTTGTTCGCATAATAGCGCTCCTTTCAAATTTTGTGATACAATAGAAACAAGTTAAATTTCTGATGTTTAGGTGCTGTTTAATCGTTAGAGCGATTAAGCAGTTTTTTTATACCATTAACCCTTACCTCTTCGAATTTGCCTTGCTTTTTTAACTGGCTAGCAATATCAAATAATTTGTTGCGACGCTGCTCTTTTATTTGCCCCTCTAAGCTTTTGATGTAATCTAACCTACCTACTAAAACCTCTGCACACTCTTGTGCTAAGTCATAATTACCATTGTAGAAATGAAGATTCATAGCTGTTATTAAGTCCTGACCACAGGCTCTTTCTTTACTTAGCTCTAATTCCAAAGTCATTGTGTCTCCAATAATGTTTTTATTTTTGAAATCAATAAATACTAGATTTTTTAAGCCTTGCGTATAGGCTTGCTGTAATTGTTCTATCATTTTTGTTCCACCTTCCTGAAAATTAAATATTCAATTAATTAAAGGTTTTTAGTGTCATTGACTAGGTATTATTCATGTTTTTTCGGTACCGGAGATACCATACACCCAATATTTAAAGGCTTCATTTTGCGAATTTCTTCGTTTAATTGTTCCTCATTGTAAATACCATGTTTAGCCAGAGCCTGTTTGAGTTTTTCCAATTGCACATCATTTGATCTTTGTTTTGTTGTAGTCCCCATTTTTCTCGCCCCATTTCCAAAATGATTTGACATTGCTGCCTCATGTACACTAAATAATCATCAACCAAAAAATACTAAAATTTGATATAATCTCCCAAAGGAGGTGACTCAAATGTATACAATCCAACAAGTACAAGCCGCAGATTTTTTACTAAATAAAATAGTTAATTGCAAAGACTTTATTTTCCACAACAAAGAATTGAAACTTGTTATTGAATTAAACGGATCGTATTGGTATGGTGATTTTTTAAATTATCAAAATCACGCTCCAACACAACATTTCATAGACGATGATGGAGATGTTAACTATTATCGTTTTTACTCAGATGGCCCAAGCGCCACTGCATTTTTCAAAAAAATTACGGATGCATTTACTAAGCAGACTAACAAAGGTGGATTTTATAGTAATCCCTTTAAAAAAATTTCCACATTCGATTTATTATTTAATACAATATTTAAAATAGTGGATTTTGCAGATATAAAATCTGATGAATCTCCAATTTATCCATATTTGCTAAATGCTCAAAAATTAGACAGTAACACTAAACTTCCATTTATTAACCTTGAAAATCAAACGATAAATGTTGTGTCGATTATTGATATTACAGATTTAGTTGATTAGAACGATATTCGAGATCAATGCGAATGTATCCAAGCATGGCGTATGCGTCTGTATACGTCATGTCCTCATTCTTAAATAATTCAATCACTTTATTAGAAAGCTCCTGTGCTTTTTCAAAATCACAATTCTCCCAAAAGTCTTGTCCATATGCACCATGTAAATCTGTTACATTTGGAGGGTATTTTCTTAATAAATACTCTTTTGGAGTTTCCCGTTTTACTTCTGGTGTGTTAGCTAGTTTTCCATTCATTTCCCACCATTCCTTTCATTTTTGTATAACGTTGCTACCGTCATATCAGCTATAAGTTACGACTATACCGTCATTGGCTCGGTATCACAGCGCTTTGATTTCAGTTATTAATAGAAGAACCACCTCTATGCTGATGATTCAGATTGTTTGCCCTTACGTTCCACTAACTGCATAGTTACAATGGCACCTCGAATCAATAATGCAAATTCCCGCTTCTGTTGAGGTGTCAACATTTTTAAGTAAGCTCCTACTTGTTCAACCGCTTCTTTTTCTTCTATTGCGAGTATTCTTTCGCTCAATTTACTCACCTCGTTTTATTACTTTGTATTATTAATTTATGACATTGTATTTAAAAAGTCAAGACTTCTTAATTAAAAATATTGCATTGTCATAAAATAATAGTTATTGTTTAAATAGAGGAGGTGGGAAAAGTGAATGAACGCCTAAAAGTTTTAAGAAAAACTCTAGAAATGAATCAGAAAGAATTTAGTGAAAAAATAGGGATTTCCCAATCTGCATTAACATTGATGGAGAATGGAAAACGTACAATTCGAGACGTGTACATTGCACAAATGTGCCATGAATTCAACGTAAACGAGGAATGGCTTCGCACAGGAAAAGGCGAGATGTTTGTCCAACCTGCTACTTTTTCATTGGATGAATATGCACAAAAAAACCAGCTCACTGAATTAGAGCTGGACATCATTAAAAGCTATATGGACTTAAATAAAGATGTGCGTCAAAGTATTCTTGCAACTGCACAGCAACTTTTTGCAAAGCACACAGAAACAGTTGCTACTACTGATGAAGATGACATTGAGGCTGAATTAAAACGTTATCGTCAAGAATTAGAAGCTGAGAAAAAGGTACAAACATCATTAGTCTCACAAAAGCTCGAAACAAGTTAAGAAATTCCACACATTGGACTTTAAAATGATAAGAGGTATTAATTAATTTGCAAATTAATTAAAAAGAAAAGAGAGCGAGCTTTTTGTCTTGCTCTTTCTTTATGAAAAGGTGTGATTTCCAATGAAAAAAACAAAAGCAGCATTATATGTTCGAGTGAGTACATTACATCAAATCGATAAAGACTCTTTACCTTTCCAACGACAGGAATTAGAAAATTATGCGAAATACGCTTTGAATATTGAAGATGTTGAAGTTTTTGAGGACGCTGGCTATTCGGCCAAGAATACTGACCGTCCTAAATATCAAGAAATGATGCAGCGAATCCGAAAAGGTGAATTTACACATTTACTTGTGTGGAAGATTGATAGGATTTCACGTAATTTAAAAGACTTTTCGGAGATGTATGAAGAATTAAAAGGATGCAAGGTTACATTCGTATCAAAAAACGAGCAGTTTGATACATCTACAGCAATGGGCGAAGCAATGCTAAAAATCATCTTAGTGTTTGCAGAATTAGAACGTCAACTGACTGCGGAACGTGTATTTTCAATCATGCTCTCTCGTGCTGAAAAAGGTTTATGGAATGGCTCCACTGTACCGATTGGTTACGTGTGGTCAGATGAAGAAAAGTTTCCTGTGGTAGATCCTAAAGAAACAAAAATAGTCCAATACATTTACAATTTGTACGAATCATTACGCTCAACTTTAAAAGTAGCATATCGTTTACATGAGGAAAATATAGCTACAAAACGTAATGGACAATGGACAGCTAAAACAGTTCGGGATATTTTACGTAACCCCTTCTATATTGGTACATACCGCTACAACATGCGTGAAAGTGATGGTAGTCGAAGACTAAAAAATAAAGATGAATGGGTAATCGTTGAAAATAATCATCCTGGCATCATTGAAAAAGAGCAATTTGAACGGGTTAATAGACTACTTTCGGACAACTATAGAGGCTTAACTGATGTCCAACGTGCCGATATTCATAAGCACATCTTTTCTAAAATGCTTTATTGTGGAAAATGTAATGCTTTGCTTACGGCTGGCTTAGATTCACCACGCAAAGATGGTTTTCGTCCATCACGCTATACTTGTGTTACGTCCGGTGGAGCTAAAAGATGTAGCAACTATGTGAGTGATATTATTATTGGTCCATTTATTTTTAACTATGTATCAAATTTAATTAGGCTCCAAGAGCGAATCACTCCAAGTCATTCAATACGTGATATAGAACGAGCGTTACTTCGTGGTAATGAATTTACTGATGTAGTTGGTATTGATAATGAATCACTTAAAGAAACATATTTTGCGCTTACTAATGGTTTGTCAGGACATGAATATTCTTTGGCTACAAACGATGAACAGGTTATTCCTGATCTAGAAATTGAAAGGTTAAACAAAGAAAAAGTGAAGTATGAAAAAGCATTAGCTCGATTAGAGGATTTATATTTATTCGGTGAGGATGGCATTAGCCAGAAGGATTATATTTTTAAAAAGCGTGACCTTCGGGAAAGACTAGAAGAAATTGAAGTCGATATTAATACGTTAAATCAAAAAAATAATAATAAATCAAGTGATACATTTATTGATAATGGGCAGCATTTTTTAATTACTAAAGAGATGCAGCAGGCACGCAATGTTGATTATAGAGCCTTGTCAGAATCAGTTGGCAGAGAAGCATTATCTGATTTTATTCATACTGTAATTTATAATATTATTGTCTTAGATAAACGTGTGCAATCAATTACATTTAAGAATGGTATCACACATACCTTTGCATATAAGTCTCTTTTACAAAGCGAATCCGTAGCATCAACTCGAATGCAGTTTAGACTTTACGAAAGTGCAGTATTGGACTATTTGAAAGAAAATGGACCCGCTTCACGTGCCGATCTGCAAAAAGCTACTAACATTTCCCGTGATGGAATCTTCACGTTATTAGCGGAATTACTTGAGCGTGATCTTATTGTAAAAACAGGACAATCTGTATCAACGCGCTATCATTACAATGAAAAAATCACTTAAAGCCACCATTTTAAGTGATTTTGCCATGCAGTTGAAGCCTTGATACCACTACATTCCTACGCAATCATATCTCTGTATACTTCCCCACAACCTAGAGTATGGAAACTCACGATTTTTGATCGCTCGTTACTCATAATTTATATCATCCTTTCAACATCTCAATTACAATTTGCTTCTTCACTATTAAATTTTTTTGATGTACTTATTTTTAGAAAGTGATTTATGATAACACAAATAAATATAATGAGCCTAGCTTTTTGGCTAGCCTTAACTTAATGTTTAGTATTTATCCTCTAATGTTTAACGACCCAACCTACTAAAATGCTTCCCATAAGCTTGTGTAGGTGGTCTTATTTTAAGTCAAACATTTTTATTGCCATAAAAAATAGTAGTACAAACCTTGGCCATGATTTGCACTACTAATATTTTTATTTGTTGTGTTTCTCAAAAATTTAAAACTATTAAGGGCTAGTAGGAGGAGTAAGTCCTAGAAGAACAGGAGTTATTACACTACTGCCAGCACCAAGGCGGACTTGTTGAACTTGTAGTACTTTTACAGTCAATTCCAATACAATTTTTTCACGTAAAGTGCTGAACGTTCCCTCTGGTGATGTCAAGATTGGCGAAAAATCAAGTTCAAAGAAGTTTGCCGCTACTAATTCTCCAAATGGTTGTTCATTGTATTTAACAAGGTTTTGGAAGAAAGCTTTATCCAATCGAGCGTCCATTTGCGTCGCTTCATTCAGGAAGTTCGCTTCAGCAAACTCGGAAATGCCTAAGATTGGAGTAGGTCCCCCAGGTGTTTGTGGGAATGTAAGGTCTGTAAAACCAGAAAACGCAACATCGGCAATTCTATCTCGAAGTGCTCCACTACATGCTGATGAAGCATATTCGATATTTTTACGAATATGTCCTGCTACAAATAATTTAGCTCTTGTTACTCTAAAAAAGTCAGTGCCCGCAATACGTGCAAAGCTCACTGGAACCAATTTAACTTGATTTAGGAATACATTTTTTTTCACTCTTTTGATTTCAGTTGCTGCAGGAGAAAGCGTAATATCTGACTCCACAACGATTTGAAGTGTTGGTTCTGCAAGTACAACTGGAACTTTAATTGTTGGAGTCGTAAGTGGTGTAGCAACTACTGGAGTAATTTCACTAGTTAATGGAATTTGTTCAGTTGATGCTACCGGACAAGGTTCGAATTGACTAACTTGATTATCTAATTGTTCACTCAAAAAAATTCCCTCTTTTCATTTTTTTAGTATTAAAGAGCGCTCTTTATATAACTAGAATATGTAGCGGTTATATCTATACATGGACGTATATACTAGTATTTTACTGATTTTTAAAAAGGGTTTTGAGCTAACATATAAGATTTCAATTATCCTCTAGACTCTGTTTGCCATACTAACCTGTATTTTCTGTACTTGAAACATATGAATGATTAAATCTAATACTATATTTTGGCACAATTGATTCGAATGAATAAATTCTTTATTTTGTACAGGTATTTCATCCCCGGTATGAGAACTTATATACTCAATATTCTGATGAATATAACCTTCTATAAATAAATTCCCCTTTAATGCTGTACATGTTCCATTACCTAATGATTTGGAAAAACGATTAGGTACGAATCTACAATTGGTTAGTACTACCTCACTCGAGATATCTTTAATCTCCACAATTCCTTTTTCAAATATCATAAATTCTTCGAGACATATTTCGATTTTATATTCCCCAACTACAACTGGAACTCTAATATGCATAAAATCTTCGGTACTGTACGAATGATTATTTACTCCATCTTTGTTAATTGATTGTGAATTATGTAAGGGGACTACAACTGATTTAAGCAGATTATTTTTCTGATTATTTTTAGGATGGATATCTGTTTTCATTAAAAATACAATTTTATTAATTTTTGAGCGAGCCAATCGACAATCCGGCTGCTCAGGATAATCCGTTATAGTATGAAATAGCTTAGTTTCAAATTGGGGAATTTGTTTATTGTTTAAATCAAGAAATTCAAATGTATTTTGAACATTTTCACCACAGATAGGAGCATGGAGAAAATCATTAATTTCAACATATGTAGAAAATGAGCTTTTTTGGGTTATAGAACATACTTCTCCTTGCACAGGCTCAGGAAAAGGTGTAACTGTAGAAAGGTTTTCCCCTTCATCATTTTTATTCTCACCATATGATTGATTAGGATCTACTTGAGATGTTAAATCTGGTTCTTCTATAGAATTCATTTCCTCTGTCTCTTCGGGATCAGGGAGAGCATGGACATCTTCCCCATCATTAATTTCTAGAGGATTAAGTAGTCCATGATTGGAATCTAAATTGGTTGCTAAATCTAAATCTTTCACTGGATTCATTTCATCTTCTATTTGAGTATCGGAGAAATGATCGATTTCTTCCTCAACAACCGTTTCAGGAATAAGTAATGTTAAATCCAGCTCTTCCACTGGACTCCATTCATCAACCTCCACGTTATCAGGTAGGGGATTGGTTTCTTCTTCAACATTACTTCTTGAAGAAATTAGTAATTCATGGCTAGATTCATCCCCATTTCTGGTATCATCATTTTCACCAAAAGCAGAATCTAAATGAGATGGTTTAGGTTGATACGTCCAATCCGTGTATTTATTTTGCTTGGAGGATACTTCCTTCATCCCTCTAAAGTTAATCCATGGAGTTTTCATTCATTCACTCCCAAAAAATGTTTTGACAAATCGATAATTCCTCATTGTTCTATATATTAAGGATTTGAGTTCTACTTCATAATATAACGCCTATTCTTTTCACTGTACTTATTATTACAATTCATACTATGCTTAACTTTTACTTTTGTCACTGAGCACGTTGTTTCACACGACAATTTTTTAATAGCAAAAAAGGCAGTTGAAAATTCGACTAAATCGAACCCTCGACTGCCAACTCAAATATTGGATTTTTATCCGTGACCTTGAATGACGCTTATCTATTTTGATTCTCTAGTAATTAAAGATAGATTAACAAGGTTCGGAAGGTGGATTAATAGGAGGATTGATAGTAGGACTAACTGGAGGAGTAAGCCCTGTAAGAACAGGAGTTATTACACTACTGCCAGCACCAAGGCGGACTTGTTGAACTTGAATTACTTTTACAGTCAGTTCGAGTACGATTTTTTCACGTAATGTGCTAAACGTACCTTCTGGTGATGTCATAATTGGCGAAAAATCAAGTTCAAAGAAGTTCGCTGCTACTAATTCTCCAAATGGTTGTTCATTGTATTTAACAAGGTTTTGGAAGAAAGCCTTATCCAATCGAGCGTCCATTTGCGTCGCTTCATTCAGGAAGTTCGCTTCGGCAAACTCGGAAATGCCTAAGATTGGAGTAGATCCCCCAGGTGTTTGTGGGAACGTAAGGTCTGTAAAACCAGAAAACGCAACATCGGCAATTCTATCTCGAAGTGCTCCACTACATGCTGATGAAGCATATTCGATATTTTTACGAATATGTCCTGCTACAAATAATTTAGCTCTTGTTACTCTAAAAAAGTCAGTGCCCGCAATACGTGCAAAGCTCACTGGAACCAATTTAACTTGATTTAGGAATACATTTTTTTTCACTCTTTTGATTTCAGTTGCTGCAGGAGAAAGCGTAATATCTGACTCCACAACGATTTGAAGTGTTGGTTCTGCAAGTACAACTGGAACTTTAATTGTTGGAGTCGTAAGTGGTGTAGCAACTACTGGAGTAATTTCACTAGTTAATGGAATTTGTTCAGTTGATGTTACCGGACAAGGTAGCATTTGATTTTCTAATTGTTCACTCAAAAAAATTCCCTCTTTTCATTTTTTTAGTATTAGGGAGCTCTCCTATCGTTAGAATATGTATCAATAATATCTATGTATGGACGTTATACTTGTTTTTTCTATATTTTAATAAAAGGGATTTTTGTTGAATTTTCTCTTGACTCAAAATTTTTATTTATTTTCTCATCATATTTTGCAAAATATTACTGACTCAAATTTTAGTAAGACCCTATATTATAAAAGTGAAAAAACCACTTAAAACAGTTTTTTAAGTGGTTTTGCCCATGCCTCGTCTTTTAGCCAATACGCACTATAACATATTCTCATTTTTGACAAGGCGGCATTTTTTATTCAAATTCATAGGATATTGCAGACAGTGCATAAAGTGGCGCAGTTTCTGCTCGTAAAATTCGGGGGCCTAAAGACATCGTTTGGGCTCCAGCTTGCAACAGAGCATCCGCTTCTTTTCTAGCAATGCCGCCTTCTGGACCAAAGATAATAAGAATTGAATTCGATTTTTTATCGTAAGCGTTTTTTAGCTTTTCCGCAAATCTTGTACGTTTTATCGACTTGGCATCTTCTTCATCTGCGATAAAAACGGCGTCAAAATTGCTCACTTGATTTACTAGCTGCTTAAAAGAAATTGGTTCATAAATTTCTGGTATATGTGTACGATGAGATTGTTCAGCGGCCTCTTTTGCAATTTTTTGCAGACGCTCTTGCTTTTTTACCCCCTTCTTTTTATCCCATTTTACAATGGAACGCTCTGCTTCAAAAGGCAATAAGGCAAACATGCCAAGCTCTGTTGCTTTTTGTGTAATAAGCTCTAATTTATCACCTTTTGGCAATCCACAGGCAACTGTAACTTGAACAGGTAGCTCAGGAGAAGGAATCATCTCCCCAGTAGGCTGTATAACTACCCCATCTCCTTCAAAGGCTACAATTGTACAGATGTGGGCATTATCTTGTGCCACTACTACAATTTTGTCACCTTCCTTCATTCGCATTACTCGTTCAATATGATGTGCATCTTCTCCACTAATTCGTGCTTTTTCAATAGAGGTTTCAATAAAATAACGCTGCATGGTACACATTCCTTTCTATAAAGAAGAGAAAACACCAAATCACAAACACTCGGCTCACGATTTGGCGCTTTCTCAATCCATTTATTGTGGACGACGGGCGATGATTGCGACCCAGTCTTCCATTAGTAATACTTCTTCAATGACAAAGCCTGAAGCTTCTAGTGCTGCTTTGACATCATCCCGTTTTGCGCCAATGATGCCTGAAGTGACATATAATCCACCTGGTTTGACAATTGAAAATGCATCGTCAGTAAAGGATATAATAATTTCTGCTAAGATATTGGCAACAACGACATCGGCCGGCTCCTTCACTGTATCCAATAGGTTTCCATGAAATACAGATACTGTATCCTCAACTTTGTTTAACACAACATTTTCTTGTGCTGAGCGTACTGCTACTTCATCTAAATCAAGCGCATGAACACTTTTAGCTCCAAGTAATGCGGCACCAATAGAAAGAACACCAGAACCCGTACCAATATCGATAACTGTGTCTCCCTCTTTTACAACCCTTTCAAGCCCTTGCAGGCACATCACAGTTGTTGGGTGTGTTCCAGTACCAAATGCCATACCAGGATCTAATTCGATAATTAATTCATCTGTTGATACTGGAGTATAATCTTCCCAGGTTGGCACAATTGTAAAGCGTTCAGAAATTTTCACAGGATGATAGTATTGCTTCCAAGCTGTTGCCCAATCTTCCTCATTTACTTCTACAATCGATACTACATTCTCCCCTATATCGATATTAAAGTTCGTTAGATTTGTGATAGCCGCTTTAATTTCTTCCACTGTTTCATTTAAAAAGCTAGACTCCGATAAGTAAGCCTTAATAATAACACCATCTTTGGGAAAATCCGCTTCATTTAGTGCATAAATTTCACCAAATTGATCTTCTCGTGGCTTAGCAAATTCAGCCGAATCTTCAATAACAACACCACTTGCTCCAGCCTCATGCAAAATATTCGAAATTGCCTCTACCGCTTCATTCTTGGTATGAATGGATAACTCTGACCACTTCACGTAGCTCTTCAGCTCCTCTAATTATTCGCCTTGGAATTTTTTCTTGATTTTATCGAATAGTGAGCTTCCTTGTTCCTCAGGAATATCACCACTAATTTCCGCAAATTCGCGTAGCAGTTGTTTTTGTCTTTCTGTTACCTTTTCTGGTGTGACAACTTTGACAGTAACATATTGATTACCAGTACCATAGCCATGTACATTTTTTACACCTTTGTCTTTAAGGCGGAATTGAGCACCTGACTGTGTCCCTGCTGGAATTCGTAATTTTACTTTCCCATGAACAGTTGGTACTTCAATTTCATCACCAAGAGCTGCTTGAGGGAATGTTAGCTTCAGTTCATAATAAATATCGTCGCCATCACGTTCAAACTCATTATGCCCTTGCACACGGAACATTATATATAAATCTCCCGCTGGTCCTCCGTTTATACCTGGCTCTCCCTGACCCGTTACACGAATTTGTTGGCCATCGTCAACCCCTGCTGGAATTGTTACTTTAATTTTCTTACGTTTTTGTACTTTTCCTTCTCCACGACATGTTGAACATTTTTCTTTAATGATCTTTCCAGTACCATGACATGTTGAACAAGTACGACGATTCATCATACGGCCAAATGGCGTATCCACAGCTTGATTTACTTGACCAGCACCATTACATGTTGAACATGTTTCTGGTTTAGTTCCTGGTTTTGCACCCGAACCATGACAAGTATCGCAGGTTTCATCCTTCGGAATTTCGATTTCTGTTTCTTTCCCGAAAATCGCTTCTTCAAATTTAATATTCATACGATATTGTAGATCATCACCCTTGCGTGGTGCATTCGGGTCCTGACGACGACCGCCACCACCAAAGAATGAGCTGAAAATATCCTCGAAGCCGCCAAAGCCGCCTCCTCCGAAGCCACCACCACCAAAGCCAGCATTTGGATCCTCATGACCAAATTGATCGTAGCGCGCCTTCTTCTGATCATCACTTAGCACTTCATAAGCTTCAGCGATTTCTTTGAATTTTTCATCTGCACCTGGTTCTTTATTTAAATCAGGGTGATATTGTTTTGATAATTTACGATATGCTTTTTTAATATCATCTTTTGAAGCTGATTTGGTTAACCCAAGCACCTCGTAGTAATCGCGTTTTTCCATCATTCACACTCCGCTCTTTTTGCATAAAATCTATTGTACCATGCAGTTAAATAAACTGCCTCTATTTTTGTTGTAAATTATTTATTAATAAATGAGAAACATATTGTTCTCAGTTACTATTTAGAGCTTATCATACCGCTTTTAATAAAGAGAAAAGCCAAAGCCGCAAGCGGTCTTTGGCTTTTCACTTAACTGTGTTAACTCTTATTTATCGTCTTTTACTTCTTCGAATTCAGCGTCTACAACACCGTCATCTTTTTTACCAGCGCCAGTGTCTGCACCTGCTTCGCCACCTTGAGCTGCTTGAGCAGCTGCTGCAGCCTGTTCATATACTTTCATTACTAGTGGCTGTAAAACGCCTTCTAGTTTTTCTTTAGCAGATTTAATGCCCTCTAATTCACCAGCTTCAAGCGCCTTTTTCAATTCATCGCGAGCATCTTCAACAGATTTTTTCTCGTCTTCTGTAATTTGCTCACCTAGATCAGCAATTGTTTTGTCTACTTGGAACACTAGTTGATCTGCTTCATTACGAAGATCTGCTTCTTCTTTACGTTTAGCATCTGCCTCTGCATTTGCTTCAGCATCTTTTACCATGCGTTCAATATCTTCCTCAGATAGACCAGAATCAGATTGGATCACAATTGTTTGCTCTTTGTTTGTACCAAGGTCTTTCGCTTTTACAGATACGATACCGTTTTTATCAATATCAAATGTTACTTCGATTTGAGGTACACCACGTGGTGCCGGTGGAATGTCTGCTAATTGGAAGCGACCTAATGTTTTATTATCAGCTGCCATTGAACGCTCACCTTGTAGAACATGGATGTCTACTGCTGGTTGGTTGTCAGCTGCTGTAGAGAATACTTGTGATTTTGAAGTAGGGATTGTTGTGTTACGGTCAATTAATTTTGTGAACACGCCACCCATTGTTTCAATACCAAGTGAAAGTGGTGTTACGTCAAGTAGAACAACGTCTTTCACATCACCAGTTAATACGCCACCTTGTACAGCAGCACCCATTGCAACAACCTCGTCAGGGTTTACTCCACGGTGAGGCTCTTTACCAGTTTCTTTACGTACTGCTTCTTGTACTGCTGGAATACGTGTTGAACCACCAACTAAAATAACTTGGTCGATTTCAGATGTTGAAAGGCCTGCATCAGATAATGCTTGACGTACTGGACCTACTGTACGATTTACTAATGGTAAAGTAATTTCGTCGAATTTTGCACGTGTTAAAGAAATTTCTAGGTGTAATGGACCTGCTTCACCTGCTGTAATGAAAGGTAAAGAAATTTGTGTTGAAGTTACACCAGATAAATCTTTTTTCGCTTTTTCAGCTGCATCTTTTAAGCGTTGCATCGCCATTTTATCTTTTGATAAATCAATGCCATTTTCTTTTTTGAATTCAGCTACTAGATAGTCGATAATCACGTCATCAAAATCGTCCCCACCTAGTTTATTATCACCAGCAGTTGCTAATACTTCGAAGACACCGTCACCTAATTCAAGAATAGAAACGTCAAATGTACCACCACCAAGGTCAAATACTAAAACTTTTTGATCTTGGTCTTGTTTGTCTAAGCCGTACGCAAGTGCAGCAGCAGTTGGCTCGTTGATAATACGCTCTACTTCAAGGCCGGCAATTTTACCAGCGTCTTTTGTCGCTTGGCGCTGTGCATCATTAAAGTAAGCAGGAACTGTAATAACTGCTTTTGTTACTTTCTCACCTAAGTAATCTTCTGCATAGCCTTTTAAGTATTGAAGAATCATTGCTGATACTTCTTGTGGCGTATAGTCTTTATCTTCCACTGTTACTTTTTCAGCTGTACCCATTTTTGATTTAATGGAAATAATTGTGTTCGGGTTTGTTACTGATTGACGTTTTGCTACTTCACCAACTTGACGTTCGCCATTTTTAAATGCGACAACAGATGGTGTTGTACGATTACCTTCTGGATTTGGAATTACTTTTGGTTCTCCACCTTCAAGTACAGAAACACAAGAGTTTGTTGTTCCTAAGTCAATACCGATAATTTTGCTCATTAAAATTTCCTCCTATTATTTAAACGCAAGGGATGCGTTTTCTAACTGATTTTAATTGACTAAATAGTGCTATGACTATTCGTTCACAGATACCATTGATGGGCGTAATACACGATCCTTTAAGATATATCCTTTTTGCAGTTCGCGTAAAATAACACCAGTCTCTTTTTCACTATCTTGTTCCTGCATGACAGCTTGGTGAATATTTGGATCAAATGGCTCACCTTCTGCTTTAATCACTTGCAGACCTTCCTTCTCTGTTGCTTCAATCAGAGAACGATAGACCATTTCAATGCCTTTTACAATAGAAGCAGCTTCTTCAGACGTTGCTTCCACTTGTAAGGCACGCTCAAAATTATCTAGTACTGGCAGTAAATCTGATAATAAGCTTTGAGCACGGTATTTCTCTGCTGCCTCACGATCTAGCTGATTGCGACGACGCATATTATCAAAGTCAGCGCGTAGGCGTAGATGACGATTTTCCTCGTCGTCTAGCTTTGCTTGTAACTCTGCAAGCTTTGCCTCGTATTGCTCTTCAATCGTCAATTCTGCTTCTTGCTGTTCAACTACATCATTTTCTGTAGATACATTTTCAGCTTGTACATTCTGATCCTGTACTTTTTCTTGTACAAGATCCTTGTTTTCAGTTGTTTCAGTCACTTGAATCCTCCTCATTATCAATCACTACGATTCTTCGTAAAGGCCTGTGTTAAATCCATGCGCAATACGTCTAGTAAAGCAACAACACGTTTGTAATCCATCCGTGTTGGACCAATAATCGCAATAGCCCCTTGTTGATCTTCACCAATTGAATAAGTGGTCGTAATGACACTACAGTTTTCCATTTCTAGTTGTTTATTTTCAGAGCCTATACGAATTTGAATGCCCGATTCATTGGGATGGAAAAGCGATTGCACTTGGCTGTTGGTTTCCATTAAGTCCAAAATCATCCGGACTTTATTTAAATCGTGGAATTCGGGCTGGTTGAACATATTTGTTTTTCCACCATAGAAAATTTTACTTTCTGAATTATGCATCGTGGCTGTAACAAGTGAGCGAATAAAGTCATCCGCAGATCTTACATGCTGCTGTAAAACAGCTAACACTTCAGCCTCAAGTTTTGTATGAAGATCTTCTAATGACACACCGATTAAGCGTTCATTTAAAATATTAACCATCTTCTCTAATTCAGAAGCGGTAAAACCTGGAGGTAAATTAAACATACGATTTTCCACATGCCCGTTATTCGTTACGATAATCGCTACTGCTGTATCACTAGAGAGCGGCACAATTGAGAATCGTTTAACACGATGTCTTTGTACATCAGGTCCTAAAAGAATCGATGTATAAGATGTCAGCTCTGATAAAATATTGGCTGATTTTCGGATAATATGCTCTACTTCTACTAGGCGATCATTAAAAATTGATTGGATTTGCTGAATATCCCTAGAATTAATCCCCTGTGGACTCAACAAATGATCTACATAAAATCTATAACCCTTTTCCGAAGGCACTCGACCAGAGGAAGTATGTGTTTTTTCTAAAAAACCTAATTCCTCCAAATCCGCCATTTCATTTCGAATTGTGGCTGGACTAAATGTAATCTCTTGCTTTTTGGAGATTTGGCGAGAACCTACCGGCTGTGCAAACATAATAAAGTCGTCTACAATGACTTGCAATATCTGTAGTTGCCGATTTGTTAGCATGATTATCACCTCTGTTAGCACTCAACTAAGAGGAGTGCTAATACTATTATTAAGTTATCAAATCCCACATTTTATGTCAACGAAATCGCTCAATCTTCTAGCAAAAATTGTTGAAATACTTCATTCCCTACAAATCGACCTTTTCGTGTCAGATGAATTCCATTCGTATCGTGTTCCAAAAGACCTTCTGATACTAGCTTTTCGATAACATGACGATAACGTGTAAGCATCGTTTCATTAAATTTCTCTTCATATATATGGTGTAATACTCCCTCTGTTTTTCGCAGACCTAAAAACATTTGTTCTTCACGTTTTTCATTCTCTGTCACAATATGCTCATAGACAATTGGTAAATCACCTTTGTTTACTGCATCAATATATTTTTTTAATGGTCCATGATTGGAATAACGGATACCAGCAACATATCCATGTGCACCAGCACCAAAGCCTGCATATTCATCGTTTTCCCAATAAATTTTGTTATGGCTAGAGCTGAAACCAGATTGCGCGAAGTTACTTATTTCATATTGTTGCAGCCCATGAGCCTCCATCTGTTTCATCAATACATCATACATATCTGCCTCAAGATCTTCGGTTGGTAAATGCAATTTTCCCTTTGAATATTGATTATAAAATATCGTTTTTGGCTCTACTATTAATGAGTATGCGGAAATATGCGGTAACTCCAAGGCAAAGGCCTTTGCTAAGGAGTCCTCCCATTGTGCCATTGTTTGCCCAGGCAGACCATACATTAAATCTATGCTTATATTGTGAAAGCCAACCTTTTTCGCCAAGGCTATTGTTTCATAAACATGTTCGTTACTATGAGTACGTCCAATTTTCTTTAATAATGTCTGATCAAAGGACTGCACCCCCATACTTAAACGATTGACACCTCCAGCAAATAATGCCTGCAATTTCGCCTCTGAGAGCTCGTCTGGATTTGCCTCTGATGTAAATTCTGTCACACTGTCCATAGGAATATACGTACGAATCAGCCCAAGAAGTTTTTCTAATTGCTCAGGTGATAAAGCAGTCGGTGTTCCACCACCGAGAAAGATCGTTTCGATTTGTTTAAAATGGTCAGGATACTTTTGTATGGCAAGCGCCATCTCCTTGCCAAGGGTTTCTATATATTCATCAACTGGTTGATTTTTGAAATAAAATTTATTGAAATCACAATAATTACAAATTTGATGACAAAAAGGAATATGAATGTAAACACCTCGTGCCATAGCTATCCCTTCTTTCTGATAAAGTCTTTTTCCATTTTTACATTATAAACAAACAAAGAATAGAACGCCATGAATCCATCTAAGAAAAGTATGTGTATCCAGTGGCAGTTCATAGGATCCATTTTCCACAAAAAAATCAAAACCATAAAGATTCATGGTTTTGATTTAGAAAGTGTATTTTTAATAACGTATAATTCCTATGCAAAGACCAATGATTACTAATAAATAAGGCGGTATCTTCCATCGCATTAAGCACCATAAAAAGATGGTAGATATAACAATATCTAACCAATTTTCAATTGTCTCTGTAGCAATTGGATGAAAAAAAGCTGCTGCTAATATTCCAACAACGGCAGCATTTGCACCCGCTATCGCCCCTCTTAATCTTGGAAATTGATTCAGCGCTAGCCAAAATGGCATTGCCCCAACTATAAGTAAAAAGGCAGGAAGAAAAATTGCTATTGTAGCAATAACGGCCCCAGGTACTCCAGCAATCATCATACCTATGTAAGAGGCAAACGTAAATAATGGACCAGGAACTGCCTGTGTCATTCCATAACCTGTGATAAAATCAGAAGAACTCATTAGTCCACTTTGTACAAATTGAACTTCTAACAAAGGCAGTACTACATGACCGCCACCAAACACTAAAGCACCTGATAGATAAAACTTTTCAATCAATATAAACCATTCATATTGCATAAATGGACTAACAGCTGGTAAACCAATAAGGAGTAGGAAAAACAGTGATAATAAAATGAACCCTGCTTTTTTGGAAATAGGTACGACTGTTACATGTTGATTCATTTCCTTGGTGATTTTAATAAATCGAAAGCCTATGAGGGCAGCAAGACCTATCACCAATACCTGTGATAATGAATGTCCCCATAAAAGCACTACTCCAAGTGCAGACAAGGCAATTATTAAATGCCATATGCTAGAAATCAATTTCCTGGACATATCCAAAATAGCCTGTGCAACAATCGCAACAGCCACTAATTTTAAGCCATGGACCCAGCTCAGCTCTACATGCGTCGAAAAATATCCGAATGCAATCAGCAGCAACACTGACGGTAATGTAAAGCCAAGAAAAGAAATTATACTCCCAAATATTCCGCCTCTTAATAAGCCAATGCCCATTCCTACTTGACTCGATGCGGGACCAGGTAGAAATTGACTAAGTGCTACAAGCTGACTGTAATCATTTGCTGATAACCACTTACGTTTTTCAACATACTCATTTTGAAAATAACCTAAATGAGCAGTTGGTCCACCAAAGGAAGTACAGCCTAATTTAAAGGAAACTAAAAAGATCTCCCATAACCTTCGCAACAACCTCACTACTTTCCATGTAATATATCATTATCTTACATGGTATAACCGTGTTTTTAGATTAAAGTATTGTAAAGATTGAAATAAGCATTTCTTATTTTTTTATCATTTTAATTTTAGAACCAAGCTCATTTCCATCTGTAGCAATTGGAATTAAATGATAAGTTTTTTCTGTCAAATATAGGGCGTCAAGGCGAACTCCCCATTTTGTATTGTCCTCATTTAATGGATACGCAGCATTCAGGCGCCATAATTCTCCTGATGTAGATTGAATATTAAATTGTATGGTGTTATTCAATAGGGCTGTGTCAGAATGAAAATAAATTGTTGTTGATATTGGTGTAGAAACAACCCTGTCAATTGTTATTTGTTGGCCATCTATTAGCTTCAATTTTTTTTTAACTGAAAAAACGTTCCTATCATTTTGTAATTGCTTCTGTGATGCTTCTACTTGAAAGTTCCATGGCTCGTCAATTGCCTTTTTCCCGTTCCAGTCGTTATAGCGAATATCTAAATTTAATGTTTCATCCTTTGGTAATTCGCTTAATTTAACACTGCTATAAATGGTATAGGTTTTATCCGATTGTGCAATGGACTGCCCACCATTTCTTACCGTAAACTCTTTTCCATTAATTAATACTTGTGGAAAAAAGAAAATTTGATAGTCGAAATGTGTATCGTTTTCTGGTTTAAAGGTGGCGTTTAATAAAATCTGATTGTCATCCACTATTACTTCATTTAAGGTCAAACTTCCAAGGCTATTTTCAGTGGTTTTACCGACAACTGTTTTATAGGTTTCAAAATTTAAATCCTTATTAAATAAATAATAAAGTACAATTACACCAATCACCAATATTAAAAATAACACTACAACAAACCATATTTTGCGCAATCGACTCCCCTTCGACTGACCTTCAACTAGAAGCATATCATTAGACACATGTACACCTCATTTTTCAGAAAGTTATTTACACAATTATTGTAGTTATTAGGGGAACATTATATTACCTTTAAGACTTAATGTTTGTCATACCGTATCCCTCATACAATGGGTATTTTATTTTTTTGGAATTAAATAAAATAGCAGGGAGGGACTAATACTGAAAAAGAAAATTACTTATTTAGGAATTATTCTTTTTTTCATTGTTGTTTTAGCATTTGGTGCTTATAAGTTAATGAATGCTAGAGACTATCAACTTTTTGGCAAGATTATCTCTCATATTGACACTACAGAAAAGGTTGTAGCATTAACTTTTGATGACGGTCCAACTAAAAATGTCAGTGCCATTTTAACATTACTGGAGGACTACGATGCTAAAGCAACCTTTTTTTTAATTGGAAAGGACCTTGAAGAAAATTTAGAAGAGGGTAAAAAAATTGTGAATGCTGGTCATCAAATTGGCAATCATACCTATTCACATAAGCGAATGCTCTTTAAGAGCCCTACCTTTTATCAATTTCGCCTTGGCGTAATTGCGTCCGGATTTTGAATTGTGCCTGCACAATTCATTCCTTTGAAAATCCGTGACATCCGCCGGAGGCTTTATCTTCATTCAGTAGGTGTTTGGACACCCACTGAAAAGGAATCAAAACCGCATTCATCTCACCACCTGTAGAGGTGGGAGTCTTCTGCTGAATGAAGATAAAAATGAAATAGAAAAAACAGATGAACTTTTAAAAAGTATTGGCTATCCAGATATCCCACCTGTTCGACCGCCGTATGGGAAAAAGCTAATTGGATTTCCGCTTTATTTAAGTAAAACAAATCATGATACAATAACGTGGAATTTGGAGCCTGACTCCTTCTATTCAACACCTGATGAAAAAATTAATTATGTGAAAGAACATATTCAATCTGGCTCGATTATTTTAATGCATCCCATGTATGACAAGACAGACAGTGAACTGCAAGCAATCGAAGGTATTTTGCAGTCACTTACTGAGGATGGATACCGCTTTGTCACCATTAAAGAACTTCAGGATAAATCTGAGAATCTGCACAAATGAGGCAGATTCTTTTTTCATGTATAGCAGATTACTATTTGCAGAGTTTCGATCTATTTAACAGTCTTTATTATAATTAGTCAAAAAGTATTATAATTTTCTTATTATTAATATTATTTTAAAATTATTATAAGAATAGTATTTTAAAAACATTCATTTTTCCTCATAAAATCCCACTATCCTCACTTTTTTAATTTTTTCCGTAAAAACTACACAAAAAACCTTTAAAATATAACCTTTTTAAAACTAATTAATCTCTAATACATTTTCTATATTTCTCCTTAAATAAATTCGATTATTCAGAAATGTAAAATAATATTTTTTTAAGAAAATATAAATTCATTTTTTGTTATTATATGTTATTATAACTTTAGAAAAACGACCTATTTTCAAGGAATGAAAAATAGAGGAAATATGAACTATAAAGGATGATGAATATGAAAGAAATCCAACAATTATTCCAAAGCGAAGATGGAAATATCGAGCAAAGGGAGAATTTTTTATCCCTATTAGAGAAAATTGTTTCCTCTCTAGATGCATTAAAGAATCCCAACAAAACGTCTCTTGGACCAATAAAAGAGCGTTCCTCTAATTTCTATCAAGAATTAATGCAAGACAATCAAATAGCAAATACAGGTGTTGGGCTCGATCAGGTTGTGGAAGAACTTACACAGTTGATGCAAGGACACCCTTATCATACGCGTAATTTTGTCACGAATGTTTTACCAATGGCTAGTATCCCTGGTATATTGGGCCAGTTTACAAATGCCCTTTTGAACGGTAACAATCTATGGGATGTTTATGGACCTGCTGCTGCAGAGTGTGAAGTAAAAGTTGTAGCGATGATGTCGAAGTTAGTAGGCTATGACTACACTAAGAGCTTTGGCTATACAACTTGGGGAGGACAAGGGGCTGTATTTAGTGGTCTTCGTCTTGCCATTGCCAAGCAATTTCCACAGGCAAAGGAAGAGGGTATTCCAAATAATTTATATTGCTTTGCATCAGAAAATGCACATTATAGCCTATTAAAATCGATTGAAGCGGTAGGTATAGGAAGTAAGCATTTAATTCGTGTAAAAGCTGGAAAAGACCATTCCATGGATATCAATGACTTACAGGCCCGTATGACAGAGGTGATTGAAAATGGTGGAATCCCAGTCTATGTAGTAGCTACAACTGGCGCTACGGATCAATTTGCCATTGATGATGTACAAGCCATTAAGGAAGTCACTACAGTCCTTGAGAAAAAATATGCCTTACAACCGATACATATCCATGCTGATTCCGCTTTGGGAGGCTTTTACGCATTTTTCAACGATTACGACTTTACTGCCAATCCCCTTCAGCTAGAGGCAGAGGTATTACAGGGATTGACACATATTCGTACACGTATGCAGCATCTAGCAATTGCAGATAGCCTGTGCTTTGACTTCCAAAAGCTTGGTCAGACACCATATTTAACAAGCTTATTCTTAATAAAAGAAAGTAACAGTTTACAGTTACTTGATATCGAGGACTTTGATACACCATACGTCGGCAATCGCGGTTATGGCTCCTACCATACAGGCTATACATTAGAGTGCTCACGAATGGGAAGTTCAATAGCTATTTATGCAGCTTTACAGGCATTTGGTAAAGAAGGCTATCAACAAATATTAGCCAATTACGTGCGCGTTAATCTAGCATTCCGTAAACAATTAGCGGAGCATGCACCTATGCTGCAAGTAGTAAATGGAATGAATATTGGACCCGTTACAGCCTTTCGTTTATATCCAGAAGGCTATAATTGGCACACGGAGCAGGCAGGTCGCTATACACAAGACCAAATTGAATATATAAATGCGATTAATGCCTCTTTCTTTGAAATTATAGGTCAGGATCGAGACGAAGTATTTTTTGGTGATACAACACGTTTTTGTACTGTCCACACAAGTGATACAAAGCAACAAGTTCCAGTTGCTGCTGCAAAATTCTTTGCTATTTCTCCTTATACTGAAAAAGAACATATCCAAGCTATGATCCATTTCCTAAAACAAAAGCTGCAAGTATTGGAGGATGCCAAAGTTGAATTTAATAAATAAATTAAAGGGTTCTTTACTTTATAAATATATTGCAAGTTTCACCATTCCCATTGCTATTATTTCGATTATATTTAGTGTGGTACTATTCATAACGTCTTATCGAATTATCGATAATTTTGTTATTAAACAGTTTGAGTCAACATTAGAAATTGTATCTAATTCTATTTTTGAAGATATAGAAAAAAATGATGTCATTGCTGCAGACAACGGGAATCATCAAAAATATGAACAACTACTAAAGCAATTAAATGGCACAGTTAATAAATACGATATTGAAAATGCGTATATCCTTTCGCGTTCTAATGGACAGGAGCATATTGTCGCTTTAAGCAACAAAGATAATTACAAAGAAGATTATGTTTTCGATGAAAAAATGAACGTTGCTTTAGACGATGGTTCTTTACAAACTAGCGATATTTATCAAGATGAATATGGTATTCATAAATCCATTTTTATACCATTTAATAATACGGACATTTTATTCGGTTTGGATATGGATGCTTCCTTTATCTCTAAGCTACAAACAGAGACACTTTGGATAAGTATCATTATGACGGTGATTTTCATCCTACTAGGGATAATTGTCGCTTATTTCATTAGTATTGGTATTACAAAACCAATTAAAAAAATAACTGGTTATGTTGGCAGGGTCGCCAAGGGAGATTTAGCTGTTGAGCCTCTACAAATCAAAGGTTCCAATGAAATCGCCCAGCTTTCTCTAGGCATCGAAAATATGACAGAAGATTTACGCTTACTTATTCAGCAAATCGCAGAAAATGCTGAACAAGTCGCTGCTATGTCAGAGGAATTAACAGCAAGTTCTGAGCAAACTAGCGCATCCATACAGCAAATTACATCTTCCATGCAGGAAGTTGCAGCTGGTTCAGAAAAGCAAACAACCTCCATAGAAGAGGTAGAAAATCATATCTCAGTAATTTCTACAAAAATGTCTGAGGTCGTTACGAGCGTAAATGATGTGGCAGTAAAGGCAATCAGTGCATCCACAATTTCTGAAAAAGGCAATATGACAATTCAAAATGCAACTGAGAAAATGGCTGTCACTACTACTGCCATTCAAGAGACTTCAGCAGTTGTGGAACGTTTAAGCACATACACAAATGAAATTGGTGACATTGTGACCTTAATTAACCAAATAACGGACCAAACCAATTTACTCGCGTTAAATGCATCTATTGAAGCAGCAAGAGCTGGCGAACATGGGAAGGGCTTTGCCGTTGTTGCAGAGGAAGTACGTAAGCTTGCTGATCAATCATTAGCAGCAACTAACAGTATTCGAACACGTATTGAAACCATTAAAGAGGAATCTGCACAGGCTGTAAAATCTATGGGAATTAGTAGCAGTAATCTTGTAGAAAGCTCAACAACCTTCAATGCATCTGGTGAGGCCTTTGGAGAAATTAATACACAAATTATGGAGCTAACGAAGGAAATGAATCATGTCAATACGATTATTACCAACATGAACCAAGGTGTGAACAGTATTGCTAATTCTGTAGAAGAAGTTGGTATAGTAGCCGTTCAAGCATCAGGAAATATTCAAAATGTAGCAGCAGCTTCTGAGGAACAATCAGCAAGCATCGAAGAAATTACTGCATCTTCCAATAATTTAGCGGAGATGGCACAACAGCTTCGTCATATCATACAAAAATTTCAGCTATAAAAACTAAATACATTAAATCCGCTATACTTTCTTGAAATATAGCGGATTTTTTATTGCTGTAAGTATTATCCTCCCCTTTGTTGCATCCATAAAATGGTTTCCTCTAGACCAGCTTTATAAGAAGTACGTGGTAAAGGGCCAATTTCCTTTTCATATTTTTCCCCACTTAAAATAACTGGTTCCTCTGTTAAATAAAACATTTCAACTACCTCTTTCATAGGTGGAGAGAATATTCCTATTAATTGTAACATTCCTTTAGTTACAGTTCGGATACCTTTCTTGTAGCCTGTTAATTCGCTTAGAATCTCCACTAATTGAACCCCGGAAATTGTATGTGTAGCTGGTACATTCCAATTTTGATTGTATGTATCATCCCTTAAGGCTAGTTCAACCATAGCCTTTGCACCATCGACTGTATAAAGGAATTCCCTCTTCACCTTCATATTTCCTACAAAATTAGCTTTTTTACCTTGGACAACATTTTTTAATGTTTCATAGAGAATGGTATTTTCTGCATTTGGTCCATATAAATCTGGAAAATGAACGATTACAGAAGGTACATGGCTTTCTTTTAATTTATTTTCCATAGACAATCGAATTATTCCCTTCTTTGTATGTGGTCTTTTCATTGTCTCCTCAGTTACAACTCTGAGCGATTGTTTCCCATATGCATAGATATTATCGACAAGTGCTATCCTCGCTCCTTGTTTTTCAGCTATTTTTATTACCATTTCTAGACACGGTATATGTAGCTTTTCCCAATCCTGATACGGAAAACTTATTGCATGAAAAATTACATCTACCCCATTCGAAACCTGACTAATATCCTGTTCATTGAAGATATCACCTGCAATGATTTCAACATTTTTGGTATGGTGAAATAAAGTAACTAGTTTTTCTTTGTGTCGTGCAAATGCCCTCACCTTTATTTGTCGCCTTACTAATTCATTTACAAGAGCATAACCCATTCCACCTGATGCTCCGATAACTAAAGCTGTTTTCAAGAATAATCCCTCCTTTAATTAACCGCCGGTCAAATAAAAGCTTAAAGATAGCTCCAGATAATTGATCTAGAGCTCAACTTTAATTAATGCTTTGATAAGAAATCTTGCATGTACATCTACCGCTTCCTTTGCTTCCTCATAATTTTTAACATAATGACGGTAATGTGCTACAAATCCATGCAACGCAATAAATGTAGAATGGATATCTGAAAGTAGCAGCGCAGTTTCTGATAAAGCTTGAACGGATTGTGCAAATTTTTCATAGCTAAGGTTGGCTGCCTCTTGGGAGAGTCCATCAATCTCATTGTCCCTCACCATAAACATTAATTCATATTGACTTTGATTATTTAAACCAAATGCCATATATCCTACAAAAATATTTTTTAGCTTTGTAGAACTATCTTCAGGGCCATTCACTGTATTCTCTAAAGTAGTGTTTAATTCAGAAAAGTATTCGCCTAAAATAGCATAAAATATTTCTGCTTTATTTTTAAAATGATAGTATATTGCCCCATGACTACAGCCTAGCTCTTTCGCAATACTACGCATCGATACATGGTGAAAATCCTTCGCAATAAATTGTTTATGTGCCTCATGGATAATCATTTCTTTTGTTAATTCCTGTGTTGATGGTTTACGCGGTGACATATTGACCTCCTATTTTGACCAGTGGTTAATTAATAGTGTACTATTAGTTATTTTAATTATCAACAGTTCAATCCTATTATCAATTTCGCCTTGACGTAATTGTAGCTGCCACTTCGCTTTCGCTACAAAAAAAACGAATTTCCTCTTTCGAAAGGAAATTCGTTTTTGTCAATTTAAATAATACTCTTCACAACTTTTGAAATAACAGCACCCTCAGCTTGACCTGTTAACAAAGGTTTGGCAATTTTCATTGCGTCTCCCATGCCCATTCCCTTTACTATTCCAGCCGCTGCAAGCTTTTCTGCAACTTCTTCTTCTGTTAATTGCTTTGGCAAGAATGATTTTAATAGTACTAATTTCGCTTCCTCTTTTTCAATTAAATCGGCTCTTCCTGCATTTTGGGCACCCTCTAAAGCTTGATTTGTTTGCTTTACCTCCCGATTGATAATTGCAATTTCTTCATCAGAAGATAAAGCCCCTCCTTTTTCCTTCTCCGCTAAATCTAATGCAGATTTCAACAGCGACAATACGCCTTTTGCCAATGCATCCTTCTCTCTCATCGCATTTTTTAATTGTTCAAATACCTCTGTTTTTAACAATGTTGTCACTCCTCTAGACCATTTATTTCAAAAAAATTATACCATAAAGTGCATTAGAGATGTTTTTCCCATCTCTAAGAGTAGGCTCCTCTTGATAAAAAAACCGTAGCCTCGAAGGATACGGTAATTAACATTTATTTTGCTCGCTTTAGCATACGTACATCTGCCTTTGTTTCAAGTAGTTCAAGAGATAATATTTCCATTTTCGTATCCATACTATCTATCTTCTGACTTAAATTTTGTTCTACTGAATCTAATCTGTTTTGCAGTAAATTTGTTTTTTCCTCCAATCTTGTTTCTACAGCATCAATTTTTTCTTCTAATCTTCTTTCAACCGCATCAATCTTTTCTTCTAATCTTTTTTCAACCGCATCAATCTTTTTTTCTAATCTAGCTTCCACCGCTTCAATTTGTTGCTGAAGATCAGTTTTCATAACCTGCATTTGAGTAGATAGCTCCAAAATCGCTTGAAGAATAGTATGTTGGTTCACTTCCTGCTCCATTTTATCTTCCTCCTCTCTATCATTCTTTGTTCTATCTATAATTCCTTAACATTGTTATCATTGTAGGAAAAGAAAAGTAGTATTCCATTTATGCCACTCTACTTTCCATTCTATCTAGGATTAATTTTAATGTCAAAATATCAAAAGAACGAGTCTAGCAATCAATATCATAATAGACTTCTCTACTACTTTTATAAACGACATTCTAAATTTTCATCATTATCAATTATGCTTCGGCATAATTGCGTCTCGAATCGGCTTTGTGCTTAGGGCTGCGTGAGGGCCGACACGATGTCGGTCATTTCGGTAAAGCCACAGGACGTGGCGTTTTTTACCGATGCAGATCAGTTAGCCGTTATCGCATGGATGCAATGATTTTAGGCTAACATCCTTTATTAAACTTCTTTCCGATTCTGCGACATCCGCCAGTGGCTTTACCTTCTTTCTCTTCCATTTATCCAATATATAATACCAATTATTGCTCCACCTATTATATTTCCAATTGTTACAGGTACTAAATTGGCGATGGCTCCTGCTAGCGATACCATTTCGCCATGAGGTATAAAGAGGGCAAGACAAAATAATGTCATATTGGCGATGCTATGCTCAAATCCTGAAGTAATAAATGGAAAAATACAACAAAAGATCATAGCTAATTTTGCAATTTCTGTTTTTAATTTATAGGCACACCAGACTGCTAAACAGACAAGCAAATTACACAGGATTCCACGGCATAAAAGGGCGACAAATCCGCCATTCATCTTAACAGTAGCTATTTTCTCAACATAATTGGCTGTATCTCCCACCGCAAGCCCTGCATAAAAAAATAATCCAGCGCTTAATAGAGAGCCACAAAAATTTCCTATGTAGCTAAATGTCCAAATACCTATCATTTCTAGGGGTGTAGTTTTTTTGGATAATGTACTAATTGATAAAACTAAATTATCCCCTGTGAATAAATTTGCTCCAGCCATCATCACCATACTAAGCGCCACGCCAAATGATAGACCTTGTACAACTCTCATACTTGGTACGCCAGCAGGATCAAACAAACCACCTATTGTAACGATAAGCAAAATGCCAAAGCCGATAAAAAGGCCACCTAAAACTGCTTGTAAGAAATAATTGACAGGTCTTTGCTTCATCATTGTTATTTTTGTTTCCGCAGTTATACAAACCTCAGCTAATGTCTCTTTCATTTCTTTCCCCCCATGCAAATATCAACTATATTTATCATAACTGATTAGTAAGCCTTCCAAAAATAACAATGTAAGGATTTTATTTTCAAGAAGAAACAAACCTTTGTATGATTAATTATAAATACATTAATTTTTCCTATCAGCCTTTTCAATCTTTCTATTAGGAATATCATTGCTTAAAATCCTTTCAAATGATATGATGCGTTTAATTCCTACAATACAAGTAAGTTAAGTAGGTAAAAAGGAGTGGATCTGATGGGTCAAGTAATTGCAAATAAAATAAAGCAATCCATAACGGAGTTAATTGGGCGTACTCCACTTTTAGCCTTAAATCAATATGTCAAAGAACAACAGCTTGAAACCGAAATTATTGTAAAGTTAGAGTACTTTAATCCAGCAAATAGTGTGAAAGATCGTATTGCTAAAGCCATGATTGAGGATGCTGAAGCTCGAGGTGTTTTAACAAAGGACAAAACAATTATTGAAACAACCAGTGGAAATACTGGTATTGGTCTAGCGGCAATTGCAGCAGCAAAAGGTTATAAGCTTCGAATTTACATGCAGGATAGGGTAAGTGAGGAGCGCGCAAAGGTTGTGAAGGCATATGGGACTGAGGTAGTACCATTTTCTGAAGTTCCAGAAATGGTAGCTGCCTTTGAGGAGACAGATGGTGATTTTGTGGAAACAATTAAAGTTTTTAGAGAAACCGTCGTTGATCGTGAGGAAAATGTGGTATTTCTTAATCAACTCGACAATGAGGCCAATCCAAACATTCATAAGCTAACAACAGGTCCTGAGATTTGGGATGATACGGACGGTGATATTGATATTTTTGTAGCCTCAATAGGGACGGGCGGGACAATAAGTGGTGTAGGTACCTTCTTAAAATCTAAAAACCCCAAGATTCAAATTATAGGTGTGGAGCCAGCTATTAACTCCATTGCAACCGTTGATAATCCAGATATAATTGAAATCACGGGTGTTCATCGCTTCTCTGACGCTGATGAGGGACGCGTTCCATCGAATGTTCATTTAGAGATTATTGATGAAGTGCTTGAAGTAGAAACTGTTCAAGCCTATGAAGCTGCTCGTGCAGTAGCGAAAACAGATGGACTATTAGTAGGTACCTCATCAGGTGCTGCCTTATTCGCTGCTACTGTTCTTGCAAAACGTCCTGAGAATAAAGGAAAAAGGATAGTGGTCATCCTTCCAGATACTGGTCTTCGTTATTTATCAACTGATTTATTTTAAGTGAAAGAAACGAAGGGTATAACAGACTGCCCTTCGTTTCTTTACAGGATTTTAATAGCTTGTTAGAAAAACCTTTCCTTTAGTTGTTTTGGATGATTCCACAATCTTTATTGCTTTTTGAATCTCTAATAAATCATAATGAGAATCAACTGCCATCATTTTTAACATACCACTACTCACCAAGTGTATTAATTGATGGAATGTATCTTGCCATCTTTCTACAGAAACCTGCTTATTCCAATGGCGTAAATGGAATATATTAGCCCTAACATTGGCCTCCTTCACAATACTTTGCCAGTTCACTTGTACGCCTGATAAAAGACCAATCGCTAAAAATTCTCCGCCCGATTTTACACAGAATGCAAGCTCATTACCAGCTGTTCCTCCGATAGAATCAATAGCTGCATCAGCTCCTTGGCCATTAGTAATTTCCATTACCGTTTCATAGAGCGGTATTATAGAGGTATCAATTACGTAGGAAGCACCAAGCTGAAGTAAATCATCTGTATGCTTATTATTTCTCGTTACTGCAATAAGCTGAAAACCAATCAACTTTGCTAGCTGAGCAAAAATATGACCAATAGCAGATCCACAGGCATTTACTAATAAAACATCATCTGGATGCAGTTTTAGTACTTCTGTACAAGTAACCCAAGCTGTCATGGGGTTAATATACATTTGGGCAGCGGTAAAATCATCTATTGAATCTGGAATTGGTACGGAAAATTCTGCTCTTGATTGAACAATCTCCTGCCAAGTTCCATCTCCTCGTAAAGGTAATACACGTTTACCGATAAGATTTTGAGAAACAGAAGGACCTACAGCCTCTATGATACCTATTCCCTCATAGCCAGGAATAGTTGGTAAAGAAATTCGATGAGCATACTTCCCCCAAATTGGTATTAAATCAGATGGATTTATAGGTCGTGCTAGCATCCGAACAATTATTTCTTGTGCTTGTGGTGGCTTAATCGTTTTATTTTCAAACTTTAAAACCTCTAGGGGATTTCCAAATTCATAGTATTTAATGCTTTTTGCTTTCAATAAATAGGACTCCTTATTCATAAAATAACATTATACTTGGAGCATCGGAATCACACTTCAAATATAAAGGTTTTTTACCTAATCATAGGAAACGATGTTTTTATAGCCGCGTAATTGTAAACTCAGCCTTCTCATTCAAACACAGTAGTAGATGATTGTTAATTTCTATCACTATTGGACTGACAATCGCTTTTTTATTTGAAAAATACCATATACGTTCACTTGGTCCTAATAATAAATTTGCTCCATCCTCATAATTCCCCATAAACGTAAGACTATCTGCGCAAATTTCATTATTATTCATTGGTATAATTCCATATTTTTTTAATGTATTTGCTACTAAATAAATAGTATCTGTTGTGATATTCATTTCACCGATGCTTAGCACATGCTCTGATGAAAAAGACATGGCATCTACTTTAGAATTAACTTCCTGTCTTGCAATAAGCTCTATAATATTTTCTTCTGGGTCATAAAAATAACAGGAAAAGGCCTTCAAAGTGTCAAAATATACTTCATCTTCTTCGGCTGAAAACAGTATTTTCGCACGCTCTTTTACCCAGCTTTTTGCCTGTTGAAATAAATTACATGGAATATTTAAAGCAAAATGATATTGCTTTTGTACGGAAGCAGGAATTTTTTCAAACGTTATAGTACTTTCACCGAATGAAACAGTAAAATAATGATCGGTATTTTTTATTAATAAAAATCCTAATTGTGTACTATAAAATTCCTTCATTTTATGTAAATCATATGCATATAGCTTTACTTTGGTAATTTTCACTGTAAGCATCTCCCCTGCCCTTTGTTTCATTTACTATACTAGACTCAGTAAATGAATACCTCATGCAAAAGAATGAATCATCTTATAGTGGAATACGATCGCCTCTACTATTAGGCTGTGAAATAACTAAAAACTCTATATCTTTCTCTGTATTATTTTGCATTTGATGCGGTGTTAAAGGGGGAACTTCTATACCTTCACCTTCCTGTAATATAATGGGATTTCCGTTAATTTCGATTGTTGCGGTGCCAGACAGCACAAAGAAAAATTGTTGTGCATGATGATGATAATGGTTAATTTCTGTTGTTTTAGCTGGCATACGCTCATGAATAATACTAAGCTTTTTATTTTTAACTAGATGCCAGCCATCACATAGTTCTCCCCAACAATAATGCTCTGCATTTTGTTTGCTTATTTTCAAAATGAGTACCACCTTTCTATAACGTTAACACTAAGGCTATTCTCTACATACGGTTCTATCCCGTACCCTACCAATTACCAAAATTAAGGATATACTATATAATATAAATAACACTATAAACTTTAATTTATCATGTTAGGAGAGAGAGGAATGAATGTCAAAAAACAGTTGTCTGGTATCGCTCTCGGCTTTTTGTTTACAACAATTCTTATCTATATCTTATTTGATTTTTTCTCTTGGTCAATTAGCCTCGGGTATTTATTAGGTATTTGTGTTTTTGCTATGCTATTACTTTTCTTGAAAAGGAAATAAATGCTTATTCATAATGTGTTTAAAAACTTTTCAAATTTGTTGACACTCATAATTTCATGTGTCACGAACTGCCCATTATAAAATAATCCAAAGGTTGTCCAAATAATAGGTGCATTCTGTGCTTCTTCTTTTGTGGTTAGCTGATAGGCATGAAAAGGGATACCTTTTTTTACAGTAGCATCCCTTAAATCATTTATAACACCTACTGCAAAGGGACATTGAGCAGTATAGTATATGATAATACCATCTCCCTGAGATTTTAGATCGCTCGTATGAAATTTAAATGATGGCTCAACAGCTTCGTCGTTAAATTTATAGACAGCTAGCTCAAAATAAGGGGCTGCATGATCTATAATTTTAAATCCCAAATGCTCCAAAAAACGTTTATCACTTAAAAAAGGAAGCTTTTTCTTTCCTACTATATGGACAATCCCATCCATTCCCTGTGCTTGTGCATCCTCTATACACTTTTCAAGTAATCGTCTAGCATGATGCTGATTTTTATATTTACCTGAAACCCATAGACAATTTATATACATATAATTGGGTGCCTCAATAGGAGCCCAGGCCTGATGAGCGGGCAAATATTCGATAAAAACCTTTGCCCGCTCATTCAATCGATAAAAAACCAGCCCATCGTTTATGCGATTCATTAACCATTTTTTCTTTTCTTTTACTGCTTGCTCGTATTGCTTAGCGCCAAGTGCACAACATATATGCTCCTGTTCAATTTGATTGCTAGTCATTTGAAGATACTCCACTTTATAATTCACCTCTGTCCTTTCTAAATTCCAAATCCCTGTTACCTATATTATACCAAATGGAAAATTCCCCATGTTATATTAACCAACTTCCGATGACATAGTTCAGGAAATTTGATACAGTTGTTATATTATTTTACTTTAGAAAGGTTTATAACAATGAATTATATACAATTTATGAGAAATTTTATTGGTCATGAAACATTAATAACAATAGGCTGTGGTGTCATTATTGAAAAGGAACATCAAATTTTATTACAGCATCGACTAGACGTAGATAATTGGTGTATACCTGGTGGTTTAATGGAATTAGGTGAAACATTTCAACAAACGGCCATTAGGGAAGTATTTGAGGAAACTGGTTTAGAGGTTTATAATTTAGAGCTATTTGGAATTTATTCTGGTAAAGATTGCTTTGTAGAGTATCCAAATAAAGATAAAGCTTATAGTGTTCAAATTATTTTTAAAACATTGGATTTTAAGGGTGAATTATTACAAAAATCAGAGGAAAGCAGGGAACATAAATTTTTTGCTAGAAATAAGCTTCCTAATAAATTAAATCCTAGGCAAGAAAATTTTATAATGGATTGGGTAAAAAATGTGAAGTTACCTATTATCAATTAATTAAATTTTTTCATTGAAAACATAGAGGTGTATATAAAATGAGAAACATTATAACGGGTACCTTAAGTATTATTATTGGATTAGCGCTTGGCTATCTCTTTATTGGTAAAAATCAAGCTCCTTCCAATCAATATACACTTATACTTATTTTTATAGTAGCTATTTTAGTCCTAATACCCATTTATCGTAAATTTTATATGGAGTGGAAGGACGAGAAGGAGAAATTTTGAACAAATGCATTAAGATAAAAAACATGAAATTTGGTGGTAAAATGAAAATATCTAGCAAAGAGAAATTTTTGTGGATTAGTATTTGCTTGACGATCTTTTCTATATTTTTGGTATCGTATCCATCTAATGAATTTGGAGGACCAATGCGTTGGGTCAGTTATAAGGGCCATGAAGAAATACAATCTGCATGGTCATTCTTTACACCAACTTTCTTTACACAAACTCATTTTCATATGCTCCATTTTTTTATCAATGTCTTTCTATTCTATATGCTTTTAACCTATAGCAAAAAAATATTGCTTTATATCAAGTCAAAAAATTAGAAATACAGGTCCTTTTTAAATAAAAAAATGGTTAGGATGCAGCAACCTTATTAATACCAGTTTGCATACTCTAACCATTTTTTAAGCTTCAAATTCGTTGTTAGTTAAGGGTCACTATAGAGTGTTCCACCAGACACCATCGCTTCATTTACTAGCATATTTTTACTTTCTTCTGATTTTCGGCATCATAAAATCGCTTGTGAAGAAGTTAAGATATTCGGAATGGCCTTTTTAGTAAATTCTTTGAAACGTTCTATCATTAGTAATACAAAACTAGTTTATTGAATGAAAAGCCTTTTTTTCGTACCTCCAAAATTAAAAAAATCAAATTACTTTTTGAATTTGTTCGTTAATATTTCCCTTACTTAGACCTCCATGGTAACAAATCACGGATTCTATATCGAAATCTAAGTATTTCTTTATAGAAAGCTGAGCTTCATGTAAATCCAGTACTGTCGGGATATGAATTCCTTCAATTACCCCATTGACACTGTACATTGAATCCCCGGCAATCAACGTTTTACTCTGTTGTAAATACAAGCTTATATGTCCAGACGTATGACCTGGTGTATGAATAACACGAATCCCACCACAATATGGTAACTCTTGACCATCTTTTAAGGTTTCATTCACCTTGCCCTTTGGAGGGTTCTCAAGATGTCCATCTTTTATCAGAGGGATTTCTCCTTGGATATAAGGTTTATCCAGCTGATGAGCATATACTTTAATATGACTTCCTCCTTCTAGTAATAGCTCAGGAAGACTACCGATATGATCAATGTCCTGATGGGTCAAAATGATAGCTTGCAATTTATCAAACGGTACACCTATTTCTTCAATTGCCAACCGTATATCCTCCATTTGCCCAGGAAATCCAGTGTCTATTAAAACAGCCATTTCTTGATCCCATAAAAGAGTCGGATGAATAATAAAATCTTGATACTCTAGATGAAGCATTTCTACACCCTTAGAAACTTCCATACCTATGGTCTCCTTAATAATTTTATTTTGTAGTTTTTAAATGATTAATTACACTAGAATTCTCACAGCACTCTAAACTAACCTAAATATAATTTCTGTTTCACTTTGAAAAGTTCCTGCTTATCTTCATTTATTTCACTAATTTCAGGAGGCCGATTTCATCATTTTGAAAACTACCAAATTAAATATTTTTAGAAGTATAAAATATAAAAGTGCTGCAAAAGTTCCAATCAAAAGAAAGATAAGAAGTCTATTCATATATGTAACAGCAGAAGTTAAGAAGTATACGATTCCTCCTATGATTGCTCCACTCACGCAATAAAGTACTGCTTGATTTAATTGTTTTTGAATTTTAGTGTCAATAAACCAAGAAATAATAACTCCCAAAATCCCATAGATAACAAGTGAATATCCAATAAACATCAAGAATAATGTTTTAGTTGAATATCCGCTCGTTTCACTTATTTCCTCCTCCATAGAGCCATAGCCAAAATAAAAACTTAAGAACCAAGATAAAATTATTGCGGAAATAACAGAAATTGTTATTCTTTGAAATAATGAATGTGACATTGATGTTCCTCCATAAAATTAGTGACTCTTTTTAGGAGTACCATTACTATTTCCTACATTTTAGCTAAATTGAATTAAATTATTACTACATAAAAGGAAAAGAAGAAAAACCTTCTTACTTTTTCCATGTCCATACATTTATGTATTATTAAGTCTGTTAATGTCATAAAACAAAAAGAACATCACCTAATCATTTAAGTGATGTTCCACATCCTACCCCTTTGTGCAGAAGGGATAAGATGCATCAAAAACAGTATACCAATTTAGAAATATTAAATGTATCCAACAAATGGATTAAAAAGAAATATAATTATATTGTATTGAATAATATACTTTTTCAACCAAAAGTAACCATTCAAAAAATATCAAATCCGGGTAAACACCTTTAAAAAATTTATTTAAAGGCATATTCAGTATTCAATTGTTATTGTTGTAACACTATTTATCGGGTAAAGGTTTTTCTGGTCGTTTAGAGCAGTATTTGCATTCTGGGTCACTACACTTTGATTCTATCCAACTATTACACTTCGGACAGAAATAAGTATCAAAATCGTCGTAATAAACTAGATTGAACTTACAATTAGAGCAAAAATTATCTTGTTCAACTTGGCCATCAAATACAAAGTTATCAATTACTACTTTGTAGCCATCTTCTTTTATTTTCATAAATGACCTCCACTATTCAAAATGAATAAAACATCTCCACAATTTCACAAAAAAAAGTCCACACATTTCTTCATGAGTATGTATATAGGTCCATGGGAATGTATCATCAAACAAATAAACATCGTTTTTTATTATTTAGATCTGTTGATAATTAAGATTGTGCATTTTAAACAATTCTACAATGTTACTTCCCTGAGATACACAATGGTTAATATTATTATAACAGTTTTAATGTAACAGAAAATCAATTAACTGGATTCA
This sequence comes from Lysinibacillus sp. DFXJR4, assembly GCF_057196045.1. Lineage (NCBI taxonomy): Bacteria > Bacillati > Bacillota > Bacilli > Caryophanales > Bacillaceae > Lysinibacillus > Lysinibacillus sp. DFXJR4. Next base: position 231,712 of record NZ_JBXUNW010000002.1, on the reverse strand, counting down.
TTATGGAATTACAAAAATCTCAGGTAGACTTATACTTGGTACCTGTGTAGCAAAGTATTACCTATTAATAGTACTAGAATTCCTTTATTTCATTACTGTTTGAAAAAATAGAACTATTCAAAGAATTTACAATCAAATTAAATGTGTCAGACCTTGTCCACTGGGGAAAATGGGCGGTATTTTTTATACTAAAACAGACTTTAGGAGATGTAATACTTCGATAAAAATCAAAAACTATTTCGGAGGAAGCATGATAATCATACTCACCTTCGATAAAAGCTATTGGAACCTTAAAATTTTTATAAGCAGAAAAATCAATTTCTGATACTTCGTGCCATAACTTAATTATGGACTGCTTAGAACCTTTTAGTCGTTTTATACAATCCATTAATGAATAGTTTTTGGAAAAAATAAAATATCGATATAATGATAAATACGTACTTTTTCCATATAGAGAAACACCTTGCTTGATTAGTTGACTCATAAAAAACATTAAATCAGAATACCAATTATCTTGAGTAAACTTTGTGTTTAGAGAAGAAATTTTGTTTTTAAGATGATGATTATCAATATGACTGACAATGTATTCTTTACTTTTTTCAAACATTTTTTGCGAACAAATAACTTGTCCAACTCCAATATAAAAATGGATCAATTCTGGATACGAAATTATGAATTTCATCCCAATAATACTTCCCCATGAATGTCCTATTAAACATATTTTCTCCTTTTTGAATTCAACAAGGAGATTTTCAATTAAGACCTTTAAATCAAGAACAAAATCATTAATTGAAATATGTTCATCATCACTAAATTTATAGTATGATTTTCCAGCACCCCTTTGCTCCCAAATGATTAACGTATAGTTTTCGGATAAATTTGAATTAAAATGCTCAACAAGAGGTAGTGCTGCATCACCAGGTCCGCCATGTAAATATATTAAAATAGGATTATCCAAATTAGTACTTACTACTTGAACATATTGATTAATACCATTTACGGAATACATTTTTCCATAATTATACATAACATCTCCCTACTTTCTTTGACACAGATGTGTCATATAAGTATAGTTTAAATATGAAATATTGGTTTTGCAATAAATGGAAACACATTGGTAGTTAGTGTGTCAGGAGGAAAAATGGGAAAAAAAGAAGATATAATTAATGGTTTATTTTCCGTTATGGAAAAATATAACTTCACGCTAATAACTGTTACCCAAATAACGCAGGAAGCTAGCGTAGGAAGAAAAACGTTTTATAGATATTTTAAAAATAAAGAAGAAGTGCTTGAAGAATCTATAAATTTATTATTCATAGAGTACTCCTCCTTTCAAGAAAATTATTTTTCTTCTAAATATGAAGTGCTAATTTATAATCATTTTTTATTTTGGAGTAATCATTTAACATTTCTTAAACTTATGTATAACCACGAACTAATGTTATATATTTTTAAACAATATCAAAGGTATGTTCCTAAGCTTAATAAAAATTATTTAATTAACATAGAAGTTAAACCTATCACTGCAATTTATGCAAATGCATTTACTACCGGCATATTTTGGTCAATGCTTTACACATGGATAGAGAATGGAGCAAAAGAAACCCCCACTGAATTAGCAAATATATGTATACAATTTTTACAAAATAGAGTATTAGAAAACTAAAAGCGGTTCATGATAAACCTTGAATCAGAAATACCGACTGTTCAAAAAAAGATTGGTGTCAACAAATCCTATCTCCAAACACTTTTAATTCACAAAAATATTCAAAAAGACCAGGTACTCACTTTTAAATGAGTGCCTGGTTATCTGCATTGGCTTATTGTACATTACTCGGAAGTTTATATTAATATCATCAGTCAATAAAGCGCTTCATCTTACTATTAAATCACCAGAAGGGGTTTTAACGTTTAATGTATTCATACCATCCCCTATTACTCCAATAGCTTTATTTTCATCTTTATCCTCATACATGATATTCTTCAGCTTAATGTCTGGCTTCCCTGAATTTCCTTTAAAATCAATTTTGAGTGATTTAGGATTTTTTTTGAAAGTTGTCTTAACATCTCCACTTGTTGTTACAATATCTAGTGTATTTATCATTTCTTCTATTATCATCGTAACTTCTCATGTGCTGTTAATTTGTCATAAAAAACGGGATATTCAATAATACTTCCCATACGCTTTAGCATTTCATAGGATTTAGGATTCACTTTCTCTCCAAAAATTTCAATTTCTCCACTGGAAGGTTTAACTAAATTCATAACCATTCGCATAATAGTTGTTTTGCCAGCACCGTTAGGAGGGAGGAAAAGCGCTTATCTTTTTCCCCTTCAAAAACAAAATCCTCTCAAATAGATTTTTTGATTTATTAAAACACAGATTGGGCACACTTCGTATCACGCAAAAGGCAAGGAATTGATTCGTTGTTTTGAATAACAGATAGAGGTTTTTACCAAAAAAAGTATCTGACAAAATAGATATTTAGTTAATTATTTATATTCTCTCCCTTCTAATATTCTGATACAATCAATAATATATATTTCCTCTTTTACCATATAATTGATATCTTTTGATTTGGACATAGGAGGTGTGTAGTTTGTTATATCCTTTTTAATTTTGTTTAACATCATAAAATTTTTTATGTATCAATTTATTTATTGAGCGTTACTTTTATAAATGTTATAGAAAACTAACTATATTGAAAGCGGTGAAATTCAATCATGAAAATTACAAATTTCTCACAAATACAGTCTACTTCTGTCAACACAGCAAGTAATGACACGAAGAAAAAAGATAATCAAACTCATTTAACAGAAACCTATATCCCTACGACAAAAAGCACCCAAACTGACAACTCGCTATGGAATTACACACCCCATGAAATTGGGAAACAAACCAATGTCAAGACAGCCTCCATGTTTTCCAATGATTTAACAACACCTGATTGGGATGTGTTACCAACCAAAGGGAAACAAGTACCATCACAGGATGAATTAATAGAACAAATGAAAACGTTAGCTAGGAGAACGGCAAAAGCAGCCAATGATTCAACACATCGAAATAATGATGAAAATCATGCCATTAATAGACAATTTGCCATATTACGTGCACAATATATTTCACCTGTATCACCTGACCGCCAAGCACTGCATCAACAGGCTATGAAAGCCATTAAACAATTTGAAGCAGAAGAAAGCGAAAATGCGACACCTTTAGGAGAATTATCGCTTGTCACCTATCTAAGTAAAAGGGATAGGGGAATAGAGAAAAATATAGCCATGTCTACTGATGGTATCGTTAAACCGAGGCAAAATTCTTTAGGTGGTTACGACTATGAAGTGGTAGTTGGAGGACAGACATTATTAACAAGCATTAATGGCAAGTGGCATTATGGTTTAACACCTGCCGAACAACAAAAGAAGGATGAGTTTAATAAAATATATTGGTCGTTTGTAGACCAAGCAAAGAATGAGTTAAAAAATTTATCAAACCAGCAAGAATAAATCATTTTTTGTAAGTTTACTATTATTTAACTATTTAATTTGAATTTATTTTACAAATATCTGCTTTTATGGTAATTTATGGTTATAGTGCAGTTTGGAAATATTTGAAAAATGAAATAAGGTGGGATTAAATTTGAAAAAGCTTCTATATGCTGGATTAACAGCAGCTATGGTATTATCTACAGGTACTCCTGCTACTCTTGCAAGTGAACGTGCGCTAACAGAGAACTTGACAGAAATAAAAACTGTTGAAGTACCATTAGTAGATGTATTGGAGGATTATGCAACATATGCAATTAATCAATCGACAACAAGTACACTAGCTAAGGATTTTGCTACATCAAGGTCGACAGGTAAAATTAGTTCTATTGGGCAAAATATTGATTTAAGTAAAGTAATTCCTACGGGTTCAAAAGTTGTTAGTGTTACGATTTATTGTCCAACTAATGTATCTGTGACACAATCACTCTATACATCCATTGATAATTATCGTCTTACAAATGGTGATGGCACTACAGCAACTGTTAAATTCCAAAAGACTAATACACCAACATCTACAAGCAAAACAACAGCTTTTGCAGGTGACAATGCTAGTAGTCTATGGTTTGTCCAAATAGAAGGAACTGTTCTGATGCAACATACAGGCATGGATGGATTCACTGTATTTGGTGGTAGTAAAATGATTGTAGAATATAACTAATTTTTCAAACTGCACTATCCTAATATTTTAAGATTAGGATACATCCCTTGACAGTAAGACTTTACTGGTTACGAATTTCTATAAACAATCTTTATGTTAGAGATGGCAAATGAAATGACAATTCTTTAGTTAGAGTGGCAAAAGCTACTCTTTTTTTATTTGTACTTAATTCGTAGCTAATATTAAATTACCCTTGTACACGCATTGATGGCTGAAGTAAATGTATTTTGTTTGAATAACTTAGCATATTTAGGATTACATAAGCCTTTATCATACCTAGTTCACCCCTTCTATTCAGTAATGGAACTTGGAACCAGCCACTTGATGCACCATATAACCATGTAAAATCAGACTCTTTTGGTTAATCTTCTGTATCTGTCATTTGCAATGTTCCTTGCGAATAAGTAAACGATTTACCATTGATGGTAAACGGTTGACTTAAATCAAGCCCTATCTCCTCAGCAAATTTTGGGAAATGTTGCGCAAACATAGCATCATTATTCACACTATCCACAGATTGTTTTCCTTCCGTTAACATAGAGAGGCTCATAAAGACAGCCACAAGTTCATTTGCTTCTTGACGTTCAGCTTGTGAATAAGAGCGGTGCCTTTTAAGTGCGGCTGCCTGTTCAGGTGTTAGCCCTGTCCCAGGTGCTGAACCTTGAAACATAGGACTAAAATTAGAATTAAAGCCACCACCAGTCAAAGCCGTGCCATTAAGAGGTTTGCCATTGACTGAGCCTAAATGATAGTACACACCATTAGTAATATTGATGGAATTTGTTTGTTTATCAACAAGCTGCGTAGGTGTCGCCTCCTGATAAATAGCATTACAAGATTGCACAAATTCCGCATATTTTTCACGAGATGCTTCAATTTTTTCTAGTCTAGAATCTGCTTTATCTATTTCAGTGTTAAATAAGTTTTGTTGTTGCTGCGCTTGGAATGTAGAAACCATTCCCAAACTTCCAATGGAATTAAACGAAATTCTCATCAACTATTCCTCCATTTCTATTGATGTTTGTCCTTCTAATAAAATAAAATCAGCTTCCATCACAAGAACATCATCATTAGGAGATTCACTTAACATTTCGTTGTCCAGATTGTGGAATGTGCATGACAAGGAAATCCTATCGCAGACAAACAAAGTCTGGATGGAAAGAATACGCCTATTTTGTTTGTTCTACCTATGCGATTAAACATAAAGGAAAATGCACCCGACACAGTATGAGTATAGAGGACATCACAGAAGCCGTATTACGAGCAATTCAAGCACAAATAGCGCTTGTTGATGATATGACGACCATCATTCAAGCCATTAACAAGCAGCCGATTGTTCAGACAAAATCGAAACAATTAGCACAGCTATTCAAGGCGAAACAACAAGAGTTAGAAAAAATAACAGTCGTCACAGATAATCTGTATATGGATTGGAAAACTGGCGATATTACAAAAGCTGACTATTTGCGGATGAAAGCAAAATTTGAGCAGAAAATGAATGAAGTGACACAAGTGATTGGCAACCTAGAAACAGAAATGACGACTGTTCAAAAAGGAATCGGTGTGAACCATCCCTATCTCCAAGCATTTTTAAAGCATAAAAATATTCAAACACTTGACCGAGGTTTATTGGTTGAGCTGATTGATATGATTTACATTCATGAGAATAAAGAAATGACGATTCAATTTAATTTTGCAGACCAACATCAACATATATTGGAATTCATTCAACAAAACAAGAAACAATTCATGACAACGGAAAATCAAGTCATGTGATTTGCTGACTTGGTTTTCTTTCTCCGTAAATTTGTCTACATATACATGCTCCATTAGGACCCAAGAAACCATAAATTTCTCCTTTTTTGACATGCATGTTCACATTTGAAATCACTTCCTTTTCTTGGTATATCTTTGTTAGATTATTTGTTTGTATGATATATGTCATGTAAATCCTCCTTCTTCCATGTTTTTATTTTATCCTTCGAAAATATCTATTTTCTTTCTCATTTCTTACAAAAATCTTAATTTATCATATGACAAATCCTCTAATTTTTGGAAATATTTAATTCCAAAGAGGCAGCAAGATTTATATCTTCGCACAGATAAATTACCACAGGACTTGGCGTTCTTAGACTGAGTTCCGCTATTTCAGTAGGTGGTAGGACACCCGCTGAATAGAAATCATAACCGCATTCATTTCACCACCTGTATATGTGGGGGGTCTTCTGTAATTGCCGCTGTCGCTATGCTTACGCGCATAAACATCTGCCGCTATGCTTTGGATACAAAAAACATTTACTGAATGAAGATAAATATATCACTAGGACCAAAGTGGTTTTTAATGAAGTGAAAACAAAAAGCCCAGCCTCAAAAATTAATTGATACCAGGGCTGTAATCAGTAAAAGCTTTGAATCGCCTCTAAATTTTAATTTGATGTTTGGATGGAAGTTAATATCCCATTTTCAAAGTATAAATAATTATAATTATCATATACCCATTGTTCACTTGTCCCATTTGCATTAACAGTTTTGTTAATATTGCTTGGCGCACCCCAGCTACTTAACAAAACATCATCTTTCGTCATACCTATTGTTACGCCGCGTGAAGCTTTTTCTTGAAGTAATCTCTCTCTTTCATTACTTTCTCTTCTTTCAATTTTTTGTTTTTCACGTTCATTTTCTAGTTGCTCCATGTCCTCTTTATGTTCTTCAATTTCTTTACCAAATTTACTTTCAATAAATGCTACAGTTTCCTTGTTAAGATTTTTAAAATGTAATTCATCGTAATCTCTACTCGGAAATTCGGAGGCATTATCAAAGATCTTTTTAACTGATTTATTATATAGTTCAATAATTTCCTTTGTAGGTTTTAAATTATTCATATTAGATAAAAAAACATTTCGATAGTGTAATACGACCGTATCATACTTTTTGTTATTATAATGAGTTATAAATTGCTGTTCTGTATTTTTAAGTTTCTCCAATTCTTCATCACTGTAATCTAATATCTCTTCTACTTCGGGACTTGTTTCAGAAACTTCATCTTTATTTAATTTTTTATTTTCTAAAATAAAATACAATGCCACTCCTATTAATATAATCAACAAAACACTTCCAATTAATGCTTTTTTCATACTTTACACTCCTACTATTTATGTTTTAATTCCCATTTATAATACATATTACTAAATTTTGTAGAGGGTGTGTATATTTTTTTAGCTATTCCTCGATTGCCAAATTTTATTTCACTATAACTACTGATACATTTAGTGACAAAATAAGATTTCCATCGTGGCGTGTACTTTTTTGTCCATCACAGATAAAGATTAAAATGTATCCGCATTCATCTCACCACCTGTAGAGGTGGGAGTCTTCTGTATCTGCCGCTGTGCTTTCGATACAAAAATTTTCTGAACGAAGATAAAATAAAAAAGCCTAGGCTCAAAATTAATTGATTACCAGAGCTTTGCTGTAATGCTTATTCATTTACAAGTAACAGACCCAGAAAGTGACAAAAAACCTCTTTCTACTATAAGAAAGCCAGCACATTTTAGATCCATATACCCTGTTAATATAACTTATCTAGCAATTTCTGCTTTTTGATATTCTAGTCTCATTTTTTAATGACAATTCCTCTAATCGTTAAGGTATTTTTGTCCTATCATTACTATTACTTACGATTAATGCTAATTTAGTCCACTTATTCATCCATTATATATGTATTTGAGTAATTTTGTTTTCTGATTAATAAATACAAATAGATTTAGGGAACCATCAGAAGAATAAGTTTTGTAAAGAAACCAGCTCGGCTAACATAATAGCTTTGCTGGTCATTCATCTTTTATTTAGATATTGTAATTTCATTGCACAAAAATAATGGATTAGTAGCTTTAAATGTGATCTCTGCAAAAATATCTATGACTATTCAATTGTTGTCTTTATAATGCAATCATTTTCACCTTGGCGTAATTGTAGTTGCCGCTATGCTTTCGATCCAAAAAACATTTGCTGAATGAAGAAAACTATTCCCGAACACAGAAATACTATTTAAATAAAATAAACATAAAATTTAACTATCTCATATAATACATTATACGTAAGTTTTATTTACATATTTTAATGAAAGTAAAACTAAGTGTTTTATCTTATCAAAATACTGTATATGTCATTCCGCCTGGCATTGGCATTCCGCCTGGCATTGGCATTCCACCTGGCATTGGCATTCCACCTGGCATTGGCATTCCACCTGGCATTGGCATTCCACCTGGCATTGGCATTC
>NZ_JBXUNW010000002.1:0-223126 GCF_057196045.1 Lysinibacillus sp. DFXJR4 | reverse complement strand
CATTCCACCTGGCATTGGCATTCCACCTGGCATTGGCATTCCACCTGGCATTGGCATTCCACCTGGCATTGGCATTCTTCCTGGCATTGGCATTCCACCTGGCATTGGCATTCCACCTGGCATCATTGGAAATCACCTCCATCAGGTGCTAGAATAAAAGAATGTTGAGTGTAAAAAGCCCAATTCGAATAATAGTCAAAGCTCATTGTATCATTCTCCCTTTTTCTTTATTATGGAATAAAATCAAATTGTTTTTATTCTGCAATCAGTTTCATTATATTAGTCATACTATGTAAAGCATGGGCTTTAATCTCGCATAAGTAAAACCCCCACAATTTATTCAGCTAAGATATATGACTATACCGTTATACAAATCAATTTTTCTACTAACAATCGTAGCTTCTCCATAATTATTACGATCGTGACCTGCACATTTTAATTCTAGATTTTTTGATAAAATTTCCATCTTCAATTTCTTCTAATCTCATAGTGATTATAAAATGAACACCTTTATCAGTTTAATCACATTATTCTTTACTGAAATTTTATTAATATTTTTTAACTCTATTGGTTTTAAGAAAGCTTCTCTAATTATTTGCTTTAACATTGAACGCTCATTGTCATAGTATTTGTCATAATGAACTTATCTATGACACTATTGATTTCAATAATAAATGAATATAATAAATCAACTTACATAACTCAATGTAGTGTTGAAATAAAAAGGAGTATAAAAATCATGAAAAAATTTTTAAAAATATTCAAGTGGATGGTAATTATCATGACAGCAAGCATAGTATTGTTTATTACCGTTAACCATTTTAATCCGGCCCCACTTTTAAAAGTTACAGGAGGTTTTCTAGGAGCTGAATACAGTTACGATGAGCGTGTTGAACAAACAGAAGAGGTATTAAGTGACAATACAAAAATATATAGAAATGTTGCCTATGCAAGTAATTACCCTAATAATTATTTGGATATTTTTGTACCAGAAGGAGATACAACAACTACAAGACCAGTGCTTTTTAATATACATGGTGGCGGATATGCTTGGGGGGATAAAGTAGATAATGAAGAATTTGTTCAACACTTTGTTGATGAGGGTTACATTGTAGTCTCAATGAATTATGCTTTATCTCCTGATTATTTATATCCTGTTCCTATTATTCAAGCAACAGAAGCACTAGGGTATGTTGCTGAAAATGCAAAAAAATATGGTATTGATAATAATAACTTTGTGATTTCTGGTGAATCAGCTGGTGGACAATTAGCAGGCCAATTAACAATTATTCAAACTAATAATGAATATGCAGAAAAATATGGATTTAAGGTAACAAAGGATATTACAATAAAAGGAGTTATTTTAAATTGTGCCTTAATAGATATAAAACGTGTCGATAATACAGGTTTTGCATTTACAAACTGGCTTTTCGACGGTATGATTAGAGCTTATTTTGATTCAAATGAATTTGAAAGTACATCTGAGGTAGCTGAAGCAAATGTTATTGAAAATGTAAATGTGGATTTTCCAAGTACTTATTTAACTGAGGGAACATTTGCAACCTTCACGGATCAAGCATTAGATTTCGAAGAAAAGTTATCATCTTTAGGAATAGATGTTACATTATATATCACTCCTGAAGAATCGAATCTAGCACATAGTTATAATGGTGATTTTTCAACAGAGGAAGCACGATACAATATAGCTCAAGAGTTAGATTTTATGAAGAAGGTTACTCAGTAATGAAAACTTCCCAACCATACAGATTTAGTGTTATGCAATTATCTACCATTCTGTAGGAAATAATATTCCAATTGCAAGACAAAATAAAATCTCATCATGAAATACCAATGGAAGTAATTATACATAGACTATTACTCACATTAAGATTCCCTTTTAGCCATCCCTTTGATAAGTGATGGCTTTTTAATTAAAATCAATTGAATCACCAAGCTTTAAAAATACTTCAGTCAAAGTACCCTACCAACTTATCTAATCAGAAATTATAGCCCATACTAATAAAGAAGATTTTTGTTCTCTTCATTTTATTTATTTAACTTTCCAATAAGTGTTTGGTCCATTACATTTTAAAGTGGCGTTTTTTGGTACTTGGGTAATTAGAAAAAGATTAAGTAGATCGAGTGATGATCCTAATGAGTTGAGTATGATTAAAAATTTTAATGTAGTTGTTAATAGCCCAAATACGCTTAAAATTAGTGGTAAAATCATTGAAATAATAACAAAAGGAGCAATTGAAATGATGATAAATCTTGACTTTGAAATCTCTTCTTCTGTTAGCACAAATGCCCCAAACCAGGTAAACCCTATATATGTTTTATTGGATTTAACAAAATTCGGAATGAAAATTAAATGAATTAATTCGTGAATTACTAACAGTAATACTAACAAAAAAATACTACTTAAATTAATAGTAATCAATATTTTATCAGGTTTTATTCCAAAATCGCTCAAAGAAATAGTGTTAAAGATTTTTATTATCCCAATAGAAATGAATGTAGCGACTATCATTAAGGGAGTAGATAACAAAATTGCACTTAATACATTCCTAGGCTCTCTCATTAAATTCCAATTGTCTCCCAACAATTCTACATGTACATTTGGATTACTTTTAGGCAATTTGTTGATTATTTTCACCATATCAACCCCATTCATATTTCTTTATATTAAAGCTTTCAAAACCCAAAAATAATACCATTTTTTTAGAATGTCCAATGCTCTTGCATGGATAGTTTAATAATACCACGAATCAAATTAATTTGGATATTTATTTCCATTTTTAATACCAATCAGGTTTCTAACAGTTACTTACCTTAAACTTTGGAGGCTGTCAATTTAAGTTAACCAAGATACTGGATTCCTAAATAAACTGTTAAGCTAAATTTATATTTAAAATTGACACAAAAAACGCTATATGTAAATGATATACTAAATTTGTAAGTACAATTATAACTTGAAAGAGGGATTTTATATGTCCGAAAACAAGGGATTTATTAGGGATGGTTCTGAAAAGGATGTAAAATTTTCTGTGATAATACCCGCTCATAACGAAGAAAAGTATATAGGGGAATGCCTAGAATCGATTGCTAAGGCTGCACAACCTTATAAAAATCAAGTTGAAGTGATTGTTGTATTAAATCGTTGTACAGATAGAACAGAGGAAATTGCTAAGTCATACAATTGTGTGACTTTGGAAAATAACGATAAAAATTTATCCAAAATTAGAAATGCAGGAGCTGCACTAGCAAAAGGTGAAATCCTGGTTACCATTGATGCTGATACTCGAATGACAGAACACTTGTTAACAGAAGTTGAAAAGAACCTGACTTCAAATCAATATATTGGTGGAGGCGTGAACGGAAATTTTGAAAGAGTTTCCCTAGGGATAATTGTTTCGACCTTGCTATTGATTGTTCCCATATTGCTTAAATATGGATTTATTTCTGTAGGAATTTTTTGGTGCTATAAAAAAGACTTTCAGGCAATTAAAGGTTTTAATGAGAACATGCTTATGGCAGAAGATGCTGACTTTGCAAAGCGATTAAAACAATGGGGTAAGACAAATGGGAAAAAATACGGGACAGTTAAGAATGGAATGATTACTTCTTGCAGACGATTTGACCATTATGGGGACTGGGTTTTACTTAAACGACCTGGTATGATTTTAGCTTATCTAAAGGGCAATAATGATAAGGCTGCTAATGAAGCCTATTATGACGATCAAGCAAGATGATAATGTAGTAAACTTCATTGTTTATATTAAAGATATTATAACAGATAACTAATATTAGTTGTCTGTCTTTTTATATTAAGAGTCGATTAGTAGTAAATATAACAAACTATCCAGAAGTTAAAATACTGGATATTCCTAGAACTAAAAAAACAGGTTTCTGTATTAGTTTTTTGATCATTTTGGTTTCTGTTGACTAAATTTTTATATACAACACACGATCATAAAATGTTAAATAACAGGTTAAAAAAGGAGTGTATAATGAAAGATTGCCCGAAATGTTTAGCACCTAATGCTTATAAAAAAATACATAAGGATAGTTATATTTCATATATTTGTGAATACTGTGGGTCCGCTATGGAAGATACTATGATTTTCGAAGAAGGAGAAGTTACTTCAATCACAGAAGATAATGTTACGGAAAATAGGTCACCTTCAACAACAATAATTAAAATCGATAATGAGTCAAAAAGTAATAAGCCATTTATCCTATTACTAGTTCTACTACTCATTTTTTGTTCCTTACCATTTATAAGTAGTCGTTCTTTCCTTGACGATCTCAAAGAAATATTTAAGATTGAAAATAATGAAACAGAGGATTTTGATACGGAATATAGCATGAAAACATTTAATCCTAACTAAAACTCTCCAAATTATAGAAGATAAATTTATGTGGAAAAGTAAAAGGGAAACAGTTTTTGGTAATTTAATTTCCCAAGAATTATATGAAAAATGACTAAGGTAACCCTTATGAATTGCTCTTTTGTCAAGAAGAAGGGAAATAGTATAAATATGTTAAGCGGCTTGAATCCTGAATTCAAAAGAGTTCAAGCCATTTAACCGTTTATTAAAATGATTATAAAAATGAATAATGTCACCCATTACCGTTTCTATTTTCTGCTGTAATTCTTTCAATCCATTTGTATCCCATGAGGAAATTTTGGAGCTTAGGTACCACCATAGCTCCATTTGACGCATAATATTAATTCAATTTCCGAGGATTTTTTAAATAAATGAACCACCTTAAAATTGTTTCTACTGGTCCGAGTGAAAAGCGCTTTAAATAGTGTTGACTTGCTTTGAGCTGAATGCTATAAATAATGACCGATAAAAGGATTCCAACAAATATACCCAATTTCCCAAACAACCCAAAACCATACCCATAAAAAATTATTGTGCAAATGATTGATTGCATTAAATAGTTTGTGAGCGATAATTTTCCAATGGGAGCAAAATAATAACTTATTGTCTTTTGATAGCGACTAAAAAGCCATGCGAATAAGGCAATATAACCTATCGCTAACACATATGTCCCTGTAGAATAAATAAATAAGCTGTATGGTGTGTCAAAAATAATGGACCCCTTCAGCAATAGCCCGACTGGTACGAGCAGCGCCACTTTTTTATAGGTTCTACTATTATTTTCTAGCTGTAAAAATGCGCCCTTTTTCGCCATCCCCATTCCAAACAATACAAATGGGCCGACTGCAAGAAAGCTTACACCAACAAAGAAAAGCCAGACAATTGGTAGGATGAAAAATAGTGAAAGACCACCCTCTACAATAAATTCACCTAATCGTTGTGTTAATATTTCTGCATATGTACCGTTTTGATAAATCATGATTTCCGTATCTGTTAAAGGCTTTATAAGCTGTATGAAGCTGTTGCCAAGAAAAGCTCCTACACTAAGGATTGATGTTAAAATGAACCCCCATACAAAATATGTTTTCACATTGCGCTTTAAAAAGAATAATAATAAAATGAAAAGTGTCGAGCCATACATTAATAAAACATCGCCTTCCCACAAAAGCGCAATATGCATTGCCCCTAATACAGTTAGGCCGACTGCTCGTCGAAATACAATATTTTTGTACTTTATCCCTGAAGCCTCTCGTGATTCAATCATTTTTATCAAAACATAACCAAATACAAAACCAAAAATCGGATAAAATGAACCTTCTACAAAAATTTTCACAAAATAATAGCTTACTTTATTAAGTCCACTCGCTGATTCAATAATTTCTACTCCTGAAGAACCAAATTGGAAAGAAAGCATATTAGCTATTAAAATTCCGATTAGGGAAAAACCTCTTAATGCATCCATCATTTCCACACGTTCTACTTTCAATCTCTCACCTTCTTTTTTATCATTAATTACTATACGAATGTAGAGAAGAATAGTTTCGTAATTATTGTAAAAAAATGTTTTATATACCAGGAAAGTAACTCTCTAATCTTTTTCTTAAATTTAATTTCTCCCTAATAAGTTATTAACCCCAATTTTTTGATTTCTGCAAATAAAAAAACCACACATTTTTAAATATGTAGCAGTGTAGTGTTACGTAACATTGAAAACCACAAACATTCCTTTTAGGGAAATCACAATTAAACAAGGGTTTGTCTCTGAAAAGATTTGTGTAATTGATGGTTTGTCTGGGGAGATTTTAACCTAAGAGTATGAACAAAAAATTTTCAATGGTACGATGAAGAACAGAATAAGGCCGTATACCAATGTTGATTGAAAGTGGACAACCTATAAAAACGGTTAGGTGACACTTTAGGAGTTATGTTGCATTTTAAAGATAAAAAACCTATCACTTTTGGATAACTTTTTAGACTATTAAATTCCAATAACTAAACTATTGCGTGCTGCTTCATCAACCCTTTCCTAATCAAAGGTAAGTGTGTTCAGAAAAGGACGAGTTTTGGAACAAACGATAACTTCTTTAAATTAAAATAAGCGATAAGAAAATTGAGTAAGTATTTTTGTTCCACAATGGAGCCATTAAGGAATAGGAAAATAAAAGGGTCTAGCCAAAGTATCCAGGAGAAAATAAGTTTAAGGGGTTACTTTCTTGAATAGTAACCCCCTAGCACTATTTATTAAACAATTTATAGCTGTTAAAAAGAGATAAGAATTGTTCAAAGTTAACGTCGTTTATATCATTGATTTTTGCATGTTTTAAGGCTTTATTAAATTGATTTTTTGTGAATATTTTCATGTACTCTTTGTTAACCCATTTCATCACAAAATATTTATATTTCTGCCTATCTTCATGCGAAATTTTTGATTGTTTTCTTTTTAATTTGATTAATGAGCTATTAACTTTCGGTCTCGGATGAAAATATTCTCTAGGAACCTTACTTAATATGGAAATATCAACTTCTGCCATTAAAAGTAATGCCAATGAACGATTTGTATTTAATAGCCTTTTCGCAAATCCATACTCCACTACCAAATAACTAACGGTGGCTTTACTTTCAAAAACAATTTTTCGTATTATATCTGTACTTATGTTGTAAGGTATATTTCCAAATATTTTATATGACTTGTTCTCAGGAAACTTAAACTGCAATATATCTTCGTTTATAACATGAAAGTTATTGAAATTCGCAAGTTTTTTTAGTGTAGTCTTACATAATTTAGGGTCTATTTCAATAGCTGTCACATAATGGCACCTTTGAGCCAATTCAAGCGTGAAATGACCTTTACCTGAGCCAAGTTCAAAGATATTATCATTTATATTTATACTTATATTACTCAATATTTTATTTATATGATGTTTTGAAGTAATAAAATTTTGACTGTCTTTTATATTTATTTTGTTCATTATAACCCTCTCCAAGTGGTTATAATGAATTTTTTATATTAATAATTCATTATAACCATTTATTTTTCGTTTGGTTGATAATGAACTGTGTCAATTACAAAAATGCTGAAAATACCCATATGTTAATTCTCCTTCAATAATAATATTTAAATTTCAACTCATACACAATTTGGATTGTCAATCACAAATACACAACAATTATTCATTAGAAAAAACCCCTTCTTGTAAAATTATAATAATTATAGCAGAACCATTGATCAATTACGCTCTAGTGTAATTTCGTCCGGATTTTTTTCGAGCTCGCTCGAAAAGCTCCTCTTCATATTCCGTGACATCGGCCAGGGGCTTTAGGCCAGCATGATGTTGGTCACTCAGTCGTTGCCACAGACGTAGCGTTCATAGACTGAGTTCTGCTATTTCAGCGGGTGTTTGTTCGCACACTGAATAGGAAAAAATAGCATTCATCTCTCCGCCTTTAGAGGTGGGAGTATTCTGCTGAATCAATATAAAACGCCCCATTCAAACACAATTCTTATTCAGCAGCTGTTGCAGATTGGTGAATTACGTATATCTTGACATTAACGCTTACGTTAATGTCAAGATATACGTAAGGTGATTAGTTTGTATACAATTTCTGAAGTTAGCAAGAGATTTAATATTTCGAAGCGAACGCTGAGATATTACCATGAAATCAACTTGCTTGTACCCAATGTTAATCCAGAGACAAACTACAGATATTATGGCAATACACATTTAATTAATTTACAAATCATTATAAACTTGAAAAAACTTGGCATAATACTCGATCAGATTAAAAATATGTTAGTAGAGATTAATGCTAAGGATACAAATAGACATTTGAAAAATGCAATAGATCTGGAAATATCATTCATAGAGGAAGAAATTGATAAATTAATGAATAGAAAAAATAAACTACTAAGACTAAAAAATGGGGTAGAAATAAACCCTAAAATGGAGCATTTTAATATTCAAAGGCTTCTTGAATATATAACGGAGTATGATGCAGGTAAGCGTAATACTTTCTCGTCACAAGACTTTACTGTGGAAGAAATTGAAGTATTAAAAAACCTTCCTAATTTAGATAATCCCACTGCAATTGATTCAGATTTGAGAGAACTCTTACAAATGATTAGCGGTGGTTTGGAAAAATCAAACGATTTGCTAGAACAACAGATATACACAAAATACATTCAGGTTATTCCACCTTTATTTAACTATGATAGTAATCTGGAAAAAAAGTATTTCGATGTATTAGAGGAAAGTTTGTTAACAGAGCCAAAAGTTATCCCTTTTGATCAGGCATTTTTCAACTATATCAATAGGATATTATTGAAGTTTGACGATGGGAGGAAGTAAAATGCCTATACTAACTTTAATTATTATTTGTGAAATCTTATTCTGGGTATTTGCAATTCTTGGGGTCTTTTTTAGATCGATTATTAAAAACAACAAACTAGGTAGATTTTTCCTTATACTTATTCCTATAGACGATGTGCTACTAATTATTTTTAATATCGTCTCACTATTGATTGGTGAACCTTTTTCTTATAGTCATAGTTTGTCTGGTCTTTATTTAGGTATAACAATAGCCTTTGGTGAAACCATCATTAAATGGTTGGACAATAAAATTAATAAAGTCAAAACGATCAAGAAAAAAGGTTACGACTATGAAATGTTTCATTTAAAAAAATGGCTACTTGCTGTATTAATTTATCTTATAGTTATGGGCGTATTTTATATTATACTTACTATAATTGGAAAAACATATAACACGTTTGAAGCATTGCCCGGATTCGCCATTGTTACACTTATTTGGTATGTAACAGGACCCCTTTGGGTAAAAGAAAAAAGTTAGGGTTCTAGGTTTTATTTCGACAAAGATTGTTTTATCACTGTATACCATTAAATAATGTAGTTATAACAAGGACTAGTTGGAATCCATCAATTTTTATTGAAGAATCGGGCGAAGTTGTGGCACAAGCAATTAAAGAGATGGCGGAGGTAGTGATCCTTAAAGTTAGATTTTTAACTCTAACCTTAGGAATGCAGAACCCAATCGCCATCTCTTTTTATTTGGCATGTGCAAATTAACTCAGTGACTGCCGATATTTTTGATTTCATCCAAAAGATCTATCAATTAGTGGTAAGTCAGTGGCAATCTCCATCTAGCTGATATAACCTTATGAACGCTGTTATATCAACATTACTTCGAATCATCCATCTTCAGCACAGCCATAAACGCCTCTTGAGGAACTTCGACTGAGCCTACTTGTTTCATACGTTTTTTACCTTCTTTTTGTTTATCAAGAAGTTTACGTTTTCGAGAAATATCGCCACCGTAACATTTTGCTAAAACGTTTTTACGAATGGCTTTAATCGTTGAACGCGCTACTATTTTTTGTCCAATTGCAGCTTGAATTGGTACTTCAAATTGTTGACGCGGGATTAATTCTTTTAATTTTTCAACGATGACTTTACCACGTTCGTATGCAAAGTCACGGTGTACGATAAAGCTTAGTGCATCGACTTGTTCCGCGTTTAATAAAATATCCATCTTCACAAGTTTGGAAGGTTGGTAGCCGATAAGTTCATAGTCGAACGAAGCGTAGCCCTTCGTATTCGATTTTAAATAGTCGAAGAAATCATAAACAATTTCTGATAATGGCATTTCATATATAATACTCACACGTGATGTATCGATATAATCCATTGTCATGAAATTACCACGCTTCAATTGACATAGCTCCATAACAGCTCCTACATAATCGTTTGGTACCATAATTGTTGCTTTTACATATGGCTCTTCCACGCGATCAATTTTTTGAGGATCTGGCATAAATGAAGGATTATCAACGTTTATTGATGTACCGTCCGTCATATGCACATGATAAATAACGGAAGGTGCTGTTGTAATTAAGTCAATGTTAAATTCACGCTCAATACGCTCTTGAATAATTTCCATATGGAGAAGCCCTAAGAAGCCACAACGGAAACCGAAGCCAAGTGCTTGAGATGTTTCTGGTTCATATTGTAATGCAGAGTCATTCAGCTCTAGTTTTTCTAATGCTTCACGTAAATCATTATATTTAGCTGTATCAATCGGGTATAAACCACAATAAACCATTGGATTTAAACGACGATAACCGGCTAACGGTTCACCTGCTGGACGATTGGCAAATGTAACAGTATCCCCCACACGAGTATCGCCCACATTTTTAATGGATGCTGTTAAATATCCTACATCACCAACGGTTAATTCAGTCTGTGGTACAACCTTTGGTGTATGTACCCCAACTTCAACTACTTCAAATTCTGCTCCTGTCGCCATCATACGAATCTTATCACCAGCTTTGACCGTACCGTTGACAACTCGAATAGAAATAATAACACCTTTGTATGCATCATAAACTGAGTCAAATATAAGAGCTTGTAGCGGTGCTTCTGGATCACCTGTTGGTGCAGGTACCTTTTCTACAATCTGCTCTAAAATATCCTCAATACCGATTCCTGCTTTGGCAGAAGCTAATACCGCTTCAGATGCATCTAAACCGATTACATCTTCCACTTCTTGACGTACGCGTTCTGGATCTGCTGCTGGTAAATCGATTTTATTGATTACTGGTAATATTTCCAAATCGTTATCAAGCGCTAAATAAACATTTGCTAATGTTTGTGCTTCAATACCTTGCGCTGCGTCCACAACTAAAATGGCACCCTCGCAAGCAGCTAAACTTCGTGATACCTCATATGTGAAATCGACGTGTCCTGGTGTGTCGATTAAATGGAATGTATACACTTCGCCATCTTTTGCTTCGTACTTTAATTGAACTGCATTTAATTTAATGGTAATGCCTCGCTCACGCTCTAGATCCATTGAGTCGAGTAGCTGTGCTTTCATTTCACGAGATGTTAAAGATTTCGTTTGCTCTAAAATACGGTCAGCAAGCGTTGATTTCCCGTGGTCAATATGTGCAATAATAGAGAAATTTCGTATATTCTCTTGTCGTTTTAAACGTGCTTCTCGGTTCATCTTTTCCACTCCTAATTAAACTATAATGAATTATACTATGAAAGATACGCAAAGTACAACAGCAACAAGACGAGAAAGCCTATAATATCAATACTTTTAAGTGTTTTTGCCGTTTTTATATTTTGCAAGATAAGGCGCATAAAAGCATGGATTTGGGGCTAAAGGGGTCTAGATTGGGGCCAATAAAATACGGCGAGCGTGTGTGCAGGAATCAGTGAGTGAGATAGATTTATGCTAATATTTTTCAATCTTTTTTATTTTAGTTAGTTCATTTAATAGATGTTATATGCACACCCTTAATATAGAAATAAAAATTAAATTTATCTATTTTAAACAGAAAAATTCGAAATACATATTCAATGATACCCATATTTATAAAGAAAATAATTTAGGTAGTCAGATAGCAATTATACTCTAGTACCTAGTATATCTCCTAATCCAAAAATAAATAAAAAAGAGTAGCGAAAATAAAAAAGACCAGGCTCAAATTAATTGAATACCTGGTAAATAATAAGAAGTTCTTCTAAAATATCTTATTAGCATTTTATTGGTATATAAATAATTCACCTTCATTAAACTATGTGTCAGTGACATCAATAAAAAATTTAATAATCATTATATATTTTGGAACTTAGTGTGTAAAAAATTGATCATTCATTAAGATTTTTTCTCTTTGAATATTTACCATCTTCAGAGTTGAATATATACACATGTTCTCTTGTATATATAGTACATATCTAATTGTCCCTTTATTTCATTTTCTTTAGACATATCAATTTCTTCAGATGTTTCATTAATTATTATTTCTTTAGCTTCTAAATAAGTAAAATTAGGTAGATTATAAAAAATAATAAAACTTATTAAGACTAGCCCTATAGGATAAATCATTAATAAAAGATTTGATATTTTTTAATAACTTTATCCTTACTAATTATAAAAACTACTAGAAGTAATAGACTAACAATTAAATTAGGTAACCAAGTGTTTGTATATTTAACAGTAAATTCATATTTATTTCCGATAATAAAAATTGTTATTGATATGCAAACATGGATTGCCGCTAGTGCTATCAGTATTATTTTTTTCATTATAGCACCTCACACCATTTAAATGTTACATGGGAAAAATACTTTTACCAAGCCCATGTAAATTCTTGCCTTGATGGTTCATGTCCTCTTTGATAAGCAAGATATCTATATTGTTTGATAGCCTATTCTATCAATATACTATGAAATCCATGTTGAAAGATCCTAAGTGTTATTGTAAAATCCCATATTTATTTTTTATTCGATCTAGTTTTTCTCTAATCGGTTTGGCAAGTAAGAGTAGAAAAATCACATTAGAAATTGCATAAATGATCATAAAGGGGACGGCGGAGGTCAGTGCCAGTGCATAAGCCTCCCAGCTGAAAACACCATACATGGATATTGTTCCCCAAATGTCCATACCAAATGAAAAGAAGATACCTGCAAAAATACCAAATACAATAAGGGGAATTTTTTTATGCATCATATTCGTTTTTCCTAATAAACCAGCGATAAAACCTATCATTCCCCACATAAACATTTGAAACGGTGTCCAAGGACCTTGTCCAAAAAACATATTTGAAACTAATGCAGACATTGCCCCTGTTAAAAATCCTGCTTCTGCACCAAGTGAAAACCCTGTAATAGCTGTAATAGCTGCCACAGGCTTAAAGCCAGGTGTCACAACAAATAAGGCACGACCTGCTACTGAAATAGCTGACATCACAGCTATTACTAAAATTTCGCGTGGCTGTGGATTCCTACGTTCAAATGAAAGAAGGAATGGGATACACGCTAAAATCATAATTACAATTGAAATAAAATAATATTTTCGATCAGCAAATATTGTCATACCCATATATAAAGTAAGTGGAATTAAGACTAGGATGACAATGAGTGACATAATTAATCGGATGACTCTTTGCATAAAGTTACTACATCCTCACATGTAATGGCATTGCTTAATAGATCTCTTGATATTCGATGTGCAGCAGTTGTATAAAAATTGTTTCCACTATAAAATGCTCGCGGCTCTCCCTCAGATACGATACTACCATCGAAAAACAGGGCACATCTATTACTGTATTGTGCAGAAAATTCAATATCATGTGTCACCATAATAATTGTCATACCTTTAGCTTGTAAATCTTTTAAAATTCCTGCGAGTTCTTCCTTTGCATGTGCATCAAGACCCTTTGTCGGTTCATCCAACAGCAAAATTTTAGGTTCTATTAATAAAAGCTTTGCGAGTGCTAGCTTTTGCTGCTCACCACCACTTAAATCATACGGATGACGATTTAATAAATGAGTTAAATTGAACAATTGAATAGTTTCTTGAATTTTTGCTTCTGACACTTTATGTAAATGAGCCAACTCATTTAGCTCCTGACGCACCGTTTTTTGTACAAATAATGTTTTCGGATTCTGTGGTAATAATGTTAAATATTGTTGATACAATTGTTTATTACTGTAGCTTTTTATTGCCTTACTGAATAAAAATACCTTGCCATGATAAGGCTTTTGTAACCCAGATAAAATAGCAAGAACTGTGGATTTTCCAGTGCCATTTCCCCCGATTATCGTTACAAATTCCTGTTTCTTCACCTGCAGATTAAAATGATGGACTATATCCAAACCGTTTTTTTCATAACGAAAAGCAATATCCTTTGCCTCTAATATAATATCTGTATCAATTTTGGATGTTCTAGGTAGTGTGTTTGATGATGTAAAGTTATATTGCTGATTACTAAGCCAGCGTTGTCCCTCACGAATAGTAAGAGGAATAGGCCCATTACCGTTCAGTAGGTGGAAAATCTTCGTAGCTGTTGGTAGCGCTGTAATCATGGCATGATTTGCTGGTAAATCCTTTAATATTTCCTTAGGCAGACCATCAAATAAAATACTGCCCTCATCCATAATTAGTACACGATCTGCGAGGGTAAGCACTTCCTCAAGACGATGTTCAATTAAAATAATTGTAATACCTAATTCTTTATTTAAACGATGCAGTGTTTGAATAAACTCCAATGCTGCTATTGGATCTAATTGCGATGTTGGCTCATCTAACAACAATAATTTGGGCTGCATCACCATAATAGATGCTAAGTTTAATAATTGCTTTTGTCCGCCAGACAGCTCGGTTGTTTTATGATGAAACCATTTTTGAATGCCGAAGAAATTGGCCATTTCGGCTACTCTACGTCGAATTGTTGGTGCATCTATTCCTAAGCTTTCTAATCCAAAAGCAAGTTCATGCCATACTTTATCTGTAACAATTTGGTTATCTGGATTTTGAAATACATAACCAATATCTGCTGCAGCAACTTCAGCATCTAGTTGCTCCAAGTCACAGTCTTTGTAGAAAATAGAACCTGTCATCATTCCATGTGGGCGCAATTCTCGTTTGAAATGGCGCAGCAATGTACTTTTCCCACAGCCCGATTGCCCTATTAGAACAATAAATTCGCCTTGATGAATAGTAAGATTCATATTTTTTAATATTGGATTTGTTTCATTAGGATAAGTAAAGCTTACATTGTTGATTTTAACGATCGCCATTTTAATGCCCCCCTAATTTCGATTGCTAATGGAATAGAGAGTAAAATGAAATAGCTACTATAAAATAAAATGCTTACGATATCCCATTTAATCGCTCCGAAAGTTGGATAAAAATAAAATGTTGTTGTGCCAATAAAACTTGCAGCTAAATTGCTAAGAAAAAGCAATATAATGATTGCCAAAACGTAGCCGTCCCGACGCTCAAAAATAAAGAGTGAAAAGGCAGTTCGCTTTTTGACACCGTAGCCACGAGCTTTCATAGAATCAGCTGTATCAATGGCATTATCTAATGCCCAAGTAATCAAAATTGATAAAATACGCACTATACATTTGATACGATGCCATAATGAGCCAGCTGTATAATCCATGCCGATTCCCTTTTGTGCTTGAACGATTTGTGCTAACTGATGCTTAAAGCGCGGAACTAAACGTAATGAAATCGACAATGTTAGCGATAAAGCTGGCGACACTTTTCCAAACAAATAAATAAATTTATCTGATGTCATCACGACATTATAGCAGCTAAACCATAGCATAATAGCTACAATCATTGTGGCTATTGCGATTCCATACATAATTGCCTCTAAAGTAAGCGCATTCCCATTTATATAAAGCAATACAAGCTGCCCATTATGACTAATCATTGGATTAATAATCGCCATTAAGAAAAACAGAGGTACATATAGCTTCCAGTCTTTTAAAAAAGGCTGTCTTCGTAAAGCTGTATTTAAGCTTATCGCTGAAAAAATGGTAATAGCTAAATAGATTGGATGCATAAAAAACATGGATAAGCCGATAGCAGCGACAAAAAAAGAAAAAAGTACAATAGGATGATACGTCTCAAATGCCTTCATTAGTTACCATCCCAATCATGTCCTAAGTCGCGACCTAAATCGACAGTATAGTTCCATTCAATGATATCGCCATCTTTTAATACATATTGGCTACATCCGTAATTTGGATAAACCCCATTTACTTTATACATCCAACCACTTAATTCACCAGCACTAAATTCATACAAATGATTAATACCCTCTACATAAACACTGTTATAAATATTTTCGTTGGCTCCTTGATATTCCATTTGAATTTTATGCTCCTTCGTTGCACGCTGTAGCACATCCCAAACTGTATCTTTCTCTGACAACAGCTCGTATTTTGTTGGCTTTAGAATAATCCCGTTCTTTGGTACATATTTCTCGCTTTGTAAGGAAGGGTCTAACTTATTCCAATGCTTTAGTAATGTATCAACACGTATCGCTATTGTTACAGTACGTTTTTGCGGTGCTGGCTGTTGCTGCTTTTCTATTTTAGAAGTAACTGTATTCGTTTTTTGTTTATCATTAGCTGGTTTTGAACTTGGTGATTTTGTGACTTCTTGCTTCTTCTCATCTTCTTGTTTTGGTTTTTGCTTTACTTCATTTGTTTCTTGCTGTGCTTTTTGCTCTTCTATTGTTTGTTGGAGCTCTCTTTCATTTCCCTTGAATAGTGCGTTGTCATCTACCTCAGGCTCCTGTAATCTCTGCTTTTCCTCGGCAGATTCACTTTCTACTGATGGATTTTGTTCTTGTTCAGAAGTAGGATGGGGGTTAACGCTTCGTTCCTGCTCCTGCATCTGCTCGAATTTTTCAACTGTTTGAATATTACATGCTATTAAAAATATTGCTAGCAGTGATATTAGTGAGAAGTGTAAACCTTTTCTCATATTATTCTTCAATTACCTTTAAGAAGTTGACATACATTTTAGCTGCATGTGCGCGTGTAATAAAATTAGTAGGATTAAACAAACCATTTGAGCCCTGGGCAATATCAAAATCATATAAGAAAGTGATTGCTTGCTGAGAATTCTTAGTTAGCTTCGCAATATCATTCAGGGGTGCAATATTTTTTGGTTTATAAGGCTTACCTGTTTTATGTGTAAAGGCATTAGCTAGCATAACAGCTAGTTCCTCACGTGAAATTGATGAGGAGGGTGAAAATTTATTGGACTTTTCTACTAATATATTGGCATCGTAAGCAGCAGCAATTTCTTGTTTTGTTTCCTCTTTATATGAGTCAATGTCCGTAAAAGGTGCATTTCCTGAACTTGTTAAATGAAGAGCGCGCACTAAAATCGATACAGCTTGTACACGAGTTAAATTGTTATTTGGCTTAAAAGTATTGTCCTCATAGCCCTTTAGTAATCCTTTAGCTACTGCGGCTTCGATATCAGCCTTTGCCCAATGAGATTGTGTATCCTTAAAGCTCACTTTAGCAGGTGAAACTGTAGATTGATTTGGCTGAGCTGGTGTTGATGGATTATTATTTGGCTTTTTATCAGATGTATCATATAGCTTTGTTTTGCCTGCAAGCAGTCTGTTATACGCTACTAATGTATAAGAAGCCTGCTCTGTTGCCATGCCGTTAGCTACAGATTCAGTTAATACATGCTTGAAGCCACCATCTTTTGCATTATAGAAGGTGAAAAAGCTTTCAAATAACTTATTAAAACGCTGATCTTTGTTGGCATCAATATTCAAGCTAGCAAGTGCTGTAATAATTTGTGCAACACTTTCTAAGTTTGTTATTCCCCAGCTCTGATAGCTACCATTAGCTCCTTGCAAGTTTTCTAATGTATCAAGTGCTTTATTAATAGATGCCTTAACATCCGCTCTATCTTTATAAGTTGAAAGAGCTTGAACAGCCATTGCTGTCATATCTGGATCGGCTTTCGCTCCCGTTAAATTCCATCCACCGTCAGGCAATTGCTTTGCTAGTATGTGCTGAATAAGCTTTTCGCGTGTCGTTGTGGCAGTTTTAGGAAGCTCGAAGCCCCATGTATCTAAAGCAATTAATGCGAAATAAGCACCATTCGGCCCTTGCCATACTACATTGTCAAAGTCACTTAATTTTTCAACTATATTGTAGCCACCTACATTTGTAGGGTCTTTTCCGATAGCAGTAAGTGCAATAATTAAACGGGAATATTCAGTATATTTACGTTTGTGTAATTCACCTTTTACTAATTGTACATGCTTTACGACATTATCATAATATTTAGCGTAATAGTCTTTCGAAACATTATATTCACCACGTGCAAGGGCAATAATAAACCACTCATCACCAAAAGAAGGGTTTGGTGCTTTATTTACGATAAACTGCCCTGTAGTCTGATACGCCTCTGCCGTTGATACCTGCTGTGCAGAAACTGGAACCGCAATAAGCAACAGCGCAAGTAGCATGATCAGCAATGATAATCTTTGTTTCATTTGAACAACCTCCATTCTATAAAAAGGGACTAACCCAAAAGCGTAAGCGCTTAGGTTAGTACGGATGATTACATAATGTCTGCGATATTTAACGTACGTTTTAGAATCTTCGCTGTTTGCCCTCGTGTTAACGAAGCACCTGGATCAAATGAGCCATCCGGTTTTCCTGTCATAATATCCAGACTATTTAATAGCTTGATATAAGGTAAGTACTCAGCACTAATTTTGCTAGAATCATTGTAATAAACCTCTCCCTTTGCTTTCACATCGGCATTTAGATATTCTAAGATTCGTGCCATAAATGCTGCGCCTTGCTGACGTGTAATTGGTGCCTCCGGATTAAATGTTGAGGCCGTTGTACCCTTCGTAATACCTGCTTCGTACAGAGCTTGGATATCCTTTGCATACCATTTGCCGTCAGTATCACTGAATGGATTTTCTCCTGTTGCTTGTAATCCAAGTGCACGGCTAATTAATACTGCAAATTGTGCACGAGTAATTGGTTTATTTGGCTCAAAAGTTTCGGGAGTTGTGCCTTGAATGACAGAACGACTCGCTAAAAATTCGATTTCTTCTTTGTTTGCTAAATGTGCAATATCATTAAATGTGACTGTTCTTTCAGTTACTATAAATGTGCCACTTCCTTTTAAGAACAGAACTATTTTGCCGTTCACAATTTTATGTGGTACTGGCTTGTATTCATCACCAACAAGCTGTAGAACAACAGTGTTAGATTTTACTTCGAAAGCAGCTAAAGTAACCTTTAAGTAATCTTGCTTTATTGAAAGTGGTTTTAATCTACCGTTAGTAGCTTCTATGGCAAAGCTAACAGTAAATTGGTTGCCTTCTGCATTTGTTGTCATAGAGGCAATAATTTTTTCATTTTTTGCAAGTTCAATGTCTGATAGAGCAGATATTGAAATGTCTATTTGGTTGCCTTTTTCATCTTGAACCACAATTGTTTTACTTTGATTTTTAAGATGTTTTTGAATATCATCAAGTGTTAATGCTATCTCTGCTTTATCATTTTTAGAATTTACTTCGTTTTCTTCGATCACTTTATTGTCTTTATTTTCTTCCTTGTCCGTTGTTTCTTTTTCTTCTTCCTTATTTTTTTCATCTAAGATGTCTTTGCCCTTTTCAGGTGTTTTCTCTACATCTTCAACATAACCGCCAATATCTTTTCCTAAGTCAAGCGTGTAAATCCATTCAACGGTGTCGTTTGGAGACAATGTGTAATTCGCCGCTGAAAATGAAGGGAATACGCCATTTACACGGTACATCCAACCGCTTAAAGGGCCACGATCAAATTCATAAACACCTGCAATTCCGTCAATATATGTTCCGTATTCTGTTTGACGATAGCTTAATGCTACACCATTTTCAGCAGCTACTCTTTGCAAAACGTCAAAAACGGTTTCACCAGTAAATAATTTTGTTGTTGTTGTTTTTAATGGTACTTCAGAAGATGAAATTTGAATGGAAAATGTTGTATAGCCAATTTCCTCTTTTTCAGCAGGAACGGATGGCTGATTACAATTGTTACCAGGAGAGGAAGGCTCATCATCATCACTACCATCCTCGCCACCAGGCTTAGTCGGCTTGTTTTTCGTGTCTGACATATTATAGAGCGGTGTTTGTCCGCTTAAAAGACGGTTGTAAGCTGCTAGAGTATAGCCAACTTGAACTGTCGCCATACCATCTGCTTTTGTTTGGCTTTGAACATGTTTAAAGCCACCGTCACCAGAGCTAAATGTCATAATATTAGCAATCACTTTATCGAATCGTTTATCTTTATTTGCATCAATGCCTAAGCTAACAAGTGCTGTTATAACTTGGGCAGCGCTTTCAGCAGCTTCCGGGCTGCCCGCTGTCGAAATATAGCCACCTTTAGCGGTTTGGATAGCTACTAATTGAGCGATTGAGCGATCAGTTACAGCCTTTACTTGTGGATTACTTTGATATGGTGCTAATGCTTGAAGTACCATCCCTATCATATCAGGATCAGGATCAGTACCGCTCCATGCAAATCCGCCACCATTTTTTATTTCCTTTGATAAAATATTCTGAATTAGTTTATCACGTGTTGTTGTCGCAGTTTTAGGTAATTCAAATCCCCAAGTATCCAGTGCAATTAATGAAAAGATAGACGAGTTGACACCAGGGCTTGTAGCAAAACTCAAATCTGATAACTTTTCAACTAGATTATAGCCAGCTACATCTCTCGGATCTTTCCCAATTGCTGTGAGAGCAATTATAACTCGAGCCCAGTCTGTTGCTTGAGTGCCTATTTCCCCATTTGTTGCTTTTACATGATTAACGAGATTGCGATAATATTTATCATAATAAGTTGCATATTTTGCAGTATGATCACCACGAGCTAATGTTAAAATAGTCCATTCAGAGCCATAAACGGGCTCATATGAACCTGACGTCAAGTAGTTCGCAACAGCATTGTATATTTCAACTGTTGTCGGTTGTAGTTCAACTAAGCGCTTTTGTAAAGCTTCTAGTTGGGTATAATTTGTTACTCTGCTTTGATGTGCAGGTAATAGCTTATCATAAGCTTGCTGTGCTTCAAGAACTTTTAATTGGTCTGCCCAAGTAAGTGCCTCTACAGTAGGAAGTGCATTAATTTTTTCGATAACCTGTTTAATATCATCCTCTGCATTAATCATTTTCTCCTTTTCAAGGAGGTCGTTATAGTTTGATACTCCTTTGGAGGCACCAGGTATATTGTTTGGATTAGCTAACTTTTTCAAAGCGTCTTTTGCAGTTTTTAATTGTTCTTCTGCTAATGGGCTATTTATATCAATAGCATCAATTAACAGTTCAACATATCGAACTTCTTTTGCAAAAAGGTCTTCCTTATTGGCTACTTTTTTTTGTTCTGCTGTTGGTATAGCAGCATATTTTTTTCTTGCATGATCGAGTTGCTCTTTTATGGCTAAATCAATTGTTAAATCTTCTAATTTAGGAAGCGCATCGATAACAAGAAATACATATTTAACTTGTCTTGCTGCAAGTTCTTGATTAAATACTAGTATATCTGCTGGATCTGTTATTTTTTTTAGATCTCGATAACCAGATGTTTTAATCAGGGAATTATATCTTTCACGAACTGCATCTAACTTCATATCCAATTCATCACTTAAAAAGTTTATATCTTCAGGTGCAGGTAAAGCGTTGCTAGGATCTTGCATATAATATCTAAAATAGGCAATTTCTTTTTCTAGTAACTGAAAAAAATAAGGTAGTTTATTATCGGAGATTAAAAGAGTACGAGCCGGAGCTTTTACTTTACTATCTAGTACTCGTGCTTGCTGTAATAGCTGATAGGTTGCTTCATCGGCTCTTTCGATTGTAGGTAGGGCGATAATAAAATCTATTGCCTTCCGTGCTTCGGGTGAAATAACATATACAATAACTGTTTTAGATCCACCATCTAATTGGGCGGTAATGACTGTCTCTCCAATTGCCTGAGCTATTACGCTCCCATTTGTGTCAACTGTTGCAATTCCAGAGTTGCTTGAAGACCATGTAACTGTGGCACTATCATCTGTTGTTGCGTTAGTGGCAGTAAGTTGAAATGTTTCTCCTACTAATAATAGTAAAGGTTCCTCAGTGTTTAGCTGAATATCGCTAATTGCAACGGGCGCATTCTCTACTAATGGAGCTAGTTCCGCTGCATCTTCTAATGGTATAAGATCATCTAATTCAGCTTCTTCATCTGTATGCGGTGCTTTTTCCTGTTCTGTTAAATCCTCTACATCTATTTCATTCTTAGACTTTGTAGCATTATCCTGCTCTTCTGAATCATCGGGTTCAATATCATTGATGTTTGGAGTAGGATCGAGTAAATCCCCTTCAAAATGCTGTGCCTTAATTGCAGTGACTGGAGAAAATAGCGATACGATTAAAATAAAAATAACTGCTATATGTAGCTGCTTTTTCCATATAGTCATATAAACACTCACTTCCTTTATAAATAATTAAATACTGACAAGCTGAATTAATTCATCTTGTCAGTATCCATTTATCTAGCTATTGTACTTTTACTTCAAGTGGCTCACTTGCTGAACTACCGAATAAAGCATTAGCAGAGGCTGTAATGGTAATAGTACCTGCTTGTGCTTGACCTGCAAATGTAATAACAACTTGTTGGTTTGCATTCATAGTAACTGACTGAGCTGTTAATGCTGTTGTCCCTGTGTTAATTGTCCAGTTTGCTAAATTAGAGCCGTTTGGTGTCGTAAATAAATCACCAGTTAAATTTACCGTAACGGATGGATTGTTATCATTTACTGCAATTACACTTGCTGTTTCTAATTTAGCCCATGTAGTGTAATAAATATGAACGACATCATCAGCCTGTAATTGATATTCAGCTAATCCAAAATTGGGGCTATATCCATTTACAGTGTAGACCCAGCCATCCCAACCATTTAAACTGCCTGCCGCAAGTCCATCAATTGATTGAAGATATGGACCATATTGAGTAGAAACTACTACATAAGGAATACCCTCGGCATCTAATACTTGCTCTACAAGCTCTAGTGCAGTTGTCCCTTCTTGAACATTTACTGTTGTTCCTTCTAAAATTTCATGGCATGAACCAGTACCGCATAAACCTTTTACTGATAACTGAACATCAAAATCTGCTGATTGTGCTTCTTGACTTACAGGCTGTAATACTGCTGCACTGGCTGATGGTGTTACGAGCGAAAATGCTAAAAGTAGGACTAACACTAAATGCCACCATTTTTTGAAACGAACCATTTGTAAAACCTCCTATTTTTATTATTTCGTGAATGTTTTTGCAATTAACTCGAAAATAAAAAGATGCTTCTCCAAAATGGGGAAGCATCTAATGGAAAACAGAAAAAAGGCGCAAAAACGTAGTTTGCCTGTCCGTCTATTTGCCGTAAGTTCTCCTAGCTTCCGAAGAGAGTTAATACGATGGAATAAAGGCAGGTCTCCTGGCTCGTGTATCCTATTCAGAACCTTCCCATCTACTGAAGGCATTTTTCCTTGTTCGACAGTGGTATTTTCTGTAGTCATCTACACTTACAGTTGCGGAAACAGCTTCGGCTTTAAACCGAATTCCCTATTAAGCTCTTAAAAGAGCACCTTTATACTGCAATTGTTATTCACTTAATGTTAATTCTAGCATATATTTCTATTTTTCAAAATAGTTTAACAAAAAGAATTATGCTTTATAGAAGTAGTAAGCTTTAAAAGAGGAAGTAAACGTCTAGTATCAATATTACTATGCCTATTAAAAAGCAAAATGATAACACAAATAGATAGATAATATAAATCGTATAATAGAGAGTGAGCGGGCAAATCATATCCAAAAAGGGTTTATCCATTTAAATATTAAGCAAAACAAAAAGCTGCACAGTTAATGGCAGCTTTTTGTTTCATCTGTTTTCAGCAACGTATACGGTGATTGTGATAAATAATAAGCGGTGAGTCCCGTATATAGCTGTGTCTTTCACTTAATCTATCCATCTTAGCTTTATAAATTTTTTCTTTTGTATTCTTAGTACTCTGCAGCAATTGCTTGATAGGCTGAAGTATAGAAGTCTTCAGGCTTTTTGCTGTTTGTTTCTTTTTATAAGGTTTGCTACCGTACTTGAATGGTTGTCATTGCAGATGCTTTAATCGTCTGATGCTGTGGGGGCGCTTTTGGTTCAATCAGTAATGTTGAGTAGTATGCATCAGCAATCGTAATTAAGTACATGACAAAAAGTAATTGTTTTGTTCAATAGTTCAAAAATGTTTTTCTCCTTTTTAAGTGCAATTCATTAAAAATGTATACTAGTAATACGGGCAACCATTAAAAAGGTTTCAACCATACTTAAATATTTGTAAAAAAGTTATCTCATTTAAAATGTTGCCGGCTATTTATGATTTTTATACGAATCAATGAATCGCATCTATAGCTTGTTGAATTAGATTTGTTAAAGAAGCAATCCCCTTTTGCTCTAAATGTACGCCGTCTGGAGCGAAAAACTCAGGATGGTTAATTGCAGTTGCATGCCAATCAATTAAAGTAATATTTTCATATTCCTGTGCTTTCTGTTGCAATGCTTGATTGACTTTCCCCTCCCAAGAACGTGGTACACGCGTATTTACTAAATAAATATCAGCATTGGAAAAAGCCTTTAAAAGGGTATCGATTTGTGTATTGGTAAAATACCCGTTTGTTCCAAGCTGAATGATGACTGCTTTATCTGGTTGATTAAAGCTTGCATAATTAGGAGCTAATTTAACCGCTTGTGAAACTTGGCGACCAATCTTTGCATCTATCGTAATGCTGGGGTAGATATTATGTAAGCTCGGAGCAATATCTATCATTACAGAATCGCCAATAGCTAATATTCCACTATATGATTCATGAACTTCTGTCTCATTTTCCTCCTGCTCAGGCTCTACTGCATTTTGATCCGTATTTGAATCAACACCCTCTTCTTCATCACTTAACGAACCTGGCTGAGATGTTTCCTGCTCCTTTTCAGCATCATGATAGGTTGAATGCTGCTCTGTTCCACCATCTATTTTAATAGTCGTTGGCCGTGATTCAATCGATTCTATTTTTTCTTCGCCTACAACCCCTGTCATTCCTGTAAAAAATACTAGGAGGAAAAGTGGAATGAGCGTGGTTGAAATTTTCCTGGCAAGCGTGAAGCTTCCCCATTTGTGTTTATTGAATACAAAGTACTGTCTAAAGTAACAGCGGAACCCATCCTTACGAATCGGCATTTCGATAAAACGATAGGATAGTTCTGCAATTGTAAAGATAATCAGCAGTTGTAAAGTAACTCGCCAATAGGCTGGGTTACCTATTTCTCGCACTGGAGTACCTAGCACAATAATCGGATAATGCCATAGATAAATCCCGTACGATCTTGACCCAATCCAACGCAAAGGCTTCCAAGAAAGGATTTTTCCTAAAAAGCTAACTGGGTGACAGATGCAACCAATTAAGATGGCTGCATTTAAGCAAAATACGAACATCCCTCCTCGATATAGGAAAGATTGATATTCATCCACAAACAAAATACTGACAATGAAAATACTAAAGGCTACTAAGCTTACACTATTTAGTTGGTAGACATGATCCGTAGAGATTTTTTGTGATGAAAGTCTTTTCATCGGCCAGATAAGAGCTAACCAGCAACCTATTAGCAATTCAAAGGAACGCGTATCTGTTCCATAGTATACACGACTGGGATCAGCACCTGGTTGATATAGTATAGCCATTAGCATTGCAGAACCGAGTGCGCCCAAAAAAACGAAAATGGCGAGCTTATTTTTCTTTTTGGCCACAAAAAGCCCTAGCATTAAAAGGATTGGCCATAATAAATAAAATTGTTCCTCAATGGCTAACGACCATAAATTCTTCAATGGTGAAGGGGAACCAAAACTATCAAAATAGGAGAGTTTGTGAAAAATAAACCACCAATTACTTGAATAAAAAATTGAGGAAATTGCATCACCACGTAGTGTATGAAGTAGCTCCTTATGAAATAGAGTCGCCCATGCAAATGTTACAATAATCATGACATAGGCAGCTGGAAGTAAGCGTCGAAATCGCCCTATCCAAAACTTTTTTAATCCAACAGTTAACTTATTTCCTTTTAAAGGTAAAATAGTTGAGGTAATTAAATACCCCGATAAAACAAAAAAGATATCGACTCCTAAAAATCCACCACTGGCCCATTTGAAATTAAAATGGTAAGCAATAACAGCTAGTACTGCTAATGCTCTAATCCCGTCGAGTCCAGGGATATAACGATGATTGAATGACTTGCCTGACATAATATTCCTTCTCCCAATAATTTATAAACCTTTTTCCGTATATTAAATCCAAACATCGTCTCCTTTTGTATGTTCACTTATATAATGACGAATAAGGCACTTTAAAAGTTGATAAGAAGTGCTCTATTCGCAAAATTTTTATTCGTCTATTTTTATGCAAAAATACCATATCGTACATCTATATGTATATTCATTCCAAAAAAGCATCCCCATGAATGGTAGATGCTTCAAAAGCGTATTTGCCTAATGCATATGCCTTAATCGTAAGAGCTAACTCGAAAATTATAAGGCATGAAATAAACAATTTAAAGGCTTTTCCCTATAAAAATTTTTGGTAATTTTTTATAATGAGACACTTTGTCCAAGAAACGATTTCGCCTTCTTGAACATTAGTAAAAAGAAGGCGAATCATTCTGCTAAATCTCTTTTATAATTCCTGTTTTTCTGTAATAAAGGATTTCGCAATGGCTTTCCCAATTATAGCGATTGTACGATTCAATTCTTCTTCTGAATTATCTATTCCACCTAGTTCAATTAAAATCATTTCTTTTGTCAAATCCTGGTTATAGCGTCCATCCACATTATCACCGCTTTTAGAGATTACACCTCTAGAAATTTTCGGCACAATTTCATTCATAGCAGCTGATAAGCTTTCTGCATAAGCAGTATTCCATCTATAATTTTTATGCTCTGCTCCTACAACGATGGCAATACGCGCATAGGACTCATTGTTGTGTGTGATCGTTGTAGCATTTTTCTTGGCAGAATCTCGATGCAAATCAATAACCAAATCATAGGTTTGCTCTTGCAAACGTTTAGATAAATAAGGACGCACCGTATTGTAAGCATCTGGAAAAGTTTTTCCCTCAAGCTTCATTACCTTCATAACGTCAACATCTAAAACATCTGTTTGAATACCATTCATACTAAAGTGCTTAGAAATAGTACCTTGTAAATTAAAAATATTTGTTTTCTCATCATAAACTTCTGCTTTCCCGCTGACAGCTTTCACTATAGGTTGATAGGATTCCTGAGAATGTGTAAACAATAATAATACTTTAAAAGGATTCGTTTCTTTTGTCTGCTCTAGTGCACTTTGTTCAGCTAGATTCGTAGCGGCAAACACGACTTGCTTATCCTCGGGTTGTTTAATCGGAGTCGATGCTTGCTTGTTGAACGGAAGTTGCCCAGCAATGACAGGTAATACGAAGAAGAACAATAATAAACCAAATGACCACTGTAGTTTTTTTAGCAAAGTCACACCCTCCTCCCCTTATCGTATGGAGGGTGTGTACCTTTTAGAACGAAAAAAATTAGAGTTTATTTGCCCATTTCATCAGCATAGATGAAACAAGTTTCGCATAGTTATCTATCCAATAATCTGCTTCCTTTGGCGTCACCATTAGCTGTGTATGTGAGCCTGCGAACGTCTCTTCAAACAATTGTTGACGCTCCTCCTTTGACCAAGTAGCCCACTCACCAAAGATTGGTTTGACTACAGACATATCTAATTCTTTATTAATATCTGGTTGCCAAGATGACAAAGATAATTTGGATGATGGCTTACTCCGTTCTGCAACCCGCGCAGCTATCGATCGTATCATAAGCTCTACAGCATCTGCTATTAATACGGGCGCATCCACAACTGTTGGGATACCAATAGCTGTTACGGGAATCCCTAGCATTTCATAGGAAATCTCCTTACGCTGATTCCCTACGCCAGAACCTGGATGTATACCGGTGTTTGTTAATTGAATAGTTTTACATAATCGATTGCTAGCTCTTGTCGCCAATGCATCCACAACAATAATTAATTTAGGCTTTAGCCGCTCTGCTATTGCAGCAACAAATTCTCCTGTTTCATAGCCGGTTTGTCCTGTTACACCTGGCGCATACATGACAAATTTTTCATCAATTACATCAAGGCTATGCAAATGATCAATAAGATATGGTCCTATTGCATCAGGTGTAATAGTACGGTTACCTAAACCAATAATTAAAATTTTGTCATCTTTATTCCAAGAGATTGCTTCATGCATTTTCTTAAAATTTACA
Source organism: Lysinibacillus sp. DFXJR4 (assembly GCF_057196045.1). Classification (NCBI taxonomy): domain Bacteria; kingdom Bacillati; phylum Bacillota; class Bacilli; order Caryophanales; family Bacillaceae; genus Lysinibacillus; species Lysinibacillus sp. DFXJR4. Next base: position 195,001 of record NZ_JBXUNW010000002.1, on the reverse strand, counting down.
AGCAGCTCATTCTCAAGCTGCTCAAATCCGTCGTGATCATCTAGTGTCAAGGTTGGTACTGAGAGAGTAATATATTGACCTTCCTTTTTACCTATTTGCTTTTCACCTTCTGAGTCCACTAGTACATCTGTAATCTTTACTCGTCCAGCAGTTCGATCTTCAATTTGAATCCCGCTCGATTGTTCAAGAGTATCTTTTTGCTCTTTCGTTTGATGTAAAACAACCTCTTCAGATTCATCGATTAAATCCGTACGTTGCCAATTTAAATTTTGCATACAGTTCACCTCAATCTATAGTTTGTTCAAACTGTCAAGTAAATATTCTTTGCATAAATCTATTGCAATTTGGCCAAGCGTTTGTTAAAATGATTTTTGTTGTATTGACACAAGAAATCAATGAGAAGATATCATCTCGTACCTAATTTAGGAGGTGAAAGATATGCCAAACATTAAATCTGCAATTAAACGCGTAAAAGTTAACGCTAAAGCTAACGCTGCTAACTCTCAAGCTAAATCTGCAATGCGTACTACAGTGAAAAAAGCTGAAAACGCTGTTGCTGCTAATGCTGAAAACGCACAAGAACTTTTACAAGCAGCTTACAAATCTTTAGATAAAGCAGCTTCAAAAGGACTTATCCACAAAAACGCGGCGGCTCGTAAAAAGTCTCGCCTTGCTAAAAAAGCGTAATTGTTTAAAGGATCAGTATACTCTATAAGGGTAGCTGGTCTTTTTATTTATAGGGATAAAGAAGAGCTGTCCATTTTAACACTGGACAGCTCTTCAATTACTGATTAAAGTTGACGCAATAAAAAAAGCTCTAAATAACGCTCACGATTTCCCCCAGTGGACTTTAACTGTAAATCGACTTCTGCTAATTGATACAATGCTTTCAGCAGACTCTCCTCTGATGGACGATTACGCTGCTCCACCATTAACTTCACACGATATGGATGTATCTTTAAATTTTTTGCAATTTGCTGTGGATGATAGCCTTTTTTCAATAAATAAAATACATTGGACATCGTTCGTACATTGGATGCAAGCAATCCAACAAGCATGATTGGCTCTTGCTTTTGACGCAATAAATCATGGTAAATTGTCAAAGCCCCGACAGAGTCATTTGCAAAATAAGCATTTAACATTTTAAAGGCATCCTGCTCTAATGTTTTAGCGACTAAATCCTCGACTAACGAAGTGGTAATCTCTCCTCCATCACCTAAATAAAGACTTAGCTTCTCAATTTCCATTTGTAGCTGTAGCATATTAGGTCCAACCATCGCTACAAGCTGCTCAATAGCATTTTGTGTAATACTATTGCCCTCTGCTTTTACAACACTTTGAACCCATACGGCTAAATCCTGTTCTTTTGGCGTTTCAGCCTGTACTAATAGCGCATGTTCCTTCATCATTTTTGTTACTTTCTTACGTTCATCTAATTTTTCATAGGGTGCGATAAATATAGTTATCGAAAAATCAGAGGGATTCGCCAGCCATGCCTCCAATCGCTTAATGTCATGGTCGATTTTTTCCTTTCCCTTTTCAGTCGCTTTTAAAAAAGAGGCATTTTTGGCTATAATTAGCTTACGCTCAGAGAAAAAAGGAATGGTATCTGCTTCATCCATCACAGCATCGACAGGTACTTCCTCTAAATCAAATGTAGACAATTCTAGCTCTTCTTCTGGCCCCATTGCCTCTTTTATACGTTTCACCGTTTCATCTATAAAATAGTTTTCTTCACCAACGAGTAAATAAACTGGTGAGAGCTGTGCTTTTTTGATATTGTTCCAAACCGTTGAAATCATACTTTTCCCTCCATCTAGCAATACTATTAGTATACATCATTTATTTTCCCTATGTGACTTTGACTGAATTGTGTCGATTCCTTGCCACAGCATGAATTCTCCTTTTCGATATAGCTTTTATGAAAATGATGTCTTATAATAAATAACAGAATTGGAGGGATAACAATGAATCCATTTGAAGGAAAAAACATACAATGTCGCCGTAATGATGCAATCGATTCTGGCGTTGGTTTCGGTGTATCATTTGGAGTGTTTACAGTTATGTTTATCATCGCAACTATAGTAGAATTCGTATCTAAATAATCAAACAAAATGTACGAAGGAAAAAGACCCTCCTTATTGGACAAGGTCTTTTTCCTTTTGCACTGACCATATATTTTCGTGAACGCGCACTTCAATCGTACCATCTATACCCGTAATCAATGTAGGAAGATTGCGACTGAAGAAACGCTGCATTACTTCTTCATGTGGATGTCCATATCGATTCCGAAGCCCTGCGCTAAAAATAGTTAGTTCAGGTCGCAGCAGCTCCACAAACTGTTCTGTACTGGAAGTTTTACTACCATGATGTCCTGCCTTCAGTAACGTTATATTCGCTAATTGACTTTTATATAGCTTGATTAGCTGATGTTCACCAGGCTCCTCCAAATCACCTGTTAATAATGCACGAAAGCTTCCCTGCTGCACAAACAGAACAATTGAATCATTATTTCCTTCATAGTGAGTATCTCGCGGCCACAAATAATGGAAGCTAATATTCCCCATTTGCCAGGCAGTCCCTTGCATCTTTTCTTTCACTGGAATTCTTCGCTTTTTGGCTTCGATTAATAAATCTTGCATCACAGGCTTATCAAGTGAACCAGGAGTAACATGAATTTCCTGCATATTAATTTCCTGCAAAACCTCCTCAGCCCCCTCTACATGATCTGCATCTGCATGGGTAACGATAAAAATATCTATATCACGAATTCCTTTACCCTTTAAAAATGGTACAACTATCTGCCTTCCAACTTCATATGGACTTTCTGCTGTCTTCCATGATTCCTGCTCGAAGCGCAGTATACCTCCTGAATCAATGACATAGACAGCCCTTCTAAACGGTAATTCAATCACTGTACAGTCTCCTTGCCCTACGTTTAAAAATGTAAGCTTAGTTTCTTTAAACAGTATTGGAGACACATGAATAACAAATGCAGGTAACAGAATCACAGCTACAAATTTACCATAATGCTTCTTTTCTAAATAATATAAGCCAACTAATACACTACCCATTGCTATACAAATTAGCCAAAAGGATGGCTTCCCTGGTGTCCATAATTGAAATGGCCACTGTTGAATATAAAGGATAAACTTTGTAAGCCAAACTCGTAGTGGCTCATAGATAGCAAAGAAAATTTTTGCGACAGGTAAGGATATAAACGTTAGTACTAGCAGAACAATATTAATGGGTAAAATAACAAAGGAAAATAGTGGAACAAAAATAATATTTGCCATAAAGGAAGAAATAGAAATTTCATAAAAATGATGCAGTAATAATGGATAAACCAGCAGCTGACAAACAAGCGTAATGAAAAAGGAACGAATCAACGTAGTCGTCGTTTGCTTAAAGATTACACCTGAATAAATAAGACTGCTAGTAGCTAAATAGGATAATTGAAAGCCAATTTGAAAAATAACACCCGGCTCCAGGAGGACAAAGCCTATAAAACTAATAGCAAGCGCATCATCGATTGGAAGTTGCCACTTAACATGGCGCATTAATAGCATTAATTCCACGACAGATACTGCACGCCAAACTGAGGGAGCCCCACCTGCTAATACCCCGTATATGGGTAAAATAATAACAAGCACTATAATCGCTATTTCCCTCCGTATTCCTATCCGTAAGAGACCTTCAAAAAATAACCATGACACAAGAGCCACATGTAGTCCTGAAATCGCAAAAAGATGTGTAATACCAAGCTTTTGATAGGCTCGTTGAAGCTCGTTATCTACTTGATCCTGTAAACCAATTAGAAGTGCTTGTGCCTCTGCAACGAGCGATTGTGGAAACGTTCTCTCAATATGTTTTTTTATTGTGTGTCTCTGCTTTGCAAGAAAAGACTGAATCGATTTGTTCTCTTCTACAAACATCCAGTCTGAAATCTCAACTATTCCAACTGCACCTTTGCTTAGTAAGTATTTCTCCATTGAAAATGCATATGGATGGGCTGGTGGAATAGGTGCACTTAATTCGCCCTTTACAAGGTAGGTGAAGCCTGTTAATGAGTTATTTTCATAATAGTTTTTCTCCTGCTCAGAAGAAAATGTATACACTATATATAGTTTGTCACCTGTCTTAGTTTTTGCAAATCCTCGAAGGTTTTGACCATTTATTTTATATTCACTTGTCCAAGTAATTTGAAATGTCGACGGCAGCGGGGAAGGTTCCGTCAGTTGAAATGTAACAAGGTAGAGATAGCTAAGCAATCCGGTGCCGATTACTAGACCTGAGATGAAATGAGGTTCTTCCTTCAAGTATAGCCAAACGACAATAAGGAGGAGAATAGACAGTAGCCAAGCTGACTTGTATGCCGCTATCGAGGCTACAAGTACAGCTAATGCTACGTAAACCCATTTATGCTTTAAAGATTTTTGCCAAATAATGCACTCACCTTCTGTTCATATGGGCGCAATTTTTCAGCAGACATACCACTCTCACGAAGCTCGTTTAGCATGTCTATGTACAAGGCTAATTTTTCATCGCTTAAAAAGTCGATTTTACGTTCATCAAATGGTACGTGAACAACCTCCACACCTGCTTTTTCAAATAATTCCTGTGCATACGGGTTATTCTTATAATCTGTCGCATAGTACACACGCTCAATACCCGCTTGAATGATGGACTTTGTGCATGGGAGACATGGAAAATGAGTCACATATAGATCTGCACCCTTTGTAGGTGTACCATATTTAGCACATTGCAGAAGTGCATTCATCTCTGCATGTACTGTACGTACACAATGATTGTCTACAACGTAGCATCCCTTTTCAATACAATGTTCATCACCTGTAATTGAGCCATTGTAGCCACCAGCAATAATTCGTTTATCCCGTACAACAGTTGCGCCTACAGCTAGTCTTGTACATGTACTACGCAATGCAAGAAGATGGCTTTGTGCCATAAAAAATTGATCCCAAGTAATTCGCTCCATATGACTACCTCCATAATAATTTACTATCAATCACTTAAAAATCTAACATTTTGTCATATCACTTTTCTACTATAGTGTAGCCCTTTTTAAAAAGAGTCGTCAATATGACAAAGTTTGTAGCTATTACTTTACTGTAATAGAATCCTTCAGCTTCTCAAACGTTTTTTCACCAATTCCACTTACTTTTTTTAAATCCTCAATCGTTGTGAAGCGCCCATTCTCCTCACGATAGGAGATAATACTTTGTGCCTTAGACGGACCAATCCCAGATAAAGTTGACAGGGTTGCTTCATCTGCTTGATTTAAATTAACCTTCTGATCTTTTTGAGACCCTTCACTGGTTGATATCCCACTAGTAGACATCGATAGAATGGAAGCCGTGATCTCGTCTAGCTTTTCACCCTTAACAGGGATATAAATTACCATTTCATCCTGAACTTTTTGGGCATGATTAATGAGTTGGGGATCAGCTTCCTGTGTATAGCCTCCTGCTAGCTGCACTACATCCACAATACGTTGGTCGGCTTGAAGCTCATAAACACCTGGATACATAACAGCACCCTTAATATCCACTGATACCTGCTGAATGACCGCCTCTTTTGCAGGTTCATCTTGTTCAATTTGTTCAATTGGTTGGATGGTTTCGATGAGCTCTTCCTGGGGGGATGAAGAGTCGGAACTCGAAAAAAAGAAGTAACAAAGTCCACTGATTACAAGTATGGCGGGGAGCAACATACTCTTTTTATACTTTTGCCATAAAGATTGGAGCATTTTCTACATCCTTTCTTTTGCAAAAGGTAATCATATGGAGTCTATTTCATCTTACAATATTATCCTTGTATTGAAAAGATAGTTCGACAATCAATTTCACCTTGGGTAATTGTAGCTGCTGCTGCCGCTACGCTTTCGCGCAAAAAACATCTGCCGTTTTGTTTTCGATATAAAAAACATTTGCTGAATAGAGATAAAATAATATAACTACTTTTTGATTCACAAAATATTAGACTCTGACAGTATTAGGCAAAATTGTGTTATGCTTTGAAAGAGACACAGCAAACCTTTGCGCACTGAAATGGAGGATGACAATGCAGCTAACGATACGAGCAAAGGGAGAAAATGTGAAAGCTATCTCCTATTTACTTTCAAAAAATCCTAATAATCTTTATGAACGAAGAGTCAGGGAGCATTTAGTTCGACTTGTCTATCATGAGTTCACTGAAACAAATCTAGCGGTAACCATTTTTGTTACACCAGATTCAATTGCCCTTGTTCAAAATGACCATGCACTTGATATAACACACTATATTAATGATCGTGAATTCGCTGCCAGCAGTATTTTTTTATCTCTTATTCGCTCAGCTTTAGGCACAGCATTAAATGGTAAGCCAAAAGAGGCGTATTCGGAATGGGTCTTACATTCATTTGCATTTGAATTTGAAGTGGGACCCATCGCATCCACAATGACAAATGAAGAGATAAGTGACCTATTTGAGCCTCTAGGGTATACTGTCAGCATTGAGGCTATACATCACCAGCAACGTGCACGTTTTCTAACATTATCAGCGGACATCACGCTTCAACAAGCATTGCAACATCTTTTTGTGCTCATCCCAGTGTTAGATGATTACAAGCACTATTTTATCGATCAATTAGAGGTAGATAAGCTTAATCGCTATGGAGAGGGCTGGTTAGCTACACATCCAATGAAAGAGGTTATTTATAAAAAAGCACTTCGTTTCTCCCATCTATACGCTAAGAGTACAATAGCAAAACCTTCTACTAATTCTCTAAATACATTACGCTATGAAAAAATAGTGGAAACGATTAAACAGCTACCACGAAAATCGTCTATTGTGGATTTAGGCTCTGGTGAGGGTAAGCTTTCAAGTTTACTTGCCTATATAGAAGGCGTTGAAGAGTTGCTTGCTGTTGAGCCAAGTGAAATAGCTATGAAAAAAGCGCTTAAGCGTTTTGAAGCGCTAGAGGGAGTATCTGTATCCCCTACACCTACATGGGGTTCTTTATTCTATTATGATGCACGTTTACAGCATAAGGATGTCATTGTATTATGTGAGGTTATTGAACATATTGATGAGGAGCGTCTTCCCAAGATTATGTCATTATTGCTAACTCAATACAGTCCCCAAACATTAATCCTTACAACACCAAATGCTGAATATAATAAAGTTTATGAATTGAATACTTTGCGTCATAATGATCACCGATTTGAATGGACTCGAGAACAATTTCAAGAATGGTGTTCTACGATGAATACTCTTGAACAATATGAGCTTTCATTTACAGGGATTGGTGATCGGCACGAGCTATATGGACAACCTACTCAAATGTGTATTTTCAGGAAAAAGGAGATGAGTTTATGAACATTACCATACCAAGCACTGGGATTGTTCTACTAATTGGTCCATCCAATAGTGGGAAATCTACACTTTTACAACACTGGGTAAACACAGACATCCTTTCTCCTTCAGAAATCATTAGTTCAGATACATATCGGACACTTGTTTCAGATTCGAATTATATAAATTTTCAAGGCCATTCACAGGAAGAAGCAGAACTTTTATATGAACAATATTTCGCAATCTCAACGCAAGCATTTGCCGTTATGGAGCGGGTTTTAGAAGCAAGATGCACGTTAAATAAATGCACCTTTGTCGATGCAACTCACCTAAAATCGGAAGAACGTCAACAATACATTTTACTTGGTAAAAAACTACATGTTCCTGTTTGTGCAATTGTATTAGATGTTCCCCTAGAAGAATTACTACGACGTGATACGATGCGTAATGACCCAAGAGGAAATAAACGTATTAAACAACAGGCACGATTATTGAAATCAGAAAAACGATTGATAAAAAAAGAGTCGTTTTTGAAAACATATTTTGTAAAAGAAATAGAGGCACTAACGCTAACTAGACAAGAGTCCCCTTTATATCTAAATGTAGATGCAGGGCTTGATATTATTGGCGATATTCACGGTTGTTATGACGAATTACTTGAATTACTTGAAAAGCTAGAATACGAAGTAAATAAGGAAGGTTACTATATTCACCCACAAGGCCGGCGCTTTGTTTCAGTGGGCGATATTATGAGTAGAGGGCCAAAATCAATCAAAACCATGGACTTTTTTGAACGTCATATTGAACGCGGGCTTGCCTTTATGACCGATAGTAATCATGGCTGGAAAATTGCTCGTTGGTTAGATGGACGTAATGTATCATTGTATCATGGGGATGAGCTGGTAGAAGCAGAATTTATGAACTATGAAAATACCTATGGAGGAACGCAAACAGCAGCCTTAAAAGCACGACTAGCAAAATGTTTACTTGCTGCACCCTCCCATTACGTGTTAATGAATAAAGGCCTTGCATCCGCTGTTGTCACGCATGCAGGAATTCGTGACCGTTATATAGGCAAGCAATCATCTAGAATTTCTGATTTCTGTCGCTATGGAGATGTACAAGAGCTAAATATTTCTGGCAAGCCTATACGCAATGATTGGTTTACTGAACATCAAACATCCCAGCTAATTATTTGGGGGCATGACCCAAAAATCAATCCTCTTAAACAGAATCATACTTTGAATATCGATCAGGGTGTTGTCTTTGGTGGTCAATTAACCGCATTTCGATATCCTGAACAAACAATTATGTCTGTAAATGCCTATAAAAACTATGCTGGTACGCAAAATAATCCCTTACTCGAAGCAAAAGCAAAACGATTCGAGCCACCGAACATTGCGGCATTTTTAACGGGATTTGCTGTTGAAACCTCGTACTTGGGCGCAATTCAAATTGGTGGTGCGCAGGCAAAAGCGGCTATCGACAGCGTTTCTCACTATACAGTACCCTTAGAACAACTTATTTATATACCACCAACTATGAGTCCCACTCCGCAAACTTCTGCTCTTGACAATACTTTAGAGCATCCTGCTGAAGCATTTGCATATTATAAAAAACATGGCGTGCAAACAATGATTGCCGAAAAGAAGCATATGGGGAGTCGTGCAGTAGTCTTATTATTTAAGGATGAACATATTGCGAAAGAATATATAGATATGGAAATACTTGGTATTTTGACTACTAGAACAGGCAGACGCTTTTTTGATAAAGAGATGGAATATAAAATTGTTCAACAGCTCCATTCTGAACTGCTTGGGAAAAACTACTTTGAACAATTTAATACAAATTTTGTTTTGCTTGATGCCGAAATTCTACCTTGGAACTTAAAAGCACAGCAGCTAATTGATCAGCAATATGCACATGTCGCTGAACAAGCACTGATGGACCGTTCAAAGCTTGTAGAGAAATTACAAAATACAACACAAATCAATGTATCAGAATGGCTTCAAGACTATCAATATTTACTTAACAATGCACAACAATTTTCAACGATTTATCAAAACTACTGCTGGGAGGTTCAAGACACGTCAGGGATTCAAATAGCTCCCTTCCATGTATTAGCACATAGCGCTGAAACGTATTTCCACAAACCACATACATGGCATATGGAAATGAATCGACTATTTGCCAAAAACTCCGAAATCTTTATTGAAACAGACTATAAAATTATTCATGAAGAAGCCTCTGAGCAGGAGGTTATAGCATGGTGGGAGGAAATGACTGCTGCTGGTCATGAAGGGATTGTGATTAAACCTGAACTATTTGTAACAACATATAAAGGCAAATTAATACAACCAGCAATTAAAGTACGTGGGCGCGAGTATTTGCGCATCATCTATGGCATGGATTATTTACAGACTTCAAATTTAATAAAACTTAAAGAACGCAACCCAAGAAAAAAAATGAGGAATGCATTACGTGAATTCGCACTTGGATTAGAAGGGATTGAGCGTTTTGTCAGAGGCGAATCAACCGCCCGTATACATGAATGTGTACTAGGCACATTAGCACTTGAAAGCGACCCTGTCGACCCAAGACTTTAAAAGGGACAACTGTTGCTGAACTCTATCCATCATTTTGACTATTCTATCCACTGATTTGTGGATTCTATCCGTCACTTTTTTTTTATGCCTTAAAAAACAAAACAGCTTGCTGGATATATACCAACAAGCTGTTTTTCTATTTCACCGCACGAATAAAAATGCGTTCACTTTCGTATTCAGGGGCATCATCTGTAAAATCCGCGGTTACCTCCACATGATTGAAACCAATTGTACGAAGCCATGTCATATATTGCTCAATCGGGAATGTACGTTGAATATGCTCCTCGTCGAAGCGTTCATACAAATCACTTACAGCATCTCTGACAAAAAAAGTCATTTGATGAATAACAGAGTGTTCGAAATCACCGGGCTCCGTATGCCATACATAGCTAATATTACCGTCGTCATACGTAAATGGACTATCTAAAAAAATATCATTCATTTTATAAAGTGAATGCACATCAAAAAATAGTTGACCGCCATCCTTTAGAGCATCATATATTCGCTCTAACGTAGCATAAACTGCTTTTTCCTGTACGACGTAATTTAATGAGTCAATAGCTATTGTTACAACGTCAAGCGCCTCAAAGCCCTCTAATTCATCCATTGACATACAAAATAAGGGGACATGTAATCCTACATCAGCAAATCGCTCTGCGGCAATTGAGAGCATATTTTCAGATAGATCAATTCCACTCACACTATAACCAGCCCTTGCTAATAACAGACTAAGTACACCTGTACCACAGCCGATGTCTAAGAGATTAGGGAATTGATTACACGGTGCATGCTGCAAAACCCATTCCACATATTTATCGTAGGGGATATCGACTTGCAGCTCATCATATACATGGGCAAAACGTTCGTAGCTACTCACTTAAGCCTCGGGGATGTCTAGTTGCGGTGCATCGCCCCATAGACGCTCTAAATTATAATAAGCGCGCTCATCCTTATGGAATACGTGTGCCACTACATCTCCTAAGTCTACTAGAACCCAGCGAGCTGCATCGAAACCTTCAACACGACGAATTTCATAGCCCTCTTTTTCAGCTACGTCCTGTAACTCACGCGCAATAGCTTGCACTTGGCGATCAGAGTTACCATGAGCAATGATAAAATAATCCGCTAAAAGTGAAATACCTTGCATATTTAAAACGACAATGTCCTCCCCATGTTTGTCGTCAATTGCTTTGTAAGCTGCTTGTAATAAAGTTGAAGTCATCCTTCACTGTCCTCTCTTTTCATCATATCGTTATAACATTCTATTGATAATGGATATATTGGCTGTTTTGTGTCAATTAGAAAAGCCAATGTATGGCGCACACAAGCACTCATCGCTTTATCCAAACCTTTTTCCGCCTTTTTACGCAGACGATCTACACCATCAAATTCACGATTAGGCTCAATCATATCCGCTACAAAAATTATTTTTTCTAAACGGCTCATACCAGCACGCCCTGTTGTATGAAAACGAATCGCATTAAGCATATCCTCATCTGTTAATGCAAATTCACTTTCAGCGATATATGCACCTACTGGACCATGCAACAGTTCACTACCCCAGCCAAGCAGACGAGCATCTAATTTTTCAGCACGAACAATATTCTCCATCCATTCAATTTCAGCATATTTTGCAATATCATGAAGGATTGCTGCCGTTTCTGCTTTTTTCTCTTCTTCGCCATACTTTTTGGCTAGTTCTATAGCTGTTTCCATTACCCCAATGGTATGAATATAGCGCTTTTCAGGCATACGAGTCTTAATCGCCGCTAAATACTGTTCGCGTTCCATAAAGACCTTCCTCTCGTATATATGCCTCTACCGCTTCAGGCAATAAAAAGGTAACTGTTCCTCCTGTGGCAAGACGTTCTCGAATTAGTGTGGACGATAAATCGATTTGAGGAACTTCCACCATTAAAATAGGGTACTCTGAATTAGCTTCAGTCCTTGGACGCTTTACCCCTACAAATTGCACAAGGTTCACCAGCTCATCAATACAGTACCATGAATGAAGGGAATCAATCATATCGCCTCCAATGATAAAGTAAAATTTTACATTTGGCTCTCTTATGCACAATGCAGAAAGTGTCTTATATGAATAGGATACGCCACCCTTCTCTACCTCATACGACTCCACAGAAAAATGTGGATAAGGACTTATAGCACGCTTAACCATTTCTAGCCTCTCCATATCACTGGCATCATGACGTGCAAACTTATGGGGTGGCAGCGCATTAGGCATAAAGCGTACTTCATCTAAATTCAATGCATGAAGTACCTCATTTGCCATCATTAAATGGCCATTATGCGGTGGATTGAACGTTCCTCCCAATAAACCGATTCGTTTCATCATCTCACCTTATTTCGTTGCTTTCGGTAGCACAATCTTTTTTTGATTGCGAGATTCTTTATATAAAACAACTGTTAATCCAATTAATTGCACAAGCTCTGCATGGGCACCCTTTGCTAGTGCTTCTGCAACTTCATGCTTGTCCTCCTCACAGTTATCTAAAATGCGTACTTTAATGAGTTCTCGTACTTCTAATGCCTCACGAATTTGCTTCGTCATTTCGTCATTAACGCCGCCTTTTCCTACTTGAAAAATTGGTGTTAAGTGATGTGCCTCTGCACGTAAAAAACGTTTTTGTTTACCTGTTAACATAAAAATTAGTATCCTCCTAATTGCGCCTTTAATTGCGCAATCATTGAATTTGTATTTGGGGATTTCCCTAGCCAATACTCAAAGGCAATGGCCCCTTGATGAACAAACATTCCAAGTCCTGTGACAATGGTTGCTCCCTTTTCTTCAGCTGCTTGTAGAAAAGGTGTCATTAATGGATTATACACAATATCCGCAACAATTGCGCCCTTTGTAAGACGATCAAGTGAAAATGGCATTGAAAAATTGCCCGTAGCAAGTCCCGCCGATGTCATTTGCACCAAAATGCAGAAATCAGCCAAGGTTGCTTCAGCCTCTGTTAAGGATATAGCCTGACCTGTACCCATTTCATCGACAATCGCCTGTGCATTGGATACTGTACGATTGGCAATGGTTAAATTTTTATAGCCCTGCTGCTGCATTGCAAAAGCAATACCTCTGGCAGCACCACCAGCACCGATTAACAGCACTGGCTTGTCCTTATGTGACTTACCTACAGCTTCCTCTAACGAGCGGACAAAGCCAACACCGTCTGTATTATACCCTTTTAATGTACCTTCCTTTGTTCGAACAACTGTATTTACAGCACCCATTTTTTCCGCTAACTCATCTAGCTCATCTAAGTAGGGAATGATTGCTGTTTTATGTGGAATTGTAACGTTCCAGCCACTTGCACCTAACGTTTTCAAACCTGCAACTGCAGATTCTAGGCTTTCAGATGATACATGCACTGGAATATATGTGGCATCTATCGACATCTCCCTAAACCAAGCATTGTGCATTACTGGTGATTTTGAGTGTTCAATAGGATCACCCATAACCGCAAACCATTTCTTCATTTCCTAGTCCCTCTTCTCTACTTGTATACCCTAAATTAGTGATGGGCGAATTGAAACTTGTACACCTTTTGGTGCATAAGCTGCTACAACTACATTGGCATGCTGTACAGTAATCCATCCAAGACCAGAGAATACAACATCTGTTTTCGCTTCTTTGATAGAGAACTCATGACGCACTAATGGCGGTAGCTGTTCTATAAATTCAGCAGTTGGAGGTGCCAGCAATTCACCCTTATGCTCTGCATACAATGTATCTGCCTTCTCAAGCTTTGTTCGGTGTATTGGTAAATCATTAGCTACATGGACCGTGAATGCTGAACGTTCTCCCTGAATAAAGTCAAAACGTGCAAGTGCACCAATAAATAAAGTTTGTCCAGCGTTTTGTTGGTATACTTTCGGCTTTATTTCTTTTTTCGGCATAATATATTTTAATTCACTTGCATCAATATGGTGTGCCATCTGATGATGATTAATAATCCCTGGTGTGTCATATAATGCACTACCATCATCTAATGGAATTTCAATCATGTCCAAAGTTGTCCCTGGGAAATGAGAAGTAGTAATCACTTCACCCTCACCTGTAGCCTGTTTAATGATGCGATTAATGAACGTGGATTTTCCAACATTTGTACAACCTACAACATAAACATTTTGCCCATTTCGGTATTCGTCAATGGCTTCCATTGCTTCAGCCATTCCTTTACCTTTATGGGCACTGACTAAAAGTACATCGATAGGTTGCAGACCAAGAGCCTTTGCCTCCCGTTTCAACCAATTAATTACTTTTTTTGGTTTTACTGATTTCGGTAATAAGTCAGCCTTATTCGCGACTAATAACACAGGATTTTTTCCAACAAAACGGTGAAGTCCTGGTAGCCAGCTCCCATTAAAGTCGAAAATATCAACAATTTTTACGATTAAGCCTTGCTGTGCTCCAAGACCGTTAAGAATGCGTAAAAAGTCGTCATCTGTTAATGACACTGGTTGAATTTCATTATAATTTTTCAAACGGAAGCAACGTTGGCAAATGACCACGTCTTTTTCTAATGATGATGGAGGGGCATACCCAACTGCTGTTTTATCTTCTGTTTGAATTGTAGTACCACAGCCAATACAATTTGGCATTTCGTTCATTCTTTTTCCTCCCAAGTCATAATTCCTTTTCGTTTTAAATCATTGAACACGCGTCGTTCAATAAATCGATTGAATTTTGTTACGAGCCCATCAGATTGTGCCACAGGTTTGACAAGTACTGTATGCAAGCCTAAGCGATTAGCGCCCATGACATCCGTTAATAGTTGATCTCCTACCATAACTACCTCATTCGGACGTAGCCCTAATTGAACAATGGCACTATAAAAGGCATTACGAAATGGTTTTTTTGCCTTATGGATATAAGGTATACCTAATGGCTCAGCAAAATGCTTTACACGTGCTTCATTATTATTGGACGCAATAATAACACGAATACCTGATTCCTTCATGATACGAAGCCAAATAATAAGCTCTTCCGTTGCATCAGCACGATCCCATTCCACAAGCGTATTATCTAAATCTGTAATAATACCTTTAATGCCTAAGTCTTGAAGCTTTTCTGGTGTAATTTCAAAAATACTCGTCACAAATTCATCTGGTAATAAAAAATTATACAAAATAGCGACCCCTAATCTAAACGTATTATTCGACCATTATAGCATATTTGCAAAGGCTTCACCCATTCGAATTGGGCATCCCTGCACTACATTGTCCGTAAATTCAATTGCTCCTTTTTCAAATAACATGACGACCGTTGAGCCAAATGAAAAATAGCCTACTTCTTCACCTTTACGCCACTGTGTTGTAGTGTTTGTAAGGACTATAGAGTTGACAAAAGTTGCACCCACCTTAATAAACGCTACCTGCTGATTATTAGCCACCTTCAGCTCTGTTACTTGACGATAATTATGTGAAATTGGTTTTTTTCCATAGGAAAGTCCAAGCTGATTTACAGGATACGATTTTTGTCCAAGTGTATATTGTCTTAGCACTAATCCATCAATAGGGCTATGAATCCGATGATAGTCAGCAGGACTTAGGTAAAACACAATATAATGGCCATCAGCATATTGTGCAGCACGTTCTTTATTGCCAAGTAAATCTTGTAAAGCATACGGCTTCCCCTTTACAAGAAACGTCATATCCCATTCGATACGACCAAAGGATTCCACCTTCGCATCAACAGGGCTCGTGTAGGTAGTTGGATTTTGTTCAATGGGTCTGACATGCTCCAAAAGCTCCCTTGTAAAAAAATCATGTAAACTTGAAAATTGTTGTGGTTTTTTTGAAACTTCTTCAAGGTTAATATCGTATACCTTCATATAGCTAGGGATTATACGTTTACTCCACTTAGCTTTTGCAATCGTTTGTAAAAGTTGAGAGGATTGCTTGCCATTTGTTAATTCAATCAAGCGTTGATATAATTTTTCTTTCATAAAACAAAACCCCTATCGATTAATTTAGACTGTCAATTTTTTCGCATTCGAAGTATAATGGTACAATATCTTAAGTGTAAAGGAGTGATCCCCCTTGTTTTTTTATCACAAGTTGGTGGATACCACGGTTAAGAAAATGAAATCGCAAGCAGCAAACTTCATTACAATCAGTAATATGTCCTTTGGTGGCGCAGCCATAATGGCTACATTACATGAATACTATAGCTACAGTGTCTTATTTATCTTTATTGCTGCCCTTCTAGATCGTTATGATGGGAAGGTAGCTAGAGCTCTCGGACAAGTGTCTGATTTAGGTAAACAGTTAGACTCTATGAGTGATATTATATCATTTGGTGTAGCGCCTGCATTATTAATGTATGAAGTGGTATTAGTAGACTTTGGTTTCGTCGGCATGATGATGACCGTACTGTATATCGTCTGTGGTGCGATGAGATTAGCTCGCTTTAATATTAGTGAAGCAAACGGCTATTTTACAGGGTTACCAATTACAGGTGCAGGTACTCTCTTAACTTTAACGTATTTTGCATCTACTGCGTTCCACCCGGCATTTTATCTTTTCCTTTTTCCAATACTAGCTCTATTGATGATTAGTACATTCACGTTAAAAAAAGTGTAACAGCACATTTGCTGTTGCACTTTTTTTCATTTAACACAGTTCCCTAACATATACTGTCGAAAAATGGGGAAAGGATGAAATCATTCAATGAGCGGAATTTTTACATCTATGTTGCAGTTATGGCTTGAAATCCCAGCGCTACTTGGTTATTTAAAGGGGCAAACATTCCATAAACCCTTTTCAAAAGAAGAGGAAGCTGCTTGTATTGAACGATTTTTAGGCGGTGATGAGCAGGCACGTCTTGACCTAATTGAACGCAATATGAGACTTGTCGCACACGTTGTGAAGAAATTCCACCCAAAGCATGAACAGCTTGATGATTATATTTCCATCGGCACTATTGGTCTTATGAAAGCTGTAGAAAGCTATACACCTGACAAAAAAACCCGTCTTGCCACTTACGCTGCCCGCTGTATTGAAAATGAAATATTAATGCATTTACGGACACAGAAAAAGGTGCAAAAGGATGTTTCCTTATTTGAGCCAATCGGTACTGACAAAGATGGCAATGCGCTACAAATTCGTGATCTTCTTCAGTGTGATGAAGAAAGTGCCACAGAAAAAATTGAGCATAAGGAACATGTTGCACAGCTCTATCATTATTTACACATGCTTGATGAACGTGAACTTGAAATTGTGACACTTCGCTATGGCTTAAATCAACAGGATGCTCTTACCCAAAAGGAAATTGCAGCACGCTTAAATATTTCACGTAGCTATGTGTCGCGTATTGAGAAGCGGGCACTAATCAAACTATATCAATTGTATAAACGAGACCAAAAGACCATTGAATAATTTATTGTAAATTGATGTATCGAAAATAGCAATAAAATCTATGATATGCACGACTAGTATTCTTGTATTTTTTGTTACAACTACCAATCATAAATCGATTTTTTAGAAAACATATTACGAAGGAAGGCAAAAATATGTATATAAATCTTCTGAATAATTTTAACACCCTTATATCGAAAAAACCTCCTTGCGATAAAAAATATCGCAAGGAAGCTTTTTTCATATTCCTATATAGTTTCTGAGAGCTCTGCTGAAATAAGTGAGCCGAGTAAAGTTGTAATAATAACTACACCAGCTGTTAAAAATAACATTATGAATACCTCCCAATCATTTGAAGAGATTTAATTAATGACAGTGTAGCATCCATAAAATTTTTTAACTGTGATTTTTCTCACACTACTAATTGTACATTGTGTCGATTATGTGTAATTTATCTTCATTAGCAGTGCCCAAAGCCCCCTGGCGGATGTCATGGATTTTGAAGAGGAGCTTTTCGGGCTCTAAAAATCCGGACGCAATTATACTGAGGTGTAATGCATCTCACTCTTATGAGACTACTCAGTCATCAAATAACTTATATCATTTCAATCGCTTTTAAAACAATTTGTGTTGAATGTTTTGCAGCTACAGGTAAAAATTCATCGAAGCTAATATTGGATTCTTTCCCTGCGATATCTGATAAAGCACGGATTACAACAAATGGTGTCCCGAACTGATAGCATACTTGTGCAACAGCTGCTGCCTCCATTTCAACTGCCTTCATTTGAGGGAAATGATGACGGACGGCTTCTACACGTACAGGATCATTCATAAAAGCATCTCCTGAGCAAATTAAGCCAATACCAAATTGATGCTCTCCAACTGCCTTTACAGCCTCTTCAGCCACTTTCATTAGCTTCTCATCTGATTTGTAAGCTGCCGGCATGCCAGCCATCTGACCAATCTCGTAACCGAAAATGGTTACATCCACATCATGATGACGAACCTCGTCTGAAATGACAACTGCTCCTACCTCAAGTGACTCATCATAGCCTCCAGCAGAGCCTGTATTAATGACTACATCTGGTTGGAATTCATGTAGGAGAATCGTAGTTGACATGGCAGCATTTACTTTACCAATGCCACTTTTTAATAACACAACCTCTTTGCCATCATAGATTCCTGTTGTATATTCACTACCTGCAATTGTTGTACTTTTCCCATCTTCTAATGATGCTCGTAGTAGCTCTACTTCTTCTTCCATTGCGCCAATTACTGCAATTTTCATAGATTTGTTTCTTCCCTTCTTTATACTCTATTAAAAATAAACAAAAGAGTTATTTTCGTCAATAGGCGCCATTTAATGTATTTAACTGCTCGAGTTTTACTGGTAACCAGCCCTCTTGATCAATCCATTCCATACTAACTCTATACATTGCTGTTTTATCATTTGTGGAAACAGTTGCTATAGCGGTGTTAGCGCTCCCGTTATTTTGAATACGCCAAATAATCATGTTGTCCTTTTCAATGCCTGTTGCAGCTGTAATTGTTGCCACCTTTTCTGCCCAGTCAACAGATTTAACATCGTATGAAGATACATGCTGACCTGTTTGTGTCGTAGGTGTAGGTTTCCAGTTTTTATTCGTCACAACCTTATCTACAATCGGATTATCAGACGTAGTTTCTTGAGGTTTGTCCTGTTCAGATACTATTTCTTCTTCGATAGGTTCTTCCTTTGAAGGTTCGTTATCATCTGTGGTAGCATCCTTATTATCCTCTTTAGAAGGCGAAGGCTCTTCCTCAACCTGCTTACTATCATTCTTTTGCTCTTGTTTCGGCTCATCTTTCACGGCTTTTTCTGCGTCATCTTGCCATTTAAACACATAGGTAGCTGTGATAATAATTAATACTACAACTATACCAATTAATACATTCAATAGTTTATCTAGCTTTTTATTATGAGATGGCTGCAAATGACGACTGCTTCGAGTTTGTCGTTCACTCATGAAATTCTCCCCCTCTCTAGCCAATATTTTATCAATTTCGACAGCACATGCAAAATATTTGTGTCTTTTTTTATTTTCTATATCCTGCAGAATATTAAGTCTTTGTAAATTAAAAGCAGTTAACTTTCTTATTAGAAGAGAAGTTAACTGCTTGTACAAAAAATATATAATTATTTTATAGAAAGAATCTTAACTTTCATTTCGCCGCCTGGTGTTTGTACAACAACCTCTTCACCTTCAGCACGGCCAAGTAAGCCTTTTGCGATTGGGGATTCATTAGAGATACGGAATTCCATTGGATCAGCTTCAGCTGAACCTACAATAGTATATGATTCCTCTTCAGTCGATGGTTTACCATTAATGATTTCTACAAATGTAACCGTTTTCCCTAGTGATACTACACTGTTGTCAGTTTCATCCTCAGAAATAATCACCGCGTTACGAATCATTGATTTTAAGGTAGAAATGCGTCCTTCTAGAAAGGCTTGTTCTTCTTTTGCTGAATCATACTCAGCATTTTCTGAAAGATCTCCGAAATCACGGGCAATTTTAATACGCTCAACGATTTCCTTACGTGTTTCCGTTTCTAATTTCACTAATTCTTCTTCTAATTTTCGTTTACCCTCAGCAGTCATTGGGTATTGTTTTTCATTTGCCAAAGTCCTTCACTCCTTATTTCATCAATATAAAAACATAAAACTCGACTAAATGCCTATAAATGCATTTAGTCGAATTTTATTATTTTTAAACGTTTTCAAATTACGCTTTGACCTAATAGTATGCATGCTTTTCAGAAATATGCACCGATAAGCATGTAAATATTGTCAATACCACTCTATCTTATTACAATACGTTGTCAGTTTCAAGAATAGTTTTAATTTTCGTGACCATTAAATCAATGGCAACCTCATTATCCCCACCTTCTGGAATAATGATATCAGCATAACGTTTTGTTGGTTCAATAAATAGATTATGCATTGGACGAACGGCCGTTAAATATTGGTCGATGACAGAATCTGTTGTACGTCCACGTTCCTTTATATCACGCATGATACGACGGATAATTCGTAAATCTGAGTCCGTATCAACAAATAATTTTATGTCCATTAAATCACGTAAATCTGCGTCCTCTAGCACTAAAATACCTTCTAGTATAATTACATCTACAGGCTCTACATGAATAATCTCTTTTGCTCTTGTATGCTGTACATAATCGTATACTGGCTTTTCGATAGATTGACGAGACAACAACTTTTTTATGTGTTTAATTAACAAATCATTATCAAATGCTAACGGATGATCATAGTTCGTACCTAAACGTTCCTCAAACGTTAAATGACTTTGATCCTTATAGTAAAAATCTTGTTCAATTACAACCACTGAATGATCTCGGAAAACATCATAAATAGCATGTGTCACACTCGTCTTACCTGAGCATGAGCCACCAGCGATTCCGATGACGACTGGACGCTTCGTTGCCATTAATTATTCTCCTTTCGCATCATGTTATGCGGTTTTAATGGTGTATCACATTTAAATGTAACAATTTGCAATGGATGACGGGCTGCATCTAAGCTATTACCGTCCTCATCCCATATTTCTCCCATTGTTAAACAGAAGTTTTCGATTTCAGGGCCGAAGAATTCTACTTCATCGCCAGGCTTAAAATAATTTCGTTGCTGCATTGTGACAATTTTTGTCTCTGGATCATGGTCTAAAATTAAACCAGCAAATTCATAGGTTGTTTTACGGCCATGAACACCAAACATTTGCTCCTCGAAGCCAGGTGCATCGTGGAAAAATGCTTCCGCCGTATCCCGGTTAGCACATTTATCTAGCTCCTCTAGCCATTCACGTTTAATTTTAAAATTATCAGGATCAGCACAATAGGCATCAATTACTTTACGATACACGGAAACAACTGTCGCCACATAGTGAATCGATTTCATACGACCTTCCACTTTTAACGAATCAATGCCAAGCTCAATCATGTGAGGAATGGCCTCGATTAATTTTAAGTCTTTTGGACTCATAGCAAAAGGTGCATGATTGTCATCAAACAGCGCTTTTTCTTCGCCATCTTCTAATTCATATAAATCGTAGTCCCAACGACAAGATTGGCAGCAACCACCTCGGTTGGAGTCACGAGCAGTCATATGATTTGAAAGCACACAACGACCAGAATAAGCGATACACATTGCCCCATGTACGAATGCTTCAATTTCAATATCAACCTTTTCCTTCATTAGCTGCATTTCCTCGCCGCCTACTTCACGGGCTAACACTACACGATGTAAGCCTTCCTCTTTCCAATACTGCACCGCTTTCCAATTTGAAAGCGATTGCTGTGTGGAAAGGTGAATTTCAAGCTTTGGTGCAGCTGAGCGGCATGTTTCAATAATTAGAGGGTCCGCTACAATAATGCCTGTCACACCTGCAGATTCAATATCCTTTAAATACTGCTCTAAGCCATCCATATTTTCATTGTGGGCAAAAATATTTGTTGTAACATAGATTTTCGCACTGTATTTATTGGCGAATTCTACTCCCTCACGCATTTCCTCAATAGAAAAGTTATCTGCGTTTGAACGTAAACCAAACTCTTGGCCGCCGATAAATACAGCATCGGCTCCATAATGAACAGCAATTTTTAATTTCTCTAAGCTACCTGCTGGGGCAAGTAGCTCAGGTTTTTTTGTAATGACACGTTTACCGTCGACAATTTCACGGATTTTGTCATTTTGTGCTAACGCTAATGCCATGTTCTTGCCCCCTCTTAGTAAACTGTTTCCTTGAAGATAAAGCCTGTGTCTAATGGTCTGATAGCTGGCTGAATTTCTTCAATTTTTGCAAATAAATCATCTTTTATCTCTTCATATGCTTCTTCTGATTCATCAAAATAAGCATCTATGGCTTTGCGGTATGCTTCTGTCACTGTCACCACATATTCTGGTGTTTGCAGAACACCCTCAATTTTCAGAGCATCAATGCCACCCTCAAATAATTCGCCAAGCTCATCAATAACACACATATCATTTGGACTGAAAATATGCGTGCCGTTTACATCTTCATAAATAGGATACTTATTATTACGCTCATCATCATGTAGGAACATATTACGATTTTCTTTACGATTTTCAATTTCCATTACTTTATCTTGATATAAGAAATAATGGCCGAGTAGTGGGCGCTTCGATTGGAACATACATGTCATGCCATGAACTTGTACTTCAATCTCTAATTCAGCATTCTCTTTTATTTCCAACACTTCATCTAACGAAAGTTCACGAGCAAGCACTGCACGAGTTGCACCGCGTTTCCCCCAATAGTTTGCTGTAAACCAGTTTGTAGCAGTTGTCTCAGGGTTCCAATGTAATGGAATCGTTACTCCTTGCTCACGACGAATAATTAATACGGCTGGGTCGCCAAAAATTAAACGATCCACACCAATTCGTTGCATTTCTTTTAAATAGTCAGCAAGTGCATCTATCTTTTCATTATGGAAAAGTGCATTGACTGCCACATAGACCTTTTTACCTGCTGCGTGAATAAGCTTTGTTGCTTCTTCCACTTCATCAACAGAGAATTCTCCTGCTAGACGTAGACCAAATTGTTGTTCACCAATTACAAAAGCATCTGCTCCAGCTTCTAAAAGTGCTTTTATATGCTCTAATGATTGTGGTGTCACAAGCAATTCCGGTTTTTTCATAGTAGTCACCTCTTCAAACATAGTAATAAACCATCACCGACTGGTAAAAAAGCACTTGTATAATCAGGATGCTGCATTATCCATTCCGTGAAGTTTTTTAAATTGCGAATCATCGTACGTTTACGACGTGGGACATCCTTCAAATCTAAATCAGATAAACCATGCATGTACATATTATCGATATACAAGACTCCACCTGATTTCACTAGTGGGGCATATTTTTCAAAAAAGCGCTGATATTGTCCCTTTGCAGCATCGATAAAAACTGCATCAAATATTGTTTGAATAGCCTCATCGTCTACCTCTAAAGCGTCTCCTTCAATGACTGTAATTCGATCAGATACGGTTGAACGTTTAATATAAGCTTTAGCTCTTGTCACACGCTCTGGATCACGCTCTATTGTCACGATATTCACATTTGGCAAAGCCTCTGCCATTCTTAGTGCAGAATAACCGATAGCAGTACCAATTTCTAAAATTTTTGACGGATTTTGAATACGTAGCAGTTGATTCAGTGCATCGATACCTGCAAGCTGCATAATCGGTACATGATTCTCCTCCGCAAATGCTTCCATTTCTAAAAGCAGTTCATTACGTGGTTGAATAAATGATTGTATATATGCATCTGATAATTCCATTGTTAAATCCACCCTCATTTAAAAGGCAACAAGCCCTCACTTGTTGTCTGTACTTCATCATTCATTTACAGCAAAAAGAAAAAGACCAAACGTGATGTCTTGGTACTTCGCCATACAAAAATGAGCAATTGTTTCTTTATGCTCAAAACAATTGCCACCACGTATATTATCCAGCATGAAAGTTCTGACCGTATGTGGATTTATCAAAAATCACAATTTATAATAGCACGAAAATAGAAGGAAAGCTATTTTTCTTTCCTTCTATCCATTGGAATACTATATCCTTTTTCTATTTTGAGTCATCACTCTGGCTTACGTAAATATTTTTCCACCTTTTGCAAATGTTCATCATAGGTTTTAGAGAAGTGATTTACACCCTCTTTATCAGCTAGGAAGTAGAGATAATCTGTGCTGCTTGGATTCAGTGCTGCTTCAATAGAAGACTTCCCTGCTCCTGCAATTGGACCAGGTGGTAGACCTTTATTTTTATAAGTATTGTAAGCATTTTCTACCTCTAAATCTTCATATAGCACTCGATTCTTATGAGAGCCAAGTGCATATAAAACAGTTGGATCTGTTTGAAGTGGCATTCCCTGATCTAGACGATTATAAAACACACTTGCAATAGTTTCTCGATCTGTTTGAGCAGTAGCTTCTTCCTCTAGCAATGAAGCAAATGTTACTAATTGATGTACAGACATCTGTTTTTCTGCAAGTAAATCACTGTAATTCTTCACAACCTTATCCATTGCCCCAATCATTTCTTCTACAATTGATTCCAATGATGGCTTTTCTTCAAAATAAGAATAAGTTGCAGGGAAAAGATAACCCTCTAAATCATAGCGAATATTATCAGCTAACACTGCATCTGTCACAAGCTCAGGATAGTTAGCCATCATCTTTTGAACAAATGCATCACTTGTTACTAAATCCATAAATTCCTTTTGTGTATATGGCGTTTTCTTCTCCACAATATTACCAATTTGTTCAAGCGTTAGGCCTTCAGGAATTGTCATCGTAAAGACTGGCTTCCGATATACCTTTCCTGTTTTTAAGCTTTCGATTAGCTCATCTAACGTCATGGCCTTTGTTAAATCATAATTTCCTGCCTGGAACTGAGATTCATTTTTAAACTTTGCGTAGTATTTAAATACACGAGCATCTTTAATAACGCCTTTTTTCTCTAATAAGGTAGAAATTGAGCTTAAACTTGAGCCAATTGGTACTTCAACAGCAATTGTTTTCGTTGAATCTGGATCTACTGGTTTGAGGGCACTCTTTACATAATTGTAGCCAAGGAAACCAACAATCACTAATAGTAGAACAAAAACAATAGCTATAATAGCAACGATTTTTCTCACGATTTTTACCTCAGATTTTCTTTCTTGCATTTTTGAAAACATTTCTTGTTTTTTTGAACCGTTATCCACGGGTTTCCCCCCTATCACTATCCAATATCATACTAGAAATCAACTTTCACGACAAACAGAAATCGATAATTCAGTAGAAATGGCACACACAAAAAAATCTGCCAACTATTTTTGCTGGCAGATAATTTCTATCTAAGTCTTTTACTGTTCATACTATAATTGAAAAGTTTCTCGCTTCTTATCGATCAATAACCCCATCGCAAGTTGAGTAATAACCACATCATCTGCTGGAGGATTAAAACGGCTACATTGAACATCTCTAAATAGGCGTTGGATTTTGTTTTCCTTCGATAAACTTCGTCCTCCTACAACCTGCATGGCTTTTGTTACAATATCGATAGCGTTATTACAAATAACATACTTGGCAATACTAACAGACTCCGATAGTTGCTCCTTAAGAGCTGGATTTTGTTCAACCTGCGCTGCAATACTATACAAAGTTCTTCGTGCAGTTTGATAAAGTACTTCTATTTCACCGATTTTTTGTTGCACATGACTAGCATGAGCGATTGTATTTTCTAAGCTATGTGAATACGTATTTTTCGCAAATTCAATCGCATAATCTCTTGCTGCACCTGCCACCCCTAAGTAAACGGCTGGAATTTCTAATGAATAAACACGACCATCAGCTAAGAAGCGATTAACTTCATTTGGGCGATGTCTGTATAGCAATGCTTCTTCTGGTACAAACGTATTATGAAAAATAATATCATGACTGCCGGTCGCCCTCATGCCCATCGCATCCCATGTTTCAACAATCTCTACTTGTTCATTTTTAGTAATGAGAAACTCTGCTGTTAAATTTTCTTCTTCTACATAGGCAATAATGGTGAATTGTTTTAAAATCGGTGCTAAGGAAGCAAATGCCTTTTCACCAGTAATGCGATATCCTCCTGGTACTTTTTTAGCAATCGTCCCAGGTAAACTTCCTCGAGAAATATTTCCCTTTCCACGTTCACTGTTAATAATATTTAATAGAGAGCCTTCTTCTACAGCTTTTCGGCTTAATTCTGCAAATACAGGCTCTGGCCATGTTTTCGCCTCACGAACATTCAAAAACGTTAATAAATGCCAGCCAACTGACAATGCAGTAGAAGCATCCCCTCTAGCTAATTGTTCCTGTACTAATAACATTTCGTAGAGAGAAATTTCTTCTCCACCATATTTTTTTGGCACTGTTAATCGAAAATAACCTGCCTCCTCTAAAATTTGAAAGTGCTCAAACGGAAATTCACCACTTTCATCATATCGAATTGCTGTCTTCTCAATTTGCTTGGCTAAATTTTGAGCATACTGAACGAGTTTTTGCTCTCGTTCATTTCGAATAAATATATCAATCATCCTTCTGTCACCTTACTTTTAGCAAAACGATTCAGCGGCTTTTTCAAACCTAAATGCTCTCTTAACGTTGTGCCTGTATAATCTTTACGATAAATGCCTCGTTCTTGTAGAATCGGTACTACCTTGTCAACAAAATCCTCTAAATCTCGTGGTAATAATGGAAACTGTAGCATAAAGCCATCTGCTGCTCGCTCTATAACCCAACGCTCCATCTCATCTGCAATTTGTGTCGGTGTTCCGACAAAAGCATCACGCTTTGCAGGTCCAAATAAGCGTGCATATAAATCGCCAACCTTTAAATTCTCTTTCTTAATTATCTCTAAGTGCTCATAAAAGTGACTTTGAATACTATTGACTTCTGGAAATTCCACTTCGATAGCAGGTGTATCGAGTGAGTACTTTGAAAAGTCAACATTCCCCATATACCCAGAAACAAATTTTAAGCTTTCGTAAGGGTCAATCAATGACTGTAACTCATTAAATTTACGAATTGCCTCCTCTTCTGTATCACCCACAATGGGGGAAATACCCTGTAAAACGAGAAGTTCCTCTTCTGTACGGCCAAATGGAGCAAGCTGTGCCTTTAATTGACGATAGTGTTCTTTCGATTTTTCAATATTATCCCAATGGACAAATACAACTTCTGCTGTACGTGCAGCTAATTGTTGGCCTGGTTTAGATGCACCAGCCTCCACAATTACAGGCTGCCCCTGAACAGAACGTGCAATATTTAACGGACCTTTGACAGATAAATAGTTGCCCTTAAATGATGTTTCATGCACTTTATGTCGATCATAAAAAATATTATTGTCTCGATCATAAAGAAAAGCATCGTCCTCCCATGAATCCCATAATGACTGAACAACATCGATAAATTCTTCTGCACGTTCATAGCGGTGATCGTGCTCCCAATGTTTATCACGGCTGAAATTTAAAGCCGTTTCCCCAGTAGCATCTGCTGTTGTCACTAAATTCCAAGCTACTCTTCCATTACTTATATGATCAATGGACATCAATTGTCTTGCTAGTACATATGGCTCACTGTATGTAGTTGAAGCTGTTGCACCAAGTCCAATTTTAGTGGTTGCTGCAGCTAAAGCCGTAATTTGAATGAGTGGATCGAAGCGATTTAAAATATGCGGATGGGATTCATGATTAATAGCTAAACTGTCTGCCACGAAAGCAATATCAAACTTTCCTTTTTCCGCAATCTGAGCTGTTTTTTGTAACGCTTTAATGTCGATGCTTGCATTTGCCTGTGCAGATGGGTGCTTCCATGCAGCAACATGCATACCCGCTCCAATTAAATATAGGGCGAGCTTTATTTTTCTTTTCTTAGTCATTATTAAACACCCTTTCTAATATGAATAGAAATCCTTCCATGTTGCTAATCCATTCAGTGGCATTTTCACAGGAATATAGTTTCCGTTTGATATTTCTTTAATAAACTTAGCTGTTTCATCACGCTGATAAATTTCCACTATTTTTTTCAATGTTTCATTATTTTTGTCTTCTGCCTTTGCCACGATAACATTAATAAATGGCTTAGCCGTTTCACTCTCATGAATGATGGCATCTTTCAATAAAAGACCAGCTTCTACAGCCACACCATTGTTAATAACGGCAAAATCAGCATCCTCCATTACCCTTGGCGTTGTCGCACCATCAACAGGTAAAATTGTTACTTTTTTTGGATTATCTTTAATTCGATCCTCCCCACCATTACCATCAAAATTGTCCGTTACTGTTAGTAGTCCATGCTCCTGAAGTAGTAGTAACGCTCTTCCCCAGTTGGAAGGATCATTTGGTACAGCGATTTTTGCACCTTCTTTTAGTTCATCTAGCGATTTAAATTTATTGGAATATAAGCCAATTGGAGCCATTATTGTTGTGCCAATGGCCTGTAAATCCGAGTTATTATTTGTATTAAATAAATTTAAATAGGCAACATGTTGAAAAGCATTGATATCTACTTCGCCTTCTGCCAGCGCTTGGTTTGGGTCATATTGCGCAGAAAATGTTACTAAATCGAGGTTAATATCTTCCTTGCTTGCCTGTTCCTTGATATATTCCCATGTTTTCAATTCTGAGCTACGAATACCAACCTTCACAGTATCCTTTTCATCTGCTGCAGAACATGCCACGAGTAAAAATAACAATATAAAAAGTCCTACTAAATAGTTAAGTTTTTTCATCTTCACAATCTCCCTTAAGACACCCTACGTATTTTTCGTTCAAGACTATTGCCCATACTTTGAATAATCTGTACAAGGACAACTAAAATTATCACTGTTACCAAAATCGTCGCATTATCAAAGCGTTGATAGCCGTAAGTAATGGCAACATCACCTAAACCACCGCCCCCCACAGCTCCTGCCATGGCTGTCGCACCAATAAGCCCTATCGTTGCAGTCGTGACACTTAGAATTAAAGATGGAAAAGCTTCCGGCAATAGAAACTTTCGTATAATTTGAAATGGGGAGGCTCCCATTGCTTTTGCTGCTTCAATAATGCCCTCATCCACCTCCAATAATGAATTTTCTATTAATCTTGATATATAAGGCCCTATATGCAAAACTAGCGGCACGATGGCAGCTGTCGTTCCAATTGCCGTTCCAACAAGAAACCGTGTAAACGGAATAATGGCAACAAGTAAAATAATGAACGGAATGGAGCGTAGTGTATTGACAATTGGATTAACAATCGAGAAAATTAATTTATTTTCAAGAATATGCCCTTTTCTCGTTACAACTAAGACTACTCCTAAAAGAAAGCCCAAAATGGCCCCAAAGAACAACGAAATGCTAACCATGTACAGCGTATCTAGAACCGCTTCGATAATAATTTGTGTGCTCACTTTCACGTGCAACTACCTCCTCTATTTGAATATTTTTAGCCTGAATAAATAGAAATGCTTTTTGTATTTCCTTATCAGAACCAACAAGCTCTACTATTAAATGACCGAATGGAATTCCTTGTAATTCTGTGATATTGCCAAATAATACATTGACATCTACAGCAAATTTTTTCGCTACCTGTGAGACAATTGGCTGTCCAACATCTACTCCAATGAATTTTAAATTGTAAATTTTTTTAGAGGTTTCTATGCTTTTTAATTGCTCATAAACAGAAGATGGTATTTCATCCCGAACAACCGACTGGACAAAATTTTTGGTTGTCTCCTCTCTTGGTGTAGAAAAAATTTCAAGCACATTACCTGTCTCAATAATTCTTCCGCTTTCCATGACAGCCACACGATGGCAAATATCCCGAATAACTTCCATTTCATGTGTAATCATCAAAATCGTAATACCATACTCAATATTGACCTTCTTTAGTAACGCTAAAATCGATTTGGTCGTTTGTGGATCAAGAGCAGATGTTGCTTCATCACATAAGAGAATCGTCGGTTTGGTAACAAGTGCTCTAGCGATGCCGACTCTTTGTTTTTGCCCGCCTGATAGCTCGTCAATATAGCGATCAGCTTTGTCAGTTAAACCAACAAATGCTAATACCTCCTTCACTTGATCCTCCAAGTTCGATTTTTTTACTCCACTTATAATTAAAGGCATTGCCACATTTTCGAATACAGTTTTAGAATGAAGAAGATTAAAATGTTGAAAAATCATGCCGATATTTTTCTTCTCCTCTCGAAGCTGCCTTCTAGTAAGCGTAGTTAACTCTTTCCCATTTACAAGCACTCGTCCAGATGTTGGCTCCTCCAGTAAATTTACTGTTCGAATTAAGGTACTTTTACCAGCACCACTAAAGCCAATAACACCAAAAATTTCGCCCTTCTGAATCGTTAAATTGATGTGATTTAGGGCCGTCACTGTTGATGCTCCTACCTGAAATTCCTTTGTTGTTTCAATAAATTCAATCATGCACGTCTACCTCCTTAACATGTATGTTGTTTACTAAGCTTTAAAATGCGGGAACAACAGCACCTTTGTACTGATCTTCAAAGAAAGAACGTGCCTTTTCACTTGTTAACCACTTAACGACAGTTTGGATAGCTGGATCATCCTTTTTTTCCTTTGTGGAGGCAATAATATTGACATAAGGCGAATCAGAACCTTCTATAATCAATGCATCCTCCATAGGATTATAGCCCCCTTCTAAAGCGTAATTCGTATTAATAGCAGATGCGTCTACATCATCTAATGACCGAACAAGTAATGGAGAATCTACACCGATAAATTGAATATTTTTCTGATTTTTCGTAATATCCTCAACTGTATAATCACCCGTCTTCGCTTTATCTAATTCAATCAGACCATTATTTTGAAATAGCAGTAATGCTCGAGAGAAATTAACAACATCATTTGGTACAGCCACCTTTGCATTTTGTGGCAAATCATTTATTTTCTTTAGTTTTTTCGAATACACACCAAATGGCTCAATATGAATCCCTTTTACACTGACTAAAGCTAAATGACTTTCTTTATTCGTTTGCTCTAAAAACGGCACATGTTGAAAAAAATTAAAATCCAACTCACCATCTGCTGTTTGTTGGTTCGTTTGCACAGCATCTTTTATAATGGAAATGTCTAGTTTCACTCCATCCTTTTCAATATCTTTTGCTAAATACTCCAATACTTCCGCATGAGGAACATTGGCTGCACCTACTTTTAATGTGACAATCTCCTCTTTACCTTCCTCTCCTTTGCTCGTGCAGCCAGCAAGCAAGCCTATAACCAATGCTCCAATTAGCAATTTCCAACCTTTTCTCACACTATTACCCCCTTAACTAATCAATTTACTTGGTTTAATGTAAAACAAATCTTATCCATTTACTAAGAATTGGTCAATACCTCATTCACTGTATTTTTTCAAAAATTCAGAAAATCAGTCTTTGAAAAAGCACTTTTTTCTCGTAAAATCACTAAATTCAATCGAAAGTACAAAATTTTCATTTGCAGATAGAAACCTTTTTAACTATAGATAGAAAATTTCTATTATTTAAATATCAATTTCGCCTTGGCGTAATTGTAGCTGCCGCTTTGCTTTCGCTACAGAAAACATTTGTTGCTGTCGCTTCGCTTTCGCACAGATAAAACCGTGTTGCTGTCGCTTCGCTTTCGCACAGATGAACAATGCGTCCGGATTTTGAATTGTGCAGTCATCTCACCACCTGTAGAGGTAGGAGTCTTCTGCTGAATGAAGATAAAAACCTCTGAGTGGCTCATAACCACTCAGAGGTTTTACAATTCATTCAATATATCTTCAACAAATGTCCATTCCTCATCAGTTTCAATTGGTAATAATTCCTCTATTGAACCATCATTACCAGATAAATATTGCGCCGCAAAAATATCTCGTTCCTCAATAGGTTCGTCGGTTACAGGTACATATAAAACATAGGACTTTCCAAATTGGTCGGATGAAAATGTATGAATAACCTCGCAGACTTGATCTATTCCATCCTCATCCGTAACGGTAATTAACTGTGGCTCCTCCTGGAATTCGTCCAGAAGTGTTAGCACGACCTCATTAATCATTTCCCATTCAGCCTCAGTTTCAACAGGCATTAAATTGGTCATTTCTCCATTGTTATCATCGTACTCAAATGTCATAGCAGAAATATCCCCTGGAATTTCATTACCCGCTTCGTCCATTAACGAAAATAGTACATATGATTTTTCCTCTGCATCAAAGGTAAAAACGACCCTGCATTTTTGTTCCTTACCATCCTTACCGATAATCATAAATTCTTGTGTTTCTTCATTCATTCAACTTCCTCCTTTATGTTTTTTTGAGAAATAGGGGTCATTCAGTTCTATGGTAAAGTTTCGCTTGTTGGTAATATTCCTTTCGATCACGTTCAAATCACTATTGAGTGACTCCTTACTCCTACATCCGATTTCACTTCTAACTCTCTTACTTTCACAGCTATATTGAACGTCCATATTTTTTGACCACTTTCACCAACTGTATTAGGCCGAATTCCCGCAATTTTTGATCACTGTCACTCCATATTGAGCATTCGCCTACATATCCCAATAAAAAAGGAACAAGGACTGCAAGTTGCGATCCTTGTTCCAAGCTTTAAGAAAGAAGATTAGTCTTCGTATTCATCCTCTAAAGCATTTAATACATCTTCTACCATATCCCACTCTGCTTCTGTTTCGATTGGTGTTAACTCGCCGTCTTCACCATTTTCAGAAGGAACGAATGAAGAAACGAAAATCTCTACAGAACCATCCTCATCTTCTTCTGCTCCTACCATTGAGTAAAATACGTAGGATTTGCCAAATTCAGGCGATTCATGAACATGAATCACTTCACAAAGCTGTTCATTCCCGTTCTCGTCAATCACTGTAATGTGTTGTACGTGTAATTCTTCTTCATGGTTGTGCTCGTGTGCCATGTGCTTGTCACCTCATCAATTAATTTTTGCTATCCAAATAGCCTTGCAAGATCATCACAGCAGCCATTTTATCAATGACTTGCTTCCGTTTTTTGCGACTTACATCTGCATCAATTAGCATACGCTCAGCAGCCATCGTCGTTAAACGTTCATCCCAAAGCTTTACTGGCAGTGAAAAGGTCTCCTCTAAAAGCTTTTTATAGTTTTCAGATGCCTCCCCACGTGGTCCCACCGTATTATTCATGTTTTTCGGATAACCTACAACAAATTCTGTTATAGCATACTCCTTTACTAGCTCGGCTATTCGTTCAACACCAAATTCACCGTTTGCTTCATCAATTTTTACGGTTTCAATACCTTGGGCCGTCCACCCTAATGCATCGCTTATTGCCACGCCCACAGTTTTTGACCCAACGTCTAATCCCATAATTCTCATTTCTAGTCCTCGTTATTCTTTTTAATATAAAATTTAACAAGCTCTTCTAGAATTTCGTCACGCTCAAGCTTGCGAATTAAATTACGAGCATCCTGATGGCGAGGAATATACGCCGGATCACCAGAAAGTAAATAACCGACAATCTGATTGATAGGATTATATCCCTTTTCCTCTAATGAAGAATGAACTTTCAACATTACCTGCTTGACTTCCTGTTCCATTGATTCTTCTGGAAAATTAAATTTCATCGTTTGATCAAATGAACTCATGACCAGCACCTCGCTTTCAGAATTAAGGAGATGTGCAAAAAAGCTCATCTCCAATTTCTCTTTATTATAACCGATTTGGCGTATTAATTAAATGGATTTAATATAATCATACACAGAAAGTAGCGCTTCATCAAGTTTTGATGCATCTTTTGCACCTGCCATCGCCATATCTGGACGACCGCCGCCTTTACCACCACATGCCTCTGCTACCATTTTTACGATATTTCCGGCATGATAACTGCCGCCCACTAAATCTTTTGTGACGCCAGCACATAGCATTACTTTTTCGCCATCAACAGCTCCTAAAACGACAATAGCTTTATTCATTTTCACTTTTAAATCATCCATCATTTGACGCAATTGATTATTATCTTTTGCTTCTACTCTAGTAGAAAGGACTGTTACATCACCAATTGTTTGAGCTGCATCTACAATTGCTCCTGCTTGTGCATTCGCAATTTTTTGTGATAGTGCTTCATTATCACGTTGTAATTCTTTGTAGTCTGCTTGAAGTGCCTGTACTTTTGTCACAATATCTTTCGGATTTGCTTTTAATAAGGCTGCAGCATCGTTTAATAAAGCTTCCTCTTCTTTAACTGTTTCATATGCCACTTTTCCTGTTACAGCCTCTATACGACGCGTACCTGCACCGATCCCACCTTCTGAGACAATTTTGAAGAAACCTATTTCAGAAGAGCGTTTTACATGTAGACCACCACAAAGCTCAATAGAGTAATCACCAATAGAAACTACACGGACAATATCGCCATACTTCTCACCGAATAATGCCATAGCCCCCATTGCCTTCGCTTCATCGATGCCTTTTTCTTCAATCACAACCTCTATATCATCCCACACTTTTTCATTTACAATACGTTCAATTTGCTGTAACTCCTCTTTTGTCACTTGACCAAAGTGTGAGAAGTCAAAGCGTAAGCGATCAGGACCTACATATGAACCAGCTTGGTTAACATGATCACCTAGCACATCTTTTAATGCACGCTGCATAATATGTGTAGCTGTATGATTTTTAATAATTAAATTTCGATCATCCCGATTAACAACTGCTTGCACAGTATCTTCTACATGCATTTCACCAGATTCAACTACCACTGTATGGAGCGGCTGACCATTTGGTGCTTTTTGAACATCTTTAACAACAGCAGTAAAGCTATCATTTGAAATGATACCACTATCCGCAATTTGTCCACCCATCTCAGCATAGAATGGTGTTTTTGCTAAAATTACTAGCGCTTCTTGACCTTCAGAGGCAACCTTCGCTACTTGTCCATTGACAATCATCGCTGCAATTTCTGTGTCTGCAGTTAATGTATCATAGCCTACAAATTCGCTGGCAACCGTTAAATTTGCGAGAACTTCATTTTGCACTTGCATGGAGTCTACATCTTGACGAGCTGCACGGGCACGCTCACGTTGCTCTTCCATTGCTATCTCGAAGCCTTCATGATCTACCTTCATGCCTACTTCTTCAGCATATTCTTCTGTTAATTCAATTGGGAAACCGTAAGTATCATATAATCGGAAGGCATCTGCACCTGGAATATAGTCATGTCCTGCTGCTTTTTGTGATTCAACGACCTCGTTAAAGATAGCTAAACCACCGTCTAATGTTTCATGGAAGCGAATTTCTTCATTTTTAATGACACGTTGGATAAATTCACTTTTTTCCGTTACCTCTGGATAGAAGTCCTCCATTATTTTACCTACAGTTGGTACCAATTCAAACATAAATGGTTTTTCAATACCGATTTGTTTTGCATAACGAACAGCACGACGTAATAAACGACGTAATACATAACCACGACCTTCATTTGAAGGAAGTGCGCCATCACCAATCGCAAAAGCTACTGTACGAATGTGGTCTGCAATTACTTTGAATGGTGTATTAATATCCTCTTCTGAGCCGAAGATTTCATTTAAATCTACTTCACTAGGACGCTTATACTTACGGTTAGCAAACTCCTCAATTTTTTCAATAATTGGCATGAATAAATCAGTATCAAAGTTAGTTGGAACATTCTGTACAACTGACACAATACGCTCAAGACCCATACCTGTATCAATATTTTGCTTTGGCAGCGGCGTATACGTACCATCTGGATTATGGTTGAATTGTGAGAACACTAAGTTCCAAATTTCAAGGTAGCGTTCGTTTTCTCCACCTGGATACATTTCTGGATCACTATCATTAGAGCCATATTCTTCTCCACGGTCATAAAAAATCTCTGAGTTTGGACCAGAAGGACCTTCTCCAATATCCCAGAAGTTCCCCTCTAATCGGATTAATCGTTCTTCAGGAATACCTATTTCTTTATGCCAAACATCATAGGCTTCTTGGTCTTCAGGATGAATAGTAATAGATAAAAGCTCTGGATCAAAGCCCATCCATTTTTTATCTGTTAAGAACTCCCAAGCATAATGAATCGCTTCTTTTTTGAAGTAATCTCCAATAGAGAAGTTACCAAGCATTTCGAAAAACGTATGGTGACGTGCTGTTTTACCTACGTTTTCAATGTCATTTGTACGAATCGACTTTTGCGCATTTGTGATACGTGGATTATCTGGAATAACACGACCATCAAAATATGGTTTAAGTGTAGCAACACCAGAGTTAATCCAAAGTAAGGATGGATCATTAATGGGTACTAGTGGTGCTGATGGCTCATGATGATGACCTTTCTCTTTAAAGAATTCCAAATACATACGGCGAATATCTGCTGCTTTCATAGGATAAATTCCTCCTCATAATTTTGTTAAGTTTACGACATGAATCCGCAAATAAGCATAAAAAAGCCCTCATCCCAATAAGGGACGAGGACTTGTTAGTTGTCTCGCGGTACCACCCTAGTTGTAAGTAAAAAATACTTACCTCTTTAGCACTTGTAACGTAAGTGAACGGCAGAGATTAACTGCACTCTGGAGTAGCTTTCGGTATCTGCAATGTGAGGATTTTTTCAGCCAAGAAATCCCTTTCTGAACACCCACAAATACGTACTTGTTCCATCATCGTTTTTACTATTTTCTATCGAGCATTATAAAAAAAATATTTTGTTCTGTCAATTGGCACTAGTAAGGCTAACCATCACTAGGCAATCATTTTTTTGAAGTATGCCCACATTCCCCAAGTAAATACAACTAAAAATACACTAATTGTAATCGTTGTAATTGGTGAATCTGGATATGGCAATGGAACATTCATGCCAAAAAAGCTTGTAATGACTGATAATGGCAGCATAATGGTTGATATTACAGTAAGCAAATTAAGCTTTTCAATTGATTTACCACTAATAATTGAAAAATAAGTATCTAAGGTACTGTTTACTAAATCTCTATAGGTTTCTGTCGATTCAACAATTCGTTCAAGATGGTCATTTAAATCTTTATAGAATGGAATATTTTCCTCACGAATTTCAAATTTCCACTGACCATTACTATTTGAAAAAATTCTTTTTTGTGGCAAAATTGCCTGTCGAATGAATATAATAGTTCGCTTAAGCGCAAGAAACTCCTCTGTAACTATTTTCGGCTGATAATCATATATTTCCTCTTCAAGTTCATCTATACGGGCTCTAATCCGTTCTAAAACTGGGAAATATTCATCAGTAATGCCATCAATAATTGTATGCAAAAGAAAATCAGTGCCTTTATCTAAATACTTCGTACTGTTTAAGCAAATATTTTCGATGTGACCTAGCCATTTAAGCTTTTGCTTATGAACCGTTACAACATAATTAGGACCCATAAAAATATTTAATTCTACTGTAGTTATTTCATTGCTACTTTTTTCATTATAGATCGGAGCATGAAAAACAAAAAATTTATAATCGCCATAATTGTCCATTTTAGGGCGAGAACCTTCGTTTAAGCAATCCTCTACCGCTAATGGATGGAAGCCAAAAATTTCCGCGATATCATTTAATTCATTGTAGCTATATGCATATAAGTCAACCCATAATAAATCCTCAGCATGGAGGCCATGTTTAAATTCTTTTAAATTAAAATCATGTTCTACTACGTTGCTTCTTTTTTCAAAATAATGGATTTTAATCATTGTTTTTCACCTCATGTTTTATTATTTAAGGAGAACAACAGGCATGACCTTATTGTTGTTTCGGCGATAAGAAATCGACGATCCTTAATTGTTTATTTCTTCCTAACATTTGCTTACCCGGCTCAGGACTACTATCCATTTCTCATCACCTTCCTTAAATAACAAAAACACGCCTTCGACGAATGAAGGCGTGTTGAATACACATATCAAAAAACAGTACAGTAAAGGACAGTACTTTGCTTTCTTACCTTCAAACGTTGAGTTTTAGCACTATGCGGCATAGGAAATTTACTCCAGCTACGTTAAAAAACACCTTATTTCGATGATTTCTGTTGACCCATTGGCGTCTCTCGACATTTTTGGGTAGTAGCGTATCTCCAGCATAGGAGCCTCACCTAACGAAGGGATTGTTATTTTTTTATTCTTGTAAATCATAATGCATAATGAAACAACTGTCAAACTGAAAAATTTTTGTAGTAGATTTAGGAACAATCATCTTTTAAAAATTTTTCCACCCTTCCAATATATTGTTCTCGATTATAGGTTTGATAAAGTACTGATGCTAAGCGAACTGGATCACCGAAGAAGAAACGCTCATAAAGTGTTTGCCTTGTGCCAAAGCTACTCATTGTTAAATCCCAAGCCAAACGGAATTTTTTAACCCGGTCTTTACCGCCATCTTTAAATGACTGTAAATAGTGTTCTAGGTCCCCATCATCCGCTACAAAGGCTTTTTCACTTGGAATGGACATTAATCCACTTGCACCAAGTAATTGGATGATTTCAGTAAAAGTCGGATACACTTTTGGGAAAACATGAATGGCAACTTGCAATGTAGGATGATCTGGCCTTATAAACCCAAAAGTATCCCTTGTCGCCTCAATTTCTGACTTTAACAATAAAGCCTTCATTGTTTCTAATGCTACAATAATATCTACAACCTTTTGCTGCACATGCTGATAGTCTCCTATATTTATCGTATCTACAATTGATTGCACAACGCCCAAAATAAATTCTGTTTTAGCTATTTGGCGTGACAGCACCTGATGTAAGCCATAGGCCTGAAAGCCACTGATATTCATAAAGGTATTGGCAACTTCTAAATTTTCATAATAAAAAACGCGCTCCCATGGCACAATCACATCATCAAATACAACAATTGCATCCATTTCCTCAAAGCGGCTGCTTAATGGATAATCAAACGTTGATTCACCGCCTACAAAGGACTGCCTACATAAAAACTTTAAGCCTTTAGTATTGCTAGGAATCGAAAATGCAAAGCCTTTTCCTTCGTCATAACCGTTTGTTGAAATCACAAGAAGTTCATCAGTAATTCCTCCCTGTGTAGCGAGTAATCTTGCCCCTTTAATGACTAACCCTTCACTTGTTTTAGCAACAATTTTAGCAGCAATAATGACTTCCTCATCCTCAAAATAAAATTTTTTGCGATTAACTTGGGGCTCTATAAAGGTATGAGTCATCGTTAAATCATTTTCGCGGGCATGCTCATAAAATTTCACTAAATGCTCAGGGAAACAATTTGGTTTATCTTTTAAATAATCAGCAGCTGACGCAAGTGCCATTAATGTCGTATTCATGTAATCTGGACTTCTTCCCATAAGACCATGAGTGGATAGTGCCCATTCTCTTGCGGCAATACGTCTTTTTACAAGATCTTCGCCTGTCAATACTTGTAGAAAAGACATCCCAACACGATGATTACTAGTCGGTGATACATAGGTCATCTTATCAAGCAATGCCTGCCCATTTTGTAAATCAAAGAGTCTTGCCTGACTCTGCATAACTCCCTTAAATGCTGGATGCTCCGACACCTTCCCTGCTACAACTTCACCATCAATAGAAATATACGTTTGCAACGCATCAATACGCTCAATATATTGCTGTCCTGTAATTGCTGGCATGCAGTCACCCCTAAACATTCCAATTATTTTATACTCATTTAGTATATGGAATTTCCCAGTTTTAGGTTCCAAGGTTCCCAACTGTATTATATCAATCCATCAATCCAGGGAAACTGTACCACTTTTTTTGAGACAAAAAGAAATTTGCTTATATTGCTGATTTTTCAGTTATTTTAGATAAAATCGATTACAATAAGCGATTATTAAACAAGTTCAATTTTATGTCACATTCATAAAAAAGTCTGTTTTAACTAGTACAGAGTTTCTAGATTTTTACTTCATGTAGGTGTAAGATAGCCTCGTAAACAAAACAAAAAACATCTTTTTCAAAGGAGAATATAGATGAACCATAAAATCATTGCATATGTCGAAGAATTAGAAGCTGCCTTAATGAATCAAATGGAGGATCATAACGAAGAAAATCTTTTATTTTCTATTGCTTCTAACTTAATTGCTCAAGACAGAGCTAATTATAAAAATGTTTGCCAGGCTTATGAAGTGGTAAAACATCATATCGTAGGTATTCATTAATCACTTTTAAAGCATAATGAAAAGCGCGAGCAATAATTGCTCGCGCTTTTTAGTGTTTTATGATGGGACAAGTTCTTTTATTTAGCATATGGTAGGACCATTTTTTGGAACTGTTCAAATGTAGTTTTCTGATCACTATATAGTCGTTTAATTTGATACACATCATCATACGGCTTATTATAGCCAGGCTGTGTTGAAAACGCCATGACAAATCCTGCTTCTTTTACTGCATAAATTGTATTCGACGTATATTGTCCAAATGGATATGCAAATGCTTTTGCTTCAGGGATAAGCGTTAAGCTTTGTTTTAAATCCTGCACTACTTCATGGTATGGAATTAGTAGCATTTTCCCTTTATTTCCTATTAAATCATGTAGGTTGTAAGTATGGGAGCCATAGGAAAAGACATCTTGCATATTTTCAATATCCTGACGGGAAAGTGCCTGCAGGTCGTCATAATTAAACATTTGCTCAGCTGATGAACTTTCATTGCGTGATGTAATTAAAAACTGGGTAGCTTTGAAGCCATTCTTTTGAAGAACTGAATAAGCATATTCACGTGTTGAAAGCAAGCCATCATCAAAGGTTAAGACAATGGAATAAGCCGGTAATGTAATTTCATTGCGCATAAAACGCAA
Organism: Lysinibacillus sp. DFXJR4; assembly: GCF_057196045.1. Classification (NCBI taxonomy): domain Bacteria; kingdom Bacillati; phylum Bacillota; class Bacilli; order Caryophanales; family Bacillaceae; genus Lysinibacillus; species Lysinibacillus sp. DFXJR4. Next base: position 154,300 of record NZ_JBXUNW010000002.1, on the reverse strand, counting down.
TAGTTCATCTGTAGTAATCGTTTCATAGTTTTTAGTTTTTAAATACTGCATTTCTCTTGTAAATTGTACATCCGTCATCGTGGTGCTGACATTTTTAAAGCGGCCCAGCTCATGTTCCTTTAAAAAATGATGATACATCATAACAGGAACACCACGATCAAGCGCTACTTTTGAGCTATGGATATACCCCTCACGTCCCCCAATAACTGTTACATACCAGCTGCCCTCTTTTCGTAAAATCGGGTAACGACGGTTTGTATCTAGCTTAGCAAAAGGGGTTAATGTTTTATTGGTACAGTCATAAATCTCACTGTTTGCAGAAATCGGGATGAAATACTCATTTTTTACAGCATGGTCCTTCCCAATATTTTTATAAGAAGGTGTATTCATTAATTTTAATTTATTTTTTTCTGCATAAAGATAGGTTTGCCCCCATCGAACCTTTACATATGTTTCGTCTGATGCATCGACAACCTCAAGCTGTTGCCCCTTCAGTAATAGGGCAATAGTCATTGGCTTGTCTCGACGTAGGTCATAGAGAGTGACATTTTCTAAAGCCTGCATATAACCATTTTGCTTACTAGGAGGTGGTGGAGTCGGGGTAGGCTTTTCAACAGGTTTTGTGTTATTTGGATTCGTAGTCTCCTGTCCTTGTTCTTCTTCAACAAAATTACTATGTACAAATCCTAACCGTCCATTCACTGCTATGCCATACCAATCCCCCATTTTATTATAAATAGGAAAACGAACTCCCTCTGAAAGGGTTGCAAATTGTACAAGCTTATTACCGCTATTATCAAAAATTGGAGCAACGCGGGTTGGAACAATATAATCCTTTATTGTTGCTACCATTGGGACTTTGTTTTTATAGGTTGTTGCTGGTACAACTGTTGTATAACGCTTATCAACATACCCATAGTAACCTGCCCAACGTATTTGCCACCAGTTAGCCCCATAATCTTTAGTTACTTCAAAGGTTTGTCCAGCTGATAATGTGCCCACCTGTACGAGTGAGCCTGAACGATTATCAAAGACAGTTGCTTCTTCATTCACTTGGATAATCATATTATTTGCATATACTTTTCCAGCAAAAGGTAGGATCATCATGAATAGAAGCAATAATACGATGCGTTTCACTTTCTTCACCTCAAATATTTTAATCCTCTTTAGTCATCTAAAAAATCGTACGGTGAAACCCCGTCCATTCCAATCATTGGATGGATCAACGGTTCTGTTTCAACCGTTAACTTTACATCTTTTTTCGGCTCTTCATCTATTTCCACTGCTACTGCTTCTTTTTCAGTTATTTCCTCTGCAATATCCATTGGATTAAGTCTTGCACGTAAAGAAGTAAAGCGCTGTAGATCATCTGTACGCTGTAAGCCATCTGCGAGCACTTCTGGCTCACCACATAAAATCAGAAAGTTTTTCGCACGGGTTATACCAGTATATAGCAGATTACGACGTAGCATTTTAGAATAGCCTCGAACTACTGGCATAATTACTGTCTGAAATTCCGAGCCTTGTGATTTATGAATGGAACAACAATAGGCGAGTGTCAATTGATTGAGGTCACTGCGCTGATAAGTTACTTCAATGCCGTCAAAAGAAACAACAAGTAAATCCTGTTTCTCGATAGTTTCCTTCGCCTTGATAATACTGATGACTTCACCCATATCTCCATTAAAAACATTGCTTTCTGGCTGATTGACAAGCTGTAATACTTTATCCTTGATACGATAGGTTACATCACCAAAGACAAGCTCTTTTCTAGAACCAGTATCGTTTGGATTTATGAGCTCTTGAATCATTTTATTCAGGTTATCAATGCCTGCTGGTCCCTTGTACATTGGTGCTAACACTTGAATATTGCGAATTTCTTGTCCTTTCGCAACTGCACTCTTTACAACCTGTGTAACAACACTTGCTACTTGATCTGAGGAGGCTTTAATAAAGGAGCGGTCAGACGTTTTTACCGATAAATCATTTGGGATTGTACCGCGTTTAATTTGATGGGCAAGTTCAATAATAGTTGAGCCCTCTGCCTGTCTATACACTTCAGTTAATTCAACAGTTGGAATTTGATGCGAGGCCAATAAATCCTTTAACACCTGTCCAGGTCCTACTGGAGGGAGCTGATCCTGATCACCCACAAATATAACTTGAACTTCCTCATGTAGAGCTTTCAATAATTGATGAGCAAGCCAAGTATCCACCATTGACATTTCATCAACAATGATGAGCTTTCCTGTAACCTCACGCTCTGTTTCCTCTTCCTTTTCTTGTCCAGTAAATCCTAATAATCGATGAATGGTCATTGCAGGAAGTTCTGTTGATTCTGATAAACGCTTAGCAGCACGACCTGTAGGAGCGCATAAAATAATGGGAAAGGGTTCTTCTTTTTGCGCATATTCCTTTGGATTTAATGATAAACCATGAAGCTTTGCATATACTTCCACTACTCCTCGTACAACCGTTGTTTTACCAGTACCTGGACCACCTGTTAAAATCATAACAGCCGAGTTTAAGGCCTGTTCAATAGCATTGGCCTGTGTTTCGGCATAGGTCACATGGAGTAAGTCCTCTGTTTCTCCAATCGCTTTCCGAATTTCGTCCCTACTAAAATGCTCAGCTTTCTTATTCCGTTCAATTAATGACACTATTTTAGAGGCGATTCCTACTTCTGAAAAATAGAGAGACGGTAAATACAGCCTTGTTTCTTCCCCACAAATTTTACTTTCCTCACGCAATTCAATACAGGCCTTGGATATTGCCTCAAATGGTATTTTCTCTCGTTGGCTTTGCTCTAGCATATCTTTGACTAAGGGCAAAACTTGCTCAGCATCTAAAAACACATGCCCCTCTGATAAAGCTGCTGTATTTAGAATATGTAAAATAGCGGCCTTAATACGGTCTGGATGATTACCAGTAATCCCTAATTTTGCACCTAGCTCATCTGCACGAACGAATCCCACACCTTCGACATCTTCAATTAGACGATATGGATTTTCTGTTAAAAGCTCAATGGCATCAGTGCGATATGTTTGGTAAATTTTCATACCGAGCTGAGGTCCAAATCCCCATTCATTTAACTGGATCATTACTCGCTCAAGACCTAAATTTTGTTCGATTGTACGGTGGATAACCTCTTTTTTTTCGGCTGATAGACGAGGGACACTATCAAGCACATTTGGGTCCTCCAAAATTAGACGTAGAGCATTGGCTCCAAGTTTCTCTACAATTGTTTCAGCCGTTTTTTTTCCAATACCAACAAATAAATCACTTGATAGGTAATGAATGATTCCTTGCTCTGTTGCTGGTACCTCTTTGGTAAACGTCTCAATTTGAAATTGTACACCGTATTTTGGATGCTGTCTCAATAAACCTGTAAAACGATATTGTTCATCCATTTGTAATGGCGGAAAATAGCCGACAACAATGATTTCTTTATCTTCATATTGTAAATTGGTCTCTTGAATTTTCACACGAACAATCGAATACATATTTTGAGCATTATGAAAGATAGAGACGATTGGACGTCCGAGTATAAAAAATTTATTTAGTTCAAATAAATCAAGATTCTCAGCCATTGTCAATTCGTCCTTTCATGTGCGATTCAATCTTTTTATTTTACCACAATATAGTGCTAATAATCGTTTAAAAAGAGAATTCACTCAATTCTTTTAACATTATTTTGACAATTGATATTTCGCATCTTTTATCAATCTTTCCATGCTATGATAAAGGTGAAATTTTGTTGCACGGAAGGATTGTGAAGCTATTGGAATTTAGACCTTGCATCGATTTACACGATGGCAAAGTAAAGCAAATTGTGGGGAGCACATTGGGACATGCAGATCAAAAAGTCATTGAAAATTTTATTTCCAATCATGACTCTAGTTATTATGCAAAAATGTTTGCTCAGGATCAATTAACAGGTGGTCACGTTATAATGCTCGGTGAAGGAAATGACGAGGCTGCATTTACAGCGCTTGCAGCTTATCCTCATGGTCTGCAAGTAGGTGGTGGAATCACTACAAAAAATGCCAAAAAGTATATTGATGCTGGCGCTTCGCATGTAATTGTGACTTCTTTTATTTTTCATGATGGCAAGCTTGATATGGATCGACTGATGGAACTCGTACAAAAAATTGGCAAACAGCATTTAGTCATTGATTTAAGCTGTCGAATGCGCAATGATAAATGGTATGTTGTTACTGATAAATGGACAAAATTTAGTGATTTCGAGGTCAATGCTGCGTCCATCGCTTATATTGAAAATTTCTGTGATGAGCTGCTCATTCATGCGGTTGATGTGGAAGGAAAAAAAGGTGGTATGCAGGAAAGCTTAGTACGTGATCTAACAGCATGGACTACTATCCCAACAACATATGCTGGAGGGATCCGTTCCATTGAGGACTTAGAGAAATTCAAGAAGTTAGCGAATGGTAAACTTCACGTGACAATTGGAAGTGCCCTTTCAATTTTTGGCGGAGAATTACCATATGTAGATGTAGTAAACTATTGTAAAAAGGACGGGATATTGTGAAATTAATTTATAAAGATATTATTTTTCCTTTTCAAGAAACAAATTTAGAGCGTATTATAGACGGCAAGTACTTTAAGGTAAATACTATGGATAATTCACGCTCCTTGCATGTACAGCTAGATAATGAGCAGATGCTACTAGAGTTTTCCAAATCCTTAAAGGCAACATGCGGCTTCCTACGCGATCAGGAAACAGAGCCTTATATAGGCACTTATATAGACTTACAAATTTTTGTTGATGAATTTAATAAACGCTACAATTTAAATGCAGAAATAGTGATTTAAACCTTTGACCAGGTTGTAAGTATATTTTAAACTTATCAAGTTTCACTTCAGTAAAGCGCTAGAAATTAAAGTTTGATTTCTAGCGCTTTTAAGGTTTAGACCAGATTATGTCTTTTCTCTCTAACATAAACTTTTCTTAAAACTCATAATCGGTCATATTTTTCCAAACACTTACAAATGTTAGTGTATTTTTATTTATCAGCGTACATATTTCTATTTTTTAGCTTTTTTTGATAAGCTTTAGATAATTGAGGTAATTAACAGTTTGGAAGAAAGGATTTAAGATAGCATGAAAAACGAACTTGAGGCAATAACTTTTAAAAACTTACAAATAGAGCTAACACGTTTCTTTTTAGCATATAAATTCGCTTTACAGGAAATCGAAACCAAAATTAATATTTTACAAGAAGAATTTAAGCTAATTCATGAATACAATCCAATAGAACATGTTTCAACCCGAATAAAATCACCAAAAAGTATATTAATGAAAATAAAGAAAAAGAGCATTGAACCATCCATTGAAGATATTCGCGAAAATATAAGGGATATTGCTGGGGTCAGAATTACATGCTCCTTTGTAGAGGATATTTATAAAGTAAGCGCTATGCTACAGGCACAACATGATATTGAAATTGTAGATGTAAAGGATTATATTGCCTATCCAAAGGACAATGGCTATCAAAGCTTACATCTCATTATCAAAATTCCTATCTTTATGTCTGATCATATGGAGAAGGTATATACAGAGATTCAAATCCGTACAATAGCAATGGATTTTTGGGCAAGCTTAGAGCATAAAATTTATTATAAGTATAACAAGGAAGTACCAGAGCATATTCGAATTGAATTAAAAGAAGCCGCTCTACAAGCAGCAGAGTTAGATCGAAAAATGGAGCGACTGAATAAAGAGATCAATATTTTAAAAGAAAATGAAACTGAGCCTTCATTGCTAGACAGTACGCCTATTTCACATTTAGCTAAATACCTGACAGAATTACCTAACAAATGACACTGGAATGTCATTGCATCCAATACTTAATCAATTGAAAAATCCACCTAATGTTTTGCGAGAAAAGCAAAAGACCTTATGCGTCCAATGTCCCTTCTCACAAAATGTGAAGTGGATTTTTATTATTTCAAGATTGCAAAAAAGCAAATTTACTATGCATGCTCTTTAGATTTTGTTGCTATAAAGAAGGAGAAAACAAGGGCTAAAATGGCAAAAACAAAGGCAGCTATATATACATAGCTTACTCCATTTGCAATCGTTTCCTTTAAAAAGCTTACCTCACCTACACTAAAGCCTCCTTTTGCAAATTCACCATTTAATTGTATTTCACCTTTTCCTAATGAAGCCATTTTTTCACTTGTTGTCAGGTTAAAAATCATTCCAAATAGTGCCGCACCAACCGCTTGACTAAATGTATTGGTAAAAGAGTTTAGACCAATGGATATACCGAGCTGTTTCGGGTTTGCCACCTTTTGAATGGAAATCATCAACATTGGCATGATAAAGCCCATCCCTAGTCCGATTAATGATGAAGCGAAATAAGCACTGAAATCGCTAGAACCTGAAGACAGTCTTGTTAGTAATAGTGTACCTATAACCAGTAAAATTGTACCCATTTGAATAATGCGTTTATTTGTTAAACGTCCGATTAAATAACCTGCCATAATAGAGTTCACTGTCCAGAAAATAGACATCGGTGTTAATAATAAACCTGCTTGCGTTGCATTTTTCCCTAGCACACTTTGTGCAAATATCGGAATATAAACTGTCACACCAATCACAATAGACATTCCGCTTAATGTTAATGCATTAATGACCATTAGGCGACCATTTTTAAACAACGTTAACGGAATGATTGGCTCTTCTGCGCGTAGCTCCACCCATATAAAAATACCTAAAAGTACAGCAGCAACTCCGTACATAAGAAGTGATTGGCTCGATAACCAAGCCTGTGTTTTGCTATTATCGATAATAACATATAATAGCGAAACCATTCCAATTGTAAATAGCGCAGCGCCTAAGTAGTCAATTTTACGCTTCACTGTCTCCAATTGTTCTTGATAATGTTTGACAATTAAATAAATAGAGGCTAAGCCAAATGGTACATTAATGAAAAAAATAAAATGCCAAGATACCTGATCAACAATAAATCCTCCAAATAATGGACCAACCACGCCAGATACTCCCCATACCATACTTAAATAGCTTTGTCCTTTAGCACGCGCCTTTTCGGTCTTAAATAACTCACCGACCATTGTTAATGTAATTGGTAAAATTGAACCTGCGCCAATACCTTGGATAGCACGAAAGACAATTAATTGCTCCATCGATTGCGCTAAACCACATAACATGGAACCTAGTAAAAAAATAATGATGCCTGTAATAATCATCCGTTTACGCCCAAATAAATCGGCTAACTTTCCAAAAATAATCGCAGCAATGGCCGAAGCTAATAAATAAGCGGAATAAATCCAGCTTATCAAGTCTACGCCTAATAAATCGGCTGTTATGCTTGGAATAGCAGTACTAACAATCGTACCCTCAATTGCAGCAAGTGCTGTTACAAGTAGTAGTGCAATAAATACTTTATTCATCTTGTCACCTTTTCCTTTCCTGCATGACATACATTACCAAGTTTGAGCTGAAAATAAAAGAAGAAAGGATAAATTTTATCAAAAATGCTTGTGAACTACTAGTAAAAATCTCCGCTTCAAGTATTTCCATTTATAACAAATAAAAAAGCAGCAAGTTTGGGAAGTGCCACTTGCTACTTCTTATTCTACTAGTTAAATCGTTGGGCAATCATATCATAAATATAACGTGCTTGGTCATAGTCAGGTTGTAGAGTAAATGCTTGTTTTAGATGATACATCGCCTCTTCTGTTTGTTCTGTAGACACTGCATAAAGTACACCTAAATTATAGTGTGCATCCGCATTATTCCAATCCAGCTCGATTAACTGATCCAGCTCCTTCTTCCCTTCTGCAAACATTTCTAGCGCACAAAGGACAATGGCATAGGCTAAACGAATTTGCGTATCATTTGGAGCAAGTTCTGCTGCACGTTGTAAATAAGGTAATGCCAATTTTTGGTTTTCCATACGCTCAAAGCATTTGCCCATCATATAATAGACATCTGCCCCTTCAATCTGATGTTTTAATGCTTGTTCGTACAACTTGACAGCTTCGGCATAGCGCTCTGCATTGAAATATAAATTGGCTAAACCGTAGTAAGCTGTAGCTGCAGTTTCATCCACAGTGATCGCCTTTTGGAAAAAACGTTCTGCACGTTCTGTATCCTCTAACACGGCTAGCAAATTACCGAAATTCACATAACCAATGGCATTTTCTGGTTCTTCTTCAATTGCTTTTGTAAATAGTTGGGCAGCATCCTCATAACGTTTTTCCTGAAAGGCCTGAATACCCTGTTCATTATAATTCATTTGTTCTTCACCTCTATGTAGCGAAAGACTGCTTCTAGAAGCCAAGAGGCAGTAAAAGCAGTCTTAACGCAAGTTATCCAACATATGTTAGTTTTTCATTACTTTTAAAGACTTCGTCAATTGTTCCGCCACCTAAACATTCTTCTCCACTGTATAGCACTACAGCTTGTCCTGGTGTGATAGCACGTACAGGCTCTGCAAATGTAATGTGTGCACAACCATTTGGTAAAATTTCAACGTCTACTGGTGTATCTGTTTGACGATAGCGGAATTTTGCTGTGCATGAAAATTTCCCAGGCAATTTTTTTGTCGAAGTATAGTTCATTTTTACAGCAGTTAATGATGTAGAGTATGAATACTCATTATCGAAGCCTTGTCCAACAAGTAATACATTGCGCTCTAAATCTTTTCCAAGCACAAACCAAGGCTCTCCGTCTCCACCAATCCCAAGACCATGTCGTTGGCCTAATGTATAGTACATTAATCCGTCATGTTGACCCATGACAACGCCATCCATTGTCTCCATCTTACCAGGTTGTGCCGGTAAATATTGACTTAAAAATTCTTTGAAATTGCGTTCTCCAATAAAACAGATTCCTGTTGAATCCTTTTTCTTAGCTGTCGCTAAACCAGCTTCTTCTGCAATTTTTCGAACCTCTTTTTTCTCAATATCACCAATCGGAAACATAACATGTGCTAATTGTTCCTGAGATAGTTGGTTTAGGAAATATGTTTGATCCTTATTATCATCTATTCCTCGAAGCATTTTTACTTCGCCATCATCGCTTCGATCGATTCTAGCATAATGTCCTGTTGCTAAATAATCAGCTCCTAAATCCATTGCATGCTCTAAAAAGGCTTTGAACTTTATTTCCTTATTACACATTACATCAGGATTTGGTGTGCGCCCTGCTTTATATTCTTCTAAAAAGTATGTGAAAACTTTATCCCAATATTGCTTTTCAAAGTTGACCGCATAGTACGGAATCCCAATTTGGTTACATACTTTAATAACATCATCATAATCCTCTGTAGCTGTACAAACCCCATTTTCGTCAGTGTCATCCCAGTTTTTCATAAATATTCCGATTACCTCATACCCCTGTTGTTTCAGCAAATATGCAGCAACCGAAGAATCTACCCCACCTGACATGCCGACAACAACACGAATTTGTGAGGGATCGCGTGTTTCTTTCATTGTGGTCACCTTTTCTTTTCTTCAATTTCCATCAATTTCGCCTTGGCGTAATTGTTGCTTTCGTACAGATAAACAATGCGTCCGAATTTTGAGTTGTCTGCACAATTCATTCCTTTGAAAATCCGTGACATCCGCCTGAGGCTTTATCTTCATTCAGTAGGTGTTTGGACACCCACTTAAAAGGAACCAATACCGCATTTCTCACCACCTGTAGAGGCTGGAGTTTTCTGCTGAATGAAGATAAAACAAGTTAAGCGCAATATACTTTATTTTTTTGCAAGTTTTTTCACGACTGCCGCTGTTTTTTCAGCGGCATATCGTATATCTTCTTCGGTTAAACCTTGTCCAAAGCTAAAACGAATTGAGTTACGTAATTCCTCTGCTCCTTGTCCAAACATTGCAACTAAAACATGAGATGGATCAATGGAACCTGCAGTGCAAGCAGAGCCACTCGATACACAAATACCTGCCATATCAAGATTTACAAGGAAGGACTCTACTTCCATTCCAGTAAAACTCACATTTAAAAGATGCGGAAGTGAATTATCTACATCTCCATTAACATGGTATGTTAGCTTTTCTTGCGTAAAAACATCAAGCATAATTTGCTTAAAGCGATTGTACAGTGCTCGCTTCTCTTCACGCAAGTCATTTGCAATTTGCACAGCAGTCGAAAAACCAATGATTGCAGGTACATTTTCAGTGCCTGCGCGACGTTTTTTCTCCTGTTGACCACCTAGAGCATAGCTAGCAAGCTGCGTCCCCGCTTTTTGGTAAAGGAAGCCAATCCCTTTAGGACCGTTAATTTTATGCGCAGAAACACTTAGTAAATCCACATGTAAATCAGCAACATTTATCGTCTCTAAACCGTATGCCTGAACTGCATCTGTATGGAAAGTGGCGTTATGTGCTAGTAATAGTTGCCCAATTTCAGCAATCGGTTGAATTGTTCCGACTTCATTATTCCCGTACATAACCGTCACTAAAATCGTATCTTCACGTAATGCATTCCGCACATCTTCTACAGAAACACGGCCCTTTTCATCAACTGGTAAATAGGTAACGTCAAAGCCATCTCGCTCAAGTTTTTCACATGTGTGTAGCACCGCATGATGTTCAATTTGTGTAGTAATAATGTGTTTCCCTTCACTAGCGCGAGCATAAACAGTTCCTAGTATTGCTGTATTATCCGCCTCAGTGCCACCGCTTGTTAGAATGATTTCACTAGGTTGAGCACCAATTGATTTGGCTAATACATCACGTGCATCATCTAAATATTTCCTTGCCTCTCGACCTGCTCCATGAATACTCGATGCATTCCCATAAACATCCTGCATTGCAACAGTCATAGCTTGGATAACCTTGTCATTCATAGGTGCTGTTGCCGCATGATCGAGATAAATATATGAATTCATGTTGAAAACTCCTTTGTACGAAAAGCGCTAAAGCATCCGTATCCCTACCAAAGAATAACGATGCTTTAGCCTAAACTTAATTAAATATAGAACATATAGCCTTCCACTACATTTTCCTCAGTATATTGTGCTAAATCTTCAATAGTAGTTGTATCCAACACATTTTTCACTGCATCGCGAATGCGAAGCCATAACTCACGCTGAGGTGCCTCCTCATTTTCAATTCCTTCAACTGGCTGAATAGGCCCCTCTAAGACACTAATGACATTTGCTGCAGAAATCTCACTCGGTGGATTCGCTAGCATATAACCGCCATAGGCACCACGTACACTCTTTACTAAGCCAGAATTACGTAATGGGGAAACTAATTGCTCTAAATATGCCTCAGATAAATCTTTTTCTGCCGCAATTTTACGTAATGGTATAGGACCTTCTCCATAATGCTTTGCTAATTCAATCATAATCGTTAGCCCATAACGGCCTTTAGTTGAAATTTTCATTTTATCACCCTCAATTAGTCTAGTCAAAAATACTACCAACAGTATATCATAATGTCCTCTTGAAGAACTCGGAAATACTCTTGAATGGTTATGATATACTAATAATTGTGCATTAGTTTGTATTAACAAAATACGTTGACGCTTCATTTCAGCTCATATACGTTACATTTAAAGGGGGTATTTTTTATGCATAACGAACCACTTGCTTACCGCATGCGACCGTTAAGTCTTGATGAAATTGTCGGGCATCAAGAGTTTATTGGTCCTACTACCGCTCTTTATAAAATGATTCAAAATGGGCATGTTCCATCTATGCTATTATACGGTGAGCCCGGTATTGGCAAAACGTCCATTGCAAATGCAATAGCCGGAAGCTCAAAGCTCCCCTTCTTTGCTCTGAATGCTACTCGTGCTGGTAAAAAGGACGTTGAGGATATTGTACAGGAAGCAAGAATCTCAGGGAAAGTATTACTTTTTTTAGATGAAATTCATCGCTTTAATAAATTACAGCAGGATACTTTGTTACCACATGTTGAAAATGGCTCAATTGTGCTTATTGGGGCAACTACTGAGAATCCGTATCACGATGTTAATCCAGCGATTCGCTCCCGCTGTGGGGAAATCTATCAACTACAACGGCTAACACAGGAAAATCTTATGGAGCTTGTAAAAAAGGCACTTGCTGATGAAAAACGAGGGTTAGGCAAACAGCATTTCATCTTAACAGATGAACAGATTGAACAAATTGCTGGCGCCGCTAACGGAGATGCACGCAAGGCACTAACTTTGCTTGAATCCATTTATTATGCAAGTGATGAGGTAGACGGTCATACCATTGCGGAAGATCATATTATCAAACATCTTATCGGAAGAATCGGTGTATATGGCGACAAAAAAGGGTCTCATTTTTACAATCTATTATCCGCACTACAAAAATCTGTACGCGGTAGTGATACCAATGCCGCACTTTATTATTTAGCACATTTACTAGAAACCGGTGATCTAGTCGCTGTCAGCAGACGTTTACTTGTTATGGCTTATGAAGATATAGGACTAGCACAGCCTGATGTCGGTGCACATGTGCTAGCTGCTGTTCAAGCAGCAGAGCGTTTAGGCTTACCAGAGGCCCGCATCCCCCTTGCTAGTGCTGTGATTGAAATGTGCCTAGCATCTAAATCTAATTCCGCTATTGTAGCTATTGATGCTGCCATTGCTAGCATCCACGAAGGTAAGACAGGGGATATTCCACATCATTTACGTGATGCTCATTATGAGGGAGCAAAAGATTTAGGACATGTAGGCTATCAATACCCGCACAACACCCCAATTGGTACATTTGGTGGCTGGGTGAATCAGCAGTATTTACCCAACGAACTAGTCGGAGTTGAATTTTATACGCCGGTTATCGCTGGTGAAGAAAAACGAATGGCAGGTATCTACGAAAAACTTAAATCTTTTCATAAGGAACAGAAATAAATTCATTGATTTCAAAACATATTTAAAAGGACAATATATGTTATATCACTAATATGTATTGTCCTTTTTACATCTCCAAATCAGTTCCTTTAAAAGTCCTCTTCCAAGGGTTCGATTCAAAAACATCTGTTAATTCGAGATAAAAAAACAGGACAGACTGCTTAAGCAATCATCCTGTAAAGCTGGGATTGTCTGTTGTGTAACGCTCACTGTAAAATAAGTTCAAACTATCTGCCACATTCCTCATTGATGGTAGCGAATTCGTCTCATTTCCCTCTTGTTCTTTTACTTTATCATGTAAATAGTTTAGAAAATTATAGGTTTGATAAAGTAAGCTAGCAAACTCTTGGGCGTTTTCCTTTACCTCATAACGAATTGCCTTCACTGCAATTGCTTGGGCAATTAAATGTTCCCTGGCTATAGGAACTTGCTCATCGTCTAAATCATCCTCAGTCACTCTGTATAATAATTTCATTGCCTCGTACACTTCCATGTTATTTTGAAATCGATCCTTGAGCCATTGCATGATAAATTGTAAGAGAACAACTGCATAGATAAGTGAGAGACATTCATCACCTAATGATTTTTTCGACAAACGTTTAAAATGTTCTGTCTTTGTCACTAGCTCATATAAAATTAGCCGAATTGGATATAACATTGCATGACCGCTGTTGATATATAATTGCTCTCGATCCTTGTACAAAGCCAACCAAAAGTCCCTTACTAGGGAAATCGATTTTCTTGTGGACAATGCTAATTGACATTGAATAAGCTCATATTGAAGTGTAGGCAACATCAATCGTTGAAATAAAATTTCTTCATCCTCATTTATTAATAACAATGGTTTTTCTAAATTTGCCAAATCTATTTCTGTACCATTGATTAACATTTATAGCCCCCCTTTCTATGAATTTTACATATAAATATTTCTTATTTCCAAACTATATTTCGACAAAAATTTATAAAAACCTTTTAAGAAAAAAGTCCTTTTTCACATAAAATTTTGATATTGTAACACTATTTTTTATAAAAAAATCCGCAAACCTTCATCGGAAAATACCACCTTACAACACAAGGGTTGTAAGAATTGTAGGCTTAACCACAGAAAGTAAGCAGATTCTAGTTACGTATTCTTTTTTCTGAAATGTAAAAGAAAAGATTATCTGTCAAACTATTCTCTTACTTCTTTATCAACAAATTGTTTAAAATGCTGCAGACATTGCTTCACTGAACCCTTTTGTTCAAGCACCTTATTTCTTAATGAATCCGCTTTCTCAGCATCATTGACAACTTCCTTATAAAGAGCAAACATGTCGGCTAATAATTGCGCATTCTCCTCTTGTTCGATACTAGGTAGTGAATAGGCAGCAATAGTTAATAATCGCTCGATTTTCTCTGGCGTTTTTTGTAGCGCGTTGGAAGAATAATAGGTTGATGCAGCTAAAAAATAGCATAATTTTGCACTACAATCTATAAACAAATGCCAGTATGTATTGGCATCTGGTATTTCACCTGCCCTTTTAGTAACATACTCTTTATAAAATGTAGTGACCTGTATATATAAAGGATTTAGTTCTCTCATAGCTTTTGGATAATTATTAGATGTATCCAAATAGTCAAATACAATAGCATCCATCTTTTGTTGTAGCTTTACAATATCTAAATGATCACGAATTACTTGAATTTCCATTTTACCACTCTCCCATGTTCTCATTTGTTTTCTAAACGTCATTCCTACTCCCCTAAGCAGTCCTGTACATTCCAAACAAATCGATCTATTATCAATTGGAATTATTCAAATTATAGCAATAAACCAATTCAAGAAGTGTGGTCATGAAGAAAATAAGACAATTTCGTGAATTAATAGCATTTTTGTGTACATAAGATAATCTATTTTGATAGAATTAAATCCTTTGTACATATTCCTCAAATAAAAATTGCTCCTTTGCACGATCAACAATTTCTATAATGCTTCCCTGGACATATTTTTTTATTCTTTGTTTTGGTACATAAAAATAAGCATTGTTTGTGATTAGCCATTTACTAAGCGTCCAATCGCTACCCTGCTGATAATTTGTCAATATACGTTTATGGCGAAGTATGTCTGCCATTTTGTAAAAACCCTCTGATAGTTCATAGGCAGAAACATCAAAATTAAAAATGGGACTCACAACCTGTCCAGTATCAAAAATATGTATTGTTTGCCCCTGTTCATCAATAGCAAGCTCTACTGTACTGATTTCATCGAACAAATTTAAGCCTCTGTATTCCATTTGGTAGATTTGTTCCACTATTAACCGCCTCCTTTTTTTACAACGTTCCTATTGTAACACAGAAAAAGTAGCTACCTCCAAAGTCAATTGAGACAGCTACTTCTATCAAATTGTTCAATTTTGCTCTTTATTGCTTACACCGCGTAAGAAGGGTTATTATAATTTACTAAAATATTATCCCTGCACACGAGTGATTTTTACATCTTTTAAGATTGTATTCACTACCCAGCTCGCTGCAATTAAACCTGCAACAGAAGGGACAAACGCATTTGAAGATGGTGGCATTTTCGCTTTGCGAATAGCTGCATCTGGCTTCCCAACATGCTCGACAACGTCTGGTCGAACTACAATAGGGCTTTCATCAGAGAATACCACTGTAACCCCTTTATGAATACCTTCCTTGCGTAATTTTGTACGGATAATTTTTGCTAATGGATCTGTGTGAGTTTTCGAAATATCTGCAATTTGGAAGCGAGTAGGATCCATTTTATTCGCTGCCCCCATACTTGAAATAATTGGAATATTACGCTTTAAGCATTCCTTCATAATATGAATTTTATACATCACAGTATCACTAGCATCAATCACATAATCAATGCCTTGTGCAAAAAATTCTTCATATGTTTCTTCTGTGTAAAACATATGCATATCAATCACTTCACATTGTGGATTAATATCTGCAATTCGCTCTTTCATAACACCTGACTTCGATTTACCTACTGTCGAAAGATAAGCGACTAATTGGCGATTTACATTCGTGATATCAACATTGTCCTTGTCCACTAAAATAATGCGCCCAATTCCACTTCGTGCACACGCCTCAGCTGCAAATGACCCAACACCACCTACTCCAAGTATGGCAACTGTTGTATTTTTTAATTTCTCGAGACCCTCTGTACCTATAGCGAGCTCGTTACGTGAAAATTGATGTAACATTCTTACACTCTCCGTCTATTATAATTTTTTTTTTATTTACATGTGCAGAAATATGCATTGTGAGAGATGCGGCCCTCACTTTATTAGTAAACCTAGTTAAATACTAAGATAAAATCAAACCTATCTTACATTTTATCATGTTATTCTTCAAGTGAAAATTATAACTAAAAAATATTCAACATTTAAACGGGCATTTGAAAGGTTCTCCCTTCAAATGCCCCTGTTTAAACTCGATTAACTGCTTAGTTGTTCATCTTTTTTTTGAAAGGATTCTATAAAACCTGGATAAGGCTGGATATTAAGTTCCTTCAAAGCTGCAATGACTGCACCTCCAATTGGTGGAAGCAACGGTGTCATAAATTGTAATGGAATGCCATTAGCATTTGCGAGTTGCTGTAACTTAGGTAGAAAATAACTTTCATTCTCAAATACTCCTCCTACTAAGACAACAGGGACATGCTCTGTTCCCCAAATCATTTGCTTGTAACAAGCTTTAATTGCTCTATATTGTTTTTGACAAGCATCCTCTAAAATTTTATTGGCAACCTCATCACCCTGAGCAGCCATCGCAGTAACATATTTGCTTAAAGGAGCAACAACTGTACGTGGATGCTCTTCTCCATAAATACATTCTATTAATTGTGGTACATTAGTTACAGCAAAATAATTTAGTATGGCATCTGTTAAAGCTGTTGCTCTTCCTCTGCCATCATAGCCTTGAAAAATTGCTTTCAACGCTTGTGCCCCCAAATCATATCCACTGCCCTCATCATCAAACAGATACCCCCAGCCTCCTACACGATGAAAAATTTGCTGTTGATCATAGCCCATTGTTATGGCACCAGTTCCTGCTATTTGTACAATACCTGCCAGACCAAGTGTTCCCGAATAAAGGGCAATTATTGCATCATTTTCGACGGAGATAATTGCTTTGCTTGGAACATATTGTCGTACTATTTCTTCTACAGTTCTCTCTGCATGAAGCTCCTTCACCCCAGCCATACCAGCATAACAACTATGTATAGCTGAAAATACTTGAGAGTTCTGTCGCTGTAAGTTTTGCATGATCGTATGAATTGTTGACTCAAAATAATGAAGATTCATTGCTGTCGGATTACTACGAGTTGTCACTACTTTAGCATAAATATTTCCATGTTCATCACAAAGGACCGCAGATGTTTTTGTGCCTCCACCATCTATCGCTAAAACATACATCATTTTCACCTCTTTCCTCATAAAGAAAAAAGGATTGATTTCTCAACCCCTTTCTCTATTTGCACTATCATCTCGTAAAGCCAAATGATTCCCATGGCTGAATAGATGCTAGTAAAAATTGTTCTTCCTCAACGACTCTAGCTACTATATTGGTTGAGCCAGCATTGGGCATTTCCTTCAACACAATTTGCAGTTCGCCCTTATAACGAATATCCAGATTATTATCAATGGTCACATCGCCCTGTTTTAATGGATTTGTATCATGTGCAGGGAAGTCACCATTTTTATATTTAACGCGTGACTGTGTACTTCGAATCATATATTCTGAAACGTCCCCACGGTTAAAATGAGGCTCCTTAAATAGAATCGCTTCTTCTAAAACAGATGTTTCAGCAGAGGGTACAATTTTAAGTTCAAGTTTTTGACGATTTAATTGACCTAAAGCATGGAGCTCTTCTTCAGAGGCATACATATTTCCAATAATACAATCATCGATTAATCCTGTATGCCATAAATCCTTAGCTTGCACAGTAATTGGTAGATAACGATGCTCTTCTAATGTTGGCAAGCCATGCTCGGTTTGCTCCCAAGGTCCATATTTGGCATGCTGCGATGAAATCATGGCAGCTGTGCGAATATGATTCGTTTTGAACAGCTTAGAGGTAGTTAAAAAGTGCTGACGAGAAAGACCAGTAAAACGCCTTGGATAAAAATTGTGACAGCCTATAATATTATCTTTATTAGGTTGGTAGGATAATATATTTTCTACATACTTAGTACCATTACTAATATTTAATTCTACTTTTATATTACTTGCATCAAGTGACATAAAAGCTTCTTCCTGACCAGAAAACCCCATATCTAAGCGCAAAGCCGCTAAATGATAATGTTCTTTAAAATAGCCGATATCTTTAAAGGGTAAGCCTAGGTCTTCGAAGACTGCTGGTGCAACATCAGCCGAGATATCAAACCCAAGTCGCTGCGCAAATTTATTGATTTGCTGTAATTTTTGCCGCTCCTCATTGTTATTTAACGACAGTAGACATGTAAATATTCGATCAAAGCCATTGTCATGAGCAAGCTGCACATAGTGTTTCATTTGGTCAAGTGTACTATGCTGAGGATATAGTGAAATTCCTAATCTTCTCAATTCAGATACCTCCGTTAATCAGCCATTACACTTCTACTTTTTGACTATTTGATTGTGTAACAGACTGTTTACTTTGAGCCTCCGCTTCAGCAGCTCGTTGCTCATTTTGCTTTGCCATACGGTTTGCCATCGATAAGAATGGTAAATAGATACAGATAGCAACAGCAATTAGAACAATACTAAGCACTGCACCGCGCCATGATTGTGTTACTAAAAAACCATTAATAATAGGAGGTGTCGTCCATGGTGCAGCTATTGTCGCTGCTGGTACTAAGCCCCATTTAGTTGCAAAGAAGGCAATTGTGACATTGATCATAGGCGTTAAAATAAACGGCACAAATAGAATTGGATTTAAAACAATTGGTAAACCGAATAGCAATGGCTCATTAATGTTAAACAATCCTGGTGCTGCCGAGAGCTTACCGACCGTGTTATACTGTTTGTTCTTCCGCGCAATGATGAAAATAGCAATGATTAAGGCAATTGTAGTACCTGAACCACCCATATTGATAAAAGCATCAAAGAATGGTTTGTTAATAATATACGGTGCTACTTTACCTGCTGAGATTGCTGCAACATTGGCATCAATTGCTTGTAGATTAATCGATTGCATAAATGGTTCAATAATATTTGCCCCATGAATACCAAATGACCATAAAAATGTTGGAATAAACGCTAAAATAAGACCTGCTACCCATGTATTTGTTAAGCCCATAAATGGCTCTTGAACGGTTGAATAAAATGTACCAATAATATCTGGAATATCAAAGCCAGCAGAAATAATTGTACGTACTAATGCTATTAAACCAATTATAATAATTGCTGGTAGTAATGCGGCAAACGACTTTGAAACTGCTGGCGGTACTCCCGCAGGCATTTTTATTAAAAGCTTTGGATTGCCCGATAAACGTGAGAATAATTCAGCAGAAATTAAGGCTGTAATGAGGGCTACAAATATGCCTCCAGTACCTGTCGTTAGCCCTGTTAAGCCGCCCTCCCCAAATGTCCCAAAGGTCATGTAACTAGCAAGCCCTATCACACCACCAGATAACGCATCTTTGTCATAACTTTTTGTTAGGTGGTATGCTACGACAAATGCTAATAATAGTGAGATTATTCCAAATGTCGCACCCCAGATGTTGCCGCCAAACTGAGTCCAGGTTTCGTGCTTCCAAATGGAATCGAGTGCATTTTGATATAGCTCAATAGGAAAAGTATTAATAAGCACAGCAAATGATCCAACAATTGTCAATGGCATGATTGTAATAAACCCATCACGAATGGCAACTAAATGACGTTGATTCCCTACTCTAGCAGCAACTGGCACAAATTTTTCTTCTAAAAAACGGAACATTTCACACACTCCCTTTATTTTTTATTTGGACATCAAAATTTGATGCTACTCCCCTTTGATTCGTTCATATAACTCAATCATTTCCACAGCTAAATCACGAAATGTTATAGCATTCATTAAATGATCCTGCGCATGGATTAGCAGCATGGAAACTTCTACTTTTTCGCCCCTCGCCTCTTGTGACAATAAAGCCGTTTGAGAATGATGTGCTTCAATTAAAGCATCATTAGCAAGCTTTATTTTGTCTTTTGCTTCAACAATATGCCCCTTTTTTGCTAGCTGAATGGCTTCCATGCACTCACTCTTTGTATTGCCACTATGCACAATCAAGCCCATTATGGATGCCATTAATGCAGTTTCTTCCATCGACTTTGCCGCCCCCTTAACCAATTAGCGTTAATGCCTGCTTCAAGACATTTTCACCATTCATCATGCCGTAATCAGCCATATTAATAACATCAATTGGAAAATTCATATCCTTAAATTTTTTTTCAAATGATCCCTTTAAGTACCGAACTTGGGGGCCTAGTAAAAGCACGTCAGGCATTTTCGTAGCTATTACTTTTTCAACCTCCCCCTCAGCAATTGCATAAATATCTGCCTCCATATTTTGATCCTGTGCCGCTTTTTGCATCTTTGACACTAGTAAACTAGTACTCATTCCTGCTACACATACAAGCATAATATTTTTCATTTTCAACACTCCTTTTAATTATTAATATGGTCTTTTTAACTAGCGAAAATTTGTTGTTTTCCAGCTTTGAAATCGCTTACTTAAGTTGAGAATAGCACCAATTGGTATATACCACAATATACTTTTTACACTATTTCCCTCGTTAGAAAATTGTTTCAAAAATTGGGCTATAACCTTCTTTCAGGCGAATAAAAGGTTTCACCAAACTGGTATAGTCCAGAAAAAAGTTTAAAAAAAATTTTATAATTCATCTGTATAACCCATTAAAAATACTCGTAAAAGGCGGGTTTCTCAGTAGGTATTGCAAGCTGCCATCGCTCAACAAGCTCTTTTGTTGGCTGTTTATGGGCATATTCAACTGCTTCACTTACAGAAAGGTAGCCTATCATCATAGCAGAAAAAAGATTGATTGGTAATGCTAACATATGCATCGCAGGGATTGAATTAGTCTCTACAATTGAAACATTTCCATCTTTATTTATTTTAAAGATATGCTCATTCCATGCACAAAAGGAATCTTCTATACGCACATACAAGGGCTCTTGCATTTCCTGCCATGAATATTGCTGCATAAAAGAGAGAACATCCACTATTCGAATCATGACATCTTGAACAACCTCTCTTTTAAACTGTGGTTCTTTAAAATGAAAGCCAAAGTGATGGTCGCTAGAGGTAATTCCCTTAATGTTAGTAACACTTGCAGCATGTGTTGAGACAAAGCGCCAAATTGCTTGTTCTGCTAGTAAATCCTCTGCTATAAAATCATGAATTTCAAATATTTCATTGTGTATCGTATAACGAATATAGCCTGCTACATTATCAGAATTAAAGTAGGCCGCCAAATGACTGTCTGGCATCCTTCTCTCTATCCTTTGCCACCACGCATTATTTCGTAGCATACCTCCATTACGAGTAAGTGCCTGTGCATTATGAAAATCCTTAATGTCACGATAAAGGCCATTATCTCGGCATTCAAAGCTCATGCGCTTAATAACATCTAATTGTTTTCCGAAATTAGGAAATAGCATTTGCGGAATGGAGTAATGTAGTTTTTCAAAAAATAGCTCCCAGCCAAAATAACGATAAAAGGAAACAGAAAAAGGGGCTAAGACAGATACGGATTGCCCGTTTTCCCTCATTTTCAATAGTGCTGCTGTCATTAGCTGTTTAATAATTCCCTGCTGCCGATATTCTGGATAGGTGGCTACAAAGCCAATTCCGCCCATAGCATAACTCTTACCATGTACAGTTATATTAAGAGGTAATATTAGTAGCTGACCAACTACCTTCTGTGCATCATATGCCCCGAGCGTTATGCTGTGCTCAATCCAGTATTGAAAATCCTCACGGCGTGCTCCTATATATTTATTAGGAAAACAATAATCTCTTAGTTGATGTACCTGACAATAATCTTCTGGTGGAATCATCTTTATATCCATAAAACAAATCACCCCTATTCAATACTGAATATTCTTGAAATTCACAAACTTATTAAGTGCGTTTTTACATACTCCTCCACTTCATCTGCTGTAGAGAGTAGTAAAATGCGCTCAATATGTAGCATTGATTGCTGCTTTGAAAGCTTAGCAATATGCGCTCTCGTTTTTAGAATAGAGGAGGCACTCATCGAGAATTCATTTAACCCCAATCCTAGTAAAATTGGTATGGCTATTTCATCTGCCGCCATTTCTCCACACATACCTACCCATTTACCTTGCTGATGGGCTGCAACAATAACATTTTTTATTAATCTTAAAACGGCTGGATGGTATGGCTGGTATAAATAAGATACATTTTCATTCATGCGGTCTGCCGCTAATGTGTATTGAATTAAATCATTTGTACCAATTGAAAAAAAATCTACTTCCTTAGCAAAAATGTCCGCAATAATAGCTGCTGATGGGATTTCAATCATTATTCCGATCTCTATGTTTTCAGCTACTAAATAGCCATTATTTTTTAAATATTGCTGTTCCTCAAGAAGAATGGCCTTTGCGCTTAGAAATTCATCCAAAGTTGCAATCATTGGGAACATTATCTTTAAATGACCATAGGCACCTGCCCTTAATAAGGCTCGAAGCTGTTCACGAAAAATATCGTGCTGTGTTAAGCTAATTCGAATTGCTCGATAGCCTAGAAAAGGGTTCATTTCTGCTGATAGTTTTAAATAAGGTAGATGCTTATCACCGCCGATATCTAAGGTCCGAACAATTGTTGGCTTTCCCTGCATTTTCTCAAGTACACTTTTATAGGCTTGAAACTGTTCCTCCTCAGAAGGTAGCTCCTGACGTCCCATATATAAAAATTCCGTTCGAAAAAGACCTACACCATCACCACCAGCATTTAGAACCATATCTACGTCCTCTGGTTTACCAATATTACCAGCTATTTCTATAGCACATCCATCAGCGCTAAAGCTTGCCATTGAACGGTACTGGAGAAGCTCTTCATACGCGGCTATGTGCTGTTTGTGTTGTTGCTTGTAAAAGTTTAATACTTCTGAGGTAGGATTCACAATAATTTTGCCATTTGTACCATCTAAAATAATCGGAGTCCCTTGTTGAATGACTTGTGTAGCGTTTTTAGTACCTACTACTGCCGGAATCTCTAATGTTCGTGCCAGTATAGCAGAATGAGACGTTTTACCACCAATATCCGTAATAAACCCCTTTACATACTTCGTATTTAGCATCGCTGTCATAGAGGGTGTTAAATCCGCTGCAACAATGACAACATCAGAGGTTAAACGATTCATATCTACCATTTCAATGCCTAGCAAATGCCCTAAAACTCGTTTAGAGACATCTCTGATATCTGCTACTCGCTCCTGCATATAAATATTGTCGATCCTCTCAAACATCTCGATATACATATTCGCTACTTCATCTAAGGCATACTCAGCATTTATCCCTGATACAATTTTCGACTCAGTTGCTGCAATCATTTCTGGGTCTTCTAACACTAATAAATGTGCGGCAAAAATCGCTGCCTTGTCTGCACCAAATTTGACCTGAGCAATTTCGTAAATCTCTTGAAGCTCCTTTTTTGCTTTGCCCCTAGCAGTCTTGAATCTTTCTAGTTCTTCTTGTACATCCAAAACAGTTACTTTTTCAAACGATAAATCTGGGTCCTTTAAACAATATGCCTTTGCAAAGCTGATGCCATCAGACACTGCTATTCCCTGTATTTCTAGCATTCCTCACCAATTCCTTTAGAAATGAGTACTTCTGTAACGGTTTGAAAAAGCTTCTCTGCATCAGGACCCTCTGCTGAAATTTCTACAATGCTTCCCGGAGTAACTCCCTGAGCCATAACACCCATAATTGATTTTAAATTTACTGACTTTTCCTTATATGTTAAGGCAACATCACATTCAAATGGTGTAACAGCAGTTACAAGTAATGCTGCAGGTCTAGCATGTAGTCCCTCTGGCGCTGTTATTTTATACATCTTTTTCATCGATATCCCCTCCGTTTTTTCAATTAAAATTAATCCGATGTTGATAATTAGCCATCAAAGCCTCATTATGAGACCGATTGGATTCAACATTATTGCTTTCAAAAACTGGTAATGCACAACCTTCTCTTGCCATATTCTTAATCACTTCACCAAATAATGCATTTAAAATAAATGACCCAATCACTGTGGAAGCGGGTGCAAACTGTATTTTATTGTAGCTTAGAACACCATCGCCTATTGGTGTATGCGTATTGATCATTATATCCACGATTTCCTCTAAACGTTTTCCACTTGGATGACGCGATGGCTGATTATGATAGTTAAGAGACTGTAGTGATATAACGACTACCCCTGATTGTTTCGCTAGAAGAGCTGCATCTATTGGGGCAGGATTTCGACCAGAAGTTGAGATAACGATACATACATCATTTTCATGAAAGTCAAATTGCTCCTTATATTGCTCAATAATCGTCGGGTCCTTTTCATTTTTAGATGATGTTAATGCACCTGCATGTAATGTTAAAGGTTCAATAATGATTGGGCGTACAGGCACAAGCCCCCCCGCACGATAAAATGCATCCTGCGCTAAAAGTTGAGAATGACCACAGCCAAATAATTGCACAATACCACCAAGTTGAAGCCGTTCCACAATTAACTGTGCAGCTTCAGCAATTTGAGCATGTTCTTGCTCTTGCACGGTTTGCATTAGCTTTTGTATTTCTAGAAAGTATGCATACATAGAATCACCTTTTAATTTCACTAATGAATTTGTAACGATCAGCTCGATAAGTACTACGCACAAGCTCAAACGGAACACCATCAGATAAATAACTTGTACGTTTAATAATTAAGACAGGTGCTGTATGATTAATTTGCAAAAATTTACTATCTTCTTTTGTAACAATAGCTGCCTCCATTTGTTGAATGGCATTGCCAATTTTTTGATGGAACTTTGCTTCAATCAAGGCATACAATGACCCCATAATTTTCTTTTCATCTAGCTCTGGATACACTTTTACTGGAATATATGTTCTTTCAATTGCCATTGGCTTAGAATCCGCATTACGAATTCGTACTACAAAAAATACCTCTTCGCCAGGCTCTAACATTAAATCACTTGCCACATCAACTGGGGGTACAATTTTTTCAAATCGAAGAACTCTACTGCTAGGTTCCATCCCTCTAGCTCTCATGTCCTCAGTGAAACTCGTTAATCCCTTTAATGGTTGCTCTAATTTTGGATTCGCTACATAGGTGCCTCTTCCTTTTTCTCGGTACAGTAAGCCACTATTCACTAAGTTTGTAATAGATTGACGAACAGTCATTCTACTGACATCAAATTGCGTTGAAAGCTCACGTTCAGAAGGAATGTTTTCTCCAATCTTGTATTCTTCTAAATAAATGCGTTGTTTAATAATCTCTTCTATTTGTATATAGATAGGTATATGAGAATTTTTATCTAACAAGTCTTGCACCATCCTTATCGCCTCTTTACTTTCATTTCTCAAATACAACTTTACCCTGACAAATAGTTTTTTGCACATTTAATTTTTCATCAAGTAATACAAAATCTGCATCAAAGCCTTCCATGATACGTCCCTTAGTTGTAAGCTTTAATTGCTCAGCAGCATTTGTAGAGGACATTGCAACAATTTCCTGCCATGAGCAATTTGTGATTGCTTTCATATTTTTTACTGCTTGTTCCATCGTTAACACGCTGCCAGCTAAAGCTCCATTAGACAAATGTGCCCCAGCCTTGGAAACATGAACAGTTTGACCCCCTAAATCAAAATCACCGTACTGTAAGCCTTTCGCCCGCATCGCATCGGTAATTAAAATTATTCCTTTAGCTCCCTTTGACCGATACGCTAGTTTGACAGCCTGAGGATGACTATGCACAAAATCTGCAATGATCTCGACCTTCACCGCATCCTCTACTAACACTCCTCCAACAACACCCGGATTACGGTGATGAAAAGGACGCATTTGATTATATAAATGTGTAGCCTGGCTTACACCCAGTTCAACTGCCCTCTCCACATCCTCAATGGTTGCATCAGAATGCCCTATAGAGGGAATTATCTGTGAGCCCCTTAATGATTCAAGAAAGGCAAAGCCTCCTTCTACCTCAGGGGCAATCGTAATTTGTTTGATACGTTGGTTACTTATTTTTTGCCATGCTGCAAATTGTTCGATGGAGGGTAATATAATGTATTCAACTGGCTGTGCACCTGCCCTTTTTTTTGAAACATATGGTCCCTCTACATGAACTCCTAGTAAGCATGCTTCATCTTCACTATTTTCAAAAAGTGCAATATTGGCTAAAGCGCTTTCAATTGCTTCTATTGATTGTGTCATTGTAGTAGCAAGAAAGCCTGTTACTCCCTCTTTTACTAAAGAACGGGCTATCTGATGTAAGGCAGATGGGGTGGCATCCATCGTATCGTGACCAGCAGAACCATGAATATGCATATCTATATAGCCAGGAAGCAAGAACCAATTTTTATCTTTGCCATCAATATAATGCTCAGCACGGTCAGATAATGCGTGACTTATTTTTCTAATTTTACCGTTGTTAATCAGCAAGTCGCCCTTATACGGTAGCTTATCGTGATGAACTATCGTAACATTTGAAATTAATAATGTCCCCTTCAATGAGTCACCCCCTTTATTCCCCTATGAAGGAGTATTGCTGAATCAAACAAGCTACCAATATTTATTTGGTATAGTTGTCTATACCAATTATATGATGCTTTCACAAAAATAAAAAGTAATTTTTTCATATTTTCTAAATTTTTCTTTAAATTTTAATTATTCACTAGCCTATCGATGAAATTATTTTTTTGGGCAATAAAAAAAGGAGCAATACATGCTCCTTTTGTTTCACTATGTATGGACGAATCCCGATTGTGCAGCAATGCCAAGAAACATTCGTTTTGAACCCGCAAGTCGCAGGGGGGTGCCCGCTTTGCAGTGTTAAACGTCCCGCTCCTTGTTAGGGCATGTTTGCGACTACAAAATGAAGGCTCCCAATTCTATAATGTTCGGTCAAAACTGTTAAGTAGAATCAGCAGATAAACAAACACATCAGGATTCGTATTACAGTTATCATAACACCATATTTCAGATAATTCAAACGATTTTTCGTTAAAAAATATAAATTCCTGCGAAAACACAAAAAATACCTAGATTCCCAACATTTTTTGCTAGAGAATCCAGGTATTTAGAAGTACTAATTATCTTTTAAATGCTTTAATTGCTAAATTTAACTCATCCAATTGCTCTGTAGAAACAGCACTTGGTGCACTAGTTAATAAGCAGCTAGCACTTGCTGTTTTCGGGAATGCAATTGTATCACGTAAATTGTTGCGGCCTGCTAGTAACATAACAAAGCGGTCAAGACCAAATGCTAGACCTGCATGTGGTGGTACACCGTATTCAAATGCTTCTAATAGATAGCCAAATTGTGCTTTTGCTTCCTCTTCTGAGAAACCAAGTAATGCAAACATTTTTTCCTGTAGCTCACGTTCATAAATACGTAGTGAGCCTCCACCAAGTTCATAGCCGTTTAGTACAATGTCGTATGCTTGTGCACGGACAGCAGAAGGATCCGTTTCCATTAAAGGAATATCTTCATCAAATGGACGTGTAAACGGATGATGTGCTGCTTTATAGCGACCGTCTTCCTCAGAGTATTCTAATAGCGGCCAATCTGTGATCCATAGGAAGGCAAATTGTGATTCATCAATTAAGTCTAAGTCATGGCCTAATTTCGTACGAAGTGCACCAAGAGAAGCTGCTACAACAGATGCTTGATCAGCAACAAATACTAGAATATCCCCAACCTCTGCTTTCATACGCTCCATTAATGCACTTGCTAATGCCTCGTCAAAGAATTTCGCAATCGGACCATTTAAGCCTTCCTCTGTTACCTTTAACCAAGCAAGACCTTTTGCTCCATAAATACCGACGAATTTTGTTAATTCATCCATATCTTTACGGGAGTATCTATCTGCAGCACCTTTAATATTAATACTTTTTACTTGTTTTCCTTGTGCTACTGTATCAGCGAATACTTTAAAACTACAGCCATCAAAAATATCATTTAAAGCAACAAGCTCTAAGCCAAAGCGCACGTCTGGCTTGTCTGAGCCGTAACGGTCCATTGCCTCTTGATATTTCATGCGTTGGAATGGAGCAGGTATATCAATCCCTTTAACTTCCTTCATAACAGCTTGGATTAAGCGTTCATTCATTTCTAAAACTTCTTCTTGTGTTAAAAAGCTTGTTTCAATATCGACCTGTGTAAATTCTGGCTGACGGTCTGCACGTAGGTCTTCATCACGGAAGCAGCGTGCGATTTGGAAGTATTTTTCAAAGCCTGCCACCATTAATAATTGCTTAAATAGCTGTGGTGATTGTGGTAATGCATAAAATTCACCTTCATGGACACGTGATGGTACTAAATAATCGCGAGCCCCCTCTGGAGAAGATTTCGTTAAAATTGGTGTCTCCACCTCTAGGAAGTCTTCGTTTTGTAAGAAATTGCGAATTGTACGTGTAACATCTGAACGTAGCTTGAATGTATCATACATAACTGGACGACGAAGGTCTAAATAACGGTATTTTAAACGTAAATCTTCTGAAACATCTGTGCGGTCCTCAATTTGGAATGGAGGTGTTTTTGCTGTATTAATAACAGTTAATTTTGATGCCTCTACCTCAATTTTTCCATTTGGCACATTTGGGTTAATTTGATCTTCTGCTCGAAGAATAACTGTCCCTTCCACTTCAATGACATATTCACTACGTACTTTATCTGCTAAAGCATGTGCCTCAGCAACATCAGGACTAAAAACAACCTGTGTGATGCCTGTACGATCACGTAAATCAATAAAAATTAAACCACCTAGGTCACGGCGGCGTTGTACCCAACCTTTTAATACAACTTTTTCGCCTTGTAACAGTTCTGATAATTCGTTACTAGCATGTGTTCTTGTAGCCATTTATTTAGTTCCTCCAAATAATTTTTATTTATGTAGCATTCATTCCTATAAACGATGAAATAATGCCTTTTGACTGTCCCAGTGATGGACGGTTTATTTTTAATAGCTGAATTATGATTGCTGTAATAGGTAATTCACTAATGCTGAAAATTCAACTTTTTGTTGTTCGCCTGACTGCATATGCTTAATAGTTGCAGCTTGCTCCTCCAGCTCTGTGTCACCTAAAACAATTGTATACTTAGCGCCTAAACGATCTGCGGATTTCATTTGTGCCTTCATTTTGCGATCCAAATAATCCATCTCCGTAGCAATGCCCTTCGCACGGAAGGTACTTGTTAATTCAACTGCCTTTAGCTTTGCTTCATCACCCATAGCAATCATATAGACATCAAGACCTGATGCTGTGTCTAATTCAACTCCCTCAGCTTCAAGAGCTAGTAAAAGACGCTCAATACTTAATGCAAAACCGATTCCCGGTACATCCGGTCCACCAATTTCTTCCACAAGCCCATTGTAGCGCCCTCCACCACAAAGAGTCGTAATGGCGCCAAAGCCAGAAGCTGTTGACATAATTTCAAATGTCGTATGGTTGTAATAATCAAGACCTCTTACAAGGTTTGGATCAACCTCATATGAAATACCTAGAATATCCAAATAAGTTTTAACTTGAGCGAAATAAGCTGCTGATTCCTCCGTTAGGAAATCCGTTAATGCTGGTGCTGATTTCATTAAAGGATGCTCGCGGTCTACCTTACAATCTAGGATGCGCAATGGGTTTTTTTGTAGTCGATTTTGACAATCTGTACAAAATTCATGAATATGTGGTTCAAAATGCTGGAGCAATGCCGTACGATGTGTATCACGTGTAACCTTATCTCCAAGTGAGTTGATGACTAATTTTAAATCCTTTAAGCCTGCTGATTCATAGACATCCATAGCTAGTGCAATCACTTCAGCATCAATTGCTGGATCAGCTGAACCAATTGCCTCCACGCCAAATTGTACAAATTGACGATAACGTCCAGCTTGTTGACGCTCATAACGGAACATTGGACCTAAATAGGATAACTTAACTGGCTGGTCTGGGGCACCGAACATTTTATGCTCAACATAAGCACGGACTACACCAGCTGTATTTTCAGGACGAAGCGTCAATGATCGCCCTCCACGATCCTCAAAGGTATACATTTCTTTTTGCACAACATCTGTTGTTTCACCAACACCACGTGCAAATAAATCTGTTTGCTCAAAAATAGGTGTACGGATTTCGTTGTACCGATAAACATGACAAATATCTCGAATAATCGCCTCGACTTTTTGCCATTTTTCTGATTGACCCGGCAATATATCCTGCGTCCCACGTGGTACTTTAAAACTCATGTAATTACCTCCTCTATTATTGCTTATGAAAATTTTGAGTGTCTGCTTGTTAACCTAACCGGTTTTTCATCTGGATTGTGCGAGCTCCACATCTTTTTAGAAACAAAAAAGCTCTCGCCACCTTGCATATTGCAAGGGACGAGAGCTATAGAAGCTTCCGCGGTTCCACCCTAGTTGACGCGCTTAATAACGAGCGTCCTCCTCATAATCGGATAACGGCCGATTCCGTTTTTTCCTACTAAGCATTACTTTTCAGAAAAAAGCCTCTCAAGTGTTGTTCACGTCATACATTTTTGTAGGAAAGATTGCAGCCTAGGTCTTTCCCTCTCTTTTCCAATAGAGGTACACGCTACTTGCTTGGTCATAAGCAGTAAATCAATTTTTGATTACCCTTTATGTTAGTCACAACGAATGACAATGTCAACTGTTTTTGTATTTTTCACGAAACAGTTATGAAAACAATAAATTCCATTACCATTTTCCCACGAATTCTATTACTAAAGCATGGTAAAATAGCACAAGGAATAGGAGGAATCTGATGAGAACAAAACTTTTACATATCATGATTATCTTCGTGCTAATATTAACGATTGCCATTCCAAGTAAAATTAATGGTCAAAGTGCGTTTGCTGACACCAGTGATTTAAAAGTGACGGGGTCGATTCTTCATTTACGTGAGGGACCAGGACTGTCCTACCCCATTATTACGACGTTAGAAGAAGGTGATTCTTTAACTTCTATTGCTCGAGAAGGAGACTGGATTCAAGTAAAAGCAGGCAATGACGAAGGTTGGGTAGCATCATGGCTGACTGCACCTATAAATGCTAAACAAACCATTGATAAAACTATCATTTCACAGGTTGATCGTCTTAATATTCGCACTGAACCCGATATTTCTTCGGCGGTTCTTGGGCAACTATCAACAGGGAACCAAGCGAATCTGATTGAAGAAAGTGGCGAATGGGCGAAAATCGATTGGAACGGGCTAGTTGGCTGGGTTTCGACCGATTATGTAACCATTAATAATATACCTGAAAAAAAAGCTGATTCTGATAAACCAGTCATTGAAGTATCTACAAAAAAGGTGAACAAGGATACAACATTTACGGTGTTAGTGGATACACTGAATGTTCGAAAAAAACCAGATTTAAATGCCAAAAAAGTAGGTTCTGTTAAAAAGGGACAAGCCTTTAAAGTATTAGCCCAAGAACACAATTGGGTACAAATTCAGTACAATAAGAAAATATCTGGCTGGGTCTATAGTTTTTATGGAACATTTTCAAATGTAGAAAAAACTAAATCCACATCTTCCTCATCTACAGAGCTGGAATCTGTGACAATTATCTATAATGGGACAAACTTACGGACAGATGCTACTACAACAGCTGAGGTCGTAGAACGTGTTGATGCCGGCCAAAGCTACCCTATTGTGGGTGCGAAAGATGATTTTTATGAAATACAATTAGGTGACAAAACAGCATTTGTAGCGAATTGGGTCGTGACTACTACCTCCAACAAAGCTGTGACGACTAAAGAGAATACCTCTGAGCCTCGTAAAAAAGGAACGTTAAATGGGCTTACAATTGTGGTCGATGCTGGACATGGTGGTAATGATCATGGTACCACGGGACAACGAGGAACGGATGAGAAGGATATCACATTAAAAACTGCTTCTCTGCTTGCTTCTAAGTTAAGGGCTGCTGGTGCCAATGTTGTGATGACTAGAGAATCGGATGAATATGTAGCACTCCGAAAACGTGTCTCTATAGGCCATCAGCATGAGGCAGATGCTTTTATTAGTATTCATTACGATGCAACGGGCGATAGCTCCATTAATGGCTTTACATCATACTATTTGAACAGTAACCAAAAGGGTCTTGCAGAGGCCATTCATAATGGGCTGTCCAGCAAAATAGATTTAAGAGATCGTGGAGCTCAGCAAGGGAATTTTTTAGTACTACGAGAAAATCGGCAAAAGGCTGTCCTTCTTGAATTAGGCTTCTTAAGTAATGCTAGTGAGGAACGTGTCGTGACAACAGCAAAATTCAGAGAACAAGCAAGTCTTGGGATTTATCAAGGCATCTTAAATTATTTTAATGAAGGCAATTAACATCAAAAAGCTGTGCAGATAGAAGATAACAATCTACTTTTCTGCACAGCCTTTTCTTTTAAGAGATTCCTAAAGCGACAGCCGCAATTAATGCAATACAGGCAATAACTGCCCAGCCAAGAATCATCTTCCAAATAAATTTTATCCATTTTTCATACGGAATACCTGCAACAGCCAAATATGCCATCAAGGCCGATGAAGTAGGAATAATTGAGTTTGTTAATGAATCTCCATATTGGAATGCTAAAACAGCAACTTGGCGCTCTAAACCTAATAAATCTGTAATCGGAATCATTATTGGCATTGTTGCTGCAGCTTGACCACTACCTGATGAAATAAACAGGTTTAAGAGAGCTTGAATAAATAACATTCCGATTGCACTAATAGAGTGTGGCAAATGACCAATCGTTTCCGATGCAGCATAAACAATTGTATCAATAATTTTCCCTTGCTCAAGTACAACTGTAATGGCACGTGCAAAACCAACTATAAGCGCACCAAAGGTAACAGCCTTAGCCCCATCAATAAAGGAATCAAAAATCGTTCCAGGCTTTAATCCCCCTAAAAGCCCTGCAATTAAGCCCATAATTAAAAAGGATGCCGTTAATTGAGTTAAAAACCAGCCCCAGTTAAAGACCCCATAAATATTAAAACCTATTCCACAAGCCATCGCAATGAACACTAATTTATGCTTTCCTGTTAAGGTTGGCATAGCAATTGTAGAAAGATTTGATTTTGCCTTCTGTTCAATATCATAGATAACACTTGCCTGGGGATTCTTTTTGACTTTAAAGGCATAGCGCGATACATAGAAAATCGCAAACCCTAATACAAACACATATACAACTGCACGGAAGCCAATCCCTGAAAATAAAGGTACATCAGCTAAAGATTGTGCAACCCCTACTGTAAATGGATTGAGCATTCCTCCAAAAAAACCACTAGCAGCACCAAGCGTAATCATAGCTGTTCCTGTTACTGCATCAAACCCCATTGCCCGGGCTATCGCTACCCCAATTGGCACAAAAATAATTGTTTCTTCTGCCATCCCCATCGTGAAACCACCAACAGAGAATAAAATCATCGATAATGGAATAAGTAGTTTCTCCCTGCCCTCTAATGCTTTTACACCCTTATAAACACCTGCTTCTATCGCACCAGTAGCACGAATAATTCCAAACACACCACTTACTAGAAAAATATAAAATATAATCTGTGCTCCCTTTTCTAGCCCCATTGGAATAGCTGTAAACATTTCAAAAAATGATACAGGTTCACTCTCAATATGATGGTAGCTTCCATCTACAACCAGCATTCGACCTTCCTTATCCTCTACACGGTCAAATTCCCCTGCTGGAATAATATAGCTTAAAATACCTGCAAGAAAAATAATAGCAAAAATGATCGTATATGTATGAGGTACCTTTAGCCAGCTTTTCTTTTTAGCCATTTGTTCATTTTCCATATATCCCACCCACTTATCTTCAATAATTCAGACATTAGCGTTTTTTCTATTTCATGGATACTCCTCCCTAAAAATTTTGTCGCTATATGTCGTTTAATTGAAAATAAATATACAATAGTTCAAATTTATTGTAAAGTATTAATTTTCTATCATTTCATATCTCTAATAGATTAGTTGCTTTATATAGCTTTCGTGGACGCCCCTGATGATATGGATGCTCTTCACCTGATAATTCGAGATAATTTTGCTCCATTAATCGATTAATCATTCGTTCTGCCGATCGACGAGAAAGATTTAAATACGTTGCTAATTCTGTTGCAGAAAAAGGTCGATTTTTATTTAACTTAATAAATTGCCTAATTAAATTTAAATTTTTAGCACTCATTTTTAATTTTTCAGCAACCTTTAATATCTGCTGATTATTATTCGATAATGCTATTTTTTTATTATTTTCAAATAATGGTCCATGAAGTCGGCTTTCTTCATCAACAAGGCACAAAACAGTGGAATGCTCGTCAAATTTTGTTGTAAAAAACAATGCTTGGGAGGAGTGTTTCTCAGCTTCATGTAATGAATATCCAAATCCTATTCCAATATGAAAAGTTGTTTCAAATTGCACTTCAAACTGTCTCATTAATGATGTTAAGTAGACCCTATCAATTGTTTCAATTACGCCTCTTGTAGAAAAAATTAAGTAGGGCTCTTGAAGGGATTGAGCTACCCTTGCGTGAAACATTTTAGATACTTTTTCTAAATTCTCCATCCACAATTGTTGATTAGAAATAGTAGCATTCTCTCTGCTGCGAATTGATACAACAGCAATTTGTGATGAAATTAATAGGGTGTTTTTATAAGCATTAAGGGCTTTATTTACAGTTGAGATAAATGTCTGTTTCCGTTCAACCATATAGCTTGCTGGGATTCTTGCTTGTTGTAACGCTTCATAAACAGCATGTAAGCTTGTAAGTGCTAGCTCCGTTTCCCCTGCTTTATACAACTCCTTATGGAACATGATATAGTCATCAATTTGGAAGTGATTTATTTTTTCGTTTTGAACATATACCCAGGCGTAATCTATTACATGCAGCTTGGGAGGTTGTATATCCGACTCTATTAAAACTTGATTTAGAATATCTTTTTTAGGTAAATCAATTGATAGTTTAGATAATTCTACTTTCTGGTTATGTTGTATGGATAGCAATGATAATGACAATGTTAATTCATCAAACGAAATATAGGTTGCTTGAATCTTTTTAGCTTTTATCTTATCTATGCAGTAATGATAGGAAATCGAGCCAGCAAATAATAAAATGTCTGACTGGGCTGCTGCCTCATCAATCAATTCAACACTTTGCTCAGGTACTGTGTAAGGGAAATGAATAAATTGCACTTGAGGAAATGCCGAAAAATGTTGTTTTATGTTATTCCAGAAAAATAATGAGCCAAGTACGGCTACCCTTTGCATTGTTTAACTTCCCCTTTCAAAATGACAAAACTTTTAGATAATTATATAGTAAAAATGACTCTACATCATAAAAAAAACCTCCAGTCACATAATGTGAATTGAAGGCCTCCACTTACTTACTTATTTTTTAACTGTTGCCAAGGTAACCCACACAATTTCCTCCATACGAATGAAGAAAGGCGTACGACTAATCTCTACAACGATATGGTCAGGTAATACTGAAGCTAATTCACCTTGCTGAATATTTTTCTCAGTTTGTACTACAATAGCCTGACCAATCATCATGTTAAGAGTTTCGTATAAATATGGATTTGATATGCTTCCCATTTTCGTCATCTTTAAGACACTTCCTTCCTACAAAACTAACCATACTTTATAGTGTATGAAGGAATCATAGGAAATGTACCATTATTTTGACTCAAGAAGTATAGTAACGGGACCATCATTTGTAAGTGCAACGTCCATCATTGCCCCAAATATACCTGTCTCCACTTGTAAACCGTATAAACGTAAGGCATCATTAAAAGCCTGCCATAACGGCTCCGCAACTTCTGGTCTTGCTGCATTTGTAAAACTTGGTCGATTCCCCTTTTTTGCATCCCCATACAATGTAAATTGTGAGACGGATAATATAGCCCCTCCATGCTCTAAAATAGAGTGGTTCATTTTTCCATCAGCATCTTCCCAAAGGCGAAGATTAGCTATTTTTTTGGCTAAATAGTCAACATCCTCTTGTGTATCCTCATGTGTTATTCCTACCAAAAGGACATAACCATTATCAATAGCGCCAGTTACTTTCCCGTCAACCGTAACAGTGGCTGCTTTACTACGTTGTAAAACTACTTTCATTCTTTAAAACCTCAATTCTATCGTTGTCCATAAATAAGAAAGTTAATCCACCAAGGACTCTTTTAATTAATCACTCGTTGCACTGAATAAATATCTGGTGTTTGTTTAATACGCTCTACAACCTTATGCAAATGCGAAATATTTGAAATCGATATTGTTAAATGAATAGTCGCCATTTTTTCACGATCAGCCCGACCACTGACAGCTAAAATATTTGTTTTCGTTTCACTAACAATTTGCATAATTTCATTTAATATGCCGGGTCGATCAAAGGCTGATACTTCAATATCAACTGGGTATTCTTTTTTCTCAGGAGTCAATCCATTTTCCCACTCAACCTCTATCAAACGTTCCTGCTCATCCTCTACTTGGATGTTTGGACAGTCTGCACGATGTACCGAAACACCTCTCCCTTTCGTAATAAAGCCGACAATATCATCACCAGGCACAGGTGTACAACAACGTGAAAGTCGAATAAGCATATTGTCAATACCTTTTACGATAACACCAGATTCTGTGCGTTTTTGTGGAACATGATTTTTCATTTTTTGTTCGATTTTCTCGAGTGCTTCTTCCTGTTCACGTTCCTTGCGGCGTTTTTCAGCTAGTCGATTAACAACTTGCTGTGCAGTTATACCATTCACACCAACAGCTGCATATAAATCATCTTCATTTGTGTAATTAAATTTGTCGCAAACACGCTTTAAATTTTCAGCAGACATGGTCTCCTTCATGTCATAATCCTGTGCACGGATTTCCTTTTCAATCATCTCTTTGCCTTTGAGAATATTTTCTTCACGAAGATGACGTTTGAAAAACTGTTTTATTTTATTTTTTGCCTGTGAGGATTGCGCTATTTTAAGCCAATCACGGCTTGGGCCAAAAGATTGCTTAGAGGTTAAAATTTCAATAATGTCTCCCGTTTTTAACGGTGTATCAAGCGGTACCATTTTACCATTAATTTTCGCGCCAATTGTACGATTTCCGACCTCTGAATGCACACGGTATGCGAAGTCGATAGGTACAGAACCTGCTGGTAATTCAATGACATCTCCTTCAGGTGTGAATACATAAACCATATCAGAAAATAAATCAAATTTTAAAGATTCCATAAATTCCTCAGCATTTGAGGATTCATTTTGAAATTCTAAAATTTCACGGAACCATGTTAATTTTTGATCAACATTTTGTTTTTCGGTATCAATCTTTTTACCTTCTTTATATGCCCAATGTGCAGCAATCCCGTACTCGGCAATCTTATGCATTTCCTTTGTACGAATTTGCACCTCTAATGGGTCACCATAAGGGCCAATTACTGTCGTATGCAGTGATTGATAAAGATTTTGCTTGGGCATTGCAATATAATCCTTAAAGCGTCCAGGCATCGGCTTCCATAGCGTATGCACGATTCCTAGCACAGCATAGCAATCTTTAATACTATCGACCAATACACGAATGGCTAATAAATCATAAATCTCATTAAATTGTTTTTTTTGCAACACCATTTTGCGATAGATGCTGTAGATATGTTTTGGACGACCATAAATATCTGCATCGATTTCGACCTCTGTAAGCTGTGATTTCATTTCAGCCATAACATTTTCTAAATAGGCCTCACGTTCATCGCGTTTTTTCTTCATCAGACTAACAATGCGGTAATATTGCTGTGGATTTAAATAACGAAGAGCTGTATCTTCTAGCTCCCATTTAACTGTCGAAATTCCAAGGCGATGCGCAAGTGGCGCAAAAATTTCAAGCGTTTCTTTAGAGATACGGCGTTGCTTTTCAGCAGGCAAATGCTTGAGCGTCCGCATATTGTGTAAACGGTCAGCCAGTTTAATTAAAATGACACGGATATCCTGTGCCATAGCAACAAACATTTTACGATGATTTTCTGCTTGTTGCGCTTCTTTTGATAAATATTTAATTTTCCCCAGCTTTGTCACGCCATCAACAAGCATTGCAACCTCTTCGCCGAATTCACGAACTAAATCGTCGCGCGTAAAATCTGTATCCTCGACAACAT
Organism: Lysinibacillus sp. DFXJR4; assembly: GCF_057196045.1. Classification (NCBI taxonomy): domain Bacteria; kingdom Bacillati; phylum Bacillota; class Bacilli; order Caryophanales; family Bacillaceae; genus Lysinibacillus; species Lysinibacillus sp. DFXJR4. The sequence goes on along the minus strand of NZ_JBXUNW010000002.1, from coordinate 116,044 downwards.
CATGTAAAAAACCAGCCGCAACTGTTTCAGGGTCCATTTGTAATTCAGCTAAAATACCAGCTACTTGTACTGGGTGAATAATATAGGGTTCACCTGAACTTCGGAATTGCTCGATATGGGCATTCCTTGCTAATTCATATGCTTTTTTCACGAATGCGACATTTTCATCATTCATGTAGGATTTGACTAACTCAAATACGTCCTCGGGAGTCAAAATTTGCTCTTTCGCCATAACATGTCCACCTTGCTCGTCAAATTTTTCAGATTAGATATAAATTTAATTGTATAAAATATTGTAGCCTATTGTAAAGCGACTATGTCATTTTGTTTAGTTAATCTCGTGAACAATGTGAAAAATGGAAGAATTTTTCTTCATAATGAATAAAAAGACCCTCTGCGAATGTAATATTTCGCAAAGAGTCTCTCTTTTCGTATAATTATTTAGCTTAATTTATTATACGCCACAGCAATTTTTGCGCCTACAACTGCATTATTTTTTACTAATGCAATGTTTGCATCAAGGCTTTTACCCTCTGTTAATTCTTTTACTTTTCCAAGTAAGAATGGCGTAACGTTTTTGCCTTGAATACCATTCTCCTCTGCTTCTATTAACGCTTTTTCAATGATTTCTGTAATGAATGCATGCTCAAGCGCCTCAGACTCCGGAATCGGATTTGCAATAACAGCTCCGCCTTTCAACCCTAATTGCCATTTTGCACGTAGCATCTCTGCTACTTCCTCTGGTGTTTCTAGTTTAAAGTTAACATCGAAACCACTTTGACGAGTATAGAACGCAGGCACTTCATCTGTGCCAAATCCAACGACAGGTACACCCTTTGTTTCAAGATATTCTAATGTTAAACCAATATCTAAAATTGATTTAGCACCGGCACAAATTACTGCCACATTTGTTTGTGCCAGTTCTTCTAAATCCGCTGAGATGTCCATTGTTGTTTCAGCGCCTCGATGAACACCACCGATACCACCTGTTACGAAAATTTCAATGCCCGCAAGTTCAGCACAAATCATTGTTGCCGCTACAGTTGTCGCACCTAATTTTTTTGTTGCCAATAAATAGCCTAAATCACGACGTGAAGTTTTTGCTACTCCTTGTGCATTACCGAACATTTCAAGTTCTTCATCTGATAAACCGATTTTAATTTTCCCGTCAATTAAAGCAATCGTTGCTGGAACTGCACCATTGTCACGGATAATTTGCTCAACTTCACGCGCAGTTTGTACGTTTTGAGGGTATGGCATACCGTGAGAGATAATTGTTGATTCTAATGCTACGATTGGTAAACCTTTTGCTTGTCCTGCTTTTACTTCCTCTGATAATACAATGAATTCTTTCATGTTGTTATTCCTCCATTTCACTTTTTAACAAATCTACGGATAATTCAGGTCTTACTGTGTATGGGGATGCCAGTGTGTTTTTAGCATTTGTCAAACCGGCATCAATGCATGTTGCGAAGGATTGTCCAGTAAGCCAGCTATGGATCACTGCACTGACAAAGGCGTCTCCTGCACCTGTTACATCTTCAATCTTATCTATAATCTTAGCCTTAAAATGACAAGGCTTAATCGAAGTTGATGCTGCAAAAACACCCTTGCTTCCTGCTGTAATAATGACATGCTCAGCACCTAATTGAAGTAGTTGCTGTAATGCTTTTTCATAATCGGCAGCGCTTTCAATTGCATGCCCAACAATTGTTTCCGCTTCGTCCGTGTTACAAATAAACCAAGTAACCCCTTGCAATGTATCAGGTAGTCGATTCATTTTAGGGGAAGATACAGGCACAATGACTAACGGAATTTCACGAGCAATTGCCATCTGTTGAATATAGGCTACTGTTTCCTTCGGGCAGTTTAAATCCAAAATATAGCATCCAGCATTAACAAGCATTGCCTCGTGCTTCTTTAACAAGCTCGGCAATAACAGATCATATACCTCCATGTTTGCAACAGCCAGTGCTAGCTCTCCCTGCTCATCCATGATTGCCGTATAAGAGCCAGTTGAAGCATCTGGTAATTGCTCAACATAACGTAAATTCATAAAGGACTCAGAAGCCTCATGGATTACTTGCCAATCAGCATCCTTGCCAGCCGTTGTTAGTAATGTTACCTGATGATTTAGCCTACCTAGGTTCTCAGCAATGTTTCGCCCAACACCACCTACACTAAAAGAAGAGCTTGCAGGATTGGAAGTACCAAACTGGACGTTCCCCTTCACATGAAATTTACGATCTAGATTTGCACCACCGATACAAATAATTTCATTTTCCTCGGGTAAAATATACGCACGTCCTACTATTTTTCCTTGCTTCGTTAAGCTCGACACTAAGTTGGCTAGCACTGGACGAGATAGATTCATCTTATCCGCCATCTCTTGCTGAGACATAAACGGATTTTGACGAATTAATGCCAGTACCGCCTGTTCTCTTTCATTCATAGCATCACCTTTTATTATATTTGTTTACATTATAAACTTTTGTTTGTTATAAGTCAAAAAAAAATGAAATCAATAAGATTATTGAGTTCATTTTCATAGTGTTGAAAAGCTAAATAGTCAAGGGACCTTTTGTGAACATTTAGTCAAAATGAAGGTGATTTCCGTTCCAGGCTACTCGCTTTGTTGCTGTCGCTTCGCTTTCGCACAGTTAAAACATTTGTTGCTGTTGCTTCGCTTTCGCACAGAGCAAAGCTTCCTGTGGGCGAGCGACGAGCCGCTTCCTGCGCTGGAGGAACGAAGGCTAAGTGCGTCACGTCCTGTGACAACGCCTTCGTGACCAACCTCGTGTTGGCCTCAGTTTCTCGTCTGTCTCGCTATCCCACGGGAGTCGAGTAGCCTTGCACTCCAATCAATAATAGTTAGAACTTTAAATATTTTCTTCCTTCAAAAGTAAAGTAAAAGCATATTACTCACCATCATTAAATGGATAGAATAGTAGTACAATTCTATAGCTGTCAACCTACATTTTGTGCATAAAACTACTTTATAAATAAACATAAAGCCACTTATTGCTGACATGTTGCTTTCGCATAGAAAATGTTATCAGCTTCATTTTTGCGAAAAATAGTGATGGCTAAGAATCCAATTTATCACTATACATTTATGTGAAATGCCAATGAAAAATACTATGAGCAATGGTTGATTGGAGTGTAGACTGAGTGACTCCTAGGGGATTCAGCGTCACAGAGGAGACCCTGGAGCGAGCACATTAGGGGAACAAAGGCTAAAATCGTCACGTCCTGTGACAACGCCTTCGTGACCAACCTCATGTTGCCCCAAGCGGCTCATCGGACGCCCCCAGGAAAGCACTCAGTCGGAACGGAGATCAACCCCTCGTTTTGAAAAAGGGCATACTTTTTAATTTGTCACCTTGATTTCATTGACATAATAGTATTTCAACAACATGAAAATGAAATCAATAAGATTATAGAGTTCATTTTTCAATATTATTCAGGATGAGCTTGCCTTTGTGGCTGTTTTTTTACCATAATAACAAATAAGCTTGCTAAAGCACAGAAAACACCTGCCAGGAAAAAAGCCCATGTATATGAATTGAAAAACTTATAAATGAGCCCTCCACCATAAGCAGCTAGAGCAGCACCTGCCTGGTGTGATGCAAAAATCCATCCATAAATAACACCACTTTTATTCGTCCCAAAAGTTTGTCTAGCAATACTAATGGTTGGAGGTACAGTGGCAATCCAATCTAATCCGTAAAAAATTGAAAAGATCGCTAGTAAGGGAAGTGAACCTTGAGATAATGCGTAAGGAAGCAATAGCAAGGACATCCCTCTTAAAAGATAGTACCAAAACAATAACCATCGATTATCAAAACGATCCGATAGCCACCCTGACAAAGTAGTACCAACGAGATTAAATATGCCCATAAAGGAAAGAAGCGATGCAGCAGTAACTAATGGTACACCAAAGCTAATACAATAGGATACAAAATGAGTGCCGACTAATCCACTTGTTGAAAGACCGCAAATAAAAAAACTTCCCGCTAATAGCCAAAATTCTTTAACCTTTATGGCCTCAAATAGTCCACTAAAAGCTATAGTAATTGGATTTTTTTTATGAGGCTCTTGAGATATTTCTAACTCTTCTTCCTGTCCATAAGGTAACATCCCAATATCTTGTGGTTTGTTTTTTATAAATAGCAAAATGATGATAAACATGAGCGTACTAAGTAGAAGAATTAAACCAATCGCATGTCTCCAAGAAAATTGCTCAATGATAATAGCCAGTACAGGCAGTAAAATTAATTGCCCGGTTGCTGTACTTGACGTTAAAATTCCCACCGCTAGCCCTCTTCTTTTTACAAACCAATGATTGGCGACATATGGACTTAACACTGTTAAAAAGAGGCTGGCTCCTAAGCCAATAACCCCTCCCCAAATAATGACTAATTGCCATGGTTGGCTCATAAAAAGTGTAAGAATCAAGCCTGTTACAAGGGTCGCCATTGCCCCAAGCATCATTTTCTTCAAACCTGCTACTTCAAGTAATGCTGCCATAAATGGTCCAGAAAACCCATATAAAAACAAACTAACCGCAAAGGCTAGTGCAATTAAGGATCTATCCCAATTAAATTCCTTTTCAAATGAATTGATAAAAACGCCTGATGATGACATTGTAATACCAGCAACGATGATTGAGAAAAATGCGATTATAAGAATAAACCAACTATAATGAACACGCTTCATCCTAACACCTTCATTTCCTGAAAGATTTTCAAGTTAAACATGTATATACATGTTTTTGTTTGTATTATATGTATATACATATATATAATGATAGTAAGAGCAATTCTTGCTGTCAAGCAGTATTTATCATCTAATAGGTGTATACTGAAGCTATCTGAATCCATAAAGGGGAACTGAACAATGGAGAATAATCTGAAGACAATAGATTATACGCAGATATGTGTTTGCGCAAACCTTAGAAAAAAAACAAGAGTAGTGACACAATTATATGATAGGTTGCTACAGCCAACAGGTCTAAAGGTCACACAATATTCAATGCTTGCCAATATCGCTCATCAACAAACCGTTTCAATAAGTCGATTAGGTGGAATTCTGCAACTTGACCAAACCACCGTAACACGGAATATAAATATATTAAAGCAAAGTGGCTATGTGGAATTAACAAGAAATCCACAAGATGCTCGTACAAAAAATATTTCATTAACAGCTAAGGGAAAGGAAAAACTAAATGAAGCCACCCCTATTTGGCAGACTATTCAAGAAAGAATTATTGCTGATATCGGCATTGATCAATATGCAAATTTCTATGACACATTAAGAACCATCCAAAAAATCATCCGCTCTTACGATGAAGCGTAGTTTTTAGGAGGGGTTATAACGTTATGGCATGAACCTGACCTAAGGAATTGGCTGGGAAACCGAGCAGTTTTTGCCCACCTGAGCGGAACATCTGGCGACCCGAGCAGTTTTCACGCACATCTGAGCGGAAATCCTGGCGACCCGAGCGATTTTCACCCACACCTGAGCGGAAATCCTGGCGACCCGAGCGATTTTCACCCACACCTGAGCGGATATGTTGGCGACCCGAGCGGTTTTCACGCACACCTGAGCGGACATGCTGGCAACTCGAGCGGTTTTCACGCTTCCCTGAGCGGATATGCTGACAATCCGAGCGATTTTCACCCACACCCGAGCGGATGTACTGACAATCCGAACGGTTTTCACGCTTACCTGAGCGGATATGCTGGCGACCTGAGCAGTTTTCACGCACACCTGAGCGAATCAGCTGGCGAACCGAGTAGCTTTTGGCCCACCTAAACAATTTTTATCAGTCGGTCAAAACTCCATACAAAAAAGCGCCATAATCATTTGGCGCTTTTCCTTTGTCTGTATTAATATTCAATAAGTGTTTTCACATTTAAATCGCCAAGTTTTGCACGGCCGTTTAGCTCTGTTAATTCGATTAGGAAGGCACAGCCAACAACCTGACCACCCAATTGTTCCACTAAACGAACTGTTGCTTCAACAGTACCGCCAGTTGCAAGTAAATCATCACAAATTAACACCTTTTGACCTGGTTTAATGGCATCTTTATGCATAGTTAATGTATCTTTTCCGTATTCAAGACCATAATCAGCACTTACCACTTCACGGGGTAATTTTCCTGGTTTACGAACAGGGGCAAAGCCAATTTCGAGGGCATAAGCAACTGGACACCCGATAATAAAACCACGAGCCTCTGGACCCACTATAATTTCTGCGCCTAACTCTTTCGCATACGTGACAATTTGATCTGTTGCATATTTGTATGCTGGACCATTGTCCATAATTGTTGTGATATCCTTGAAGCTAATGCCCTCTTTTGGCCAGTTCTCAACCGTTGTTACATATTGCTTTAAATCCATTTTATTGCTCCTCCTACGAACCTTTTTCGTCTATTAATGTAATCGTTCATCAAACCATTGTTTTAATTCTATATAAGGGGCATAAATCAGCTTTTGCTCCATTTCAATCTGTTCTGAACGTTGTTTGTAAGACGGTGCCTCCGTAAGCGCCTGTTTTGTGGCATTCACGTTGACAGTCGTCAGTCCACTCTCCATTTTAACAAAACCAAGCTCAAAAAACACCTGTGTCATAAATTTTAATGCATCTAACGGCCAACCTGTATGCTTTGCTAAATCAGCTAAATGCATATTAAGTGGAAAAGCTGGACGGTTTTTCAAAAATTTATAGTACCAAGCAAATTGCTCGCGAGTCGGCAATCCATTGAAATATTGCGAATCAGGCATATAGAAATGTGCATAAATACGAGATGGAGCTGTTTTTTGCAAGACATTTTCTAACAGTTGAACATTGTGTGGTAAATCTAAAAACACGATATAATTGCTTTGTTCCACATTTGAAAGTGAAGAATCTACTGCTAAAATAGGCTCACCAATAAGAGATTGGTAGTAAGTCACCGTCTCTTGACGGAAGGCAATAAAAGTTGCTTCTTCTTTCGGAATGGTATTTAACCAGCGAGCCGTTTGACGAATACCACGAATATCAAATAATTGCCATTCTGTCGTTTGAACATCCTCTATCATAAATTGTGCTTTTTTACGTCCTTGCCATTCGTTAATTTGTAAATCCCCAGTAAATGATACTTTTATTCCATAGGTTAACTCGTCGTGCAAATGTCCTTTATTGAAACCGACACTATCCAATTTTTCATAGCCATCCGTCAATTCCATTTTTATATGGTTTTCTGCTGCTCCAATTTTCCGCATAGAGGATATCTCTACATCTTCAAGCACATAAACAGGCTTTGGAAAATCTGTACCATATGGACCAAGCGTTGAAATTTCTTCAATGGCATCTGCTGAAATTTCATCCAGCTTCAGAGGTATGTCGATAGTCAATACAGGTGTCAGTTGCTCCTCTGATAAACAAGCTTTTGCTTGAGCATCTAAGCGTAATCGTAATTCGTCAACATGCTCGATTGCTAATGTCATGCCGGCTGCCATAGGGTGTCCACCAAAATGGGGCAGTATATCTCTATTTTTGGCTAGTTCATTGTACAAATGGAATCCTTCAATACTACGGGCAGAGCCTTTTGCTGTCCCTTTTTCATTGTCTAATGAAAGTACAATTGTTGGACGGTAATAAAGTTCGACAAGTCGAGATGCAACTATTCCCACGACACCTGCATTCCAGCCCTCTCCTGCTACAACTATAACAAGTGAATTGCGAATTTTTTCATCCGATTCAATAAGAGCAACTGCCTGATCTGTTATACTTTTCACAATATCTTTGCGTTCACTATTACATGCATTGAGCTGTTTTGCCAATGCTGTTGCCTTTGCATGATCCTCGGCCATTAATAGCTCTACACCTGGTGCTGCTTCGCCAAGGCGACCAACTGCATTTAAGCGAGGACCAAAATAAAAGCCGATTGTTTCTTCGTTGATTTTAGCTTGCTCGGCACTTGCTACTTCACACATTGCCAATACCCAAGGACTAAGAGAACGGCGCATTTCTTCAATTCCACGTTTAACAAGATAGCGATTTTCATCCACTAATGGTACTAAATCCGCAATAGTTCCGACAGCTACCAATTCTATTAAATGTGTAGGTAACTCCCCATATAGGGCATGCGCTAACTTAAAAGCGACACCTACACCTGCAAGCTCACCAAATGGATAATGCCCTTCTGGTATACGAGGATGTAAAATAATATCCGCTGGCGGTAATTCATCACCTGGTTCATGATGGTCTGTGACAATAACATCCATTCCAAGTTCCTTTGCAATACGAATCGGTTCAATGCCCGAAATTCCATTATCTACTGTAATAATTAGCTGGACACCCTCGTCACATGCTTCACGAAATAAATCCCCATGAGGTCCATAGCCATGAATAAAACGATTCGGAATTTTAAACGATACATCCGCTCCAAGATCGAGTAGCACATTAAGCATGACAGTTGTACTTGTTACACCATATAGTGATAGGTAAGCCTTTGAAGTTATCTCTAGCTTTTCCCCCACTTCACACCGTGCGTGAGACTTTCACCTCACACGGCGTTCCATCGAATAGATTCAAAACTTTGGTAATCTACATAACTTAACAGAATTCACTTTTCTTATATGTCTAATCGTCCAAATTAGATTGTTAATTGTTCTACTTCTAATTTCTCTCTTAGCGTATTTAACTTGTTTAAACTTTTCATGTTCGTAATTAGATGTTTATACTTTGAGATTGTTTCTTCATCTTTAGCATGTATTAAGATATGAATGTATTTATCAACGAGGCAGAGGTTTTTGTATTCGTCAGTACCACCTTGCAATCGTGGTACTTTGTGATGACAGTGAAGCGTCATCGGGTTTAGTTCTTGCCCTGTTACATGGCATTTACCTCTTTGTGCACAGTATAATGCAATTCGATTGTCGTTGTATTCGACACTTCGTTGTGAAATCGGATGTTCCATTAAGAAACGAAGTACACCAACATCGATAGTAGAGAGGCTTTTATGAATTTCTTCTCTACCTTCTTTTGTATATGCATTTACTACATTTCGTTTCATCATTGGACTTTTGTGTTTAATGTAGCCAATAGGTAGAAACGGTTCTCGTGATATAAATCTAAGTTGCTTGCTTTTTCCGTATTCTTTCTTGATGAAATCAGAAGTGATAACACCCGTTTTCTTGATTCGCCGTTTCATTCGATGGTCTTTCAAACACGCATTTACTTCATATGCGATGTTTCCCATATCCTCGGCTATCATTGTTGCTATACGGAAATATTGATGAAGTCCTATTACAGTTGAGTTATATAGTGCTATTTTTCTTGCTTGGTCATTTGAGCCACTATCATATCGAATACTATTAATAATTTCTTTAAGGTTATTCTTAGTGCGCTGTACTGCTTTATCACACATATGACTTTTAACTACCCATTTGTGACCTTTTGGAATTAACTTCATTTTGATTCCTAGAAATTCAGAATAGTCCTTTTTAAGATTCACGATTTTTGATTTTTCTTCGCTAATTTCTAAGCCAAGTCTATCTTTTAGCCATTTTTGGACTGCGATAAATAACTTCTTCGCATGATTAGGATTACTACAGAATATTTTAAAATCATCTGCATATCGAACAATGTAACATTCCTTTAATCGGGTTTTCTTTAGATGGTAATATTGATTTCCTTTATCTGTTGAATTCCCTCTATCTTTTCGAATAATTATTTTATCCTTACAAATCGGAGTGTTTTCCCACTGGCTTTCAATCCATCTATCCAATTCATTGAGAACAATATTAGATAGTAAAGGAGAGAGAATTCCTCCTTGTGGTGTACCTTTCTCATTCTCAATAATTTTTCCATCTGGCATTTTGATTTTGGCTTTAAGCATTTTAGAAATAATCGTGAGTAAGTTTTTATCTTGTATACCTAATATCCACATTTGTTTTAATAATTTTGCATGTGATACGTTATCAAAGAATCCTTTAATATCTATGTCAACTACGTAAGACATTTTAGAATTTTGCATTAACCGATAACTTTGTGCAATTGCATTTTCTACTGAACGGTTTGGTCTAAATCCATGACTTCTACCTGAGAATTTTGCCTCTGCTATAGGTTCAAGAACTTGTAAAATACATTGTTGGGCTATTCTATCCCAAATTGCAGGAATTCCTAGTGGTCTTGTTTTACCATTAGGCTTGGGTATTTCAACTCGTCTTACTGCTTTCGGTTTGTAATCTCTTAATTTGTTTCTGACAGAGAGGATGAATTGTTCCTCCGTAAGCTTCGATATATGTTCGATTGTTCGACCATCTACCCCTGCTGTTTTACTGCCAGTATTTTTCTTAATATTACGATACGCTAACTTAATGTTTTCAGACGAACTGATAATCCCCATTAAGTTTTTGAAGTTACTATTGTTTTTACTCTGGTCATATAGCATGTCAAATGTTGATTGCATACTATAATATTCAGCATTTCTTAACTTGGACTTTTTAACATGTTTTGCGATTCGTGAATTTGCCACAGACATCAGCCCCTTTCTCAAGTGGTGATTCTATTAGTCATACTCGAATCTGTGATTTGTTATGCATTTATAAGTCTTTGAAAGTTCCGACTGGAGCCTATCCCTCCACCGCTTATTATCACGGTTTCTTAGGTACTGTGGCTCCACTATCACGGAAAGTTAATCAGTTTTAGTAGGATATCCCTTTATATACTGAACTGCTTCAACGGTAGGTTAGTACCTCCACATCTTCCGCTTTCCACGTTCCAATTTCCTTATCCGTACATATATCCTTAGGTTTCTCCTATAGTCCTGTATGCTTGAACTTGCCTGTAACAAGCTATGGGCTTTCATAACTGCGGATTCTTACTTACCCACACATACGATGGCACTGCCACCCATTGCATTTCTACAATGTCTACGTCTAGACCTGTACATTCAGAGATTCGTCAGTGCTTTTATAACACATTCTAACCATAGATACTTTATGGACTCCCGGCATATAGGACACACCATCTACCTCTAGACAGCTTTCGTGTTTACTGTGAATATTTAGTTATCCACGTTGTAAAATTACGGTATCTCTCTGCCGACTTCACCGAGCTTCATACTTCACTATTTAACCTTAGTAAAAGCATGTCGGAGTATCAGAGTAGGCGTTTCAAGGCGTTACCCAATCATTCCACCTATCAAGAAATCAGTTCTCCCAGGGAATTTAAGCAGTTCCCTAGTGTCTAAGCTTTTCACTTAAAAACGTGTCGCACCGCAATCATAATCGCCATACACTAATATTTTTTCTCCATTTTCAAGTGCTCGCTCAATACGTGCCACAGCTTCTGCCATGTTATACATTAAAAATGGGTCATGAATATTTGCTTCTGTCATATTTAATAAACTCTCTGCATCAGTGGTTGTTGTGCAGCCTCGTGCCGCTAAAATCTTTGCTGCAATTGCAGATAGCTGTAGGTCATTTTGTAATGTTTGTACGAGTTTGGCATCTGGTCGCTCCACCCGCCATCTTTTTTTTGATAGAATCATCTTTTCACTTCCTTACGAAGGCTATTATACCGAAAATCTATCTGATTGACACTATCAGTTAGATTGTTAGTTTTAACTGCTAAATTCTTGTTTCTGTCCCCTTTCATAAAAAAAGCCTACTCATTAAAGAGTAGACTTCTCTAGCACACCTTTAGAAGCGAGCACTAATGATTCAATCTTATGCCAATTTTTTTCGTGTAGTGCCGTCACAATCGCACTACCAACAATAACACCATCACTAAGCGCACCCATACTAATTACCTGCTCAGGTGTTGAAATACCAAATCCCGCCATAACCGGAATTTCACTTACTTCACATAAGCGAGCAAAATGGCCATCTAAATCATCTGCAAAGCTTGAGCGAGCCCCAGTAATGCCATTGACTGTAACAGCGTAGATAAAACCCTGACTAGCAGCCGCGATACGTGCGATTCGTTCAGGTGGACTTGTTAACGATACTAGTTGAATGATGTCAATATTATGGGGATTTAATGCCTTCTGTAATATAGCACTTTCCTCTAATGGAACATCAGGAACGATTAACCCCTTTATCCCCCCTGCCACACATGCTTTCGCAAATTCCTCTAAGCCATAAGCTAAAATAGGATTAAAATAAGTCATAACCACTAATGGTACATGAATCTCTGCTCTAAAGGAGACCAGTTCTTCTAGCACCTTCCGTAATGTCACACCTGCCGCTAATGCTCGTTCACCTGCTCGTTCTATTGTTGGACCATCCGCAACAGGGTCTGTAAATGGGATACCGACCTCAATAGCCGTCACTTCCAATTGCTGAAGCTTTAAAATCGTTGGTCTTAACGTTTCTAGCCCACCATCTCCTGCCATAATATATGGTATAAATGCTTTATGACCAGCAATTTTTGTTTGTTCAATTGCCTGCTGTAATGTTGTCATGATACATCCCCTCCTAATGCTTTACGGACTGTATGAACATCTTTATCTCCTCGGCCTGATAAGCATATAACAATGATGTCATCTGAAGACATTGTTTTCGCCAGCTTTGCTGTATAAGCAATAGCATGAGAGCTCTCTAATGCAGGAAGTATGCCCTCTGTACGACTTAGTAACTGTAAGCCTTCAAGTGCTTCACTATCTGTAATCGCATCAAAATGAGCACGGCCAATATCATGTAAATAGCAATGTTCTGGGCCCTTCCCTGGATAATCTAGCCCAGCAGATATAGAGTGCGCCTCCTGTACAAAGCCATTATCATCCTGTAATAAATACATATATGCTCCATGTAAAACACCTAGCTGACCACCGGCAATAGCCGCTGCATGTTTTCCTGTTTCAATACCACTTCCAGCAGCCTCCACACCATATAACGCTACAGCTTCGTCATCGACAAAGGGATGAAACATACCAATTGCATTACTGCCACCACCGATACAGGCAACAACTGCATCTGGTAAACGACCTTCCTTTTCTAACATTTGCTGTCTCGTTTCAACACCAATGATACGCTGGAAGTCTCTGACGATTTTTGGGAATGGATGTGGCCCTAAAGCTGAGCCTAAAATATAATGCGTGTCCTCAACATTTGTCACCCAATAGCGAAGTGCAGCATTTACAGCATCTTTCAATGTTTTAGACCCTGTTTCAACAGACTCCACTTTTGTACCAAGTAGCTCCATGCGAAATACATTTAGCTGTTGACGTTTGATATCCTCAGCACCCATAAAGACAACACACTCAAGGTTTAATAGTGCACATGCTGTTGCCGTTGCTACGCCATGCTGCCCTGCTCCTGTTTCCGCTACAATTTTCTTTTTCCCCATACGTTTAGCCAGTAGTGCCTGACCTATGGCATTATTGATTTTATGGGCGCCAGTATGATTTAAATCTTCTCGCTTTAAGTAAATTTTCGCACCACCCAGCACCTGTGTTAAGTTTTCTGCGTAGTACAACGGTGTCTCACGCCCAACATATTGTTGTAAATAATAGGCTAGCTCATCCGTAAATTTCTGATCGCTCATTGCCTCATCATAAGCTAACTCTAATTCCTGCAAGGCTGTCATTAATGTTTCTGGAACAAATTGTCCTCCAAATTTTCCGTAACGTCCTTCCTTTGTTGGTACGCTATTTGCAATTGAATTTACCATTATGCTCTTCCTTTCTTTACAGCCTGGATAAATGCATTTATTTTTGCTTCATCCTTTATGCCATCTGTCTCCACACCGCTCGATACATCTACCATATAGGGCGATACTAGCGATACAGCCTCCGCAATATTTTCAGCTTTCAAACCACCCGCTAATATTAATTTATCTCGCGGAATCCCTGCCATCTCTAGAAGTGTCCAATCAAATGTATGGCCGCTTCCGCCTTTAAAATCAGTGCCTGGTGCATCGAATAAATAATAGTCAACATTATAATTAGCAGCCGCACGAACATCTTCTTTATCGCGTACTGATAGCGCCTTAATTGCTGGATAACCTTGCTGACGGATAAATTCAGGTGTCTCTTCACCATGGAACTGCACATAATCTAGTGGCACACCTTCTACAGCGGCTCGTAGTTCCTCCACACTTGGATTAACAAAGACTCCTATTTTCAAAACTTCTCTTGGTACATCTTTTGCTAATTGATGTGCCTGTTCAATAGTAATTTGGCGCTTGCTTGGGGCAAAGACAAAACCAATGGCATCTGCCCCTGCCTCAACCGCCGCTCGAACATGCTGCTGTTCCTTCAGTCCACAAATTTTAACCTTTGTCATACAGATGCCTCCATTTTACTTACCTGTAAATTTTTTAGTGCAGCTCCTGCATCACCGCTACGCATCAAGGACTCGCCAACAAGAACACCACTGGCTCCCATTGCTGCCACCGTTTTAGCATCTTCCTGGTTCCAAATACCACTTTCACTAATTAACACGCGCTCCTCTTCGAACAGGAAAGCTTGTGCAATTTCACGTGTTCGTTCTAAGCTCACCTCAAAGGAACGTAAATCACGGTTATTAACGCCAATCAGTTGAGCTCCTACTGCCAAAGCTCGTTCAAGCTCCTGAAGATCATGCACTTCAACCAATACCTCTAAATTTAAACTTGTTGCATAGCTATATAAATCTCGCAGTATCTCATCTGTTAATGCAGCGACAATTAATAAAATAATGGATGCACCTGATGCTTTGGCAAATCGAATTTGTACACGGTCAATCATAAAATCCTTACAAAGAAGAGGGATTTGAACAACATCGGCTACCGCGGCTAAATCCTTAAAGGAGCCTTTAAAAAATTCCTTATCTGTTAGTACAGAAATAGCCACTGCTCCTGCTTGTTCATATATTTTTGCTTGAGCAACTGGATCTGCTCCTTCTGCGATAAGCCCTTTAGAAGGCGATGCACGCTTCATCTCAGAAATCACCTGTAATGTGTCCGATGTTCGTAATTGCTCAAATAATGATGGGCGTGGCTTTTCTGTAAAATACGCAAGTGGGTCAGGCTGTTCAAGTAAAGCACAAACCTCTATTTTTTTCTGTTCAATAATTTTATTTAATATATTCATTGTCCAACCCCCACTTCTTTAATTTTAATTTTCTCGCTGAAAGCAACGACTGCTTCTAATTTCTGTAATGCACGCCCACTAAAAATGCTATCTCTCGCCATGTCTACGCCCTCTTTAACCGTTTCAGCTTTACCATCACTAAAAAGCCCAATACCAGCGTTTAATAATACTGTGTCAAAGTAAGTACTTTGTTCACCAGCTAATAATTTTCGCATAATAACGGCATTTTCATCTGCATTTCCCCCTCGGATTGACTCTAGTGGCGCATAGCTAAGCCCTGCATCCTCTGCAGTTAATGAAAAAGGAATTAAGTCTCCCTTATCCACCAAGACAAAGGTATTTTGCCCAGCTAATGACGCCTCGTCTAACCCCTGAGGTCCAGAAACAACTATCGCCCGCTCACGTCCAAGCATTTGTAAAACCGAAGCGTACTCCATGACAAAATTAGGTCGATTTATACCCGTAAATTGCGTTGATAATGAAACTGGGTTCGTAAGAGGGCCCACAAGATTAAAAATTGTTGGCTTACCTAGAGATCGACGCACCTCACCAATACGCTTTAATTTCGGATGCACATTTGGGGCATATAGAAATGCAATTCCCTCTGTCTCCAACAATTCAACAGTTTGCTCAATAGTAATGTTGGTATGGATACCGAGTGCTTCTAAAACATCCGCACTTCCTGATGCTGAGGAAATTTTGCGATTACCATGCTTAGCCATTTGCACACCTGCTCCAGCTAAAACGAAAGCAGAGGCAGTACTGATATTAAAGGTATTCAAACCATCACCACCTGTACCGCAATTATCCATATATACACTTCCATTTGTAGGTACATTAAGGGCAAATGAACGCATAACCGTTGCCAATGCCGCTACTTCATGCGCTGTTTCACCCTTCGTCGATAATGCTGTTAGAAAGCTAGCAATTTCCTCCTTCGGTGTATCATCATGGAACATCCAATTTGCTGCCTCCAGCATTTCTTCATAAATGAGATGCTCTCGCAGCTGAACCTTTTGCTGAATTGCTTCCATTAATGTTGACCTCCTTCTTTTTCAACTAGCTGTAAAAAACCCCGTTCTTCCTCTTCTACCTGTTGCGTAATTTCATTGGTATTTGTATATTTCGTGACCGTTATTGTTGTTTGCATATGCATCGATTCATTGGCTATCACCATTGATTTTCCTGTTAAGGCAAAATCAAGATGACCATTGAAGCCAATAAATCCAAGGGCACCCCCAAAAATACCAGCAGCCTGACTTGGAATTTCGGTTGGTGCAAAGGGTGGTAATGTCGCGGCTAAGACATCAAGTGCATGAAGCATCGGTAAAATTTGACCTTCTACTCTAGATGTCATGTGTAAAGCTTGCTTTGAACGCTCCATTTTCATCGCTTCAATCACCTGAATCGAATCTCGGAAGCAAACTGACTGCAGTTCTTGCTGAATAGCGGAAACAAGTACCTCATGAGATTTTCTCATTTTTGTGTTTTCCACTAGCTTTCGTTCTTGTTCCAAGTCTTCACCTTTCGTTTTACCTCTAGGAAGCGTTCCTTCAGTTGGCGATGCAATAACCCGCTCACCCTTAACTCGAATAAGACTTTCAGGAGAGGTACCTAAAACAACATGATCCTCAAATTCTATATAATACATATAGGCTGCAGGATTTTTCTTTCTTAGCTGACGATATAGAGCGAAAGTATCTCCTTTAAAATCAGCTACTAGGCGCTTCGATAGCACAATCCTTGTCGTCTCTTCATCCAAAATATCTTTAATAGCAGTAAGAGAGCTCTCAAAATGTTCATTTGCTGCTGATTGCTTTGGAGCATAATGACAATCTGAATCCTCAGCCTCTCTAGCATTTATCAGCTGTTGTGCTAGCTCTTCTAAATTGGGTTCCTTTTTTTCTGCATCTATATTTGTATGAATCAGTGTAACCTCGTCTGTTACATGGTCAAAAACAATAACTGTCTCATAAACATGAAAATGCACAGCGGGTAGCTCCACATTAACCTGTTCAGAGGGAATTGAAGTTGTCTCATGACCTACATAACCAACAGCACCACCTGAAAACGGGAACAGTGTAGTATTGGAAATCCGCGGCATTAATCTTTTCAATAACACAAATAAATCACCTTGATGTGTATATGTTTTTCCTGTTTTATAGGAGTACTCTTGAATTTCATCTCCTTGGCCTTTGTATGTTTTTCTAGGGTTAGCACCAATAAAAGAAAAACGTCCTGCTCCCTCATGCTGGGCTGAACTCTCTAGCAAAAATTTATGATTACCTTGTAAGCGTCTAAAAATTAAAATCGGTGTTAAAGAATCACCATTAATCGTTTTCATCTTTGTTCTTGAACTCGTAGATAGCATAAGTACCAAGCTCCTTTCTAAAATTCCATATGAAGGTAAAAATTGCAGAAAAATAAAAAAAGCCCTCTGCAAAAAGGAATTTCCTAATTGCAGAGGACGATCAAGACCGCGTTGCCACCTCTTATTAGAGCATATTGCTCTCCCTTATGTGCTCTGTCTACGCATGACAAATCCATTACGCAAAGATAGTCCGAAGACGTCTAACTTTTTAACCTTTACGTGGTCAATAAAGTAGTTAAAACACCCCCTATAACGTGGGGAAGCCGTTCGCTTTTCTTATAAAAGCGACTCTCATAAGTCCATTCACATAAGCTACAAATCAGTTCACACCATCCACTGACTCTCTAAATTGCACGCTTATGCTACTATTCTTATTCAACAATTTCTCAGCTATTCTTATCTAAACTCAGCTCATCTGTTCTATGGCTAGCCTCGCTCCCGAGACCTTCTACCATTACCGAACAAAAAGTTAGCCTTATTCTATGTCAAACCACTGGAATTGTCAATGAATTCTGAGAAAAAGAAAAAATATGTATGGAATGATGAAAAACTATATTAGTAAAAATCTCTTTCATCTATCCAACGAAAAGGAAGTAAAACTACCTAATTTAAAGCTTTTGCCAAGTATTGACCTTGCAAAAATATCAAGTTATAGTAATTTTAGAACATTGATTCTCTAATATTATGAAGGAAAGAAGGAACGTAGATGTCCGTTCGCAAAAAACTAAATATAGGATTTATAGCATTAATTTGTTTACTACTAATCTTAAGTATTCTCTCATTTCTTCAATTTAAAATGGCTAAAAAAGATATAGAAGAGGCATTAAATCACCGAATTGTCCAAATGCAATTAACAGAAAAAATACAGCAGCAAATTGCCTCTCAAGGTCTATTTTTACGTTCCTATATTTTAAATGGTAAAGATGAGACGGCGAAAGCTAATTTAGAAAGGTATGAAAAGTTATTGCCTCAGACGACTAAAGAATTGACTAGTATCGTACGTTCAGATTATACAAAAGATATTATGGAGCAAGTATCTGCATTACAAAACGATTTACTGGCTAGTTCCGAAAAGGCGATACAAGCATTTACTAATGGTAATACTGATTTAGCATTATCCTACATAAATAATGATGTGACAAAATATAATAAGGAAATCTATGCTTTGACAAAAGAGCTATTAGAATACCATGAGGAACAACTTCAAAAAGTTGAGCAAAATGTTAATCTAACTGTATCAAGAGCTATCATCATCTCCATTACATTGTTTATTATCAGTGTTATTGTAGGATTATACTTTATGAATTTTGTGAAAAACGCTATCGTTCAACCACTACGACAGGTGATTGAGGCAGCTGATGCATTATCACAAGGCGATTTAACAATTGCCCAACTTGACTATCGCTCAAAAGATGAAATTGGTATTCTTGCTGCAGCAGTTAATACATTAAAACAAAATTTATCTAAGCTAATAGGAAGTGTGCAAGACAGCTCTATGCATTTATCTGCTGCTTCTGAAGAGCTTTCTGCAAGCACTGAGGAAGTGACAGCGACTTCAAGCGAGATTGCACATCGTGTAAAAGAAACAACGAGTCACTTAACTTCTTCGGCTAATGCAGCCCAGCAAAATACAATCGCTATGGATGAAACCGCTGCTGGTGTACAACGCATCGCTGAGGCTACACAATATTTACATCACAACGCACTCAATATGACACAGCTTGCCCATACAGGAGGTACAACCATTTTAACTGCCAAAGAGCAGATGGATACAATATCTGGAACTACGACACGTATTGCTGATCTAACAAAAAAACTTAGTAAACAATCTGAAGCTATTGGACAAATTACAAAAGTAATTACAGCCATTACAGAGCAAACCAATTTATTAGCATTGAATGCTGCTATCGAAGCAGCAAGAGCTGGTGAACATGGCAAAGGCTTTGCAGTCGTCGCAGATGAAGTGCGAAAGCTTGCAGAGGAATCTAAACAATCTGCGAGTCAAATTGTGGCTATTACCAATGAGATTCAAATGGATACAAGAAATGTGGGGGATGCTGTCATGGAAGGCTTGGCATCTGTTCAAGACGGTGTAGCTAAAATTTACGAGGCAGGTGATGCCTTTGAAGCCATTTCATCATCTGTTCAAGACTTCACAGACCAGATTGAAAATATTTCAGCCACGTCGGAACAAATTTCAGCTGGCGCTCAAGAAGTAGCGGCCTCTATAACGGAAATCGCCTCTGGTGCAGATATCTCAGCTAATAACGCCCAAATTATAGCCCATGCAGTTGATGAGCAAGTAGCCACAATGCAGCAGGTCAATGCAGTAGCTGAGGAGCTAAGTGATAACGCCCAGCAACTACAGGCTTTACTACATCAATTTAGACTTTAATGGAAAAAACAAAAAGAATCTGCAACTTTCCAATGAAAGCATTGCAGATTCTTTTTTATCATAAACAGAGAAAGAAAATTTCCTTCCCTGCTCCTAATTTAAAGACATATATTAAACAGTAGGCTCGTCAGTACCCCATTGTTTTTTCTCTTTTTTGTGTATTTGACCATCTGATTTTTTCATTTCACGAATTTTTAATGAATACCAGATTTGTGCAGCAATACAGATAGATGAATACATACCTGTTATTAAACCAACTAATAACGCAATTGAGAAGTTTTGAATCGACGGTGCACCTAAAATAAGAAGTGCCACTGTCACGATAATAACTGTTAACACTGTGTTAACAGATCGACCCATTGTTTGACGAAGTGATTTGTTAACGATATCCGCTAACACTTCACGGTCTTTAATCGTATCGTATCGATCCAAGTTTTCACGCATTCGGTCAAACGTAACAATCGTGTCATTAATGGAGTAACCGACAATCGTCAATACCGCCGCTATAAATGTGATATCGACCTCTAAGCGCATAAAACTAAATACCGCAACAATTAAGAATACGTCATGTAGTAACGAGACAATTGCCCCAACACCCATGCGCCACTCGAAACGAACTGCTACATAGATAATGATACCAAGAGCTGCCAGTGATAGAGCTTTGATTGCGTTAATCACAAGCTCTTTACCAACTGTTGGTGACACTGTACTTACCCCAGGCTCATGACCATATTTTTCTCCTGCTTCTTTTTTGAATTTTAAAATTTCCGCTTGTGATAGGTCATGTTTATAACGAATAACCGCAGAGTTACTTTTTTCACCTGCCAAAATAATATCTTCAGATGAGAAGCCGATACTATCTAAGTATTTAGATACTTCTTCTTTTGTTAATGTCTGATCCGCTTCAATTTGGACACGCGTACCACTTAAGAAATCAATACCAAGGTTTAGACGGAATACACCAATGACCACTAAACCAGCCACTAAAATAGCTAATGAGAATGTATAGAACTTCTTACGATTGTGTACAAAGTCAAAGCGATCAAATTTTGTTGATAAATCTAATGTACCGATATTTTCATCTAAGCTATGCTGTTTCGATTTCGCAATACCAAACCAAGCTGGATTGTTGATATATCCGCTGTTGACAAGTAAACCTAATAGTACACGAGAACCCCAAACAGCTGTTAAGAAGCTTAGTAAAATACTAATAATTAATGTTGTTGCAAACCCTTTAACAGAGCTTGTCCCGAATTGGAATAATACAGCAGCTGCTAATAATGTAGTTAGCTGTGCATCGATAATTGCTGATAAAGACTGCTTCGAGCCAATTTGGAATGCTTGTTTTACTGAATGGCCTACACGTAGTTCCTCACGAATACGCTCAGCTGCTAAAATATTGGCATCAACAGCCATACCTATACCAAGAACAATCGCTGCAATACCCGGAAGTGTTAACACTGCATTTATCCAATCAAATACAACTAGTACTAAGAAAGTGAAAATGGCAAGTGTAATGATGGAAATAAAGCCAGGTAAACGGTAATAGAATAGCATAAATAAGAAAATTAATACTACACCCACAATACCTGCAAAAACAGTACTTTTTAGAGCTTGGTCACCAAATTGTGCACCAACTGACGTAGAATAGATTTCATCAAGCTTTACTGGAAGTGCCCCAGCCTCTAATATACCCGCTAAATTTTTCGTTTCTTCAACTGTGAAGTTACCACTAATCATAACATCTGTTGTATCTAATCGTTCCTTAACTGTTGCTGCAGATGCATAGCGAGGCTTCGCTTTTTGTGATTCAGCTTTATATGAATCCACACCCTCTTCAAAATCTAGCCATACAACGAGTAAATTTTCACCTGCTGGCTTAGCCGCAATTTTACTTGTTATATCAGCAAATTTTTTCGCATCCTTTAACGTTAATGATACGATAGGACGATTTTGCTGGTCAAAGGAATCCTTTGCTCCACCTGGCTTTAGGTCATCACCGTCTAATAGTAAATTGTCATCAACATCACGGAAAGTTAAATTTGCAGAAGTAGACAATAATTTACGTGCTGATTCTTGGTCTTCGACACCCGCTAATTGCACACGAATGCGGTTTTTGTCTTCAACTTGAATGCTTGGTTCACTTACCCCAATAGCATTTACACGTTTACTAAGAGCTGATGCTGTTGCAGACACTACTTCTGGTGTAATTTTTTGTCCCTCTTTTAATTCTTTCACCTCATAAAGAACTTCAAACCCGCCCTGTAAGTCAAGGCCTAGCTTAATGTCCTTTAAGACGCCGCCTACAGTCGTACCAATGGTTGCTACAAAAATAACCATTAATAGTACGAATGCAACTATACGACTTTTTAGTTTCATTTATAAATCCTCCTCGAATAGGTGTAAGGGCATTCCTTACACTACAAACAAGTATAATAGCAAGATCTTTTTGAAACGTCTATTCCTCCTTTTCCTGTAGAATAATGTAGCCTGTGCTTCAAAAAGATTGCTCTACTTATTTCAATCGTTCATAACGCGCAAATTTATCTTTTTAACCGCTACTTTTTTAAAGCTAGTAGAGGTATGACAGTAAAAATACTTATTTCAATAAAAAAAGCGCAACACACTCATTATGAAACACGTTGCGCTTGGTGTCAATTCAACACTTTTAGTATTCTTTTATTATTTGACAAAAATTCTACACAGTTCTTAAGCTTTAACTGGACCAAGCAGCATTTTTAACTCTTCCGCATTCAATTCTGCAAACCAATTATTACTTTGTAAAAATTCTACTTGATTAAAAGATACAATATCCGACGGAGATACAGAAAAAATAGTAGCGATAATCTCATGTAATCGTAATTGTTCGATATTTTTTTTGCGCCATTTTTTCTCTATACAATAGCGCCAAAGTTCTTCTGCTGTAATCGCATCATATTGATAATGCTGAAACTCTCCTATCTTACTATCAATTGCCGGACGAATTTTTTCAAATAGCTGCTCATGCTGCACACTCATTTTGAATCATCTCCAATCAAAGTTGTATCGTAAGACATGTTTGCATACAAATAGTGTAAATGAATTTTTGCGGCTTGAGAAGGGACGGATGGCATGAGTTCTTTTGTACGAGGTACACTATTTTTGATGTTTGTGATTTTTTTATCTAAACTTTTTGGCTTCTTTTATAGAATGCAGTTTATGCGTATTGCTGGTGAAGAAGCAGTCGGTATTTATATGACCGTCTATCCTGCTTTTATTTTCTTTATCTCACTCATTCAACTTGGACTACCTATCGCTGTGGCAAAAATTGTAGCAGAGTTACTAGCAAAAAACAAACGCGAAAGCATCTTCGGTGTTATGCGAACGGCTATACTTTGGTCGTTTATTGGCATGATCATTTTTATGCCAGCTGTTGCACTAGCAATACCATATATCTCGACTACATTATTACATAATGAACAGACAACCTTTACGCTCTGGATTGCGCTCTTTGCTGTGCCGGTATCAGTAGGCTCTGGGCTATTGCGCGCTTATTTACAGGGTATCGCGAAAATCACACCAACAGCTTGGTCTCAAATGATTGAACAACTTGTACGTATTTGCTTTATCACATTTATGCTTCCATATGTAGCAAACTATAATAACGCTTCTGTTACAGCAGCCTCTGCCATGGGGATTACGCTTCTAGCTGAAGTCATTGCTTTCTTATATTTGTGGATGCATTATATTATCTCAAAGAAAAAATTATTGACGAGAAAAAACAAAATCGAGGCATATCCTTCCTCCCCCATGTTGCGAGTAGCCCTTCCTTCTGCTGGAAGCAAGCTATTTGGTTCCTTTACATGGTTTTTAGAGCCGATTATCTTTTTAAAGGCCCTAACAATGGCTGGATTGACAGCCTCCGCAGCAACGATTCTTTATGGTGTCATTTCGGGCGTACTAGTGCCACTTTTATTATTTCCGGCTTTTGTATCCACTGCGCTTTCAATCGTCCTTATTCCGGCTGTTAGCGATGCTGTAGCGCGTCAGCATACACCACTTTTACAGGAGCGTATCTCCGTATCATTGCGTTTATCGTCTCTAGTGGGATGTTTTGCTGCCACGTACTTTTTTGTTCATGGTGATGAGCTTGCGATGAAGCTCTTTCATTTACAGGAAAATCGCGGCTATGTGAAAATATTAGCCCCTATTTTCTATTTTTACTATATTCAAAGTCCATTACATTCGATATTACAGGCAATTGGCGAGGCCCGTGCTGCCATGATGAACTCCATTTACGGTGGTCTAGGAAAGCTATTTGTTATGTTCGTGCTTGCTTCCCAGCCAGGTATACAGGAAAAAGGGGCGGTAGTGGCAATTGGATTTGGTGTATTACTGACTTCATTTTTGCATATCGCAACAGTCAGACAACGCAAAAATTTACGCGCAGGCTTTAGAATGTTTGTAGTGCCTTATAGCTGCTTTATTGCGGTTTGTGTCACTCAGTATTTTTTAATACCAATCATGTCTTTACCTTTTATTTTAAGTAGTTGTGTAACGTTATTTTTACTATTTAGTTTTTTAATTTTTTCAAATCAGCTACGTTTTACGGATGTCCGATACCTACGGAAATTAGTGAAAAAGGTTTAAGACTCTTTCAGTTGAATATGAAGCCGGTTCTCTTCCCAAATACAAAAAAACACCGTTTTACTATCCGGAATATTATTCTTGGTTAACTCAGACATTAACCATTCAGCATCCTTATGCAAGAGTTTCAAATGTCTTTCCTGAATATCACCGTCGATAATAAGTGGGTATACAAATGCTTTTTCATCTTTCTCATAAACAGAAAGATTGCCAGAGGGCTCCAAATAAGCATAAGCAACTTCTGTTACAGAGGCAGTACCATTTTCACGTAATTGCTGACATAAATCATCTAAATTATAGCGTTGCTTGCGCATTTCTTTTTCTAAAATGACACCATCCTTTATTAGTAAAACAGGATCACCATCCACTAAATCACGAAACTTTTTATTTTTTAATGAAAAATAAGCACTGCCTATTTGAATAAAAAACAACATGATAATTGGTAGAATGGCATTTATTAAAGGTGTTTCAACGTCATCAAGTGCAAATGCTGCAACCTCTGCTATTAAAATAGATACCACTAAATCGATGACGGATAATTCACCAACCTCACGTTTGCCCATTAAACGGAATATAATTAAAATAAACACATAGATAAAGCATGTTCTAAAAATAATAATTAAATATTCTTCCATACAGTCACCCCCATACTAACAAGGTGACCGTGTATGTTGCATTTTATACAGTGATATGGGGATTAAAGTATAGAAGGCGTTGTCCAAATTTTTGTTGGACAACGCCTTTAAATTGAAGTTTAGTTATTTTTCATTGACAACACGTCCAATTGCTTGACGGTCAAATTTTACGCGGACATTTTCTGAGATTTTCAATGTTACTGCTGTATCCTCAATCGAATCTATCACACCATGTAAGCCACCAATTGTAATTACTTTATCTCCACGTTGCAAATTGCTCTGCATATTTTGTGTTTCCTGCTGTCTCTTTTTAGCAGGGCGGATTAAGATAAACCACATTGCAACGAACATTAACACTATAGGTATAAATTGTACATACGAATTCATAATTCTTGCCCCCTTTCCATTATCACTTTTTTTAGTATAGACTATTCCACCCTTAAAAAGCGATGGACAAGCCCAAAAATTTTCTATAATTACTAATATTTTTTCTATCATAGACAATATTTTGCTAGAAATATTCACATTTCACACAAATTCATAATTTTTTTACTAAATATTAGAAGTTCTTCGCGTCTGGTCCATTAAAGCCATATTTCTCAAAAAACTCTTCTCGGAAA
Source organism: Lysinibacillus sp. DFXJR4 (assembly GCF_057196045.1). NCBI lineage: Bacteria > Bacillati > Bacillota > Bacilli > Caryophanales > Bacillaceae > Lysinibacillus > Lysinibacillus sp. DFXJR4. The sequence goes on along the minus strand of NZ_JBXUNW010000002.1, from coordinate 90,327 downwards.
TCTCCTAGACGATCTTCACGGATTGCCTCACGTACTTGTTCCATTAATTTTAATAGGAAATGTAAGTTATGATATGACGTTAAACGAATACCAAATGTCTCCTCAGTACGAATAAGATGTCGGATATAAGCACGTGAATAATTTTTACAAGTATAGCAATCACAATTCGGATCAATCGGGCCAAAATCACGAGCATACTTTGCATTCTTTACTACTAAGCGCCCTTCAGAAGTCATTAGTGTACCATTACGCGCAATACGTGTTGGCAATACACAGTCAAACATATCAATACCACGAATTGCTCCGTCGATTAATGAATCAGGTGACCCAACACCCATTAAATAACGTGGTTTATTTGCTGGCATTAATGGTGTAGTGAACTCTAAAACTCTATTCATAACATCTTTTGGTTCGCCAACGGACAGCCCTCCAATAGCGTATCCTGGAAAATCTAACTCAACTAACGCTTCTGCTGAACGACGGCGTAATTCCTCATATTCTCCGCCTTGAATAATACCAAAAAGACCTTGCTCTTCTGGACGTTGATGTGCCTCCTTACAACGTTTCGCCCAACGAGTTGTACGATCAACAGATTGCAGCATATAGTCATAAGTTGCAGGGTATGGTGGACATTCATCAAAGGCCATCATAATATCTGAACCAAGATCATTTTGAATTTCCATTGCCTTTTCCGGACTTAAAAACAATTTATCTCCATTCAAATGATTACGGAAGTGAACTCCTTCTTCTTCAATTTTTCGGAATTGACTAAGTGAGAACACTTGGAAGCCACCTGAATCTGTTAAAATTGGGCGATCCCAATTCATAAATTTATGCAAACCACCTGCTTCCTTGACAATATCATTGCCTGGACGAAGCCATAAATGATACGTATTGGACAGGATGATACCGGCATTCATTTCCTTTAGTTCCTCTGGCGACATTGTTTTAACGGTTGCCTGCGTACCTACTGGCATGAAGGCTGGCGTTTCAAAGGAGCCATGTGGTGTGTGCACGATACCAAGACGTGCTCCTGTTTGCTTACAAGTATGAAGTAGTTCATAGCGAATTGCTGGTTGTGTCATAAATAAATATTCCTCTCTTATCTGAAGTAAAAACAGTACTCCGATTCTTATCCTTAATTATCTCTTTGGACGAATAAACATAGCATCACCAAAGCTAAAGAAACGATATTTTTCCGCTACAGCTTGATGATAGGCACTTAAAATTGTTTCTCTTGTTGCAAGCGTACTAACAAGCATGACAAGGGTAGATTTCGGTAAATGGAAGTTTGTGATTAAGCCAGCTACCACTGAAAATTCATAGCCTGGGTAAATAAAAATAGATGTCCAGCCTTGTTCTGCTCGCACTTCCCCATTATATTTTGAGCCAATAGTTTCTAATGTTCGTGTAGAAGTTGTCCCAACTGCAATCACTTTACCACCATTACGTTTTATACGATTAATCGTTGAAGCGGCTTCTTCTGTAACACTATAAAATTCAGCATGCATTTCGTGATTTTCAATGGAATCTACACTGACAGGTCGAAATGTTCCTAGTCCAACATGTAACGTGATAAAGACAACCTCTACACCTTTTGCCTTCACTTGTTCTAGTAAGCCTTCCGTAAAATGCAGACCTGCCGTTGGAGCCGCCGCTGAACCGCGTTCTTTGGCATAGACGGTTTGGTATCGGTCCTTATCCTCTAATTTTTCACGAATATATGGAGGTAATGGCATCTCACCAAGCTGCTCTAAAATCTCGTAAAAAATCCCATTATAGTTAAATTCAAATGTACGTCCACCGTGATCAAGCTCTCCTGTACAAGTGGCTGTTAGTAAGCCAGCTCCAAATGAGACAACTGTACCGACTTTTACACGCTTTGCAGGCTTCACAAGTGTTTCCCATTCATCCGTACCAGCTATTTGCTTTAATAACAATACTTCTATATGGGCACCTGTTTCCTCTTTTACACCCATTAAACGCGCTGGCAGTACCCTTGTATCATTTAACACAAGGCAATCCCCAGCATGTAACTCATCTAAAATATGAGCAAAATGATGATGCTCCACTTCATTTGAACCAGGCGTTACAACCATTAATCGGCTAGCTGTTCGATCGACAAGTGGCGTCTGGGCTATAAGCTCCTCTGGTAATTCAAAATCAAAATCTTCTACACGCATGAAAAAAACTTCCTTCTTCTATGTTTGTTTAGGATAATCATATCCAAAATGTTCGTAGGCTAAATGACTAGCGACTCTTCCACGTGGTGTACGCTGGATAAAGCCAATTTGCATTAAATACGGCTCATAGACATCTTCTATTGTAACCCGCTCCTCACCAATAGATGCTGCTATGGTATCTAGGCCTACAGGACCACCCTGAAAGCGCTCAATCATATTGGTCACTAATTTATGGTCAATATGATCAAGTCCTCTAGGATCGACTTGTAATAACTCAAGTGCTTGCTTTGCAAGATTCTCTGTTATCATACCATCTCCAAGCACCTGTGCATAATCTCGCACTCGTTTCAATAGGCGATTAGCTATACGAGGTGTACCGCGAGAACGCCTCGCCATTTCCATTGCTGCTATTTGCTCAATTCCTACCTCAAATAAATGTGCACTTCGAGCAACAATTTCAGCAAGGGAAATATCGTCATAGTACTCTAAGCGTAATAAAACACCAAAACGATCCCTTAATGGGGCTGATAATGCGCCAGCTCTTGTTGTAGCACCTACAAGGGTAAAGGGAGGTAAATCAAGGCGTACAGAACGTGCTTCTGGACCTTTTCCAACCACAATATCTAAACAGAAGTCCTCCATTGCTGGATATAACACTTCTTCAATGGCACGAGGTAGGCGATGAATCTCATCAATGAATAAGACGTCCCCAGGCTCTAGTGAACTTAAAATCGCTGCTAGATCTCCTGGACGCTCAATCGCAGGGCCACTTGTCATGCGAACATTGACATTCATCTCATTGGCAATAACAGCAGCTAATGTCGTTTTCCCAAGTCCTGGTGGTCCATATAACAGCACATGATCCAAACTTTCCTGACGAAGCTTTGCTGCTTCAATGAAAATTTGTAAATTCTCTTTTACTTTATGCTGTCCAATATATTGAGCCAATCGCTGGGGCCTTAAAGATAATTCAAATTGCTCATCATAGCTGCCTGCCTCACTAGCCATCATACGTTCAGACATGTACTTTTCCCCCTTTCACTATTTCAACTTAAGTAGCAATTGTAACGCTTGTTTCATAAAGGCATCTGTCGTTTGAAGTTTTTCATTTTCCTCAAGCTGCGGTCGCACTTTTTCTAGCTCCTTTTCAGAATAACCAAGTGCCATTAAAGCAAGAATGGCTTCCTCTAACTCATGTTTGTACGGATTCACACCGAACAGTGGTAACTCATCCTCAGTACTTGGCAATTCAATTGTATCCAATAAGGTTCCCAGCTTGCCTTTTAAATCTAAAATCATCTGGCGTGCTGTTTTTTTCCCTACACCAGGGAATTTTACTAAAAATGTTTCATCTTCTCGTTCAATAGCGCTAATTACTTGCTGCGGGTTTCCTGTAGCTAGAATAGCCAATGCCCCCTTTGGCCCTATTCCTGAAACTAAAATGAGTTTACGAAATAATTCTCGTTGGTCCAAATTAGGAAAACCATATAATACTTGTGCATCTTCACGTACGTGTAAGTGTACAAAAATTTGTTGTTCAAGTGCTGATGTTCTAAATGCAAATGGATTGGGTGTGTTTAGCTGCCAGCCAATTCCTTGCTGCTCGAGCACAATATACTCAGGGGTAATACGTGTTATTTGTCCTTTTAAATAATCATACATCTATAATCCCTCACAATCATCGTCTTCGATTATAGCATATAGCGAACGAATGCTCGACTATAAGAAATAGTATAGTAGTTACATCCACACAAAAATGACCGCCAAAAGACGGTCATTTTTTCATCATTCTATCAATATCGTACCACAATTTTGGCCAGTATGTGAGGGCACGTTTAGTAAACGGTACTAAATAATCTAAAAATACTAGTTGCTGATCTAATGGTAAATCTACTGCAAAAAGCCATTCACGTAATAGCTCATTAGGATATTTTAAACGATGTAACTTTCTTTTATCTAATCGCTTCAGCTCTGGTAACTCTGAAAATATTTTAGTAAGGTCATAATCTACTGCTGGCAATACCCGATGTAGCCATAAAATATATTCATCATCTGCTTCTCCTAGATGTGCCAAATCAAAATCAATTAACTTTAGTTCACCATTAGAGCACCGTAAAAAATTATGATGGACAACATCTCCATGTAAAAGTGTAATATCTTTTTCGGGCACGTTCTCCATAGAGATTAACTGTAAGGATTTATCACTATAGTGTAAAATCTGATCTATTTCTTCTTTTGTTAAAAAAGTGCGAAATTCATTGCGTCTGCTTTTAAAACGTAGATGACGCATTTGCCATTTTAGAAGCTGTGAATAGGTGTGCAAGCCCGGTACTTTTTGCCAGGCTATTTTTTTATGAGTATCATGTAAAGCAAATAAGAGCTTAAGAGATTCTATTCTGTCCTTTTTATAAGTAAAATTAGCACTATGACTACCCTCTTGCCACACATGCACAATTAAATGCTCGTCATCACTATTCACTATAGGTAAAACTAATGAAGGTTCGAGCCGTCCAAGCTGTCGATGAATTGCCTTTACCTTCTCTGCTATCTCTAATTGCTTTGCACGCTTGACAAAATAGTTTTTGGAACGATATTTATATTTCCAAATATTAGGTTTTAATTCCTCAATAATGTATGCTTTTTCACCATCGATAAGGCGTCATCCCGCCTGGGAATAAGTGCGGTGACACCCATGGCTCACATGACGGACACGGCGGTGGGCAGGCCGATGGGCATGGTGGCGGTGGTGGGCAGACAGGTTGACAGTGACATGGGTCCATTTGCCAATTCGGCATCATTGGCTGAGTATTGCACCCACAGGACTGCCCCATATTCATCTCAGGCATAGGCTGGAATTGAGGCTGCGTAAATGGTTCAGGTTTTTGGAAGAATGGCGATGTGCTTGATTCTAAGAAATTCTGCATTCCAGCTACATTACTTTCCTTCATTTCACAAGATGTTGGTTGTGGTGGCATTGTATAGGCCTCTACTTGTGGTTCCATCGGCATCTGCATCGGCATATGCATTGGCATTGGCATGTGCATCGGCATGTGCATCGGCATGTGCATTGGCCACCACATATGATGATGAACTGGCTGATGGCAGCTAGAACAATGTGGTACTGCAGGCATTGGCGGTGGCATGATAAAAATCGGTTGTGGTAATGGTGGTTGCGGTGCTGGTTGTACGACAGGTGGTGGTTGAATTTGTACTGGAGGTGGTGCAACGTTTTGTGTTTGCTCTACCTGTGGCATAACTACTTGCTGGTTCCAGCTTAGCTCTACAGGCTGTGGTACAAACATTGGCTGCTGTGGCATTGGCATTGGCATTGGATAAGGAATCGGTATCATCTGTGGCTCTGGCATTGGTGGTGGCGGCACAACAACAGGTGGTGGCATTGGCCTTTGTACCTCTTTTTTTACGTTTTCTTTAACTGGCTTTGTAGGTGATTCTTTGTGCATTTGAGTTTCTTTATGTCCCTCTTTATGTGATTCCCAATTCCTCTCTCTTTGTCCTTCACTTTGCCCTTCTCGATGTGTTCCCCAGTTTGTTTCCCTATGCCCCTCTCTGTTTCCATCTCGATGCCCTTCTCTATGCGGATCTTTGTTTATTTTTTCAGGCAAAATAATTTCCATGCCCGGAACAATATAGTCAGGATTGGCAAGGTGGGCATTCAGTCTCTTTAAATCTTCAAACGAAACGCCGTATTCTTTGGCAATCTTCCACAACGTATCTCCCTTTTGAACAATATGAATACGCAATGTTTTCCTCCCTTCCTCTCTACGTATCATATGTTCAATGTTTCATTTGGATACAAAAAATTCACGCATGTTGGAAATGCTTCATGGTACACTAGGCTTTAAGGAAAACTGCTTCCTTTATTACAGGCAGAGGTGATCTCTTATGAAAAAAATGTTAGGCGAGGAACGCAGACTGCATCTTCTAGCACAATTAAAAAATAGTACAACACCTATAACAGGCACAGATCTAGCTAAATTCGCCAATGTATCAAGACAAGTCATTGTCAACGATATGACATTATTAAAGGCTAGAAATGAGCCTATTATTGCAACTAGTCAAGGCTATCTCTATATGCACCAGGAGCACTTACAGCACACAGTAGAGCGGACAATACCCTGTTTCCATACATCACAGGATGCTGAAGATGAGCTGTTGACCATAGTTGACTGCGGTGGAACAGTGAAAAATGTTATCGTGGAGCATCCAATTTATGGTGAAATTACTGCGTCTCTTATGGTTTCTAATCGGCATGAGGTTAAACAATTTATTGAACGCGTTAATGAAACACAAGCAAGCTACTTATCCGAGCTCACTGGAGGTACACATCTACATGTCATTTCTGCACCTTCAACTGAAATATTAAATTTGATTGAGCGTACATTAGAAAATAAAGGCTATTTAATTGCCGACCAATAGCATTTTCTTAGCTGCTAGCCTTCTTTAAAAAAGACTAGCAGCTATTACGTTTTGGTAAGGTAATCTCAAGTGTATCCCCTTCAGATAACCGATTAAATAAATAATCCGTTAGACGATCGTTAGCACTTCGATTAATAATCATTACATATCCTTTATGGCCTGTCTTTTCAATTACTCGGTAACTTTTCTGAAGAGAAGGCGCTTCATTTAGCATTGTTAAACGCACTGAAACAAAGTTATCTGTTCCATGTATGGGTGCTATATTACCATCTATAGGTACAATATAAATTAACACGACTAAATCGCTTTCCTGTACTTTTTTCACAACTCTAAATGATTTAAAAAACCATGTTTGCATACCTATCTTTACTTTTTTGTAGTCGCTTTTTTCTAATCGCGTTGCAATTTCTGCTAATCGATAAAATATTAATTGAAATGCAATAATTTCTTCATGTGTTACACTTTCCTCCAATGCTTCGCGAATAGAAATTATTAAATATTTACCTAAGTTTTTATAGTGATCTGGTAAAAGGCCTAAGCTTTGGTACTGATGTACCATTGGTTTTATGGATGGGATAAATTGCTTTAAAGATTCTTGCATCACAGCTCCAAAAACCATATCAATTAAAGTCATTGTGAATCCTTCTATTTTGTTGACATCATCTTGAAACATATGTAGGAAATCTGGTTCATTGTTCTGTAATTTTTCCACAAAAAGTATCTTTATTTTTTCTTTATTTAGTTGTATTGCTGGTGCAATTTTTTTAATCTCCTTTTGAATATCCACCAAAAACATACTTTACCCTCCTTTTTTACCAAATAAATACCATTAATACTAGTGTAACATGTTTAAGGAAAAAAGCGGCTCCGCAATTTTAGTCATTTTTTGACAAAAAAAGCTATCCAATATAAATTGGATAGCTTTCATAGTGTTGAAAAACTAAATGGTCAAGGGACTCTTTGTGAATATTTATTCAAAATGAAGGTGATTTCCGTTCCAGGCTACTCGCTTTCCTGTGGGCGAGCGACGAGCCGCTTCCTGCGCTGACGCTCCGTGCAGGGTCTCGTCTGTCTCGCTATCCCACGGGAGTCGAGTAGCCTTGCACTCCAATCTGCAATAGTGTAGAACTTTAAATATTTTCTTCCCTCAAAAGTAAAGTAAAAGCATGTTACTTACCATCATTAAATGGAAAGAATAGTGGTACAATTCTATAACTGGCAACCTACATTTTATTTTTATGCATAAAACAAATTTCTACCTTTACATAAAGCCACTTATGGCTGTCGCGCTGCTTTCGCATAGAAAAATGTTATCAAAGCTCCATTTTGCGCAAAATAGTGATGGTTAAGACTTCAATTTATCACTATACATTTATGTGAAATACCAATGAATGAGCAATGGTTGATTGGAGTGTAGACTGAGTAACTCCTCGGGGATTCAGCGTCACAGATGAGACCCTGGAGCGCGAGTGAAGCGGCTCATCGGACGCACCCAGGAAAGCACTCAGTCAGAACGGAAATCAACCCCTCGTCTTGAAAAAGGGTTATACTTTTTAATTTGTCACCTTGATTTCATTGACATAATAGTATTTCAACAACATTTTATTGCTTGAGAAATCTTTTTTGCTGAGAAGGTGTAGGCAAAAGGCACATTTTTTTTTGACCGAAAAGACGATATCTATTTTTTGCCACTACTCGGTACACACTATTTCGTAAAAATGGTGGTACAAGAGTGAAAAGATAGCAGATTGGCCAAAAACCATCTAATTTACGGCTGATTCTTAGAGCAGCAGTTGATTCAGCATAGGCCTTTCCATGCTCAATTAATATAACACTGTCAACATTCTCTGACACATTATATTTAGCAAGGAGTGCTTGCCCTATATCACTTTGGATGGATGCAAATTGAAAATATGCTGCCTGATCATGCTTAATAACAAATTGCACACTGCTATCACAAAAATTACAGACCCCATCAAACAAAATAATACCGCCCATACTATACCTCCTTACTGGCTTCTATGATTCGTCCGACGTCAAATACGTAAAATAAGTACCAAGTGACTTTACCTTGCAACCAAGTGCAGCTAGTTCTTCCATTGCCCCACGCATCATAGGTTCTTTTTCATCTGCTAAGACATCAATCATAAAGAAATAATCACCTAAGCCCGTTTTTAATGGACGTGATTCAATTTTACTTAAATTTAACTGTCGCCACGCAAATACTGATAGAACTTGATGTAATGCTCCTGATCGGTCAGTAGGTAACGTAATCATAAAAGTTGTTTTTGCCTGTCCGTCTGATAGTTCTTGTGGTAACCGTATATTTTGCTTTGATAATACGAAGAAGCGTGTATGATTAAAATGGAAATCATGAATATTTGGTTGAACGATTTCCAAATCATATTTTTCTGCTGCTGCAGCATTACCAACTGCTGCAATGCACTCATTTGGATTTTCGGATACAAATTTTGCAGCAGCGGCAGTTGAAGTTGTTTGCTGTAATGGTACATGGCTGAAGCGATAGAATAAGTATTTATGACATTGTGCTAGGGCGTGTGGATGTGAATAAACCCCTTTAATTGATTCCCAATGATCCTTTTGGGCTTTATTAACCATTAAATGCTGCTGGATTTTTAGTTGAAGCTCTCCTGTAACGTATAAAATTGCCTCATGAAATAAATAATCAAGTGTCAGTGTTACAGAGCCCTCAAGTGCATTCTCCATAGGGACAACTGCTAAATCTACCTTCCCATCTGCCACCGCTTCAATGCATTCTGGAATTGTTGCACATGGGACGAGCCACTCAGTTGGAAAGATTGCTTTTGTGGCTAAGTATGTAAAAGATGCTTCTGGTCCTAAATATGCGATTCGTTTTTCCCAATGCTGCTCTGTCATTGCAATTTCCTCCTTCACTACAATTGTAGTTTTAAAAATATTATATATGTTTTTGACAACTTCACTAACATCCTAATCGTTTTGAAATGATAAGAATAAGGAGCTGTCCCATCAGATACTATTTCTAATGAGACTGCTCCTCTTAAAGCCTTATTTGCCGTCCTATAGCAGTAAGTCAAAACAGCTATTACAATGCACCGGAACTAATAACTTCCGCTGATTCTACAAAATCTAAACGTTTTAGTTGTTGTATTAATTCATCAAGCTCACAGGTCATGCTCGTTACATCTAAGGACAAAGTTACATTAGCACGTCCTTGAATAGGTATAGTTTGATGAATAGTTAGCACATTGCAATGTGTGTTTGTCACTGTTTCTAAAAGCTTGGCAAGTGTTCCTTTACGGTCTTGAAGCTGTAAAAAGACTGTTAAAATGCGTTCCTGCACAATTGAGTGGAAAGGAAATACAGCATCACGATATTTGTAAAACGCACTTCGCGATAAATCCACCTGCTTTACCGCATCCCAAATGGATGAAACTGAGCCACTTGAAAGTAAGTGCTTCGCCTCCAAAGTTTTTTGCATAGCATCTGTTAAAACATCTTCACGAACTAAATAATATCGCTGATTCGCAACATTCTTCATACGCTTCCCCCTAAAACTCTTGTCTTAATCGACAAATTCAAATTCAAACTCTTGCAGACGAACTGTATCGCCATCTTGCGCACCACGTTCACGTAAAGCTTCATCTACGCCCATTGCACGCAATTGACGAGCAAAACGACGAATTCCATCTTCACGGCTAAAGTCAGTCATTTTGAATAGGCGTTCAATGGCATAACCACTAATAATAAATGCACCATCATCATCACGAGTGATTTCAAAATCTTCGCCTTTTGCTTCATGTTTATACATAACTGTTGTCTCTGATTGCTCCTCTAAATCATCATATAGAGGGAATTCAGGTGTTACCTCTAGTAAATCTGCAATGGCAAATAATAATTCTTTCAAACCTTGACGCGAAATCGCAGAAATGGGGAAGATTTGAATATCCTCTCCTACTTTTTGGCGGAACTCCGCTAAGTTATTTTCTGCTTCTGGCATATCCATTTTATTGGCTACAATAATTTGAGGACGTTCTGTTAAACGAAGATTATATTGTTTTAATTCCTCATTAATTGTTAAATAATCCTCATATGGATCGCGACCTTCCATCCCTGACATATCGATCACATGAACAATAACACGTGTACGCTCGATATGACGTAAAAACTGATGACCTAAGCCCACCCCTTCATGCGCTCCTTCAATTAGACCAGGTAAATCTGCCATCGCAAAGCTACGATGATCCTCTGTCTCAATCATACCTAAATTCGGAACGATTGTTGTAAAATGATAAGCACCTATTTTTGGCTTAGCAGCAGAAACAACTGATAGAAGTGTAGATTTACCAACACTTGGGAATCCTACTAGTCCTACATCTGCTAAAACTTTTAACTCTAATATAACATTTAATTCTTGTCCTGGCTCACCTTTTTCAGAAAGTTCTGGAGCTGGATTTGCTGGTGTTGCAAAGCGGGAATTTCCACGGCCACCTCGACCAGCTTTCGCAATGATAGCTCTTTGACCATGCTCTACTAAATCAGCAATAACTGCTTCATTTTCTTCATTGATAACTACTGTTCCTGGTGGTACTTTAATAATTAAATCATCAGCATTTTTACCATGCATTCCTTTACTCATACCATGCTCACCACGAGGCGCCTTGAAATGGCGTTTATAGCGGAAATCCATTAATGTACGTAAACCCTCATCAACTTCAAATACTACATTCCCGCCATGTCCACCATCACCGCCAGCTGGACCACCATTTGGAACATATTTTTCTCGGCGAAAGGCAACCATTCCGTCACCACCGTCGCCACCTTTTACATAAATCTTCACGTGATCGACAAACATTTAGTTCACTCCCTATTTGCACTCAATACATATCGCCAGCTTGTTTTTGTCTGTTCAATTGTTTGAATGTCTAATTGTTTCAAACCTTTTTCGGTGAATGCATCAGCACTCCATAGCCCATTTAGCGTGAATGTCACGACAAATGTATGATCGTCAACACGTACATCAAGCGCTAGTTTCTGTTCTGTAAATGGATCTAATGTATCATAAACATGCATAACTGTTTTGTTTAAGGTATCTACAACTTCCCTATCAATATTATTGGTAACAGGCTTATTTATCTCTCCACTAAGCTCTAATGATAAGGAAGGATAGCGCCAGCCAGCCGTTTGTAGCCACTCAATTGTTTGTGGTAATTGTAAACGATTAAGGATAGAAATTTTTCGTAATTGCTCTGAATAATTTTGAATAAGTTCTTTCGATTCGTCAATTCTACCTAAATCTAAATTCATGCGAATCAGTTGAAGTTGATTCACATAATCATGATTTGCAAAACGTAATACTTCACTAATGGTTAGTGATTGATTGTTCATCCCATTCACTCCAATAAAGTTATCCTTACTAGTATAACAAGTTTTACTGTATTTTTCCCTTAATTCTTCATCGAATTTTATGATGCATAACCAATCAATTTCGCCTTGGCGTAATTGTAGCTGCTGCTTTGCTTTCGCTACAGATAAACAATGCGTCTGGATTTTGAATTGCACCTGTACAATCCATTCCCTTGAATCCGTGACAACTGTCTCGGGATACTCATAAAAATCATTGTGTTTGGCTTACAAAACTTATTTCATTGACTGTACACTAGCTTCCACAAATTTAGCCTATCAAACAGAATCTATTTCCCCTATACATTACGTATATCATTGTCGTTGCTTTGAAATAAAGTTAAATTAAATAAAAAGAATCCATTTTGAAAAAAAGATTGATCAAAATAGATTCTTAGCTATTATATCGGTTTTTTATAAAGTTTTGGCTATTTTCTATCTGTGTCCTTCACATTTGAGCCCATATGCTGAATAAGTCGAAATTATTACTTTTCTTTATCGGCCCATATAACTTTGTATAAAAATGTGAGTTCAGCTTCTTCAAGACCCGAGGGTAGTTCCCCATTATTACCTCCACCAAAACTCAGCTCGTTTTTAGTAGTGCCTAGCCACGCTGCTAAATAAACAGGTTTATTTTTTTCTAAAGTAACTTTGCCGCCGACTAGCTTACCGAAAGAAGAAGATGTCATGTTATTTGAATAAACAGTTGTAGCAATGCCAGTTGGTGTACCTGTGATTAGTTTCAAAGAATGACCTTCATTTTCAATGTCACTTATTCCAAAGGAAATAAAGCTGTCTTGATATTTTGTTTCAGGTCCATCCCAAGTCTTTAGCAATTCCTCTTTAAACTTACCGTTTTTAAATACCTCCACTGAGAAGTACAATTGATCCTCGTCTTTCGGAGTGCCATTCAGCTTGAAAAATTCAATGTGCCCCACACCTGTCTTGCTAATAAGTAGGTTTTCTTTCTCGCTCATGTTATAGGGCTCAATGGTTATTTGCGTAGTTAATGGCGATTTTTCCTTTTCTAAAGATTTTTCTTTTTCTACGTTTACACAACCTGTTAACAACAAAGCAAAAATTATAAACAAGTATCGGCTTTTAAAGCGTCGCATTTTTTGCCCCCCAATTAATCAATATTTCATTATATCATTTCAAATTAGTTTCAATTTCACAATAAGAATTACTCCGTTAAATGGCCCGATTGCTGAAAGAGAAAAAATTATGCATCCTCACATCAGGATTAATGATTAACCTTTATTGCAAATTATCAATCGTATTCGCCTACGATCAATTTTTTCGCTTATAGGAGTTATTTCATTAACTCTATTTAGTGAAGAGTCATAGTATGTATCAAATTATAAGAATAGCACAATAAATATATGGTAGCAGTAAAAAAAGGACTGCTTCTATAGCAGTCCTTTAATAATTAAGCTTCTTGTGATGCTGGGTATACAGATACTTGTTTGCGATCGCGACCTAAGCGTTCGAATTTAACAACGCCATCAACTTTAGCAAATAGTGTATCGTCACCACCGCGACCTACGTTAGTACCTGGGTAAATTTTTGTACCGCGTTGACGGTAAAGAATTGAACCACCAGTTACGAATTGGCCATCAGCACGTTTAGCACCAAGGCGTTTAGACTCAGAGTCACGTCCGTTTTTAGTAGAACCTACCCCTTTTTTCGATGCGAAAAGTTGAAGGTCTAATGCTAATAATAATTTCATCGTGTTCCACCTCCTACTTGGTTGTAGTTGATTTGGATGTATTGTCCATAGTTTTGCACCATTGAATACACTTGGGCAGTCATAACTTGGACAATTAACTGTAGTTTTGCATCAATCTCAGGCTCTAAATCTGATGGTAAATCTACCTTAAGATAGCCTCCACCTTCAGCAGCTTGTTCGACTTCTGGCTGGATTTGTAATAGTGCATAAATAGCATTTACTGTACCAATGGCAATGGTAGATGCCCCTGCACATACTAAATCCTTACCAGATTCATCGTATTCAGCATGTCCTGAAAATTCAAATGCTGACACATGTCTATTTTCATTGTGATGAATCGTAACTTGTATCATTCGTTACACCTCACAATTAAGCGTTGATTGTTTCAACAACTAATTTTGTATAAGGTTGACGGTGACCTTGTTTACGACGGTAGTTCTTTTTAGCTTTCATTTTGAAAACAACGATTTTTTTCGCACGGCCTTCTTTCACAGCTTTAGCTGTTACAGTAGCGCCTTCTACGAATGGAGCGCCAACTTTAACGTTTTCGCCACCAACGAATAATACTTTATCAAAAGTTACAACCTCGTCAGCTTCTACACCTAATTTTTCAACATAGATTTCTTGACCAGCTTCTACTTTGATTTGTTTACCACCAGTTTCAATAATTGCGTACATTTTACTGCACCTCCTCTTAGACTCAGACTCGCCTGTATATAAAGGTGATCAAAGATACTTAAACCTTTCCAGAGCGGTTGTAGTAGCACAGGTGCTACAAACAATAACATTAAAATATTACCACATGCTTTTTTTTAAGTCAATCTATTCATCACATATTTCTCAAATGCTAAGCTATATTTTCGATAGTTCCATTCTTTAATTGCTTGAAGCCAAATAAATAAACAAAGAATTGCTATAAAAATAGAATTCGGTAGATTAATTAACGTTAAAATAAATATGATAGATGTTATTATGAGAGAAAGCCAATAGTAATATTCAAGCGTACGAACACTTGGATAAAATAAAAACAAACATGCCATAAGAATTCGACCACCATCAAGCGGAATAATCGGTAATAAATTAATAGCTAAAAGGACAAGCTGAACATTGATAAGCTTATTGGCAAGAAGCTCGGGCATAAAAAAAGCGAGGCCAATCCCTATTATTGTAGCGATTGGTCCCCCTAGGGCAATCCATAGGAGTGACGATGCTGGCACAACCGCTGGATTCTCAAATTTGATTTCCCCTCCATATGGTGTAATAACGCATGATTTTACCTTAACGCCACAAAGCGTTGCGGCTAGTAGATGTCCAGCCTCATGCCAAAGTAAGGAAGTTAAAATAATAGCATAGTAGGCAATTTGGCCACTAAAAATCATTAACAATACGAGAGGGATACAGAGAAGATGTAATTTAATTCTCATCTGTTGTTGTTGATTCCAGCCACTGCACAATCTGCTCTAAATTATAATGTGTTTTATCTTTTTCAATTGATAGATAGAGTTGTCCAGCCTCTTTCATCCCGATTAAATCATTTGCCTGCACCGTTGTATATGGTAGCTGTGCTAAACTATCCAGCATACCATAGGAAACTGTTGTGCCATCATCGTAGGTAATCGTCATCGTTTTACCTGTGTATTTTGTATGACCTGTAAAAACAACTAAACCATTCTGTCCAGCATAGATAGGTAAACCTATATCATACTGCAATAAAAAGCCTTCCTTAAAAACTTGAGCATTTGCAAACGCTAAAAGTTCAGCTTGCCCAACATCACTCGATACTAAAATGGCTTCATCCTCTTTGTTTAACCAGCTTTGTCCAAGCTCGCTTAAATAAGTTAAATCCTCAGATGTTGTCACAAGCTTTCGCACAGGTGTATCCAACACTCCTTGATCTTCTAGACGAATCACTAGCATAATTCCTGCCACAAGTAAGATTGTGACCAACCATTTCCATTTTTTAAACAAGCCCTCATCCTTTTTTCACACTATATGTGATTGCATGTCCATTCATGCAAAAAAATTTTTGAACAATTCAAATATCCCGATAGTGAGGGTTCTATCATTTCAGTGTTTCTATCCATCGCTTTGGCACTTCTCTCCATCAAACCAACAAAAAAAGCCTTCTCGTACAAATGCACGAAAAGACTCGAAGGTTTATCTCGAAAATAACGCTTTCAGTTTTGAAAATACACCCCTATTTTCATTTTCAATCGCCATAAGCGGTACGGATTCACCAAGTATTCGGCGAGCAATATTACGATAGCCTAAGGATGCCTTATTGGCAGGGTCCATGACAATTGGCTCACCTTTATTTGATGATGAAATAACATCTTCATTATCTACAATTATACCTAATAAGTCGATAGACAAATGTGTTGTTATCTCATTTACATCAAGTGTATCTCCGTTTTTCATCATATGCTGCCGAATACGATTAATAATGAGCTTAGGTGCTGTAATTTCTTCCTGCTCAAGCAAGCCAATAATGCGATCCGCATCACGCACGGCAGAGATTTCTGGTGTCGTTACTACGATTGCATGCTCTGCACCAGCAACAGCATTACGGTAACCTTGCTCAATACCAGCAGGACAATCTATTAATACATAATCATAATCTCTTTTTAACTCTTCTATTAAGCTCTTCATTTGCTCAGGATTAACGGAATTTTTATCTGTCGTTTGAGCAGCAGGTAATAAAAATAGTTTCTCATCTACCCGTTTATCTTTTATGAGTGCTTGATGAATTTTACAACGTCCTTCAACAACATCAACTAAATCATAAATAATCCGATTCTCAAGACCTAATATTACATCCAAATTACGTAGGCCAATATCAGTATCTACCAAACATACTTTTTTACCTTGTAGAGCCAATGCAGTCCCAAGGTTAGCCGTTGTCGTTGTTTTTCCGACACCGCCTTTACCTGAAGTTATGACGATCGCTTCTCCCACACTAGCTTCCTCCCTTAGACACATTTAACAATGGTCGAATATTTTTTAACACATGGATTTGATCGTACGTAATACGCCCATCGTAGCCGATAAATGCACATGTCATCTCTGCCTGATTAATCGCTTTTACATGTTCGTCTGACATTGCTTGAACCTGATCAGCAATCATGATATGTGTTGCCTCAAAGCGGGATGCTGCAATAATTGCTTCCTTATTACCATGAAGACCAGCATGTACAATGCCTTTAAGTCTACCTAGAACATACACATTACCACCAGCTTCCACACGTCCATTTGGGTTGACATTTCCAACGACGATAATATCACCAGCCGAACGCACAATTTGTCCCGATCTGACCACGCCTATATATGTATCTTGTTGACTTTCAATCATTTTCTGGTTGCTTTCTTGGATAGTCAGTACTTCACTTTGCACTTTTGAAACGATAAGTTGCTCTGTTTCCTGCACAATTTTAATTAGCTCATTCATTTGTTCTTCTGAACAGTATCGATAGCCTAAATCTAATTGGACATTCACTTTGCCATCGATACCGCTTTCTGAAACCTTTTTCTTTAATTCTTCTACTAAATCGACATATGCACATTGATCATCTAAACGAAGAACAAAACCATCCTTTGTTCCCTTCATATTCACTAACTGTTTTTTCATGAATGCCTCACCTCACGTTGCTCTTTGTTAAGAAACTTCACGTGCTCTCTGTAAGACACGCGCATTTATTAAATATTTGAAAGCCCAACCAAGCATCATTAAAAATAAAGCATTTGCAATGATTGTTGGAAGTAGTCGTGAACGTAAGAATTCTGATAATGGGATTGCTGTAAAGTCGATAAGATAGAAAAATTGATAGAGTATAAATTCTAAAATAGCTACTAAAATAACTGAGATGGATGTTGTCACAACTAAGTGCTGATGAATCACTTTCACGATAGACCCTGCTAAAAAACAAATAAGTGGATATAGTACTGAATATAATCCAATAATATCAATGTAAAACACATCATACAAGACACCAAAAAAAAGTCCATACATTACCGCACGCTGACGGCTGTAATAGATGGATATAAAAATTAAATATAAGATTAAAAATCGTGGAACTAAATAATAGATATGCCCTTTCACTTCAATTGGTGAAAGCATCGCAAACTCTGGTTCTAGTAAAAATAGTAAAACCGCTACAGAGGGGATGAGAAATCGAACCATTATTTTTCCTCCTCTTCATTCACCTCTGGTGGGTTTGTTAAATCCTTATTGGTTGCATTGCCATCCAACCCATCAATAACTGTCGATGTGCGTTTTGCAATCACAACATGGTCTAAAATTGAAAAATCTGCAGATGGTTTTACATAGGCCATTTTTGTTAAGCCAAAATCATCTGTACTTACTTCCGTAATTTCTCCGATTGGCACTCCTTTTGGGAAAATACCGCCAAGACCTGAAGAAACCACTTGCTGGCCTTTCTTAACTGTTAAGCTAGAATCGATTCGCTTCAAAATGAGTTCATTACGTTCTTTATCAAAGCCCTCGATTAAACCGTATGCTTCTTTATCTCCTAATACCATCGCCGAAACACGATAGTTTGGATTATTTGTATATAAAAGCTCTACCTCAGATGTGAAAGGAGTCACTAAAATGATTTTACCGACTAAACCTTTCGCCGTCATAACTGCCATATTTTTTTCTACACCATGTGAAGATCCTTTATTTAAAATAATTTTTTCTTCCCATTGGTCTGGATTTCTAGCAATAACTGTTGCATGAATTGGATTATAATCTTTTAAGCTCTCTGATTTATCAATAAGCTCTTGTAACTTTTTGTTATCTAATTTTAAATCCGCTGCTTCAGCTTGTACAACCGCAAAATCTTCTAAGCGTGCTTTTAAACGTTTATTTTCTTCGTACGTGTTTAAGAGGGAGTCAATTTTATTAAAAATACCTGAAATATAGTTCGCCGGCTTCGCAACAATAGATTGTGCGACGCCGACAGTATCTTTAATAATTTGCTCTGGTAGAGTTGCGTTCGTCCGATCACGTAATGAGAAGCTAATCAATGCCACAAGAAAAACCATGCCCACAAGCAGCAAAATTACTTTCTTATTGAAAAAAAAATGTGGCATTGCCTAAACCTCCTTACCCTTTCACTTGTTGTTGACGAATTAAATCAATATGGTCTAGCGCCTTACCTGTACCAATAGCTACACAGTCAAGCGGATCTTCCGCAATAAAGACTGGCATATTTGTTTCTTGGCTAATCACTTTGTCTAAATTCGTTAAAAGCGCACCCCCGCCTGTCAGCACTATGCCGCGTTCCATTACGTCTGCGGATAATTCAGGAGGTGTTTGCTCTAATGTTTTTCGAACACCATCAATAATTGATGATACTGCTTCACGTAAAGACTCAGAAATTTCCTTAGATGAAATTTCAATTGTTTTTGGTAAACCGGTTAGCAAATCTCGTCCTCGAATATCCATTTTTTCTTCTGAACCTTCTGCTAATGCTGTGCCAATTTCCATCTTTACAGCTTCCGCAGTACGCTCACCAATTGTTAGGTTATAGGATTTACGAATATACGAAATAATAGATTGATCCATCGCATCCCCACCAACACGGACAGATTCACTTGTTACAATACCACCTAATGAAATAACCGCAACTTCTGTTGTACCACCACCGATATCTACAACCATTGACCCTGTAGGATCCCAAACTGGTAAGTTCGAACCGATAGCTGCTGCAAATGGCTCTTCAATTGTAAAAGCTTCCTTAGCACCTGCTTGACGAGCAGCATCGATAACGGCACGTTGCTCAACAGATGTAATCCCATAAGGCACACATATCATGACATTTGGCTTCTTCCAATTGCCACCAGAATTTTTCGACGCTTCTTTTAAATAGTATTCAATCATTGCTGTAGTTATATCAAAATCAGCAATAACGCCGTCTTTCATTGGACGGATTGCTACGATTGAGCCAGGTGTACGACCAATCATATTTTTCGCATCATTACCAACCGCAACGATGTCTCCTGTTTTTGTATTTTTTGCTACGACTGAAGGCTCTCGTAAAACGATGCCCTTTCCTTTAATAAACACTAATGTATTCGCTGTGCCGAGGTCAATCCCGACATCTTTGCTTCCTAGTCCAAACAAATTGTGTACTCCCTTTCTATTTAAGCCATACTTTCGTTGACATCCATTATACCTCTGTCTGTATTTGCATTCAGAGGCTTTACCTTCATCCAGCTAGTGTTTAACACGCACTGAAAAAATGACATGCTTATTGTTCTCACCAACTAAAGAGGTGAGAGTCTTCTACTGAATGAAGATAAAATCATACCTTTCATTATAACGGAAAAACGCAAGAATTTGTAGTGCCACATGCCTCTTCTTGCGGAAAAGATACTATTTTAATTCCCTCGTAAACTTAAAATAGTACGTATAGATTAGAATATAATTTTTATGGTTATAAGACAACGTGTATTTGGCTACCAATTTTTGTGAATATGATAGATATTTCTACGAATACAATAACGTATTATCTAAAAAAAGGTTCGCTTGCTTTTGCAAGTATATCGCAAAAAAATACAAATTATTTATTTTTAATACAAAAGACTCATCATCCATGGGTATCATTTTATGTAAACTAATAAATACATTAAAAACTCTGCAATAAATGCAGAGTTAAAAATAACCTTTTTCTTTTAAACTTATAAACTGATGATCGCCTATAATGACATGATCAATTAATTCAATGCCCATAATATAACCGGCTTCTATTAATCTTTTTGTCACTTCAATATCCTCTGTACTAGGTGTTGGTACTCCGCTGGGATGATTATGTGCACAAATAATAGAAGCTGCTGATCTTTTTACAGCCTCGCGAAAAATTTCTCTTGGATGGACAATTGAAGCATTTAAGCTGCCTATAAAAATCGTTTGCTTATGAATAATTTGATTTTTTACATTTAAGAAAAGAGTAACGAAATGTTCCTGGCTTAGGGAGGTCATATCGGGCATTAAATAGGCAGCAGCATCCTGCGGGGATCGAATCGTATACTTTTCTTCACTTTGTTTCTGGGCAAGACGCCTACCGAGCTCAATGGCTGCTAATAATTGAATAGCTTTTACTTCGCCTATTCCTTTAATCGCAACCATTTCTTCAATAGTTGCATGCTTTAAATGGTGTAAACGCTCAAATACACTTAATACACGATTTGCTAGAACAAGAACAGACTCCTCTTTAGTGCCTGTCCGAAGTAAAATAGCTAGTAGTTCCTGATTCGATAAACTCATCGCACCTTGCCGCAATAATCTCTCACGTGGACGATCTTCAATATTCACGTCTCGTATCATCATACTAAGTAAAACATCATTCGGCAATAAAGCCTCACTCCTTCGCAAATTGGATTATATCGAGTGCTACCATTTGCGTAAACAACGATGCAAGTGGTAAGCCGACAACATTGTTATAATCTCCTTCAATTCTCTTCACTAAAAGGGTTCCAGCCGTTTGAATCCCATAACCACCTGCTTTGTCAAATGGATCTCCCGAATCTACATATACTTCGATTAGCTCCTGTGATAAATGATGAAAGACAACGGTAGTTTCTTCAACAAACACGGTTTCATTACCATTAGGCTCGATTATGGCAACAGCTGTCATGACCGCATGATGTTTGCCTGATAAACGAATTAAATGGGAAATTGCTTCCTCACGGGTTTTTGGTTTATGCAGTAGCTCTTCATCAAAAACAACAATCGTATCTGCACCAATGATAGTTGCACTTGGAACCTTTTTTGCGACATCCCGTGCTTTCAATAGAGCTACACCTTTCACATAATCGCGCATCGTTGTTGCCTGAACACTTGTCTCTTCTACTTCACTCGTAATTATGTCAAAAGGAAGTGATAACATAGCTAGTAATTCTTTTCGTCTTGGTGAAGCAGAAGCAAGTACAAGGTTATGATTTGTTTTAAACATGACTTAACCATTCCTCCTTATTAGCTATCATAACGGAGAAATTTGTATTTGAAAATTTTCTAATAATCAAGATAATGCCGATTTCATACTAAAATTTTACTTGAAGACAGGCATTTTTCGATTTGTAATGGGCAAAAACCTGTAGGCGAATAATGCTGACATCATTAGAAATAGAAGAGGCTGCAGCTCCAATCGATTGCCAATCAGCAGGAAGTGTAGAATCCTTTGAATTTTCCTTAAAATTTAATTTTGTTGCATTTTTATCAGCTAGCACGGATGGAAGCTCTGCAATAGTTGCCTCCTTACAGCTATCACTGCTTACGTTAAATGCTTTTTTAAAAGTGGCAGGATCTTCCAAAAATGTTAACTGACTTTCATCTGTTACCATGCTCGTCCAAACATAAAATTTCCCATCCACTTCAACAATAGCACTTTCTTTTAATGAAGGGTGCTCGGAGACAAAGGAGCTGGCACTTTCATAATTTGAATAAACCCCTGCTTGACTCGCAAAAAACATGGATGACTTTGTGGCACCTCCCGCTGTCGGAATCGTTTCAGTGTCTGTATCTTTATTATTGCTGCTTGCTACCTCGTTACTATCATTTTTTAAAGATAATTGAGTACTTGCCTGAAGAATACCTAGAAAAATTGCTACACCAAAAAGCCCGACTATTCCTCCAATTAGCATTGCTCTAAATATTTGTTTTTTCATCACCTGACTGACAATTTTCATGCATCCATCACCTCTTCCTCTAACTTCTCGGTCTGCTTTCAACGACAATTTGATATAAGTATATGTAAAAAAGTAGCTGTAAATGCTAATTTACTACATTTTGATGTAGTAGTTTTAAAGAAGATACGCCTTAAAAACCAACTATTTTCGTCCTCAAAAACACTCTATTTTACTAAATAGAAAAGGAAATCATGACGGAGAAATTGAATAACAATTTATAGACAAAATAAACACTATTGGAGTGAAATTAGGATGACTAACGATAGAATTATTGGGCAAACAAAAGCAGTTGGCTTTCAAGTTGGTGTAAGAAGATCATTTTCTATCTCTCAGGAGGATGCTTGGAGCCTTCTCACTTCATCAGATGGATTAAATCTATGGCTGGGGGAAAGCACTGGTATTTCTCTTATTCCAGGTCAGACTTACACGACCACTTTGGGGTCAGGAGAAATTCGGATTGTTAAACCGCTACAGCAGCTTCGTCTGACATGGCAAAAGGAAGGATGGGGGCGCCCATCAACAGTTCAAATTCGCATTCTATCAAAAGCAGACAATAAAACAACGATTAGCTTTCATCAAGAAAAGCTATCAGATCAGTATGTTAGAGAAGAAATGAAAATATACTGGGAAACTATCCTAGAAAAAATAGGTGAGCGAGCGATGAAGAATAAATCTAGCTAAAAATATTTGCTTGGAATTTTATACTACTTAAGTCTGAAATCAATTTTTGTAATGTTGATTTCTGGTGCTTTTCTAACATTATTTCATCATCTTCTAATCCATAAAGTGAAATCAGTACCCATAAAAAATGGGTACTGAAACTACTAAATACTTTTTAATCTATTCCGTACTTCTGTTAATAAATATAAAGATCCTGTTACAATCGTCCTTAGCTTTCTTTCAGACTGATGTTGTAAAAATGAGGCATAGTCCACTAAAACTTCTTTATAGGGTGCGCCAGATAGTTCTAGCATCTTCTGAGCACCCATTGCACGAGAGTTATTAAAATCAACAAAATAAAAATGATCACTTATCTGCTCAAAAAGCTGCAATATTTGTGGAACATCTTTATCTGCAAGTATGCCAATTACCAAAGCAATTTGTTCATCGGGAAATTCACTTTTTATCGTTTCAATTAATTTTTCAACACTCGCTGGATTATGGGCACCGTCTAAAATTACATGAGGCAAAATTTCTTCAAAGCGCCCTAAAATGGTTGCCTCTTTCACTCCCTTTTTAAATGCGCTTTTAATTACCTTTATATTAAGTGCAGTTGCCACTTCAAGAAAGGCTGTTATAGCTAAAGCCATATTATTTGCCTGATGTGCTCCCTTCATCGTCCGAGTTAGCTTTGATAGATGGAAGCTCTGTTTATCATATTCATATGTCTCTCCATCCTTTTCTTGTCCAACAGAAAATTGCTGGTTAAGTTCGAGGACAGCTGACTGTTTTTCTCGAGCCTCCTTATAGATAATATCCTTTGCCTCCTGTGGTAAATCACCGATAATGACAGGTTTATATGGTTTTATGATGCCAGCTTTATGATGGGTGATGCTTTCAATGGTATTACCTAAAAATTTTGTATGTTCTAAAGCAATACTTGGAATAATTGATACAATCGGTGTCACTACATTTGTGCTATCAAGTAAGCCTCCCATCCCTGCTTCAATGAGAGCGATATCGACATCACTAGCAGCAAAATGTAAAAATGCTGCAACTGTCAAGAGTTCAAAGTCCGTTAATTTTTCACTAAGTCCAGCTGCCTGCATTTGTTGGAATAATTGGTCCATCTCTGCTCCAGTAATTGCTTGACCCTCCACTTGAATTTGGTCATGGACATCGACAATGCAGGGGGACATAAATTTACCTACACGTAGGCCATGCTCCTTCGCTAACGACTCAAGAAATGTAAGCGTTGAGCCTTTACCATTCGTCCCTGCTAAATGGACAACTTGCAATCCGTTTTCTGGATGACCAACTCGCACTAATGCTTCCTCAATGGCAGCAAGACCAGGTTTAATAATATCATCACTCTTAACGTTCCATTTTTCTTTATACCGATTCAAATTAGGAATCATCGTTCTCCCTCCTGAAGCCATTGTCGTACTTCAGCAATAAAATACAGTGAACCTGTAATAATTACAATGTCCTTCTCATCTCTTTGATGTAACACTTTTCGCACCATTTCCTTCCAATCACTATGAAACTCCTTCACCCTATTCGTAGAGAGCCTTGCTAATTTTTCAGCAGGCATGGCATTGGGTAAATCTATTTGTGTAAAGGATATTGATGCAGCTATTTGATCCATCAGGGCAATGCTGTTCGCATGATCTTTATCTGATAAGGCGGCATAAATAAAGCGATAGTTTTGATTTGGATAAACCTCTTTAAGGGTTTGAATAAGCGCAGCTGTGCCTTCAGAATTATGGGCACCGTCTAATACAATATTGCTTTGCAATTGCTCAAAACGACCTGCCCACTGAGCATTTGCCAAGGCCTGACGTATTGACTCGTCAGAAATGTTAAATACTTGCTTCTCTCTTAATGTTAAGATAGCAGTGATGGCAAGGCTCGCATTATTGACCTGATGAGATCCTGCCATCTTTAACGGAACATCTTTCATCTCAGTATTTGCTTTTTTGTAGTGAAAATGCTGCAAATTAGTACCTTGCATTTTTTTTGCAACATTAAAATCCTTCCCTAACACAAAGCATGGTGCATGACGTTCTTCTGCAACTTGCTGAATAACTGAAAGAGCCTCTTCATTTTTAACGCCCACTATAACCGGTATACCCTCTTTAATGATCCCTGCCTTTTCAAATGCTACTTTCGATAAGGTATCGCCTAAAAAAGCAGTGTGCTCTAATGAAATGGTAGTAATAATTGAAAGCTCAGGTGTAATGACATTTGTAGCATCTAAGCGTCCTCCAAGTCCTGTTTCAACAAGGGCAATGTCTACAGCCTGATCTGCAAAATATAGGAACATTATTAATGTGATAACTTCAAAAAAGCTTGGAAACTCACCTTTATAATGTAAATGAATCTGCTCGGCTATTCTATTCATATAAAGTAAAAAATCCTTATCCGCAATCGGAATGCCATTAATCGTCATGCGTTCATTCACTCGCTCTAAATGTGGTGAAGTAAAAGCACCCACCTTATAGCCAGCATGTTGCAAAATTTCTCTTAACGCATTTACAGTGGAGCCCTTCCCATTTGAGCCTGCCAAATGAATAGCGCGAAATCTGTCCTGAGGATTCTCTAAAAGTGTAAGCACCTCTCGCATCAGGACAAGCGGAGCACGTTTATGGTCAACTGCTTTTAATGTAAAAATAAAATCTGTACACTCTTTCATTGTTTTAAACAAAAGAAACACTCCCTCTTACTACAATATCTCTATTTTAGTACAAGTACTGCCTAATGCGCATACATTTCGTAAAAAATGCTCCTCCCAGCTAACCACTCTTTTATCAACATTAAAAACACACAGAAAGGCACTTGAATAAGTGAGGTTCTGTGTGTTTTTAAGCAATTTCGTATCGAGTTATTGATGCTGGTGTACATCAAGTAGGGCTCCCATATTATCTAATATAATTTTAGCATCATTGTTTAACAATGGAAGGATATCATCTCTTTGCACTAAATCAAAGGAGCTTTTTAAAGTCCTTTTTAGCATAGAAATATCAAAATTCGAGCAATACTCATTAATTTTTTTTATAGTTAATAAGTCGTTTCTTGTTAATTTATTTTCTGATGTCGCTTCCTTACTATTTGCTAGTACATGTTTTATAAGTACGCGACCATTTGAATTCAATAAACGATACTGTTTTGCCTCTGATAATTTCAGAAGATTTGTCTCAATCAATACTCTTGCACTAACAAAATCTAAATCATCACAAGCCTTATTGATTTTTGTAATAATTGTAGTAATATTTCCTGCCATACTTTGCCTCCATTCAATTTACCACCCTAAAAAAGACCATTCCAATGAACAGTCATATATTAAATAACATTTGCATAACTTACTAGTTTTTTATACCCATAAAATTATAATAGATACTTCACCTATTATACTAATTATTTAAAATATTACTATACATTTTTCCCTAATACAATACATATCTTTAGCTCCATAAAAAGAAAAACAGTGAATGACTTTATTGCCATCCACTGTTTCTTTCTTACATATTTTTCAACTCTTCTAAACGTTTTAATACAGCCGCATGTTTACTCTCATAGTCAGCTAATTTTTCACGTTCTGCATTCACTAATGCTTCAGGAGCCTTTGACACGAACTTCTCATTCGATAATTTACCAGATACAAGCTTCACTTCTTTTGCCCATTTTTCTAATTCTTTTTCAAGGCGAGCAACCTCTTCTTCTATATTAATAAGCCCAACAAGTGGTAGGAATAGCTCTGCACCAGTTACCACAGCTGTCATTGATTGACCTGGAGCCTCTAAGCCTTCACCAATCGTTAATGATTCTGGATTACAGAATTTTTCTAAATACGCTTTATTTGCATCAAGGACAGCTACAGTTGCTGCATCTTTTGTTGAGATGAATAAAGGTACTTTTTTGCTCATTGGTGTATTAACTTCCGCACGAATATTACGAACTGAACGTATAATATCCATTAGGAGCTTCATGTTATCTGCTTCTTCAGCAAATTGAAGATCCATACGTACAGTTGGCCATGCTGCCACAGTAATAGATTCACCTTCATGTGGTAGGTGTTGCCAAATTTCTTCTGTAATGAATGGCATGAATGGGTGTAATAAACGCATTGTTTGATCTAATACGTAAGCTAAAATAGAACGAGTTGTTTTCTTAGCTGTTTCATCATCACCATATAAAGGTAATTTAGCCATTTCAATATACCATGAACAGAAATCATCCCAAATGAAATTATAAAGCTCACGACCCACTTCACCAAATTCGTAGCGTTCTGCCAAGGATGTTACACGCTCAATTGTTTCATTTAAGCGAGTTAGAATCCATTTATCGGCAACTGACTTTTCACCAGTTAAGTCGATTTCTTCATATGTCATACCATCCATATTCATAAGCGCAAAACGAGAGGCATTCCAAATCTTATTCGCAAAGTTCCAAACCGCTTCAACCTTTTCTGTAGTATAACGTAAATCCTGACCAGGAGATGATCCAGTTGCTAAGAAGTAACGTAAAGAATCAGCACCGTATTTCTCAATAACATCCATCGGATCAACACCATTGCCAAGCGATTTACTCATTTTACGTCCTTCACCATCACGTACTAAGCCGTGAATTAACACATCTTTGAATGGACGCTGATCTGTAAACTCAAGACCTTGGAAAATCATGCGAGATACCCAGAAGAAAATAATATCATAGCCAGTTACTAATGTACTTGTTGGGTAGTAACGTTTATATTCTTCATTTGTCTCGTCTGGCCAGCCCATTGTTGAGAATGGCCAAAGCGCAGAAGAAAACCATGTATCTAAAACATCTTCATCTTGAGTCCAATTTTCTACATCAGTTGGTGCTTCTTTACCTACGTATATTTCACCTGTTTCATTATGATACCAAGCTGGAATTTGATGGCCCCACCATAATTGACGAGAGATACACCAATCACGAATATTTTCCATCCAGCGAGAGTATGTGTTTTCAAAACGAGCTGGTACAAAGTTTACTTTACCTTCTTCATCCTTTTGAAGCTCTAGTGAAGCATCAGCAAGTGTTTGCATTTTAACGAACCATTGCGCTGATAGGTACGGCTCTACAACGGCACCAGAACGTTCAGAATGTCCCACTGAATGCATATGCTCTTCGATTCGAATTAACACACCTGCTTCTTGTAAATCAGCAACAATTTGCTTACGGCATTCAAAACGATCCATACCGTTATATTTACCAGCAAGCTCATTCATTGTGCCATCTTCATTCATTACAAGAATGCGCTCTAAATTGTGACGATTTCCAACCTCAAAGTCGTTCGGATCATGGGCTGGTGTCATTTTTACTACCCCAGTACCAAATTCCATATCTACGTAATCATCGGCTACAATAGGAATTTCACGACCAACGATTGGTAAAATAACGGTTTTACCGATTAGATGCTTATAACGCTCATCATTTGGATGAACAGCTACTCCTGAGTCACCAAGCATCGTTTCAGGACGTGTCGTGGCAACTTCCACATGCCCTGAGCCATCTGCTAGTGGATATTTCATATGGTAGAACGCACCTTGAACATCTTGATAGATAACTTCAATATCTGATAAAGCTGTTTTCGCTGCAGGGTCCCAGTTAATAATACGTTCACCACGATAGATTAAGCCCTTTTCATATAATTCAACAAAAACCGTTTTAACAGCATCTGAAAGACCTTTATCAAGAGTGAAGCGCTCACGCGAGTAGTCTAATCCAAGACCAAGCTTTGCCCATTGATCACGAATATGATTAGCATATTCTTCTTTCCACTCCCATGTTTTTTCGAGGAATTTTTCACGGCCTAAATCATAACGTGTAATATTATCCTCTCGTAGTTTTGCTTCAACTTTTGCTTGTGTTGCGATACCTGCATGGTCCATACCAGGTAACCAAAGCGCATCGTATCCTTGCATACGTTTCATACGCGTTAAAATATCTTGTAATGTCGTATCCCAAGCATGACCTAAGTGTAATTTACCTGTTACGTTCGGTGGTGGAATAACGATTGAATAGGGTTTTTTCCCACTTTCTGGCTGTGCCTCGAAAAACTTCCCTTGTAACCACCATTCATAGCGACCAGCTTCAATGGACTGTGGATCATATTTAGTTGGCATTGAAATGTTTTCTGTCATTTTGAATCCTCCTGTTGTGTGTTATCTTGTGCAAACATCGAAAAGCTTCAACTATTCCATGACGCATGTTCAAAAGACATTCATCTGAAGATTAATTGAAAATAAAAAAACTCCTAACGTCAAAAAGGACGAAGGAGTTTTAGTTCGCGGTACCACCTTTAATTCCAGCAGAGGAAAGTAAGTGTTATGAATAGAAATAGCACTACTTAAGCCTTTTTACTACTGGCTCTTAATTCGGTAACGGTGTTTAACCGGCTTTAACTACTGTTAGTTCACTAAAGCTGCTCGAGGGCTACGTTCAATTAGGTACAAATAGAAACTTTTCAGCTACCGTTTCCTCTCTGAAAATGTATGAATAATTTACTCTTCCCTGTCATAGCATCTATATCAATATTTTTACACATTGTACCGCAAAATCGTGCAATCTTTCAAGTGATTTAGTCATTTTTAGTGTTCACAATAAAGTAAATAGAAAAGGAAGTGATATTTAAATGCGACGACGTAAATATAATCCCTGTTTTTTACCACCTTGGCTTAGACAATTCCGCTTTTATTGTAGAACAATAATTGTGCCAATTTGTGCATTTCAATTTATACGAGTAATCATTGTACCAACATCTGGAGACTTCATCTTTTTATTGCTCCTAATACTTCTATGCTATTTACTCTTAAATGATATCATTTGAAACACGAACTTTTAGCGGTGTATAGCCTTCTTCTAAATCCCAGATCATCGAAGGTACTTCCTGCCATGAACTGGACTCACGAACCACAATATGACTTGAAGATTCTCTTAATACAGTTTTTTGTTCACTCGCTTCAAGTTTATCAAGCTTTGCTGAAGCAACATTCACTACAGCCTGCTCTTCTATTGGGGCTAAAACAGTTGCATGTTGCTTTAGCGGTGCTGTTTCTTCTACAAACATTGCTTTTTCAGCTTTGACAGTAGTCGATTGTTGGTCGAAAGCAGAAGCATTTTCTAAGACCAGTTCTTGCTCATTAAAAATACTTGTAACAGTCCATTCAAGCTGACACATTTGGTTAGTAAGTGTTGGTCGAACATCTTTTACCATTAAGTCCTCAAGAGCTGAATCTTTAGGTAAATCTACATGTAATGGGACTGCATATTCAAAATAACCAGTATCTCCTTGAATATCGAGCGCATCAATTTTTATTAATTCTTCTTTATCATTAAAAGCCTGCATATCTTGGAAATCAAAGCGAACATGTGCTGTAATGTGATAAATACCCATTAATCGCAATGAATCTTCTAATTGCATTGTCTGCCACTGTGGCTTAATTTGCACAGCTGCTATTTCTGTTGGGCAGCCGTATCCAGGAAAACAGAAAGTTTCACGCATATTCCAAGTTTTGTGTTCGATAATAATCCCTCCCCTTGCATCATATGAAGCAAGAGAGTTCGGTATGCTATTGAAAAATTGAGACAGAAAGAAAAATGATTCTTGCTTTTCCCCAAAAATGGCATACTAGGAAAAAATCCTAGTATGCCATTTTACTAATAAATGAAATTATACATGTACCAATTTAATTTTATTTGCTACACGATCTGTTAGCATTTGTGTTGCTTTTGGTACAATTGGCTTAAAGATTGGATTTAACACTGGACCTGCTAATCCACCCGCTACCACTTCTAAAAAGCCTGTCATTTTTGTATTTTCTGCATCGATGCTTTCAGCAAGGAAATATCCGTTTCCTGTAAAATTATCAGAAAGACCTTTTAATTCAAATGTTACTTTACTAGGGGCTACCCATTCTAAAATAGTAATTTCAACTTGAACTGTTTTTTTCAGAACCCCAACATTTCCTTTAAAAGTCCATGTTGAATGTTTGTCATCAATCATTTCATGTGCGCTATAACCTGGGACAAGTTTTGCCCATTTTTCCATATCGCTGACGAAATCCCATACGTGATCAATTCCTACGGGTACTTCGACTATATGTGTGCCTGTTGCCATATTAATTCACTACTTTCTTTTATGAATAGCTATATTATAAACGATTTCGCGTAAAATTGACTATGCTGAAAGATATAATTTTTATAAAATCAGGTCCTTCACCCAACAAAAATTTTTTAGGTAAAATCCCTAAATCATTACATTTCGATGATTCAAGTCATTCTGTATTTTATCTAATTAAGAATGCAGAAACTTCAACTTATTTAAAAATGTCTATTCTTCTTAATTGAGTATAAATCTTCGCCGTGTTATAATTCAAAGTGAAGATGTGTATAAAATAAATAAGACGAATCGCTTCAAAGGCGATTTGCAATGAGAAGAAGTAAACCTACTCACAGCTTGCGAGGCAGAGGCGGTTTACTTTTTTTGTGAAAAAATAAATGACAATGCAAGTATAGAAACTATAAGCGTAGAAAAGCTTATAGCGACCATTTTATATAGCCTATAATTACGAGCAGTAGTTAACGTTTTCTACGTTAGCTTACTGTTCTTTTTTTATGGTTAAATACTATATGTGGATGTGATTTTTATAGTTCTTTTAGTTTTTAATGAAACGGAGGAAGAAAATGAAGGTAATAGAAATTGGCTAAGACGAGGGCAAAAGATATATGCTACTAAATCGAGAGGGAGAACCCGTTATTCCAGCCATGAAATATCTTTTCAATATAGGAAGAGCAGAAAAACCATTAAATCTTACACATATCATCTGAAGCTATATTTTGAGTTTTTAGAAGTTGAAAAATTTGATTATCAACAAATTAATTTACATACTTTTTCTTCCTTTATTAGGTGGTTATGAAGTCTTTTTTGAAGATGACATAAATAGCCTCTTGTAAATCAACTTCTTGTGCTTGTCGTTCATCGTCTTCGCGTATTTTTAAGTGGTAGTAATATGAACTTCTTGGAATTTGCAGGACGTCGTACATTGTTGCTGTCGCTTCGCTTTCGCACAAAAAACATCTGCTGATACCTAATATTTGTGAGCGTTGTGACGAATCACATCTATTTTCGTCCCATGATCAGCACTGCTTGCTTTAAGATATCGTTCTCCATTCGCAGTCGTTGTACCTCTTTACGTAGCTCTACTAGTTCATTTTCTTCCTGTGAACGGTTATCTTCTGCCTTAAATGAACCAGTCTCTTGATGGTTTTTTATCCAACGATCCAGTGCAGATGGTGTAATATCATACTCTCTCACAATATCTGCACGAGATTTACCATTTTCATATAGCTTCACTATTTGAAGTTTAAAATCGGCTGTAAAAGCTCGACGTTAACGTGACATGAAAACACGCTCCTTTAGGTTAGTAATTATAGTGTACAGCCCTTATAGAAACTGTCTAACTTAGTGTAGCCTATCCAGAAGGTTAAATATGGCCAAAATAAAGAAGATGGTGTTAAATACCATCTTCTTTAAGTAATCATTTCTTTATAAGTTGACTAACATTCAGAATTTCACTACTAGATATAAACAGAACTTGAACATAAATTAAGTTTGGTTCACCAGATAGTTTTGCAACAAGATGTCCCTAATAAGTACTCAACCTTTTTCTCCTAGCGCAATCTCAGATGTACCTGAACTTCCCACTTTTAATATAAGTCTATTACTTAAGTTATCTCTTAACTGCATTGAAAAATAAATGGCAGCTTTTTCTCTTCGGATACTATTTACTTATTGATAAAATGGCTTCACATCGTACCCGTTTTTCTCCAAATGATAGCGAATGGTTTTCTCTGTTACTAAGTGTCCTGAACCAACAACAACAAAGTACGTACCTTCCTTATTTTTAAGCAAATTCATGATTTTTTTTGCCATTTGTTCATCTCGTAAACCTAATAGCATTTTATTAAACTCTGACTGTTCTTCTACTGTCGCTTGGAAACTTTTTGCGAGGGTTTCAACGTCCCCATTCTTCCAACTTGTTAACATTTCTTGATGGATTTTGGATTGATTTTTAGAAGGATCGATGATGCTATCCAAGGCAGAGACTAAGTATTGCTCCTGAGCTTCTGGCGATAACCCTTCAAACATATCAGTTTGTGCCTTTATACCTTCTAATTCAATCACTGGCTTTTGCTGCAGACGTGCATTCAATATAAAGTATAAATCAATACCATGAATTCCCATGTCTTCTGGTGTCATATCAAAAGAATCACTCATTGCCTGCACTGAAAATATATTAGCTAGATACCAAGGCTTTAGCAATGTCAGATGTTCCATCGGGAGACTATAAAGCTTTGCGACGTGCTCAAGCTTTGCAAATGTTTCTGGTGTAACAGTATCTTTCAGTTTTGAATTGTCTGCATATATTGTTTTTTCTGTAAAGTATTTAGACCCTTCCGTATCCAGATTATTTGCCTCTACTACCAGAGCATCCGCTTCATTGAATGCCGTCACTAAGTTTTTATTTAACGGATATAAATCAGGTGTACCAAGATGAATGGATCCCAGTAAATACACAACTGTATCCTCATCCTCTACAACCCAAGCTACCCCCTTTGAACCTTGACCTGCAAACGCATATATATTCTTAATGAATCGAACGGCTAGTATAACAGCCTGTTGCGTCGTTGCCTTTTTCTCTAACTGCAGTCCGTTTGAAGAACCTTGTAATATGTTATGCTCTTGCATAAATTTAATAGCATCTTTGCCAACAGGTAAATCATAGCGCGCTATGATATTATACAAGCGCTTTACAATATCACCGCGTGTATTATCGTTCTTCACACTTACAGGCTTATACTGTTTATTCTCTGTTAAACCCAGTGAGGCAATTTTCTTTTCCGTTAATACCAGCAATTCGTTTACCTTTTCCACCGGGATTTCTTGAAGGAAGCCTTCATAATACCATTGGGTTGGATAAATTCCGTACTTTTCACCTTGGTTTAATGTTTCTTTAGCCCAATCACTAATCGATGGTGCTAGGGGTGGTGATTGCTCCTTCGCATGGATCACTGGCATAACCATTGTCAGCATCAATGAAACGCCAAGCAGCACAGCACTCGCACGTTTCATTAACCTATTCATCATATTCTCTTCTCTCCCTTGCTCATACTTTGAATCAATACCGCTTAAAAATCCCACCGTAATAACCAATATATTCTTAAAAAACAAAATATCTACAATTCTGTATTTAATATGAGACTAACACTTTCATTAAACGAGTTCAAGAAATATTTGAACTCAACAAATTATGATATTTATCAATTTAATAGCCTCTTAAATACGGAAATAAGGTTCGGCTAAAATAGTTGAAAAAAGGTTCATGCCAATCAGTACATGTACAATACCAACTATCGCAGGGAATAGGAATACTAAGAATATTTCTTTATAAATAGATTTTGATAACACTTCATATCGAACACCAATTTTAAACAGCATTTGATATATAAAAATAGCATGCCAGAAATTAATCTAGCATGCCATTAAACCTTATCTAGCTAATTGAGCAAATACTTTATGGAAGGCATCCACCGTTTTAGCGATATGCTCCTCCGTATGTGCAGTGGAAATAAATAATCCTTCAAATTGGGAAGGTGGTAAGAAAATTCCTTCCTCTGCCATAAGACGGAAATACTCCGCAAATAATTGTAAATCAGATGTTTTCGCAGTAGCAAAATCAACCACGTTCTCATTTGTAAAGAAGAATCCTATCATGGAACCAGCACGATTGACAGTATGCGGGATATTGTATTTTGTTGCTGCTTCACGGAAACCAGCCTCTAATTGATCTCCTAGCTTTTTGAAGTATTCATATGAGCCTTTATCAAGGCGAGATAATGTTTCATAGCCTGCAGTCATGGCTAATGGATTCCCTGAGAGTGTACCAGCTTGATAGATTGGACCTGCTGGTGCGATTTGCTCCATAATTTCCTTCTTCCCTGCATAGGCGCCTACAGGTAGTCCACCGCCAATTACTTTGCCTAATGTTGTGATATCTGGTGTCACATTAAAATAGCTTTGTGCACAGCTATAATCGACACGGAAGCCAGTCATAACCTCGTCGAAGATTAACAATGCTCCATATTCCTTCGTTAATGCACGTAAACCTTCTAAAAAGCCCGGCTGCGGAGGCACGACACCCATATTTCCAGCTACTGGCTCTACAATTACGCCTGCAAGCTCAGCTCCAAACTTTTCAAAAATTAACTTTGCTCCCTCTAAATCATTGTACGCAACTGTTAATGTATTACGTGCAACATCTGCTGGAACACCAGGGCTATCAGG
Source organism: Lysinibacillus sp. DFXJR4 (assembly GCF_057196045.1). Taxonomy (NCBI): domain Bacteria; kingdom Bacillati; phylum Bacillota; class Bacilli; order Caryophanales; family Bacillaceae; genus Lysinibacillus; species Lysinibacillus sp. DFXJR4. Next base: position 54,857 of record NZ_JBXUNW010000002.1, on the reverse strand, counting down.
TAAGCCTAATGTAGCTACACCAGAGCCCGCTTTAATTAGTAATGAGTCTCCATGACCGTGATAAGAGCCCTCAAATTTTAAAATTTTATCTCGTCCCGTTACGCCACGAGCTACACGCAAAGCAGACATTGTTGCCTCCGTACCAGAAGATACAAAGCGAATCATTTCCATGCCTGGTAAACGCTCTAACACTAATTTAGCTAAACGGTTTTCTGTATAGCTTGGCGCTCCAAATGAAGAGCCCTTCGCTGCAGCATCTGCAATTGCTTGAACTACTTCGGGATGTGTATGACCTAAAATAAGTGGCCCCCATGATAATACATAATCAATATATTCATTGCCATCAATATCTTTAATGATAGCACCATGTCCAGATTCCATGAAAATAGGATCCATATTGACAGATTTAAATGCGCGTACCGGGCTACTAACACCACCTGGCATTAAATGAATGGCTTCCGCATATGCTTGTTTTGATTTTTCATAAGAACGTGTCATTTATTTCTCCTCCAACCAACGTGCAACATCTTTAGCATGATACGTAATGATTAAATCAGAGCCAGCACGCTTCATACCTAATAATGTTTCAAGCACTACATTTTTTTCTTCAATCCAACCATTAATTGCTGCTGCTTTGATCATTGCATATTCTCCAGAAACATTGTACGCAACGATTGGTAAAGTATAATTATTTTTCATATCTCGGATAATGTCCAAATAGCTTAATGCTGGCTTAACAATTAAAAAATCAGCACCTTCTGCAACATCAGACTCTGCTTCACGGAATGCTTCTAAACGATTCGATGGGTCCATTTGGTATGATTTACGATCGCCAAATTGAGGAGCACCGTCAGCTGCATCACGGAATGGTCCGTAGTAGCTTGATGCATATTTAACTGCATATGACATGATTGGAATATGTTCAAAGCCTGCTTCGTCTAAACCTGCACGTATTGCAGCAACAAAGCCATCCATCATATTTGATGGAGCAATGATATCTGCTCCCGCTTTTGCTTGAGACACAGCTGTACGCGCTAAAACATCTAAAGACGGATCATTTAAAATTTGATCACCTTCAATTAAGCCACAATGCCCGTGATCTGTAAATTCACATAAACAAGTATCTGCTATAATTAAAAGCTCTGGGTGGCGTTCTTTAATCAGACGTGTTGCCTCTTGCACGATGCCATGGTCATGGAATGCTCCAGTACCAATCGCATCTTTTTCAGCCGGTAAGCCAAATAAAATAACTGCTGGTATTCCTAATGCTACAACTTCATCAACTTCTGCTTCAAGTTTATCTAATGAAAATTGAAAAACACCTGGCATAGAAGGTACTTCATTTTTAATATTTTCGCCTTCAATAACGAAAATAGGATAGATTAAGTCCTCTTTGTGTAAGTAAGTTTCTTTTACCATTGATCGTATCGCTGCATTTGCACGCAAACGACGATGTCTTTGAAATTGTAATTTTGTCATTTTCTATTCCCTACTTTCATTATTTCCTCGATGACCGCATGCATAGTATATACACTGGGCTTAACATCTACAGTAGCTCCATGGTTTAAAATAGCTGCTTCTGTAATATGACCAATTGCTGCAACATGTGCCGCCTCCCACCCAATGACCGAAGCTACATCCATTGCGTAGACATCAACAGCGGAAGGACTAGCTAAAATCACCGTAACATCATTACTTGCACGTATGCATTCAATAATGATTTGTTTTTGGTCATGACGCTCAATCGTTTCATATACAGTCCATTCCTTAATTTTAAAGGGTAGACCTTTCTTCAATGTATTTTTCGCCTTTTCTCCACGAATAAATAGACAACTAGGATTATTACCTGCTATTTCAGGAAATTCTTTAACAAATACATCTGCACTAAAGATGGAAGGCATAAAACTAACATGGAATCCTAGCTTTTCTATTGCTGAAGTCGTTTTAGTGCCAATGGAAGCAATCTTTCCTTGAAAATGCCTTGCACTTAAATTAAATCGTTGCATCTTACTAGCAAAGGCATCTACAGCATTTTGACTTGTAAAAATAAGCCATTCAAATTGACGTGCTAACTCTATTTGTACATCATCATTTCTATCAATTAGCTCGCAAGTTTCAATCAATGGGGCAATAACGGCACGGCCACCTAAAGCTGTAATGTCATCTACAATTGTTGTCGTTTTAGATGTACCTGTCAAAATAATTGTTTTACCTTCTAAAGGTAAATTACTTTGCATCTTGCTCTGCCTTTACGCGTTGAATTAATTCAAAGGCACCTTGCTTCGTTAAAATCTCGGCAAGCTCTTTCCCAACTGCTTCCGCATCGGTGCCTACTACTGTCTCCTTATAAACAACAGAGGCATCTGGTGCAGCAACAAGACCAGTTATTGTAATTTCTTCCCCATTCGATTTAGCATATCCTGCGATAGGTACTTGACAGCCACCATCCATCGCTGCTAGGAAAGCACGTTCTGCATGTGCTTCTTGCCATGTAAGGCTATCTGTTAATTTACCTAATTCAGCTAATAGTTCAGTATCATCGCCACGGCATTCAATCCCTAGAGAACCTTGCGCTACCGCTGGAAGACAATCCTCAACAGGTAAAAACTCAGTAACCACTTCATCGCTCCAGCCAAGACGTTTTAGACCAGCAGCTGCTAAAATAATAGCATCATATTCATCTGTTTCAAGCTTTGCCAAACGTGTATCTACATTTCCTCGAATCCATTTAATTTCTATATCAGGGCGGACTGTTAGCAACTGAGCACTACGTCGAAGTGAGCTTGTTCCTACTACAGCACCAGCAGGAAGATCGGCGAATTTCACATGTCCTTTTGAAATAAATGCATCACGTGCATCTTCACGTGGAGGAATACAGCCTATTACTAATCCCTCAGGTAGTACTGCGGGCATATCCTTCATCGAATGAACAGCAAAATCAATTTCTTTATCAAACAATGCTTGTTCAATTTCTTTAACAAAAAGCCCTTTCCCACCAACTTTTGAAAGCTGTACGTCTAAAATTTGGTCGCCTTTTGTAACAATTTCCTTTACTTCAAATTCAAATGGTACGCCAGCTGCCTTTAACTCATTTATAAACCAATTTGTTTGCGTTAATGCCAGCTTACTTCTCCTAGAACCAACAATAATTTTTCTCAACAGTCTCCAACCTTTCTTCTAATACCATAAATGGAATCGCGATAAACTACTTCCTAAGAAGAAGTTCACAACAACTAATAGATATGCGTAAATATGCACCCATGCATAAGTTGTTCCTGTTAGCTTGCTTTTGCGATTCACATATAATATCAAGCAATACAAAATTAAGATAATGAAGGAACCAATGATTTTTGCATCAAAAATCGAAAGACTCTCTAACGTTAATAGTGCCCATTCAAACCCTAAAACTAAACTTATAAACAACATAGGAATTCCAATAAAAAATGATATATTCATCCAGCTACTTGTTTGTTGCAAAGATGGCAGCCTAGTCCATAAATAGGACCATTTTTTCTTTTTAAGTAACCGGTATAAAATCAAATACAATATTGCAAAAACAAATGTTAGGGTAAATGCTGCATACGATAAAATCGCAAATGATATATGAATAAAAAGCATTTCCGAAATTAAAGTTTCACTAACTGCTCCAGTTGGTCTTTTCGGCATAAACGTAAAAATACTAGCGAACAAAAATCCTAATATATTAATAATAAATACCGGTAGATCTACTCGCGCAATACAGTGCAGAATAATGGATAATGTAACGAGCAGCCAGGAATAAAAAAGAATTCCTTCAGATAAGGATAAAATCGGAAAACGCTTGGTTTCCACAAAGGTTAATAAAATTATGGCACTTTGTATTACCCATACAAATGAAACAAGCCAAAAAGCAATTCGCCTTGCTCGTACTTGTTTATAAAAGTAATCAGTAAAGTAAAATACTAGACTGATCGCATACAAGACGATCATTACTTCATAAAGCCTTGTCATTGTCAAATCAGCCAATAGACATCCCTTCTTTGTATCAAAATTGCTAAAGACGTATTCAACTTTAGCCAGAAAAGAAAAACGTTTTCGTATCCTTAGTTTACCACACAGATACGAAAACGCCTCATGTAATATCAGTAGAAAGTCTCGTTCGTGAGAGAATCGTGGCTCAATCCTAGATTAGGTTCACTCTTCAATACGAACATATAGACATCTTAGAAAGAGTACTTTGGTTCAGTAGAAGTTTGTGATGATTGCACACGCTCTTTACGATCAAGCTCTTGCTTTGTCATTGCTTCTACCTCAGCTTCTACAGCATCCTCAATACCAAAAATTTGTTGGAATAAACGTAACTGTTCATTTGCTTTTGGTGAATTCGCCATTTCTTTTGCTTGTAAAATGGGCTCTTTTAACAACTGATTAATAATAGATTTAGTATGTTTACTTAAAATTTTACGTTCACGGTCCGTTAAATCTGGCATTTTATTTTCAATGCTAATCATTGTCTCCTCTTGAATATGATTAGCTTTTTTACGTAAGGCTGAAATTACTGGCACAACTCCGAGAGTTGCAACCCAGTCTTTAAATTGAAGAACCTCTTTGCCAATCATTGACGTAATGTCAGCTGCTGCACGTTCACGCTCAGCTAAGTTTGCTTCAACAATCCCCTGTAAATCATCTATATCATATAAGAAAACATTTGGTAAATCTCCAACACGCGGATCAATATCGCGTGGAACTGCTATATCAACCATAAACAATGGTTTACCTTTGCGTAATCGTTCTACAAATTGCATTAGTTCATAGTCAATCACATAATCGGTTGCACCTGTAGACGTAATTAAAATATCCGCTTCCAGTAAAGAACATTGTAGCTCTTTCATCGATTTTGCTTCACCATGGAATTTAGCTGCTAGGCTTTCTGCTTTTTCAAATGTACGGTTAATAACGGTTACTTTTCCAACACCGCTACCGTAAAGATTTTCAATAGCAAGTTCCCCCATTTTTCCAGCACCTAAAATAGCCACATGTTTGCGCTGTAATGAACCGAATATTTTCTTCGCTAATTCAACTGCTGCATAAGAAACTGATACCGCGTTCTCACCGATAGCCGTTTCATTATGTGCACGCTTCGCAAATGTCACTGCTTGTTTAAATAGCTGATTGTACACCGTTCCTGTTGTTCCAATCTCTTGTCCACTTAAGAAGCTTTTCTTTACTTGACCTAAAATTTGCGTTTCACCAAGAACCATAGAATCAATTCCTGCTGTCACCTTGAATAAATGCTCAATTGCCTCGTCCTCTTCTCGAATTGTTAGGTAAGAAGAAAATGTCTCCGCAGGTAAATTGAACCAATTTGCTAAAAATTGTTTCACAAAATGACGCCCAGTATGCAATTGATCCACAACAGCATATATTTCTGTACGGTTACATGTCGAAACAATAACGTTCTCTAATATACTTTTTTGCTTTTGCAGCGCTTCCATTGCTTGTGGTAGTTCACTCTCTATGAATGATAACTTTTCACGAATTTCAACAGGCGCTGTTTTATAATTCAAGCCTACTACGATGGTATGCATGAATAACACCTCACACGTTCTAATTCACAAATCTCATTATAGCACAGTTCGACAGAAGTTCATCTATAATTTGTGAACATGTCATGAAGAACTGTTATTCGTCATCTACATTAGAATTATTATAAACTAAGTGTAGCAAATTATACGTCCTGTTTCAAATAAAAAAACTGCCCCAATCAGGAGCAGTTTTTATCTATTAATTAGTGATTGTTACAGTCTTTAAAGTGATGATTTTATCATCTTTATCATATGCTACAAATTCTATTTCATTGTTCACCTTGAAGTCTTGCATAGTTTGAACTGTTTTTGTCAGCATATAAACATTATCACTACGTTTCTTTAATTCAAATTGTACATCTCCGCTTACAGAGGTGAAGCGCACATTAACCTTCGCAACATTTGAACAATTACCATCGATTCTAGCATTCATTGTAATATTCCCTTTGCGTAATGTAACAGAGGCTTCTTCAAATAGATTATCAGGGTTTACACAGCTTGAAGAAGTTGTTTTACATAATATCGCATCAATTATTTTTTGGAATACTTGATGCAACTGTAAATTATCGATTGCATGATAATAAGTTCCACCAGTTTCTGAAGCCAACTGCATTAAAATGGCATCATTAACTTGTGATTTTTTACCCATACTTACTGTATAAACTTTGACGCCTTGCTTTTTCGCATCATTCAGCACTTTTGTCATTTTTGATTTACTTGTCTTGCCATCAGATATGACAACCATTGCTTTTGACGTTTTTGCATCGTTTGAGAATTTCGTAAGGGCTAATTCAATACCTGAAAAGATATCTGTAGCACCCTTTTCTTTCGATGTTTTATAGAGGTCTTTTTTCAATACATTCTCTGTACTGCCTTCTGCTAGTACAGTAGCTTTTGTATTCGTTTCAACCACTATATTATTTTTTGCCTTAATTTGATTTATAGCTTCCATCGTTTTCTTGCCACGGAAATTGGTTTGGTCAGCAGTTTTCATGGATGCTGAGTAATCCACCACAAATGCGACCTCTGTTGCTAATGAACAAGCATTTTTACTGAAATATGGATTCGTGAAAATTTCCTTAGTAATCGTTTTATCCGTCAAATCTTTTAATATAGTGGTATAGCGTGGATCAATTTTATTGACTAATGTTGCCTCTACTTTAGATTTCCCATAAATAATAGAGTCAAAGTACGCTACTGCTGTTCCAGGTCCACCTGTTTTATCTAAATAATCCGAGGTATTTGTCACAAATGAAGCCGTTTTTTCTACACCATCGAATTTAATTTTTACAGTTCCTTGATAATCGGTAATAGGGTCCCCGCCAGCTCTCACTAATGTAACCATTACTTTTGTATAGCGATCTTTACCAGAAGGTCTAGATGCTGCCTCTGCGCTTTCTTTTAATGCTTCTACACGCTTTTTATAAGCCTCTACTTGACCAAGTAATTTACCGCCCTGATATTTTAATAGAACTGTTCGATCATAGTTACTTAAATTCGTAAGAATAGCATAAATTTTCATGACGCTATCATAATGCTCTAATGTTAATTTCTTTTCCTCTGGCATATGATTCATAAGTTGAATAATGGAACCAACCGGATTTATATTTTCAACCTGTGAAGCAATCGCATCGTCAATTCCTTGCACACGATATATAGGTCGGCCATCATCAGCAATCATATACATAATTTCTGTTTTAGCTGGTGTTGTCACGGAATCTTTCAATCGTCGATTTAATAATTCTTCAAATAAATAAACAGAAATATCATAGTTTTCAAACTGTAAAATAGCATGCTCATAACCTAATGCAGGATATTTTGGATCAGAGCCACCATATCTTAAATACATGTTTTGCACATTTCCAAGTGCATCTGTTACGTTCGTTTGCTGTCCAATACTAAACAGCTTTTTATCTGCGTTTTTGTCTAAAGGAACTGGATTGTAAACATCAATAACATTTTCAGTAAAGAACTCAGGCAATTTTTCATACGGTTTAAATGGAGGTGTAACATTTCCATTATCATCATCAGTATTGGCTGGATCATACACTTGATAATCAATACGCATCTCTGGCTGAGGTGAATAACGTACTTGTGCATTTAATTTTTCACCTACTAGACATTTCATACCTGGATCTGTATTGTTAATTAGCTCGAATGAGATAGTGTCACGGACAGACTTTGTTAATGCAGGTGCTTTTACGATAGCTGTTACCGTAGAGCCATCAGATTGTATGTTTCTAACTGGATCGCCTGCTGTATCCACAATTGTTGCACCATATGATGAAGTTACACGGAACGTATAAGATTTATCGTCTGCAATTGGATCACCATTACAAGCTTTTAACGATACTGTAATTAGTGTTGAATCAACTCCATTTGCAATTAAATCTGGCTTTTCAACATCGATGCTTTGTAAAGCATTATTTACATATTCTGGTCCAGTAAAATCATTGGAATTATCCTTTGGTTCTTCAAATTCTGCACTACCTGAGCCCATAAAGCCTGATGGTAAAGTAACTTTATCATTATCACGGCCAGCAGCAGCACGTTTTAAACCTTGAACACTTAAGGAACCATTTTGTGCAGCACGATATAAAAATACTGCAATATCCCCACGTGTTAATTTTGTAGAGGGATTAAAATCAGCAAATGTTTTTTTGCCTGTATTACCTGTTGAAATATCATTTGTATATAAATATTGTACTGCTTGAGGTTCGTCTAAATCTAATCCTTTAAAGGCTGCATATACCCGTGCAAATTGTCCACGTGTTATTGCCTTGGAACGATTCGCTGTTGCATGCGTACCATTAAAAGGTAAATAGAAGTCACTATAGAAGTTATACGCTACACTTTCGTTATACGTTAATGCATAATTACGATCAAGCTTCGCAAGCATAACTACAAGTTCTTGTTCAGTTATTTGTTCATCTGGTAAAAAGTTATTACCGCCATTCAATGAAAGTAAGTCATTATCAACTGCCCATAATATAGCTTTATATTTACTATTATTTGTTGGTACATCCTGAATAGTCGTGGCTGCCCAAGTAACAGCAGGAGCTGCTGACATAAATACTAATACGAAGCAAAGCAGTGATAACAATGCTTTTTTAGCACGTGCCATTTAGTTCAGTCCTTTCTTTAATTAAAGAACAATATATCATCACGATAGTTTTGTTTTAAGTCATTTTCTAAATAATTCAAGAAACGTTCAAGCACTACTGATGCCTGTGCTCTCGTTAAAGGTTGGTTAGGGTTAAATCTACCTGTTACAGGATCACCTGTCATTAAGCCTAATTCATTGGCGATGTAAATTCCGTCTTTTGTGTAATTTGGAATTTGAGCATCATCTGTAAACTTAGTTACATAGCCTGGGTCTGGTGCTTTATTTTCAAGTCCTAAGGCACGCACAAAAATCGTTGCCGCTTGACCACGTGTAATCGGACTATCTGGTTTAAAATACTCAGGGGTAACTCCTTTAATAATTCCTTTCTTGACAGCTGATTCGATGTAGGCATAATCCTTTACAGTACGCTTTACATCTTTAAAAACACTTGTAGATGCTGTTTTTTTCGATTTATTTACTTTTTCTTGCATAACTCGTAAATCAACCGCTTTACCAATCGCCGTTGTAAAGTCAAAACGCTTCATTGGTGTGTTCGGAGAGAAAAAGTTACTTGTATCTGTGTAAATGCCTAAAGAGTATAATTTATCAATAGCTTCCTTGGCGTAATGATTGTTTAAATCTCTAAACTTAGGAATAATTAATCGTTCGATAGTTGGCATATATTCAGTATCTAAGTCCAATTTCCCTTTTTGTCCAGAGGCTAAGTTATAATTATATTCTGAAATAACATCTTTTTCACTTACAACTGCATACCCGCCATCAAAGCTTCCTAAGCTTCCTAGATTTTGTTCATAGTTTAGTACACGTGATTTACTTGTAGATAATCGATTTTTCACATGGCTTGTTTTGCCATCACTAAAAGAATAAACTGATTCTGTAATTTGTGTTTCTGTTGCTCCCCAGAAATTTTCATAGCCAGCATGTCGGCTATCAGTATCAATGGTTACTGTATTTTGAACAGTATTTTTCCCTGTTCCCGACTGGAAGGAATAAGTTTTTCTAGAAATCACATTACCAGAATAATAATCTGAAGCAGCACGATTATCTGTCACTGTACCTTGGGAAAATTGGTAATCAACTAACGTATAGGTAGTTTTACCGACTACAATTTTTTCAGTATACTTTTTCACAACTCCATTGGACGTTTTTTGACCAATCGTAGCATAATCGACAACATCTGATTCATAGGCAATATTTCTTGTTAAAGTAGCACCATTACTCGCTGTCAGCTTAAGGCTATATGTTTCTGTTAATTTTCCCTTTGATTCTTTTTCAGTAATTTTAATATCTTTACTTGTCCCTTTAAAAATAATTGGCGTCCCTGTAATGAAAACAGCTTCTTCATATGTATATTCATTTTTTACAGCACCTGTAGTTTCCAATGAAGCAGCTAATGCATTTTGCGGGATGGTAGCGCTAATTACAGCTACTGCAAGAACTACTAACATTATTTTAGATAAATGTTTTCGCATTCGTTTTTTGTTCCTCTCTTTCATTTCATGCACGCCTATATAGAGCTGCTAAAAATCATGCATAAAAAATAAGTGAATGAAGCTTAAAATTCGCATGTCTCTTGCAAGTTTCAAGATCAAAGAATAGATATACGCTTTTGCATATAGTCTTATCTTTCATCCATTCTGCTCACAAGAGACTCGCAAATTTTATTTAATTAATCTACTAAAATAAAATGAGCTTTCCCAAAACGATCTGATAATACTACTAAACGATCAGAAGGCTTTAAATCAGCTGGTTGAATGACTTTGCCAGCTTTTATAAGGGTAGTTTGATCAATATTCATATCAACCATTTCTCCTGCCTCATACCAACGACCTTTTTGCCATTGACTGACACTCTTTACATTAATAACAGCTGGATATGTTGATTTAACTGATTGCAGCTTACCTGCCAGCATTAATGGTGCAACTGGCTTAGCATTATCGAGGATATGAACAGCCTGAATATGTCCATCTTTCACATAGAAGTAGCCATAATCGCCTTCAAATAAATGAAGCTCAATATCAGGGATAACACTATATACTTTTTTCCCATCATCCACTATTGCCTTAGTGGAATTACTTACTGATAGAACAGCATGATCAGTTTTCTTAAAGACATTGGATTCAATCTTCATTGCATCATTAATTTCAATTAGATAGCCATCTGCTTGAGATAAGCGACCATAGTATAATTCATGACCTGCTAAGTTCGGAGACATAAAGCTATCACTTGTCACTTGGACAACCTGTGCATAATTATCACGTGCAGCACCGTCCGATATAACAAAGGCTGTACCATAAGCTAGTAAGCCAGTAGGTTCGATTAAACGCCCATTACGAATTAAAATTGTGCCATCATGGAAGTACAATGAACCAGCAGATTTAAGTTTTAATAATTGATATTTTGTATCCACAGAAAGCATAGGCTCATAGTAGGTACGTTCGTTATTTTTTAAGACAACAATTTTCTCGATCACTTCTTTACCAAATTGTTTAACCGTAGCATAGTAGGCTTCACTGCCAATATAGTTTTTTAACTGACCTTTATCAATTTTTGTATTCCCTACATAAATAGGTACCTTTGATGAAAAATCCATCGTAGATAAAGCAGTTGTCGTTTCTGAGCCAAAGTCCCAATTTACAAAGGCATGTTGATTTTTTACCGTTAATTTATTTGCATTCGCATTAACAACTTGAATTTCACCTTTATATAGATTTTCAACTAATGTACCCGTCTCACTAATATCTACTTTAGTGACAATAGACGTATTTAGATTTTTAAGACTAAGCTTAATTCGATCACCTACATAGAGTGCACTAATATCCACAGATGAGGAATTTTTTTGATAGCTTGTATCTTTATTTAGATAGTAAGTTGTTTCCTCCCCAATATCTGGCTTAAACATGATGAATAGTCCATTTGGGTCAATACTTGTGACTACCCCAGTAACTGTCGCTTTTTTCGTATTTTGTCCAGCTGAAGGAGATGTAGATTCAGTTTCCTTTGTGGAATTAGATGAACCGCGAAGTTCAACAACACTTCGAAGAGAAATATCTGCCTCAACCTTCATCCCCATTTTAAAGCCATCAATGGTAGTGACGGTATTATTAATATATAGGCGGGCATTATCATTTATATTGTATGTAACTGTACGACCGCTATCATTTTGTAGAGTGATTTTACTTAGTTTTCTTTCTATTACTCCGTTTGGATTTGCATATTCTGAAAATGTTACATCAACAAAGGACCCTGTCACCATTTGAGTAGCAGCATTGGCTGTTTGACTCGATGACATCCCGAAAACCGTGACTAACAAAATCAGTAGTATGTATGGAATCTTTTTCAACAAATCCCGCCTCCTTTAAAATTTGTTATTAATAAATAGTATATCGTATTATTGGTAGTATTACGTCTTCAAAAAGTTACATTTTAACGCATTCTACTTTCTTTTTTGAGCAACCATTAGACACAAAGATAGAGGTAGCTTTCTAATCTCAAGCTACCTTACCTTTAATCATACTTGAATATCAATTGTATGTCCGGCTGTCGGATGTGGAGCATCTAACATTTCAACTAACTGTTCTGTATTCTGCTGTTGCATCTCCATTGCCTGTTTTGTAACAGCTAAAGATACATTTTGCATTAAAGTCGCTTGATTCATGGCAATTGATAAAGCTGCGATATCCATTCTGTCCACCTCCTATTTAATTTATCGGTCAATTCTTTCATTCATCAAGCGATTTTCCCAATTTTCTACATAACTTTCTCCTCAAAAACCTCCGTCCTTTATTGTTGCTTTTACTTATAAATGAAAAAACATCTACTGTCCTAAAAAATAGACGCAATAGATGTTATTTTATCTTCATTCAGCAAATATTTTCTGTAGTGAAAGCGAAGCGACAGCTACAAATGTTTTTTGATTCGAAAGCATAGCGGCAGATTTTTTGCGCGTAAGCGTAGCGGCAGATTTTTTGCGCGTAAGCGTAGCGGCAGCAGCAGATTTTTTTGCGTGTAAGCGTAGCGGCAGCTACAATTACGCCAAGGCGAAGTTGATTACATTAAATTTTCAATTGTACGCCAAGTCTCTTCAAAGCCAATTCCTTTTTCTGAAGAAAACACAATAAGAGGATCATTCTTCTCCATATTGAGCGTTTCTTTTACAATTTTTTTATGTTTATCCCATTTACCTTTTGGAATTTTATCTGCTTTAGTCGCAATGACAATACAAGGAATATTATAATGCTTTAAAAAATCATACATCAGGCAATCATCTGCTGTGGGAGGATGACGTAAATCTACAATCTGTACGACCGCCTTTAATTCGTTGCGTCCTGTGAAGTAGCGCTCTATCATTTTTCCCCATGCTTCACGCTCTGTCTTTGAAACCTTTGCATAACCATAGCCTGGAACATCTACAAAAAACAATTGCTCTTCGATTTTATAAAAGTTCAACGTTTGGGTTTTTCCTGGCTTAGATGAAATACGTGCTAAAGCTTTACGACCAATCATTCGATTAATGAAGGAGGATTTCCCCACGTTAGAACGACCGGCTAATGCAAATTCTGGCAGTCCATCTTCTGGATATTGGTCTGGTCTTACAGCACTAATGACCATTTCTACGTTATGGACTTTCATTTTTCTAAAAACCTCCGTCCAGTGCATAGGCTAATACTTCATCAGCCGATGACACTAGTTTAAATGTAAGTTGCTCGCGTACACTTTCAGGAATTTCCTCAATATCTCGCTCATTATCCTTTGGACAGATAATTGTTGTTAAACCTGCACGATGGGCACTGAGTGTCTTTTCCTTTAAACCACCTATTGGTAGTACACGGCCACGTAATGTAATTTCACCTGTCATACCAACCTCACGGCGTATCGGACGATGTAAAATAGCAGAAACAATCGCTGTCGCCATTGTAATACCAGCGGATGGGCCGTCTTTTGGTACAGCTCCTTCAGGAACATGGATATGAATATCATGTGTTTCAAAGAATTCTGAATCCACTTTTAGCTCGGCCATCTTTGTACGAACATACGACAAAGCTGTTTGAGCCGATTCTTTCATTACTTCACCAAGCTTCCCAGTAAGTTGTAACTTTCCTTTACCAGGTGTTAATGATACCTCTATTTGCAATGTATCACCACCAACCGTTGTATAGGCTAATCCAGTAGCTACACCAACTTGGTTTTCTTTCTCTGCTTGTCCATAACGGAAGCGATGTTTACCCAAGAGCTCTTCTAATGATTTCGAGCTTACTGTTACACGTTTTTTCTCACCAGAGACAATAATTTTAGCAATTTTACGACAAAGCGTGGCAATTTGACGTTCAAGTCCACGAACTCCGGCTTCACGTGTATAGTAACGAATAATATCAAGTACTGCTTCATCCTTTATAACTACTTGTGTTTTTTTCAAGCCATGTTCTTTAAGCTGCTTCGGGATTAGATGATTTTTCGAAATCTGAGCCTTTTCTATTTCTGTATAGCCAGCTATAGAAATAATCTCCATACGATCCAGTAATGGTCCTGGAATTGTACTTAAATCATTAGCAGTTGCAATAAACAATACATTCGATAGGTCGTACGGCTCTTCGATATAATGATCACTAAAAGAATTGTTTTGTGAAGGATCTAGAACTTCTAGCATTGCTGCTGCTGGATCACCTCTAAAGTCATTAGACATTTTATCAATTTCATCTAATAAGAAAACTGGATTAATTGTACCTGCCTTTTTCATACCTTGGATAATACGCCCTGGCATTGCTCCAACATACGTACGACGATGACCACGAATTTCAGATTCATCACGAACTCCACCCAATGAAATACGTATAAATTTGCGATCCAAGCTTTCTGCTATTGATCGAGCTAGTGATGTTTTCCCAACACCTGGAGGCCCCGCTAAACATAAAATTGGACCACGTAAAGAATTTTTCAATTGACGTACAGCTAAATATTCTAATACGCGTTCTTTTACTTTTTCTAAACCAGCATGGTCACGATTTAAAATACGCTCTGCATGAGCAATATTCATACGATCTTCAGTCGAATTTGTCCATGGTAAAGAAATAAGCCAATCAATGTAGTTACGGATAACACCACTCTCCGCACTAGCCCCAGGTAACTTTTCATACCGATCTAGCTCTTTAAGCGCTGCCTCTTTTGTTGTTTCTGGCATACCTGTTTCTTCAATTCGCTTGCGTAATTCAGCTACCTCGCCCGTTTTACCTTCACGGTCCCCTAGCTCCGTTTGTATAGCTTTCATTTGCTCGCGCAAATAATATTCTTTTTGTGTACGTTCCATTGATTGTTTTACTTTTGTATTAATTTTTTTTTCAAGATCTAGCACTTCTTGCTCATCGTGTAAACGAATAATTAAATGGTCTAAGCGCTTTTTGACACTAAGCATTTCTAATACTTCTTGTTTATCAGCAATTTTAAATGGCAGATGTGATGCGATGATATCAGCCAAACGTCCTGGTTCTTCAATGTCAGTCACTGTATTAATAGTTTCAGTTGTTATTTTATTGGAGGATTTAGCGTATCTTTCGAAATATGTTAACAGCGTACGCATTAAAGCCTGTGTTTCCACATCCTTATCAATCGTTTCCTCCTTGATTTCTACATCAACAACCGTATATTTTTCCAAAGCCTGATAGTTACTCCAAGTAGCTCGTGCAACACCTTCTACCAAAATTCGCAACGTTCCATTTGGTAATTTTAGCATTTGCTTGACGTATGCCATAGTACCAATTGTATATAAATCTTGCTCTTCAGGTTGTTCATCATGCATTTCCTTTTGTGTTACCAGCAAAATCAATTGGTCCTCTAACATTGCTTGTTCTAGCGCTGCTACAGAACGATTTCTACCCACATCAATATGTAACACCATCGACGGGTATACTAAAAGGCCACGTAAAGGCAATAATGGTACATTTGTTGTTTTTTGTATTGTCACCATGCGGGTATTCACCTCCGTCAAAATTTTCTTATTCACATCCCGCTCTACTAGTATGTGTCTAAATAGCTGATTCACACTAGTTAATCAAACGAGCCAAAAATTACATCTAATTATTATTGGCTTTATGTATGAATGAATAAAAAGCTGACTGTCGATCTGTGCGAATATTGCACAATCGAAGTCAGCTAAATACTCTTTATCTCATAACCATTAGACTCAGTCACGTCTGATTGTTATGCTGAAGTTTTTGTGTCGCTACCTTCATCGAGTTCAGTGCCATCTTCAAGAAGCAATTTCGGTTTTTCTTTATCCGTAATTGTTTTTGCCGTAATGATACATTTTTTCACATCTTCACGTGAAGGTAGTTCATACATTACATCAAGCATTGTTGACTCAATAATTGAACGAAGACCACGTGCACCTGTTTTACGCTCAATTGCTTCTTTGGCAATAGCCGTTAGGGCACCTTCATCAAACTCAAGCTCAACACCATCTAGTTCAAGCATTTTTTGGTATTGCTTAGCCAATGCATTTTTGGGCTCCGTTAATATTTGTACAAGCGCAGTCTCATTTAATTGCTCTAGACTTGCAAGCACTGGTAATCGACCGATGAATTCTGGTATAAGCCCAAATTTTAATAAATCTTCTGGAATTAACTTTGCCATAATGGAGCCTTCATCCACGTCTACTTTGTTTGGATCCGATCCAAAGCCGATTACTTTCTCACCCTGACGACGTTTAATAATGGATTCAATTCCATCAAACGCTCCACCTACAATGAATAGGATATTGGTTGTATCGATTTGCAAAAACTCTTGATGTGGATGCTTTCGTCCACCTTGTGGCGGAACACTTGCAACAGTTCCTTCTAAAATTTTCAGAAGCGCCTGTTGTACACCTTCACCAGATACATCGCGTGTAATAGATGGGTTTTCAGATTTACGTGCAACTTTATCAATTTCATCAATATAGATGATTCCTTTTTCTGCACGTTCAATATCATAATCTGCTGATTGAATTAATTTTAGTAAGATATTTTCAACGTCCTCACCAACATACCCTGCTTCTGTAAGAGAAGTAGCATCTGCAATCGCAAAAGGTACGTTTAAGATACGCGCTAATGTCTGAGCTAATAATGTTTTCCCGCTACCAGTTGGGCCGATTAACACAATGTTCGATTTTGCTAATTCAACATCATCAATTTTACTATTTGTATTGATGCGTTTGTAGTGATTGTAAACCGCAACTGCTAAAGCTTTTTTAGCACGTTCTTGTCCAATTACATACTCATCTAAAATCGCTAAGATTTCTTTAGGCTTTGGAATGTCCTGGAATTCAATTTCTTCCTCAACGCCTAGTTCTTCTACAACGATTTCTGAACAAAGCTCAATACATTCATCACAAATATAAACACCAGGTCCTGCAACTAATTTACGTACTTGCTCTTGTGGCTTTCCACAGAATGAGCATTTTAAATTGCCTTTTTCATCATTAAATTTGAACAATATGTTTCACCCCTATTCAAGCAACAATCTTACAAGATTATTGAATCTTTATCAAATAAATTGTCTGCATCATTTTACGCCCTGGCAATTATGCTATAGATTTTTAAAATACTTAAAGACGTAATTTATTTTGTTATACTACTATTTTTTTGGATAGCCATCAAATATTTAGCCAAATGATTTATTGTTAAAGCGTAGATTTTTATGCATATGCTTTACTGTAATTCCCAAAAACCTAGCGATTAGCAATCATACTATTATTGACTCATGATGGATATATAAAGCCTTAAAGTAAAAAGCTACAAACATTTAATTAGTTACTTAGCCTTTAATAATCTATACCATTCACCTAAGGCTTAACTTTATTCAGAAGAAGGTGGATGTTTTCTATGGAGTTTCAAAAATTAGTACGTTATGCCTCATTCGAAAGTTCAGTAACATTTGATTTACTCCAGCTCTACTGAATAAAGTTAAAATTTAGCACCGTATGAAAAGTCAAACAATACTATGTACTTTTGAGTGTAGAATATCTACCTATCTCTGCTAAAAATGTTCATTTTGAGATACTTTTTATGGTGAGATTAGTTTAACATCATCAAATTATTTAGCGTCTATATAAAGGGGGCTTGACTTTAAACTAAAGAAAGAATATGTGATAAAACAAGGCACGGTATAATGCCGTACCTTGTTTTCATTTATCTATCAAGTTACAAAAAAATCCTATTCAGTAATTTTAGCGTTTTCTACTAAAAATTCAACTGTTTTTTGAATTTTAATGTCATTTTCAAGAACTGCTGTACCACCCAGTGCACCTGTAATTTGTTCTTTTGTCATGTTAAATTGAGCAGCCATTTTTTCTAACTCAGCTTCGATATCAGCTTCAGTTGCTTCAATTTTCTCAGCTTCAGCAATTGCTTCTAGCGTTAAAGATACACGAACTCGGCTTTCAGCTTCTTCTTTCATTTGTCCACGTAAATCTTCTTCTGATTGACCTGAGAATTGATAGTAAAGATCTAAGTTCATACCTTGCGTTTGTAAACGTTGACCGAATTCTTGTAACATACGATCAGTTTCAGAGTTAATCATACCTGCTGGAACTTCAAATTCTGCATTTTCTGCAGCTTTTTCTACTAATTCATCACGTAATGCTGCATCTGACTCTGCTTGTTTTTGTTCGGCAGTTTGTTCTTTGATTTTAGCACGTAAAGCTTCAACGTTCTCTACTTCTGGATCTAATTCTTTCACAAATTCGTCATTTAATTCAGGAAGAACTTTTGTTTTAACTTCTTTTACAGTTACTTTGAAAGTAGCTTCTTTTCCTGCTAATTCAGCCGCATGATACTCTTCTGGGAAAGTAACAACAACGTCTTTTGATTCGCCAGCTTTCACACCTACAAGTTGCTCCTCGAAACCAGGAATGAAAGAACCTGATCCGATTTCTAGTGGATAGTCCTCGCCTTTTCCACCTTCAAATGCTTCTTCGCCTACAAATCCTTCAAAGTCGATAACAGCTGTATCACCTTCTACGATTGCTTCGTCTTCTTTAATTTCAAGCTCTGCTTTACGAGCTAATTGATCTTTAATTTGTGCTTCTACTTCTTCATCAGTAACGTCTACTGGAAGTTTTGCAACTTCTAAACCTTTGTACTCGCCAAGCTTTGGCTCTGGTTTAACCGTTACTTGAGCTGAGAATGTGAAATCTTGACCATGTACGAAGTTTTCTGTACCAGAGATCTCAGGATAATCAACTGGCATAATTCCAGCTTCATCAATAGCCTTTGCATAAGAATCAGGAACGATGATTTCTAAAGCGTCTTGGTATAGAGATTCAATACCAAAGCGTTGTTCAAACATTTTACGAGGCATTTTACCTTTACGGAAACCTGGTACGTTAATTTGTTTTACAACTTTCTTGAATGCTTGGTCCATTGCCGCGTCTACTTCTGCAGCAGGTACTTCGATTGTAAGAGTACCGATATTACCTTCTTGTTTTTCCCATTTTGCTGACATGTATAAATACCTCCAAATAAATAATCAAGTTTAAATGTTAGACAATTCATTCGTAACTACGATTTTGACAACCATTTTAGTATAACATAGATGCGTATAGTTTCAACTTATTTCATACTTCATGTAGTTCTGTTAGTTTTTCTAACATTTGTAAAAATTCGATGAGTTCATAGTCCATTTCCTGCACTTTTCCGAGCATAGATTGCACAAAGTCAATATAACTATAGGCAATATCATCGGCTTCGTATGGGTGCCATTCAAATGGATACGTTACAATGGCATGCTTAGCCATTAAATATTGTACCATTTCCAATGTTGTTGGGTCTTGCTGTAATTTATTTTCAATTATTTTTTTCACTTCATTATACTGAGGTAACTGATTTGGTAGTACCAATTCAATCGGGTTTATGACCATTGTTTGGTCAAATTTTGAAACTGTAATATCAATGGATACTTCTTGCTCAACTAATAGTATAAGCGCTAAGCTTTGAACAAACGGATGAATAGTTGTACATTCAATAATAGCTTTTAAAGCTGTTTTTAATTGTCGCACATTTGTATCCATTAAACGATGTAACCGAATAGATTGCTCATCGGGTGTAAGCCTACTAAATTTCAGTAGTTCATATTCTTGCTCTTCTATTAACCGCTGTGCATCTTCCTTTTGTTGAAGATTTCTTGCAACTTCTTGATTTATGCTTTTTAATCGCTGAAATTTTTCAATCTGTTCTAATGGAAGCACATCTTCCTCAAGCAATGTCGTAATTAACGACTCTACTTGATGATACTGCTTTAATTGCATACATACCGTAATATATAATTCCATTATTTCCACGTACAATGTCGTACCCATAGCCAGCAATTGCTCACAAACTTCTTTAGCTTTGTTATATGATTTTAATTCATATAAAGCATAAGCATAGGCACTTAATGCTAATTCATCTCCTGTTTCATATAAAAATGCTTTTTCAAAGCTGGCCACAGCCTCTTCATATTGATAATTTTCCGCATACATATGTCCTTCACGTATTAATGTCTGAACAGCACCTGGAAAAACAATAATATTGTCATGTTTTATAACATGTCGTTTTCGCTTTGTCATTCCCTCACCTCTTTACTACTATTTCACTACACTTTAAAAGGTCGATCCTTCACCAGAATATGAGATTGAAATGACACTTGGCGTCTCTCTATCCATAAGCAAACCGACAAGCCTTTTCTAAGGTGCAGAATTCTCACATTTTCACTGGAGCTAATGCACCACTACGTTCATTTTTGTAACGCTTATTTTTAACAAAAAATTCTCTGCTTTTGCATTCATATTTTGTAATAAATTGTATTATAATTAATAATATCTATTATTTAAAAATCATTGCAGACTGCATTTAAGAAACAAAAGTTCTTTACAAGGAGTGGAATACATGCAATTAATGGATACAGTCAGTGAATTTGAAAATCGTATTTCTCCAACATTTGAGGCACTATCAATAAAAGTTATTTCATATTCAATAGCGGATGGTCCCCAACAAGATTACCCGATAGAATTTGAAATTCTAACTCGCACTAAGGTTGATTCATACGTACAAGAAGCTATTACGCATATTATAAGTATCCAAGGTTACATTCCTGGCTCCATTTCAATTGGACATCAACATGAGTCACTTTTTATTGTTCCCCAAAGTGTACACATTGAATGCAACTATAAACTTCTTAGTATCGATAAAAAGGATATGCAAAGAATTTTACAGCATCCTCAACCGAACCTCCATTACAGCGAATGGCTAATAGATGCCATAAAAAATGCTAATATTCTTGTAGAATTAAAAACAAATCAGGGCACAGTTACAGATTGGCCAATTGGTGTTAAATCAGCTGTAATCTTATAGTTAAGGTCAGACATACTAAATAGGTATGTCTCATAGTGTTGAAAAACTAAATGGTCAAGGGACCCTTTGTGAATATTTAGTCAAAATGAAGGTGATTTCCGTTCCAGGCTACTCGCTTTCCAGTGGGCGAGCGACGAGCCGCTTCCTGCGCTGACGCTCCGTGCAGGGTCTCGTCTGTCTCGCTATCCCACGGGAGTCGAGTAGCCTTGCACTCCAATCTGCAATAGTGTAGAACTTTAAATGTTTTCTTCCTTCAAAAGTAAAGTAAAAGCATATTACTCACCAACATTAAATGGATAGAATAGTAGTACAATTCTATAGCTGTCAACCTACATTTTGTGCATAAAACTACTTTATAAATAAACATAAAGCCACTTATTGCTGACATATTGCTTTCGCATAGAAAAATGTTATCAGCTTCATTTTTGCGAAAAATAGTGATGGCTAAGACTTCAATTTATCACTAAACATTTATGTGAAATGCCAATGAAAATACTATGAGCAGTGGTTGATTGGAGTGTAGACTGAGTGACTCCTTGGGGATTCAGCGTCACAGATGAGACCCTGGAGCGAGCAAATTAGGGGAACAAAGGCTAAAATCGTCACGTCCTGTGACAACGCCTTCGTGACCAACCTCCTGTTGCCCCAAGCGGCTCATCGGACGCCCCCAGGAAGCTCTGCTCTGCGCGAAAGCGAAGCGTCAGCGGCAAAGCACTCAGTCGGAACGGAGATCAACCCCTCGTTTTGAAAAAGGGCTATACTTTTTAATTTGTCACCTTGATTTCATTGACATAATAGTATTTCAACAACACGAGACATACTAAATAGGTATGTCTTTTTTTTTGTCTTTGAATAAGTTTATCCTTTTCATGGCGTTTCTATCATATCAACTTTCTTTAGATTCTGGAATTCCTATTGTAAATATGCTCCTATATCACTAGAAAAATTTACAATTTCATTAACTTGTCTGTAAAAGGCGCTATGACAAACAAAAATGTTGTTATGATGATAAAATGCTTTATGGAACATTATTTAACTTCGGGGGAAATAACTATGAATATTAAAGAAGCATTGAAGTCCTTTTCTACTATGACGCTAACTACACGTCAAGAATTTATGATGAAAAATGGCGAATGGTTGTTACAAGAGATGTTAGACCATATTGGTTCACCTGACGCTGTATTACGGGACCAATTAATATACCGTACTTTTATTGAATTACTAAGTGACAATTTACTGACTACACAGCAGCTACAATTTTTATTTGACACAGCCACTAGTGACAACTACTTATTTATGAACATTGGGGAAGAAATGACAGATAGTGTCTTTACACGATCATTTTCTGCATTACTGGTTGCTGGGTTACTATCAAAGGATGCTGCATTACAAACACTAGACGCCTATCGACTGGAGCCTTATTTTCAAAAGATTGGACGGTATTTATTATTGGAGAAAGATACACGAGGGTTTGTTCAAGATAAGGGATGGGCACACAGTATTGCACATGGTGCTGATTTAGCGACCATGACGATTAAGCACCCTACATTCGATTTACAGTATGCACCAGCCATTTTGCATGCATTAAAACTTGTTTCGTGGAAAAATACCGTCTATGTAAACGATGAGGAGGAACGCTTAGTTTCGATTATCGAAGCCCTTCTAGATCGGAATTACTCTGAAGAAGCATTAATCGAATTCGTTCAGCAAGCTTTTGATAAATTTGAAATGCATTTAGTAACACAAGGCTATAATGAAAGCTTTTTTAGCGGACGTACATGTACATTAAATATCATGAAAACTTTATACTTCGCATTAAAAATGAACAATCGATCACCTAAGCTGCAAAACGCCATTTATGGACAAGTTGCCAAATGGCTAAAGCTCGGTGCCTGATTCCTCGGAATGTCAGATAGCAAACTTAGTGTACGCTAAGATTGCTATCTTTTTTAGAACATTTTTTACTTTTCGAGCAAAACATGAACAACCTAATATTTGGATATCAAAGAGATCCGTTAATTATATTAACATAATTAATATTTCATTCCAAATTCCCCCTTTATAATCATTCCTTACATTGAAAATTTATCCTTTTTTATGTTTAAATTATCTTTTGATGTACTCCTTTTTTCAATAAAACGCAACCAAAATGTTTCATTCGCTCTGACTTCCCGCGTATTTTATTACAAAATGGCGTCCAAAATGTGAAATGGTATTTTCACAAAAAAAATTATTTACTTAGGTAAATATCATAAACTCAGTATTTTCAACGTTTCAACAGTGTTTATTTTACAAAGCCTTAAAATACCAATATTAAAATAACGTTTTTTGTTCAAAAAATGTTCATATTCACCCCCTACTTACTATTAAATTTATAACAAAATAATTTTTTTTCTGTAAAACGGGGCGTATAATCCAATGTGCAAACAACGCCATTTGTGTCGATTGATTATGGCACAGTCACTAATTCGATTTCACAGATTTATGGCTTTGCAAACGCTTGCACTAGACCAATCAAACACTAGATTCAATGTTTCATATATTGAACCATGCCATTGTAAGTACTTTTAGGACTTTGATTGGTACACCAAATAAAAGAGGTGACCTTATTTACTCATCTATTTATAAATGTGAAATTTAACATGAAATTTATGAATAGTCGTTCTATAGAAAGGAGTCAAACATGAAAAAGAAGTTAACCTTAATGTTTGTAGCATTTAGTGCCCTTGCCATTCTTGCTGGATGTGAACCTCTAACAATTTTAGATCCAAAAGGACCAAATGCTAAAACATTATCAGACACAATTATTTTATCCATTATCACAATGGCCTTTATATTATTAGTCGTGTATGTACTTTTAATATTTATGCTAACAAAATATCGTGCTTCAAAAGCACCTGCTAATTATGAGCCACCTCATGAAGAAGGCAGTCATTTACTTGAAATTACATGGACAGTTATTCCAATTATCATTGTTGCGTTTTTAGCAATCGTTACAGTTAGAACTACAAGTACAGTAGAAGCCAAGCCAGATGGTTATGACAATCAAGAGCCGCTTGTAATTTATGCCTCTTCTTCTAACTGGAAATGGCATTTTAGCTATCCAGAGCAAGGAATTGAGACAGTAAACTACGTCAATATTCCAGTTGATCGACCAATTGAATTTAAACTGTACTCTTTCGGACCAATTACAAGTTTTTGGATACCTCAATTAGCAGGTCAAAAATACGCAATGAGCGACATGTTGACTACTATTCACTTAGCAGCTGATGAGGTTGGTTCATATATGGGACGTAACTCCAACTTTAGTGGTCGTGGATTTGCTGAAATGGAATTTGAAGCACAATCTATGACACAGGAAGATTTTGATAAATGGGTTTCAGATGTAAAGGCAAATGAAAAACCATTAACAAAAGAGAAATTTGATGAGCTATTAAAAGCTGAGCATGTTGGCCGTTCAAGCTATTCATCAACACATTTAGAATTTAGTCCTGCTCCTATGGAACATAGTGAACATATGAACATGTCTGACAAAGAAATGGATCACTCTAAGATGAACCATGAGGGCCATTCAACAGATTCACAAGAAAATTCTAATACAACACATTCACATTAATTTTTAAATCTGAAAGGAGCGCATCCAATGAGTATGGAAGAAGTTTTCCATCCAATGCAAGAACCGATGATTTTAGCGGCAGCTATTAGTATCGTCGTTGGAGCAGTTGTTATCTTTGCTGGCCTTACTTATTTCAAAAAATGGGGCTATTTCTATAAAAACTGGCTTTCAACTGTTGACCATAAAAAAATCGGTATTATGTATATCGCTGTAGCCCTTTTAATGCTTTTCCGCGGCGGTATTGATGCATTGTTAATGCGTGCACAAACGGCGGTTCCAGACAATGGGCTTCTAGATGCACAACACTATAATGAAATATTTACAACACACGGTTTATTAATGATTTTATTTATGGCCATGCCATTCGTAATTGGTTTAATGAATATTGTTATCCCACTGCAAATTGGTGCACGTGACGTAGCCTTTCCACGTCTAAATGCAGTCAGCTTCTGGTTATTTGCAGCTGGTGCTGGTTTATTAAACTTATCATTCATCATTGGTGGTTCTCCAGATGCTGGTTGGACAGCCTACTTCCCACTATCAGGGACAGAGTTTAGCCCAACTGTTGGGAACAACTACTATTCTTTAGCTTTACAGTTATCAGGTATTGGTACATTAATGACGGGTGTAAACTTTATCACAACAATCATTAAAATGCGTGCACCTGGTATGACATTAATGAAAATGCCAATGTTCACTTGGTCAATTTTAATTACAAACGTTATTATCGTATTTGCATTCCCAGTGTTAACTGTAGCACTTGCTTTAATGATGCTAGACCGTCAATTCGGTACACAATTCTTTGCAATGCAAAATGGCGGTATGGATATGCTTTGGGCCAACCTATTCTGGGTTTGGGGACATCCTGAGGTTTATATCGTTATCCTACCTGCTTTCGGTATTTTCTCAGAAATCATTGCAACATTTGCACGTAAAAACTTATACGGCTATAAATCAATGGTTATGAGTATGGTCGTTATTTCGTTACTATCATTCCTAGTATGGGCCCACCACTTCTATACAATGGGTCACGGTGTAATGGTAAACAGTGTATTCTCTATTACAACAATGGCAATCGCAGTTCCAACTGGGGTTAAAATCTTTAACTGGTTGCTGACAATGAGGCACGGGAAGATTCAATTTACAACTCCTATGCTTTATGCTCTTGGCTTTATTCCGATCTTCACAATTGGTGGGGTTACAGGGGTTATGCTAGCAATGGCAAGTGCTGACTATCAATATCATAATACGATGTTCTTAGTTGCCCACTTCCACTATGTATTAATTCCAGGGACAGTATTTGGTGTACTTGCTGGTTACCACTACTGGTGGCCAAAAATGTTCGGTTTCCGTTTAAATGAAAAATTAGGGAAAGCTGGATTCTGGTTTATTGCAGTATGTTTCAACGTAACCTTCTTCCCATTATTCATTTTAGGTTTAGATGGTTATGCTCGTCGTATGTATACTTACTCTGAGTCTACTGGCTACGGTCCATTGAACATGCTATCGTTCATCGGTGGACTTGGTCTTGCTGTAGGCTTCGCGTTAATCGTGTACAATATCTACTACAGCTGGAAAAATATGCCTCGTAATGAAAAAGCGGATGTTTGGGATGGTCGTACTTTAGAATGGGCTACTCATTCTCCAGTTCCAGAGTACAACTTTGCAGTAGTACCAACTGTAACTCGTTTAGATGAATACTGGTTCGCGAAAAAAGAAGGTCGCGATATTACAGCCGGTAAAATTGAAAAGATTCACATGCCTAACAACACTGGCACACCATTCTGGATGAGCGGATTCTTCTTCCTTGCAGCATTCTTCGCTGTATTTAATCTATGGATTCCAGCCATCATTAGTATGATTGGTGTATTCGGCTTTATGATTCATCGTTCATTTGAAAAAGATCATGGTCGATACATTTCAGTTGAAGAAGTTATGGCAACTGAGAAAAGCTTGAGAGGTGATAAATAATATGAAAATCGATTCTTCACTTCCATTAGAATATAGTACAGAGGAAAATCGCCTGAAAATTTTCGGTTTCTGGATTTTCCTTGGCGCCGAAATCGTGTTATTCGCTACACTATTTACTGTATATTTCACACTTCATACACGCACAGGTAGCGGTCCAAATGGCGCTGAAATTTTTGAATTAACACCAGTATTATGGGAAACATTCTTATTATTAACAAGTAGTTTCACAATTGGTCTTGGCGTTCATGCAATGCGCATTGGCAATAAAAAAGCGATGATGGCATTTTTCATCATCACACTTTTATTAGGTCTTGGCTTCTTAGGTATTGAGATTGATGAATTTGTCACATATGTTAATGAAGGTGCAACAATTCGAACAAGTGCATTCTTATCGGCATTGATGACTTTACTTGGTACGCACGGTCTCCACGTAACATTTGGTTTCTTCTGGGGCGTTGCCATTTTAATGCAAGTAGCTAGCCGTGGTTTAAACCCACAAACGGCTAACAAAGCGTTCATCTTCTCACTGTACTGGCACTTCTTAGACGTTGTTTGGATTTTCATCTTCAGCTTCGTCTACTTGAAAGGACTGATTAGCTGATGAAGGAATTATTCCCAAAACAACACGTGATGGGCTTCGGCTTCTCACTATTACTAACATTTGTAGCTTTAGCTGTTGTAAAATTTGATATGTCACTTAATATGGCATTTGGTATTTTACTAGTAACTGCTCTAGCACAAGCGACTGTACAATTAGTATTATTCATGCACATCGGTGAATCCGAAGATAAGAAAACGTTATATACAACGATTTTATATTCTGTATTCGTAGGTGTTGTCACAATCATTGGTACATTATTTGCAATGATCTGGGGCTATAACTGATAAAAAAAGTCGAGAAATTATTTTCTCGGCTTTTTCTTTTTTGAAAAAAACTTTTACTTCAATCAAATGAATTGCGTCCACAATAATTACAACGTTTTAAAAATATCATCAAAAAAATCATTCAATATCTAGAGCTAACTAACTCACGCTCTGTAACACTTCCTCCTACATTTATTATTCAGGTACTACTTCTTCTTGTCACTTAATATGCAAGAAGACATAAAAATAGAGGTAAAAATTGGTTAATTACTATTATTTTAATATTGAATTAAAATTTTATTAAAAATAATGAATCTTTTCCTTTTATAGTTATGTATACTAGTAGATATTGTTTTTTTACCAAGAATAGGAGATGAAAGAAATGAACAAATTTTTTAAAGTCTTAAGTGTTGGAGCACTTGCATTAACACTAGCAGCTTGTAACAGTAGTGCTACCCCAACGAAAGACACAACTAAAAAAAGTACACTTACTCTAGAGCAAGTGTATGACAAAGCGGTAGATCGCCAAGCAGATGTTAAAAGCGCTAGTGCCAAAATGGAGATGACGCAAGAAACAAAAGTAGGGTCAGGCGAAGAAGTTATGGAATTTTCCATTGATTCAAATATGGAGATGGATGTAATTACCGATCCACTTGCAATGCATTTATCGGGTTCAATGACAATGCCAGATATGTTTGGTGATGGTGAGCAGAATACTGAAATGCCAATTGAAATGTACATGAAGCAAGACCAAGGCTTTTTCATGAAGGATGAAACAACAGATAGTTGGCTGAAAATGCCAAGTGAAGAATTTGCCTCAATTTTAGAGCAAACTGCTTCTTCTGCAGACGCAAAAGAACAATTAGAACAGCTTAAAAAATTTATCAAAGATTTTAAATTTGAGCAAACAGATGATGCATATATCTTAACTTTAGACGCAAAGGGCGATCAATTTAAAGAACTTATCGATTCTGAGATTAACAAGTCAATGCAAGGGCTTGGTCTTGAGGAAAACCCTCTTGATAACTTAACAATTGATAAAATTAACTATGTACTATACATCGATAAAGAAACATTCGACACAAATAAAATGGATATGAACTTTGATTTAATTATGAAAGTTGAAGATCAGGAATTATCTATGAAAACAAAGTCTATTGTGACATACACTGATTTCAACCACCTTAAATCAATTGATATCCCACAAAGCATTATTGACAGTGCTAGAGATATTGCACAATAATTTATTGAAAGCTGGTTTCCTCCATATCGGAAACTAGCTTTCTGTTATATAAATTTATTTTATGTAGCATAAGAAATGCTGAATAGAAGATTTCAATTAGTCGTTAATTAACTAATTCTGAATGAACAAAAATAATTCTGTGCTACTCACCCACATTTTTTTATGAAGTACCAGAGATTATTTTATGCTCAATGGAGCTAATACAGATAATTATTACCATGTGATTGGGCAAAAGATATTGCTATAATTTACTGAGAGGGAGTGTGTGAATTATGGCTATAGAATTTCAAGCAATTTCTACAACATTGGGTATCTCTTATTTCGATGTTGTTACATATTTAATTCCTAAGCAATGTCCCCATTGCTATGTCTGGATGATTCCATCGACAATCGATGCCAAACAGCTATCTTATGATTTACATTTTGATATGAATTTTCTTTCACATTCGTGTGTAGGTTGTAGAAAAAATTTTGTTACTACACATTTCCGTAAAACTTCAAATAATAGCATTACTTTTCATTCTGTTTATCCAGGGATGACCAATAAAGCTGTTCCAATTATTATTGCTGAATTTTCTCCGCAATTTGCTAATATATATAGACAAGCTGCACTGGCAGAAAATTTGGATCAAATTGAACTAGCAACGACTGGCTATCGAATGGCATTAGAAATTCTAGTAAAGGATTATTTAATTGCTGAGTTTCCAGAGCTAGAAGAACAAATAAAATATTTGAGCTTGCATCAATGTCTGACAGAATATTTTAAAGATATCTCTAATTCTGTCGCAGCCCATGTAGTAAAATCCTTGAGTAATGACTATGTCCATTATATAAAAAAGCATACTCACGCCGGTTTTGAAGAACTTAAGTTTTATTTTGAGATCTTTGTAAATGATATTGAAACTAAATTAAAATTAAAAAAACCAATTATTAAAAAAGCAAATATACTTAGTAGCATGTCATAGCATAAAAAAAGGTGCCTAATTTTTTAAGCACCTTTTTTCGATCCTTTACTTAGTCTGCAACATTCTCCCTATTTAAGAGGGCAAGTGTCTCCAATATTTCAATATTACAATGGGATTCGATATAGCTTATCATCATTTGTTAATGGATTACCACGACCATCCGTATTATTACTAATGAAATATAGAAATTGATTGTCTACGTAAAGATCTCGAATGCGACCAAGATCTGAAACTAGCTCTCTTTTTTCGAGCGTTTCTATAGTAAATTCTAATATTGCCGCTCCTCTCAATGCTGCCACATACAATTTCTCTTCGTTATTATCCATCCCTGAAGGAGCCCAAGTTGAATCATGCCCAGATGTAACAATTGGGGCGACCATTCCTTGCTGTTCTTCACTGCCTTCTATATTCGGCCAACCATAATTTTGTCCTTTTTGTATAATGTTGATCTCATCATTAGCTGAATTTCCATGCTCACTCGCATACATCCTGCCATCTGATGTCCATGTCAAACCTTGAGGATTGCGATGGCCAAAGCTATAAACATAGGAATTAGGAAAAGGGTTATCATCCGGGATAGATCCATCTAAATGTAAGCGCAGAATTTTCCCTTCTAGTGCGGATAAGTCCTGAGCTAGCATAGGCTCCGTAGCATCGCCGACTGTTGCATAAAGCTTACTATCTGGCCCAATTTTTAATCTACCTCCATGATGGTATGTGCCGCTATTAATACGATCAACTAGCAAACGCTCTTCCTTCCATTTGTTACCCTGTAGCATCAAAGTGATAATCCGATTAAACTGTTTAGAACCTTCAACATACGTATAATAGGCATATGCCCTTTTTGATTCAGGAAAATCTGGGGCAAGAACAAATCCTAATAACCCAGCCTCTGAAGCAGTAGATAGCTCCTTATTAAGTTCAACATGTTGTCTTTCTACTTTTCCGTCTTCAATCTTTACAATATTCCCTGGCCTCTCAGATAAATAAAAAACATCGCCACTTTTTTGAATAGACCAAGGTACATGTAGATTATCAGCGATAATTTCAAGATTTGAAAAGTTTGTAGCATTTTCAGGTTTTTTATCTTGCTGGATTTTGGAGCACCCTCCAAGAACACACAGCAATAGTAGTAACAATAATAAATTCGCTTTTTTCATCAGCGATCACCCCTTCTAATTTTATTACTGACAGTAGTGTACAAAAGAAAAAGACGTCATTTAGACGTCTCTTCTACTATATCTACTAAGGAATCAAATTCTAATATCTCACCTTTAGCCTTTGTCTTTTCCAGCACCTCTAAATACTCTTCTTTCCGATTGATGAGTCGTTCTTGCTGCAATTTTTGATATGAATGAAGAAAATCATCACTAGCTGCTTTTCCCATTAACTCACCTCAATTAGTAGTATTAATTAACTCTATTATAATATTGGTAATTTTTTCTGACAATTAAATTTTCTTTTTTGATTATTACGTACTAAATTTAATGAGGGATAAAAGACTTAAAACCGTACTAAGTGATATTATTTTTTATCTAAATGAATCCTCTATTTTAATGAAAGTACGGAAGCACTCTTTTTTCTACAACCTGCTCACCAGCACTTATCCATCTACTTTTATCATGAATATGACCATCCTTGTCAACTGGTGTCTGAAATTGGCTTACCCCTGAAGCATCTAGTAAAGAGCCCTCATCATAATCTAAGCCAACATTTGCCACATGCTTTATGACAAATGGGTTTTGGAAGCGTATTTTGGCATCTTCGTTATCTAGCTCTCCTTCTGTTACAATAAAAGGTACGCGTAAATAAATTGTCTCTCCGCCTTCTTTCCACAAAACTGTATCAAAGCTTCCTTTATAATACTCCCAGTTACCACCAATGGTAAATCCATGACCTTCGATTTTATCGCGTAAATAGCCAAATCCAATTTCTTTTCCAACTATTTTTGAATCAAATTGTAACAATTTTGACCCCTCCTTCCTGTTACTCGTTAAAAGTCTATCCTAAAAGGAGGAATTACAAACTCTTCTAGTAAAAAGTGGTTGATAATAAAAGTAAAGTTGCTTGTTTTTTATTCAAAATGTAAAGGAACAAAACTCTTATCAACTTGCCCGTTTTATTTGGGATACATATGTACTTATGAAGTTAATCCATTTACACTATAATGGTAAAGTGAAAACCAATCTACCTTTTTAAATAATCAATTATGTAAAGGAGTGTTAGCGGAAATGAAAAAATTTGTAGTTAGTATGATTCTTTTACTTTCTCTATCGTTTCTTCTTGCTGGCTGCGGGAGTAAGGATGTACCCTATGACTATGAATATGATCGTTAAAAAACACTAAGTCTCGAAACCTTGAACATTACAAAGTTTCGGGACGACTATTTAGCCTTAAAATTATGATTTTTCAAAAGTTATTAACCTTTCCCCGAACTTTAGGATATTCAATTCTTAATTTATTGCCAAATCTCGAAACATCCGTTTGATATTGTTGTTGTTTAAATACATTGTTCCGATTGCTTGTTTACATTTCTTTACCAGCTACTATGATTATTTGCGAATAGAAAAGTAACAGGAATAGGTTTTATAAAAGAGAATATGGTATATTATCAACATGGAATAAATAGAAGGTGAAGAAATATGCTAGAAGTCAGTGAAAGTAAATTAGCACAGTATATCATCCATTTTATAAGCGACTCACTTGTGCTAGGTGAGGAATCGTTTACACATCCCGAAGTCATGCTAGAGGCGGCTTTTACACAGCTAGCATTTAATAAAATCGATTTAGAGCAGCAGTATGAATTTTTCCATGAAACTAATATTGCCTTAAATGAGGTATATACATATGTTAGTGCCATTTTTAAAGAGGAAAAGAGCTTTCTTGAGCAATCCAAAAGCATCGCCAGACATTTACATAGTGTCTCCCAGCACCCTAATATTAAATGCGGTGAATTATTTATTGGCTTGTTTGACAATTGCTTCTTCATGAATGAAGCTACAAAAATTGTTGCTATTGTTAAAATTGATGAGAAAGAAATGTTTTTAGATGTTAAAAATGATCAAAACAAAATGATTATTCATGGTATTGATGGCATTAATGTAAAAAAAATCAATAATATGGCCATCATCGTGGATATGGGTGAGGAACAGGAACCTGCTGTATTTATAAAAACAAAGAGAAAAGAGGATATTGTCTATTGGCAGGAACGCTTTTTAAAGATGAAGGCAGCGGATGAACATTATCACAAAACGAATTTAGCGTTAACTGAATGTAAAAAGTATATTCTTAAAGAGGACAATTTTTCAAACACTGAAAAGCTAGGATTATTAAATAAAACGCTGGATTATTTTAGAAACGAGGATGAATTTCAAGTAAACGAATATATCGAAACGGTATTCGATAAAACAGATTCTACACAAAGGGATATAATCATAAATTCTGTAAAGCCCTATGAAACAATCATTTCTGAAAGTGCACTTGAAAAGGCCGAAAAAAAATATAAACGTAAAATAAAGCTAGATTCCAATATCGAAATTCAGGTTAATGTACAAAATATCGAACAGGTAGATGAGCTTATCGAAGTAGGCTATGATGAAGCTACAAATCGTAAGTATTATAAAATTTATTTTCAGGAAGAAATCTAATCAAACCACAATATGCTCCTATTAGGTTGACAAACTGTTAGCTAATGGGAGTTTTTTTTATAGAAATTCCTGAAAAATACACATTGACAATTGTTAATATGTTACAATTTAATTACTTTATAAGGGGGTTTTTTTATATGACAATTATTGATGAATTACAATATTACATGGATAGTGCTTCCATTGGAATTGTACTTGAGCTTCTACTAGTAACCACTTGCCTTTCAACTATTATCTATGTGGTCACTAAAAATCAATATATTTCATACTTATCATCGGCACCAATATTTTACTTTATGTCCTTCTTCCTCTATCATAATTCTCACTTTATCCTGCTAATAGTAGCCATGACGATTCAAGCTTCTGTTATCCTCTTTATTCAAAAGAAAAATCTGTTCAAAGTTCTTATCGAAAAAGACCATACTTTAAAATCTAATTAGCCCAGCTCAAGCTGCAAACAATGGCAATATGCAGCTTGATTTATTAGACATATCCAAACTTTAATGCTCGTGCCCAATCAGGTCTATTTAGTTTTTCACTTTGCTTTATCGCATCTGATACATCATAAGCAATATTTATTTGCGCGAAACTCCAATCGCTATCATGTTTTTCCACAATCGTATAATTAGCAAAGGGTGTCCTCGATTCCATTTTATAATAGAAGGGCTCATCTTCCTCATAGGCAGGCAAGCCGACACTTCCAGGATTAACAATAACCTTGCCATTTGGTAAATAAACAATGGCCGGTAGATGAGAATGACCACAAAATATGATATTTTGTGGAATTTTCTTGACTAAATTCATTATGTCTTGTGGCTGCTTTAAAATTGCACCGTTTATCGTTATATCATGTAACAAATACTGCTCATCACTTTCCGGAGAGGCATGACAGAAATAAAAATCTTCTGTCTGAATGGAGAACGGCAGATTGTTTAACCAATCTTTATGCTCATTGTCTAGCATATTTATTACATATTGCGCAGTTGGATTGTCTGATGATGCTTGTAACAACATACGATCACAATTTCCACTAACACTTTTTATGTCCATTCCCTTTAATACATCAAACGTTTCTAACGGGAAAAGCGGTCCATACAGAATATCACCCAAATTATAGATACTATCAATATTTCGTTGCTGTATATCATCTAATACCGCCTTTAATGCTTCTTTATTGCCATGAATATCTGATAATACTGCTATTTTCATAACTTCCCCACCTTAATGTGTTGGATTGGTCGTCTTATGACACACTCTTACTTATACCATAGCAAAATCTTAGCACTAGGAACTACTCTATACAAATTAAACAACAAAAAGGACTAGGTTCAAATGATTGAAATACCTAGTCCCCTCTGCTTGTAGAAATAAGACATTGACAAGATTACATGAATAGCATACTACATCGTTCTAAACAAAAACTGAACAAACTTAAACTGTTCTAGTAATCTTGATTTTAAACATTTATCTTCATTTTTCTACTTATACTTTCCATCCCTAAATGTTTATAGAATTCAATTGCATTGGTATTGAAGTCCCAAACATTTAATTCGATAGATAAGGCTCCTCTTGCCTTAGCCCATTCTTTACAACTTTCAAATAACAATTTTCCAATACCATGCTTTTGAATTTCTTTTTTTACACCAAAATCATGTATATAAGCATATTTTCGCTGAACCAAAGATGGAAATGAGGGAGAAGATTCAATGCTGATTACAGCAAAACCTATAACAGATTCACTATTCTTTGCAATAAAAATATTACTGTCGTTATCTTTAAGTAGTTCTTTAAAATAAGATTTAGGCATAACCGATTCGACACTTTTGAAAACAGTAGATTCTTCAATTACATGTTCTTCATGTCCTTCTTTTACAAGTGTATTCAAAGCAAAATAATCCTCATTTGTTGCTGAATAAATATTAATTTTCAACTTATACCCCCAAAATATCCCTTTTATGAATATTATAGCAGGAATGATCGTGAATAAAAGTGTAATAACCATAACAGTGAAAAAATCCAAATAATATAAAATATAACATGATGCTTATTTAGAGATAAACTATTAGCGACTGCGTTGTTTGCTTTATAGAATTTTAGACTGAAATTAAAAATGAATCGTTTCTAAGATGTACATTGTTAACATTAACATCTAATTATATATATGCAGGGCTGTCCTAAAAATTATCATATAATCTTTTGGGATAGTCCCTACTGAATATTGAAAGTTAATTTATAAGTTTTTGGTTATATTCAACCCACTTTTCCATCTCTCTCTCCACTGCACGGTTTTGCCATTCAAACCAAATGATTGAACATTCACTACAGTGGCTGTCTACGCCTTTTTTTCCATTCATATCTTTACATGTAAAGATAGTCTTTTTACGACAGCTGTAACAGTAAATTTCTACATCTTTATAAAATTCCATAGCTATCAACTCCTACAATTTACACCTATTCCTTTCCGTTTTTCATATAAATTATTCTTAATGACAAATTCGATTTTCGGTTACAACCTCTTATTATTCCAGAAATCAGCATTAGCTCTAGAAAACACATTGAAGTGCAGGCGCGGTCACATTAAAAGAAACCCTGAATATACAGCCCTGTAAACCTATTATTTTTCTTGCTTCAGAAATAGAATCCCTTTTGTCGAAAGGTAGGAATTATCAGATCAAAAAAGCTAGGGAAATGAATAAGCCGAGGTTGTGTGATGTACACAACCTCGGCAATTTACAACCTGCTCAAAAACATTCTCATCTTTTTTGATTTAATTCAAATTAGTGATGAGACTTCCAAACTATTTTCCAACTATTCGCCAAATGAAGTAGGAATGAAGTCGAATGTCGATTTAGTTTTATGCCCAAGACATGGAAAAACATCCTATTCACAAGTCAATCAACCATGAAAAAATAGCCCCCTTATCAAATAAATAAGAGAGCTATATATAATTTGTAATCTATCACTTATCTCCAACTGACTTTAATACATTCACTGGAAGCCAAATATTTAGAGCGTCATTTCCTTCTAAGTCATCGGTTACATATATATAACCATTAATTTCAAGACCTTTTACAAAAACAATGCTTCCCTTTTCCATAATTTTTTCAGTTTTGGATTCTTTTAATGGAACACCTTTACCTTCTGCATTTTTTGTTATCTCGTAACGTGTTCCATATTTTCTTTCTATTCTCTCAGTTATTTTAAAATCTGTACTAAGATACCTATCACAATCTGTACCCTCATCTCCATCACTAAAACAATGGTCAACGTGACCATTATCTAGGAAAGTGAGTTGATATCTAAGAAAATAATATCCATACGAACCCATACCATTATCACGATTAATATTAATGTAAATTGGATCGTTATAGAAAGATGAACGAATTTTTATTGGTACTTCTTTAAAAACTACCAAATCAGTTGCTTGTACCCGATATTGCCCCATTTGATAGAATGTTTTGCCATCATATTTCTCAATTTCATACGTTTTAAAAAAATTATTTCGCTTAACCATTAAAGAATCAAACGTACCATCTGAATTTTTCTTGTATACCTTGATGTCTTTTTTAAAGGTCATTTTTCCTGTTTGCCCTTTTACAACCTCTGCTCCATCATACATCACTTTCGCTTCTGATTTTGTTGGATTTACTGCCGCAAATACACATGCTGCTAGTAACACAATAAATATTTTTTTCATTATTCTCTCCCTACACAGTTTTATTTTAAAAAACATAATCTTTCAGTATTATATACTAGTAATCTAATATTCTACCAACGAATGTTAAAAATCCAACAAAAGTAGAGTGTTTTTCCATAATGTAATTTCACCCATTCTACCTAATCCTCTAAATTACATAGTCTATTACTAATTAATTATGGAATGCAATCACGTTCTTTTAACCAGCTATAAAACAGTACTAGATATTTTTTGATTTTACCTCCACATAAATGATGAATTCAACTTTCTATTGGTACGCCCTACAGCCAATCACTTTAAATCCTATAAACGATACTGGTATCTGGGTAAATAGATATCCAAGAAATGTTAATAAATTATCACTTCAACACATTTTTGTACATTTTTTAGTAAAAGGATATTGTATGGCATTGTCCCGGAAACAGTCTATTTAATTGAATACGTGATGAACTGAGTCTTTTCAGATTCGTTTTTTTATTGTTGAACTATTACCTTTAATTTTTAAAAAGTAAAGTTAACTAGACAAAAAGACAAATGAACTTTACAATTAGAAGAAAGAAGAGGTGATTACATTGCTGGTTAATCGTGTGAAGGAATTTAGAGCAAAATATAATTTAACACAAGGAAAGCTCGCTGAAAAAGTCGGGGTAACCAGACAAACTATTGTATCATTGGAAAAAGATAGTTATATTCCTTCACTCCTTTTGGCAATGAATATTGCGGAAGTTTTCAATGAACCAATAGAAGAGATTTTTACCAAAAAGGAGGAAGAATAATGAATATGTCGTTGACTGTTATTCTAAGGACTTTGTTATATGCTTCGTTAGCTTTTATGGTTTATGATTTTGTTAAAATTCAACAACAATTTGAATTAATGAAGAGAGGTTATTTAGACGGATTTTCTGTGTATATAAGTAAATTACCAGGGCAACTATTTATAGTCATCACAATCATCTTATTACTTTTGAATGTTATCCAACTAGTCGTTGTGAAAAAGAATAAACAGGCGAAAATTAAAGATTATATCCTTCCCGAATATGATGTTTCAGATGAACGTTCTATCGAAGTTACAGGAAAAGCAGTAAGAATTTCTTTCGTTTTTATATTATTTTATTCCTTTTTTATTCTTGGTTCATATATGTTTATTACGAATTATTTTCTAGATTATGTTTGGTATCCTATGTTTTCAACGGCTTCTATACCTATAGTTGGTCTAATCATCTATCTCGTATCTTTTAGATATATATTCTCGTTAAAAATAGTGTAATTCTTAGAACCCGTTTTGATCACTCTTTTTTCAAAAGGGTTCTTTTTCAGAATCGCATAAAATATGAGTGCTTGAATCATGATTACAATAAGGATCTTGGAAATATAATAACGATCATACTTACCAAACAAGTCAATATCAGTAAACATTTTCTATAAGAGAGATTTGTGGGAATAAAATAAATTGAGTACCTAGGCTTTTTGGGTTATGTTGTTTTTCCATGCTCATGTTTCAAATTCTTTATTCTCCTTTTTTTATTTATTGCCTTCTCCTTGTAAATCCCATCTTTCCTCATAATAAAAACAGGAGCATTATACCCCTTTTTTGTATGCTTTTGTTTCTTTATAGAATATCTTACCTGACGTGAGTTAATTAGCCTACTACAATCACAAGCAATAAAAAATAGTTCAGTCACCTATCGTGAAAGGTTGGCTGCATAAAAGAAAAACCAGAATGTAGAAATCCATTCTGGTTAAAGTCTAACTTTTGAGGTTCACCACTTAGATGAATGTCTAAAAAAGTTAAATCTAATTACTTGTTCGAATTTTTCATCATTAAAATAGCCTTACAAAACTTGTTGTAAGGCTTTACTTTTATATTTTTGTTCCATCGGTAAAAATTATGGATTTAATTTTGTATTTAAATGTCATATTCTCAAATGGCAAATTATAAAAACGCATATCTGCATCTTTGAATTGATTTAAATCAACAGCAGTATTGAAGTTTGTAGAACCATTTGCAGGAATAACATCCCACTCATATTTAAAATCTAATGTGTATACTAATTCACCAAACATATCATAAAAATAAGTTTCTGCTAAAAATCCTTTAATGTCTTTATCTGTTTGGTTAATATATTTTAAAATAAAATTTAATTCATAACCATATACATTATTATCAATACTTGGGTCTCTAGGTATAACATCTTCTAAAACCAATGTCAAAGATGAATTTAAATGATTGTCTTCAGTAATCTTTTCATTATTGGAAGTTTTCTCAACACTTTCAACTAAATCATCTTGATTTGATATATCTACTTTTTCTTTTTCCTCTTGATCTAAAGTTTCTACTTTTTCATTCTCACCTGATTTATCAACACTTTCTATTTTTTGATTACATGCTGATAAAATTAAAATATAAAATAAACTTAGTAATATTAATAACCTTATTTTACTCTTTTCCATAATAATGCCTCCAAATATGTATTAATCTATATGGTAACATAATTAGGAAATTCTGCTCAATACAAAATAATCATTTTCAGGGTCATATAGTACAAGTCAAATTTAAAAATGTCATAGAAATAAAGCCAAATAACTATAAGAAAAAGAAAATATCACACCTA
The DNA here is from genome assembly GCF_057196045.1 of Lysinibacillus sp. DFXJR4. NCBI lineage: Bacteria > Bacillati > Bacillota > Bacilli > Caryophanales > Bacillaceae > Lysinibacillus > Lysinibacillus sp. DFXJR4. Next base: position 15,189 of record NZ_JBXUNW010000002.1, on the reverse strand, counting down.
GATTTCGTTTTTACCCAGTTTGAAAAAATCTTTTCACATTAATCAAGTATTTCTCTCTTTTACCAACAACAATTTATATTTCCTTTAGTTTTAGGCCTTAAACATAAAAAGGTAGAGAATCTCTTGATACATTTTTGGAAGGTTTCGTATGTAATGATAGACCTCTACCTTTGATGTCACTTCTAATTCGGGGGTTACTTAGTTTGCTCAAAAAAATTCATATGTAGGAACCCCCATATTTACAATACTTCGTTCTCAGATAGTCTTTACATTTTTTTCCTGACTGTATATAACCATGCTTTAATCGTCCACTTATCTTAATGTTGGTCAAAGTGAATGATGTATTTAAGAAAGATTTCTTTAACAATATTTTCTACAAGGTACGGATCTTTTACATGTTCCCAAGCTATTTTATACTGTATGTCGTTATTAGATTTGTAAGTTGATTTTTATTTGTACTTTTTCTAATAATGTGACCATCGTTAATTAATTTAGATAGGAAATGTAAACACGCTTTCATTCGACTTTGATTTCATTTCTACGTTTCATATACCATTGGTAAAGCGAGGCAGCTAGTTCTAATGGTACATCGTCAACTCCAGCATGATGTACCGGTTTAGCTCGATTAATTGTTCCGATAGATGCCAGACCAACCATTTGTTGAACAATGTTCCGAGTTACTTTCACTTCAATGATTTTATCTCGTTTTGATACGAATAATGAAGTGGTCAGACTTCCTGTTTTGAATTGAATAAATTGATCGTTCAAAATGTAGCGAGTATTACAGAAATCTAGCAATCTTGATACTGCAATAAGAATGAACAGGACAGCAGATAAGATCCACCAAGCTTGCTCCACTTTTAGAATACTTGGTTTGAAATAAAATAGGACTGTCGTTGCAATGATCCAGATCCAACTTGGCTTAACTAAGCGCACCCAAAGGGATTTTCTAGGGAGACGAGTCATCTTTGTTGTTACTTCATAAGATGGTAATATTTCTGAAACCATTTTATATGCCCGTTTAACAGGTAGAAATGGATAGAGTGAATTGATTTCAAGCGTATCTTCGCCAGAACTCAAACTGCCTGCACTGGTCAACTTCACTTCGGCAAGTCCAAGCAATCGTTTCATGAGGGACTGCTTAATTTCAATTGCCTGCACTTTTTCTTTGGATATTGAAAAAGTAGTTTCTTCGATTACACCTTTCGTAATGTAAATACGATCATGGTCTGAGGAGATTTGATATTTCCCATATTTTAAAAATGTCCGAATGATACCGAAAGTAGCAGAAATAATAACGAGTACAATGATAATGATCGTCATCATCCATCCAGAGCTCATTATACTCATAAAAATTCCTTCGACTTCTTCTTCCACATGAAATATTTCATTGATTTTAAAATAAAAAGAACCAATTAAAGGAAAAAGAATAAAAAAGCTTAGTGATGTAAAGGAGGCTTTTAAAATGTCACTTTTCGTCGGCTTAAAATGAATAGTTCGATTCGAATTCGCATTTTCTGTATCCATTTTAGAAGATAATTCAATATTGTCATTGTTAGAATTAATGGTGGTTAATTCATGGCGGCTAGCACTTGTTATATGTGCTTCTATTCGATCTGCTTCTATTTGAGAAATCACTTCAAATTTTACAGCAGCTTCCTCACCCCTCATTCCCGTTTCAAAATTAGTCGAAGTCACTTTAAAAATCCGGTGGAGTAAAGATGTATGTCTATTCACGTTTTGAATTTTAGAAAAAGGAATAGTTCGCTCAGATTTACTGAAAAATCCTTTGTAAAGGTGAAAAGATCTATCATCGAGTTCGTATTTATGGGTGAACCACTTCAATATAATTGATACAAGTGTAATTCCAAAAGCTAGGAAAAAAATAATCCTACCGTATATTACGGAGTTAGATTCCGAATCAGCTTTTATCACGAATAAATAAATTACAAAAAAAATGGAGTTTTTGACTAATTTCCATAAATTAAAAAGAATGAGAAGTGGATGGTATCTTTTTGTCTTCGTCATGATTCTACTTCCTTAATTTTTGCATAATGAGCAATCTGATTCCTTAACTTAATTGCTACGTCTTTAGGTAGGGCAGGAATTGTGTGTGATGACCCCATTGTTTCAATTGAAATTGAGCAAAGTCCATATTTTCTAAGTAACGGTCCTTGTTTAGTTGCAACCGATTGAATTTTTGTCATTGGGACAAGTTGATGCTCTTCATATAATACGCCTGATTTTAATTGTAAAAACTCCTCATCTACATCATAACGCCAGTTTTTATAAAGTAAAAACGGGTTGATAAATGACCAAACTGCTCCTAGCACAGCGATCACTGTTATACCAATCAAAATCCAACCGATCCATTCTTTCCATGAAAAACGGTAATCTAAGTAAAGTAAAATCCCAATAATCATGAATCCGATTAGATTCATGATCATTTCACTTATTAACCATACTTTGACCGCATCCTTGGATAATCTTTTTTGAGGTGCATTCGTTTGAGAATACATAAAATCACCGCCTATATTTTTAAACTACTATTAAGATTATTCATCCAGAATATATATTCAAATAATGGATCTTTCTACACGAAGGACATCTAGCTTATCAAACTGATATAATGTCACCAGCTTAGATTTCTGAATATTGGAAATCGTTTTCATCCCTTCAACGATTTTTTCAATCTACCATTATTATAAGCGTTCTTTCTTATCTCTTCTGAAACTCTCCCTTAATTTTTCCTTAATTCCTATATTTTTAGTTAGTGATTATTTAAATATCAAATTGAATAGGAGCATCTTCATGAAAGATGCTCAATTGTCGATGATTAAACTAATAATACCTGGTTTAGTTGAATAGCAACACCCCTTTAAAAAATAACTTGATTTTTTGACTAATATATAAGAAAAAAAGTTAAGTCACTCATTTTTTAAATGAATGACTTTGTAAGCTTTATTTACGTATGTGTCTTTTTAGTTAAAATGTGCAATAAGCCTAACAAATAATAAATTACACTTGTCACAATGACACTATAAAATAACACAGTGATAGAAGTTGGACCCCACACTTTCATAAACGTCCAGTTATATCCCAAAAATTTTGGGAACATATTTGTAAGTGTCAAAATTGTTGCTACAATCAAAGAATGTATGAAAAACAACAAAATCCTTTTTATATTTAATGATGCTTTAATGCTTTGTTTTCTAACTATCTTCCTCAAGGTTTTTAGCAATAAAATGCTAAAAAATATCCCAAAGCCGATGACAGTAACGCACAGAAACGTTACTATTTTATCCATTTTTCCGGGACCCCCAGACTGAATATTGTTAGCATTTTTCCCTTCCCATAAATCCATCACACCTTGACCTATAGCTGTTGTATAGGTCGTATTCATATTGGCTAATACAGCTACTCCTAATTGTTCATTAGGCTGCATGATGAAATATGAAGTGAACGTTGGGTTTTCTCCAGCATGGAATATATATTGATTTCGGTCCTTTTCCATGACTCCCCATCCACTAGCATAGTATGTATCGGTATCGAAAGGCTCTACGGATTGATCAGTAATATGTGATTCTTGAATAATTTTTTTATCAATAGAATCAATTTGATTACTTCCTAACTGCAAGTTTAACCATTTTGCGATATCATTTGTATTGCTTATTACATATCCAGCAGGTACATTTCCACGATAGATAGGTGGTGTGTAACGTTGCTCTCTCATCAATCCTAATTTATAGCCTGATGCCATGTCAGCAGATTTAACTTGATGAAGACCAACAAATGTATCTTTCATATCAGTTGGCTCTAATATATGCTGTTTTATAAACTTTTCAAATGGCTGTTTTGATACTTTTTCAATAACGAGTCCCAAAACATCGTAATTAAGCGTTGCGTACTCATATGAGCTACCAGGTATACGATTCAAAGGCTTTTTAAGTAATTTTTTTACAGTCAACTCAAGAGCATTACTTTCGTTACTTTCAGGGATATCAGCTATAGTGTAAGTTGATATGCCACTAGTATGATAGAGTAACTGATTTATTGTGATAGACTGTGGCTCCTCATTATATTTTAGTTTCAGCCATGGAATGTACTTTCTAACATCATCAGAACGTTTTAACAACCCTTCCTTTTCCAATTGTAAAATAGCTAATCCTGTAAATGCTTTCGAGGTAGACCCTAGTTCAAATAAAGTGTTAGAAGTAACTGGTGTTTTTGATATAACATCAGCATATCCAAAGCCTCTTTGATAGACCGTTTTCCCCTTCTCTACAATTACTAACGATAACCCTGGAATTTTACTGATTGCTCTTTGCTCTTCTATAAAACTTTCTATCTTTTTAATTTTTTCATCTGATTCTGCCTTTACAATTGTCGGCGTAAAACTATAAAACGCTACAATCATAGCAATTATAACCACTAACATTTTTGATGATTTCATTTTCATGTCTCCTTTTGATCTAGATTTTCAAAAAGCATAGGTGGGTAGAAAGAATCAATTCCCTTACAATATCATTTACTATAACAAGTAATTAGTACTCAAACCATCGTTTAACATGACTAAAAACAACACAACATGACAATTTTGTAACATATAGTGCTAAACACAAAAGACCAGTACTCAATATTGAAGTGAGTCCTAGTTTCAATTGTTTATATGGCTTAAAAGTAATTCTTCCACTTGTGGTTTTTAAAGAAGTTAATGAACAAGCTAAGCAGTTCAATTCAGAACATGGAACAGATAACTATTATTGGTTGTCTGCTTTTTCATATGTACTTTTACATTTTGATTTCCTAAAATGGAAATATAGAGGAGGGATTTTAAAAATGAAGAAAAAATTAATTTTTAGTACAGCATTCGTATTAAGTATAGGATTGGCAGGCTGCGGAGGAGAAAAAGCAAAAGAAGAACCTCAAAAAGAGAATGATCCTAAAACTGAAGAACAACAAAAGGTTCTAGCTAAAACAGTAGATGATGTAATTAAATATTTTAAAGAAGATGGTCTAGAACTAGGAGAAGTTTCAGATTTACCAAATGATGAATTTGGAAACATACGAAAAGAAGGTAAACGAATTTTAATTCCTTCTCTTGGCGTTGATTCAGGCGGTCGATTATTCTTATTTGATAGTGAAGAAAACTTACAAAAAGCTAAAAGTTACTATGATGAATTAGGTAATTCAGGACCCATGTTTTATTCACACACACATCAGAGTGGCTTATTCTTAATTCAAATGAATGGCGATATGGAAGATAATGAATTCGCTAAGTACGCAGCTTCACTTGAAACAGCTGTAACAGGTTCTACTACCATTAAAATCAAAGAACAAAGCAAAGCAAATAAAGCAGATAATTTAACTGTAGCTAATGTTGGTGATGTAGTAAAAGACGACTTTGCTGGTACATATACAATCACTGATTTATATGAAGCACCAACTGATAAGTATAAAAGTGCTGATGTTGAGTTTTCTATTGATGGAATTAAAACAGCTAAATTAAAGGCGGAAAATCCTGATTTGATTGAAACCGCGGCTGAAACAAATGTCCTTATTTTATCAATCACAGGTGAGAACTTATCTGATGATACTGTAAGCTTTCATCCTGACACAGCTAAAATGACTACTGATACTAAGCGTCAAATTGAAGCAAATGTCATGATTTCTCCTTATGAATCTGAATTTATTGGAAAGGTCATTCAAAAAGGTGAGGTTATTTTTGATTTAGGAGAAGAAGGTTTAGATGGTGTGAAAGAATTGAAATTTATATTTGAACCAACATCAAAAAATGCTAGAAAAATCGGGGAAGAAATTACTGTTGTTGTACCAGTAAATAAAAAATAGTCACTCAGCGGCTTTTTTTAGGAGGTTATATATGAGGTTTGTAAAAGGGCTCATAGGTCTAATATTAATTATGGTTGGTCCTATGTTGCTAGTCATAACGATTGACGATTCTTTATTAATCAAAAATATACTTTTAAAAGTTTTAGGAACGTTTTCTATTTTTATTGGTGCAGATATATTACATAGACAATTCCATCCAAACAAGTACAAAAAAAAGACCAGCCCGGCTAAATAAGCTTTGCTGGTCCTGTTTTCCCTATTTAATCGATCAGTGGTCATTGTACCATTCAACAAATCCTTCAAGTTCGATTCTTGAATAATGCCATCTTTAACCGCCTGTGCAATAAAGTTTTCCATTAAATCTATCACTTATCTTCAACTAACTTTAATAGATTGGCTTTAAAATACCTACTGGAAGCCAAATACATTGTTCGTCATTTGCTTCCAAGTCATCCTTTACACATAGATAAGCATTAATTGAATCACTCACTGAATAAACAATGCTTCCTTTTTCTATGACTTTTTCAGTTTTAGAATCTATTAATGGATAGGATTTCGCTTTGGTATCTTCTGTTACCTCATAACGTACACCTGTTTTTCTATATTTTGTATCAGCTACTTTCATATCTGAACCAGGATAATACTTTTCACACTTTAACCCTTCCTCATTGCTCTTACAATATTTCAACATTTGATTACCATTCATATCGGTTATTGAGGAATCCTGCCATTCAGTGAACATTTTCCCGTATCCTCCGCTATCCCGATTAATATTAATATAAGTTGGATTTGGATAGAAGGATGAACGGATTTTCATCGGAACTTCTTTAAAAACTACCAGATTAGTTGCTTGTACCCGATATTGCCCCATTTGATAAAATGTTTTGCCATCATATTTTTCAATATCATACGTTCTAAAGTAATTATTTCGCTTCACCACTAGCGAATCAAATGTACCATCTTCATTTTTCTTGTATACCTTGATGTCTTTTGTAAAGGTCATTTTTCCTGTTTGGTCTTTATATACCTCTGCTCCATCATACCTTACGATAGCCTCTGATTTTGTTGGATTTACTACCACAAATACACATGCTGCTAGTAACACAATAAATAATTTTTTCACTATTCTCCTCCTACACAGTTTTTATTTAAAGAACATAATATCTTGTATTATATACTGGTAATCTAATATTCTACCAACGACTGTTAAAAATCCAACAAAAGTATCCCCTTCATCTACCATTCTACCCAATTCGCAAAATTACATTGTTTGTTACTTATTGATTGTGAGAGGCTATGCCTAAGTTGACAATAAAAATAACGCTAAGCCTCTGCTTGCGTTTGTTGTTCATCCATTAATTTACATAACTTTGTATATTGTTCTTGATAACTCTGCTGCACAGTGTGTCATATTTATATCATCTGGGTCTATTGTTTTTTCCTCTATTTTCGCTGATACTTTTACACCATAGCTTGTATATTCTGTTAGCTACAACAATGAATATTCATGGACATCTTTTACAAGAGACTAATCAACAAAAGGTAGACGGTTCCTCGCTACCTTGCTCGTAGGTACCTAGCAAAATGCTATATACCTCAGCAATGCGTAGACATTGAGGTACATACTCTACGCACCTACCGATTTTAACGAACGCAACTTTGCGTTGGTTAACCAAATCAAATTTGATTTGGTTAAAATTAACGAACTCAATTTCGACTTGGTTAAAAATTTAACAGACACATTTTTGTGTTGGTTAACACGCTATATACAATGTATAGGTGCTCCTAGCAACTGGGAGTACCCGTTGAACTTAATTACAATAATCTGTTATTATTAACCTAATTACGTAAAATATACTGAATTACACAATTACATATAAATTATAAGTGAGGTTTAATAATATGCAGAGAAAAACAAAATCGGCAATCGTTATCATTGTAGTATTAGTCATCATCGGTGGAGCTTTTGCTTACACTCAATTCACAAATCAAATAGAAAAACCTGCTCCCGAAAAAGAAAAAGCAATTGTTGAACATGCTGGAGTAACGCTTGAAGATAAAATTGTTACAAAAGAAGAATTGCTTTATCCTGACAACTTAATAGAACACAAAGTGAACGAAGCCATCCATAACATGTCTCACCAAAAAGTTGAAGCTAAAGTAAAATGGGGCCACACGCAAATAACACAGGCTAAAGTTGACCGATTGTTGGAAGTTTCCAAAGAAAGCAATTATAAATTTAAAGAGCTTTACATTGAAATATTGGAAAGATGGTCAAAAGGTGATTTTTCTCATGCTGTAGAAGATCATAACGCAATTTGGGAGATACAAGGAGGTGATGAGTCAACAAATTCAGGAAAAGCAATTCGTTTATTGACTCTTGCTGAAGAGCAAGCTTACATTGAAAACAATTTAACATATGACTTATATGATAAATAATACTCAGCAATGAGTGGATTTTTTTTTGTACGCCATTTACCTGTCTACTAACATAATACTAATTACATAAAACCACACAATTACTATGAAACAAAAAAATTATCGGTGGAGGTTTTATATATGACTGAGGAAAAACCGCTAACAGACAACGAGCTTTATCACTTCAATATCGCTTTGAACGCAAAAGCCTATGGGATGAAAAACGTGCATAAAAAAACGCTCGCTTTTGAATTGATAAAACGAGGATACAATTTGGACCATACGATGAGAAAGGAAACGTAACGTAAAAGTTTCAAGTATTTGTGTTCACTAAAACTCCTGAATTTATCGCAGACTTAATAGAATAAATTGACCACAAATAAATCACAAGATCAATAACATCACCAAACGTCATTTGCTGTTGATTTAACGTGTTTTAAATGATTGTATATTTATATACACAAATGAATATTCAAATGGAACGTACCAACCGTGGTGCGTTCTTTTTTCATATATATATATGAAGATACCGGATTCTTTGTTCTATTTTTAGCATAACTTTGTTATCAGAAGCAGCACTTTTTTGGCTCTGGTAACAGGCTAAAAAATCTTTAAATGAACCACTTTGAAGCATAGTTAGGAACAATAATAGAATATGAGTCACCAGTAAAAACACATTGACGAAATTTACTGCAATTACTAAACTATAAAAACACTCGTAAGTTACTCGCAACTTCCCCATCATCTAAATCCAAATACTGCATCGTTACCTCCAAATTTGACTTGATTACATATGTGCGACTCTATAAAGTATCACCATCATTATAAAACCAACAATTAGTAGACTATATAAGCTTAACACGATTGTTTTCACTCTTCCTTTTTCACTAAATATTGCTAATAAAACAGAGACACCTACACCAGCTATTAAAAAGTTTGTTCCTACCATACCAGAAACTTTTCCTTCCATAAAAAATTTCATAATAAGAAAAGTCAATATAAAAATAATAATAGATACAAGTCCTAAATTTTTTCTCATTTTCATTATCCCCCATCCAAATACTACTCGCTTAGTAACTATATATACCTTGTTCCACGGGACATACATACAATTGGAGAAAGTTTTTTTATCAGAATTTTACACCCCTCTAATGTAAAACGAAATGTAAAGTAATGGGTTTCATTTTACACTTCGAACTATACGCCTTATTAAGAATTCATTTGGTTACGTTTTTTTATTCCAACCAATTTTCTAACGATGGTTTACCATGCACTATTGATTGTGGAAGGCTATTCCTTTCCTCTAACCAGTTATAGAAGGGTACTGGACGTTCCCTGTACCCTTTGTCCTCTACAGATGATGATTTACTAGACTTTTTACTCAAACGTTCTACAGCCTTACTATAAGCCCATACAAATACCCTACCGAACCTGCAATACCTTTTATTTCAGCTGAATTTAAAGAAACATTCCATTGTGCTGTTTGAGTATGAATATAAGAGAGTGAGAATGAATCATCCCCTTTATAGACTTCATCGATATATCCATTTTCTCTTAAATCATAATATTCTTCTGTATCTGGATCGAATAGGATGTTTTCATTTGACGTGTCTTTCATTTTGGATGTATCAACACTTGCAAATGAAGATAGCACATAAAAAAGATAGAAGAACATAATTTCCATTCTTTTATTCCTTTTAATGGTACACTAATAATTACATTAAAATAAAGATTAAAATAATAAAAAACGGAGGGTTTTATAAAAAATGGAAATTAAGTCTATGTTATTTTTCTTGGTAATCTTTATTACTCAGTTAATGGGACTAATAATATGGGGAGAATTTCTTTGGAACTTTGAATTGTTATCACAAGGAGCTACTGGTGGAACCTTGTATGATAAAATAAATCCTATACTATGGTTTTTATTGGTATTCGAGTTGGTAATATTTATTACAATTATTCTTGTCAAATATGGTTTGAAACAAAAAAAATCATAACTTATTGGCATTTAAAGAGATTGTTAAATGATGTAAAATGAGTATTTAGTAAATTAACAGTTACAGGTATATGTAAATAGTGCTGCAGATGGGTGATATTATATTGAGATTAGAGTACGATACACATCAAATTTCGATTTACCATTAAAACTAACTGTAGCATCTCCAAATTATGGTTTATAATAAATTAATTTTATACACCAATAACAAAGCCCAGGCTCGAAATTTGATTGAGTACCTGAGCATTATTATTTACCGCCCTCTTTTAGTTCATTTAAAAGCTCATTAAACTGTGGTCTATCTGTTATAGTTCCTGTAAACTTCTCCTTATAAATTTTTGTAGCTCCATTTTGCTCAAGCTGTTGAATTTGAGCTTCAAGGTCTTGAATCGCCTGCAGTAACAGCCAATCTTTCTTGTTAGTGCTACATTCATCTGCACCAATATTTGTAAATATGTTACACTGTACCAAACAACTGATTGTTAGGTGGAGAATTTATGAAATTTAAACACTTTTTATGTATTATTTTATCTTTTAGTATATTGAATGGATGTAGCAATCATGATGAGTTAGAAAAAGGAAGAAGCACCTTCACTGAAGGAGCAGTAACTCTTTTTGCTGAATTTGTAAAATTAACAAAAGAGTCGCAAAAAGCATTATTAGAGAGGTTAGATGAAAATAATATAGACTATGTAGTTGATAATCAAGGATCAGTATTTGTAAGAAAAAGGGATATTGACAAAGCCAATTCGTGTTGTAAGCAATAATATATAGATTTTTATACACGTTGTAGCATGTAAGAACAAGACTTGTGTTTATGATTATTCCTCATATATGCAAGTCCTTTTGTTATGCTTCCCCAACCTCTCCTGAGCTTCACGCTTGGCTCTATAGCAACGATTAGACAACCTGTAGCAATGATTACCCTGCTCCGCTATCAACCCTCGCAGGCTCGATAAACGCTTCAAAGTGCTTGTTACTCTTGTAAAGGTCACTCTCATTTGTTTCATCTTCCCCATTCCTCTACCAGTCAAACTCTGCTATGTTAAGTTGAGAATTTGGAAAAAAGTATAAAAAAATGGACTACATATAGATTTTAAATTTCCTTAGCCCTAGCAATCTTATTTGTGGATTACAAAGAAACTGATGATGATTCTGATACTAGTATTACAACCTATGTACCTGCATATGATTACATAGTTTCTATCATGCGATATAGTGTAATGGGTGCGTTTGGAGGAGTGGTTGGGAGGGTAGAAGAACCTCTGAGGATAAACAATAAATTAAACCACACATATGTCTATGGGCTTGTGCGTAAAATTACACACAAGTCCTTTTGTTATGCTTTCTCAATCACTCCAGTAGCTTAACACAAGACTTTGTAGCTCCCATCAAGCAATCTGTGTCAATGAATTTAGTTATGAAAGGTTCGAGGAGTGTCAAGGAAGGATTTATTAAACATAAAAAGAAAAGATGACTTTTATAGTCACCTTTTCACTTGTAAGTAGCAATTTAGTTATTGAATTTTTGTTCGTAACGGTGGAAGAATGCCACTGCGTGCGCTCTTGCTAGAGAATCATTTGGTTTAAACTCTTCATTTGTTTTAGTAGTTGTTAAACCATTATCCCGAAGGAATTTAATAGCTTCTGATTGAGATACAGTCTTACCATAATGCATTGAAACTAAGATACGAGCGAAGTTCCCCCGTGTGATATCCTTACCTGCAAAGGCTTGTTTGGATGCTGTGTTTGCACCTAGCACTGGTAGAGAGTATTTTGTAGCCAGTTGGTAGTTTTTGTCTCCATACCATGAAGTTTTAGCGATCGTTGAAGCTAGTTCTGATGGTTTGAAGTAACGAAATAGGATAGATAACATTTGGTTTTCCGTTAAGTTCGTGTACGGTTTAAGTAAGTTTTCGTACTTACCTGTTGATGGGTTTTTCACGTTTGGGTCTCCACTGATGATACCAATGTTGACAGCCCACTTAAAATCCTCAGCCCAGTATTGGTTTGCATTGTAATCAGCAAACTTTGATACATCAACGTTGCCCGTTGTGGGCGGTGTTACTGGAGGTGTTGGCGTTGGTGTTGAAGCTGAGTAGTTTAAATAACTTGATGCTACATACCCCTTTGTCCCGTCACTTCTTTTCACAGGATACCAAACAAAATGGTTTTTCTTCGTTGATACTTCTTCATATTCAAAAGGGCCCGTAATGGTAACAATTTCGCCTTCACGTAAAGTACTAAAAGGACTATCCATAGAAGGTCTTGTCCTAAATTTTACATTAGCAGTTGTTGCACTAACTTTTTGATTTGTTTCAAAAAAATACTTTGATTTTGTTAATGGTAAATCAAAAGGATAGTTCATCGCTGAAAATTTAATATTTTCCCTGCTGTTAGAGTCATATTGAAAATGTTCGCGTGTAAAAGGCAGCTCTGCTAAGTCTATTAATTCCAATTTCTCAATAATTCGGAGAATTCTTTCTTGATAGGCATTTGCATTTCTTTCACCAGTTGCTTGGACAATTGGACTATTTACTGGTTTAGTACCATTATAAGCCATGATAGCGAAGTACCAATGTTCCAATACATCTCTTTCTCCACCGTTGATGCTAGGTAAATCCTTCCGCGTAAACATTTTATCTAGAGTCTCTACACCAGCTTGAATATTATAGACAATATCGCTTTTTAGTCTATCTTGATTGTAGCCTGCTTGATTTGTAATTTGCATAATGCCAATTCCATTATCAGCTGACACAATCGCTTTACCATTCACATCGAAATGACGCCAATTTCCACTTTCACCTTCCGCTATTGCCTTCACAATTTCAGGAGGAACATCATAATTCAGTGCTGTTTCGGTTAACAAACAGTTCATTGTGGAATAATCAGGGTTTTTTTTCGATGCCGAATCATACCCACATGTATTTTCAATATTATTAGCTAATACATTTTTATCTAAATTTATAGATAGAGAGATGGCACCAATGGCAATAACACTAATCAATGGTTTCAATATCTTTTTCATATCTGATTATTACACTTCCTTTCATATTTTCTAAAGTTAAAAGATTCCATATATATGTTATCATAAACCCAATATTTGAGATAGGGGTAACAGTCAATGTTTCTATCATTTAACAGGATTGAGTGATAAATGATAGCTCTAACATATATTGTTTAATTTTAATTAGGTGAAAAGGTTGTAGATAGTGATTGTTGGACTTTTTTGTGAAATAGGTAAGCTTCCTAAATATGTCGCTCGTTTAACTGTCCTAGTGTGCTAATGCGTATCGTCTTGTACATCGTTAAAATAGCAATTACATCTCTTAGACCAATAAATGTACTTTTATCAATTAATGACATTAAGATAGCAATGTCATTAGGCTTTGCTCCTTTTATAACCTTCTTATCTACCTTCACATTGAATGCCAAAAGTTCAAGCTAAGCCAACCATTAGTGAAACACTTTCCTAAGAAAGATTTCAAAACCTTTAGACGTGTAAGCTTTGTTTGATCCACTATCTGCATACTATCAAGCCATGAATAAATCGTGTCTACTGCGATTTCTTCCAAATAGGTAACCCCTGTACTCTTTGAGAAATTCATCAGAACAGTATTGTAATCTTTGATAGTTCGAGGAGGATAACCACTCACCTCCATTTGATTAACTATAGTTCCTAACGCTTCTGAAAAGGGCTTGTAGCGAGCTGTGACAGTCTTTTCTTCTTTGATAGAAGCGGTAAGCTCTTTCGTTGTCAGTGTGAAGTCTACATCAAATAATCCCGACTTTTTTTAGTCATAAAAAAATCCTCCATTCAATTGAATTGGAAGATAATTTCGGTACAATGTTCACGTAATTTCTTAGGGTAACAAAAAAGAGATTTTGCATCAGTGACCGAAGCCCTAGTTTCTCACAAACCCTTTTGTATCAACAGTTTGTGACTGATTATTAGACGTCCCAGGAGGACATACCACAATACTGATACATCAATGGTTTGCAACTAAAATGTTTACCTTTTGTTTACCTTACTTTTAAGACCACCCATCACGGAGTGGTCTTTTATGGTGTATTTAATTAAAGCATTCCGTTAGTTGAAGAAGAAAAAAAGAGCTGCATATGCAACTCAATAATCTTCAAGAAAAGCACCCCGTTAGCTTAAAAAGGCTTCTCTTTATTTTTTAAATATCTTCGCTTCGACTTAATACAAAACACCTCAGTTTACTATTAAAGATTATTTTTATTACTTATAAAGGAAATTTGTTCAGCTGATATAATAAAATCAATTAAATCCATCGTTTTATTTTGTAGCAAGACGTGAAATTCATAATTGTCATTTACTTTATATATTTCCTCATACAGCCACCATGAATCTTCTAACAAATCATCCTGTTTGATAATATTAAAATTTTCAAATATGACCTCATCTATATTTGTATAACTTCCTTTATTATCAAGGAGTAATTTTAAGGATTTATCATTCTTAATTGATTTTATAATTTTGCAATCATGGAAGCTGAAATCTCCATCAATTTCCATATCCAATAAAGTTGAGTTTTCTTTTATATATCTTTTGTAATCTTCAATTACTGTGGTTACAATTCCGTCATTTTCCTCGCAAAATTGAGTTACAGCATTTATTACATTACGAGTTGCCTTATCTAAAGTAAACACCCTTATATCTGCAATCTGTTTTACTATTGTTTCTGGTAATTGCTTTTTTAAATACATAAGATTATGTATGAAATAATCATGAAATTGTTCTATGCCCTTTTCTTTATTAAAGGGTTCATAGTTATTATTATCATCATCTCTGTTTGCTGTTTCGTTAGATTTTAATATTAAATTAGCTTCTTCTTGTACAGTAAGCCAACTATTTAATTCAATGTGGTAAAGCTGTTGAAAATATTCTTCTGAGAATGTTTC
>NZ_JBXUNW010000001.1:1358000-1567789 GCF_057196045.1 Lysinibacillus sp. DFXJR4 | reverse complement strand
TAAGCGTCTTTCATTTTCTTCAAAAACGAAAAAATTAGAAAACAGAAAATTCAATTAAAATTCATGCGACGTTAGTGGTATAGTATGTCTTGTTTATTTACAATAATTCCTTCTTCAACTATCCTGCACCGTTAGTACATTAAGAAAAAAGAGCTGTCAAAAACAGCTCTTTGATCTTTAAGGAAGGCTGTTTTCGTATAGATTGTTGCTCTCTTGAAAAATTATTGTTGAATATAATGCATTTTCAGGAGGCGTTCAATAATGTGGAGATATGTGTACGAAACAGTCGGAGAATTAGAAAAAGCAGATCAACTATCGATTTACGTGATTAATATCTACAGTATACATCCAAACATCAACTATTATCTTGAGTAATTCCATTCCTAATTATTAGTCAGTATTTATTTAAGCTTATTTAGTAAATTTATTTAAAGCATCTTGCCATTGCGATTCATTGTCTTTAGAAATTAAACTTCCCTCTCTTGTCGCGAGGCTATAACTTTCGTCTCCCTTTAAGAAAATAATATATTCTTTCTCTAAGACTATATCAGCAGGTAAATTTAGAGGTATTTTTTCTTCACTGATTGTACCTTTAAAGTTCTCTAAAATCTCTGTTTCTGCTGTCTTTACATATTTATTCTCATGAATCACTGCTTTTGGAACAATGCGAAGGACATGGTCAGATAAGGAAACTAATTCATCTAAGTCATTTGCTTGTTCTATTACATTGTAATCCTTTTCCGAAAAAACTTGTACACTTGGAGAATTTTTAATGTAATCAGTCATCTCGTCCATTGTTTTCTGGTTTACGATTTTTTCTTCGCCAATCAATTTATTTTGGTTGATTTCAATAGGAGCATGTTCTCCTATCGAGGTGAAGACTGGATTAGGATAAAGTTCACTCTCCCAATACTCTAAAAATAGAACGTACTCTTTCCCTTTCTCCAACGCACCAGACTCTTCATAAACGTCGATAGAAGTTGTACCTACATTACCCTTTAATTCATTCTTGACAGAGACGGTATATTTGTATGTACCCATATCATTAAATGCTTCTTCATACAAAACATCACCAACTACTATATTGTCAGAAATCATAATTAAGTCGTCTAAGTTTTCTACTTCTGATACTTTCTCACTCTCTTGATTAGTTAATTGCTGTACAGTTTGGTCTTTTTCTGCGGCACATCCTGTTGTAAGAAACAAGCAGCCTAAAGCTACCATAAAACTTTTTTTCATTGCTCTCATCTTAAAAACTCCTTTCTATTTAGGTGATTAATAAACTTGCTTTAAATGATTTTTATCTCTCGTTGTCAAACTTGTTACTTCGGATGAAATCCCATACATTATATCTTTAGCATTACTTGAATGTCCTCTCCATCCAAGTGCATGTCCGAGTTCATGAGTTGTAGTTTTCTTGTAACCATTTGTAGTTTTTCCACTTTGTTGAACAATATAAACGTTAACAGGTGCTTTAATTTTATAGCCGCACCGAAACTGTGTCCTCCTAAAAACAAACAAACGTTCTTATTACATATCCATATTAAACCTCCTAAACCATATATTCAACCATTATTTAATTATTATATTATGTAAATAAAAAAGGATAATCAGCCTTCATTTTAGACTGACTATCCTATGAATTATTACCTTAATTTAAAATGATTGAACAGCCTCTTGATCATCCACTTGCCAATGCCAACTAGCTTCCCTACTATTACCGTTTATTTGTTAGGCGTGTATATGTGCATCAGCATCAGCTCCAATGTTCGTATTATCGGTTTCATGAACAACAATATATTTTTTAAAATTATTTTTGCCATTTGTCATTGTCAGTGCTAGTGAAATGGGCCCTAATTTTTGGCGTATGGTTACCAAAGATTTACCCTCCCTTCATTTTATTAGGCGTCGTTACAGAATCCCTATCATGATCGTCATCTATAATTACAGTTGCTGATAGAAATAAATATTAAATAAATGACGATTTAAAGCTATATTATGCACCTTTAGTAACTTGTATTGTGTTTTTATAAGCATTAATAACTATAGCAATTACACCCAAATATATTATCTCAGCTCTTTTAATTTCTTGACTACAGAATGAACAGTTAGTCTGTGAAATGTAACTAGCTGTCCCTTTTAGATGACAGAAAAAATACCATAAGGCGTTGGCGATAATGTCATTATCTGCTCTCTATCGCTTAAATCAATCACTTCCACAGGTAAATCTAATTGCATTGCCCCCAAAACGATATTTTCTGTGGCAACTTCAACATATGGACATTGGAAGGAACGCAAAATCGTTAACTGATTATATCTATTTATTCTCTCGTCCCAATCAGTTGGAAAATAAGGTTGCTCCAATTCTTGAGTAAATGAATAGACAAGTAATTCAAAACCATATGGAGCTTTATCCATACATTGAAAGTTATTTTTTAAAAAAATTTCTTTACTTGGCGTCCACGATGTCGTCGAATTTGTCACAACCACCACACCTTTTTTAGCTAGCCTCTTTGCATCTTTCAAACACTTTTGAATAAGTTGGGTTCCATAGCCTTGTCCCATTTCACTGACCCACAAGCAATGAATTACTAAATAGCCATTCGCAAAGACAACCCTTGAAGAATATTCTGCTGCTGTATATTCAATAAAGCCAACTTGCTTATTATTTTTAAAAATCTGAACATACTTCAAGCCTTCGTCAAAGCGGTTTTGAAGCCATTTGTTCTTTTGTCTATAGCCCTTCGAATTCTTTTTACTTCTAAGACAATAGCTTCCCATACCCTCTAATAGCTCATGATTTAATTCAATGAATTCTAGCTTAGTCACTCCTCTAACCCCCTTATGTTATTAATGGCAATTATACCTTTTCTAAACACCTGGAAGTAGCGCAAAAAAAAACACCTCCACTATGAAACAATTGGAGGTGAGGTATAAATTTTAATTTGGTTCGATTCCCTTTTTTGATGTGGTACGCATATGATGAAAGTAGTGACCATCTAACACAATTTGCTTAAAGGAGGCATAACAATGCAAAGAAATGATAATAATTCGAATCCATCGAATGACTCTTTGGACATTTATGCTGCAAAGCTGGCCTATATTGGCACATCCATATCGACATTAGGTGATGGTATTCAAACAATTGCCGCTGGTCTTGCATTACAGGCGTTACAAAAAAGCAACAATGATAGTTCCCAAAACAATAATGATCAGGCAAAGCAATCTGAAAATATGCAAAAGCAAATTGATTATTTAATTTCTGAATTAAAGCATATTAAAAGATCTTTAAGATGAAAACAAGGTTCCACTATGAATTACTTTGTCTGCTGTACTTCAAGTAACTCGGAAACCGTGACGAATCGATAACCCTGTTTTTCTAGCTCTGCCAAAATACTTTCCATTGCCTCTACAGTTTGCTTACGATTACCGCCTCCATCATGAAACAGGACAATATTACCTTCCTTTACTCCTTTTAAAACAGTATTAACAATTCGGTTCGTACCTGGACTTTTCCAGTCTAATGTATCTAAATGCCAAGACCACATTACCACCTTATAGCCTTCTTTGGATATCGCTTCAATCATGGCATCTGAATATTGACCCTCTACAGGTCTAAATAAAGTAGGAGTAACACCAGTGATTTTTTGTATAGTTTCATCTGTTTGCTTAATTTCCTTTAGCAGGTTTGGAACATTAGTCCTTAACGGATGTGTAAAAGTATGATTGGCAAGTTCATGACCTTCATTATACATTCTTGAAATAACTTCAGGATTTTTTTCTGCATTTTGACCAACTATAAAAAAAGTGGCTTTTGCATTATATTTTGCCAAAATATCTAAAATCTGAGTGGTGTACTTCCGATGTGGTCCGTCATCAAAAGTAAGAGCCACAATTTTTTCATCCGTTTTAATTTCCCATACAATTTGACCTGCTTCTTCATAATACTTTCTTCCTTTATTTTCATAGGTACTAGCTTTGACATCAAAGGAAATCATTAACAGACAAATCGGTAATACGATTTGAAAAAATTTTTTCAAATTTTCACTTCCTCAAATAAAATTTTTCGTACCTTATTATTTGAGGTTTTTTAAATTAAATGCTTATTTTTTATCATTTTGTTCCGTATAAATCAAGCGCCTTTACATGATTATTTTTGAAGAAAGCGGGGAACTATGTTTTTTCAGCTTATAATTTGGAGGAAGTTCATAAAGCGGTAAACATTATCTATCCTTTGCTTCATTTTTTGGAATGGTTGGTGTCGGCTGTAAAATTTATTTTTTATAAAAGCTTAAGTAATATTCAATTAATTTTATGACCGCATAAATTTTTTTGTATTCTTTTTCAATTTTAAATGAAATAAATAATATAGCTACATTAAAGCTTAAAATTGTTAGGGCAACTATTTGAAATAAAGAAATACCAACCATTAGTTTTACATTAATAGCACAGGCAATAATGGCGAATAACGACAACATCACACCACTTAATGTAATATAGATGGGTTTAGATCGAATAATTTCATCTGCTTGTACTTTTAACAGATCTAATAAATATCGAATTTCTTTAAGCTCATATTTCTGGTCGAAAATCACAAAATAAGACATATAGACATCATTCGAAATATTCTCATTCAGTATATTTTTATGAATTTTAGTCACTAATTGATCGC
This sequence comes from Lysinibacillus sp. DFXJR4, assembly GCF_057196045.1. Classification (NCBI taxonomy): domain Bacteria; kingdom Bacillati; phylum Bacillota; class Bacilli; order Caryophanales; family Bacillaceae; genus Lysinibacillus; species Lysinibacillus sp. DFXJR4. The sequence continues at coordinate 1,563,117 of NZ_JBXUNW010000001.1, read as the reverse complement.
AAAAATCTTTATTTAAAGCTTTCTCAGGTACAAATAATTCTTCTTTATTTTCTAATATATTCGTGCTGGGATGCTTCAAAACCCCCTCATCCTCTCATCGTGTTCTACCTGTTTTAATAATCGAATAGAGATTATTTATAGTCAGATCAATAGTTCGCTCAAATGTTCAGACATTTAAATTATATGAGGGATTGTCTATTGTATGCTATTTTCGACAAAATACCACTAATATTTTGTATAAATTCAATTAAAACCAGGACTACTTAAGTACCTGGTTCGATTTATGTTTAATATAATTTTTGATAAACAGCTAATGCGTCTGTAATATTGAACTGCTCTGAACGTGGATCACCTTCTGCACCAACCGTTACGAGCAAATATTCTTCCCCATTGATGGATGCTAGACTTGCGAGGCAGAGACCAGCTTGCTCTGTATAACCTGTTTTTCCTCCAATAATCTTACCTTTCGTTACCTGATTGGTGTTTAAATAATTAAACAGCCTGCTTGTTAAAGTAATTCCTTCTGGATGGCGATTCGTTGATTTTATCGAATATCTTTCAGCTGTATAAACTTCCCTGAATATTGGATTTGCGAGAGCAGACTGTAAGAGAATTGAAAGATCTTTCACAGTTGTATAATGGTCTGGGTGATGTAGCCCAGTAGCATTCATAAAGTGACTATTCGTCATTCCAAGCTGTTGAGCCTTTTCATTCATTAGCTGGACAAACCCACTTTCTGAACCAGCAATAGATTCAGCTAAGCCAATAGATGCTTCAGCTCCTGATGGCAGCATCGCACCATAAAGCAAATCCTCTGCAGTTACTTCCTCATTAGGGAGAAAACCTGCCATAGAAGCATTTTCTTCGTATAAGTTGGTAAAAACACGGTTTTTAAGAATAATCTTTTCCTTTAAATCGGGTATATTTTCAAGTGCGACAAGGACAGTCATCAACTTCGTTAAAGAAGCTGGATATATGATTTCCTCACTATTTTTATCCAATAAAATAGTATGATCCTCTAAGCTCACTAATATGGCATTAGAGCTATATAAATCTATATTGAACATATCGTCACTTTTCTGTGGCATCTCTAGCTGAGGTGATTTAAATGGATCAAGGTTTGGCTGAAGTGGATGATCTTTGACAACCACAAAATAAATAAACACTAGTAATATTATAAGAAATACGCTAAAGAATCCCTTTCTTTTCAACAAAAACAACTCCTTCTTTTTATACCTGTTTCCCAATTAGAGACCTATTGCAAGATGTCAAAAAAAGCTAGAAAATCAACAGGATATCTCACTCACCAAGTACTTTCACAGGAAGTGAAGATTTTTGTATATGTTTCTCAATCTAGTGAGGTTGAGGAAATTACCTCACTGACTGTAGTTTTATTGAAACATAAAAGAAGGAGCTCTTTTTTAATAATCTATTATAGAATTCTTAAGGTTTCTTAAGAAAATGATGGTAGGCTAACAGTAAACACTGTTTTTTCATCTGTGCTAATTGCAGATATCGTTCCTCCATGTGCTTGTACAATCTCATTGGCAATAGCAAGTCCCAAACCCGCTCCACCCGTTTGTGTAGACCTTGACGAGTCTAAACGATAAAACTTTTCAAAAATCATGGTTAATTTTTGAGGGGGAATGGCCTTTCCCTTGTTTGTAAATGAAATATGAATCTGGTCATTTTGTTTTTCTGCATGAATGTTAATAATGCTGTTCTCATCGCTATATGCTATCGCATTTTTAAAAATATTATTAAACACCCTAGCTAATTTATTGGCGTCAGCCAAAACCTTTATATCTTCCTTTACATCTACAATTGCTTGCTGCCCTTTAGGTGCCAATAATGGATAAAATTCATCTGCCAATTGCATCAACATATAATTTAAATTAATGGCTTCTTTATCTAATATAATGGATTGTAAATTAAATCTCGTAATTTCAAAAAACTCATTAATCAATTGTTCTAGCCTGTAGGATTTATCTAATGTAACCTTTACATATTTTTCTTTTTGCTTTAGTGGCATATCCTTTGCCTCATCCAGCAAGCTAAGGTATCCCATAATCGATGTCAGTGGTGTCTTAATATCATGTGCCAAATATACCACAAGGTCGTTTTTTCGTTGTTCAGCCTCTTGTGCATCCTTTGCACGTTTTTCTAATGTATTTTTCACAACATTTAATTTCTTTTCTATAAATTCAAGCTCAGCTGGCAGTTGAATATCTTTATCAGATTCTGCTAAAAGGCTGTTGACACCTAAAGCAATATGATGAAAATACTTTGTAAAGCGTGAAAGAGCAAAATAAAAGATTATTAATAATAAAAGTATTAATCCAGTTGTTAACCAAAGCTGCTTATTTTGCTGAAATATAATCGAATAGGCTTTCTGAGCAGCATAAAAATCAAGTTGAAGAACATTTTCACAAAAATGAATAAACGCATCAGCGAATGGAGCCTGTAAAACACCATCAATCAATAGAGAGCTAATCCAATACCCACTTATTAATGCAAGGACGAGGATAAGAAGTATTTGAAGCATTATTTTCCTTTTTAGTTTTCCGAAATCATTTTTCAATGGTGTACCCCACTCCCCAAACAGTTTTTATAAATTTTGGGTTTTCTGCAGAATCATTCATTTTTTCTCGTAAATGTCTGATATGGACCATTACCGTATTATTACTGCTAAAATATTTTTCTCCCCAGACTTTTTGAAATAGTTCCTCGGAAGAAACGACACGTCCCCTATTGATACATAAAAACCATAGGATTGAAAATTCTGTAGGTGTAAGTGACAATTGTTTTTCATGCAGCATACATTTCCGTGTGTTTTGATCTAATATAAGTCCAGAAAAATCAATAATCATATCATTCTGCAAAGCTTCCTGCTGGTTGTACCTTGTAAATCTCCTGATTTGAGCCTTCACTCGAGCTATTAGCTCCAATGGTCGAAATGGCTTCGTGATATAATCATCAGCCCCTAAAGTTAGACCTGTTATTTTATCAATTTCCTCATCCTTGGCTGTTAGCATAATCACTGGAAAATGATAATATTCTCTAATTCTTCTGCAAATTTCAAAGCCATCTATGTCAGGCATCATCACATCTAGAATAGCGAAATCTATTTTTTTTGTCTGAATACAAGTTAGTGCCTCCTTGGCATCATAAAATGTAAAGACATTAAAGCCTTCATTTTTTAAATAAAGCTCTATTAAGTCGGCAATTTCCTTTTCGTCATCTATGACAAGAATATTAATTGTTATTTTCATCTCCCCCTTAAAGTTGCGAACATTGCTTTTAATGTAACAATCATAATACCATTCCGGTAATCAAGCTGCCATGTAAAGCCTGAGATTTAAGAAATTCTAAAGAATTTACGCAGCAAAAAACCACTTCTCTAAATAGACGAAGCGGTTTCAAATGCATTTTGTTTTTTTCATTAGCTACCAAAGGCAAAAATAAGCTCTGTTTCACACACTAACTCTCCATCAACAGTAGCTATTCCACGCCCTTTTCCAATAGCCCCTTTTAAGCGTGTAATTTCTACCTCAAGACGAAGCTGGTCACCCGGTTTTACTTGTTTCTTAAAACGACATTGATCAATACCAGCAAGTAACCCGAGTCTCCCTTCATTTCCTTCCTTTGTAAGCATAATAATGGCACTAACTTGTGCTAATGCTTCCACAATTAGGACTCCTGGCATTACAGGATAATTAGGAAAATGCCCATTAAAAAATTCTTCATTTATCGTAACATTCTTAATCGCTACTGCTCTCTTACCTTCTTCTAACTCCAAAACACGATCCACTAAAAGAAAGGGATAGCGATGTTTAATAGCTGCTTGTATTTGCTGAATGTCCAGCATATTAACACCTCCAACTAAATTATTATCTAATTCTATCACTAATTATTAATAGTTGGTACTATTTTAAAATTTAAAGATAAAAAATCACATTCCGAAAATCTGATTTTTAATAAACTTAATTTTTGTACCCGATGATTAACCAAAACTATCTCCTAATTTAATAGAATGCAACTGTCCGCTAGTAGCCCAATTGTCACGCTCATATTCCTCAAATATAACTGTTACCCATTCTTTTTTAACATTTAACTTCTTTCAACAATAGGCTACCACCCTTTATAGGTAGTGAGATGAATGCGAATTTAAGCTACTTTTCAGAGGGTGTCCTAACACCCGCTGAAAGAAGTTAAAGCCTCCGGCGGATGTCACGGAATCGAAAAGGAGTTCTTTGTGTAAGCACAAAGACGATTCCGGACGCAATTATGCCAAGGCATAATTGATCGTGTTCACTGCCTCTTGCGTCACCATTTCAACAAACTGTTGTTTTTGTTCTCTTGTTCTTCCTTTTGCTAGTTTAATTGTAATAATAGGCATAATAAGCCTCCCCTTCTTATTTTAAGTTTTTTGAACACAAATATATTTCTAAATATATCCTTTCATCTCATTTGCAATTTTACCGTTAATTCCATTTTATATTTTTCGAACTATTCTATAACTATTTTTTTAGTATTTCATTATCGACAATAATAGTTTAAATAGAATATAATATTTTTTGCACTCATTAACCAGATTTAATGGTTGAATATTTAGTTAATTACGCATAATTATATAGGAACCCTTATATAAGATTCACTTTTTTAGAATAGGATGGTCAAGCATGATATCGTTTATCGCAATAGTACTTCTGTTATTTTTAATTCCTGGTCCTGCTGTGATAATAACCATTACACAAACACTGAAAAGTGGTAAAAAGAACGGTGTTTTCACAGCATTAGGTATTGGCTTGGGCGATTTAGTCCATACATTAGCCGCTGTATTAGGTCTTTCAGCTATTTTAATGAAATCTGCTACTGCTTTTGAAGTAGTGAAGTATATTGGTGTAGCTTACCTTGTTTATTTAGGTATTCAAATGCTCCTAACAAAACCTCAAAAAATAGAACAACCAACTGTTGAACAGAGTCCAGCAAGTACTTCGTTCCGCCAAGGTTTTTTAGCAGAAATATTAAACCCTAAAACGGCACTATTTTTCTTAGCCTTTTTACCTCAATTTGTACAGCACAATGGACAATCCGTTACTGTTCAGCTTCTAATTTTAGGGATTACGTTTGTAGTAATGAGCGCCTTGTATACTATTTTATTAGCTATTGTGACAAGCTTCATAGGTGAAAAAATCTTTACCAAAACCACTAACAATGGGTCACGTTGGATTGAAAAGGCAGTCGGTTTCGTCTATATAGGTTTAGGTGTTAAATTAGCTCTGCAGACTCAAAGTAGATAGATCAATTTCTATGAGGGAGAACATACTTTTAAGGTGTTCTCCCTCATTTTTTATAGATTTTATCATTAATATTGGAGGAATTTTAACTTTTTTAGCAAATTATAAAAAAGAAAAGGGGAAAACATATGAAACATCGTCATCAAGTTCTATTTCAGCAGTTAGAGCATTATCGCAATGAAGTTTTACAAGTCCTAGATTTTATCACAAAGGAACATGCAGAGGTTGTACCACAAGGATTTCATAATAATATTCGTTGGAACATGGGCCATCTTTATCTAGACCAATATTTATGGCTTGAGGCAATAACAAACGAAAAAAGTAAGGATCTACTACCTTTTCAAGCCTGGTTTGGCTATGGTACCTCTCCTGCTAATTTTACTGAGGAGACACCATCGTTTGAAGAGTTAAAAGGGCTTTTAAAATCTCAGCCAGGTAACATAAAAGCAAAGTATGGAGACAAATTAGAGATAGAGTTTCCAGCTATCGATATGAGGATGAATACAATTGAACAAGTACTAATTCGAACAATTTTCCATGAAGGCATGCATTTACAAGCAATACTAGATATAAAAAAATGTCTGTAAACAAAACTTCTCAATCAGTAGGGGCTATCTTATCCCTACTGATTTTTCACGGTTGCGAAAGGATTTGTTCCTTCCATTTGATTTCTTTGAATTTGATTATCTGTATGAATGCCAAGCTAATCCATCAACTTCTTCATTAAGGATTCAATACCATTTACCCTATTTTCAAGCCTCTAGTACAAGACCCAATTCAATTCTGACTTCTCTATTTTCCATATCTGTATTGGAATAGCTTAATAGATCACAGCCAATTAGCTGAAATCCGTGGTGTTTATAAAATTGGATTGCAGGATAATTGGAGGTTTGTGTTTCCAATACAATTGCCCTGGCACCTAGTTCTTCAGCTCTTGTTTTTATCAATGCCATAAGTTGACTCCCTATTCCATTATGTTGATATTGCGAATATACATGAATATCATTGATCCTTAGAACATTATTCCACTTCTCATGGCTACAGCTAACAATCCCCACCTCTTCCTCGTCTATTTCGGCAATATAACATTCAATTTCTTCTAAATAATCTTCAAAAATTTCTCCTTCTAAATACTTATGAAATGGAGTGTCAAATTGCTTTAATGTAAAATCTATTGTCCAACCATTCTCTTGCACCTGATAGGAAACATCATAGAATTTATCAGAATGATATTGATAAATAATTTTCTTCCCATTGGGATAATCCTCTTTATATATTCTTTTAATATGCAACATGGACAATTCTCCTTCTGTTTTTATTTACTTCTTTATTTCTTCCAGCCTGTTCACTTGTTCACAGAATTTTTGAAATTAATGGTTTTAATTGCTATAAATTTGAAGTATATATCTACTATTGGTTTACAAACCAATACAAATTTAACTAGAGGTGGTTTTTTTCTATGACAAATCTTGACTTAAAAATGGAAAGCTGGTTAGCACTAAATGATATTTCTCTGCATCAAAATTTAGCGCCTGTTGCTATTAAACTTGCACCATCAGATCAAACAGTTGTCAGTCAAGGAATCTTTGTTGGGAGTCAGCTGTCGGAGGCTAGAATCGCTGACAATCAAGTTCAGCAAGCACTTCAAAACTTTGGACGCTATAGTTCTGCAGTAAAAGAAGCTGCTAAAGTAGCTCCAACAACTGGATTAACAACTATTCTTGATATTGCTAGAATTGTTTCTAATTTTAATCCAGCATTACCAAACGATAAAAATAATGTTCCTGCTTATGAAAAATATGTGTCAAAAATTTTACAAAACCCACTTATCCATTTATTAAATAGCAGTCTAAAATCCTTTAAACGTAGGACTTCCGATTGGAATGAAGTAATTGACCAAATCGCCAATTTATATAATGGCATTTCGGCAGTTGATAAAGGAAAAATCGTAGAAAGCTTAAAAGCATTAGCAAATTCCGCCTCTTCTTCTAGCTCAGAAAAACAAACTGAAAAACTATTTACTCAAAGCACGATTAACTGTGAGGAAAATATTGATATTTATATTTACTCTAGCTCTGTTACAATGGAGGAGCACAATGGGAAGCATAATGTAAAGCAAGTTGAATTTGAAATACAAGAAACACAATTAAGATTTACAAAAGAATTGTGGAGTTTATACTCAGATGCTGTGTTAGCAAAACATCTAGCTTTAATGGATGATTGGCTCAATGGCATTGATACAAAAGCTGACAATCGTTTATCCACTCTTACATGCTTAGTTTAGCCTGGCAATAGATTATTTAATAAGTCCCTCTTTATCTTATCTTTTGCATTGTAATACAGGCAAAGCCGTAAGTTTGAAACAATCGCTGCGCGTGATTGATTGTGACTTACGGCTTATGCTGTTCTGTTAGGAATTTGTGCGCTGAGCTAAATTACTTATAGATTATCAAATTCCACTCCATATTTATTAAAGATTACCTTGTATTTGTATTCAAAAATGGACCATCTTTTTTCAGTTCCGTACTTTTTCTGTAAAGCCTTAAAAAAAAGTTTAGCTGCCCCTACATCATTAGATTGTAGCAACAAATGTAAACTTTCTTCACTAAGATGTAAAAATGGGCCTGATATGTAATAATCAACAAGGGATCTGGCACTAATCATAGTATTATTGAACTCGATAACCTTTTCTAATCCATTTTGCAGCGTTTTTCTCATATCATCCATATCTGTGGTAGGAGTGATTGAAAATCGATCTGGAACAGACTCGGCTATTTCCCCTATTCTTGCTCTAAAGTGACAGTCTACCTCTTTGGGTTTTGTCAAAATCTCTCTTGATTGTATCCTAGCCAACTCTTCTGCATAAATCCCACAGTTCACATAAAACATTACATTATCCGCTAAATTGCCAGAGGATTTTTGAAAATTGAACAAATAGATCAGGCTGCCCGTCATCTTATAAAAATTCGAACCCTTCTTTGAAAAGCCATGTTTGGAAAGATACGGCCTAATGTCCTGCTTTATCATCTCATGAAAGAGCTGTTGCAATATGATCACCCCTAGAACATTGCTTTTATTTTATTTCAAGATACAGATAAATTTTTTAGAAGTAGTAAACCGTTGAATTCCCAAAAAGGATACCTCTTGAAGTACCCTTTAATAATATTTTTCAAAAAAATTCTGTATGGTATGATTAATTGTTTGTAATTGATTCTCAGATGGAAAGTGCCCCATATTCAATGAATAGAAAGCTGTTAAATTGGGAACGATTTGTTCAGCACTTTTTTTCACCTTATTTTCCGGAAAAAAGATGTCCTCTTCACCAGCAATGATTAAGGTAGGTGCAGAGAAATTCGCTAATTCGTCTCTAGTTGTTAATTTAGGCATCCCTTGTTCTAATTTTACAAACCGAAAAATATCTCCAATAATCTCATGATCGCTCTCTTTCATATTACCAGCAGACATGCAATCCGTTATTTGTTTAAGATACTTGATAGAAGACGTTTTTTTAAATTGCAGTAAAGGCATGAAAATCTTTTGTAGCATTTCGATTTTTGAGCCTAGCTTAATTCCTGCTGGTGAAACAAGCACAGCACAGTCAATCCTCTCTGGCAAATAGGCCGCTAGCCTTAAAATGATACCTGCTCCATAGGATGGACCTAAAACAGCACATTTCTGAATATGAAAAAAATCCATTAATTGGGCAATCCATTGGGCAAAGCTTTGATCTTTTGCAGAAATCCTAGTTTGAGTACTATAACCAGGGTGTCCAATTGTATCTGGTGCATATATTCTGTATTTTTTTAGGAGTGGCTTAAACCAAGATAATGTCATAGGATTTATACAATTACCACCTTGAAAAATCAACAAGGGCTTCCCTTCTTTTGGTCCTGCCATTAATACATGTGTTTTGCCAAAGGTTGTTTCCACCATAACACGTTCTATTGCAAAATCAAAAGACTTTAAATATTGCTCATAATGCTTCAAAATGACCAATCTACCTTTATCACTTGTATAAATTGTATGTTTCACTTAGACACCCCCCGTTTCAATTTTACAGGATTTCGCATCATTATTATATTGAATACAATTATTTATTTAAAAAAGATTTGCATCTAATTTCTTTAAAACTTATAATTTTCACCATCTTCTGGAACAAGCACATAATCAGTGATTTCTTTTTCATTTAAAAAGCTTCGTAATTCTTTTCTAGATAATGCCCAATGGTTAATAGCTTCCATATGGCTTACGATAATCTTAGCATTTGGTGCAGCGAGATAAACTTCGTAAATATCATCCTTCCCCATAATTAGAGAGCCTCCCTGTAAAAATTGATTGTCTCCTCCATTCACAATAATAATATCTGGTTTATTTTTTTCTAGTACATGTTGGACTCCGCCATACCAAACAGTATCTCCTGCAATGTATAGTTTCTTTTCACTTGGGTGGTGAAAAATAACACCGCACACTTGACCAGTAATTTCTAAAATTTTACCGCGTCCATGCTGACCTACTGTTTTCATTAATTGAATACCCTCAAAAACAGTATCCTCTTGTAATATCTCTACATTGGTAAATCCAGCGTTCTTAACCTCTAAAGCATCTTCTTCATTTTGAACAAACATTTTGATAGCTTTTGGTAATACTTCTTTTGCAACCTCATCGAAGTGATCAATATGTAAATGAGTAACAATCACCGCATCCACGTTTATAAGTTGGTCAATGGATGTTGGTAGAGCAACCAATGGGTTATTTTGGTCCTGTCGTAGAGAATTTGGGTACGGTGGATAAATCCCTTTGTTTGCTAGAAGTGGGTCGATTAAAAAACTTTTTCCTGCATATTCAATGACAACAGTAGCATTGCGAATTTGTTGAATGTTCATATTCATAACTCCTTTTCTTTAAATTACAATTAGTTTATACTATGTCCAAATAACAATTACATAGATAAAATCAAGTCTTTTCATGATTTTACTTGATTAATGAAAGGAGTTATTTCATGTTGGATAGTACTGATTTACGGATCATAGATGAGCTTTACAAGAACAGCCGTATGACAATGAAAGAATTAGGGGAGAAGGTTCATTTAACTGGCCAAGCTACATCATCGAGGGTTGCAAAATTAGAAGATAGTGGTGTCATTGAAGGGTATACAATCCATGTAAATCAGGTGAAATTAGGACGTCCTGTCCATGCATTTATGAATATTTATACTAAAAGTCCATACCATGAACCATTTCTGGCATTTCTGGATACACAACAACCATTCATTGTTAATAATTTTAAAATTAGTGGAGATGGTTGCTATCTTCTAGAATGCAGATTTTCATCAAACGAAGTTTTAGACCAATTTTTAGTCGATTTAAATAAACATGCCAACTACAAATTATCGATTGTAATAAGTAAATAAAAAAAATACCAGGTGCTAGAGCCTGGTATTTTCAACTTTCCTATTAACAGAATAATTTTATTAAAAACCCAAATTTTATTGTAACTCCGTTATATTCTAAGTAATATTGGTGCACTCTAAAACGTAACCAATGAACAAACGGAGGTAATGTAAATGAAGAAATTACTGTATATTGGAGCAATGTCGGCACTTCTTCTATCAGCATGTTCTTCTCATGATGAAGCTCCGGCTAGTGAACAAGCTGAAGCAAAAGAAAAAACTGTCAATGCTGAAACAAAAGAGACACTTGAAAGAAATGCTCTCAATCAAACTGATGAATCAAGTTGATAACAGGTAGGTTCTATCCGCTACTTTCATGGTTCTATCCATCACTTTTCTAATTCTATTCACCATTTCAGCTTAGCTATCCATCAACTTGCTTTTTAAGAACTTTAAATGATATGGATGTCCCCTGATTTGGTTGACTGTTAATTTGAAGCCCTGCTCCGTAATGCTGCTTTAATCGTAAATCCGTATTCAGAAGACCCACCCCAGAAGAGGTTTTTAGCCTTCTGACTAGCAATTGTTTTTTTGTTTCTTCATCCATTCCAATACCATTATCAGATACTGTTATCTCTATAAAAGTATCATAATCCAAAATTTGAATACTAATAGTTCCACCATTTACTTGTTTCAAAATGCCATGTTCAATGGCATTTTCAATTAATGGCTGGATGGTTAAAGATGGAATCATTACATCAGATGAAACTTCTAGCTCCCATGTAGCACTAATTCGACTTCCATATCGCTCCTGCTGAATATAGAGATAGGATTGAACCAGCTTTAATTCATTTTCTATTGGGACGAGTTCATCAATATTTTGGAATTTAAAAGATTCTCGTAAAAAATCACTAAGTGCCTCAAGTAGCTTGTTAGTACGCTCCGTATCAATTTCATGTAAGGTCATAATTGCATTTAATGTATTAAATAAAAAATGAGGATGTATTTGTGCCTGTAGCCAAGCCGCTTCCATTCGAAGACGCTCTTGGACAGATTGTTTAACATCAGTGAGTGCTTTGACCCTAGATCTTAATTCTAAAGGATCGACTGGTTTCATTACATAATCATTCGCACCAGATAAAAAGCCATTCTCAATATCCTGTGCTTGACCTCTAGCTGTAAGAAGTAACACTGGAAGTTCTGTAATTGACTGCTGTTTACGTATAGTACGAACTAATTCATAGCCAGACATATTTGGCATCATTACATCTGAAATAACTAAATCAAATTTTTGAGACACCAACGCCTCCAGCGCTTTACTGCCACTAGTGACTGTTTTTAAATCATATTTTTCTGTAGTCAGAATTGTTTCAATCACTCTTAAATTTACTGGATCATCATCCACAACTAGCACCTTTGGTCGATTTGTTTGCATGATGGATTGGGTTGTTGGAGAACGATCAAAATGATTGGAAGACGACATAGCGTCAAAATCCTCATCCATTCGCAATAGTGAATTCTCATCTTCAGTAACATTTTGTTCAGATAAGATAGCAATAGGTAAAGTAAACGTAAATTCTGAACCCTTTCCTAATATTGAATGTGCTTGTAATGTGCCTCCATGTAGCTCAACTAAGCGTTTACTTATGCTAAGCCCTAATCCAAATCCACCTTCCATTATGGCCTTACTAAGAGTTCCCTGCTCATAAGGCTCAAATATTCGCTGAATTGTGTCATTATCAATACCAATACCAGTATCTGAAATCATAATTTCCACCATATTATTTTTCACATGACCAGCTATTGTAACATGACCTTCATTTGTATATTTCACTGCATTATGCAGTAGGTTAAAAACAATTTGAATGACTCTATTTTCATCAGCCATTACCTTTGGAAAATCTTCAGGTATTTGATTTATTAACTCTACTTGCTTACCTTCCCTCATAAAATAGAGCATATCTAATACGCCAGAAACAATCGTATGAATGGAAAATGATCGTAGTTGCAGCTTTGTTGTATTTTCTTTTAAGCTCATTACATCGAGTAAATCATTTAACATAAGAGACATTCGTTGTCCTACCGAAAGAACGACTTCTAAATCCTTGACGCTTTTATCACTTATAACGGTTTCTTCTCTTTCTAAAACAGCCTTCGACATGTTTAAAATCCCATGTAGAGGATTTCGTAGTTCATGGGACGTATTAGCAAGAAATTCATCCTTCAATCTGTCGGCTTCTTGAAGCTTAATAGCAAGTGCCTTTGTCTCTGCATACACCTTAGCATAATCTTTAAACCATAGTATTGCCAAACAAGTCATTGTGATAATAAGGTCAAATGGATAAAATATTGTTTTTACCCCAGTTAAAAGAAAGATACCATACCAAGCAATATTATTCACAAAAGCTATTATTGCCAACAATAATAAAATATTACTTCTTATCTCTTTGATTGATTTTACAATCATTGTTACTATCGTTAAAGTCATTGGGATTCCTAAAAGAGTAGCATAAACAGGCTGTATGATTGTTACATAATGAGCAGACAATAGTATTGCCAGCAATGCAGCAATACCACATAAAGTATTAAACCAAGGAATTAGTTTAAGTAATGTCTTTGGCAACCACTGTTTTATAGAGTGAAGTAGTGAATAGCCAATGCCAAGCATAGAAAGATGAACTAATTTAAAGCCCCAATCGTAATTAATTGGAAACCAGTAGGACAATAATTTATCATCACTTCCTAAAAGATAAAAAAATGTAGTGGCAAACGTTAACATAGAAAAGTAAAGTAATCTTTTATCTCTGTTTCCTACAAAATATAAAATAATTGAATAAATAGCATGTATAAGGAAAACGAAAGCCACCATTTGCTGCATCGTTACAGACAATTGCGTCTCTCGATTAATTACTTCTTCTTTGCCCAATTTAATGGAACGGATAATCCCTCCATTACGAGAATCCTTATAATTAGCAACTTGCACAATCATTTCAATTTCACTACGACCATTTACTTCAAAAGAAGCGGAATAGGGTATGTTTTTAGCAATGGTTGTATCAGCATTTTTTCCAATTTCACCTGATTTCGATAGTTGTCTGCCATTCACATATATTTCAGAAGAGCTCCGAACACTTGGCACCCTAATACTGTAGGTTCTATTATCAGACGGATTTACAAGAATTTTTAAGCGATAAGAACCATAACCATATGGAGTTACTTCCCCTTTCTGTAAGGACGAATCCCACCCACTTGGAACATGTATGTATGATAGATTATTTCGAGCTCCTTTAATTGGCTGTTTTTCGTTAATTAACCACGTATAAGGGTAGAACTCCCATTCCCCATCCAATGTAATGGAATGATTGTCGTTAAAATCCCATTCTCGTAAGTCTATTTGTCCTTTTACAGCATAGGGTTGATTTGTATTATTTAATAAATCCAGCCATAAAATTCGTGAGCCTGTAAGTATTAACACAAATAAACTAACTATGAGGATAATTTTCTTTTTATTCATTTACATAAATGTCAAAAAGTCCTTGCACCTTGTATTTATAGCACAATTTCCTTAGGCCAATTGCACCTCCTTAGCAATATTATCCTATCATGCATAGAGATACTTTTAAATTGAAATATTTTTTTAGCTCTATAAAACTAAATAAGATAAGTCCCTATTTAATCATTTTCACACTTCGTAGATATATGAAGACACTGCTTATTATTCCAAGCTCACCGACAAACAGCATCTATTAAAAATCCATTCATAATGGGAAATTTCCACATAAATTTAAGCATATTTATAATAATGAAAGGCATTTAAACTTTTATAAAAGGGAGGGGAAAAATGACTCAAGCTTTTGAATTTACATCAAATGGGAAGTTTATAGTAAAAGTGGATGATTATACAGTAAAAATTCAACCAAAAGGGTTCTCAAATTTTATCAATAAAGGGGGCTCAAAGGGGGAAAAATCCATTCCCATTACATCCATCTCTGCTATTCAATTTAAAGAACCTGGTTTAACTACAGGATATATCCAATTTGCCTATTCGGGTTCGAATGAAACCAAAGGCGGTACATCGGCAGCTATCAAAGATGAAAACTCTATAACCTTTTTTAAAAGAGAGCTAAAAAAGGCAAAAGAATTAATAAAGTTAATTGAAATGAAACGACATGAGAGTTCATTTCCTTCTATCACTTCACAAAGTGCCGCAGATGAAATTTTAAAGATGAAAAAGCTAATGGATGCAGGTATATTGACTAAAGAGGAATTTGAAGCAAAGAAAAAACAATTATTGAATATTTAATTGTGTAGAAATAGCTGTTATTTTATTTTTTATAAGGCACTTCACTACCTACAACTATAATTTCAACATAATAGTAGTGTAATGCAAAATTTTAAATCTTTGTCTGACTATTCATCAGATATTAGTTATTCTTTAAAATACTTACGCTTTCAGATTTTTTAATTGGATAAATAACACGCCCCCTTTCTACAACAAGGCATATTATAGATGATAGAAAGGAGGTATTTCCCATGGGATATTCAGGAAACGTAGGTAGTTGGAACAATGCCTGCTGTGGAGGCAATACTGGCTCTGGTTATGGCTCTACATTCGTTCTAATTGTTGTACTATTCATTCTTTTAATAATCGTTGGCGCTAGCTTCCTTTATTAATCACATCAACATTTCCAACTATTAAATAAAAAATAGGCTTAAGTTTTATCATTATGGATAAGACTTAAGCCTTTATTCATAAAATTTTAAGATTTTTCAATAAATCAATGAATAATTAGCAATCCTATATGGCACATTACATATAGGAGGTGGAAGAATAATGTCTAGAATAATTGGTGTAGAACAATCATTATCGAATGTGGAGCAAGCTTTAAAGGCAAAAGGATATGAAGTTATTCAACTACGAAATGAAGAGGACGCTAAACGATGTGATGCTTGCGTCATCACAGGTCAAGACAAGGATGTTATGGGCATTAGTGATCCAGTACTTGCAGGGCCAGTCATTGATGCGAATGGCCTTTCTGCTGACGAAATTCTTCAGCGTGTAGACAAATATTTTCATTAACAACGAATGGAGAGGTGCTGTCTTTAGACTTTATGATCTATTGACCTGCACCTTTTACAATTTATCTAAGTCGATGTCTTTTAATAAGAATTTATAAAGGAATATACAAAAAAATAAAAGACCCACCAATAAGAAAATTCCTCCAACTAGGAGATAAGAAAAAATATAGCCGTTTTGTATAACAAGGAAACTCTCTGTATCCATCTAACCACCCATTGCTGTATTTAAATCGTTATTTGCAGAATTGGCCCCCATGTCAACACTATTTAATAATAGTATGGAGCCAATGCAGATAACTGTACTTTTTTACAGTCTTTATCATTTCCTCTTGTCTCATACTATGTCCCCCGACTAATCTTTTAGCAATGTAAGAACTTAAACACAAAAATACCTAGCTTTTTTGCCAAAGCCAGGTTTTTTTGTGTGTTGTGTGTTGTGTGTTTGTTTATGATTACATGGCTAGTGTATCAAATTGTTCTGAACAAATTCTAAACAGGTTTTAAGCCCATCGTATAGTTATTTACATTGTTTCTGTTAGATTATTTTTTTTCACAAGAAAAATAATATTCACTTGTTAAATTATTATAAATTTTCAATATGACATTACCACCCTTTTCATAACATAGAGAGCTAGCCGTATCTATTTCCTTTGTATTAAAATAATGAGTTACGTTTATCATAAAGGAAATTCCTAATAAAATTATGAACAAAAGCCAAATGACTCCATTTAAATGTTTTTTGTTAATCATTTATATCCTCCATAAAGTGGTTTTTACATATCTTGAGGTGGTATAACCCCCATAATTAATAAGATAAAAAATACTAAACCTACTAAAAAAAATACAACTGAAGCCCAGAACACTGGCCCAACTTTAACAGTAAAGCGCTCGCTTTGCTGAATTAAACCTGTTTGACCACTTACCTGAGCGTTAAAAAGTCTAGACATGGCTCCTCCACCGCTTGAAAAGTAGTAGATGCCACCAGCAAAAAAGATACCTGTAAAAAACATAACCTCAATTAATCGAACGGAGAAAAATGAGGCAATATAATATGTAATGATTACCTCTACTATAAGTGTGATCAGCATAATCATTAAATTTTTAGTCTTCATAAATCTCCCCCTTCTTGACTACACTTATTTATTCTACGAGCGAACGTAAATAAAGTTTCACTTTTCGAATTTTTCTGTTAATAATTTAATTATAGATAAAGTTCCAGGCTCTTTTTGGTATTTGTCTAATTACATGGTTAGATTACTCTTCAAACTCTTATGTATGTTTAAGTTAAATTTCTGAAATAATTTTTTTCAATTCCTGTTGATTGATTTGACCTTTGATTGTGTATTTTAAAGCGCCTTCCGCATCAAAGATAAAAGTTGTCGGATAATTGATGACTTCAAATGATTTTTGGAGTGTGCCATCTCCATCAAGAAAGATGGGAAAATTCAGTTTGTAATTCTCTAAAAATTTCAATACATTATTATAACTATCGTTAGCAGTTGCATTAATGGCTAACAACTCCACATTATCTCCTTTTTGGTTATAAAATGCTTTTAAATCTGGTACTTCATCCTGACAAGGACCACACCACGATGCCCAAAAATTGACAATTAAAACTTTTCCCTTGTATTTTCCAAATGTTGTTAATGTTTTATCAAAATTCATTAGTTTTGTATCATAGACAATTTTTTTTGAGCCATTCGCTAATTCTATCATTGAGGGTTTTAGCTCTTCTTTGAAAACTTCATCTTTTAAGGCAACACCTATTAAGAAAACTACTACTGTTAGTGATACTACTAAACCTATAAGTTTTTTCCGTTTCATTAACTTCTCCTTAAGTAATTTGATAATATGCTTATTTTACAATACTTTCACTTTGATATTACCATATTTGGGTTTAAAAGGTTGTATTATACACCTTTTTGTATGTACTTCTTCTTTCATCACCTGTAAAATTAAAATAATATTAATTTACGACCTAGTTTAATTTATAAAGTAGTTATATGCACAAAATGTAGGTTGATAGCTATAGAATTGTACTACTTTTCTATCCATCGTGAGTAATATGCTTTTACTTTACTTTTGAGGGAAGAAAATAGTTAAAGTTCTACACTATTGCTGATTGGAGTGTAAGGCTACTCGACTCCCGTGGGATAGCGAGACAGACGAGAAACTGAGGCCAATACGCTGTTGGTCACGAAGGCGTTGTCACAGGACGTGACGCACCTAGCCTTCGTTATCCCAGTGCAGGAAGCTTTGCTTTGTGCGAAAGCGAAGCGTCAGCAACAAATGTTTTAACTGTGCGAAAGCGAAGCGTCAGCAACAAATGTTTTAACTGTGCGAAAGCGAAGCGTCAGCAACAAAGCGAGTAGCCTGTAACGGAAATCAGCTTCATTTTGACTAAATTTTCACAAAGAGTCCCTTGACCATTTAGTTTTTCAACACTATGTAAAGAAGTTTTTCTTTACCTTCTGTTCATAATCGATACAATTTATTTTTCAGAATTAAAGTTAGCGTGGTGGATTTTACCATAAGAAATTTTTAAATCCTTTTAGACATTTACCGGCAATAGGTAGTTGTCTTTTTTTATTTCTATTTTCAATACTATGATATACCTTCCCTACTGAAACCGCTCCAAGCAAATCTAAAACTTTTCTACATTTCTTTACTTTAAATTGATTTAAACCCATAAATAATTGACTTATCATTTATCCAATGCTATATTTACTAACGCAGTAATTTACTAAATTACTAAATATAAATGAATAAGGAGTTTTAACAAATGAAAATACCTACGCATTTAAAACATAAACCAGTAATTGTGGCTGAAAACTACGCCAATATTGATGGACGTACTGCCTATCATACTGATGCACAGGGCCTATCACTTGGCTTAGCTCAATGGAACGATCGAGGGAAGGTTGATATTTCTGCCAAGGTGTGGCGTCATACTGGTGGTAAATGGTCTCGCCAATCGGAGGAACTTCCTCTTCATCGTGTACTTGACCTAGCTATTTTAGTGTGTGAAGCCCAGCTTTATTTTAAGGATGCTTATCGCTATGAAAATTTATATGATGAAAGCAACCCAGTACTTAAACGTGTTGGTTTACAAGGTGATGCCATGACAGTGGAAGTATGCACAGAAAATGAACAAATTAATGAGGATATTCAGCTCTTTCAACAAGCATTAAGTGATAATGGTGAACTTATTGGAGAACGTTTACGCACACTATCACGTATTTTAAAGGATATGGGCTATTAATGTCATGACTTAAGGAGATAACATAATGAACGAACAGCTACTACAAGATGATAAAAAACTACAAAAATCTTTCTTCAACTTTTTAATTCCTGTTATGCTAGCGAATGTCTTGCAATCATTAGGACAGGTATTTGGAATGTTTATTGTTGGACGCAATTTAGGTGTCGATGCACTAGCAGCAATTTCTGCATTTTTTCCATTTTTCTTCTTTTTAATGGCATTTGCGATTGGCATTGGCTCAGGTAGTTCTATTTTGGTTGGGCAAACTTACGGAGCTGGCAATCATGAGAAAATGAAGGAGGTTGTCGGGGTAACCCTCGCCTTTACGACAATATTATCAATTGCTGTTGCTATTTTCGGAGGCTTTTTCATTGAATGGATTTTACGCTTTATGCAAACACCCGCCAACATATTAGAGCCGAGTATTAGCTATGCCCAAATATTATTTTTCACACTTCCAATTATGTTTTGGTATTTTGTGTATACAACCTTTATGCGCGGTGTTGGCGATTCAAAAACACCCTTTTTATTTTTAGTCATCAGTGTAGTTTTAAATATCGCATTCCTTCCTCCGTTAGTATTTGGTTGGTTAGGACTGCCTAAGTTTGGCTTAAATGGTGCTGCCTATGCTTCTGTTTTATCCAATCTTGTAACGATGCTATTATTACTAGGATACCTGCACAAAACAAAGCATTTACTGCGTTTAGACAAATCAATTTTAAAGCATTTCAAATTAAAGAAAGGCATCTTAGTTTCCTTATTAAAACTAGCGATTCCATCAAGTATTAGTATGGTGGCAATTTCTGTAGCGGAAATTGCAGTTATTGGCTTTGTAAATGTCTATGGCTCAGATGCTACTGCTGCCTATGGTGTGGTTAATCAGGTAGCCAGCTATGCACAAGTACCAGCGATGAGTATAGCGATTGCAACCTCAGTATTTGTTGCCCAAGCTCTTGGTGCAAACTCTACGGAAATGATCAAAAAAATTCGTCTCTTAGGTGTGCGTATTAACTATATTTTAGGCGGCGCCATTATTTTAATCATGTATTTATTTGCGGAGCCTATCCTATCTTTATTTATAGATTCACATAATACTGTGCTAATTGCTAAGGATTATTTATATATCACATTTTGGAGCTATTTAATTTTTGGACATACACAAACAGTTTCAGCTACGATGAGGGCTACAGGAGTAGTTTTATGGCCAACCATCTTCTTAGTTATTGCCATTTGGGTTGTTGAGGTGCCATTAGCGTTTATACTATCACACCACACTTCACTCGAGTTAAATGGTGTCTGGTTAGCCTACCCTGTAACCTTCTGCGTACATTTTGTGCTACAGTATGCATACTTCAAGCTAGGCTGGCAAAAACGAACTTTAAAAGTAATGCTAAGCGATTAAGCCAGTACTTACTATATCCTATCAAGAAAAATGAAAAACCAGGGCTCCTTATGAGTCCCTGGTTTGTTTGATAATGTACACCACAACGCTTACTCTTCCCAGAACAATTCGTCTAGGGTTTTATTTAATGTTTTACATATGGCAATACATAAATTTAAAGTCGGATTATATTTACCTAATTCAATTAAACCAATTGTTTGGCGAGTAACACCTACTATTTCCGCCAACTCTCCCTGTGAAAGATCATGCTCTGTTCGAGCCATTTTCAAACGTATGTTTTTCACACTTTTCACCACTTGCTATCTTTCTCTTCTAAAATATGTTGCACGACTTTATCACTCTTCTTTTTAGCAGCTGCATACATCAACATTAAAAATCCTGCAAAAAATAGTGCATACATAAACAATGAAACAAAGAATACAAGAAAGAAAAAATAGATGGCTTCTTGAGTACTATCTGCGTAGTTAAATGCACTGTTAATACCTAAAATAATGGCAAAAAACATACCCATCGCAACACCAAGTATAATATATTTAGTACTTAATTTAACTTTATGCTTACTATCATGTAGCTCCACTTCATCAGTAAAAATGCCAAGAAAAGCCGATCTTATAAAATAATAAATAGATGTGATTAAAATAATGAGCCATTCTGTTGTTACATTTTGTAAGGACATTTCCATTGTCGTAAATTTATATAGGATGGATATTATGCAGGCAATAATAACAATCACATAGATTTCTTTATAGATTTTGTTTTGCAGGTTTTTCACACGTTCATCCAAATGTTTCGAGTTCCAAATCATTTTAATTCCCCTCCCCTATTTTATAATTCTATTATACATTATATTCGTCATTATGCAATATATACATTGCAATAAGATTATTATAATTAACTTTTCAAGAAATTTCTTAAAATTGCCTGTAGCAAACTCCAATGACTTACACAATTACTTCAACAAAAAAACAAGTGAGTACGGCCAGCGACTTTTACCAACGACGACATATTTTGTACCATTGAGTTTACTACTGAATGACAGACTTTTTACCTCCTGTATAATTAGTAAACAAATCTGATTTTATGACTTTTTTATTTAAGATTGACGTTTGACAAATCACTTGCTAATATATTAGACATCTAACATATTAGCAGGTGATTATTTGTCCTTATATGAACAGGTTAAGCGTATTAATGAAGCAGAATATATGATAAACCGTTTGATATATAAACATTATAAGCAATATCTAAATAGCGGCATTACAACACAACAAGCCGTTGTATTGGATATTGTGTTTTTAGCAAAACGTATTACGGTGGGTGAAATTGCAATTGAAATGAATATTAGCTCTAGCGCAGTTAGCCAATTAATAGCGAAGTTGGAAAAGAATAAATATATCAAACGAGAAATTAATTTACAAAATCGCCGTGAAGTATTTATAACGTTAGCTGAAAATGGATTAGAGTATTTTTCGAAGCAAGATTATGTTGAACAGCAGGTCGCAGATAAAATTTACAGCAAACTTTCATCAAATGAGTTAAACGAATTAGAACGCATTGTTGAAAAATTAAGGGAGATCGCGATGAAGGAATTATAAAATTTCTTCATGCCTAA
Organism: Lysinibacillus sp. DFXJR4; assembly: GCF_057196045.1. Taxonomy (NCBI): domain Bacteria; kingdom Bacillati; phylum Bacillota; class Bacilli; order Caryophanales; family Bacillaceae; genus Lysinibacillus; species Lysinibacillus sp. DFXJR4. The sequence goes on along the minus strand of NZ_JBXUNW010000001.1, from coordinate 1,541,073 downwards.
TATGTTAGATATCTAATTTATTTAGGAGGTTAACAAGTGAGAGATTTACTTAAAAACATCTCGTTTAATGGTGCTGTTTATTATGAGAAACATGGACAAATCCAGCAGTATTATCTTGGTTATCAAGATATCTCAGAGCAACATCCTATTTCTGAAAGTTCACAATTTAATCTAGCATCATTAAGTAAAATGTATACAGCGGTAATGACATTTCAGCTAATTGAGAAAGGACAGCTACAATTAGAAGATAAAATTACAAAATGGTTTAACGTACCTCATTTTGCAAATGTGACAGTTGCACACTTACTTACACACACATCTGGTATTCCAGAATATATTACAGAAGATTTTATAATAAGTGTTGAAACATTTGTTGAAATGGCACTACCACAACATACACAGAATGAGCATTGGTCTTATAGCAATACGAATTATGTTTTACTTGCTAAAATTATTGAAAAAGTCAGCGGCTCATCGTATGAAACATGTTTACAACAATATATTGCAAGACCATTAAATCTGACTAGTACAACAACACAGCCTAAAAAACAATACGAAGCACAAAGTCATATGTATGATTATGAGGAGCAACGATATAAAAAGGCAAATAATGACCCATATTTCAACAAAAGTGAAAAATTTAATAATGTATATGGTGACGGTGGTATTTATGCAACAGTGGCAGAGGTAGCAATGTTTTTAAAAGCATTTTTGCAAGGTCAGTACATTAGCAAAGAGAGTATGAAATCCATGTTAACATCAACAGAAGCCGCTGAGCATTATAGTTATGGTTTTATCATTCAAGATGATTGGGTTGGTCATACAGGTGGATGGTTCGGTTGTTCAGCGCAAGCTTTTATTCATACATCCACAAAGGATATTGTTGTTTTAGCAACGAATCAAGAAGTGTTCCCTCAATATGAACAAGAAATTATGAATTACATAATGGGAATACAATATTCTGTAGACGCACCAAAACATATAGAAATTTTATCGCTCTCTAATGAGGATGATATTACAGGTCAATATGAATTAGCAGATGAACTTAACACAAGATTTACAATCATAAAGGATAGACAATTTATGATTTCATTTGAACATCAGTTGTCTGTGCCGCTTTATAAAATAGATGAATCGTATTATTGGGTACGCAATACAATGAGTTATGTAGATGTTGAGAATCAATTATTTATCGATGAAGGAGTTGAACTACCTTATCAAAAGGTCAATTGATATAGTCATAAAAGTTGTCCCTGTATTAAAGAGCATTTATTAGAACTACGGGTTAATTCGATATTTGTAATCAAACCAAATTTATGCCGAAAACAAGAGATGTTTTTTATGATCCATTATCGAAAAAACCCTTGTTTTTCATAATAAGGTGCTGTACCCAAAAAGTTAGATTATTGGCTCTAACTTTTTGGGTACTTTGTTAGTGAACATTTTTACTGACCTCATTAATGTACATATTTATCACCTCAACAGCAAAATAAGCTAAACCTCTAAGGAGATGGTCAATACCATAGAAAAAAAGCCACTGATTATTATTTGAATGTAAATATAATTCTACGCATTATTCAAATCGAACATTTTCTGAAATCTCCTCAATTTTACTCCAGTTGATAATTTGAATCATTTCTTCTTTCCGCTGAATAATTCCTGCATCTGACCACTGCTTTAATACCCGATTTAAATGTCTTTTTGTTGTACCTATAAGTGAAGCCACCTCATCCAGTGTGTTTGTCATAATATATTCCTTAAAAAGTGAAGTCGATTCAATTGTACATAAATACGCAGCTAAACGTGTAGAAACAGAGGAAAGAGCGTTCACTCTAGAGGATATCGTGCATGTCCGAAGTTTATATGCTAGCTCTTGTAAAAGTAATTGTGTAAATGCACTATCATATTTTAAATGTTGTTCATAAAGAGCATAAGGTACAAATAGCAACTGACATGTCTCTGCAGCTATACAATTAGACTGAACCAAGCAGTTTTGAAAGATTTCAACATCCCCCATAATGGCAGGCTTTTGGCAGTATCTTAATAACAATTCCTTCCCTGTGATTTCAGGACTAGAAACATAATATTTCCCTTCTAATAAAAAATAGAGACCCGTGATAGCTTCTCCCACTTTTAAAATATAGTCATTTGAGTCATACCTACGGATTTCTACATTCTTTTTGAACTCCCTTTGAAAGGTATAACCATAAATTTGAGTAAATGTTTCGAACTGCATTGTTACCTCCGGGACATCTGTCCTTCTAAATATTTTTACTATACATTATACTCGAACCAGGAGCTGATGATATGAAATTTGTATTTGATATTGATGGAACTATTTGTTTCGATGGAAAAACAATTGATGTGTCTATTTGTGAAGTTTTCGATGAATTATTAAAAGCTAAGCATGAAATTGTCTTTGCTTCTGCCAGACCTATTCGTGATCTATTACCAGTCTTACCTGAGCAGTTTCGACAATTGCCCATGGTTGGCGGAAACGGAGCGTTCACGTATGAATGTGGGAATATTCAAGTAGAATATTTTAAAAATGATATTTTACAACAGCTTTTGGCATGTATTCGCTCAAATCAATTAACTTATTTAGCTGATAGTGATTGGGATTATGCGTTTACAGGAGATACCAACCACCAAGTTTACATAAATATTGATAAAACAAGAGCTAAGAATCGCGATATTGCTGAATTGCAACAAATATGTAAGCTGATCCTGTTTCACCCAACAGAAGAGGTGCTACATGAGATATTAAAATTACCTGTTTCAGTTGTAGCATATAAAAATGAACATGCAATTGATATTAGTCCACTTGGTGTGAATAAAGTGAAGGGGCTTCATAAATTAAAGATTGATGAATTTATTGCGATTGGAAATGACAGTAATGATCAATGTTTATTTGAACATGCCATTCATAGTGTTTGCATTGGAAATCATGATGTCCAACGCTATGCTACTGAAACGATTAATAGAGCAGAAATTCCTGCTACAATCAGAAAAATCATGAAAAAATTAGAGGATTAGACACTATAATCTGAAGATGGCATCCAGTTAGCAAAGAAGCAATGACCTCCTATCAAAATCTATAGGAGGTCACAGCATGTAAGATTAATTGAATAAGATATTTTGAAGATTTTGAGCATTTTCTTTATCTAACCTTCCATAGCCTTCATCCTCTTTATTACTAATAATTGTTACGATATCATTTTCTTCAAACCAAATTTTATATTCATAAAGTCGTTCAGGCATATTTTCATCATACGTATAAAAGGCAATAACTAAAGCATCTTCTTTTTTTGCCATAATTGCTTCTGCTTGAGGTTCCCACCTCACATTATCTAAAGATTGTTCTACAAAATTTATCTTTTCTTTATCGGCAATTATCTGAATGTCTTCATAGTTTCCTTCTTCATTTACTTTTTGAACATCTATTCTTGTTAGTTGGTCTTCTTTATCAGAACATGCAAAAAGGATTGTTCCTAAAAGTCCTACTAAAATCAACCTCTAAATTTTTTCATTCTCAAACCACCCCTGCATATATAATGATTTTTTTTATCAGCCACACGGAATTGATGGGACATTTAGTTTTGTGTTTGAACTAAGCTAAATAGTGCTGGAATATTCCAATCAAAGAAAATACAATAAAGTCGGTTTATGTCCTTTTTTTCTAAATTGACTTAGGAATAATCATTCAGTTTTTAAGTTAATTATAATAGTATCTCTTTCCTAGTATCTTATTTCCATCTCCTTAAATATTCAACCCAACCTGAATAAAATACGGAACAAAAAATACTATTGTACTAAAGTGATATGACTATGCTATCAAAATAATTTTATACTGATTACATTACTTCATGAATACCTTTCTAATAGAATTTAAGTAAAAATTGTTTCCTTATTGCTTTTAAACAATGTATTTACACTCTTCTATATCCTTTGTATTAGAATAAAATAAGAATATAGTCTTTATTGCGAATTAAAAATATAAGCTAATTGTCTATTTTTTATTATAAAATAATGTGATACATTTATATCCATGAAAAGGAAATTTTATCTTAAGAAGAGGTAGATAGTCGTTGGTTACTCTAGAAAAAAGCACTGCATTATTCAATCAAAAGTATAACATCGAAGAGATTAGAAATGCTTATGAAAATGCCTTTAACAAGATTAAACAAGATGTGTCTGAAAGGAATAATACTATGAATATCACGATTGAAGATGTCCATACAAAAGAAGCGATAACTGCTGTTAGAAAAACAATTGAATTAATCGGGAAAATTAAATCTATTGATCATAGATATATAAATGAAATATACGGCTATGAAACAGCCTTTAATGGAGTAAATGGTCGAATAGTTGTAAAGGGTGGATTCTCTTCTGGTTATCAAGGTGAAGGTCCCCAGGGGCTAAAAAGGATCCTCGCAGAACTGGGAGTTAATGAGAGGAAAATTGAAGAATACGTAAATAGTGTGCAAAAGAAATTTACATTATTTATATAAAAGCCGAGAACAAAACTTGAATCAGTAATGTGTATAGTTCAACATTTCAAAATCATATACATATATGATAGTATTGCTTAAGTCCACTTACATATATCACCAGTGTCCTATACTCCATCTAATGTTTTTGTTGATTCGCACCTTGCGTCAGCCCCAAGAACCGACACCAATAATACTCGAATCAAATCAATTAACCCATTTGGCAGCCAACAAACGAAATAGTGAAGGATCTCATTATTTCTAAAGGGGCAACTGTATTTGGAACAACATTGGAACTTCAGGAACAGTTCGAGGATTAAATTGTTCATCGAGCTGTTCCATTGTTAAAATAGACGTTTTTTCTTCCTACTAACTAAATCCTAAAAAAGATAGATCTTTTAGGGTTCAGCACACTATACTTGAACTAAATCAACTGCCTAGTGAAACAGAATTTATCTTAGAATCACTTCATTATCAGTTGATTTTGACAGCAAAGAATAAACTTCAGTTCTTACTTAATTTTAAAATAGCAGTATCATAGATTTTAAATAAAAGCTTAATTGTAGCGAATCCAGCTAAGATTAAAATAACCATGTAAGTGGAAAAATAAATTATACCTTTAAAATCAATAACCACAGGCCGGTTGACAAATGCAATAGCAATTACAAAAGCCAAAATAAAAATAAAAAAATTATTATCTAAAAGCTTCATTAAGTAACCCCTCCTTAGGTAGACCAATTAAATACTTTGCAATAGTTCATTTACTAAAAAACAAGATATAGCATTATTCATAGCCGTCTCTATTGTTCAAATAGCTATTATTGTCAAGCCAAATTACAGCCTACCATTACCACATCTTACAATTCAAAGGTAATCTATCACCACTTTTGATGTTATCTGTTTCTGCTCTATTGGGACTCCACCAAAACAACTTTTATAAAAATAGTCGCCTTTGGTCATTATTTCCCAAAAGTCCCTCTAACCCTTGATATAAGATTTATGAAAATCTCTTTATAAATCAAAGCTGCCATTAGAAAAAGCTATTACATAAAGAATTGCTCAAAAGCTTTTATCTAAGCTAAACTAATCATTATAAAGTAGATTATTACCATCAAGATCAATACAATTAAAAAGTAAGATATCCAAACAATATGTCTATTAGAAGGTATAAACGCTTCATTTAATATTTGTTTTCTCTTGGCAGAATAATTAATTGTAGCTGTGAAAATAATTAATAATCCAAATAGACATGCCAACAAACCAATGATTGCTGATAAAAAATCCACCCAAAAATTCCGAACAGTCCCAATAGCAAAGTGTAAACTTGTTGCTAAGAAAGCAACACCTAAAATTGAAATTGCTGTTCTAATCCACGCTAAATATGTTCTTTCATTGGCTAAATGTTGCTGGGCATACTTTAATTGCTTACTTCCTACTTCTTGTTCTAGCGGGTTATTTGACATCTATAACACCTACTACCTCTATAAAGTCATGTTTATAATTACAAACACTTTATATAAATTTATGGGGAATTATCCAGAACGATTCTTTTTTGGGGATGAAAACAAACGTATCTGGAACATTCTTTTTAAGTAATTAACCAAAAGATTCAGTAATCTAGATGCATAACTATAAAAATTTTCTAATGTTGTTTTTACACTTCATAAAGTTACAGAACTTTTTTCTTACCATGACAACACTTTTACAAAATGATCATTAATCCCCTAAAACCGTTAGCACAAGACGGATTGTCCTAAATGAACATTCTGTAGTGAACCAACCTACTCAATATTTGATATAATTAAATCTTTTTTCATTTGAATTTACGAATACAATTACCTCTTTTTTATTTTTATCAATTCCTTTAATTACAAAATAAACAGGTGTTTTTTCTTTTGCTTCTTCAAAGGGGATATTGTCAAACTCCTTATCGTTTAAGTGTCTTAATTCAACATTATTGATTGTAGATAGATTAAAATTATTCGTAGCTATTGCCTTAGCATCATCTGATGTCACACTAGCTCCTACCAAATCGCCATCTTTCTCCTTACAACTGATTAAAATCAATATCGGTACTATTGTAATGAACATTATGATCATGTACCTCATTTTCTACCTCATCTCGAATTTATTCCCTTTTAACCAAAATGCACTGGTGACAATAATTATTCCTATATCTTTAATTTAATTAATATTTTTTATTTGGATAATCCATAGAATTTGCTATTTCGATAAGTTCGTCAGATGTTACTTTATCAGAAACATCTTGATCAATACTAAACACATACTGCCAATTATCTCTTTCAAAGACCAACATATTAAATCCAAATTTCGGATTGTCTATATATGCTGCATCACTTCCATCTTTCAACTTAAACACATTTGAAATATACTTTTCAAAGGGGATTTTATACTGAATCGGACGAACATCAATTTTAAAGTGATTTTGAGGAAGTCGGTCATTTAACATTGTTACTTCAAATGAACCATCAAAATCATTAAATCTTCCAAAATAATGAGTAAAACTTATTGGTGGTACTCTAAGGGGAAGCTTAAGTTCTTTTTTATAATGCTGTTCAAAATCTTTTAACGCAGATTCTACAGTTTTATATCCTATTTCAGGAAGAAATTCTTCAAGTGGTTGTGGGGAATCTTTTGATTTTGCATCTACAGTTTCATTAATGGGTATAGAAATTAATATCAATAATAGTAAGAAAATGTATTTGTTCAATTTTATCGCTCCTAAATCTTTTAGGAATATTTTCTCCAATAGAATAGAAAATATGCTTTTTATCCCCATGACCTGTTTCCTAATTTAAGTCCTATTTTTTAGATTAAATGTCTTAGCAGTATACTTCTATTTTTTTTAATTTTCTCAGCTTCACAAGTACTAGGTAAACGAAAGCAATCTTTTAATATGATCGGCCATAAAACTCCTTTGTTCGTTAATTGATTATGTGGAAGGTGCTGATTTTATAACGTTTATAAAAAATTTGCAAAAACCGAAAGTTGGGATTTCTAGAAATTAGTCAAAATCAAAAGGATTAAGCGAATATTTGTTAAAAATACCATATACATGCCCACAGTTATTACAAAAAGCAACATTAAACCAAGGTTGTCCATCTTCAGACTCTTCATTGCTATCTTCAGATACTATGTGTTCTAATCCCTCAATTTTACATTCAGGACATTTTGGCTTTGCCATAAAATTCACTCCTTTCTCTGCATTAATTCGACAAAAGGAAAGGATTCCCTGCTAATTTACTAACTATGACCATTCTTCACGGGTTGATCAATACCTTTTTTCATATTCATTTGTATAATAATCTCCACTTACACTTTCAAGCGTGGTCTTGTTGTGATTTATTCAACTAAAGCCCTCTGTTAATAGAAATAAGTACCCCTAACCCCAGCGAAACTATAGATTAAAAATAAATTAGGTATTGCGACCAAACTATTCCAACAATACCTATAACTAAACCTTTTCATAATCAAGATCCCTGTCAGGCTATTTTTCCACAAATCTGCTTTGTAATTTACAAAATAACACATAACTCTTCTATTTGGATAATAATTTCCATTTACTATTTGAACTAATGTTTGTTCACCATGCATTAATGGTTGGAAGGCACCCTTTCATCTTTTTTTATATAGTGTTCTGTTTTTCTATATAAGATGGAGAATGCTTGATAGCAATCACATACTGCTCCAACAAACACGGCTCTTTTGATATTAATTAACTAAATGAACATATTCGAACAAACAGCCCAAAATTTACAGGAAGCTGGTTATAATCAAACAAAGGAAACATTCCAATACAAATCGTGAAACAGATAACAAACAAAGTTGTCTGTTTTTTTGTTGTTGACTTTAACGTCTCGTAAACCCTTATGGTTATTTGTATAAACCTAAAGGAGGAAACGAAAATGCATGAATTTTATCAAATGCCTTTATTTGTAAAGTTAAAAGTGAAAAATATTGAAAAGTCGAAAGTCTGGTATAAAAGCGTATTAGATTTTCATTCAGTGTTTGATTTTCCTGACGATAAAGGAACAGTATCAATGACACATTTAAGAGGGGAAAAGTACCAAGATTTGATGTTAATCAAGGATGAAAAGGTCAACGCTTCTAGTTCAGTAATTATTAATTTATTCTCTAATAATATTCATAATATTTATCAATCTGCGCTGGAAAACAAAACAACTATTATTCAAGAACCAACTGTTACTCCATGGAATGCAAAAGAATTAACTATAAAAGATCCAGATGGATATATTTTCACAATAACTGAGAGTATCGATTCTGATAAAAGCTTTGATTGTGTAATTGAAAATGTTAAAGGAAAATTAGATAGAAAAGAATAGTTTGTATTGATAGAACCTAGGAAAATAAAAAGCAACCGACTACAAAATGGACAGGTTTTGGTCGGTTGCTCTTATATATGCTGAAAACGTTGGTATATCAATTACCCATGAGTAGCAGACTCAAACGCAACAACGATCTATCATTAATTGCGACCGCTATTATTGAAAATCAAGAGCTATTAAAGTATTGATATAACGGTATTTATTATATTGAAATGTGTCGCAATTTTTCATTAAAAATCACATTCTATCACCAGTTAGGGACTATTTGGTCACCAAAAGTCACCTTTTTTAATACCCTAAGCCCCAGTTAGTTCAGCAAGAAGCAAGAATTTAATCTAATTTTTTTACAAATAAAACTCTGTCTTGATTTGGTCCATCGTAGTCTGTATTTAATGATAGACCTTCAATAATTCTATCTCCATCTTCAATTTCAAAACCCATTTTGGTATGATACGCAATCGAAACTTTATTGACAGGTGACGTTACACACCGAACGATACTTCGATTACTTTGCTTTACTACATTAAAAAATTTATTGTATAAATGTTTTCCAATATGATGCTTTCTGTATTCAGGATGAACTCCAACGAAATGAATATACGCCTCATTTGAATGAGTTTGAGAAAGGAATCCTATTAGAAAACCCACAAGTTTACCATCCTTTTCTGCAATGAAACTTGTTTGTGCAAAATGGTCGAAGAATAATTTTGGTAGCTTATCAGACATATTCCTGCCACCCCACCACTCGTTAATTAGAGGTGAAATTACATAGTAGTCTGAACCTTTAACTGAACGAATTTCCATTTAAATCCTCCTATTTTATGTAAAAATTTTTTTAAACTAATATTAACATTAAAACAATTTTATATTAGTTTAACAATACCTCATCTAAATATTACTTGGACAATTATTTCATTCACCATTCCAACCAATTATCTAATGTTGGTTCACCATGCACTATTGATTGTGGAAGACTTCTCTTTCACACAACCACCTATAGAAAGGCACTGAACATTCTCTTTCGCGGTTCGCCCCTCCACAGATGATGATATTGGGAGTTAAATTTGAGGCAAATTTTGTATGAGAAGATGGCCGGAAATAAAACTGATCACTAACAAAGTTGTTTTTTTGTTCATTTAATTAGTCAATCCGTCTTAAGGCTGAGAAATAACACAGCCTATAGCATGTTCCTAATAATAGGTTTAATTGATATAATTAAACCATTAAAGGAAACAGCAAGCAAGAAGGAAGGAGATGTTCATTATGGGTATGAAAATATGGTGGGCCACAAATATTGTATGGATATTAATTTTCAGTGCTCTTGCAGTATTTGTTGGTGCAAGAAATATTGATGGAGCAGGTGTAGTTCAAACACCTGAAATTAAAATGATAACATTCGTTATTTTAGGTATTGCTGTTTTAGTTGTTTTACTATTTCAATTGATTTTTCTTTATTTTGTTAGAAAAAGTACAAATAAAAATTTAACAAATAGATTATCATGACTCAACGTTGTTCTTTGTTTTTGTGTAAGCCGCTTAAATAAGTGGCTTTTTTGTATGTACTCTATCAGTATTCTTTACAAAATGAAATTCCAAAAATCTGTAAGGAGTTAGCTGGATTTTGGAAAGAAAAAGATGATGGCTAAACAAATTCAATTGTTTGATAATAAATTCAACGATCATGGTAAAACACTTGCTGTATGATAATTTTACAATTACTTTGAACCATTGGGTGCTCTTGAAATGTTTGATTCGAATTTTTCGCCTTCAAACAGAACGTATAATCCCTTAAAGGTGGTGATGAGTTAACGTATCAAACACTGAACTTGGATATGATGAAGAAAAAAGTAAATATATAAAAAGAACAAAAATGTCACATTGAGCATGAGAAAATAAAGGCAAGTGACCTATTTGACGAAATCTTGTAAAATGGTCTACTTTTCGTCGCTTTTGATCACTTGCTTAAATTTCAACTATTAAAAAACACGCTAAAACCCTGTTATACCAACTACTCTTGAATCGCAGCCTCTAACGCAACAACCATCATATCATTGAAATACTTGTACTTTTTATAAGACCAAGATACTTCAATAATGTTGATTTAACAGCATTCTAAACTTTATAAAATGTATCTTAAAGTGTTTACAATTTTATAAAATTAACTAAATGTTGGTCACTTTTGGTCACCAAAAGTCACCTGTTTTAATACCCTAGACCACCCATCACGAAGTGGTCTTTTATTGGTTATTGAAATAAACACTTCTTTCAAACATTAGATAGTTGAGTAACACATCCGTTTAACTAAATGCTTGAATAAAATGATAAAGAAAGGGGGTGTTAATATGAATTCAACTAATAATAGATGTCATCAATCAGGTTGTGGTTGCCAACGGTGCGGTAATGAAAAATTCAATTGCACTGGGGTTAGATCATTCAGGGCTATTGACGCAGCCTGTATACCGCCTAACATTCCCGAACCACCAAAAGAGAAGAATTTGGCATATGGATCATTTTACGATCCCTCTGGAAACATTGTTCTAGTAACACCAGTCCCATTTCCACCTTTAGGACAGAAAGTTATTTTTACGACTCTTGGTCCATCTTTGGATGTAGATCCTGCTCCTATTCCTAATAATAGTACTGATCTTCAGGTTGCCACCAGTGGCGTATATGAAATCAGTATGAACATCTCAGTCCAACTTGGAAATGCTACCAGCGATTCTTTGGATACGTGGGTGGTGTTTGGATTGTTCATCAATGATACAATCCCGGTGAATGGCAGCCAGTTCGAATCCGAAAATAATATTAAAATTGATTCGATAACTTCAGTTGTAACCTTAAATACAGCTAACACCATAGGAACTACAATACAACTACGATTAAACAAAGATGATAGACTTAGTATCAGGGTAATAGCAGCCTCTACAAAAGTCACTTATAGATTCCCATCATTGGTCGTTACTAAAATTGATAATTGAAAATTTACAGGCTGACTCTATGGTGTTGGTGTCAGCCTGTATACCGTTTAACTGTACAGTCCGTTTTATTTTTTTATCTCTGCACAATATACCCTCTTTTTCTTGGTCCTTTATACTTCTTCTTATCAACAGATTTATTAACATTTTTGGATGGCTTTCGGTCCACTTGCGGTCATGGTCCGATTGCTGAACCGAAAGAAAATCAAACATACTAATTTGTTTATTCATACTTATCCCCTCTCTACCATTCCAGCCAGTTTTATCAATTTCCCGGTCTATTATTATTTGATTGTGGAAGGCCATCACGCTCATTTAACCAATTATAAATTCGATTACTCTGATTAGATTAAATATCAAAAACGTGATTTATAGCCTTTGTCCCCCTCCCCTTTACCGCATATTATAAAGACAAAAAGGAGATAACCATTCCATGAATAATTGTGGGAGTAATAATGAATCATTAACTATTAAAAAATGCCATAATTTAGGAACATTTACGGCTAATGATATTAATTGCATCAGTACTTCCATTCCTATTGGCGGATCCATAATTCCATTTTCCTCTGGATTTGAATTTATTTTAATCGGTGACAATTTTGGCAATGGTACTAACAATGTCGGTCTTATAGGTTTTGGTAGTTCTGTATCTTTAGTTCCTCTTATTGGTAATACAATTAACTTAATTGGACTTCCTAATGAAGCCTTCACTGTTTCACGTGACGGTAATATTACATCTATTTCAGCGTCATTCACCTATTTAGGAGGAGTATTGGACTTAGAAACTGCGACAGTCCGAGCACAGATATTCCGTGCACCTGTAGGTAGTAATAGTTTCACTGCTACAAGTGCAAGTGTTGATTTGGCTCCGTCAATAACAGCACTTTCAGGAATAGGAGAAATATCTTTTGGAACAGCTAATATCCCACCTGTGTCTGTAGCTGTAGGCGATAGTTTAATTATGGTATTTCATGTATTGGAAGCAGGAGTCGCTATTGCTGGCTACGCAAACGGAGGGATTAATATTATTTAAAAATAACATCTCTTTCATCTAACCAATTATACAAAGGCACAGGACGTTCTTTATAAGGTGTTTTTTCTATAGAAGAAGATTATATTCGACTTACTACTCAAACGCTCTACAGCCTTGCTATACGCCTCTACAAATACGGATCTTTTGATATTTCTAGCAAATTTCAATATTATTAATGTCGAGGAAATTAAAGTAGCCTTTGAGGAAGTAATTGAACAAGCTAAACTGTCATTCAGATCGTGAGACAGATAACTAACAAAGTTGTCTGTTTTTTTGTATGTACTTTTCACTCTTTATTTCCTAAAATGGAATATAAAGGGATTATTTAAAAATGAAAAAATTAATTTTTAGTGCAGCATTAGTATTAAGTCTAGGACTAGCAGGATGTGGAGTGGAAACAGCAAAAGAAGAACCAGGTGAAAAGAAAAAAACAGTTACTGAGACATCAAAAGAGGATGCTACAAAACAAGAATCATCAGCACCAGTACCTGGGCTTTGGCGTTACGTAATAAATTTGTCGTAGTGACATTTAAGCAAGTCGTTTTTATGTACTTGGTTTTTAACTCCATATAAACTATACATAATAATACAAAAGGAGAATATTGATGGAATTTCGATTAGAATTATTCGTTGAAGATTTACAAAAGTCTATTAGTTTTTATGAGGAAATAATAGGTCTTACATTTCATAATAAGACCGAAGTTAGTGCAATTATTAAAATGAAGAATTTTGCTTTATTATTAACATCTGATAACGTTCTTAATGAAAATCATTATTTTAAAAAAGGCGGTTTAAGACCAAAAGGAAAAGGTATTGAAGTAGTGATACTACAAGATAATATCGAACAAACATATCAACGTGTTCTAGATAAACATTATCCAGTTGAATCAAGTCTTGTTTTACAATCATGGGGAATGAAAGATTTTCGCATTATTGACCCTGATGGCTATTATCTGAGATTAACTTCGTATAAAGATTAGGGAAGAGACCAAGACAGCAACTTTAAGCTTCTTGGTCTTTCAATATTTTTATTATTTACCACGTCTTTGCAGAATCGTAATGTACAGACCAATTAAACGGTCAGTGGTCATTGTACTATTCTGTAAATCCTTTAAGTGCCATTTCTGAATAATGCCGTCTTTAACAGCCTTTGGAATAAAGTTCTCCGTTTCAGTTTTCATAGCTGGTGAACCTGGATTCCATGTTTGAATCATTTTGTTTTCCACAATTAATTTCCTTTACTATTGCTTGGAACAATTACTTGTCCTAATTTATAGCCTAATGGCATCTTCCAATTTGCTTTAACTTCGAAATGCGGTCTATCAACAGTCCCAGCCTTTACCCACGATTTATTTTCTGTGGTGTGAAGCCACAAATAATAGCCTTTAAGATGTATTGATCATAGTGTCGTGAATTAAAACCCATCAATGTAAATTTTAAAATTATTCAAGAACAACTTGGACATGTTAACATTCAAGAAACGATTAATACCTATAGTCACTTAACTATGAAAGATAAAGAAAAAGCAACCGACTACTTCAATTCCATTTTATAAAAAATGGTCGGTTTTTGGTCGGTTGCTTTTATTTGCAGTATTTTATATTTGCTGAAAACCCTCTTATATCAACTACTCTTGAATAGCAGCTTCTAACGCCACAACCATCATGTCATTGAAAGTTGTTTGGCGCTCTTCTGAAGTCGTTACCTCACCTGTTAGGATATGGTCGCTTACTGTTAGAACAGAAAGTGCTTTACGGCCGAATTTTGCGGCTAATGTGTAAAGTGCTGCAGATTCCATTTCAACTGCTAGTACGCCGTATTGTGCTAATTTTTCGTTTTGATGCTCATCAGAATAGAACAAATCAGCTGTGAAGATATTTCCTACTTGTAGGTTTAGCCCAGCCGCTTTACCTGCATTATAGGCTTTTAATAATAAGTCGAAGTCAGCGATTGGTGCGAAGTCGATAGCACCGCCCCAAATAATTTGGTTCATACGTGTGTCAGATGTTGCAGCTTGGGCTAAAATGACATCACGTACTTTTACATCTTTTTGAATTGCACCACAAGTACCTACGCGGATTAATTTTTGAACATCATATTCTTGCATTAATTCAGTTGCATAGATGGAAATTGATGGCACACCCATCCCAGTTCCTTGTACAGAGATACGTTTGCCTTTATATGTTCCCGTATAACCAAACATATTACGTACTTCGTTATAGCAAGTTACATCCTCTAAAAACGTCTCTGCGATGTATTTTGCACGAAGTGGATCTCCTGGAAGTAAAATTGTGTCAGCGATTTCGCCTTTTTTTGCATTAATATGAACACTCATACTGCAATCCCTCTTTTCTGTCAGTTATCACTTTAAATAATACTGTGTTTCTGCTATTTAATCAATGCTAGACGTCTAGCAACTTAAAATAAATTCATTCATTTCTTTCCTTGTCTCACCCTTGCTCGACATATAATGCCCACAATTCATCAAATGCTTCAGTAGTAAGGTTGTCTGTTGCAAACGATTCAATATACGTTGAAAGCTCTTCAAAATCTGTGCTTTGCTTTGGGAAATTATGCTCATGAAACATCTCCTCTGCAAATCGTACCTTCTGATCAGACCAATCTCCACCGCGGAAAGTTAATACATATAAATAAAAGCTCTTTTTCATGCTAGAAATTCCCCTTTTTATACTAATCTGTTTTCCGCTAGTTTATCAAAAAATCATGTTCTCGTCATAAAAATAACTATTAAGTATTTTTTCCTATTTAAGTTTATTCACTATTTTTTTCACATCTTTCGACTTGAGACGTAGAAGTTTAATAGGTTTTTTTATCTGAAAAATGAAAATTTTGCGAAACAATATCTAGAAAAATCTAGTAAAATAAGATAAAATTGAAATCGACTATTTGAAAATAGGAAGGTGATGGCGATGAAAAACTTACAAAAAACCAGTAACTCTGCGAAAAAACGCCCGTCTCTCTTTAAAACTAGCTTTTCTGCTAAAGAGAAAGCAACTGATTTAGAGGAAAGTAGGCATAATCTCCCTCCTATTAAGGAAAAACGACAACGTTTTTATCATTTAATACGGGGTAAAGTGCTTATTATATTTACACTTCTAATTATCATTAACGGAATAATGGGTATATTGTCTTATGTCGATATACGTAATCTTCAGCGACAAATGGATGATTTTACTGAGAAAAATGTCCAAGAGCAATTAACAGTTAATCAGCTTGCTTATGAAATTGCACGGCTCACAAATTTAGAGCAAACCTATTTAATTACTGGTAACGGCACTTATTCTACTTCATATCATATGAAAATTGACTCGATAAATAAAAAAATTAAGGAATTAGAAGATCAGTTCTCAGATCGAGAGCTTGAGCTTGGACATATGCAGGCAATTGGTCAATATTATAAAAATTACCTCGATTACTCTGAAAAAGTCATGACGATGCGTGATGAGCTTGGACTGGAGCAAGCAAGAAAGCTGATGATGGGCGCTGTTGGCGAAACGATGAAAACACATATTGATAAAAATATCGAATCCATCAATACAGTGATGGATGAAGCAAATAAAACCAAATTAAATAAGTTGAACCAGCAAGTCAATGTCTCTATTATTTCTTTCTTTATCATTTCAGTAATCGGTTTTATTGCTATCATTATATTTGGCTATATGTTATTTAAATCATTAAAAAATAATACACAAGCAATTAACGAGTCGATTCTGGATATTGCACAGGCTGGTGGCGATTTGACAAGGCGCGTTAAAGTACGTAATCATGATGAATTTTCAACGATTGCCTCTTCCACCAACACTTTAATAGAATCCATATCTAATCTCATAAAACGTGTGAGTGAGCTTGCAGATCATGTTTCTAGTAGCAGTCAGGAATTAATGTCATTAGCGGATGAAAATGCTCGTACTATTCAGGATATTGCAGATGCTACAGCTGACATTGCAAGCGATAGTGACAATACCATTTCCAGCATGAATAGTGCCCAGCAAAAAATGAGTGACCTTGAGCATTCTATGCACCATTTAAATGAACAAGCCAATGCTGTCCAACGTGCATCCTTAGCAATGCAGCAAGCAGCTGATGATGGCAGTCGCTCAGTTGAACAATCTTCACTAGTGATGCAGGCAATTGAAGAAACAATGGCCACAACGACAACAACGGTGGAGGCACTAGGACGAAAATCAGCAGACATAACATCAATCATTGGGACAATCACCGCTATATCCGAACAGACGAATTTACTGGCACTAAATGCTGCGATTGAAGCTGCACGTGCAGGGGAGCACGGAAGAGGCTTTGCAGTTGTAGCTGATGAAGTTCGCAAATTAGCGGAGCAATCCCAAAGTGCTGCGAAGGAAGTCACAACAATTGTAACGTCCATTCAGGATGAAGTATCCTCTATTATTACACAAAACTACGAGGGGGTAACTTCGGTTATTCGCGGAGTAGAAGTGACAAATGAAACAAATCAATCATTAGCGAATATTTTATCGCATACACAGGAAACTACTTCCATTATTACGGCAATGGCTGAAAAAATTTCTTTAACCCTTGAGTATAGCAATGCTGTAGCAAGTGAGTTTGTCCACGTTAATGCCTATGCTGAACAATCCGCTGCTAATACAGTTACTTCCGCAGCAGCAGCAACACAAGGCTCCGCTTCCATGCAAGAAATTAATGCAGCCGCCGCAGAACTTGCCCAACAAGCAGATTTCCTTCGTAATTTAGTAAGTGAGTTTAAGGTTTAATTGACCCACTATAAGCACAAAAAAACTCCCAGCAAACTTCATGCTAGGAGTTTTCTTTATTTAAATAAGGAAAGATATTCAGTATAGCCTTCCTTTTCTAAATCCTCTTTTGGTATAAAACGTAAAGCTGCTGAATTGATGCAATAGCGTAAGCCTCCAAGCTCAGTTGGTCCATCAGGGAAAACATGTCCTAAATGTGAATCAGCATCCTTACTCCGAACCTCCACTCGGCGCATTCCATGAGATGTATCAAAATGCTCGGTTACTTCCTCTTTTTCAATTGGCTTTGTAAATGCTGGCCAACCACATCCTGAATCGAATTTATCGAGGGAGCTAAATAACGGTTTCCCTGAAACGATATCAACATAAATGCCATCTTCAAAATGTTGATCATATTCATTACGGAACGGTGGTTCTGTTCCATTTTCTTGTGTTACATAGTATTGCATGTCAGTTAGTTCTTTTAAGCGTTGTTCTTTTTTCATTTTTCTCGCCCCCAGTGTTGCTCCTGAAATGCTTTTCGACCAGAACCAATTGAATAGCGCTCGTAGTGCATTGGATTTTTCTTATAATAATATTGATGATAATCCTCAGCTGGATAAAACGTATTAGCTGGTAAGATTTTCACCGTTATCGGCTTATCAAATTTACCAGATGCCTCTAAATCCGCTTTAGAACGTTCCGCTAATTCACGTTGCTCCTCATTATGATAAAAAATGGCAGTTGTGTAGGATTCCCCACGATCATAAAATTGCCCACCGGCATCTGTTGGATCTATTAATGTCCAAAATGTCGCTAGTAATTGCTCATAGGAATAGAGCTCATCCTCAAAGGTAATTTGTACTGCTTCCATATGTCCTGTTGTTTCAGAGCATACTTGTTCATATGTCGGATTCATAACATGTCCACCCGTATAACCAGAAATCACCGATTCAATTCCAGGTGTTTCGTCAAAGGGCTTGACCATACACCAAAAACAACCACCTGCAAATGTTGCATATTGCTTTACCATTCATGTCACTCCTTATTCACCAGGAACAATAATTTCCAATAAAATTTTATCTTTTGGTAAATTTAACTCTTTTGCTCGAATACGAGACCCAGAAGCTATATTAATACGTGATAAATCAATATAAATTTCTGCCTTATTTGGATTTACTGTAATCCAAGAAGGAAATTCCACCGAGTCGCGCATAATTTTCATAGTCGTCTCAGGTGGAATATTCAACAGCCCGACATTCATACCTGTTTGCTTTAGGATAATATTCCCTTTGTCATCAACGATGGGATCAAAATTCATAGTGATTGGGATTTCTGTATAAAAAACGGTTAGCTTACTTCTTAGCTGAATATCATCACCAATCGTAAAATCCAATGGCAGAGGTGATCCTTTTGCGGCGTCCTTTAAATATTTCTTCGATATTGATTCTAACTCCTTCGTTGTTGTTTGAACAACGAGGACATTCCCTTTTACTTCACTTTCACCTTCCGAACTCTTTGCTACAATTACTCCATCAACAGGTTTTGTTGCTAAATACACGACGAGGAGGATTGCAAACAGCACTGTGCCTGCTAAGGCGAAAAATGCGATTTTCCATTTATTCATTTTGTCACTCCTCGAAGCCTATTTCCTTGTTAATTTTTTGTTCCATTCCACACTGCTCCATTGCTGCAAGTATTCGTTCCGTCATTTTTTCATAGCCTTTTGCGTTTGGATGAAAGAAATCCGTATGATATACGAGCTCTTTGTTTGAATCAAATAAATCCTCTACTGAGACATAGCAGGCATTCGTATCTTCACTTGCTATGTCTTTTATGACATTATTCCACTCCGTTATAATTGTATCAAATTCATTGGCCTCATTTGTCACGATAGAGAATGGATTATAAAAACCAATCAGCAATAAGGGTACCGTAGGATTTTTAGCACGAATGCCAGCAACGATTTTACTATAGCGTTCCTTATATGCCAGCAATTCTTTATCAAAAGCATCTCGTTTCAAATTAAACAAATCCTGTCTAACTACCTTCATAACATCATTTCCGCCCATGGTTAATGAAATAAGCTGTGCGTTTTGCAATTCTTCATCATAATGCCCTTTTTTCACTAATTTTAATAGCTGATCACTACGTCTTCCTCTTTTTCCTCTATTGTCGACCTCTACATCAGAGATAGAGGGCCAAGCTTGCAAAGAATCTGTTAATCTACCTACAAAACCGTCTTGACTATACTCATCACCGACACCATCTGTTAATGAATCTCCCAGTGCCAAATAATGTAGTTGTTTTGCGTTTTCATCATCAATTTTCCGTAAATCCTCTGGTGATGGCTCAAAAAAATGCTCAAAAATTTGCGTCAACATATTCTTAGAGGTTTTTTCCTCGTCTTCTGTTTGTTGCTCATCCTGTTTCATATCTTGCTCCGTCCCTGCTTGCTCACCTTCAGGCTCTGCTTGCGGATTCGGTTCATCTATTGATATAGCACAACCACTTAGTACTAAGACGGTCAAAATTGACAAAATTAATATTCGCCAAATGCTCATTTGACCACCTTCCATCATTCGCTGTTTCTTCTATTATAGAATAGTTCATACTGCAATGAAAAGGGACGATACCTAGCTATTCCATAAAAAAAGTGTTTTTTACTGTAATGCCTACTTTTCCCTGCATTATAAAAAATAAAAAGCCACTACAATACTTATGTAGTAGCTCCTGTCTATTATTCTGCAAAATAAATAAATCCAATCGCTCCAGGACCAGTATGTGTAGAGATAATAGGTGATGTGAAGGCAATCTCTACGTCATTAAAGCCTGTTTCTTCAATTAACGCTTTTAATGGTTCACCCATCGTAATTAGTCCATCAGCATGAGAGATTCCTACTGCTTTTACGGTTTTACCAGCAGTATCAGCTTGAAATTGTTTAAATAAGTAATTTACAACCTGTTTATGGCTTCTAACTTTAGAAACAGGGTTGTATACCCCACCCTCTAAATTTGCAATTACTTTGATATTGAGTAAAGATCCGATAAAGCCTGTACCTTTACCAATTCGTCCGCCCTTAATTAAGTTTTCCAACGTGTCAACAATAACATATAAATAAGTATTATCGCGCACTTTTTCTAGACGTGTCACGATTTCCTCGACAGTAGCACCTGTATCTCGCATTTTAATTGCCTCACGTAATTGAATGGCTAGTCCAATCGCAATAAAGCGTGAATCAATTACTGTGACATCTGCGTCTGTCATTTGTGCTGCCTGACGAGCGGATTCAACAGTTCCACTCATACCACCAGTCATGTGAATGGATATGATTTTATCCCCATTTTGACCCAGCTCATCGTACAATTCTTTAAATTTCCCTGGTGCAGGCTGGGAACTTTTTGGTAAATCTTTAGCGTTTTTCATTAAACCTAAAAAAGGCTGTGGTTCTAAATCAACACCATCTATATATGTTTGCCCATCAATTTGAATCGTTAAAGGCACGATATGTATACCATGCTGCGATACTTCTTCCTTAGTTAAATCACAAGTTGAGTCCGTTACAATATGAATTCGTCCCACTTCGACACATCCTTTTACTTCATTAAAATTTATTATATAGACTAATGAAACATTATGTAAACATGACATTTGTCATTAGGTATCATACAATGATATTTATTTTGAAAACGCTACCTTTGCTACTATAGCGCTTAGTCGAGCACTTGTCTAACAATGTCCTTCATGGATTTAGACATTTATATGACACTTTTGATACTGAAGATATGACAAATGTAAATAGCAGGATGAAAATTATTGGGGTATAGTAAAAATACAAACGAAAGGAGTGTTTAAAATGATGGATTCATTTGACTATAAAACATGGAGAGAAGAATTGTGGAATGCCATTACGCATGGTATTGGGTTTATCGCTAGTATTCCAGCATTAATTGTTCTTATTTTAGCGGCTGTACAAACAGGTGGAGCGCTTCAAATAACAACTTTTAGTATTTTCGGTGCCTCTGTCATCATTTTATTTTTAATGTCAACACTGCTACATAGCATGCCTGAAAAATATAAATACTTTTTCTCTATACTTGATCATTCGTCTATTTATATTTTAATTGCAGGAACCTATACACCTTTTCTGTTAATTGCGATTGGCGGCACTCTAGGCATTACCTTATTATGTATTATTTGGTCTCTTGCTCTATTAGGCGTTCTATTTAAATGCTTCTTTATTAATCGATTTGAAATACTTTCTTTAATTTTTTATATCGGTATGGGTTGGTTAATTATTTTTGCAATAAAGCCTATCTACCTTTACTTAGGATTTAATGGCTTTGCTTTACTGTTTGCAGGTGGGCTATTCTATACAATTGGTGCCATTTTTTATGCTTGGCGCTCACTTCCTTACAATCATACAATCTGGCATCTATTTGTATTAGCTGGCTGTGGATCAATGTATGCTTGTGTTTATTTTTACTTATAAATACAAAATGAAAATCGCTCTTTTTTGATAAAGGAGCGATTTTTCGTTCATCCATTGATATTGGAGCACCAGCCGTATGATACTGCAATATCAATATTTAGGTTTTTACAATTTTATATATTCATGATGTATTGTAAGATTTGTTTTTCTCTTTCCTTTTGACCAGCTATACCAGTTTTAAGAAGTTTCTGATGGTTCTGTGTATCTTCTAATGATTTTAACAATTGATTGGCTAATTTTTGCGTAATCATATCTTTTATGTCGCCAGAAGCCTCTTCTTTTTCTTCCTTCTTGGTTAATTTCACTTCTCTAATAATTACTTTTTCTCCATTTTCTTTCGTTACTATATGACGTATATACCCATTTTCTTTTTTTATTTCATACGTTGCTTTCTTTTTATTGTTTCTAAGAAATAAATCATCCGATAAACGATTAAAACCGTCTTTTTTTAATACACTAAAATAATTACTGCCCCCTAATTGAACATTCAGAGCACCCATCCCCCTATCTTTACAACCAATATTTATATACTTTCTATCGTCATAATAATTTTTATTTAAATATTCTTTTCTTTTTTCTCAAAGCTTAGGTTTATTCTCAAGATTCCTGAGCCTATCTGATAGTGATAGTGATACTTTTACAGTGATTTACCTATTCAGCAGATCTCTATTTTTTGCGTTCAAAAATCTGATATTCGAATGTATAACCCTCTAATGCTGTTTCTGGCTTTTCTGAGGATACTTGTACAAAATCCTGTTCATATTTCGGGAAATAGGTATCCCCATTAAAAGAATGATTAATTTTTGTAATATATAAACGATCTGCGATAGCCATCGATAGGCGGAAAATTTGCTCCCCTCCTATAATCATAATTTCCGGAACATCACCAGCAAGGACGAGGGCTTCCTCTAAACTTGTTGCTGTTTCAATCCCTTCTGCATGATAGCTTTCGTCTCGAGAAATTACGATATTTCTACGACCAGGTAGTGGTCTGCCAATCGATTCAAATGTTTTACGACCCATAATCATCGGCTTGCCCATTGTTTTATTTTTAAAATATTGTAAATCTCCAGGTAAATGCCATGGCATACCATTTTCATAACCAATCACATAATTAGTATCATGTGCCACAATTAAAGAAATCATCTTGTCCCTCCAAATACTTTCATTCATCTTATTATAAACAAATTTTACTGTGACAATTAGCATATTTCTGCCCATTCATAAATTTTTCGATTTTAAATCCTAGTAAAATTATATGAATAGTTTATAATAGAATCATCGAATAGAAAAAAAGGATGGATGATGATGACAAAACTAACAAATGAGGCGATTCACTACATTGAAGCAAATGACTCTACTATTCCGTATTATAATTTAACACCTGCTGAGGCTCGTGCTATTCGAACAGTGCCAAAATGGGAGTCAACACAGGCTCCACAGCTTGCTTCGATTACGGATAGAAAAATAACTGTACGTGATGGTGCAAAAATAAATGTTCGTATTTATAAACCTTCTTTTGACAAAATACTCCCAGTCATTGTTTATTATCATGGGGGTGGCTGGGTATTCGGCAATTTAGAATCTTCTGATGCAGGGTGCCAGCTATTGGCAGAAAAAGCTGAGGCTATTGTTGTGTCAGTTGATTATCGTCTAGCGCCAGAATATCCATTTCCTATTCCGCTTCACGATGCCTATGACAGTTTAGTTTGGGTTTACGAAAACATTCTGCAATTTGGTGGGGATGCAACAAGGTTAAGCGTAGCTGGTGATAGCGCAGGTGGAAACTTAGCAACGGTTGTAGCCTATTTAGCTGCTACATTAAATGGCCCAGCAATCCAAGCACAGGCACTTATTTACCCAGTCGTGAATATAGATTTTACAACAGCATCCTACAGTGCTTATGGAGAACATTATGGTTTAGACAAACAAGGGATGCAATGGTTTGCAGGACATTACACAGATGGACAAAACTATAAAGATCCACTTGTCTCCCCGCTTCAGATTGAGGATGTAAGTGTTTTGCCAAAAACAATTATTATTGCCGCAGAAGCGGATGTTCTCTATGATGAGGGTCTTGCTTATGCACAAAAACTTGCCGATGCAGGCGTAACCGTTGAGCATATCAACATGACTGGATTAATCCATAGCTATTTTAGCAAAATGAACTTTTTTGAAGAAGCGACAATACAAACAGCTGAAAAAATCGCTTGTTTCATGAAATAAGTTTGTCTATTCGCATAAAAGAGTGCGATAATAGAGCAAAATGCTTTTTAAAGGATGACAACATGACACATACGATTGCTTTACAAATTAAAAAACCCTTTGCTGATCAATTAAAAAAAGGCTATCCTCTTATTTCAAAGGATGCTGTTGACGCTAGTCAGCTTCCTAAAGAAGAAGGTGCCCTATTAAGACTACTGGACAGCCATCAACGCTTTCTTGGCATAGGCTACTATGGCATCCAAAATAAAGGCATTGGTTGGATGCTAACAACAGATGTCAACGAAAAAATAGACAAAGCTTTTTTTATTAGAAAATTTACAAAGGCACTTGCAAATCGTCAGAACTTCTTCGATGATCCTAATACAACAGCCTTTCGTATTTTTAATGGTGAAGGTGATGGTATAGGTGGTATCACTATTGACTATTTCGATTCTTACTATCTAGTGAGCTGGTACAGTGCGGGTATCTATTTATGGAAGGATATGATATACGAAGCACTTGCTGAGACAGTAAACTTTACAGCCATTTATGAGAAAAAGCGATTTGATCTTAAAGGGCAATATATGGAGCAGGACGATTTCGTTATGGGGACTCCTGGTGAATTTCCAATCATTATTTTGGAAAATGGCATGAGCTATGCTGTTCATTTAAACGATGGCGCAATGACAGGTATTTTTCTCGATCAACGGGACGTAAGGCTTGCGATTCGTGAACATTACGCAGACCATAGGAATATGCTTAATACGTTCTCCTATACTGGAGCATTTTCTGTTGCGGCGGTACTTGGTGGAGCAGTAAAAACAACAAGTGTAGATGTTGCAAAGCGTAGTTTAGCTAAAACAATTGAGCAATTTAGCGTCAATAACATAGACTATGAATCACAGGATATTAAAGTAATGGATGTTTTTAATTATTTTAAATATGCACAGCGTCATCATTTGAAATATGATCTTGTTGTTTTAGATCCACCTAGCTTTGCACGGACAAAGGAAAGAACGTTCTCAACAGCGAAAGACTATCCGAAATTGTTAATTGACACGATTGCCATCACAGAGAAAAATGGTATTATCGTTGCTTCAACCAATAACGCAAGCTTTGGTATGAAAAAGTTTAAAAGTTTTATTGATCAGGCCTTTAAGGAAACGCATACACGCTATAAAATTGTTGAGGAATACAGCCTGCCGAAGGATTTCCGTGTACCACGTGAATATCCTGAATTTAATTACTTAAAGGTTGTTTTTATAAAAAAAATAGACTAAATGCATCGAGACAGAATCACCTTCCTATGATTCTGTCTTTTTGTTCGGATATGGTTTATTATATAATATACTTACAAATTATAGGTAATTGGAGTGATTAAATGGCGTATATTCGTGAAAAGTTAATGATTACAACTGAAAGGCTAGTCCTGCGATTATTTCAAGCATCTGACGCAGAAACGGTGGCAAAGCTTTGCAATAACTATAATATTTATAAAAGTACATTGTACCTGCCCTATCCATATAGTTTGAATGATGCGTTGTCATGGATAGAACGCCATTACGATCATTTTATGGAGGATATTTCGTACGAGTTTGCAGTAACTGATAAAGAAACTGGCGAATTATATGGAGCAATTGCATTATCGAATAACAAACGTTTTAATCAAGGAGAAATTGCCTATTGGATTGGTGAGCAATATTGGGGAAAAGGCTATGCAACAGAGGCAGCGCAGTCGATTCTACAATTCGGTTTTGAAGAAAAGAAACTGCACAAAGTATTTGCACGATTTTTTTCATCAAACCCTGCTTCTGGAAAAGTAATGAAGAAAATTGGTATGACACAAGAAGGAATATTAAAGGATCATATTATAAAAGACGGTAAATACGAGGATTTAGTATTTTATGGAGTTATTAATCAATAATTTAGAAAGATGGCCTAAGAAGCTTTTTTAGCCCTTAAGCCACCACCCTCTATGATTCTTATAGGTATTTGACAAACCAATCTCGAATATATTCCAATCTATTCATTCTTAACATTGGTTTTCCGCTTCTTGAAAGTTCGTGATTGGATTCAGGGAAGCGAATAAATTTTGCTTCTTTTTTACGATGCTTTAAGGCAATAAACAATTGCTCTGCCTGTTCAATCGGGCAGCGATAGTCTTTTTCACTGTGTAAAATTAACAGTGGTGTCTGTACATTGTCCACATATTTCAGCGGAGAATGATGCCATAGCTTTTCAATATCGTCTAGTCCCGCTTGAATTTGCCAGTCTGTAAAGTAATAGCCAATATCACTTACACCGCAAAAGCTAATCCAGTTAGAGATAGAGCGTTGCGTAACAGCCGCTTTAAAACGGTTTGTATGGCTAACAATCCAGTTAGTCATAAAGCCACCATAGCTGCCTCCTGTCACGCCAAGTCGGTCTTGATCAATAAATTCATACTGTTCCAATACATAGTCAACAGCAGCCATAAGGTCTTGATAATCATTGCCACCATAATCACCTCGGACTGTATCAACAAATTTTTGACCGTAGCCGTGACTACCGCGAGGATTCGTATATAGTACCGCAAAACCTTGTGCAGCAAGTATTTGAAATTCGTTAAAATAGGTATGGGCATACATTGCGTGCGGACCACCATGGATTTCAAGAATAAGTGGATATTTTTCCCCATCCTCATATCCGATGGGCTTCATTATCCAGCCGTTTACTTTCCAGCCATCTGCCCCTTCATATTCAATAGCTTCTGGAACAGATAATATTTTTGATCTTAAAAACTCTTCGTTAACTTTAGTGAGCTGTTCCTTTTCACCAGTTTTCAAATTGACGTAAAATAGATCACCAGGATTTGTTGTAGTGCTGATGGCAACGACTGCTTTATCATTTTGTGAATCAAGTGAAAAACCATAGACATACTGATTATCATGAATCGCTGGATATATTTCTCCAACAATATTTCCAAAATAAATGGCTGTATTTCCGTGATCTGTCACTTGGAAGTAAAAGCTATGACTATCCTTCATCCATTGGACACGTGGAGCCACGACATCTTGTAGATAATCTCCAACTACAAAATCACCGACAGGAGCGTCAAAATCACTTGTTACACCTGTTAAATTACTCTGCTCCAAATCATATATCCATAGCTTTGCTTGTGTAGCGTTTTCAAATTCTCTCTCACTTCCAAGAAAAGCGATGTATCGACTGTTCGGGGACCATGAAGTTTGGTAGAACATCCCCTTTCCTTCTGTTAGTTGGCGCGTTTGTTTTGTTTCTACCTCCAATAAATAAATATCATTATTGAAAGAAAAATCTACATCCTCTGTTAAATCAGCCGAATAAGCCAGATATTTTCCATTTGGTGACCATGTATCCAAATGGAAATGATGGCTTCCTGTCGTCACTTGTTCCAGCTCCCCTGATTCAAGATCGACAATGGCAATGTGAGTATATTGATCCATATCGATAAATCCAGCAGCATCTGATTTATACTTCATGTTGTCAACTTCAAGAGGTTTAAGTTCTTTTTCCTCTTTCTTAACATCTTCTGCTTTATCACAGATATCTTCATTTTTACCAAGCTTTACGGAGAAGGCAATTTTCTTACCACATGGAGACCATACAGGTGATGTCGCACCGTTTTTACAATGCGTAACTTGTTTGGCCTCTCCACCTGTTTTAGCAAGCACAAAAATTTGTGGCTTGCCAGTTCTCGTTGATACAAATGCAATTTTGCTGCCATCAGATGACCATACAGGTGAATTCGTTTTATCATCACCAAATGTCCATTGTAGAGGGTTTTTTTCAGTCAAATTTATATAAAATAAATTAGATACATAGTCATTCTTTTTTTCATCAATACAAGTTTCTACATAAACTACTCCTTTTCCATCAGGTGATACTTGTGGATTTGATACTGATTTTAATCGATATAAATCTTCTGGTTGAATCCCATGTTTCACTGTTATTCGCTCCTTCTTGTTGAATTCTTACATAGTATTTTATTTCGATACACTAAGTATTTTCCCTGCTTAAAAGAAAAAATTTTTTAAGCCTATGTAATCTTTTATATGTGAAGAAGTATTTTACAATGACGAGGTTTCTTACAAAGTGACACCATGCTTGATAAGACTAGTTTTTAGAAATCAAACGCTATATCCCAATAGTCAGCCGTTTTTGTTCTACGATAAAATTTATAAAAAGGTTCATTTGGTCGAGCATGCTCTTTGTAGAGTAAAATAATTGCATGGAGATAGCTTTCAATATGGTTAACAGGAATCCGTTTAGCAAACAATGTCCCCGCTTGAGCTTTTGCCCCCATCGGCACCGCTCCTAAATAAACATCAAAGCTATCCTTTTGATAAATGAGGCCGATATCATCATAGACAGCATTATAGCAAGCCGATGCACAGCCATTAACATTTAAGCGTAATCTTGATGGAACTGCCATCCCTTCTAATGAATCATATAATTGCTCTGTTATTGGGGCTGCCTCCATTTTATCGCCATCACAGAAATCACATGCCTTCATGGCAACAATCGGACCTTGCTTTGCCACGTATAGACCTGCTTTTTGTAGCTCATTTATAGCTTCTCCTAGACCAACAGTAGGAATTGATAATAATATACTGTAGGATGCAGAGTATTTAATAGCACCAGTGTTTCCAACGACCTTTGCGATTATTTGAAATTGTGTTGGAGTATAATGCTTATTAATAATTCCAGGGCTTACCGCAAGGCGAGTAAATTCTCCCTGATGATTTAGCTTTTCAAAGGTTTTCTCTGGTATGTTCATATTAAATGCATTCATGTATAATATCTCTCCTTATGAAAAAGGAGCCAGCAAAATGCTAGCTCAAATTTTAAAAGTTATCTGGATAAAAGCCTTTTGCCAAAATTTGAATCGCTTCTGCGGCACGGACACCTTCAGATGCTGCAGATAATGGTAAAATAACAAAATGTTCGTTTTTCACGGCTTCTGTTTCTTTTAACGCTGGGTCATTCTTTAAGAAATTAATTTTTTCCTCAGCAGATGTCTCCCCATAATCAATGACAACTATCACCTCTGGATCACGTGCAACTGCATCTTCTTTTGAAACAGTTGTCCAACCTGCCTCCACATTACCAAAAATGTTTTTACCCCCAGCAATCGTTACCAACTCATTCATAAAGTTTTGCGCTGCTGTAAAGACTTCCTTATCACCGCTATCAAAAACTAAAACAGGTAACTCTTTGCCATCCTGTGGCAATTTGGCACGAATATTATCTACATCTTTTGTCATTTGATCAATTAAAGATTCTCCACGATCTTCGACACGGAATATTTTTGCGATATTACGAATATCTATGAAAATATCCTCTAAAGTTGGTTTTGTCATATTGGACGCTGTATGTAAATAGGTGTGAATTCCTAATGTCTCAAGCTCTTCAGGAGTACCAACACCTTTTTCACCAAAGGCGCTTTTCCATCCCCCATATAAAAAGTCTGCCTCTGCATCAATAACCTGTTCCTTTGTAGGATATTGGTCAGCTAATACAGGTACTTTATCGTAAGCAGCTTGGAAAGGCTCATAAATTTTATCATCTAAATAGGCTGTACCAACCATTGAATCCTCTAAGCCTAAAGCTAGCATAATTTCTGTTACATGTTGGTTTAAGCTAATTGCTTTTTTGGGCGCCTCTTTATAAACCTGTGTTGTCCCATTATTGTCAATCGTTACTTCTGCCGTTGCCGCTTGCGATGGTTCAACCTTCTCCCCTTGTGCTGCTGATTCTTTATCTTCCTTCGCACTGCATGCACCTAAAATGGCCATCAATGCCAGTGCAAAGACAAGCCACACGCTGTTCCATTTCTTCATGTCCTTTTCTCCTTTGATGTTAAATATATAGTAAGAAATCAGTTGACTTCTTTACTACCATGTTTTTGTTATGTACAGTGTAATAAATTGATAAAGGGCATAAAAAAATCCCCTTGTTTCCAAGAGGTTCGCATAGTGAAATAATGGCTTTTGACCTGATTCACTATCCCCATCCTCGTGGTTAAAGTAAAGAATAATATTGGCAGGTATCCTGGCTTAGGTTCATCATCTATACGCCTTCCCATAGGTTGATTACAGTGGCATTTTGTATAGACTCCCCATTTACAGTTGCGGGACAGCATCGGATTTGCACCGATTTCCCTTTTAAGCAAATGACTAAGGCCATTTGCACCAATATAAAGGTATTATTGATTGTTATAAATATTATTGATAGACTAGCAAAAGAAATTTCTATTCGCAATCTCACAAAAAAATCCATTTACTAATTATCTTTAATATTATAGCACTATTCTTACATAATCGAGAACTATTTTACATTAATTATTTTTCATAATCAGTTGATTTGGAGCACAATTATGACATATTCATATTTCTTGAATTCAACAAAATTCTGTTACAATAAAATGGACGGATTTATAGAAACGAGGATTATTTTATGCATAAAACTATTGGAGTCCTTGCTCATGTGGATGCAGGAAAAACAACATTCTCTGAGCAATTATTATTTCATACAAAAAGTATTCAGGCTCGTGGGCGGGTGGATCATCAAGATACATTTCTGGATAATCATGAGCTGGAGCGTCAACGTGGCATCACAATTTTTGCTGAGCAAGGTCGGATGACAATTGGCAACGATACCTATACATTAATCGATACACCAGGACACGTCGACTTCTCCCCTGAGATGGAGCGTGCGATTCGTGTTATGGATTATGCCATCATTGTGATTAGTGCAGTTGAGGGGTTACAGGGGCATACAGAAACAGTCTGGCACCTATTACGTCAGTATCACATTCCAACCTTCTTTTTTATCAATAAAATTGATCGTGAAGGTGCAGCGGTGGATAATGTTATGGCACAGCTTCAAAAGGATTGCTCTAAGGACGTACTACTAGTAAATGAAATGTTCCATTCGGATTATATTCCTTCTAACATAATGGAATGGCTAGCTGAACGTGATGACAATCTTTTGGATGCTTTTCTTAATGAAACATTAGATAGTGGTAGCTGTTTTACCCAACTCCAAGCGATGATTAAACAGGAAAAGGCATTTTTGTGCTTTACTGGCTCAGCATTAAAAGATATCGGCATAAAGGAATTCCTTGCACAGCTCCCGCTGCTTACTGAAACACATTTCAATGCTGCTGCACCATTTCAAGGTGAAGTCTTTAAAATTCGACACGATGGCCATCAACGTTTAACTTTTATTAAGGCATTACAGGGAACCTTGCATATTCGAGATGAGTTTTCTTTTGGAGACGTAACCGAAAAAGTGACGGAAATAAGGTTATATAACGGACATCGTTATGAAGCCGTACAGGAAGTGACAGCTGGCGAAATTTTTGCTGTAAAAGGGCTTAGCTTAGCAAATATTGGTGCAATCCTCGGAAGCTCTAGTAACCCACAGCCCTATGAGTTAGTGCCAACTCTTCAGGCCAAAGTACAATACAAGGGAGACCAGCATATAAAGGAAGTCTTAAAAATCTTTCGTATCCTTGAAGCGGAAGAGCCTTCATTACGTGTGATTTGGCATGAAAAATTTCAAGAGATTCAAGTACATATTATGGGGGTTATCCAGCTTGAGGTCCTTATTGAAGTGCTAAACAAGCGATTTTCACTAGCCATTTCATTCGGGGAGCCACAGATATTATATATGGAAACAATTGCATCAACTGTTACAGGATATGGTCATTTCGAACCTTTAAAGCACTATGCAGAAGTACATTTATTAATGGAGCCAAGTGCACGCGGTACTGGTATTACATTTGTCAATGCATGTCATACGGACGATTTATCCGTTGGGCATCAACGACTGATTGAAAAGCACTTATTCGAGCGCGAACATCATGGATTACTAACAGGCTTTCCCGTAACTGATATTCGTTTTACGCTTTTAACGGGGCGTGCACATATTAAGCATACCGACGGCGGCGATTTTCGCGTGGCCACATTCCGAGCATTACGGCAAGGGCTTGAACAAGCGGTGAACATCCTTCTGGAGCCCTATTACCGCTTTAAGTTAAAAGCATCTACCGATTTTATCGGCCGCATAATGACAGATATTCAGCAAGCATCCGGTACATTTGACCCTCCAGTTGTTTCAGAAGAGGATGTCATGATTACTGGTCGTGCTCCTGTCGCGACATTTATGAACTATAGTACGACCTTTGCGGCCTACACCAATGGTAAGGGTGTGCTTTCTCTACAATTTGATGGCTACGATAAATGTCATAATCCGAACGAAATTATTACTCAAATCGGCTACAATAAAAATGCCGATCCTGAATATACATCCGCAAGTATTTTTTGTGCAAAAGGAAAAGGCTATTCCGTTCCATGGCATGAGGCACAAGCAGCAATGCATTGTATCAAATAATTTAGAAAAGTAGAAACAGGACATGTGGAATTGATACCATGTCCTGTTTCTGTACTGCAGATTCTATTAATTCTGGTTTCGAGAGGTATTGATTAAACTGAGCGGATTTCTCCTTGGCCTGAGCAGTTTTATGGCTTGCCTGAGCGGGTTTCACTTGAACCTGAGCGATTTTTGGGATGACCGGAGCGGGTTTCTCCTGTACCCGAGCAAGTTTTGGGATGACCGGAGCGGGTTTCTCCTGTACCCGAGCTATTTTTTGGATGACCAGAGCGGGTTTCTCCTGTACCCGAGCAAGTTTTGGGATGACCGGAGTGGTTTTCCCATGTAACTGAGCTATTCTTGAGCTGACATGAGCAGTTTTCTCTTGAGCCCATGTTGTTCTTGGATTAAATAGAACAATTTCCACTGACCTGAGCAGCTGCTTTTTTCTATAATGCCCATACATTTTGCCTTGTGTCTTTGAAAGGGCGATAAGAAGGTTCTACAACAGCATAGCTATGGGAATTCGAAAAGTCTGTTAACACTTTGCCTGGTCTACTTTTCAAAAGTTGCAAATTATCAATTAATTCCAGCAATAGCTCATGACCATTACCACGTGGATGCCAGTTTAAATGATAATCATTTAGTTCCTTCACGGCTTGTAAAAAATGCTTATACTCACGTTCTACTAGACTAATAAGTTTGTTATCCTGAGCAATTCGTGATAAATCTTCCAAATAAGTTTCATAAAAGCGCATCACAATTGAGCACAATAAATCATTGACACGAGCAGCACTTAATACAGGCTTAGGCTCTACAGAAAATCGTTCTAGATTTGGTTTAGAACGGGTTGAATCGATACGTGTAATTAAATGATAAAGCTCGCCATCCACCTCATACACAATTGGATTTGTTGGCATATACATCATAAAGCTATTTGTTTTCGTTTTCAGGTTCTCTGCTATCTCTGCCCTTGCGAAAAGATGTCCATTAAATTCCTCATTTTGAATCCAAATAATATCCTTATTATATAAAATTTGTTCAAATAGTCGCTGATTACTAATAAGACGGGTTGCAAGTAATTGATCAACAAGTGATTCCACAACCATTCTTGTTTTTGCTTGCTTGGCAACTTCAGTGCGTGGCTGCTTACAAATTTTCATATCCTCAATGTGCGTTTCCTGTGCTGACCATACATGAATATTCGTCATATGTGCATCCTCTTTTCGTACATATTTTCAAAACGGAAGTCATCAGTAAAAAAAGGATTTCCTTCATATTTAGAGGAAATCCTTCAATTTATTGTTTTCGTTCATCACAAAAGGTCAAACGATACCCAAATCTAAATGTATGGGAACTCATCCACATACCTTTATTTAATTTGGGCGTTTGACGTACTGTGACAAACAGAGCATTCTGTTTTGTCAACATGCCACCTCCTATTCCTCGTAGGGTTATGGTGTGTACTCATAATAGGCAGGTATCCTGACTTATGGTCATCGCTTCTTTTCCCCTTCCCGTTGAAAACAGTGGTATTTGAAAAGTCGCTCACATTTACAGTTGCGGGACAGTGTCGGATTTGCACCGACTTCCCTTTTCAGTAAATTGCACGCAATTTACACCTATTATTACACGCTATTCAGTTGTTAATTTTAGCCATTTTAAAGATGTCGGAACTAGCGGAGTAAATATTCCTCACCGACTATCAAACTAAATTGTAATATGTATTCTATTATTTGTCAAAATGAAAAAAACTACCTTAATTAAGAAGATATAGTTACTAACATACTTATTCATTGTTTTAACACTTCTATTTTTACCAATTTCTTAATA
The DNA here is from genome assembly GCF_057196045.1 of Lysinibacillus sp. DFXJR4. NCBI lineage: Bacteria > Bacillati > Bacillota > Bacilli > Caryophanales > Bacillaceae > Lysinibacillus > Lysinibacillus sp. DFXJR4. Next base: position 1,506,529 of record NZ_JBXUNW010000001.1, on the reverse strand, counting down.
ATATCAGAATACAAAATTCTCAAATTAGGTAATATATCAATATTTTTAAATTTAATACGATAATATCCTTACAAAACAAAAATCAAAAACGAAATGACATATAATACACTAGCTGCAAGGATTTAACAAATGGTTTTTTGGGCTAAATACAGCTGAAGCTTCAGAAGTAGAAAAAGATATGATTGAAGTAGACCCATTAATTAGAAATCTAAAAACAAAACATCCTGATTGAACTATTACACAAGTAACTTTAGATGAAGTTGCTAAAGTTAAAGAAGAATTGGAAAATTATCCAGTCTTAAGAGGTCCAGCGCTACCATTAACAGCTCCTATATTGATCAAATTGCATCACAAGTTGGCACAATCAATGAATATGAAGATATTCGTACGCAAGCTTCTCATGCAGTTTCAGGCACTGTTTCCATAGGAGTGATGGAAGTTGGGTATGGAAATGACAATGCATAGATGATGAGCGTTTTACTTATCAAAATCGTGATTATAAAATTAATGTTGCTCCTTAGATTTTAATAATAATAGAATTATTGATGGGTTTTATCATACAGTAACTTTTAATTCAGACTTAAAAATCTCAAGTGGAACTTCTGCATACTATAAGATTAGATTTACTTCTGAAAATTACCCATTTTATAATTTAGGAATCCTTTGAAGGGAGGTGTATTTAAAAGTGGTTTCTATGGAAGATATGAGTATAAGGTTATTTATACTTCGAGGAGCTTACGGATACAAAGGTTTTACTGAACAAGTTGGCGAAAATATGTATAAAGTTGATACGAAAGCTTTTCAAGAAACGATAGAACATGCAAAAGAACCGATTGATGCTAGTAAAGTTTCAAAGTTATCATCTGATCAAATTAAAGTGTTACAAGGTGCTCCAAGTGGCAGTTGGTTGATTCCTTTATTGAATAGAATGGGACAATTAGGAATGATGGATTTACGTGAGGGACTAGTCAACCCCAAAATATTCCAATATACTTCGACAATGAATGCTTATAAAAGATCGATTTAAGCCAATTTTTAATAGGAACACAAAAAGCCTAGGCACCAACATTACTTTTGAGTCTAGGCTTTTTACATAATTATTTATAACGTCTTTGCTAAATTGTCATGTACATGTATCAACAATTCATACTTCTTAAACATGTGGGTTATGTGATTTTTTTCTAAGTTTCTTCTATTACATGATTATGCCTTGAATCGCTGTGTAAGCTTTTGTAAATTTTCTGCTTGCACACATAAATCTTGTGATACTGTATTGACTGCTTGCATCGAGGCACTTTGCTCATCTACTGATTGTAAAACAACTTCTGTATAATGTGATAACTTATCCATTCCAGAAGCAATTGTCATAACTGATTTCGTTACTTCATTAGCACTACCTGAAAGCTCCTCAGCTGTAGCAGATATATCCTCCAGTTGACTCGTCATTTTACTTACATGTTGAGATATCGTACCAAATGATTTTGTTGCTTCATCAATGACATAGACACCTTGCTGAACATTTTTTAAATCCTCTTCAACCGATGATGCAACCTGTGTCGTATCATTTTCAATTCCAACTACTAGCTCAACAATTTGATGTGCTGAATGTTTGGATTGCTCTGCCAACTTACGAACTTCCTCTGCTACCACCGCAAAACCCTGACCATGCTCCCCAGCTCGTGCTGCTTCAATCGCTGCATTTAATGCTAGTAAATTCGTTTGATCTGTAATGGTTGTTATCATATCAATCATGGATTTAATATCCATCATTTTATTTGTTAACTGCTGCATTAATTGACTTGTTTTTTCAGTTGAATTTGAGATAAATTGCATCTGATTTTTAGCCACATGTAAAATTTCTGCACCGTTACCGGCAACATCATTTGCTTCCTTTGCATGGTCAAAAACATCTTGCGTTGCCACAGTTATTCGTTCAATGCCATCAGCTGTTTCTTGCATCGCCACCGCACTTTCATTGGCCGATTGTGCTACATGCTTAAGTCTATCTGACGTTTTTTCCATTTGAGAATCGACTTCATCAACAGCCATCGTAATTTCATTTGTACTGGCTGATAGCTCCTCTATACTAGCAGATAAGTCTGAAGAGCTATTGGCAATTTTTTGTGTGATAATTTGTAATTGTTCTTTCATCTCTAAGAATGCTTTCGTTAACGATGAAATTTCATCATTGGAATTCACTTCAATAGGAGCAGTATGCAAATTTCCCTCTGCAATTGCCTGAGCAGATGCTGCTAATTGGTTGATGGGCTTAATAATTTTATACTGTACATAGACAATATAGGAAAGTGTCATTGCAATTCCCAGTATTGTTAATAATGTAGATAACCAATCCAATGATGTAACATTTGCTAGGTCTATGACTAAAATAATAATCATAAGAACATTTAAAGCAGAAAAACCAATTATACTTCTTTTTCCTAAACTCATACTAATTTCCCCCAACTATAATAATATTCCAATGTAGTTATTATAGTTGAATTTCCCTTAGATTCACAGAAAAAGACCCCTCAATTGTAAGAATTAAGTCATATCAATTAAATCCCAGTGTAATTGTGTCTGGATTTTCGAGCTCACTCGAAAAACTCTCTTCAAAATTCGTGACATCCGTCAGGGCTTTTAGGCCAACCTTGATGTTGGTACTAAGGCGTTTTAACAAGATGTGGAGTTCTTTACCTTAGTTTCTCTATTATAGCGGGCATTTGTACCCGCACTGAAAAGGAAAGAATCACCTCATCACCTATAAAGATGGGAGTATCTATGCATGACTCTTCGCTTTCGTACAGTAAAAATCTGCTGAATCAAGATAAAAAAGCACTTTACGCTTGGCAAAGTGCTCTCTAAAAACTATTATTTCAATTTCATAATGCTTGATCCTGCAATACCAGGATGTGTCATTTCATATGGGTCTAAAATTAAATCTAATTGTTCAGTTGTTAGTACGCCAGCTTCCAAACATAAATCACGAATTGAACGACCTGATAGGATTGCTTCACGTGCTAGACGAGCAGCCACTTCATAGCCGATATGTGGATTAACAGCCGTTAGGACACCAACACTTTTCTCTACATACTCCTTCATACGCTCTTCATTTGCTTCAATATCTTTTAAGCAGTTTTCAGTAAACGCACGGAATACATTATTCATAATGCTGATGGATTGAATTAGGTTAAATACTAATACAGGCTCCATCACGTTTAATTCTAATTGACCTGCTTCAGATGCTAGAGAAATTGTTTGATCATTGCCGATTACCTGGAAGGCAACTTGATTTAAAACTTCTGGCATTACTGGATTTACCTTACCTGGCATAATGGAAGATCCCGGTTGGCGAGCTGGCAAGATAATCTCTCCTAAGCCGGCACGTGGCCCAGAAGCCATTAAGCGAAGGTCATTCGCAATTTTAGAGATGTTAATCATACAGATTTTTAATGCACCAGACACTTCTGTATAAGCATCTGTATTTTGTGTAGCGTCTACTAAATGAGTTGCACCTTTTAACGGTAATCCTGAAATTTCAGCAAGATGCTCATCGACAGACTTAATGTAATCCGGGAATGCATTTAAACCTGTTCCAACTGCTGTTGCGCCCATATTCACATCATATAAATTTGGGCGAGTTTGACGGATACGTACAATATCACGGTTGATCACACGGCAGTAAGCTTCGAACTCTTGTCCTAATCGAATTGGCACTGCGTCTTGTAAATGTGTACGTCCCATCTTAATTACATGTGCAAATTGCTCTGCTTTTTGGTGGAATACAGCTTGCATATTATCCATCGTTAGCAGTAATTCATCTATTAAATTTAAAACAGCAATATGAATAGCTGTTGGGAAAGCATCATTTGTTGATTGGGACATATTCACATGACTATTTGGACTGATAGATTGATAGTCCCCTTTTTCTTTCCCTAAAATTTCTAGGGCACGGTTTGCAATTACTTCATTGGCATTCATGTTGATCGATGTACCTGCACCGCCCTGGATTGGGTCTACAATAAATTCTGCATCCCATTTTCCATCTATCACTTCTTGTGCTGCTTCGACAATTGCCTCACCAATTTCTTTTGATAATAGGTGTACTTCCATATTGCCCAATGCTGCTGCTTTTTTAACAATTCCCATTGCTTTAATTAAAGCTGAGTGAATTGTGTAGCCTGTAATAGGAAAGTTTTCAGTCGCACGTAGCGTTTGAATCCCATAATAAGCATTTGCTGGTAATACTCGTTCACCTAAAAAATCTTTTTCTATACGTTGTGTTGACATCATTGTCGTCTCCTTTTATGCAATACTCACACTTGATAGTAGCTAATTAATGGCGGATTGTAAACAGGCATTTTTCTGTAAAATAAAAAAATCCTTTAAAAAAGTAAATTATTCGCTAAAAACCGAGCGCATTCTATACGCTCGGTCCATTTTTCCGCATTAAGTTGTGAATGTCATAAAAAAGAAGCAAGTAATAACCTTTCCAATAAATCCCGCACTTTCTTTTTTATTTATCTGAAGTTACAGTAAAACGACTATTTTTATGAGTTGGATTTTCAATTTCATCTATTACAGCGATTGCATAATCCGCATAACTTACATAGCTTTCACCAGCAGCATTTACCAATAAATGGTCAGCACCTGCTTTGTAGCTTCCTGTTCTTGGACCTTCTGGATCAAAGAATGCAGATGGACTTAAAAATGTCCAAGTAATTGCAGATTGTTGTAAATCAAGTAGATTTTCACCTTGGTTTTTAGCTGTTGCATAAAACATTTCGGGAAAGTCTGGTGTATCCATTACACGCGTAGTTTTTTCTGGGTCTACAAACAAACTGCCCGCTCCACCAACAACAAATAATTTTGTATCTATGCCAGTTAGAATATCAATTAAATGACGACCTACTTTTACATGTAATTCTTCCTGACCAAACGGAGCGCCAAACGCATTAATAACAACATCAAAGCCTTTTACATCCTCTTGTGTTAAGGCAAATACGTCTTTCTCCAAAACAGGGATATTAGCTTCTACTTTCGATGCAGAGCGTACGATGGCTGTTACATCATGACCACGTTGTAATGCTTCCTCTACTATTTTTTGTCCTGCCTTCCCTGTTGCTCCAATTACACCAATTTTCATTATGGGTTCCTCCTAGTTTATAGTTGTAACTATTTAAGTTACAGGTAGAGTACAAAAGATCGACTCCGTTTAAAGACGAAGTTGATCTAGCACATCCTGTAAAGTTTGTGCTTGTAACTGTTCTTCCATTGCATGCCAAATAGATGTATAGACACCCTCCAACGTATGTTGGATTTTTCGTCCCACCATACAGGCTGGATTTGGCTCATCATGAATCGCAAAAAGTTGCTCTGGCCCATCAATTGCCTGATAGATAGCCAATAATGTTAGATCTTTTGGCTCTACTAATAGCTCATAACCAGCGATACCTGTTTGTGATGACAGCAATCCTGCTTTTTTGAGGGTACCAATCATGCGTCTTACCACAACTGGATTTGTATTGACACTTCCTGCCATAAAATCAGAGGTTAGCTGACTTTTATCAGATGTTGTTGCAATGAGCGAAAGTATATGGATCGCTACCGAAAATCGACTGTTCACCATATGTATCACCACCTGTTGTAACTATTATAGTTACAGGTATCAAAAAAGGCAAGAAAATTGCTTTATTTAACACCTGTTTTATTTTTTCCGTTTAAAATGCATCTTATACTTTTCTCTCGTATAAAAAAACAGATTGAAGTTCAGCATTAAATTTTCTTTACGTAAATAACTAGCTCTTGTCGGATTTCTCCGTTTTCCTCATAAAAATCTAGGTTATGAAATTCATACTTAAAGTGACCTAATGGGAATGTTACACTCTCTCCTTGTGCTGCTGCTAATATGCCAGCTACATCCTGTGACACCATTTGTAAAAGCTCTGTACCTGTAAATGTTTCTACAAATATTACGTTCATCTAAAACACCTCCTAGGCTATTATAGCTTAGAAAGCGCTTTATTTATAATACATCCTTATCGTCTAAGACGAATTTCATCAATTACCTGCATCATTTTCTTAATTTGCTCCTGTGTTAATTTTGTAGAGATGTGGAATTGCTCATGTTGTTCAATAGCATTTTTTTCTGGTTGAGGCGAATGGATAGTCAACTTCCTTCTACGTTGTTTTTCTCCTCTTTCATCTATTTGAAACATCATTGATTTCCTCATACTATTCACCTCTACATTTTTATTTGACCCCTAAAGATTTCTTAGTATTGATATCTAATTTTAGTATATATCCTATAATTGCCATATTCAATATAATGGAAAACTCTCTTTTGAAACATTTGGTGAATTATTCTAACATTTTACCTTTTTTAGGGAAATTATATTCTAAAAAAACAGCAACCAAATCGGCTGCTGTTATAGTTATACGGCTATGGGTGCTTTAATTGCTGGATGCGGATTATAGCCCTCAATCGTTAAATCTTCAAGCTCTATATCAAAAATTGACGTTTTATTCGGATTAATTTTCAAGGTTGGTAGGTCCTTTGGTTCACGAGAAAGCTGCTCTTTTACTTGCTCCACGTGATTTATATATATATGAGCATCCCCAATGCTATGAATAAACTCGCCAACTTCTAATCCACACTCATGCGCAATTAAATGTGTCAATAATGCGTAGGAAGCAATATTAAATGGACAACCCAATAGTGTATCCAGACTTCTTTGCATCAATTGACAGCTCAACTTACCATCTGCTACATAAAATTGGAACATCACATGACATGGAGGTAATGCCGCTTTACTGCCTTTTGCTCCTGCATCAATCACATCTTCTGGATTCCAAGCATTGACAATGATACGTCTTGAATCAGGATTATGTTTAATTTGATGGATTACATCCTGCAATTGATCAAGGCTCTCCCCTGTAGATGTTGTCCAATTGCGCCATTGCTTGCCGTAGACATTCCCTAGTTCCCCATATTTGCGTGCAAATTCATCGTCTGACAATACACGCTCACAAAATGATGCCAGCTGTTTTTGATAAGTCACGTTAAATGATTCATCAACTAAACACCGTCTACCAAAATCGGTCATATCAGGACCTGAATAGTCATCAGATTCAATCCATTTTTTAAAGGCCCACTCATCCCAAATATGATTATTATTCTGTAATAGATATCGAATATTAGTATCACCTTTAATAAACCAAAGTAACTCACTAGCTACAAGTTTAAACGGAATACGTTTTGTCGTTAACAATGGAAAGCCTTTACTGAGATCAAAACGCATTTGATGGCCAAATACACTATATGTCCCTGTCCCTGTACGATCTTCCTTTTTAATGCCATTCTCTAATATATGTTGTAGTAAATGTAAATACGCAGTTTCTGGATGCGTCATCGTCTCTCAACAGCTCCTTCACGTTTGCTGTTGACCATTATAACATCTAATACCCCTATTTGGTCGGGCAAAAAGAAAAAACAACTTCAATATTTACATACCTGAATCAAAGGAATTATTGTTTAACTCTTTAGAGATTTCACTTTCAGTTGTAACGAAAAATGTAGGCAGCAAAATAATATTCAATAAAATCGGTCCAACAATAAATAATAAATCAATGCCTGGATTAAAATAAAGACCAAATGCAGTCAACAGCCCAGACATCACTAAAAAAACGATTTGCGCAACGATCACCATTAATGGAATGATTTGATACAGATAATTTAACTTTCGGAACTGATGCATATTTTCTGGATCTTTAATGATTCTCTTTTTCAAGAGTCTTGACATACTTATACAAGTCAATAATTGCACTAAAATAAAACTAAAATAGATAACGCTATTGAGCACCAATTGACCTTTCATGACGGTTCCATCAAAATGGCCTACCCGCTGCTGTAAAAGATCATAGACAGCTCCCTCATAGACATATTCCTGATCACTTAAAAACGTGAGAGGTGCTACAAACCCGAATGCTGCCCAATCATTTGCATTGACTTTCCAATTCGTTAATTTACTAGCTAAAATACGTAATTCAATGGCTTCATCTTCACCAAACATTCCTACTAGGATACTATATGGAATTGCTACTTTCATTTGCCCACTTTGCTTTTCTTGAAATAAATCTTGAATGAAGAAAGTATACGCAACTTCTGACTGGTTCGCTTCATAATGAGCATCTTCTACCTTCCAATGACTTGCTAATGTGGATTCAATCTTATTTCTCATCTCAACATAAGGCTTATCTTTATGTAATCGCTTAGGTATTTTATAAACAAAATGATTATCACTCCCGATAATGCAAATATCAACTTCAACCTTATCTTTTGCAAAGGCATTAGCAATAGCTGTCATTGGATACAACATTATGGCGACTAGGAAAAACAGGATTAGTGACAATCCGCACTTTTTCATGCAATGCTCCCCCTTTCCGTCACATATGCTAGATTTACACTATCATAGCTTTTACCGAAAAGACTATTTCGTTATTCCGAAAAAGCAATAGTGGTTTTCCGAAAGAGCTGATTTCGGTATTCCATAATGATCATTTATTATGGATAATATATAGCATACTATTTGATGAAACGGAGATTATTCGATGAAAATAAATGAGAGAGTTAGATGATTAAATGGACATATAGTATTTTCATTGCATATTTAGTACTAGGAATTTATGTACTTGCAGTAACAATTAAGGTACCTTTTATTGGTATTTTAGTAGACGCATCTAGTGGGCAACTAGTTATTGCTGATCTCTATTATCCTGATTGGGCACAGCAACATAATCTTGAAAAAGGTGATATTTTACTGACATTTGATGGGAAACCTGCACAGGAGAATAGTTCCATTCAATATTACTCTGTCGCAAGAAGTGCCAAAGAGTTAACGTTTATTAAGCCTAGTGGCGTTGTTCATACCATAACAATTCAGCATCAAGATATACCTGAGGAATTATTTTTGCAAATTATTTTTCCAATATTTTATTTCTTACTCTCCTTAGGGGTTTCTTTCTATTTATGGAAGAATAATAGAAAAGATGAAAAAACGAAACTGTTAACACTATTTTTGTTAACCTGCTCTTTAGCTTATATTAGTACAGGTGCTTCCGCTAGAGGAGATCTTATTGGTATGCTAGTAATAGGGATAGGCATCATTTTATGTTTAGTACTTTTAATTCACTTTTTACAATTGTATTTCCGTTACTTACATATAGAATGGCGATATCTTGATACGAAATGGCTTTATGTCTTTCCACTTGCGGTTCTTTGTTCTTATGTCTATGCACTATTTGATCGAGGTTTGAGAGAATTAACTGCCTCTTTTATTTTAGGTCTATTTGTTGGACTTGTCCTTTATGCTATCTATATATTACTTACAAGTTATTTACGAACAAAACTAGCAAAAATCCGGCTAATTGCTATTGCCTTTATTACACCATTCTTACCTTTTTTACTTTTTTTCGTAATACCAGAAATTTTGGGGCACGAACCAATTTTACATGCGGAGTTTGCTGCGCTATTTTTATTATTTATTCCATTTTCCTTTATTTTCATTCAAGTGAATGAGCGACTATTCGATATTGAATACCAATTATCTCGATTTCGGTATTATTCTACCCTTGCTTTTTTTAGTGCCATAATACTGACTTCAAGCATAGCCTTAGTATTTTTAAAGGATATTTCACTTGTTACAATGACAAGTATCTTTATACTTATTTTTCTCGTTATCATAGCAAGCTTCTATATAAAAGAGCAGCTTGATTTTAAATACCGAAAAATTATTTTTTCATCCACTGGTAATTATGTACATAATTTATATGCTGCAGTTAACAGAATGGGAAAAGCAAAAAATCAACAAGAATTATTAAAACTATTCAAATATGAAATTACCGAAAAACTTGGTACAACAGCCTTTTTGATTACTACCGAAACAGAAGTTGTACCATTCGTTCGCGGTGAGATTATTGAAAAAATGGGCACGATTCAACTGTTGCTACACGATGCTGGTGAAGAAAAGGTCGTTTTAAAAATAAGACACTCCCTGCAAAAGGAAGAGCTACTTTGGCTTGAGTTACTTTCACTTTATGTCTCCATGTTTATTGATAATCTGAAGCTTATTGAAGATTTAGTGCAAGAAATCCAACAAATACAGGATGCCAATGATACACAGCTACCTTGGCTCGATAAATTATTGTGGAATATTATTGAAAAAGAAAAAAGTATTTTAGCGCAAGAATTACATGACACCATTTTACAGGAACAGCTTCATTTAGCGAGAGAGCTAGATGTGCTTGCCGGAACATCAGTTATAAAAAAAGAAAAGGTATTAGATATTCGAGAGCAATTGCTGAATGCTACAAAAGATTTACGGGAATATTGCGAGAATCTAAGCCCTCCTTTACTTGACACATTTGGATTACAAATGGCTTTAAAAAAATTAATACAAAAGGTCAAAATTCGGGCAGATTTTTTATTAAATGCACATATAGAACGTGTCCAATTTCAGGACGTCACCTTACATTTAGTTGTTTATCGTCTAGTACAAGAACTGTTAAATAATGCGATAAAGCATGCTGAGGCCACTGAGGTATCATTAAAGTTACAAGCCATTCAACATGGTTTTATCCTACATTACGATGATAATGGCATTGGCTGTAATATCGAAGATTTAATGCAATCATCAGCTTCCATGGGTATAAACGGTATTCGTGAGCGTGTTCGTGCATTTAATGGTGAGATCAACATTGCCTCCAGCCATAATGAAGGAATGCATATATATATTCAAATTCAAGAGGACGGGGATTCGTATGATTAATATTCTTATTGTAGATGACCATCCTGTCGTTTTAGATGGTACGAAAACATTACTACAAGATTTAACGGATGTTAATATAGACACAGAGCAGAATTGTGAAGCGGTATTAGCAAGAATGGATGCTCAAGTTTTTCAATTATTTTTAATCGATATTAATATGAAACCAATTAATGGTATTCAGCTTTCTGAAATGATTAAGAAAAAACATCCCGAAGCCATCATCTTACTGTATACAGGATACGAGCTTTCCGATTATTACGAATTACTCGTAGAGAAAAAAATTGACGGTCTACTCTCAAAGTTAGCCACTAAAGAGCAAGTGATACAAACCATTCTAGCTGCGTTAAGAGGTGAAATTCTACTATCAGCAGATTTTTTGGATTTCGTTCAGCAGCGCATGAATATGCCAAATAGACATCAGGAAGTTTTACTGAGTGACAAAGAACAAGAAATTTTACAGCTTGTCGCACAGGGCTGTACGAATAAAGCCATTGCTTCTGCCATTGGCGTAACACAGAGAACAGTTGAAAACTATTTATCTAAATTATTTGTTAAGCTGAATGTAGAATCAAGAGCGGAGGCAGTAATTGTAGCGAAAGAGAAAGCGTGGATTGACTAGCGAAAAGTCAACATAAAGTTTATCTATTTTCTATAAATGTAAATTTTTTCTCTCCAAAAACGGAATATACTGGATAAATGTATAAAACTGTTATATAATGAAAATAATAATTACATTACTTCTTTAATGCCATTAAAATCACGTATTCAAAAGGATAATACGAGCTTTTGAATACGTGAGTCTTTGCAAGCGATGGAAGGAATATGATTGTTGAATTTTTTTGGGAGGGTGTTCACATGACACAAGGTACAGTAAAATGGTTTAACGCAGAAAAAGGGTTTGGCTTTATCGCAGTTGAAGGCGGAAATGATGTATTTGTACATTTTTCTGCTATTCAATCGGATGGCTTTAAAACTTTAGAAGAAGGTCAAAAAGTGGAATTCGGCGTAGAAGAAGGAAACCGTGGACCACAAGCAACTAATGTTGTAAAGATTTAATGGTAAGCTTTAGCATTTAAATGCAAAAATTCAAGAGACATCCTTGGTTTGGATGTCTCTTTTTTTATGTTATTACCCCTGTGCATTATCGGCACTAAAAAAACGACACAGGAAATTTAAAATAGCAATATAAAACGGAAATGAAAAGATCATTGCAAAAAGGATAAATCCTTGCACAGGTGCTGGTGAATCGCCTTGATTGGTGATTGGAAAAATACTTGCAAATAGAAAGGTAAAGATGATTGAATATGGCAGCCAAAGAATAGTTGTTACATACACTAAACGGCGACGAGCAAGCCATTTAGCTGTTAGTTTATACAGAATAACACTCCCTGCTATCCAACTGATTGCTTGGATCAGAAATAAAAAAATATCAATCTGTTGCCCTTCCCATCCAGTAAGTCTTAACATTCGATAATAATTCACCTGTAATTCAATCGAAATAACGAACATTAGTCCATAATATATACTCACTAGATTTAGCTTAAGAAAATAATTCATTTCTCAGCTCCTTATGCATACGAATGTAGACCAGCAATCACTAGATTTACAAATACTTGATTGAAGACGATAATGCCAAAGCCAATAATTGCTAACCAAGCTGTTTTTTCACCCTCCCAACCCTTTGATAGTCGAAAATGAAGGAAGGCAGCATAAAATAAAAATGTAATGAGTGCCCATACTTCTTTAGGATCCCAGCCCCAGTATCTACTCCAAGCAATTTGTGCCCAAATCATGGCGAATAATAGCCCTCCTAGAGCAAACAATGGAAAGCCTATGACCACAGCTCGATATGTAATTTCATCCATTAAAGCTGGTTGTACGCGATTTGTTAATGGCTTTAATAAAACGATTAATGGCCTTCTTGCCATTAGTATAAGTACCACATATAGTATCGTTCCCACTAGAAATGCCCATACAATAGAGTTTAATTTCTTCGCATCAATCTTGTTTGTGATCTGTAAAACACCTATTTGTTCTCCATCAGTGGTTAAAGCAGCGTCATTGACAATAAGTGGCATCATTGTATAATCGGCAGTTTCTTCTTTTCCTTGCGAATTTTCAAAATGAACCTTCACAGTATCTGATGTGAGATTGAAGTATGTAGACACACCAATAAAGCCTATTACAACAATAAGACAATACATAACAAATTCTAAAGCAAAGGTACTAATTGATTTCTTTGTAACGTCTAATGTTCTTAATAAATAGATAATTCCTGTTGCAAACGAAATTGATAAGATAGCACTTGAAAAGGCCACGGTCATCACATGAATTGTTAGCCAATGACTTTGTAGAGATGGTACAAGCGGTGAAACCTCCTTTGTAAAAACGCTTCCATAGCCAAGAATAATTAAGGAAACTGGAATAGTAAACAAGCCCACTACGATTTGTTTATACAGCAAATGAATAATCAAATAGCTCCCAGTAAGCATGATGCCAAAAAACGTCATAAACTCATACATATTACTTACTGGTGCATGATCTACAGCAATCCACCTTAAAATAAAATAAACTAATTGTAAAGTAAAGGCACTATAGGTTAGTAGTAATCCGACTTTGCCAAACATTTTTCTTTTCGATTTTACGGCTAGTCCAATCGGTAAAATAGCAATTAGCAATAAAATAAAGGCAATGAACAATGAATTACTGCTTAGGTTTAACAATGTTTCTGTACTCACTTTAAAAATCCCCCAACGTCTTTTTTAGGAAACGGTAATACTGCTCCCAATAAAAAGAACGTCATTCATAAAAAGAAGTGCCAACATATGCCATCAAAATATTTTAATTTTTGCAAATTGTTACAAATTTATGTCGCAAAATTAGAAAAAAACAAACCATCTATTCATATGTAAATAGATGGTAGTTGAAATTATTAAAGTTGACATGCCTCTACCTACATCTTACTAAAAATAGAATAAAAAGTCTATTTCTAATTTCATAGCTATGAGACAATGAATAAGCGCAAATACTACATAACGTTATGTAAAAAAGTGGAGGCTTTACATGAAACAAAATATTTATGACAATCCTGAATTTTTCCGTCACTATCAAGCGTTACGTCAAACACCTTATAATTATAATAATTTACTGGAGCAACCCGCGATAAAATCCTTACTGCCGAATCTACAGAATTTACAGATGCTTGATATTGGCTGTGGAATGGGAGAATTCGCATATTATTGTATTGAAAACCAAGCAAAACATGTTACTGCCATTGATGTCTCTAGAAATATGCTGGCTATCGCACGACGTGAATATGCTCACCCTAAGATCGACTATGGATTGTATGCAATTGAAGATTATCATGTAGCTCCAGAAAGCTTTGATTGTATTACAAGCTCCCTTTCCTTGCATTACATTGAAAATTTTGATGCGGTGATCGGGAAAATTGCAAGCATACTTCGTTCAAATGGCATCTTTATTTTTTCTGTAGAACATCCCATTGCAACAGCTAGGAAAACAATGGTGGATAATTGGATTTATGATGCTAACGGCAATAGAAATCATTATGCAATCGATAATTATCAGGATGAGGGCTTACGTGAGCAAACTTGGTTTGTGGATGGTGTAGTTAAATATCACCGATGTATCTCTACGATCATCAATTCATTAATTGCACATGGCTTCACTATTGAAAAACTGTTAGAACCGCTTCCTGATTTAGAAGCAGTAGAGAAACTTCCCTCTCTAGAAAAAGAACTTCGTCGCCCTTCCTTTTTAGTTGTTCGAGCAAAAAAATAATCAAAAAAATTTGGAGGTCTCGCAGAAATTTTTCTTCGAGACCATTCATACTTTATGTACTTAATTTTACATAAATAATTTCTGGATCCCCCTCGTCCAAATTCTCGATAATGCCACTTTTTATAAAGCCTGTCTTCTCAAATACTTGATGCATAGCTGTATTTGATTGATTAGTGGAAGAAAAAATCTTTGGCGTGATAGCTATTTCTACATAAGCTTCTATTAAAGAGGCTGCAACTCCCCTTCTCCGTTCAGAATTCTTTACTATTACTAGGCTGATAAAGCTATGTTCAAAAAAATCATTTGTAAATATTAGAAAACCCGCAATCCCATGTTCATTTTGCTTGATGATACAGCGTTTTTCCTGAATGGCTAGCCTGATCTGTTTACTTCTTGAAAAATCACCTAGGACTTCTCGATCTATCGCACATATTTCATCCAATTGCTCTATCCTTGCGTTCATTACTAATGACATTCGTTTCACCTCTCGATATAATAACTCATTACGATAAGCTCATCATTAAATCCTAGTACTTGCCTTCCCTCATCAACAAAACCACATTTAGTATAAAGTGCCTGTGCAGATATATTTGGGACATTAACACCTAGCACCAACTCATTAATATGAGGAAAATGCTCCTGAACAAAGTCTGGTAAGAGCTGTAATGCTGCTTTTGCATAGCCTTTCCCTTGCTCATGATAATCAGTAGAAAAGGAGCGAATTAACAAGGCAGCTTTATTTGTTGAATATGGCTTTACCCCATCTTTTTCATGGAGAACAAAGAAAGTAACTAGCTTATCTTCTGCAAGCACCAATATGGCATGACGATTTTTGTCCTGTTTTGCTAGCTCAATACTTTCTTTTGGGGACTTCGTAAACCGTAGCTGCTCTGGTGTAATCGTATATCTCTCAATTAAGTGATTATCACACGTCTCATAAAATTTTAATCTCATAAAGATAGCCTCCCTCCTATTCCTCCTCATAGATTGCTGTAAATTCAAACCCTCCTTCTATTAACTGTTGT
The DNA here is from genome assembly GCF_057196045.1 of Lysinibacillus sp. DFXJR4. NCBI lineage: Bacteria > Bacillati > Bacillota > Bacilli > Caryophanales > Bacillaceae > Lysinibacillus > Lysinibacillus sp. DFXJR4. The sequence goes on along the minus strand of NZ_JBXUNW010000001.1, from coordinate 1,490,880 downwards.
AAATAGTCGTCAAAGGACGGTGCAATAACCTCATAGCTATCTGGATCATGAACATATCGAACGATCTGTCCCACCTGTCCGCCATCATTTGGATAAAAATCTATATATAAGCTTGAAGTGCCACCATTATTCATACAATCCGCAAAGCATAAATGTTTATTTAATGGTATATGCATCTGAATTCTATCATCCACTTCAACATACTCTAAAAAGTCCTGATAACGTTCATAAATACTTTCACTATTCACTACTTGGCTATCTTTTATCATTTGCTCAATAGACTTTAAATAATGTGGATATTCACCTAGATCTGAGCCTAATACTAGGACACAAATCGTTGCTTCTCCATGCTTACAATAATAGGTTCCATTAATATCCTGTAGTAGTTTAATCAATGATTCTGGACAACTAGGAAATAGATCTAATAAGGCTTGAATTTGAGAATCTGTTGCCCCTTTTGCTTGTTGTAGTTGGTTTTGCTCCTCTTCAGGTAAATAGGTCATCAAGCCATTAAAATATGGTGTATGGAAACGCATTAAATTGCCCTCTTTTCGTTATGTTCGTAATAATTTGGAATTTTCTTTTAAACCATTGTAAAATACTCTATTTGTAAACACCATCAGAAATTTGAACTATTGATTATTTGAAATCCTTTTTTTATTTCTACTATTCCCCAAAAATGCTACTATAAAAGTATTCAAATAAGAAGGAGTTGTGCCAATGAGTGCGGTAAGAGCAGTAGACGTTTTGGTTATTCAACTAATCAATCAAGGGATGTCATTCTAACTGCAGTCCTTGAACAAGGGAGAACACAAATGGATCATTACATGAAAAACTTTCTTACAGGTCAAGCAATTACTTTACAGCAAATGACTTCGTCTGACTTAGAAGCATTTGTCAAAATTGAAGGTGAAAAAAAGTCGTTATTATTTGCTAATGACGAAATCCCCTTTCCCAAAACCTTTGAGGATCATTCTTCATTCTTCCAAAGTATTAGTGCAAAGAAAGAAGATTTTTTCTTTGGCATATTTGAAAAATCTACAAATGAGCTTATTGGTACATGTGCCGTTTTTTCAATTAATTGGCAAAACAGTACATGCTTTGTAGGGATTTCAATTGGTGAACAATGGCAGGGTAAAGGATTTGGAACTGATGCTATGAAAACCCTTATTGATTTTATTTTTAACTATATTGCTATCAATAAAATTAAACTACAGGTTTTCAGCTTTAATACAGCAGCTATTCGATCCTATGAAAAATGTGGCTTTTCACAAGAAGGTATTTTAAGAAATGAGATTTTCCGATTCGGTAAGTTTTATGATTTAGTATTATATGGTCTATTACGAGAAGAATGGACTCATTAAGATAAGTAATAAACGCCCACATCAAATAGTGTGGGCGTTTACCTATTTTGATGCGTTCTTTCCTTTAAGATCTATATCATTATTGATTTTCTTCCTTGAAGACTATAGTCACTATAATCCGTTCACCTTTAGCCTTTTCTAGTAATAAAAAAGTTAATCACACGAATTCTCTTCAAATATATTCCTTCCTATTACTCTAATTTTCGAAAATTTCCAACATTTATCCGAATAATTGATAATTTCCTCAGCAAAAAGGTTTATTTGATAAATTGCGACAAGATACGAAATTCGAGAAATTTGAATGGAAAGTATTACTATAGCGACTCGTAATTGCAATAGTAAAAAAGATACAAATTTAGTTAAATGAAATCTACATTTTTTTTTTAAAGCTAAACGTAGCCAGCCTTGATATCTTTGGATTCAAGGTATTAAACTTTATGCATATTACAATTAAAGTAAATTAAAATAGGCGAAAAGATTCAACCTGAAAATTTAGTATTCCAACCCCTTCTTCGAATTAAGAAGCTCTTCTATGACTAAATTACGAATTTAGATTACTAAACACAATATGACATATTTTTTATTTTATGTGGTATACAATGAGAAAGTTGAATCGAGGTCATATGAATTTTATGACAGGAAAATGGAGAAAAAATTTAGGAGGAAAGTATCTTGGTACAATTATCGCTTAAACAATTCTTGAGGGTGAAAATCGAAATGAAGAGAAGAAGAATGTATAGAAAGGCAAAGGATTTAGGTTTCACCCATCCTATTGTTGTAGATTGTAGTCAAGAATTGGATATATTACTAAATAGATATTCAAAACAGGCGCAAGTTTCCTAACCAGCATTATCACTTCTGTTTTAAACCTGTATTAGGTTCCTTTTATAAAGTTCAATCCAAATCCTGATGTTATTGTCATGATACGTATACATAACAAGTAATTGGGAAATCTAATTTATAAAAGGAGGCCAAATGATGCAGGTATTGTTTATGTCCTTGATGTTAGTTTCAAGCTTTTTACTACAGCAGCCTCAGCATTCAGTAGAAAACACAGCAACTACACTTTGTACACCTATTGTAGCTACTTCCTATAAGTATCCAAATAATCAGTACCAGTCATTTCAAAATGAGGGCGATTTTTATCAACAAATTAATTCAGCACTTTATGAGGAATATTCTGATGCTAGCTTGAACATTCGTCAAAAGATAGCCTTTAAAGACATACCGAAGGCTGTAGAAACATTTCATTTAAAAACAAATTTAATAGGTAAAAAAATGGACCTCACTCAACATACTTTTATTCATCCCAATCGGCAAGTATATTTTTTAGCATCCTTTAGACAAACTGAACAGGAAACCTATCATAAATATTTTATCATTGACGCTGAGACACAAACCATCTTATTAGGAAACAGCCTTTACAATCCACACAATCGTATTGTTCCATAATTTAAATACTCGTCATATTTTATTGTATGCTTAAAAATTAAGAAATAGTAGCAAATATGATGAAATAATGGATTTTCCAAGTAAATTATGTAAATGTTTTAACAAAAAATTCAAATTTTCTCGCTTAAAATTACCCTCGATCATAAGTTAGCTCGACTCTAAGCACAGTAATTGATTTGATTCATAATAAAGTGCCTAGAAGTCGAGCTACACCTTTAAGGTATAGACTTTACAAAATTGCTTTTTGCTTTATCTCTTTTTTGATATAATCCATAAATTGTAACAATGGCATTTCATGTAAGGATTGTTCACCGTGTTTACGAATAGTAACATACTGTTGATCCTTTTCGCGGTCACCAAGTACTAAAATATACGGTATTTTTTTCATTTGAGCCTCACGAATTTTCTTACCAAGCTTTTCTGAACGATTATCGATACCGACACGAATTTGATCCTTTTGTAAAGCCTCCACTACTTGCTGGACGTATTCTTGGTGTTGATCTGCTACACCAATAATCTGTACCTGCTTGGGTGCAAGCCATGTAGGGAACACCCCTCCAAAATGTTCAATTAATATCCCCAAAAAGCGATCAATAGAGCCAAATACAGCCCGATGAATAACAACTGGTCTTACTTTTTCATTTTGCTCGTTGATATACGTTAAATCAAATTTCTCAGGTAGTTGGAAATCAAGTTGAACTGTTGCACATTGGTGACTGCGATGAATAGCATCTTTAATATGAATATCAATCTTCGGTCCATAGAACGCACCATCGCCTTCATTGATTGTAAATGGCAAGCCTAAATGATTAAGAACGTTTTCTAGTGCTTCTTCGGCTTGATCCCATAGCTCCAAATCACCCATAAAATCTGCAGGACGTGTAGATAATTCAATATCGTACTGAAAGCCAAAAACCTTATATACCTCATCAATAATTTTTAGAGCCAGTGCAATTTCTTTCTCGATTTGTTGAGGTGTGACAAAAATATGAGCATCATCCTGGCAAAAAGTACGCACTCGTAAAAGTCCATTTAATGCACCACTAAATTCATGCCGGTGTACTTGACCAAATTCAGCCATACGAATTGGTAAGTCTCTATATGAATGTAAGTCATTTTTAAAAATCAGCATGTGACCGGGACAATTCATGGGCTTTAGTGCGAAGCTTTGGTCATCTACATGTGTAAAATACATATTGTCTTTATAGTGATCCCAGTGTCCCGACTGCTCCCAAAGGCGTTGATTCATCATTAATGGTGTCCGTACCTCATGATAATCATATTTCGCTTGCAACTGTCGTAAATACGATTCTAGTTCATTGCGAATGATTTGACCATTTGCTAAATAAAACGGCATACCTGGTGCTTCCTCTGAAAACATAAATAATTCTAGTTCTTTTCCTAACTTACGATGATTTCGCTTCTCTGCTTCTTCTAAAAAAACAAAGTATTGTGCTAATTCTTCTTTTGAGGCAAACGCTACACCATAAATACGCTGAAGCATCTGATTTTTACTATCACCACGCCAATATGCGCCAGAAACATGCATTAATTTAAAATGCTGTAATTTACCTGTAGAAGGTACATGTGGCCCACGACATAAATCATAAAATTCTCCCTGCTCATAAACTGTCACTTTTTCATGCTCCGGTATATCCGCTAATAGCTCTAGCTTTAACGCATCATGGGCAAAGACCTGCTGTGCCTCTTTGCGTGTAACCTCTCTTCGCACAATCGAACTATTTTCTTGTACAATTTTCTTCATCATTTTTTCGATTTGTATTAAATCAGCTGGCACAAGAGGATGGGCTAGATCGATATCATAATAAAACCCATTGTCAATAACAGGTCCGATGCCAAAGCGAGCATCAGGGTACAGACGCTTCACTGCTTGAGCTAATAAATGGGCTGTTGAATGGCGAATTACGTTAATCCCTTCCTTTGAGCTTGCATCATAGAGGGCAATTTGTGTATCTTCCACAATTGGGCGCGTCAAATCAATGATGGTTCCGTTAGCACTCCCTGCAATTGCTTTTTTACGTAAAGCTGGGCTTATTGTTTGTGCAATTTCGGTTAGTGTTACACCCTTTGTAAATACTTGCTGTTGACCATCTGGAAATTGAATGTTAATAACTTGATTTGACATATTCTCTGCTCCTTTTTTGAATAATCAGGTTCTAAAAAACACTGATTAAAAAATAAAAAAACACATATCCGCCCCATAAAAGGGACGAGTATGTGTTCATTATCCGTGGTTCCACCCAAATTCCCACTAACTTTGCTAGTGGCTCATTGATTTGCAGTAACGTTGCAATAACGGTGCAAGTTTCCAAGCACGGCTCAAAGGTAGTAAGATTTGATTGCTGCATTAGGAAGCTTTCAGCAAATGCCTCCCTCTCTGTGAATCGCTATCAACGCTCGTGTCCTTATCATCGCCAATTTCATAGTTTGATGAAATTGTTAACTACTATAATCCAACATTGTATAACTTGTCAATATTTGAAAAAACTTTTTCAAATCCTAGTAGCAAGTGGTAAAGAATAGTCCTGTCTTTGATTATTCCCCTTCTTTTCCATAAATTATTTTTTCAGTGAATCCTAATTGCCTTCTGAGTTCACTTAATCATTATGTTAGTATACTAAATCAACTATGTCATAAATTGGGTAAACCATGCGACATATTTTGCCCCTGGGATAAATAGGAGCTGTGCCAAAATTGTTCCTAATAATCTTGAACCCATCATCATCACAGAAGCTCGTTTAAGGCTTAAATAACTGCCTCTTTGATTGATAACATCATCTGCAAGAATGGAAATCTTAGGGTCAATAAAAATAATTAATAGGATTGTTGCCACACCATTAATTAGTCCAGATGACATCATAGCCGTTGCATGTCTTTCAGGAGCAAGAAGTGCTGCGTATAGAGCAGACAGAACCCCAATTGTATAGATCGCAGTAATTAGTACATTGATAGTGAATAATTTAAAGGGAATATCGCGCCAACTAATCCCTTTCAAGTATGCAAAACTTGGCATATGTATATGCTTAAAGCCTCTTTTGATATACCCCATTTTCAAGCTTTTCTTGAATAGTGCTGGAATAGAGCCCCTTTCCTCCGATAAATGGATAATAGCTCTTGAAAATAGAGCCACAAATGTAGGTAAAAGTAATATACCTACTAATGTACCTAGTGAAGCAAAGCCAATTATGACTCGGAATTGCTGCTCAACGAAGGCTAGCGTGTTTACCCCTGGTGCGGTATCTATTAAGCGACCTGTAAAGGGCTGCTGCATCATATTAGCCAGTCTAGATACCATAACCATAACATTAAATAAGGATAGGGCTGAGGCTAATAATTTTACCCTGGCACCTGACAATCTAACTGCATAGGCTAATGTTTCAATCGAATGAATAATAAGTATAAATAATGCGATAACCATCAATTTTTCAGTTAAAATGTCCAAGTTTCTTACCCTTCTTTTCAATAATTAATCAATTCACATGTTTGTATTTTTTGTTTCCCCTCTCTTCATATTTTACGAAATCCACTGCAATATGTTCCGTTATCATCAACCCGAAGAGTGAATGTGCTCATTGATTTACCCTTATTGCAGACAGGAGTATAGAGCACATTGATAAAAGCACTTGGACAATATTACTTTTTATTTGTTTGCAATGCAGCCTTTAGCGTAAATGGAATTTTTAAATATGTATAATTTATCGTTATCATTTTCATATCAGCTGCCTCCATTCTCACAGCATAATGCTGAGGCTGCTTTCCCATTGCCTGACGATCTATAAATTGACTAGGAAAAATAGTAATCTGCCCTAATTTATAAAATGTAATGTTCGGATCATTCTCCATTTCCATCTCTGCTTCAAACGGTGCAGACTTACTGACAACAAGCTCTATCTTTTCAGGTATTTTATCGTTAATAAGGACTTGCTGAAGCTGTATTTCCTGTAATCCTTTATTCTCTAGTTCAATTATTTTGACCGTTTGATTATCTTTAAGACTTGTATAAGCACTAATTGCAAGTGGCGGATTACTTTTTACATAAATGATGAATACCGCTCCCACCACAAGTACGCTAAATAAAAAAACAAATAGTATTTTTTTCATTTCTTTCCTCACTTTCCTGTTTCCCAATCAAGTATAACGATAAATTCTCTACTGGAAAACCTTGAATATCAATTTCGCCTTGGCATAATTGTATCTACTGATATGCCTTCGATAAAAAAACATTTGCTAAATGAAGATAAAAACAATCTGCCTTAGTAAGAGACAGATTGTTTTTGTAGTCTTATTTCATCCCGTATTGGAATACCGTCATTACCGACAAGAGGAATTTCAGGCTTATAAAGTCTTGCTTGTGCGACAGCATTTTGTAGAATTTCTACTAAAAAATAGCCGCGTTTTTGATAAAATTTTAATGCATGTAAATTATCATTCGTTGTGATAATAGTGATCTTTGTACAGTTATTTGCAAAAGCCTGTTGTTCTACAGCTCGGACAAGTGAAGAACCAATACCTTTACCCTCCACAGTACTATCTAGGGAAATAATTTCACACTCTTCTCCACGTAAAATATATGTCACAAGACCCGTTATCTTCTGTTGGGCCTCTACGTATGCAAAGCCATCTAGTTTGCTACAGTCATAAATACCACTAGATATAACCATTTCTGTCGTTCCCCAATGTTCCTTAAAAAACTGCGATACTTCTTTTTGGGGTAATTGTTGAATCGAGAGAATTGTCATTTTTTAACTCCTCACTAAATCGAAATATGAAATACACCAGCTATTGCTTTTTGGATGCCCAAAAATAGGACCCATGAAACAACGCCTAATCCAATGGCAAACACGATATGAATGGATGATTTCATCGCCATGTATATCACAAAGAGCATCACCATCGTAGCTGGTAGTCCAACAATCACACCAACTGTAAAACGCTGAATATGTTCGCTCGATTCACTTTGTACTGTTAGCCATATAATACTTAAAATACTAACAAGAGGTAGTGCGGCAATAATACCACCATACGTAGGAAATCTTCTGGCTACCTCGGTAACGATTCCAATAATAGCTGCAGAGCTAAGAATTTTAACAAACGTGTACATTATTTCGACACCTCGCTTAATAAATGAAATGCCTGTAAAATGGTTTGTCGTTCTTCTTCTGATAATCGATGTAACGCATGTTGAAGTTTATGAGCATCTAATTCGGTATTTTTTTTGACAATCACAAGCCCCTCTGCAGTTAAATGAAGCATGACTTTGCGTTGATCATCAATAGCTCTTTCTTTCTTCACCCAGCCATTCCGTTCCAGTTTTTTAATATGCTCGGAGGCTGTATTCTGAGAAATATTCAGTAATTCTGCGATATCCCGAACAGTAACTTCATCTTCCTTTTGAATCATCTGTAAAATTCGTACGCTTTGATGGGAAATGACATCTTCATGTGTTGTATGTAGATGATAAAAAATAGTTGTAAAATAATTATTTATATCCTGTATCATTGAATAACCTCTTTCAATATATCGTTTAGAACGATTATATCGTTTAGAACGATATATATAAAGTGATTCAATTCAAATGACATAAAGTTTATATTTTCAGATTTTTTTAGTTAATCAAAGTATTTTTTATCTGTTGACAGCTCCTTTCACTTTAATTCGGATAATTTATCGCCCAATTATGTAAAATTATCGAGAATTATCTATGAGTTACCGAAAAATTTTCACAAATACACCTGTTTCACTTTATCAAATGAATTATTTTTCTTATTTCACTCATACTATCCATGTTTAACAAGAATTTAAAAAAGAGAGGATGTACAAGAATGGGCATACTTAGTGGAAATCCAAAAGATGAGCCATTACATTACGGAGAAGTATTTAGTATTTGGACACATCTTACAGTAAATTATGGCTTTATCGCTGGCTATCAAACGTTTTATAATCATGCAGGTGATGAAGATTTAAGAAAAGTAATCGAAGATATCATCGACACTTGCAGAGAAGAAACAAAACAGTTAGAAAAGATCTTAAAAACTAACGGTGTTGCTTTACCACCTGCACCACCAGAGAGACCAGTAGCACGAATTGAAGATATACCCCCTGGTGCAAGATTTAATGATCCTGAAATTAGCGCTGCCCTAACTGGTGACCTTGCGGCTGGATTAGTAACATGTAGCCAAGTTATGGGTATGTCAACTAGAGAGGATATTGCACTAATGTACGCACAATTTCACACAGGTAAAGCACAACTTGGTGCAAAATTGTTACGTCTTAATAAAACGAAAGGTTGGTTAGTTCCACCACCAATGCATGTAGTTTATCCTGAAAAATAATATTAATTAAAACCTGACAAACCGTCTCCCCAGATAAACTGGGGATTTTTTTCATCCTATTTTGATTTGCAGGTTTATTTACTTAGAATGTAGGTATCAAAAATGGATATATTTTCTTGGTTTCCTATCGGAGTACGTCTGCTATATTTCATCCCATCAATGATTTTACTAATTGTTGTACCATTTGTTTGTGTCGGGCTTTATGCAGCTATTTTCAGTAAAATTCTACCTTGTAAAATCTATAAAAATCTTTTATTCCCCATTGCCCTACTAGGTTTCTTTATCTGGGCTATCCCAATGAACATGGGATTTTATGAATTTTTTAGAGGAATGTTTTAAAAGTATCTTACTTTTGTTTTTCGTTTACATTGGCTTTGTTTAACTTGACGCACTCCTTATTGGTTAGGGCAACTTTCATCCCAGCTATTCATTTATTTTAATTTCAAAGACAATTCCTTTCCATAGGGAGTGATCATGATATATAAACCCCCTTATCTTCTAAATCCATGTTCTCTTTCATTATTGTGCACTTGTAAATGACGATAATTTTTTAAGTTATTATAATATTGAGTGTATCGCTCGCACTATATATATTGGTTGGCCGCAGCTGTTTTTTATTTTAAAAGGCAATGAACTATATTACAGAATATAAATGATGTTAAGCTAGTACCTCCTGATTTACTTGAATTTCTACTACCCGAGTGATTCAAATTTTTTCTAATCAAAAAAGATACTAAAAAAATTTGGTTAAAAAATTTACGGATACTAAAGCACCTTCTGTACAAACTAATTGCAGGAGGTGATTTTCAATGGCAAACAACAATCAAAACTTTAACTCAAAAATTCCAAATGCAATGAATGTAGAATTTGGAAATGAGACGGATGTTAATCAAATTAAACAACAAATCCAACAGGCAGAAGCTAACAAAAAACAAGCTTCTGGTTCAATTAACACGTTGAACGAAGAATTCGGAAACGAGACTGATGTTAATCAAATTAGACAACAAATCCAACAGGCAGAAGCTAACAAAAAAATGGCTTCTGGTCGATTTTCAAACGAAAACAATACAAAATAAATTTAAATAAATCATCACCTAAAACCGGCAACCATTGCCGGTTTTTTGTTTTTGCAATATACTTCCTTTTCACAAAACTTTGCCATTAATTAAGGCTGTTCGTTGGCGATTGTTGCAATTTTTTTATTTGTATTTATAAATATTAATCACCTAAACATTATAATTCTCGCTTTATGTTTCCTATTATTGAAGTCGTTACGATAAAAGTCATCTCCTATTTCCCATAATTCTGGACCTCTTGAAAAAAATTGCACTATAATTATAAGCGCCCATTTCCGGTGACGGGATCATTGTCCCACACATCTGTACGTGCTGCCCTGGCTATTGATATATGATTCCTATACAAATAAGGTCAACCAGTAAAAACTGGTTGACCTTATAATACGAAGCACCCGTTATTTCAACAACTAATGTAATATGTATTCGAATTCAATAGTTGTAGCTGTTCTTTCAGATGCTGTTTTTCCAATTGTTTTCTCCACGAGATATAGCCCCATATTTATGCCTGAAGAGACACCACCAGAAGTGATCAGATTACTATCTTGTATAACTTTACCTTCAGAAACTACTTGAATGTCAGGATAATTTTCTTGTAGTACTTTCAATGCTAAATGATGAGTCGTTGCCTTTTTCCCATTTAACAATCCAGTTTCCCCCAAAATAATTGCTCCGGAACAAACTGAGCATATATATTCAATATTTTTATGTTTAATTATCCAATCTTTAATTTTTTTATTCTTAATAATAGATTGGACAGCCCTTAAAGGAGCACCAGGGATTATTAAGATATCTAAATCAGGATGATTATCAATCGTATAATCAGGCTCTACTCTTATTTCTGAGTGGGTTTTGATTGGCACCGCATTCTCTGCTACCAAAAATACTTCAAATGGTCTTGTTGGTAACAAGTTTTTTTTGTAAAGGGTTAATGCTTGCTCAGCTTTACTATTTGAGGTTAATGTCAAAACTTCTGCTGGACCCGAAAAATCTAATAAATCAACATAATCATAAATTAAAATTCCTACTGTTCTCTTTTTCATTTTTATCTCCTATGTATAACTATTTTTGGAACAACTCTTTATTTAGATCACCTAAACTGCCTATTTACTTTAACGACCGGAAGTAATGAAGGTTCCAATTCTGAATAAAATTACCACATAAGAAATAACTAAAATCCATTTCTGTTTATTGAATAAACTTGCCCTGTTTTCTTGTTGAAGCTCATTAAACTTTGCAATGGCTTACCTCCGCTATTGCAGCAATTTGTTCTTATGAGATATTGTTGGGTACTATCTTCCTGTACTTCTTCAAGATTCTATTTTTACAACTATCCTCTGATTTTAGGTATTTAAAAAATCCCAACTTTTTATTAAAAATATTATTTATTTCTCTTTAATAGACATATTACCAGTCACCTTCCAACATTAATTCATAGAATATTTGAGAATGAACCGTTTTCTGGAATTAATAAGTAACAAACGCCTATAACTTACGGGGTTACTAACATATTACGGAATGGAGGTGACAAAAAAATGAACCCACAAAAATTAATTTGTGACACTTGCTGTGAAAATAACCGCGTTTTTTGGCCCCGTATAAAAGCTGTTGACATAGGTTTTATTCAACCTCCTCCAGTGGTTATCCCTGTAGGAACTATAATTCCAACGATAAATAGATATTTCTATATTGTTACAGAAGATATTGATCTAACAAATGGTGTAACCCTTCCAGCTAATTTATTTACAGATGATAATGGCAATCCAGTAACCGAATTTACGCTTTTTAATCCTAACGGCTACGTCAATCTTTACATTAATGCTGTAATGCAAGAAGGAGGCGCATATAAGGTAACTCCAGATTCATTAACCCTCAACCCATTTAATGCAATTATTTTTGCTGGAACTCCAATAATTATTGAATCATTAGGTTTCCAACAAATGTAATATAAAATTCCTTTATCCCTTGAAAGGGGGTGAAAAAAATGGCCCTTTCAATTATCAATATTCATGTAAATGTTACTGGCACTTCGACTAGATTCTTTAATGTTTTAGCAGCAAATTTAGCTGTCACAGACGGTACTACTATTGCTGCAACTGCCTTTCTAGACGATAGTGGAACTGCCGCTACTGCTTTCCCTGTGGTAACTAATGGCTACTATAATTTGTATATTAATGGTGTATTACAAGAAGGTGATTCATATACAATTTCTGCAACACAGTTAACATTTAATGGCGTTACTGGTACAATCACAGCTGGAACTCCATTAGTAGTGGAAGCTGTAGAATTAGTTACACAAACTTAAACAATAATTGTCTTTCTTCTATTTTGGTGATGAGGGTCACTTCAGAACGAGTGACCCTCCCTTTATTAGTTTTCTTTATGGCTATTATTCAGTAAGGCAACTTCCTTTACAAAAGTTACTATCATGAATATACATAGACTATCACTACTATAGAATATTCCCTCTTTAGCCATCCTTATTTTGCGATTGCTATTTTCTTCATTTGGCACATTTTATAAATGTAACAACATCAAACCTATTAGTTTATAAAAGGAAGTACATTTATAATAGGTTCCTCATAAGGAGGGTAAACATTTATTATATTTTTTACTTCTAGTGTAAGTATTGGTATTCTTGGTGGTCATCCAAAAGATGGACCATCGCATTACGGTGAAGTATTGTGGCATGATTTCTGGCTATCAAACATTTTATAATTACACAGGTGATGAAGATTTATTAAAAATTATTGAAGATATCATTGAAACTTGCAGAGAAAAAGTATCTAAAAACAAACTGCTTCATCATTTGATACCTGTTCAAATTCATATACATAAAATTTCTTGTATCTGCAAATAACAAGAACAAATGCAGAAAGGATTTAAATGTATGAAAAAAATAAGAATCATTTCGTTACTTTTAATGAGTCTCTTGTTCATAAATTCTGCTTTTGCAAAAACAGATATAGAATATTTACCTCAAGATCAACCCCCGAGTGTATTAGAGCTAGCATTTTTACGTGAATTAGGTCCATCTATCCTTGAAGCAATGTCTACACACGGAAACAAGCAATTATTCACATCTGGACGAATCGAAAAAATTAATAGAAATATTCATCAAGACTATTATGATGTATCGTTAAGAGTGCTTGGTTACGAAGGTCCCTTAAATCCACCTTATACACAAATACGCATTACTTTTCGTATCCCTGCTGGAGACTTTAAAAATAAGAATAAAGTGATTTCATATGTGGCCCAAAACATTACTCCAGAAGAATTCAAAAAACTTTCTGAATTTACAAATTGACTAAGGATTTGTTAACTAAACAATTTCTTTCAATTAATTTGCCCTTCAGGGGTCTTACACACATTATTTGATGTGCTTTTTTATATTTTTTAAGTGGTGATTCACTATGGATTAATTCATTATAGATCACTTTTCTATAGACAATGATTTTTCAAAGGATAATGAAATATCACAAATCTTTATTTGCTGTATGGATCAAAGAATAAATAAAATACATTCTGGAAAGAGGGACTGTCCGATAGGTTGTTGACTTATTGAACAGCCCTTCTTTCTTTAAAAGCAATAAATTTAAGTGTATAGGGATAATAAAGTTATTGAATTTTGAAACAAAAAAGATAAGAGCCTTACTACATTCTTTACGTAGCAAGACTCTTTAAAGTTGTTTCAAATTACAACCATCTAATTATTAATTCCTTAAAAGATGAATAATGAAGTTGCTTCCTTCTTATAGAACTAACGACCCTTTAGCCCTCCATTAAGCGCAATAAACAGCACTTCACTACAGAAAATGAAAGATGATTAAGTTCTTTCATGGGAGTTGAACAAGGAAAAGTATTAAAAGTAATTAATTAATATCACCTACATAAGTTGTAGGTTTTACACCGTTCCATGAATATTCAGGTTTGAAGATATTTTTCTAATAAAGTTAAAAAGAGCTTGATATCATCTTTGCTAATATCACCAATGTTGGCTACCCTAAAAGAATTTAATTGATTAAGTTTTCCAGGATATATCGTTATTCCATTAGCATAAAAATAATCATGCATTTCTTTAAAATTATACTTTTCACTTTCGGGCTCTACTATTGCTGTAATAATTTTTGAATGGTGCTCTATAGGGACGAGATATCTTAAACCAAGTCTAGAGAGGCCTTCTATTAAGGTTTCCCAACATTGAGAATATCGTTCATATCTTTCTTTCATTCCTTCTGCTTTTAATTCTACAATTGCCTGTTGTAGCGCATAGATAGTTTGGACAGGCGGAGTAAAACGCATCTGACCTGTCTCGATGAAATGGTAATATTGAGAATAAAGATTCAAGTAATAATTTGTCGGCTTTTTTGTTTTTCCTTTTTCTAGTTCGCTTTTTTTAGCTATAACAAAAGAGACTCCTGGCATTCCTTGAAGGTTTTTATTAGAACTTGCTGCCAAATAACTTATATTCATTTTACTCATATTAATTGGAATAGCCGCAAACGAACTCATTGCATCTACCATCATATTAATCTCATTTTCTTCACAAATGGAGCCAATCGATTCTATATCGTTTAATAATCCCGTTGTTGTCTCATTATGCACGACAGCTAGAAAAGAAACTTTTCGTGGAATTCTTTGAATAAATGAATGTAACTGATCTAATTTAATCGGTTGATCGGGTGGACTTACAAACTCAATCCAATCCAGCTGATAAGCTTCTGCAATTTCACACATTCTTTTTCCATAGGCTCCGTTATTAATGATGACTAAAACCCCATCAGTCATTACAGAACTCAAGATTGCCTCCACAGCAGCAGTACCTGAACCACCAAATAAAACGGTAGTATATTGATTATCTTCTGAAACTAAACTAGTAATTTCAGAAGTAACAAATTGCAATATTTGGCTGAAGTCATCTTCACGAGGGCAAATATCTGGTACCACTTGTGCGTATTTAACCGTATCTGTTGTAGTAGCAGGACCGGGATTCAGTAATATATTTCTTTGAATTTTCTTCACGATACTCCTCCCTTAATTTTATTTCACTTTTATACGCGGTTCGAATTATCTCCCTCCAACTAAGCTTTAGTACTGTAAAGAGGCTTATAAGCAAGATCAACCTTCCAATATTCATTTTCAGAACATTCATTCAATAAATCTCTGTAGACGAGTTTTAACTTCACTCGGAGTAACTTTTGGGCGGCCTAGATTTTGTTTAGAACCCTTTGAGATTTTCAAATAAATAAAAGTTAGCCCTTTTGTCATTTTCCATTCTTGAATACACACTTCAAGTTCATGTAAATTATGGATATAGTATGACTTTTCATAACCGCAAGCTGCAGCAATATTAACAAAATTAACATTGTGAGAAACGGTATTTTGTCCCCCAGTTGAATCGTGAACTTGATTATCTAAAAGAATGTGGAGCATATTTTCAGGTTGATAGTAGCCGTTTGTAGATAAACTCCCCATCCGCATAAGGAGGGAACCATCTCCATCAATAACAACTACATCTATATCTTTTCGAGTATAGGCTAAGCCTAAGCCTAAAGAACTGACACAACCCATGGAGCCAACCATATATAGATTATTATCAGAATCGTCAACCTCATATAGTTCTCTTCCTGTTTTACCAGTTGTGGCCATTAATACTGTTTTCATATCTTTGATTCCATTTATCACTTTTAACGTGTCAAAACGACTTGGCAGTTCATCTACGTCAGTTTTTTCACTTTTTTTCATATTTTTATGATTAAGACGTTGCTCTATCTTCAATTTCTCACTATTAAATGTTCCTTTTTTCACTACAAAAAAGAATGGTTGATTTGCTTCAATCCACTTGTTAGCTTCTTCAAGCTGTCTCTTCGCCTCACTCTCATCAGGAGATAAGAACTGCCATTTTATTTGCATGAGATCTAATAGTTGTGTCGTTATTTGTCCCATTAATTCATGCTGCGGTTCATCATTCAATCCGGGTTCTCCACGTAGACTAACAAACCCAAGTAAAGGTATTTGGAAGGGGTAGTTTAAGGAAGTCAAAGGAGAAATACAATTGGTTAGACCGGAGTTTTGCATTAAAACAACTGATTTCCTTCCCCCAAGGTATGCTCCTGAAGCAATGGCTACAGCATCACCTTCGTTGGCTGCAGCAATATATTCACACTCATTTATGGAATAGTTAATAAGATTCTTTAAAAATGAACATGGGACCCCACTGTAAAAATCAAAACCAAGTCTTTTAAGCTCATTTCCAAATTCATTTGTATTTAACATACCATCACTCCGTTCCGGGTTGTGATTGGTTATTAGTTGATGGCAAATATTTCTTCTCCGCTTGTTGAAGCTCCTCAGCATTTTGGAGTCTAAAAATCTCTTGCACACTTACGATCGATTTTTCTACTTGAATGAGACTTTCATCTTTTAGGATTTGTTTGGAGATGTTCTGCATAGCAGTGATCGATGCTCTTAAGTTATGGTTAGCCCAGATTGCAGTACTTATTCCTACTTTTCTGAATTCATTAGTTGGGGTTGTATAATATTTTGTTGGCACAATAACCACTGGATGCCTTCCACTCCATTCTTTCATAAATGCTTCAATTTCTTTAAAATCCGACTTTTTACTATGCACAAGAATTGCATCGGCACCTGCCTTTCTATAGGCTTCTGCACGTTTAAGTGCTTCATCTAATCCCAAGCCTGCAATAAAAGCTTCGACTCTTGCTACAACCATAAAGTCTTCATCTTCTTGAGTATCTTTCATTGCTTTTATTTTCCCGCAAAATTCTTCAATTGATGCGAGAGGCTGTGTTTCTCCGTTAATAAATGAGTTCGATTTCGGAAAAATTTTATCCTCGATACAAACTCCAGCAATATTCAATTGTTCTAGTTTTCTAACTAACCTCCGAGCATTATTAAAATTTCCATATCCTGTATCCCCATCTAATAGGATGGGAATTGTTGTCGTATCACTCATAAATTCAAGTATATCTAATACCTGCGTCCATGATGCTTCATTATTATCTCTTACACCCAATGATCCTGATATCGATAGACCACTCCCCCAAATCCCTTTAAAACCGACTTCTTCTACAATTTTTGCGGAAATACCGTTATGGGCTTCCATTAAAAATTCAAGTTTGTCTGAATATAGTATTTTTTTTAATTTCGTCGTTTTTTTCAATATCTTCCCTCTCCTTACTCGACATGTCACATTATATGACTAAAAGTAAAGATTGGTAGGGCAGATACATTAGAAACTAATGATTTTGAAATCAGAAAAATGGGAGAGATTTATCGCGTTACCAAGTCACACCTACCCATGCAAGGTAAATCTATTTACATACAATACAGTAACCTCCATAAATGGAGAGGACTACACTATTAATACAAAGGAAATAAAAATATCTTACAATGAGGTGCGATTATTGAAAAATGGACTTGGAAAATGGGAACAATTCTTACTTTTAAAACAAAATCCTTTAACAACTAAATGCATTCCAGAATCAACACTTTACAGTCTAGAAAACCTAATCTATTTATTAAATAGGTATGAGTATGTTTATGTGAAACATGATAGCACTGGACAAGGAAGAGCAATTTATAAAGTCTACAAAAGAAAAGATGGACACTATTGTTTTAACGGATTTACCATGCAGGGTAAAGAAATAAATAAGTGTGTGGCAGCAATTGAGGATTTCCATCAAGTTTTACATCCATATGAGAAACACGGTAGATTAAGCGGAAATTATATTATACAGGAAGGGGTCATGAGTCTAACCCCTAATGGCGATTCAATATCCATTCGTGTTCATGTTCAAAATCTAAAAGGAAAATGGATAATTGGTGGAATTTACGGAAGGATTGCAACTGAGGATCATGGGATTGTCAATTCAAATCGGGGTTCTCAAATAATATCGATTGATGAATTATTATCAGTTTATATGATGATGGATAATAAAAAGAAGGATAAAACAATAGATTCTCTAAAAAAAGATTCAATTTTAGCATCGGAAGTAATAGCATCCCACTATCCTTGTAGAGAATATGGCATTGATTTTGGAATAGATCATAAAGGAAAACCTCTATTATTTGAAGTAAATACAACGCCAAGCATAAGTAGTTTTGCCAAAATTGATAAGGCGATCTGGAAGAAAATTGTTGAGATTAGGAAAATGCAAAATGAAGGCTAAGTTTGAAATACCTTTGTGCTGTACGTTCATGCACATTATGCAACTTTGCTATTCAGCATAAGTCTTTCTTACATCGTTTATATAAAAATGCAATAGCATTTCATAAACTTTAATCATATTGTCAATGAACCGCATCATAGCAAGTGTGCGAACTTCGCTTCTTTTTATGGATTCTAATGTAAGGTATTCTTTATCAGGAGTAATTATTTCTTCTTGCTCCCCATCTTCTAAATCCATATTCTCTTTCATTTCATTACAGTACACTTTTAAATGACGATAATTTTTCAACAATATCTTCGTGTTAAAAAGCCGTCTGTCTAATCTCTTAGTTTTTTCTTCTTGTTGAAGCTCATTAAACTTTGCAATGACTACCTCCGCTATTACAGCAATTTGTTCTTGTGCGGATATTGCTCATTGCACACTCTCCTTTTCTTGTTTTTCAATCCGTTATTTTGGTTAGAATATCTCCAACAGGAGGTGATAGTATGTCTAACTTCTTAAAAGAACTTACACTAGATGATAAAGATGTTATCCAAAGTGCTATCAATGAATTTTTAAAATTTGGTTACAAACTAATTGATGATAATAATACCGCATCCCTCTATAAAAGATCAGCAATGGCTTTTAAAGAGAAGTTTGAAAATAATTCAGTTTCATTTACAACTAACGAATTACGTATTTTACATCATTCCCTTGTATTACTCCGAGATAATTTAAACGAGGCTGATTCTTTAGGTTTCACTGACCAATCAATGATTGATAAATTCACCACTACATTCGATAAATTGATTCCAGAACTCGAGGTTTTCTTACAGTAATATTGTTAACCTGTGATATAATACTTTAGGACAAACCGTAAAATGGTAACCAATTCTGAGCTGTAGTGTGCAAAGACGCTGCGGCTTTTTTTAATGTATAGATAACCTTATTTTGCATAAATTAATTAATGAGTGTATCGCACACACTTACTGTGGCGCTAGTTGACCGCCGCAGTTTTTTTATTTTTAAATCTATTTCTCAGGCTATAAACTATACAAAAATAGCTATAACGTCATATTAATAATAATGTAAAGTAATTATAGCCTTAATCCCCAGTAGTACCAGTAGCTCCAGTTACTTCCTTGAGGCATTAAGGGTCACTTCCCAGACGGTGACCCTTTTATAGTTAATATCTTCATATTGTTCATTAGTTTCCTGTAGCATTCAACAAAGCTACGGCTTTTTTATTTTTAAAATCTATTTCACAGGCAATTCACTATACAAACATAGCTATCATGTCATATTAATAGTAATGTAAAGCTAATTTAGCCTTACACCTCCGAATTTTTTTACTAAGGGTCACTCCTATCCCAGGTGACCCTTTTTTATTGACTTATCTCACAAAAATATATTTTTTAACGCCTATAACTGAATGGTTTAACACCCTACTTCTTCTCTACAACGAACATATTATATATTGTAGAAAGGAGGTGTTTTTATGGGATACTATTATGGTGGAAATGTTGGTGGCATTAATAATGGCTGCTACTATGGTGGCGGTTATGGTAATGGTTCGCAATTCGCCTTAATTGTTGTACTATTTATACTTTTAATTATTGTTGGTGCTACTTTCATGAATACAGGATATTAATTTTGCCTATTTAAGGGTCACTTCCCAGCCTGGTGACCCTTTTTTATTTCTTAGGCTATAAACTATACAAACATTTCTATCACTTCATATAAATAGTAATTGTAAGCTAATTTAGCCTTACACCTCTGAATCCTCTTTCTATTACTGTAGCGAGTTTCAATGCTACAACTTTTTTATTTTTAAATCTATTTCTCAGGCTATAAACTATACAAACATTGCTATCATGTCATATTAATAATAGTGTAAGTTGATTTAGCCTCACACCTCCGAATTTCGTTACTGAGGGTCACTCCATCACAAGTGACCCTTTATAGTTACTTTCTTCATATTGTTCATTAGTTTCCTGTAGCGTGTTACGATGCTACGGCTTTTTTATTTTTAAATTTATTTCAAAGGCAATTCACTATACATATATAGCTATCAAGCATATTAATAGTAATGTAAAGCTAATTTAGCCTTACACCTCCGAATCTTGTTACTAAGGGGCACTTCTATCCCAAGTGTCCCTTTTTAGTTTCTTTACTCAAAAGACCCTATAGGATTGACTTCGGTCTAGAAACAACATGGCTAATTATAAGTTTGAAAAAATAATATTTACTATATCTTTACTACACCTTCCTTATTGTCCAAACAACTGAATTTGATATGAATAAAATATTATATAGAATAGGAGGTGAATATAAAATGGCATCATTTGAAATTGGCTCTAGAAGTCTTTTCAATTTCCGAAACGAACGCTTTTTCCTATTAGTTGAAGATGAAATTACAATTCCAGATCAAGGTGTGGAGATTGATCCAGTGAATATCTATGAGATTGACCAACAAACTTTCAATTTTATCAGAGATGAAGGAGATACGCCTGTAGTTGTCCCACGTTTTAACCTTCCTCCTGTACCACCTGGATTTGAATTAGAACGAAAATGTATTTTCACAGTCGATAATTCATACTTTGTCATCTATGATTTAGAAAATGGCACTGATAACAATGTTTTATTAAGAATCAGTGCAGCTTTATTTAACTCATTAAGAAATTCTGGTGTTCGCGAATGTGTTCCTCAAGATTTCATTAATTAATAAAAAATCCAACCTTCAGTAAAATTATTATCATCATATTTACAGTAATGTTCAAAGATACTTGATTAATAAGACTAGTGAAAGTAAAAGAGTAATGCATATTATGAGAATGTAATCTGCAGATTATTAATCTTTAGTTTTGAGGAGGTGAAAATTACATGCCATTAACTACTGGTCCAATTGAAAATACAGGAAATCTACCAGCTAATGCCACTAGCGTTCGTATCAAAGTTCTCAATCTCACTGGAGGTTTACTAACAGGAGTAGTAAGGGTTTTCAGACTCAACGGCTCAAGACAATTAT
Organism: Lysinibacillus sp. DFXJR4; assembly: GCF_057196045.1. NCBI lineage: Bacteria > Bacillati > Bacillota > Bacilli > Caryophanales > Bacillaceae > Lysinibacillus > Lysinibacillus sp. DFXJR4. The sequence continues at coordinate 1,469,439 of NZ_JBXUNW010000001.1, read as the reverse complement.
TATCAACAACTCCTTTTGCTGCTAATGCTAATGCTTCTACTTTTGTAACTCCAAGTGTAAGTGCAGCTCAGTATGAAGTTGAAATTGTTCCTAATCAAACAGGCGGATTATACAGCGTTTACGGTCGAACAGCTTCAGGTGTAATCATCAATGCCCAACGATTTGTGAACTCAGAATTAACTCCGATTCTTTAATTTTATATACAAATTTTCAAATCGCAGAAGCCTTATACTCAGTTATAAGGCTTTTCGTATTTTAACAATTCCCTTCCTGTACAATATCTTTCAATTAATTAGCCCTTCAGATAACCTATTTCTTTTGCATAGCTATGAATTTCTTGCTGGATTTTATCACAGTCCCCTACCTCCGCTGTTTAAGCCTCCATAGCCATATTTGCCATTGCAAGGGATACCCGTACGAATAAAATAAGCATATTCACAAACGAATGCCCCTAATGAACATTCATGTGAAAGTGGCCATTTTGATTTGAGTAACTTGGATACGCATATATTGGCTTATGTGTAATCATCCACAAAATAGACTCTGCCGTTTTTCACTTTCATGTAAGCAGTATTAGGAATTCCGTTCATTTACTCCTTCCTGTAAAAGGAATTGAAATATATAAATTTACACAGCCTTAGAAATACCTTCGCTTCTGATGCATTGTTAATGGAGTAAATTTTAAAACAATACAAGAGCAATTAGGTCATGCTCATGTTAATATATCTATAGGTACTTATGGTCACTTAACTGATGAAGATAAAGATAAAGCTAAGGATTTGAAGATATTTAACAAATTAATGTAGCTTGGTCGCTTATTTGTCGCTCGTTTAATTTAACCTACCTCAAAACCTAATACATACCAACGTTTCTATTAAAGGAGGTATCAAAATGAAAGCATTCTATTGTAATGCATGCTCTAGACCATCCCTATTACAGGTCAAAGAGGTCTAAATAAAATACATGATTTGAATGATCTCTTTAGGCCATCATTTTATCAAAAGCCTAATACACAGGAGTGATTTCATATGAATAATCAATCTATACAGCCGTTTTTAACGGTTGCTAACTACCATTTACTTGAACAACAAATGAATAAATTATTGCAAGCACTAGCTACAACAAAAGATAAAAATGTCATCCTTGCCGTACGTGGCATTGTCGATAGCGAAATTACGGCAAAATTATCGCTAACTGAGGCACAAACAATACTAATAGAAAAGGTATTTTCTGTGACGGACCGTGCACAGGGCGAAGAGTATTTAGCACAATTAATGCCATATGTTATTCCCTTTAAAGCTGTTACAGCAAGCACACTGAAAAACCTATTTAAAAAAGAGAAGAAATTAAAGCTACCAAAGCTTGAAGAGATGGATTTTCAGCACATTAGTTATTTAGCTTGGGATGACCCTGGTACACATCGAAAATACATCGTAATCGAGCAAGGGGAACAACTAAAAGCAATCAAAGGCACATTCTCCAACACAACCATTCGAGGTATCTGTGCCCTTTGCAATCGGCATTCTGATGTGGGGCTATTGACAACCACTGTCAAAGGAAATATCGTCGGAACGTTTACCAATCATAGTAATTATATTTGCGCGGATAGCCAAGCATGTAATCAGCATGTAACAGATATAGAAAAGACACAGACATTTTTTGAGCGCATTACTCAATAAATATTGAAACGTAAAAAGACTATCGCCAGTTGGGATAGTCTTTTTGCTTTTAATAACGGACAGTCTGTTTATCCATTTTGATAACGGACGATGCGATGATAACAAAGCCTAGCATCAAAACTAAGATTAAATCAAGTAATCCTGTATGCATCGAAACTGTGAAGAGCGTAATGATAAACGCATAAGCAACTGAGTGGAAACTACGAATCCCCTCTTGCTTTACCTTATTATAAATAAGTGAGATTAAGGCACCGTAAAGGAAGAAACCAATCGCTACTAATAAATAACCACCATCTAAAAACAATTGACCAATAAAGGTCGGCGTAGTCGTGCGGTTTTCACGAGTGATAACTTTTCCCTTCTCTACACTAATCGAATTGACAACCTCTGATACCTTCATACGAGGTGAAATTTGCTCGCCGGGTAATACTGTACTAAAAATTCCTTTATGGATTTGACCGTGTAAATAGCCTTCCTGTTGTGTATATTCAATAATTGTACTTAGCACAATATGACTTGTTACACTTTCTGCATTAATGGCACGTATCCATTTTGGGGTTAAGTTCACCTTTTGTTCAGCCGTTAATAACTTTTCCCTTGCTTCTTCCTCCAACAACGCTATATCTGGCTGATCTCGATTATTGAATGCTAATGATTGGTCCTCCATTATTACCCGTAAAAAACTAAACATGGAGAATGCAAAACCAACAACGAACAACGTTGTTAAAAACCATGTTAGCTTCACGCGTTTCACTACGTAGTGGAAAATAATAATGCCCGTAAACAACATAATAATCAATGGTGTTCGGTAAGCCATTAATAAAAACAAGAACATAACAGCCGCAAAAATAGCACCATATTTACATGCCTTTTTCCAGTTCATATGCTTTTCTAATATCATTTTGTACGACAATAGCAATAAAACGCCAAACCATAGTAATTGACTAAAGAAGTTCAGCTTTGGATTTAAATTCCGTCGATTAGACTCATCTGAAATCCCAAATCCACCTTCAAAAGTCATTAATATATAAGCACATAAACCAAGAATAGTAAGAAACACAATAAAATGAATCACATATTTGCTTAAAAATGACAGACCAAATGAAGGAATCGTCCATTGGAGTTTGTCAATAACGTAAACACCTATGTAATAGCAAATCACTGCTAAAATAACGGGTGGCCAAATCGATACAGTTATATTAAATTGTTCAAACTTATGCCAATCAAACATACTTGTGAAAAAATAGAGTACTAAAATAAAGGGTAAAAAGAAATACGGTGAAAATGTATCGATTTTATTTAATTTTCTAAAAAATTGTTTCATGCTTTTCACATCCGAGGATGCATTCCCTCCTAAAATCAAACTAATTAATACTATATATGTAAAACAAAAATAGTAAAGCTCCCCTACTATTTTTGTATATTAAAACCATTATTTTAAAATTCACACAGTATTGTCTGAGAAAAAGCCATTCACGCCCTAGCGTGAATGGCTTTTCATATTGTTATGACAACCATTTTGGAGGAGTATTTTTTTCCCAGAGTTCAAGCTCTTTCGTAATGGTTGCTTTTCTATAAGTAGACTACAAGAATATCAAGCATTCATATTATATCATATTTTCTAATTTTAGTATTATTGTATATTCACGTATGCCATTTTGGGGTACTTGTGGGGTACCGAACTATACAACAACATTTAACTATCTTTCACAAGCCCATCCATCTTTATCACGATCATGCTTCGAATCATAAGCTGGATGACCAACACCTACACCGTTTGGATAATCTTTTCGTAATTCTGTACAGTTTTTATAATACGATTTACCACTGTTACTACTACTGCTTGAAGAATTAGAGTTTGATGAACTACTTGGTTTACTATTTGTCGTTGCATTCGGACTTTTAGTACTTAAATAAGAATCTACTACATAGCCTTCATAAGATAAAGTTGAAATATATGACCAGCCAGCAATTGTAGAATGTACAGATACGGCTTCATTTTTACTAAGTTCTCCTACATTAGCTCCTGATGGACTTGCTATATTTCTCACAACAAGGTTTGATACTACGTATTTAGTTGTTGGTTTTGAAGTACTCATAAAGTTAGTCGCTGCATAGCCAATTACATTACCGTACTGTACAAATGACCAGCCATCGCCAACAGATCCAAAGTCTTTTACAACCATTTTATTTTGTAATGTTGCAACTGTTTTTGCTTTTAATGAAGGGATTTCTTTAACAACTAGTCCACTTTTAGAACTTGCTATTTTAATAGTGTACTGTGCATCTTCAAGAACAGAATCAGAAATAAACCCATCTATGATTTTCGATTCGGTATTTAGATAAGTAATACGTGAAAAGGCATTTTGTTCTTTGCTGATTAATGTAACAAAAGTTCCTTTTTCTACAGTTCCTAACACCTTAGAATTAGTATCTGATTTTTCATATACAGTTGAAGAAGAATTTACCATTTTAACTTCTTTAAAACTATTTGCATTAGCTATATCAAAGTTGAATGAAAATGCTAATAACAGTGTCATCATTAATATTACGAGTGTTTTAATTTTCATGTTTTAATCTCCTTGAATGTTTTTTAGTGTATATTTCTCACAAGCCCAACCATCCCCGTCACGATCCATTTCTTGTCATTAGGGATCATTGGTACACCTCTTAATTTTGTAACTCATTGTTTCCCTTAGTTTTTTGTTAAAGCAAATGCAATTACTAGAATAAGGGTCAAATATGTTAGTAATATTTTACCTCCTTCAAAATCATTATACATAATTAGCATTTAATTGGTATAAATGTATCAATTTTCTCAAAATAAAAAAGGTATTTTTATAGAGAAAATAATGGAGAAAACTCAAGAAGTACACTAAAAAAACTATTCAATAACAAATAAATAGCCCAGGCTCTATATTAATTGAGAGCCTGGGCATTTGTGTATAGTTGAGGAATGGTGCATCTTAACCCTTTGTGCAGAAGGGAAAAGTTGCACCTGAATTATTATATCAATTTAAGTATTCAGTAAATATCCAACAAATGGTTTAAAAAGAAATATAATCACATAGCATTGGATAATATACATTTTTAACTAATATTATCCAATTAATTAAAAATTTTTAATTACACTAACCTGTTCCCATTACTATTATTTACTAACTTGAAAATACAAAAGATTAACCACCCATCATGGAATGTCTTTTCTCTGTAGTAGTCAAATAGAAAATAATTATCCGCTTTTTATATAATTCATAAAGTGGTAGAATTTAGAACAAAAGGAGGATTATTAATGAAAAAACTATCATTATCATTGGTTACTAGTAGTATTCTTTTATCAATGTTGTTAACACATGTACATACTGAAACTGTACACGCTAAAGAAGTCGAAAACAAAGTGAATTCGAACACATACATGGTTGGTTTAAAGAAGCCACATACAAATGGCAGAGCTAAAGAAGTTAAAACTGAAATTAGTTCAGCTAGTCAGTTAAAAAACTATTTAGAAAAAAATTATTCAGAATTAAAAACTGACATTGTTACAGTAAATTTTAATTATAATGTGACTGAAAACGATGATTTAAATAGACCATATGATTTTTTTATTGATTTCAATATGTCTCTTACACCTTATAACATGTCTTTCGAAGCTGCCATGACTGAACATTTAAATTCTATTAAGCATCAAGATACCGCCAAAGAGGATGTTACTAAAGCTAAAAAGCAACTTAATGATTATATTGAAACTATGGCTAAAGATGTAATAGGAAAACTACCAAATAAAAAGATATTGGGGCAAGACTATAATAGCTGGTATCGTTATCCAAATCTAAAAATGGATCTGAGAATAGAAACAAAAATGAGTTGGACGAATTATGAACCAATTAGTACTAAACACGTTTGGTTTGACAAGCCCGAAGATTATTCTAAAAATATTGGTGTTAACATGGATCCTGCTTATAATGAATTAGAAAGAAATAAATATCGTCGAGAATATGCTCTATTAAAGTATAATGATTTCAAAATTACTGATTTTGGTTGGAGAAAATATTTAGATGATTTTAAATCATTTGATTACTAATTAGCTAAAGGTACTGGACACTCTCTGTGAACTTTACCCTTCACAGATGATGATTAAGTCGACGTACTACTCAAACGCTATATAGCTTTACCTATGCCTCTACAAATATGCCTTTTTGATATTTCTAGCAAATTTCAATATTATAAATGTCGGAGTTAGATAAAATTTAAATGGCGATAATTAAATGAACAAACAACCCAAGAATTACTGGAAGCTCGTTATATGATAAAGGAGATTAATACAGCCTTTGAGTTAGTAATTGAACAAGCTAAACAGCCCAATACGGAACGTGAAACAGATAACTAATAAAGTTATCTGGTTTTTATTATGGTAAATAATTATAAGTATGGTTAAAGTTGTTATTGTAGGTTATTAAAAGAAATAACCTTAGACAATTTTAAGGAGGATACATAAGTGATTAATTTATTCAAAAAAGGTTTTATTTATCTAGTGTTAATGCTGTTAGTACTAGGTAGCTTTAGTGTTGAAAGTGCTTCAGCTGCAGAAGCTGTGGATTATGAAGAAGGGGTAACTAATCTAAATAATACGCCTGAAAATAGTGCGGTAGTAGGAAAAAGTTTAAAAAAACCCGAAAAAGGCTGGAAGAGATATGACGATAACCACGAAAAGTTAATTTATGAAAAAGATAAGTGGTTAAGATATGGAAATACAATTGATTACAAAAATGGAAGCACTGGCGCTAAGAAAAATGTAGCTGCGAAAATGGAGTTTTGGTTTATAGGAAGTAAAATTAATATCATTACGTACAGAGCTACAACGTACACAAAGACTGCTTTAGTTAAAATAGACGGAATTGATCAGGGTTATCTTCAGACTTACGGATCTCACCAAGCTCAAACTTTAGCCTTTAAAAAAGAAGGTTTACCATTTGGTATTCATAAAGTTGAAGTTTTAATAACAAATACCCCTTCTAATGTAGACACATTCACTCTTAGAATAGATGCTATTGATATTGACATTGATGGTAGTCTTGTTGATGAGGAGGCTGTTAATAATTCAATTACTTTAGACAAAAATAATCTAGAACTATTTGAAGGTAACCAAGAAAAATTAACAGCAACTGTTACTCAGAATAATGCTAAAGTAATTTGGACAAGTAGTGATGAAAGTATTGCAACAGTTGATCAAGATGGAAATGTTACTGCTATTAGAGAAGGGGTAATTACAGTCACTGCAAAAGTTGAAAATACAAATCTAAGTGCCGATTGTGTAGTTACTGTAAAAAAACAAGGTAGTACAGAATTAGAGTCCATTACTTTAGATAGGAATGCACTCGAACTGTTAGAAGGCAGCCAAGATAAATTAACTGCTACAGTTACTCCAGATACAGCAAAAGTAATATGGACATCTAGTGATGAATCAATTGCTACTGTAGATCAGAACGGGAATGTAACTGCTATTTGTGAAGGTCAAGTTATTATCACAGCAACAATAGAAAACACAGATATTTCAGCAACAAGTACAGTGATTGTTAAGAAACCGATTAGTGAATCATCAAGTGCTATTCTAAGTATCACTTTGGTGAACGGTATAACAAAAGAATATGATGTGACTAATGCTGTTTTAAACAATTACTTAAATTGGTTTGATAGTGCACAAGGTACTTCTACATTCAAATTCTCAAAAACAATTTCACCATATAAAAAGGTAACTGAGTATGTAGTACATGATAAAATTGCTTCTTTTGAAGTAAGAGAATACTAAACACAAAATGACCAGGCACTCATTTTTAAATTGAGTCCTGGTCTTTTGTTTGAAGTTTAGGTTTAAGTAAAGATATTAAAACTTTACATTGGATAAGATATCACAAGAAGCTGAACAAAAACTAAACAATTATTATATGGCTACAACATTTGCGATTTGTGCAAGTTTAGCCGCCTTTATTTTTTCTGCACACGCTTGTGCTGCTGTCATACCTGTAAATGTGCCTGTTTTAACACGCCATTGCTTAGTGTTTTGCTCAATATAAGCTAACCATCCAAAACGATGTTTTAATACATCAAGTACATTTTCAGCTGCTTGTTTTGTAGCGTATGTTCCAGTAAGTACACGGTATTTGTTATTGTCTGTGATTGGCTTTTGTTGTTGTACATTACCATTTGCATTTTTAACCATCGTAATTAATTGTGACCATGTAATATTACCTTCACGCATATTTCGTGGACAATTTTTACCGCTGAAATGATTATGCTGTACCACATTACTAATTGGAATGTTTTCATCCTTCATGATTTTAGCAATTAACTCTGCAGCATTTTGTATTGCTTTTAGATAGTTACCATCACTATTGACGCAAACCTCTACCTGTATCCCCTGATTATTACCTGTTGTGCTTCCTGCAGCCCAACATCTCCAAATGTGTTCAAAGGATTGCACCGCCTCTTTATCATCGACTGTGTAATGCCAGGAAGCTGAACGACTATTTCCGTTGTATTGTAAACGTGCATGTGCGTCTGCATCGGCTCCTGAACGTGGATTATCTGTTTCGTGGACCACTAGCAGACACTTCATTGGTAATACGATTGTTGACGCTTAAATTGATGTTATCGGCTTTTAAATTGATAGCCGCCATTTCGTTTGTGATACGATTATTAACAGATAAATTAATATTATCGGCTTTAATATCAATAGCAGCAATGGAAGTATTGATATGTTCTACTTCTAGCGTTATACGATCATCTGTTTTCTTTATTTCACTTCTAAATTCACCCTGCAACTTTTCCTTGGTTTCTTCGATTTCTTCCTTTAATTCTTCTTTTGTATCGTCAATATATTCATTCGTTTCGCCTATTTTTTCTTCCTGATCTGTTCGTCAGTTCGAGATTTTGCGTCCGACTTCCTTCAGATTCCACGTCACCATGGACACCCTTGTCTTTCGCTAACAGTTCCTATTGCCAAGTCTGTAGTGGACTTTCACCACCTAGTTGTTACACATGCCGGGCACACACCTTTTAAAGACACTCATCTGAGTGTCTTTAAAAGGTGAATCTATCTAATTATTTGTTCGAACTTCTCACCATTAACTGTAATAACGGCTTTTAGAGGTTTTCCATCATTCTCTATCTCTGATGGAAGAAAACCAGCACAGTGTAAGGTAATAGTTTTTAATGGATCAATTTCATGGTTTGGTGCTATATCAAAAACTTTACCGTTATTTACCTCCATTACAATTTATGGTAAATATTCATATTTGTTATCATATATATATTTAAATTCTGAAATAAATAAATCAGCCCGTTTGCTTGTTGTTGTTAAATTTTTCAACGATATAATAGTATGCATCAGTATTTCTTGTGAGTTCTCTAATTCAAAACCATAGTCTACATCATTAGATGGATGAACTTCCCTAGTGAAAGTATTACTTTTTAACAAAAATTCTGCAAAATCATCCACTACGACAACTTCACCTAATTTTATTTGGGGTGTTACATTTGAATCTTCAGGTTTTGTCTTTTCTTCTTTTTTAGATATTTCTTTATTTGCTTCTTGAGAATCTTCTTCTTTGTTTTTGACAGGTTCAGAAGAACTTTTTTCTTCTGAGTTACCGCACGCAACTAAGAACAAAGTCATGCATAATAGTATTAAAAATTTCTTCATTATATATTCCTCCTTAACCATAAATATACATGGGTAATGGAGGGATTTCTATTACTATTTTCATACCTTCACATAAGCTTCACCCCTTTCAATGAAAAAACACCCTCATAGGAGAGTGCTTTAAAGTTGTCTATATCAATGTCTATATCTCTTTCATGTTGTATGTTTTTTATTTTCCAACTTGATATAGTATTTCATCCAGTCTCTCGTTTCTTCTTTCTACCTTTTCCTCTTACCGTTTCCTTTTGCTCCTCGTTTCGCTTTTGAGCATAAGAAAAAGCACTCAATCTTGAGTGCTTTAGGATACATTAATTTATGGTGTGACTATTGTGGTATCTTGTCTACTATCATTAAATCCACTTGAACTTTTTCGAGAATACTTGTGGATAAAATGATTGTGTTGGATGGCTGTCGCCAAGTAGTCATTATAAGAGTCTGAGATGTATCATAAGTTTTATAATCAGTTCCAAATTCTTGAACAAATTTTCTTATATAAAATTCATGCAATTCATCAGCTGTCCTAAAATCCACATCCAACGATTTCCAATCAAGAGATGTTGAAATACTTTGCAGTTCCCCATTTTTAAATAAATAGTGTGTCTTACCTGGTAAACCATTTCTTCCTGATGTCGTTAATAAGCCAAGATCACCATCCTTTTTGCCCGCATACAAATACGATTCAACTAAATCATACACTTCTGCTTTCGGCATACCTAATTTAATCTTTGAGTCATCAATCGGTTTCTGTTGGTTTGTTTTAGTATTTTCAGTTGAAGTACCTTTTAGTGGCACCTTTATATTTTGTGATTCTAAATATCTTACCAACCTCGCCATAAATACATGTAAATGTACAAACGATAATTTTTCGTTAGGTTTAAATGTTCCATCACTATAGCCAGTAGTAATACCAGCTGCTACTAATTTTTTTACTGCATTATGCGCTTCGCTTGATTTTGGCACGTCTGAAAATTCTTGATTTCCACTAGGGAGATATTTTCCAAATGCTCTATCAACAAATAAAGCAAAGTGGCCACGAGTTAGTGGATTATAAGGTTTAAACGTACCATCAGAATAACCATTACCCACACCTAATTCACTTAGTACTACAACTTGTCCACTTAGAAGATCGAATTCTAGTATATCACTATAAGGTGTTTTTGCTGGAAAATTTGGAATACCTAATATCTTTGAAAATATTACGACTACACTATTTCTTTTGGCATCGCCACTAAAAAACATATTCTCAGGGTTATCATATACCAACAAACCCCTATCATTTAAAAATTTTAAATCCTTTTAATAAGGACTTGTTTCTGGAACATCCTTAACCACTACTTCTGTCTTCGCGGTTCGGGACTTGCACCCTATAGTTCATACGCATGCCGGGCGCACACAAAAAAGCTACCACTTTGAAAGTGATAGCCAAAAAATTAATCCCATTGAATAGTAAATTCAAAATTCTGATATGCATTATTGTTTTCAGCAGTTTGAATTACTTCTACATAGTTCCATCCATAAGTTAAATTTGTTGCAAGTATATCGTTTTTATTCACTTTTATAAAGTTTCCGTTTAAAACATTTAATTTGTGATTACCTTCTGGTCTAAAGAGGAGACCAGCAACACCAGAAGAACCATCATAATAAAATTTAAAGTATCGTACAGGTGTGTATCTACTAGTATTAGATTTTTTTGTTACACCATTTTCAATTACTGTAGCATTCTCATAAACACTACTAGGAGCCAGTGCTTGTGCTTGAACTTCTGCAGAAATTGTTTCAGTGTTCAATTCTTGAGCTGATGCTTCGTTAGAGAGACCAGTAAAAATACCAAATGCTACAGCTGGGGCTAAAAATAAACTTTTCTTCATAAAAAATTCCTCCTTCTATGTATTACAAACATATTTTACCATAAATAATGTAAGTTTTTACTTTTATTATAAAATATGTATTTTATACCATCTATATTAGGAGTAATTTCAATTTTAAACCATTTATTGTATATTTTATAATAATATCCTGATAAAAAAAGCCTTACCGTGCTAGGGATAAGGCTCGTCTACTACGGTAAAATATTTAATTGTCGAGTTAGCTCATTTCTCACACACGTTGAGCAGGACGTATTTATTATTGCAAGGCAGAAAAGTGTTTTAGATTTATAGTGCATTTCCGTACACTTTTTTAATTATGTTATTTGTTAATCTCGTACACTAAACTATTGATAAGATCAATGAGTGATTGCTTGGTACTCTCGTCTTTCACTGTAGCATTATCGTTAAATTTAGTTCCGACAGATGGAACTAACAACGACCCATTTTCAACAATAATAGTATCAATCATACCCAGCGTAAGCAGTAAAGATTCATGAGCTTTGTCTCCACCGGTAATCGACGGTGAAGCCGTTATAACAGCTAATGGTTTTTTATAAAGTTCTCCAGACGATACAAGCCACTCTAAAGCATTTTTCAAAACCCCTGGAACACTTTTTGCATATTCGGGCGTACAGATTATAAGCGCATGTGCTTCATCTAACATTTTTCTAAAATTCTCAACTACAGGTGGTGGTTCCTTTCCATCTATATCTGGGTTGAAATGTGGAAGGTCCTTTATTCCGTTATAAATAGAGTAATCAATACTTTCAGGAACAAAAGCTGCTAAAGCCTTTAATATATTAGTATTGGAAGAGCCTTCTCGAATGCTACCTGAAATAGCTATTATCTTTTTTATGTTTGTCCATTCTATCACCTCTATAAATAGAATACTTGTTCAAATATAGAGGAATCAAAGATTTTGAACTATTTATGAACCGTCGACTTTCATTATAAAGAACCAGTTTAGATTATAATTAGACTTCCTATATCTCTTAAAAAAATATGGGCCGGCCACATTGTCATTTCTTCGCTGTTAGTTTTACCAGCGCTGGTCGGTCGTCGGTCGGTCTGTCCTGGTAATTTATTGTTTTGAAAAATACCAAGAGAAGAAAGATTTACCTGTCCGACCTCCCCTTAATTTTACACTGTATATTGATTAAAATGATACGTTTGGAACATTTGGAACATATGTAACTAGATTATATGTAAGAAATAGTTTACAATTTGTAAAAAATAAATTACAATCAGTATAAGAGGTGGTGCTATTGTTAAATAACAAATTAGTAATTTGTAGGGCGGAAAAAGGATGGACACAACAACAATTAGCTGATGTGGTTGGTGTCAGTCGACAAACTATAGCAGCTTTAGAGAAAAATAAATATAATCCGTCTTTGATTCTAGCTTTTAAAATTGCTAATTCATTTGAGAAAGAAATAACGGATGTATTTAATTATGTGGAGGATGAATAATGGTCAACGTAGCTACGATTAGTATTTGTGTTTTAGCAGTGTTAGTAATTATTGCAGAATTTTACAAATCTACATTTGAACGTAAGATGGAGTCGCAAGATGAGAGAGGTCAAATGCTCATCTTTAAAATCAAGTCATTTTCTTATTCTGTTCTAACTGTTGGTATATTAATTGGAGTAGCACTAGTAGCAATGTTTAAATTAATAGATAAAGAATATTTTATTTATTATGTAATGCTTGTGTTTTTCATTCAAAGTATATCATCATCTATTTATTTGGCCGTTGTTCGGAGAGTGTAAAATATTTTGTTAATAACCCTGTCTTACATTGAGGACAGGGTTATTTTTGTTTACTTCATCATCATATCAATTACCCGTTCACGCACTCGTTGTACGCTTGTATGACTCATATTAAGCTTTGCACCAATCCAACGGAAAGGCATGCCCTCTAGTAACCAATAAAGTACTTCTTGCTCTATGTCGTCAGTTACCTTATCGATTAGATCTTGTACCATCAACAATTCGCTTTTAGTTTTGTTAATACGTACCTCGCGTGAAGCTCTAATTTGAACATGTGCATGTACTGGATCACTTGTACTTCCAACAGCTTTAGGCATCGTTGCCTCAATACCATACTTTGCTGTAGATGCAGCAGCCGTTAAAGAGTCCAACTCATCCTTCATTTTCATGTACTTACACATATTGTCGTGGTACTTCTTTATTGCTTCGTCCAACTGATAACGATTTAATTCTATCTGCCCTTGTTTGCCCATTAGGTTCGCCCTCCTACGGTGTGGTATAATGATGTTGCAAGCACCGTCAAAGGGCATAAACCAACTCGAGCTGTAGCGTCTGCAAACGCTGCGGCTTTTTTATGTTATAATCTGGTTAAAAAAGGAGCTGTTTACGAATATAAGTTTGTTAAAATTGAGTTTAAAAAAATATCAGGTAGACCTACCGAAGATTACTGAGAAGTAATTAAAAATCACGCAAAAGAAGGTTGGAGATTTATTCAAATCTTAACTCCTGACTTTACTACTGCACCTGGGATGGGTACTTACTATGAACTAATTTTCGAGAGACCACAAAATACATAAAACCTATTTCTGAGGCTATAAACTAAGAACCTTCGAATTTAGTTACTAAGGGTCACCCTATCCAAAGTGACCCTTTAACGGTTTATTTTTACATATTGTGCAGTAAATCATTTTACTTCTTTATAAGACTCAAAAAATTCAATTAATGCTGGAATGGCTTCTTCATTCAAAGAATACATATCATTCATATAAAATCTTCCTGTATTTGCACTTGCGTAATACCATATATCAATGATTTCTTTCGAGTTATCACTGTACATCACTTCAAGCTTATATAAAGGACCTTCATCTGTATGAGGTTGTGATAATATAGTGGCATCTTGCATTGCATCTTCAAAAAGTTTTATTTGAGTGGCATTTTCAACTTCTTGTTTATCTAACTTAGCATTTATTCCTTGTCCAATCACAATTATTTTTTGAATTTCACCTGCAAACTCAAAAGTTTTCATCTCTTCATTATTACAACCGACAAGAAACAACAAAACGAATATTATAAACATTTTTTTCATTAAATCCCAGGCCTCTCCCTATTTGCTTTATAGATTAGACTTAGAATCTAGTAAAAAGTTACAAACTGCTGAAACTTTCATTTACTGCACATTTTCTTTCAATTGGATAATAGCTTTTTATCTTTAAAAACATCACCTATGATTCGTGATCTAAAGTGCACGTTACCAATAAAATTTTCATCCCCTACACAAAATGCTCCCTGATGAAAGATAACTTCTTCGTTCCATCCGTCATCATTTTCTTCATCATCATAAATACGGACAATATGCCCTGCATATATTTCGTTATCATCTAAATCGTTGTGTCCACTGTATTGTAGTAATTTAAATTCTCCATCATTGGCTTGCTCAACAATTCCAAAACCTAATGCTGTTGCAACTCCATTGAAAGTAATACGTTTGTTTTTTAAATCAAGCCATTCAACTTCTACAATTTCCCCATAACTTAAATGGTAAGGATTCGTAATTTTTGCTCGAAATTTAATAGCATTCACTTATAACAACCACCTTCACAATATCTTTCTATTATTTGTATAAAAACATAATCCCATTGCTATTTAATACATAGAATAAACCGTACCTTAAATTGCTTGAGGATAAATACTTTAGCTAATCCTTTAATACGGCACTTCCCATGGCTCCTTGTAAGGTTTAGATTCTTTTTTGATCACTTCTTAGTCTTGTTGGTAAAGATCAGTAACTTCATGAGTATTACATAATAATTCCTAGTGATAATAAAACCTCTTCTGAACAGACTAATTTGAGGAGGTGAAATCCATGTCAAAAAATCGAAACAAGAACCGAACTGCTGACCAAATTAGGCAAAAAATCCAGCAAGCTGAAGCTAACAAAATTCAAGCTTCTGGTCGTTTTTCAAATCAAAATTTAATGAATTCAACGAACAACGTAGAATTCGGAACTGAGACTGATGCGAACCAAGTAAGACAACAAATTCAAAATGCGGAAACAGAGTACCTCCAAGGAGCTTCTGGCCCTAAAGCAAATTATGGTTTTGGAAATAACTTAAATTAATTTTTTCCGGCAGATTTAATCTGCCGGTTTTTGATTTTAATCCTCCCAATTTACCATTCAATCGTCACCTCTGCCCTCGGATTATCTGAATACAACTTTCGAGCAACCAACTCTGTTACTTGGCTATCGTCATACCATAAAAACTTGCTTAGACTGTCTTTAATGCCCTTTACTAAATTGTCGATGTCTGGCTTGGTTGTTGGTATTAAAACGCCATCTACGGCTAATGTCGCCATGTGTATCACCTCGATTATTTATTTAGAAGTTGATTATTACTAAATCGTCACTGTAGTGCCCTCTGGTAATCTTTCACTCCGTTTGTATTAACACTTCATTAATTTTCAGTAATAATTCATCTTTATTAAATTCTTCTTCACCACTTAGCGTATCGAAAGTACTTTCTAATACGAATCTTAGAGAGTTTATTTTTTCTACATTTGTCAATCCAGGATCTTTATAACCGTTTATCACTTGCTTAGCTTTTTTATAGCAAACTCTTAATGCGTGTTCCTCGCTGTTAGTCTCAATAGCCCTATGACATTTAACGCATAAAGTTATTAAGTTTTCTGGATTTGTTCGAACCTCCTAATCTCCGTTTTAATTTGAAAAAACCAAAGAAATCAAAAAATGATGAAATTGGGGTACATTTTGGGGTACGCGTTTTTCTCTCCCCTATTTCGTTAGAACTGGGTCATAATTCAATAACTTAGTAAACTTCCACAAAGCTTGATATATCAATGTTTATAAAGAAAAAAACACTCGTATTTTTTACGAGTGTTTCATAATTTTTATGACAACCATTTTGGAGGAGTATTTTTTTCCCAATAGATATCCCCTAAATTGTAGTGTGCCATAAAGTTATCCTCGGCACTGTGGTAATGGAAGTTATAATAATAGCCTTCCTGTGGTCTTTTTTCAGTTCGTACATGGAAGCGAATTAAATCATTACCCGTTTCATTATTAATGATATTAAAGATTTTTTCTCCATAATTTCCACTTGGTCTTTCTGAGATTGTTAAGGATGCTAAAGATGAATCATCTAAGCTAGCCACTGTCATCGCAATGGCTTCCTCCATTTTCGGAAAAATAACAGCATCAAATTCATTGCTGATTTTTGGTCCAATTTTTGTGCCAAACTTTATGTAGGATTGTTCTTTTGCAGCATCTAAAAGCAACGCATTATAGTCAACTGGATCTTGCTGTATCTCTGTTTGCACTATCTGGGTGTCATCTGGTGCTGCTGCAAGGGCAGTGCCTGTCCCTTGATCTGGTCCTATTGAAGCTCGATTTGAAGGGTTATAATCAAATGCTTCCCATATCTCATGTGTTGGCGTAATTAATCCAAATGTTAAAAACGCAACCATGATGACAATACTCTTTTTAACCCACTTCTTCATTCATTAACACCTTCTCTCTTTATGTACAAATTGGTAATTCTGCTACTAATATATACGTACAAGCTAATAAAAGGTTTCATATTTCTAAAATTCATTGTACAATATTTATGTATAAAGTGAAACTTCATGCACTGGTAGAATGTTCAATCGCCTATGAATGTAAGTTAAAGCAATGTTGCACTTACTGGAAGATGAAGTATTTCAGATAAAAGTGTCGTTTTTTAAAAGGAGGTACAAGCATGGAAATCGCAATGGGTATTGGTCTTTTATTAATGTTAGGTTACTTATCATCTTTATGCTTCACGAACTAATTTAGTTAAAATGCATAATGATAACCGTTCTTATGCACACCGTATTATCAAGGTTTTTGCTATTATTTCCGAATTTCTTTTAACGCAATATGACTTCAAATTGGGGCTTATGGGGCTGCAATGGGGCTAATAAAATACGGCGAAGTTGTGCATAGGAATGTATGAGTGAGATTGGGGCAAATTGCTTCAATCTTTTTTTGTTATTATCCACACATTGCCGTTTCCTAAAAACAAGTTGTTAAACCTTGTGAAAAACGGATTTTTGAATTGTGCCTGCTCAATTTCAAAAATCCGTAACAATTGTCGGAGGCTTTATCTTCATTTTAGATGTTTGGACACGAAGTGGAACCAAAACCGCATTCATCACTCCTCCTTGCATAGTTGGCGCAAAATCATTTTTTGTAAATTAACTTTTATTGATTTTGTTCCAAATTTTCACCGCACTTGGATAACAATTATTAATCGAATATACTTCATCAGCCGAAAACATTTTCACAAAGACCTCATGTATCACAACAGCTAATTTTTCAACAGAAGTTGCTGTTGGTAATAGTTCTACAATAAGTCTTATTTCTGGGTTATATTCATCGTCAGGTGTATGATGTAAAAATTGCTTCGGATCCCAATTATCAATTACTTCTTTTACAATTTTAAAGTGCTCCATATTATCCCTCTTTTAATATTGTTTTTATTGATTTATTCAATGTCCTTATTGAACTAACCTGCACAATATAACTTAAGTTGGTGATCCTGTTGTTAAAACCACATAGCTAATAAAATCAACCAAATTACTGCTAAACCAACTATAACTATACGCATCATACTTAAGCCACCTATCAGGTCATACTTCACTTCTATTAATCTGCTTTGTAATTCAATAATACCTCATACCACTTTTATTTGAACAATTATTTCCATTTACCCTTCCACAACATAGTCTTCTATTGTTTATTCAACCCAAGCCATCGACAAACATCCTATCCACATGTCAATCTACCTTAAAAATTTCCCCTATCAAATAAATAAGAGAGCTATATAAAATTCATAATCTATCACTTATCTCCACTTGGCTTTAATAAATTCACTGGAAGCCATGAACTTTTTGAGTCGGATTCACTTAATACTTCTAGATAACCATTAATTTCAGTACCTAGCGATGAAAAAACACTTCCCTTTTCATACATTATTTCTGATTTAGCTCCATCTAATGGCGTTCTTTTCCCACCTGTATCTTTTGTTAACTCAAAACGCTCTCCGGATTTACTATGTATAGTCTCTGCGATTTTAAGATCTGTACCAGGATACTGATAACACACCATCCAACTACCATCATCGCTCTGGCAATACTCCAGCAGTTGTCCACTATTTGTATCCAAGAAAGAAATGCCCCATCTACTTCTGAAGTTAAATCCGTATGATCCAACACTATAAATACCATCACGATTTATAATAATATAAGTTGGTTCGTTATAGAATGATGAACGAATTTTTATTGGTACTTCTTTAAAAACTACCAAATCCGTTGCTTGTACCCGATATTGCCCCATCTGATAGAATGTTTTGCCATCATATTTTTCAATATCATACGTTTTAAAAAAGTTATTTCGCTTAACCACTAAAGATTCAAACGTACCATCTATATTTTTCCTGTATACTTTGATGTCTTTTTTAAAGGTCATTTTTCCTGTTTGCCCTTTTACAACTTCCGCTCCATCATACATCACTTTTGCTTCTGATTTTGTTGGATTTACTACTGCAAGTACAAATGCTGCTAGTAACACAATCAATAATTTTTTCATTATTCTCTCCCTACTCAACTTAATAAGGTATTATTTTAGCAATTGAAATTAATGATGTCAAAAACCCAACAAAAGTAGTGTGTTTTTCCATAACCATAATTTGACTCATCCACCATTCCAGCTAATTATCTAACGATGGTTAATCCCTTTCCTCTAACCATTTATAAAACTTACCCTCCACAATTTATTAATAAACACATAAAACCACTCATTTACTGAGTAGTCTAATATAGTTTATTCTGCTAAAGCACACTCTAAGTTGAATATAATCATGAATTTTTCTGTTGCTATATTTTTTTATTACAGTTGCTAAAATAAATATGTTACCTTGCATACCAAAAAATATTGAAAAAGCCATCAAAAATAAACAGTGCTAATGCACCACATAACCACAAAAGGAAACTGACAATAGGAATATTATTAAAAGTAGCAAAATATAGAATTTCCTTTTTATCGTAGTATAAAAAGGTCTATAAGTATTAGGAAAAAACTGATTCCCCCCTTCTCAATTTTTAATCATTTACCATTTCTTTCAAATTGTGCCGGTTGTAACTTAATTTCTTCTCAAAACTAAAGATTACTTTACTTTCATAAGTTCTCACATTAAATTTAATAAAACCAAGTGAAGTCCAGAAGTTTAAGGCTTTCTCATTCGTGGAATGAACCGCTATTTGAATACAGTCTACTTGTCGGTCTTTCATTAATTCTTCATAAGTCATATATATGTTTTTAGCATATCCTAAACCTTGATATTTTTTATGTAGGGCCAGTAAACTTAACCACGGTTTTTGATGACGAGGACTTGACATACCGTAATCCAAAATGGCTATATATTCTTATCTTTTTTTACTAAGTATCTCTTAATCTGTAATTTATCAGCTTCTTTAAATGTCTCTAAAATATCCTCATTCTCAAAAACCTGTTTATCATATGCAATTAAATTATATTCGATATTCGAGTTCATAATTTCCTTTTCTACATCCATAAATCTTATATCGTTTTTAATCAAGGTAAACATACTTATCTCTCCTATGTTATTAGTATAATTAAATCACCTATTCACCATTCCTGCCCATTACTTTCTCTGCACCATTTATACATTAAAAATCGGCACTTCACTACAGAAAATGAAAGTTGATTAAGTTCTTTTGGAAGTTGAAGAAGGATTTCAGTTACTTATTTATTAAATATCCACTAAAATGAACTATATTTTAATAGTATAGACATCATATTTTTCGGGATTTATAAAACCTAATTTACTAGCTAAATTAATTGAAGCATGATTATCAACATCACAATCCCAGCATGGTTGAATATTTTCAGAAAGGCAATAATCTATAAATTGCTCAGCAACAATACTTGCTAACCCTTTCCCTCTATAATTCGAGTCGGTTATTATATCTATTTCGGCATAATTTTTAGATTTAAAAATTGAAACGCCTTCGCTAATAACCCTCTCTTTATCCTTCACGCAAAAACCAATTCCATTTTCAAGGAAGTTATCGATAGAATCCCAATATTCGTCATAGTATTTTTTATCAAATTCTAAACAATGTTCAATCAGATTTTGATTAATTATTGTTATATCATACTCGCTAATGTCATTTCTTTTTCTATTTTTATAGGTCATTAAATCAAAAGAAAAAGCATAACGTTGTATTTTTCTTACTTTCATGTCGAGGAGATTTTCAATTGCACAACTCCAAGCCGGAGTAGTAGAAAATAATGTAAATCTTTTCCCTTGATTTACTGATGCCTCAAAAACTCTAACTAAATTCTTAAGAAATAGCTCATCAGTTAATTGCCCTGCAACATAAGACAATCCTGAATCCGTTTGAATAAAAAAAGAGTTATAATTAGTGGAATCTGCATGTACAGTACCTTTAATAGTAGAATCTAATACACTAAATACAAATGTTGGTGCTTCTTTCATTTTCTTCTTTATAATATTAAAATGTTCTTTTGGTACTGTAATCATTTGGTTATACCTCCATCATCCTATTAATCAGAATATTTTCAAACACCTATTTGTTTCACTAACTAACCTGGCCTATAATCACTCTACTTTCATCCTATATGGTTATTTGAAAAAAATTATTATAGTAAAGAACACACAAAACCCCAAGATCTATCAACCTTGCCTCAGAAACCCTTTAACCTTCTTTCACCCAATACATTGTACAATCATCGCTTCGCTCTAAAAAACCATATTCGATTAAATATCTTCTAATGGAAACATAATCACTATAAATAGGCTTTAAAATTGCATTTACTTCTTGTTCGCTATATTTATGACCTACCTCAAACTTCATTACAATATGTTTCAGTAAAATTATTTTCCTTTTTTCCTTACTTGGAAAGCTTTCAATAGGACCATCTAAACCATTTTTAAAATACGTTGCTAATACTTTTTCTGTCTCTTCTACTGTAATTGCATAACGCTCATCAACCTGAGTGGCCCCCTTATGAATAGGTTCGTATACCTTTGTTGTTTCTAGAGCCTGTATAATCGCTAGAAAAACTTTTGCTTGCCTTTCTTTTTCTTTTAATTTAAATCGATGTTGCCGAATCGTTGAAATACTATTTGCAGAAGTGTTTTTTATAATTTCTTTATCTGGTGCCCCTGTTGCAAATAGCTTAAGTAATTCCGTTTGAATATCTGATAACCCCGTGTATTTCTTATCCAATTGAATTAAAGCTTCAAACACAGAGCCATGTTCTTTCTCAATATGGAGCTGTAAAGCTTTTTTAGCTGTAAAAAAACGATCATTTATTTTGAATACTTCTTCAGCATCAAATGTTTTTTTACAAAATAAACATTCATATGCTTCCCCTCTGTTTACAAATCCATTAGATATTTCCTCTATTGTTAAATCATTTATATTCACAAGCAAAATCCCTTCATAAACATTATTTAATAAACAATATATAATATGTTTATTAATTTGTAAACAAAAATAATTTTCGTTCATTCATACCAACAATAAAACAGGTACCCACAGTTCATGAGCACCTGGGCTTACCTATTATTTACATCTACGCTACTGAATCGTAGTTGAAAAAATCCCTTGAAACTTTAGCCATCAATAATTGTGATATCAAATATCATTATTAAGGATTATACCCTCTGACAAAAAAGTAATATGATTTAAATATCCTACCCTTTTGTGAAGGTTAATATTTTTAACAAAGACTTAAAGCAAAATTGAATTCAATTTGAAAGGAAATTTAGAAATCTAAAGGAATACTAAATGAAAATAACAACGAGGTGTGAAATCATGTTAAATAATAACTTAACAGAACTTTTGAAAGTTGAGCATCCGATTATACAAGCTCCAATGGCTGGCGGAGTAACCACTTCAAACTTAGTTGCTGAGGTTTCAAATGCTGGGTGTCTAGGAATGGTTGGTGCTGGTTATATGACACCAATTCAAATGGGAGCACAAATAAAGGAATTAAAGGAGTTAACGTCAAATCCTTTTGGGATTAATCTATTTGTTCCTAATGAATTTAATGTGACAGAGAATGAAGTTAAAACCGCTAACCGTAGCTTAAACCCTCTCCGTCAGCAATTGAATCTACAACCAAAAGATAGTTTTGAAATTCCTAGTTTTAATGATATTTTTGAAACATTTATTGAACAAATTAAAGTTATAATCGAAGAAAAGATTCCTATTTGCTCATTTACTTTTGGTATTCCTTCTAAAGAAGTGATTGTTGAATTAAAACAATCTAACATTATTCTAATGGGAACCGCTACAACTGTTAGAGAAGCAATTGAAAATGAAAAAGCAGGAATGGATATTGTTGTTGTTCAAGGTAGTGAAGCTGGTGGGCATCGTGGAAACTTTATCAATAAACCTACAGAAAGTTTGATCGGTTTAATGTCATTGATTCCTCAGGTAGTTGATAATGTAAGCATTCCTGTTATTGCTGCTGGAGGAATTATGGACGGAAGAGGGTTAAATGCTTCTCTTTGCTTAGGAGCACAGGGCGTGCAGATGGGTACAGCTTTCTTGACTTGCTTTGAAAGTGGCGCACATAAGGTTCATAAAGAAGCCATCTTAAATGCTTCTGAAGATCAAACCGTTTTAACTCGTTCATTTTCAGGAAAATGGGCAAGAGGATTAGAAAATAAATTTATTTTAGAAATGCAAAAACACGAACAATTTTTACCAGACTTCCCTATTCAAAATACTTTAACACAGGAAATTAGAAAGATTTCTAGTGTAGAAAACAATCAAGATTACATGTCACTTTGGTCTGGTCAAAGTCCACGATTAGCCAAGTGTCAAACCGTTGAATTATTAATAAAAGATATTATTGCTGAATCTAAAAAAATAGTATGGGAAGGAAAGGGATGAAAACTACCTTCTTTTTCTTTAGCAGAAATGAATGATGAAGTATCATTGTTAATTCTAGTATTATTCTATAACCAAAAAGGCTTGATTTGAAATCAGATGTTAAAGTAGTTATCAATCCTTATTCGTATTTATCAATGTATTTTGAAATAAAGCTTGATTAATGTGTTTTAGGCATCTTATTAAAAACTCCATTTTGAGAAAGATTGATCAAAATGGAGTTTCTTAGAAGAAATTGTGTATTTTTTCTCCTTATTCTCCAAAATGTCTTGAACTCCGCCATACTTAAACATCTTTTCTTAAAGACTTTTTTAAATTTCGGAGTTTTTTCTTTTTCTAATTTCATCCCGAACTTTATTCAACTTGTAGGAAATTGATAGTAGTTGATTTTTAATCCCTCCAGGTGTAGAGTACGATAAATCGTATCGCTCTCCTTTAAGGAAAGTAAGGAGATGTCTCAATTGATCTTCTGATAGTTTACTTAAGTCTTCTGGTAGCATGTAATAACTCCTCCTTAACACTTAATATATCAATAATGTCGTAATTGCAAGTTTTACCGAAATGCAAACATTCCAATTTAATTAAAGAAGTGCGATGTTTAGTGTTGATGGAGCTGGTATGGGATTCAAGTAAGGAGCGTCTCCCCAGAACTCAAGCACCGAGACAATACGTTCCTGCGGCTGAATCCCAAATTGCTTACACTGTTCTTGATCATAAATCCATTCTGGAATCTTGCGGCGCACGTGCCACGCTTTGGATTTAGCCAGTAATTGAAAGTTCTGTATTAAACAGCATATAGCTGCGTAATCCTCTTCTTGCTTGTGAAGATCGGTTTCTTCTGTTGCCACAACTAATAGGAACACCAACGAAGTATCTTTATATGAAATTTGAAGTATATCTGTTTCCTCACTACCTTTTACATAGATAAAGCGCCATGGTTCTCGTAGTCCATCGTTCGGTGCCCAGATGGCCTCATTCAGAATTTCCAGAATGCTTTGTGAAGTAACCTGAAGATTATCTGAATGTAGCCTATCTCCCCTACCAATTGCAGTCCATTTATGTTCCGCAGGTGTTCTGCTTTTTCGAGTTCTCGGTGTTTTTTCAAAGTATCCTATATTTAAAATACCAGCAAATCTTTCCCCTTCCTGCAAACCAATTTCCTTAAAAAAGGACTTGCTTAAAATCATTGGATCTGTGTACCACAACATCCCTAAACCGTGTTCCCAACCTAGTAATTGAAAATTCTGCATTATGCTACAGACCGCAGCGTAGTTCTCATCGCTCTGCTGCTGATTTTCGGCAGATTCTGCAATAAAAATCAAATGGGCCGGAGTATCTGCTACTTTTTTCATTAAAAAATCAATCATTTTGTTGTTGAGAACGAGTTTTCCAAGTTTACTTTCCTTCAATTTAACTGTCATGCTCTTGGCTAGTCTTTGACGTGACTCATACGTACTGTAGTAAATGCAACGCCACTGTGGCATTTCCTCGGTTATGTACAAGCTAGCAGCTTTATGTAGCAAAGAAATGATTAGTTCTTTATCTACCGGAGCTTCTTTGAATTTCCGTATAGATCTGCGTTCTCTTATCGTCTTAGAAATATTCAATAAAATCCCTCCAATAAATCTTACTTTTAAAAAATGCGGGGAATTAAATACACACTAAGCTAACAAATAAGATATCAATATACTGACATGTCTTGTCTCCCCTAAGATTATTTTGAATCTCAATGTTATTAACGCAACAAAAGGTTAGCTTATTTGTACAATCGACTTTCTAAATTGTTAAAAACTCTTTTTCCTACGCCAAATTAAAGCGTAGAGACTTAGTTACACCTTCCATACAATTTCATTAACCTGTAAATTAAATATTTCACTGTAAATCATAAAGTTTTTCCTTTCATTATCTTATTTTTGTTAACTAGTAAATAATATTGCATATAAGTAAGGATTGTCAAATATTTCGATATCATATTGAAATACGAAAAAGGTTGATAATATAACTGACAAACCTAGGATAATGCCGATCTTCAATCATGAATTCAAAAGTAATATTCAGAAATTGAATGTCAATGATGAATGTGATATGTTAGTTTACAAGTAAACAAAGATCGGGTTTCGGAAGTACTTCATAGTAAAGAATACTAGAACAATGGTTGATGATGGGGATGCTTGAATGAAGATGAATCTTCGGAACTCTCTATATTATAATCAGAATAGATCTCTCAACGATCTCCACGAAATTGCACTCTATTTTGATTTTAAGTTGGTTACAGAAGAAGAAAGTATAGATTAATAAAGGAGATGCAAGACATAATGAATCCATCTGAAGGACTTAAGCGATTGCTATACGAACGCTTTCTCCACTTTGCGCATTTAATGGAAAACAATTTAAGGGACGAGATTGAAGAGTTAGTTTATCTCGCCCAGCTAGAGGGAATTACCTCATGTCCAAACAATATGACAAGTATTCACGTCATTGATTGTATAGGCAAAAACGAACCTATAAACAATACATCCATTGCGGAGAAAATGAATTTGTCCAAGGCTAGTATTTCGAAAATCAGCACCCACCTGATTAAGGAAGGCTATATTAAACGAAGCCAAATGAACGATAACAAGAAGGAAGTATATTTCTACCTTTCGTCTAAGGGCAAACAGATCTTTGAAGTGCACGCCATTATGCATGAAATGATAGAGCGTAGATT
Organism: Lysinibacillus sp. DFXJR4; assembly: GCF_057196045.1. Lineage (NCBI taxonomy): Bacteria > Bacillati > Bacillota > Bacilli > Caryophanales > Bacillaceae > Lysinibacillus > Lysinibacillus sp. DFXJR4. Next base: position 1,443,512 of record NZ_JBXUNW010000001.1, on the reverse strand, counting down.
TATTAGTGTATTTGACTCATTTTCGGATTCTGAGTTACAGGCATCGCTTAAATTTTTTCAAACAGTGATTGATCAAAGAGACAACATTCTGAAAGGTAACGAAAAAGTATGATGGATGTACATCTCTAGGAGGTACGGGCATATCCTGTGAGAAAAGTTACGCAATAATCATATTCATTGTCAGGTGTTAAATCTGTTGTTATCTTTAATCGGAATCGATATCACAAGGACCTTTTATCAAAAAAAGAAACGGAATTGGAAACTATATATGGTCCAAATCCGTTTTTTTAAATCAACAATATAGCTTTTCACCAATTTTTGAACAGCACTTAATCTCAGAATGATAAATTTATCATACAAATTTGTTACCATTATCTAACTCTTTTAAAATCAACAGTATATCTTATTAAATTTGTCCATACCTTGCTCCTTTGTCAGAGCAATACCTAAATAGAATTTCTAAACTATTTACTGATGGCTTAATCTTAGTTGAGCACCAAGCATCCTTTTTGCCAATAAACTATCCTGGAATTTCACAACATTTGTCAACCTTTTGGTTATTCAACCCATTCAATCACAATTAAGCTGTCAACTTTTTTTCCATCTAAGCTCCAAATAACAACATTGTTGTCTTTGCTAAATGCTTCGCTTTCATTTGAAAGAAAATCAGAATACGATATTTGCTCATAACGTTGATGTTCTCCAGAAATTGTATTGAAGAAGTAATCTATTTTATCATAGCAAACATATATCCGACTTTCGGACGTTATTTCAATGTCCAAGAATTCCCTCTGTTCGGTAGCATTTTGAATGCTTTTTTCAACCGTAAGCACAGTATCCTTTACTTCAACAAACTTTCCGCTAAGATAATTTGGAGTATCGATAAAATCTTGAACGAGTTCTCTGTTTTCAACAGTAGTTTCCTTTGGAGATATTAAAAATAAATCCGTATTGTTTACAAACAAAATGCCCAAGGTAATACTTCCTGATATAAATATAAACACTGTTACGGAAACTAGAAATGATAAATTTGATTTTGCTTTGTTCTTTATCGTTATAAACAACTGATATCCGATGATGACTCCTATTGTGTTTAATAGTAAATCATCGATATCTGTGCTTCCTAATCCAAAAATAAACTGTATTATTTCGATAAAGGCACTAAAAATAACACCGCACAAAACAATAATCTTATATTCCTTTTTCAAAATAATTGGTAGTAGTAAGCCAAAAGGAATGAAAATAATAATATTTCCAAGGACATTTTCCAAAATTCGTATTAATGAAATGTCAGTACTAATCATATCAAAAATTGACTTGAAAGGAATGATACTTATTGTCCGCTCACTTGCACCAATGGCGGCGAATAAGTTATACATGCTTGCTTGTTTAAAAAGCGTAATGCGAAGCAAAATAATGATATAAAGTATAAAAAGCGCAAAAATACAATACCTCAATATTCTTTCTTTTTTACTCATCTTATGACCCATAATTCCTCCACATGAAAGTACCATTAAGAAACGGTTTACTTTTATTTGGTACAATCATACTCCATAAAAATAAACCGTTGATTTTATATTTCTTTTGAAAATCTTATTTTTTTCTTATCTTTCTGGCCTATTATTATTGATAGGCAAAGTAATCGTAAAAACAGTATTTTCTTCAAAGCTTTCTGCGGTGATTGTTCCATTATGTATTCTCATAATCTCCTTTGCAATTGCTAATCCAAGTCCTGCACCGCCTATATCAGATTGCTCGAATTCGTCTGTACGATAAAATTTATCAAATATACGTTCTAATTTATCATTCGGAATAGTTTCACCATGATTTTTAATTTTCGCGATTATACATTCGCTTGATTTCTTTGCCGTTACTTCGATAACAGTTTGCGGGTAACTATATGCGATTGCATTTTTTATCACATTGTTAAAGACTCTTGCAATTTTTTCCGCCTCAACAGCAATAAATAAATCGGTAGCAAGATCTAAATTTAAGCATAGTCCTTTTTGTTGTAGAAACGGATAGAACTCATCAGCTATTTGTTCAATTAAAAAGCACAAATCAGTCTCTTTTTTTACTAATGCTTTGTCTGATAGGCTGTAACGTGTGATATCAAAAAATTCATCTATCAAATTTTCAAATTTCAATGCTTTTTCAAAAGCTGTTCTTATGAACTTTTTCCGGTTTTCCGGTGGCATATCTGGTGCTTCACATAAAAGGCTTAAATATCCGACAACAGAAGCAAGCGGGGTTCTTATATCATGAGCAAGATAGGTAAGAGTATCAGATTTTTTCTGCACCTCAATTTCCATTAAATGCTGTTGTTCTCTATTTCGAGTTTTTAAAAGATTGAGCCAATTTTGCAAATCCGAAAATTCAGCAGGCAATACAATATCGTCTGCAGAATTATCTAATATAGAGTCCAGACTGTCCATGATTTTCATAATTTTGCGTGAGGAATTCCATTCAACACCAATCCATACTAATAATTGTGATGTTACAATAATAAAGAGAATAACTGCCGGTTCATAGCGATGAATTAAATACGCTAAATTGTAGCCTATCATTTTTTCAAGAAGAATATAGAAATTGTCTGAACATGCAATCATTATGATAAAATAGCCAATTGCAAAAATAACTAATACAGTAATTGCCCATATTAAATGCCGAAGCAATAATGTTTGTTTATATTTTTTTGAAAACTTCTTATTCAATGATATATCCTACTCCCCATATAGTTTTTATAAATTTCGGCTTATTTCCAGTATCATCTAGCTTCTCTCTTATATGCCTAATTTGAACCATTACTGTATTTCTACTGTTTTTAAAATATTTCTCACCCCATACCTGGCGAAAAATTTCGTCTGCGCTAAAAACTTTTCCTCTGTTCTTGCACAAAAGCCATAATATAGAAAACTCTGTCGGTGTCAACTTAATTGTTTTGTCGTTTAAATTACATACATGGGAAGTTTTATTTAGAAAAAGGCCCATTACCATAATGGTTTCCGATGTATTGTTTTCTTTCCCGTCATAATGATGCACTCTCCTTAATTGAGCCTTTACCCTTGCTACTAATTCAAGTGGCAAGAAAGGTTTTGTAACGTAATCATCTGCTCCCAATGATAATCCTGTAACACGATCTATTCCCTCTGTTTTAGAAGTAAGCATAATGATAGGATAAGTATGTTTTTCACGAATTAATTTACACAATTCAAATCCATTTCCATCTGGTAACATCACATCTAAAATTGCCAAATCAAAGCTTTCGTTTTTAATAAGCATAAGAGCGTCCCGTGAAGAATAGCACTTAAATACTTGAAAATTTTCATTTTGTAAGAACATTTCTATTAAATCAGTAATTTCTTTTTCATCTTCAATAATTAGTATTTTCTCATTCATTATATAGGCTCCTTATTTTTTTCTTTAATATGCGGGCTCTTCTGACGTCAGATTCATATAGTTTTGGACGAGCAAATCGAAAAAATAACGACATAAACCATCAGTTGTTGCTTTGTCTATAGTAGCATCTCACCTTATATTTCTATTAAGAGCTTTTCATATGTCCAATCTAAAAACTTGTAGACATTTCCTTTGTTAATTTTCAATTGTATTCGCTCCAAAAATTCAAAAGTTTGGTAAATCTATTCTATCAAAACATAGTAGCAAAAACTCTGAAGATGAACATTTTCTTAATGCTCGCATTAATGTTGTCACTTTAGGATTTACTTTTTAAATAAAAAAGCCCAATTTCTCAACATTAAAATCAAGAAATCGGACTTCTTCATTATTCCAATAAAAAATTTCGTTGCTCATATTGCTTGGTTATAAGTACTGGGGCTTTTGGTAGCATCATAGATATTGGAAACGGTTAAAGGTGGGGCTATTAAACTTTTATGTTTTATTTAACGTTACACAAAATAATTCATTATCTCTTATACAAAAAAGTCCGCAAAATCACGGACTTTTCCTTTTTTAATGCCATTTTAGTTGTTTACAATCCCAATGCTTGAAAAATTCTTCTTCCTGTAAAATCACATCATAGACGGGACTTAGGAATTTCTGTACTTGCCTTGTAACTATTTCAGATGTGGCTTGTTGCAGGAATTGTCTCATAAAAAATGCATGGTCCTTTTCTATAGTGAGTCGCTGTTGATCAAATAAAGTATCAATACATTCCTGTAGGACACGCCCCTCTATTGTCTGTGTATTAATCAATGCAAAAATTGTCTGAATGGCATTAATTGTCGTATCTAAAGTAGGGGTTTTATATATTTCTATAAATTTAGATGCAATCACATGCTCAGGAGCTTCTATTATCAGTACAGGGGAAGCCATTTGGAGCAATGTTGGATAAGCCATTGTTTTTAATGCCACAGGAGTATTTTCCCTAGAGTTAATCTGTAATGTTATGTATGTTTTCAGATGAGCCAGGATCGCTGGTATTTTAATAAACAGACCTTCATTTTCTGAAGAGATCATCACTTCATCCCATAAAAATTCAATTCCATCTTCTTGCCCCTCCATTGAACAAATCTCCTTGAATACTTGCTTTATAATATCTATTTGATAAGCAACTGGTTTAGCTGCAAATTTAGTATTTTTTGGTGGTTTTATAAAACCTTCTGTTACAGCGAACAATAAAGAATCTCCTGCAAGCCAAAACTGATCTTGATAGGAAGAAATCGATATTCGATAAATCATCCTTTCTTGACAATATAGTGCTATAAGTATGTCAATGCTTTCCTCTAAATCCTGTGCCTTCTTTGTTAATTGCTCAATAATAGTCATTGATATTGTATTCACATCTCTCATTGTCATCCTCACCCTTATCATATCAAAATTTTATTAAAATTCTAACTACATTATGACGTAAAGTAGAATTGGAGTAAACGGTAATATATACCAACAAACACCAAAAAACCTTTCGTTCATCTGAGCGAAAGGCTTCTAAATTGGACAAGGGGTAGCCACGCGATTGCGAAGCCACCCCTTTAGTATTTAATAGGTAACATTTTCGTAAATTGTAAAAAGTCTCAACCCAATCATCTGGGGAATATTATCTTGAAACACAATTGTTTCATCACCGCGGTAAAATTCCACTGTGTGCCTTCTAACTTAAGCAACGCAAACCCAACCTTCTTTTGCGTCCTTGCAGCCCCAAAGCATGCGCCAGTGTGAATAAGTATCCTCAAAAACAAAAAGCAGAATGCCAGATTACGGAAATATGCCACCTAAAATAGCACGGTGTTAATTATAACATATTATTTCCAAAGAGTAAAGAATTAAAATTACCAGGGTATTCCCTGTGAAACGTTCATCTTATATCCGTGCTGTGTAGACCATGATACCAGTGACTCCCAAAATCTTTCGCAGACTAGAATAATATGCTGTGGATTCGAAAGATTGCCGGTCATCACCATTTCGCATAAACTAGCAAATTCTTTTGGCTTATCTGTAAATGTTAGGGCTTCCGGAAGAACCTGGGCAGAGGTAGTATAGCATCGTTGATGGTGTAAGCCAATAATCATGGCACCACCCATTGCTAGATTCATCGCTAAAATTGGTAAAAATGAGTCAGGGCCCTGAACTTGTATATTTCGGATTTTTCCCATGTACTCATACATTTCTTCCACTAATGTCTGGCAAATCACTTCTTTAAAAACAGATGAATCTATGGTCGTTATGTTATCTTTAAGGCTATGGAAAAATGAATCTGGGTCATAGAGAGGAAGAATATCGAAAAATTGACCATGTGTTAGTGGCCATTCTTCATCTACACTCGCTGCTTCTGCTAAAATCGATTCCCCATCATCAAAGTTTATTTCTGCTTTCCAATCCCCTGCTGTCCACTCATAGGAAAAACTCTCCTTTAAAGAATGGCGTACACATTTCATTTCAATATCAGAATATGGCCCATCTGTTTTTCTAGCCAAAGAACCATACAATCCAATTGCTTTTACCTTTTCACCATATTTCATTAAAAGCTGATCAATAATCGTCATTACAATATTCATTTTATCTTCTCTAGTCATTTTACTTGGACCCATTATCAAGTCTCTCCTTTTAAATGTAGTATAGGATGGCAATGATAATTGCCCAAGGTGGTCCACGAGCTTAACGAGGAATTTTCTCTGGTGTCATAGTTAATTTCTCCTTTCATCTTTATAATAGGAAGTTTTTTACGTATAGAAGTAACTATAAATAATATAACCAATAAACAGCACTACAATTAAAAAAACCATACCTTTCCAACCCATGCCACCAGAAACATCCACTAGATTTCCATTTTCTGCACGGTTTAATCCTTCATTTAAAGAGCCTAAAGGATTATTTTTTAACTCTTTTTGTCTTAAATGTTCTCTTTTTTCTTGTGGTGTATCTTTTGAATCTATAGAAATCACCTCCGTATTTATTTTCAAGCAATTTCTTTATAAAGAATGGGATTCTCTTATTCTTTATATATTACCATATTTTGAATTATAAAATAAAAAGAAGGAGCTTTAGCAAAAATATTACTAAATGCTCCTTCTTAATTAGTTGGAGGTATTCATCACACCATAATGAAATTTTGCCGTCAATCGCTCATATCGTTGAAACTGATACTTGGCAAACCATTCTGAACGAAAATGAGCTTTTAACACAACCCGTTTTTTTGCCACACGTTTTGCTTCACATACCCATTCATCTGTTAACGAAGCATGCTCTCCAGCTATTCGGAGCGCCTCAAAATTAGTAGCTTCATCAATAATCTCCTCAAACATTGGGTCCATGTAGACAACATCAAAAGATTTGTCCGGCAATTTTTTCAAGTAACGAGTGGCTTCATCTTGAACTACCTCAATATGACGCATACACGCCGTTAATGGTAGCTCTGTTGTATCATAGGTTTGCATCCCCTGTTTGACAATAAACGCCACATTTGGATTTGCCTCAAGCCCTACAACACGCCCTTTTCCACCAACTGTATATGCGGCAAGCATTGCATCCGCAGCAAGTCCAAGTGTACAATCAAGCAATGAATCGCCTATTTCCAGCCGTGCCGCTTCTAAAAATGGCTCCTCTTCTCCACGAGCTACACGCTTTAAGCGAAATGCTGCTGAATTGGGATGAAAGAAAAACGGTTCATTTGTGCCCAAAGCATAGTATTCAAATCGTTTTTTTCCAGCAACTATTACATGTGCCTGTTGTTCCTCCGAGATTTTACGAATAGAACGTTTTTTTCGTGGCTCAAAGGAAGCCCCTAATTCATTATAGGCAAAAGCAGCGAGCGCCATCGATACATCGTCTGGTCTGCCCGCTGTCGTAACAATAGTCTTTATTTCTCGCATGTTTGCTCTAAAACACCTGTTAAATGAGTAACGATTTGTTCCACTGGAAACCCTTCAATTTGTTCACGTGGAATAAAGTATGCTAATTCCCCATCCTTTAAAATCGCCATTGAAGGTGAGCTTGGTGGGACATCCTCAAAATAACTACGCATCGCTGCAGTCGCCTCTGGATCCTGACCTGCAAAAACCGTTACCAGATGATCAGGCTTTACCGCCGCCACAGCCTCACGAGCTGCCGGACGTGCCAGCCCAGCCGCACAACCACAAACCGAGTTAATCACCACCAACGAAGTCCCCTTCGTCTCCGCCATAAATTCATTCACCGCATCAGCCGTCGTCAGCTCCGTAAAGCCAGCCCCAACCAGCTCCTCACGCATCGGTTTCACAACCTGCTTCATATATTCATCGTACGCGTTCATGCTTTTACCCTCTTTCATATGTATTCGCAAAGGTTATTATAGCAAGGTTTCTCACGAATGTACAAAAACATGCTTTTATCTAATTTCGCAGGTTTTCGGGGGAAATGTGACTTTTTTGTGATTTTGGTGACTTTTTTGTGTAACGAAGTGTTGTTAAAATTCGGGTCGTTACACACCTGAAAAATGGAATTACTTAGTATATAAATAATATAAGAAAGACCTGGTATCATTTTGAAAATGGCCCTGGTCATTTATTTATATGGCTTAAACGTCTAAAATTGATCACCAAAATTAACACATATTATATTTTCATCATTATGAATCATCCTGATTACGTTGTAGCCTTGTTCTCGTAAAAGATTTAGGGCAATTTCATCTGTTAATGTCTCATGTTCTTCATGAGTCAAAAATAAGCTGGATAAACCTATAATCGCTAAATCATCTGGTTTACGTTTGAATAAAAAACGTACTGGCACTATTGTTTCGTAACTCATGATCTCCACCACCTTTTACAGATATTTCTACATTGCATGGTGAATAACCTTCTTACTAACAATAAAATCAGATACTAACACTTTCATTTATTGGAATTACGGATATTGTTATCTAATTTTTATATACAATTAAAAATAAATTTCCTAGAATGGTAAATAGTAGAATAGATAGGAAGGAGATTGAAAATGAATACTTGCCCAAACTGTTTAGCCCAAAATTCTTTTAAAAAGTGTATACAAGATGATCACAGCTTAACTGTTTGTGAATATTGCAATTCAGTGATTGAAAAAATACCAATTTCGAGTGAAGATATTGTTGATGAGGATTTTTCTTCACCGAGGATATTTACATCTTCACTTGATCGCCCCCCAGTGTATGATGAAAAAAACATTGCTACATTTAATACTTTAATAAAAATTACACTGCTTATCGGTTTAATAATATTTGTATGTGTAATAATATATAATGTTTATACATTTTCGTATTTCTTTTAATTCTCTTGACAAGTATTCTATTTTTTATTGTTCAACACAAATAAATGTTGTATCACACAAAAGACCAGCTCGGCTAAAAATAGCTTTGCTGGTCATTGATAATTATTAGATTAATTTCAACAGGTACCTTACTTATTAGATTACTTTTTATCGAAAAGCTTTATAAAATGAACGTTTGCGCCAGTTAACCTGTTGCATAGTCTAAAGCATTTAAAATAATCAGAGCAGTTAGTAATATGGACCAACCACCTAAAAAATACGTAACAAAGCTAGACACTCCTAAAATTAATAATCGTTCGATTTGTTCCATCTGACACCTTCCTTTTCTCAAAATAAAAAGCCATGAGAAGCATTGAGAAACAGTACATGTTACTGATTCTCATAGCATATAAAAATGTCTTCCATTTTTTATGGAAGACACATGGATTTAAAAAATTTAAACATAACTTCTCTTTTCAAAACAAATACAACTTTATCATTCTATCCAGTCACTTTAGGAACAGAGGTAACTACTTCCCAATATTCTTTACCTAATCTGTTTAGCTCATTAATTAAGATTTCTGCATTTTCAGAATCCCATGTATAAGTTTGATAATCCCATTTTACATTTCCCATAAAATCCTCTCCTCTCATTTCACTACATTTCATCAAGAAGGAAAGGATTTCCTCCAGATTTAGACAATAGAAATAACGCTAAGCCTATGATTGCATTTCAAAATCTAGTTTTGTTATTTCTTTGTACTGTTTAGGAGTTATTCAAGAATAGACATTACAGTAATACTTCAGACAATTAATAAAAAAGTACCTGTTTTTTTGCACATTTGAAGCCAACAATTATCCAAAGTGATTGTGAAAACACCAAACAACAAGAAACATACTCACTATCCCCCAAGCAGTGGTACTCCATAACCACCAAATTACGGATTTAGCTTTTGATGAATTTCCCGCGTCTTCCATATTTGCTTTTATAAAAGCGACCTTACTTTCCATACCTTTTTTCATAGAAGTGAGAACAACAAATCCAATTATTATGAAACCAATAGTTATCCAAAGTAATAGGTCCACCTTTACACTCCCTTTATATAATTGAATTTCACCGCAATTTATTATAGTAAATAGATCCTACAAAGATAACAATATACCTTGTGTTAATTCAAGTGCGTTTTAGTTTATAAAATACCCTGTGAAAATAATAATCAATCCAAAATTTTACATAATAACGTATTAAAATGCTGAAATTTAAAATTCCCATAGCATTGTTTTGAAAGATTTTTCACTTAACGTTGTAAATCCGCTTTTTTCTGATGCTACCCCATTTAATTAGTGTGATCTCTTTTCTCACCATTGGCATAATTATTTTCGGGACTTAAAAATACTATATTTTGTTGATCATCCAGGGGCTAAACGCGATGCTTTTGAATGTATGCAATGGCTTGTAAAAGATGTTCTTGAGTTATATTTTGTGGAATGCTCATGAGTTATTTTTTAATGCAAGTTCAAGTACTTTACGTTGAACTATATGGAAATACTCTTCATACAAAGTATTGTTATATACATTATATTTATACATTTCTTCTGTCAATGAAACACGTACTTTTTCTTCATTCTTCCAGAGCCATTTAACTGTAATACCAAGTCCTAAATCTGATTTTTCTTCTATACTATCATCCATTACAATACCCACTGCTTTAATATGTAACTCTTTCGTAGTTATGGACATCGATTTAATATAAATAAAATCACCTATCTTAATTTTCTTTAAGATTTGATGAAGTGCAGGAGCATCATTTACACTCCAGTCTATACAAGCACAATTATTTTCAATAAATGCATTCGTTTTATCAAATTTCCCACTATATGAAGCTCCAATACCGTAAATAGCCATACATAATTCTCCTCCAAATCACTTACTATTTTAAGAAAAATCTCTACAGATATTATACCCTTAAATAGGAAAATTCGACAGTATTAATTTACAATATTTAACATATTATAATGATTTTTAACAATATATTCGAACAAATCACTATTGCTCTAGGAGAAAATAAGATTAAAAGTTAATTTTCCGTGATTTTTATAGCAATTTAATGATTGAAAAAATACCTATTGCGAGTGAAGAAATTGTTGATCAGATTTTCTTTCTTCTTAACATCTTCACTTGATCCCCCTAGTGTTTGATCAAAAAACATTGCTACATTTAATACTTTAATAATATTACGATGCCAAGCAAGAATCGCTCTGGTCAGAAGTGAAATCGCTCGACTTGCAGCAAGAACCGCTCCGGTAAGAAGTAAAATCGCTCGGCTTGCAGCAAGAACCGCTCTGGTCAGAAGAGATATCGCTCGGCTTGCAGCAAGAACCGCTCTGGTCAGAAGAGATATCGCTCGGCTCGCAGCAAGAACCGCTCTGGTTCAGAGGAGAAATCGCTCGGATGACAGCAAGAACCGCTCTGGTAAGGACAATAGTCGCTCGGCTTGCTTATCGGCCCCACCTTCATTAGTAGCATCTACCTTGTTGCTTAATTTTGGACAGACTTTTTTACTCAGCTCTCCACCTGTTATGCTGAGTGTTTTTAAATGTGAATTTTTATTATTTATCATTTTGCATTTTTATTAAAATCCAATAAGTTTACTTTAAATATCAATAGTATACAAATTTATTATTTAGTGACAACAATAGGTATTGTTGGTATATTAATTACATATATAGAAAGGAGATGTTGTCATGAAAGGTCTCTCGATTACATCACTTATACTTAGTATTATTTTTTTCTTCATGGGATTTTATAGATTATTTTTCTATTCAAACCCTGAATCCAGTGTACTTAAATCACGCAATGCATGGGTTGGTGGAGATGCTTATAATTACATAATTAACGGTACTCAAGCGACTGCATACTTTGTATTATTTGCTGCTTTTTTTATAGCATTTGTATTAATAAAAATCGCATTGCACTTGCAAAACACCATAGAGTCATCGCATAAAGAAGCGAGTAGAAAAGAAATAGATGAATATGAAATCATTAACATTAAATAATAATAAATACATTTAATATTTTTTACGTTAGACCAGGACCATATTTATGAACCTGGTCTTTTGTGTGTGTTCAGTAAATGAATCAAGTCTTAGTACTAAAAACTTTCTAACTATCGATTGTTAAAACTCTAAAACGCAAATTGTCATTTTCCTTCTATTTCAAACCTAAAACTGAATGTTATACTATTCTAAAAAGAATATGATTAAGGGGATGAAAAGTGAATGATTGGTGCTAAGACCATATTGTTAGATCAACTTCTAGCTAATGCTAATGATCGTAGTTGGTATATCTCATTCTATGAAGTAACTGATGGATTAACGGAAGAAGAAGCTTTTTGGAAACCTGATGATTCAAGTCATAGTATTGCTGAAATTGTCCAACATCTAATTTATTGGAATGAAACTTGGCAATTACGGTATAAAGAAAATCATGTTAATGCCAGTTCACAAACCAATAACAAGGCTGATACTTTTCATGTTAGAGATGAGGATACTTTCTTTGAATTAAAGGAAAAGCTGTTAAAAATACTACTTCAATGGCAAGAGCTTATTGAGGAAGAACAACTTTTATCGATTGTAAATGGATATCCTGTGAAGGCTGAATGGTGGGCAATCATATCTAATGCTGCAACTCATAATGCTTACCATATTGGACAACTAGCATATATTCGTAAAATGAAGAAATAGAAATTTGTTAGGCCTTTGGAAATACCCAGAAGTCTTTACTCTATTTTCAAAAGCTAGTTCCTCTTTTTAAAAATGCTCCTCCCCTTATTGCATATTCATACACAATCTTCCCACTGTACGCGTTCCCATTCCCTTTTTATTGGAAAATATGTATACTTAAAATTATAATTAATTGCCTCTGTAGCTATAGAAGGGAAGAGCGCCGGAAAACATTGTAGATACCGGGTCGCAAGGCAAGGGTTTCAGAAGCACCGAAAAGCAAATGAGCTGAGGCAGGTGAAATTCCTAGCCGGTGAAAGTCCGTAGGGAAGCGTGTTCCCCCTAGCCTATGCTTACGAAAGGAGTGCGGGTTCGAATCCCGTCAGAGGCATATGCTCTACAAATCCTCCAAATGTTGTTCTGAATTATCCCTTCTGTTGCATCCTATCCAATAGATAATCATTTACGACTATGTATAAATAAATAAGACCAGGCTCAATCGAATTGAGTACCTGGTCCAACTTGCTTGGTTGTAGAAATAGGAATTGAAAAGACATTGCTAGAATAACACAGCAGCCTGAACAATTTCTGAACATGAGAAGTATTACATTTTTCTCTCATCCAATACTTGTTTGCAATAGGTAAAATTTATCAAGTATTATCTCATATGACTGTCCTAAATATAATTCATTATGTGCCTTTGACTTTATGATAATATATACTTTTTACATAATAGGGATAATATTCTAAATTTGTATAACGGTTGTTAACTTTTTTGAAGCTCTTTTAGCAGTAATTTTAATTCTTCTGAGCCTATTTTATTAATATGAAGCAAATTCATTATATTTTCTATTGCATTTATTTTATTTTCAAATGCTAATGTAATCTTGTCATGATAGTCTTTCATCATGCTTCCTGGATTTAGCTCATTTAATTTCCCTTCTGCGTTTCGGAGAATTTCTAAACCATCCTCTAAACGCTTTGTAGTTAAATCATTTTCATCAGTATTATCACTATTAAAATTCCTAAAAAACGCTAGTGTTTCTTTTAATATTTCATTCACCTGCTCTATATAGTCATTCAATGTAATATCCCCCAATCTACCTATATCATAGGATAAATAGGATGTTTTGTCATTTCGAAAAATCACTACCAATTTAGCTGTTTAAATACTCAATGATGCGAAAGTAGTAAAATAATTCCTCTTGATGAAATCTCATGACATATTTAGCCTTTGAATATGTGCCTCAATCATGTTATGGACTTTTCATATTTATTAGTATAACTTTTTAGTCTGTAGCGAATAGTAATAGTGGTGCAAACACACCTATTAACTACGATGGAGGGATATTTTATGAATAACATTCGTGAAGGATTAATCCCAACAATTTTAGGGTCTGCTGTTACTGCTACTGGTTATGCATTAAAGCAAAAAAGTGGTTCTAACAAAATGATTGCCAATACTGTATTCGGTTTCGGTTTAGCGCATATTGTATTAGGTGCAATAGACCTTATTGAACATCGTCGTTAAATAGGAGAGCTCATTTTCGAGCTCTCTTTTTGATTATCAATAGAAATAACAGATTATACTCCATTCATTTTACCTTATGTTAATTTTTACATTTAATTATGGATTATTATATTTTAAAACTATACATCCCCTTTATTTTCCAATAAAATAAAGGAATAGCTTTAAAATATTAGGAGATGTAAAATAAGGAATTACTTTAATCTTGATACTATTCATATTATTCAAACAGAAACTTCATCGAATGGGGATCGTGTTAATAAAACTAATAAATGAGGGGTAAAAATATGATAAATCCAATTACTTCTACCATTGTCTTTTTTTCATATTTAATACTATTAATTATTTTGAGAATTGTTTTCTTCCATTTTGCTTTCAAAACACATAAACGGCCGCTTTCAATGTTTTATGATACGACACTTTTTATTGCAACGACAATATGGCTAATTACTATTAGAGAAATCATTTGGTTTAATTATGAATCCTCCATACTTTGGCTAGGTGCAATACTTTATCTAGTAGCCATTTGTGATTTTGGCTATAATATTTATCAATTAAAAAATATAAAGCATTCAACAAATTGAATTCGTTGAATGCTTTCAAAGGTGACTCTAGATGTCTAAAGGGATCTTTCAGTACACTTATTTTACTTCTTCCATAAACGTTCTAAGATTTTTAACTATTTCTTTAGATCTGGTATGGTGTAAATAGTGTCCTCCCTCAAGTGTCATCACTTTTCCATGTACTGAGTGTTTGACCTGCTCTTTGTGCAGATTTATCCAGTTTTCAACAGTTTCATCTTCTGTCACAAATAAAATAAGCGGTAGCTCTTTAGGGAATGTTAGATTTTCAGCTGCTGTAAAGTTTTTATAAAAGTTTTTCATTTCATTAGAGGTGCTGGTATTATAAAAGTTTTTAAGCGTAATCATCCTCGTTTGCTCTTTTGTTTCGTCATCATAGGGTAGTCCTGCATATGGATCTGTATCTTCTAGTTTTAACATCAATCTGCCTATACCTGATTTTTTAAGAAATTGAAATGTTTTTATAGGAAACTTTGTATCCATACCACCCTGTGTTGGTACACTGCTGTCAATACCTACAAATGCACTGACCTCGCTTGGATATTTATTAACATAATCTAATCCGTAAATACCTGCAATGGAATGACCCATAAGCATATATTGGTCAATATTCAATTGTTGTAGGGCTTCATGAATTTCACTTACAATATTGTCCGTGCTTCGTTCTGTATCGGTATCATCACTTAAACCGTATCCAAAAGGCTCAATGATGACGACCTTATAATATGGAGCTAGCTCTTTCACAAGCGGCTTAAAATCAAGTGCCGGGGCCGCTGTTCCAAAACCTGGTAGAAGTACCACTGTTTCTTCACCATTTCCTTGAATTGTGACATTCATATTTTGTCCGTTTACGGATACAAGCTGACCATAGGATTCTATTTTTCCTTGTTCTATTTTGTTGCAAACAATATTTACGATAAATACAATCGCTAGTACAAGGACAATTGCCACAGCTATTATGCCAATTGATTTAAGTATAATTTTTAATACTTTATTCATCTGTAGACACGAGAGGTTAGAAAACCGTTGAGGTCGTTTTTCACCTGTACTCGTGCTTTCCCTCCTTTTCATAACACCATGATGATTCCTGGTGGCTTATTCCAGCTTCTTTATGGGCTGTTAACGAAAGTATATATGATGAAGATGTATTCTCTATGACAACAATATGAACGCAATATGAACAACAAAAAAATGTTACAACTTAAGTGCACAAGTCGTAACATTTAGAATTGGTTTTAATCTGTTGGTGCTATGATAGGTAATGTGACAATGAAAGTCGTGCCTTGCCCAAGCTGGCTTTGCACTTGGATGTCTCCCTGATGAAGTGATACAATCTGTTTCACAATAGCCAATCCCATACCACTCCCCTCATACTTACGGCTATGGGAGCGATCAGCTTTAAAAAACCGTTCGAATATACGCTTTTGATCCTCTAAAGAAATTCCAATGCCCATATCAGCTACTCGGACTATTACATGATTGGTCTCTTGTTTTATGCTAACATCAATCCTGTCACCATCATTTGAAAATTTGATGCTATTGGTAAGAATATTTGTCCATACTTGATTTAATTGATCATAATCTGACATTAGGCGAACAGCCTGTAAATTGACATTAAAATGAATGTTTCTAGCAGACCATTGCGGCTGAATGGCGATGATAACTCGTCTAATTTGTTCATCAAGACTAAATGAGGCAAGCTGTAATGGCTGTGCTTTCGATTCAAGTAAACTCAGCTTTAGCAGGCTATCACTCATCTTGGACATTCGATTCGCTTCAGCAATGATAATATCGAGATAACGACTTTTCTCGTCTTCAGAAAGGTCGACTTGCTTCAATGCTAAAGCGTAGCCCGAGATTGAAGTAAGTGGCGACTGTACTTCATGAGAAACATTGGATACGAAATCTCTTCGCATCTGCTCAAGCTGCCGTAAATCGTGGGCCATTTCTTCAAAGCTCCGAGCCAAGGTACCTAGCTCACCCGATTGCTTAATATTCAGCTCGACATTGAAATCTCCTTCTGCTATATGCCTAGTAGCTTTTGTTAATTTTTTGATTGGCTTTACAAAAAACATCGCCGCTACTAAAAACACAAGGCTTCCTAATACAAGGGCATATGTTGAAAAATTCAATATCAATTTTATTGCCAACGAGGTAGAAGGTAAGGAGATTGGTTCTACAAACATCGCTTTGGTACCCATTTCAGTTGTTAAAGGCATTCCTAAGAGAATAGATGAAACACCACTTGACTCCACTTGAACAACCTCTCCAGACAATACTTTGCTGATCTCTTCATTTGTCACATCTGCAAATTTATCGCCGTTCGACTCTCCGAAACTTTGAAACTGCCCCGTTTCTTCATAAATGCGTATATGATAAGATTTGAGCTGATTCATTTCGCTTACGAATTTCTCCGCTTCATGATACGGTAATGTATCAAAGATTAGCGCAATGTCCTGTCCAAAGTTCAGTAAGGGGATTTGCAAGTTTTCGTTCAATTTATCTTTAAATATCCATGTTGCCACGAAAAAGGAAATGATTGTACCACCTATTACGGCAACTAAGAACGTTACTACGACACGTGTATATAAAGATCGAATCATCCAGTAACCTCGAGCCGGTAGCCAAGCCCACGTACCGTCTCTATTTGAAATTCTGTTGAAGTTGCGAATCTCTCCCGTAGGCGCTTTATATGTACATCGATTGTTCGATTATCTCCTGTAAAATCAAGCCCCCAAACCTGATCGATCAGTTGCTCCCGTGTATAGACCTGCCCCGGTGTTTCAGCAAGCTTGTATAGCAATTCAAACTCTTTGAGCGGCAGCGAAATAGACTCGGCTCCTCTCATAACCTTATACGTTTGACGATCAAGTGTAATAGTACCAAGCCTAATAGTCTGTGTGGAGCCAATTTTGTAGCGCTTTAGTAATGCTTTTATACGCACCGTTAACTCTAACGGATCAAAGGGCTTTGTCAAATAATCATCCGTTCCTAGTTCGAAACCTTTCACCTTCTCCCACGTTTCACCTCTTGCAGTCAGCATAAGTAACGGGAGTTCAGTATTTACTCTACGTAGCTCCTTACATAAAGCCCAACCATCCATCGTCGGCATCATTATATCAAGCACTACAAGATCAATATGCGTTGTGTAATAAATGGTCAGCGCCTCTTTACCATCCTTTGCTTCGATTGTTGTGAATCCATCCTTGCGCAAAAATAAGCAGACGAGTTCGCGAATGTTCGCATCATCGTCAGCAACAAGTATAGTAGGCATTCGTTTCCTCTTTTCCATTCTAGATTTACGGTACAATTATACAATAAATTTCATTCCATTACCTTTTGGAGCTAGCATCCGTTTTCACATCATCTTTGCACAAAAAAAGACTGTAAACAAACATGTGTTTGTCTACAATCTACGCAATCTATTTATACAATTCCTTATAAACAATCACTTTTAAAGCCATAATCTCTTCGTCTGTTAATTTTCCTTGAACTTCCTGAAGAACCTCATCCCTTGTCATTGAACCATTTTGCACTTTTTCTCGAATAGTATTCAGCTCCGAGATTCCCACTTTTTGAATTAAGACTTTGGTAGCCTCTTCTTTTGTTGTAAACGGTAATTTACTGCTGTCAGCCGTTTTTGCCTCCTCCATAAACGATTTAAGTTCAGGATCACTTTCAATCGTATTCTTAATTTCT
This sequence comes from Lysinibacillus sp. DFXJR4, assembly GCF_057196045.1. Taxonomy (NCBI): domain Bacteria; kingdom Bacillati; phylum Bacillota; class Bacilli; order Caryophanales; family Bacillaceae; genus Lysinibacillus; species Lysinibacillus sp. DFXJR4. The sequence goes on along the minus strand of NZ_JBXUNW010000001.1, from coordinate 1,425,266 downwards.
TCGATTTCACCACTATTCTTTAATTCTGTTGAAACCGTCTCCACTATTTTATCGGAGGCAAACTTCGTACCGTAGTGATACACTCCGTAACCAATAACGCCAAGGAAAATTAGAAATATTAATAGGAATTTAATGAATCTCATATCTCACACTCCTTTATCCTAAAGATAATAATACTATATAGAATGCTGAGAAGAGAAATGATAGCCTTTGGTGGATAGTGGGGACATGAAAATTTGGTTGATTATCTGCAAATTTCTTAGACAACAAACATTAAAAGTTGGCATCTTAGATAAACCAATTACTGTAGATATACATTTCATTCCCTAAAATGGATGAACCAATTTTAGAGGGATTTTTAATTGATTGTTTGGATTAAACAAACTTATTTTACAAAATAATAGTATAATATAACAGCAATCAATATATTGGGGATAGCCATTAGAAATGAATTAGCAGTAAATTTATTTCTCTCATCCCTATGCTCCCTTGTTTCAGTAGCTAAGTTTGCACGCATACGATCGCCACTCACCATTGAGCCTGACATAATCATTGCAATTACAATTAACGCACAGCCAATGATTCCTGAAATGAAATAGGCTCTTTCCATCCCCCATAGAAGCATCGATATCGAGACACCTATGATGGATAAAATTGTGCCAATGAATAAATATTTCATCTAAACACCCCCATTACCTATAATACGATTGCCTTCCATATTTTGTTTCAACTATGGAAAATTTCAACCAAAAAGACGATAATAGACTATGAAGAAGATATATATCTACATAAAGTGAGGTGAATTTCCTTGACGATAAGCTCATTATCTAGTGAGAATTTATTGATTACACAAAAACTATTACAAGATGTTTCTGATAATAAGAAATTAAATTTATCTGCAGAACAAAAAATTGCCTTTAAGGAAGTATTAACTGAAACTCTTTTAGGCAATGGCATTAATACTATTTCTGACATACAGAAACAATCCATCATCAATGAACTAAAAAAATCAAATGGTCTCAATAATTATCTTTATGGTCTCAATCCAACAACATTGGATGGCAGCAATGTATCGACAATTCAACAACAGATTTTTAACAGTTTAGGGCTTTCGAATCCAAACACCCTATCCACGTCTAATCCTTTATTGACTGCCCTTAGCAATACTGTAGCAAATGAAAGTGCTACCTCAAAAATTGGGAACAATGCTGCGACAAAGACAAAAGCAATGGCATCCTATCGACAGCAATCTCCTATTAGTTTGAGTACAAATATGGGTGCCTTGGCCTCAAGGATTGGCGACATTAGATCAGGCTTTTTTATTTAAAAGGTTATCTTCTTCTCGTTAAAGAAACGGCATAATGCCCTCCCTTTAACATTTCATACTAAAAAGCAGGATTCTCTTTGGAAGGGGAATCCTGCTTTTAGAAGTTTTTCTATTCCTAACTCAATTTTTACTTAACATATTTTAAATACTTTTTAACAAAATCTACGATGTAATACACTTCCTCTTCGGTAATATTTAACAAATTAGAAACTCTTTGTCGTTTTGCAGGGGATTTTAATTGTTCCTTCACTTGATCGATTCTCATATATTTACATTTCCGTGGATTCACTTGATCCCTAATTTGCTTGTATCGAGTGTAAGCGTAGCGAGCAAGTGCATTCAGCATTTCGCGCTCCTGCTCATCTCGTTGCTGATTCTTAGCAACTGCATCGATTATCTCAGTATCGAATGTCCATGTACCATCTGTAAATTGCATAGTACCACCTCTCTAATTACTGTCATGGTCCTTAAACCATTAATCATTCTCCTAATCTTAGTAAATGCATGATAAAAAGCCACACCTAGTTAGATGTGACCCCTTGTTTAATTTTTAATTGTATCTAATCTGAGAAATTGAGCGATTTTTGGGTTGACCTGAGCGACTTTTGGGTTCAACTGAGCTACTTTTCTGTTGTGCCGAGCGACTTTTGGGTTCACCTGAGCAGTTTTCTATCGTGCCGAGCGACTTTTGGGTTTACCTGAGCAGTTTTTCTGTCGAGCCGAGCGACTTTTAGGTTCACCGAGCAATTTTTCTGTCGAGCCGAGCGACTTTTAGGTTCACTTGAGCAGTTTTTCTATCGTGCCGAGCGACTTTTGGGTTCACCTGAGTAGTTTTTCTATCGCGCCGAGCGACTTTTGGGTTCACCTGAGTTACTTTTCTGTCGAGCCGAGTAACTTTTGGGTTTACCTGAGCAGTTTTTCTGTCGTGCCGAGCGACTTTTAGGTTCACCTTAGAAGTTTTTCTATTGTGCTGAGCGACTTTTAGGTTCACCGAGCAATTTTTCTGTCGAGCCGAGCGACTTTTGGGTCTACCTGAGCTACTTTTCTGTCGAGCCGAGCGACTTTTGGGTTCAACTGAGCAGTTTTTCTATCGTGCCAAGTGACTTTTGGGTCTATCTGAGCAACTTTTCTGTCGAGCTGAGCGACTTTTGAGTTAATCCGAACCGTTTTCTGCTAATCAAAGTTGTTACAGGGTTTGCCCAATTAAGACTGCTTCCTTATTTTAATTTTTAAATCTATTTTATAGACAATTCACTATACAAATATAGTTATCAAATCATAGTAATAGTAGTGTAAAGCTAATTTAGCTTTGCACCTCCTAGTTTGTGGTTTTGGGTCACTTTGGTTCGAGTGACCCTTTTATATTTAAAAGTTTTTTAATAGATGAATAACTCCCCTCCTATTAATGGCTTTACATATTATAGATTGTAGAAAGGAGAGGAAAATTATGAGTTACTGGCAATGTGGAAATGTAGGCAGCTGGAACAATTATAACTGTGGAGGCAATAACAATGGCTACGGTTCAACATTTGCCATTATTGTTGTTCTATTTATTCTGTTAATTATTGTCGGTGCTACTTTTATTTATTAACGCTACATTGGAAAGTTTTAAAAAATACTCCATACTAATTAGTCAACCTTACCTACTACAGTAAACAGGGTCACCTCAAAGTGACCCTTTTAATAGTTTAGCGTTGTTTATTTTCCTTCTTTTTATTTAACCTTTGTATCTCAAGAAGCTCTGAAATCGTGACAAATTTATAGCCTTGTTGTTCAAGCTCAGGTAAAACCTTTTTTAACGCTCTTACGGTTTGTTCACGATTTCCTCCACCATCATGAAATAACACAACACTCCCCGGCTTTGCTCCTTTTAAAACAGTATTGATAATCTTTTTTTCTCCAGGGCTTTTCCAATCAAATGTATCTAAATGCCATGACCACATCACCACTTTATAGCCTTCTTTGTGGATAGCGTCAATCATAGCATCTGTGTATTGTCCCTCAACTGGCCTAAATAAAACAGGAGAGTACCCTGTAATCCCATAGATAGTTGCATGAGTTTGCTTTATTTCTTTTAGTAAATTAGAAACATTTGTTTTAAAAGGATGTGTATAGGTATGAATGGCAAGTTCATGATTTTCATCGTGTATACGTAAAGCTAGCTCTGGATTTTTTTCTGCATTTTCTCCCACAATGAAAAATGTGGCTTTAGCATCGTGTTTTGATAATACATCTAATATTTCAGGTGTATACTTTTTATGAGGACCATCGTCAAAGGTTAGGGCAATTACTTTTTCATCCGTTTTTATATCCCACAAAATTTGTCCTGCTTCTTCGTAATATCTTCTTCCTTTGTCTGCAAAAGATTTATCATTTATTACGAATACGAATAGTGCAAAAATGCATAATGATAGTAAAAGATATTTTTTCCTCAAGTTTTCACCTCCTGCAAATACTTTCTATCCTTTATTATTTGAGATTCAAACTAAAAAATGCTTTGATTTTTGTTTTATTAAATACCTAAAATGACAATTATTAAAAACAATTTCTGCATAATGTGCATTCAAATGGTATAGTAGTAGTCAGGAACATTTTTTGTAAATAAAGGTGTAGAAAGATAAATCTTCAATTAGATGATATTAACTTTCATATTAAAGGAGTACTGTAATGGCAACTATAGAGGACTTTGTTAATCTTGATATTCGGATTGGTACTGTTATCCAAGCAGAAGAACTTCCAAAAGCTAGGGTTCCTGCAATTAAAATGAGCATTGATTTTGGTGATGCTTTAGGAATCAAGCAATCATCTGCACAAATTACTAAACGCTATACACCAGAAGGGATTATAGGGAAACAAGTTGTAGCTATTGTCAATTTCCCTCCTCGGCGTGTGGCAGGCTTTAAATCTGAAGTTTTAGTAATCGGTGGCGTGCCTGTAGAAGGAGATGTTATACTCTTGGCACCAGATCAGCTTGTGCCAAATGGAACTAAAATAAGCTAAAAACAAATCGCTATTTGCAGGATATGGATAGTAATTACATTTTTATAGTAAAAAAGGAGTTTGTGATGGAACTAATTTTTGCGCTTTTACCTCTTATAGGCATATTTATTTTTTATCTTATTCCTGCTATTTTTATCATTTGGTTTTTATTTAAATTTATTAAAATCCAGCAGGAGCAGACGGAAATCCTTAAGAGCATTTCAGATAAGTTAAATAGGAATATTTAAAATGATAGAAGACTGCAGCTAAACTGGAAGGGTTTGCTAACAGTCTTTTTATATGTAAACTAAAATAAAGTGGAAATGAAAAGAAGGAATTTGTATGGAGAAAAATTGTAAATCAATTCTTATTTCAATTGGTTGGATCCATGCATTATTTGCTTTTGTTTTTTTTCAATTATTTTGTGGCATAATTGCCGTCTGTATGGGCTTTGTTTTGAGAAAGGATTATCATGCAGAAATTCACGGTCTAGTCTTAATGATTGTAGGAATCATAACTGGCATTGTTGGTTGGATTCTCAATTATTTTTACTTTTAGACTATGAAGAAAAAAACAACAAACTATTCATAATGTCTGTCAGTGCTTCACTTTTGAAATTGTCATGCCGTCACCGATTGGCATAATAACCGATTCTAGTTGAGGATGATCAGCTACTGTGACATTGAATTCTTTCATCAATGCTGTATAGCGCTTAGGTGTCACATTAGAATCAGCCACACTGCCAGCAGCAAGGGCATTATCAGTAACGATAATCGCATCAGTATTTGCAAGCCGCACACAATATTGTAAGTAGTTTTCATAATTTTCTTTATCAGCATCAATAAAGAAAAAATCAAATCTTCGTCCATCCTGAATTAACTTTTCTAAGCTTTGTAAAGCCTGGCCTGTCATATAGCTAATTTATTTTCCAATTCCTGCTTTGGAGACCTCTAGCTAAACAAATCCCACTATATTCGCCAAGCGCCCCCATTTCAAGGCTGCTTTGAGCTTTAGTCATGGAAACAAGCATTGTTAAAAGCTTTCCAGATGAAGGTGCAATCCTTGTTCTGTAATGGACGAGATGACCTCCTCTAAAATAGGGTCTTGCTTGTAAAAGACAGTATTAATGTATTGATTAATTTTTTTCATGTAAGCTATTTCCTTCATCATTATTATCCTCAGCTGGATCTAATGATGCATTTTCCTCTGTTTCACTTTCATGAATATCAAATAATTGGATAAATTCATTAATAACCATATCAATTGCCTTTAACTCTCCTATTAAAATAGGCTCAATGGATTGAAACTCTGGCTGTTCTAATTGTTGCTTGATCGTTGCACGCTTTAAATTCATCATTTCTAAAAATGCAATAGCTCTTCCACGGCGGAATGTTTTAGGACCTCGGTGTGAAGAGCCGTCCCGTCCTCTATGATGCTCCCCGCGATGATGCCTTTCTTTTCTAATTTCCTTATCGATTTCACTTTTCATATGCGAATCCCCTTTCTTATGTATACATCACTATGCAAATAAATTGTATACATACGTATACACATTGTCAATTGTGATTATTTATGAAATATATATTAATAATTTTTATAGCTAAGGCAAATGGCTGAGCTAAGAGTTTTTTTACATCATATTTATAGTAGTATACCAGCGCTTTAACCTTACAAAAGCACTCCTTTTATACGGTCACTTTCTATCCTCGAAGGTGACCCTTTTCCAAAATAAAAAGACGTCATTTGGACGCCTTTAATGTCTTATCAATTTCCTCAATCAACCGATCAACATGCTCCTTTGTTATGTTTATTACATATAATTGTGTCGTTTCTCCGGTTTCATATAGTTTTTTATGCTTAGGATATTTGATTGCAATCGAACTATCTTTCTCCATAACAATCACCTCTAAAAGATATATTCGACACAAAGTATAATTCACCTTCTATAAAAAGGAAAATATACGCTACATTTTACTCTTATGTAACCATAAAAAAACAGTTAGAAGGTAATTAATTGTGAACCATATCTTTAGAAAAACACTTCCTTGAAGTCGGCTCTATAAAGTAGTTAGCAAGATACGGAAACATTAATTTTACCCCTTTTACAAACACTTAAATATTAATACGCAATTCCAACTCGAGCTTTCAAATAATCGCTATTTTTGATTTGTTGGTAAGTAAATTCTGCCGTATCTGCTACCGATATCTCGGTGCCACCCTTTGGTAAAAAGCTTCGTTCGATGCGATAATGACCAGTATACATTCCATCAGGTAAATAAGTAGGGCAAACAATGGTCCAGTCCATCTTTGATTGTTTCAATAACTCAAAGACCTGATGATGCTCCTGAGCGGAGAAAGTGGTTGTTCTTCTTGATTCACTTGACTGGTAGCGCAATAGACCTGGATCTAAACGGCTTTGTAAAATGCCAGCAGTTCCAACTGTTATAATTCGTTTAACATTTTCTTTTGTCATAGCGTCAAGAATTACAGGTATACTTTTCGTTAAAGTAGTTGTTCCATCTGTGCTTAAGGCGCTGATGACAATATCTATATTTTTCATAGCCGCTTCGATATTATGTTTGTCAGTGACATCCCCTTTAATAATATGTAAATTGTCATGACAAATGTTTAGCTTATGTGGTGTCCGAACTACAGCAGTCACATGATGATTATCCCGCAACGCAAGTGAAACTACATGACTGCCTACGCGTCCTGTTGCCCCTAACACTAAAATTCTCAACATACTCACCTCTTTGCTTCGATTATAACACACTAGTTTTAAAGCTTTTCCATCCTTAGTTTTGTAAAGACACATCTACAAGTTGAACATTAACAATAAAGTTATGGAGATTATTATTTTTTGCAATCCTATTGACAATATATTGGATTTCACTTTCTGTACTCTTATCAATTTTATCGATGTTATGTAAGTGGATAGTCATGATTTGATTCGTAGGAGATTCAACTAAATAACCAATTGTACTATCTGGAGAATAACCTGCTGCTCTAAGGGCAATGATCGTTTTTTTGGTAAAATCGGAGGCTTGTAACTTGTCGCCAATTTCTTCAGCATAATTTGTAGGAGGAGGTGTTTGAATGGTAGGAACATATACGGGTTGTTTAGTTGTAAGAAGTACCAAACTAATGAAAATGATCAAAAATAAACTTGAAATACCTTTTATGAATCCTTTCATCAATTCTCTCCATTCCATTTTATAATACTACTTTACAAAAGGAATTAATGGTCACTTACAAATCGCCAGGCCATAAGTAAAGCTGCCTGGCTAATTCTTTATCGAAAAAGTTTTCTTGAACGGTTTTTTACAATTACTTTGACAACAGGTTCTAGTTTTCCAATATAAGTATCCCCTAAATAATCCACATCAATAATGATAGCTCGTGGTTCAAAGCGTTGGATGCTCTCAATAAGACGTGCTGTATTACGTCTTTTGACAAGCTGTAAAGGTGTAAGAGAACTCGATCCAAAATCAAATTCTCTGGTAAATGGGCAAGAAATTACGAAAGTAGATAAGATTAAAGCTACATTTTGTAAAATTTTATCAACGCCTGTAGCACTGAAGTCAATGTTACTTGCAGCGGTTACTTGATGTGTCATTCTATCAACCTTTCTTCTGCGATGCATACTATTCTTCTGAAAAAGAGCACTTAAATATGTATGCTAACTGCTCAAAAGATATGAACGGTGTATCTTTTCTATTTATCTGTACCCTTCACCATTTTCCTTTAAACACTTACCACTGCTAATGCATTCACTGTTACTAGCTTTCTATCTTACCAACGCAAAGTAGACAACATACAACCAACTTAAACAGCCATGTATAATAGCCCATAATATTGAATGATTGACACTCCAAGAAATTGTAATAGCTAGAACAGAGCCAAATCCAATACCATTTTTCACAACTGTTTTATTTTCCAACTTTAGCACCTTCCTTGTCTTTTTATTTTCAGGCATATGGCGTCTCATCATTTTTCCTCCTTTAGCAATTTGGTTTTCCACCCTGCTAAATATAACATGCAAGCCCTCCCAATTCTTTTTATCAACAATCGCGAAGGCTTGTCGTTAATGCTTAGCTACAATGAGTACATACTTTCAAATTATTGTAGAGAGTATTTGATTTATGACTATTTCTTTCATTGCTGTAAACGAGAGATGAGATTATTTTTAATAAAAATCACAATGAACTCGCCATTCTTTTAAGATGGGGTTAAAAAAGAAATAGAAATTCCCATTATCCACAATATTGAAATATGCCTTTTCGTCTGAGGCAATTTGAAGGACAAATGGATAGTCCTCACCAAAATCATGTCCGCTTTGGCAAAATGCTGGGTAGCCACCTATCTTATGAACAGCGTAAATTTCCTCCACAATATCATCAAAGTAATCTAGCTCTTCATCGTTTTCGAGCCTTAAAATTTCATCTTCCACATCACAAGGGATACCTCCCCCATCCCATGCTGGATAATCATTAACTATTAGCTTAGGCGTCAGAGGAAATGCGCGAATATGGTCATGCTGCCAATTTCGCTGTACCAAACCCTCTAATGATGTATAGGCTCTAATATCAAAAAATCGACTTAGATCATCCTCTATTAAATGTTGGAAAATTTCCTCGTGGATAAATACAGTCAATAGCTCGATTGATTGAAGTGATTCTGGAACAAAAGGTAGCTCCTTTAAAAACAGTGTGGCAAGTGGCTGAAACTCTTTGGGTCTCTGTTCCTCAGGTAATGACCAGCCTACAAAGCCTATCCAGCTTTCAAGAAGATCATGAGTAGGGCGAATACCTCCTGTTGTAAAGATTGTAGCTTGTCTTACTAGCTGTGCCTTAATATCATTAATGTTCATCATCAGACACCTCAGTTCGACAAAAACAATCTATTACATGATCATTCACCATCCCTATGGCCTGCATATAGGAGTAACAAATTGTACTACCAACAAATTTAAAGCCATCTTTTTTTAATTGCTTACTCATTTGATCGCTAATCACTGTCGTGACAGGTACTTCAGCGATGGACGACCACTTATTTACAATCTGTTCGTGGTTTACAAAGCCCCAAATATAATGAGAAAATGAGCCGTATTTTTCCTGTATTTTTAAAAAGGCTTGTGCATTTGAAACAACACTTGCAATTTTTAGTTTATTACGAACAATACGAGTATCCTGTCGAAGCTCCTCTAGCTTTTCCTGGGTATAGAGAATAATTTTTGAAGCATCGAACTGGTCAAAAGCAGCTCGATACCCCTCCCTTTTTTGCAGAATAGTCCACCAGCTAAGCCCAGCCTGTGCCCCCTCTAGGCATAGCATCTCGAATAAATGCTGGTCATCATAGACGGGAACACCCCATTCCTTGTCATGATAATCTACGTATAGTGGCTCCTCTAGCTTTACCCATTCACATCTTTTCATTTATAGTACCCCCATTTTCCTATGTATCATTTCATGCCTATTATACAAAGACATCCTTTGCGCGCATTTTGGATAATTTGAATCTTTTGAAACCCTACACTTTCGAATAGCTGCTCAATTTCTGATGTTGTTTTATAGGCTTTCATATGATAATTAATTTTATAGAGCTCTGACATAATAATAAATTTTCCACCATGCTTCAATACTCTAAATACTTCTTTCACGTCATTTGCTAGATCTGGCCAAAAATAATGTGTTTGGAAGGCTGTAATTGTATCGAAAAACTGATCTGTGTACGGAATGTTTGAAACACTCGCTTGCTTGACAATGACCTTACCATTTGCCACATCCATTTTATTTGTTTTTATGGAATCCTTGATAGCCTGCTCAGAAAAATCTATACCGTAGATTTTACCACCTGGATTCATCTTCGATAAAGTTTGAAGTGTTTTTCCACCACCACAGCCAATATCTAATACAATATCACCATCACATACTTCACTATGTTTAATAAGCCATGTATTCATACCACTATGTGCAACATTCATAATGCGTAACATTACTGACCCTACAAATCCGTTTGGCTTCTTAGCTTGTTCAATTAAACGCTGTAAAAGTGCCATTTTCAATCTCCTCTCCCTCTAAAATTTGATGTGATGTGCAGATTAAGACCTCTTTTTTTGCTAACTTCATTAAGGCTGCTGCTTTGCTTTTATCGCTTACTCCCCCAACTGCATCATTAACAACTATCACTTTAAAACTCCTTGTTAAAGCTCCATAAACCGTTGCACTCACACAGCCTTCAACAAACACACCCGTGACGATTAATTCATTAATATTTTGCTGGGAGAGAAAAGTTGCTAAATCTGGATTACTAAATGCATCCGCTTTATTTTTTGAAAAATATTTTCCTTTCACTATGACTAATCGTTCATCAAATTCAGCCCCTTTCGTTCCTTTAATCGCAGTGAATTTTCGGAAAAGGTTCGAGATTTGTGTTCGTTCAAATTCATTTCTAATATAGACAATTGGAACCTCTTGCTCTTTTGCTTTTCCGATGAGATTATTGATACTTTTTATGGTAGATTCCATTTGCTGCTTTGCTATAGGCAGTCTAGCTTGATCACTCATGTAATCGTTTTGAATATCTAATATAAGTAAGGCTTTTCTCAAATTCTATCCCCCTATCGTTTTAAAACGCTTACTATCTTTACGTTTTATGAAAATAATTAGTTTCATTATTTACCATTTCAATATCACGGCAAATGAGCGGTATCAGGTCTTACAAAGGGTAATTTGCATTATTTTGCTTTACAAAAAAATAAGGTCACCTACTAAAGAAATGACCTTATTTTTGAGGTTAATATTTATCTGTGATTACTCCAATTAAGGATGCCTTTATAAAATCAAGGTCTTTCAGACTCGCTAATGTCTTCGTATTACCAGTGACAACTGCCCCATAGATAACAAGGTCATTCACAGACAGCCCATCTTCACCACCAATTTCTTTTTCCAATCGTTTATATTCATCTTTTAAACTTGATGATTGTCTTGCCCCGCTTGATATAGCTTGGACAAATAGCTCTGCTGGATTCTCTGCTACATCACCGTTCGCGTTTAAAAGAGAGAAACCATATACATCTTGTTCTGAACGAAACACATTGTAGCTATCTATAACCTTTCCATTTTGTTTAATGTTGCCAGTATGGTCGTCTGCTTCATTCACATCTTTAACCCATAGCCAAGTAGTATTCACCTCTTTCGGCAGTTTCGTAAGGGCTTCCTGCATTGAATAACCTTTATCAAAAGATAAAGCGATTTCCATTACTTTATGATCATCAATTTCGGGCAACAACGCTAAATCATTTGGCGTCTTTTGATAATTTATAAATGGATAGAAAAACAACATTTCACGCTGTCCAAATTCATTATAACGTTGAGAATTTAAATCTTGTTCACTGTTACTCATTCCAAATGTTAGATTAGAAATAGCGCCTTCATATAACTCCTCGTTTCGTAAAAAACCATAGCCCAATGCATCATCTCCAGTGAGAACAACCTTTCCTTCAATGTATTTAATTGTTTTATAATGCATTTCACCGCCTAAAATCCCAGGGTAATTTCTGATTGATCCAATAAATTCATTTGCACCTTTTACTTGATGTAAGGTATAAAAGGTATTTTGAGCGTGACTTTGTAAAAATCTAGTAATTGCGTCATTAGCTATTTTTCCACCAAACAATGTCACAACCATTACGACAAACGTGATGATAATCGTTTTCCAGGTTGCGCAGCGCTGGGCTTTTTTCATTGTTTTTTTCATCTGTTCTGTATCAAAAAGGTTGTCCATCTTCTAACATCTCCCACTGTTTTTTAAATGCTTTACGTGCTCGCTGTAAATAAGTTTTTACATGCGATTCACTCACCGCTAGAATCGCAGCAATTTCTTTATAGGACAATTCCATATCGTATTTCATTAGAAGTAATTGCTGAAATGCTGGCTGTAGCCCCTGCAAGGCTTCATTAATCTTTGCATGTTGCTCTTTTTGTAAATAATGTTGCTCTGCATCATCCAATGCAATTTTTAATTTTTCGATTTCATTGTCACCGATTAATGTTGCGCGCTTTTGCTTGTTATACAACGTATAGTAGCGATTAAGGGCGACCTTGAATAACCAAGCTCGTAAATTATCATGTCGAATTGTAGACAAACACTCAATTGTTTTAATAATTGCCTCTTGTACAACGTCCTCTGCATCTTCTTTTGTAGCCCCTATTTTTATCAAATATTTGAAAACGACTTCTGCATGCGCAAGCAATAGACGCTCCCACTCTTTATTCATACTTCACCAACTTTTTGGATATCCATTTCGTAGTTAACTCATCTATATAACCATTCAACCCCTAAAATGTATACAGCTAATTGGAAACAAAAGAAAAAAATCACAAGTGCTTGTCAAAAACACTTGTGATTGTTTAAGTTGAAAGACTATTTAAATTCAATATGTTAATTCCAATCAATAAATCAAGCCGAAGTCAAATTTCTCGTACCTTCGACATTTTTTAATTTAGATATGTATTGTTTGAAATATTTCGTTCACGCTCATCTATGACTAGATGGATAATAAATGCTAGTTGTTGCTCAATTCGCATATTGTTAAGCTGTAGAATTTCAGCAATTGCACTTTTTTGATTCTCTTCTAATTCTGCCTTCTCTAGCATTAACATAATTTCTTCCTTCGAAAGCCCAAACATGCTCTTTCACCCCTAATTTACACATAAATTTATTATTCCAAAATCATTTTTATCTCTGTAAATACAATGTTTAATGAACCGTTTTTACTAATTATAGGCTAAAACATGGAAATTAATCAATCCAAAATCTACATTTTCTTAATAATATTATTACTTTCTTCAAAAAATATTATTATTTTTTAAAAAAACTTTCCCTTCAGGAATTGTAATGATTCTTTGCCTCGATTAATTCTCTTACACTACTAATTATAAAAATAATAAACCTTTTTGTCGAATTTTGTGAATTTGCGTCAATTGAATACCTAAGAAACCGTTTACAAGACTATCTTTTTTATCCCTATTAATTATTTATATTTAAACGGGCTGCCGACAATTTTTTAAATAACAGGAAAGATACTTAATTTTACCCTCTTTATTACTCGTCAAAACCAAACAGTGATTTTCAAGTTCACCTCTGTATTTTTACCATTTTGTTTCGTGTCATAAAAAAAGTAATTTCAACAAAAGTGAAACTACTTATCCTACTCATTTATTCGGTTATTACATTGTTTTTTTAATATTACTTTTCTGAAGAATTGCAGTTACTTGTTGCAATACATCAATTGGTATTTGTAGCTTTTCATTAAGAATATGCAAATTTATTGATTCAGCTTGATTGATTTGGTTCACCATATGCTTCATTTGATCATTAACATTTGGAGATATAGCAATAATTTTGGATGTGGCATCACTTTTCCACATAGTTCCATTAGTCGTCCCTTGAATAAATAATTGACTCTTCTCCTGCACAATTGCTGGTATCTTTACTGCTGTCAGATCAATATTTTCCATCTCCAGCATTGATTGATTAGACAACGCTAAAAAAGCACGATCCATTTCATCAATCGAACAATGCTTAATGCGCCCCATCGAGTTATCTGACCAAATAAGTGCATAGGGACTTTGCTTCCCGTTGTTTTTAAATGCACTATTGGCAACCTCGAAAATAGCCTTCATACAAGTGATAGCGTGACCAATAATAGCGTCAAATGTACATTTATCTACGAATAAACGAGCATTATTTATATAAAGATGATGTCCCTCAAGCTCACGAATGGTCGTATGATGAAGCATTATTTTCGCATGATCATTACCAAAAATACCACCTGCCTGCCCATCTTGAAGAACAGACCGATTCAGCTTTAGAAAACTAGCATCGACGATAAAATGAAATTGCTGATGGTCTTGAATCATACATTCTGACATAGAGACATTTGCTTCATTTACAATCGTGATACCGGTCGACTGTCCCTTCATCACACTACATTTACAAATCTCTACCTTACTATTTTCAATGATTAGCTGGGATTTATAATGTCCATGGACCTTACAATCATACAATTTTGCGGTAGCGTGTTCTGCAATATAAATACCATGACCCTGTCCATCAGAAAAGATAGAATCTGTAAGCCAAACCTCACTGCCATGAACAACCAAATTTGTATCCAGATGCCGCTTAATTTCACAGCCATCCATTGTTAATGTCGATTGATCAAGGAGCTGAATCCCTAAACCCTGCCCCTGATGAATAAGTGTATTAGTCATCGTCATGGAACTAGCGGCTGCAACAATTTGTGTTTGCTGATGACCATGAATTTCACAATCCACAATATCAATTTTTACATTGCGAATCGCAAAAATACCATTTGTTTGACCCTCCAATAGCATACAATTGGTTAAAGCAATTTCACTATTTTGCACCATAATTTGAGCCTTTGTATGGTGCTGGATTGTCGTGTCCACAAGAATAACACTTGAGCCATTATCAATTTGCAAACCAGACTGATTAACAGGGCTAGCTAGAATATCAACATTTTTCATCATTAGACTTCCAAAGCTAACCGTCACCTGTGTTTGTACCAATTGCTGTTCAATCACACAGTTTTCCAGCTGTAAATCCCCTTTGACATAAATACCCTGCCCTTGTGTAAAGCGTAAATTACGCATATTGGCATGTGTATTATAGCGGATAAATACACCACCTTTAATCGTCACATTTCCAACTCCATAAAGAGTCAGCCTTTTGGAAATTTCAAAGCTTTCCTCATAGATACCATCCCGAATTTCAATTAAATCCCCTGGTGCAGCATCTCGAATCGCATCTTCAATACGCTGGTAACGATGCATAATACTCCTCTTTACAACAAGTGTCGCCATCTCCACACTCCTCTGCCTCAAATCAAACCACGATACTTATTTGCCAGACCAAATCGTTCTCATGTTTTATTATATTTATATACCCATTGAACTTCCTATTATTCAATTTTGTGCAAATAAATTAGAAGTAATTTTTCTGAGGCAGGTGATTGCTAATAATTTTGAGAGTATTAAAGCAATATGGTGGTTAAAAAACCCACTATTAATTTTTAAGGCGCAGAGAAAACTCTTGACATGTTTTTAAAGTGGAGATGATGATGTATTTCAATCTATACTCTTCATGTAGAAAGTTAGTGACCGATAGTGAAGGTAGAGCTTAAAGGATTTCAATCCCAGGTAGAGAGTGAACCAAGCAGGGTGTTTCTGTCTAATTACTGTGATTTCAATCCACATTCTCATACAAAGAGTGACATATGCCAAAGCTTCTGTTTGAGGATGTTCACCATTTCAATCCATCACTCTCCATACAGAGAGTGACAACTCGCTATTTACTTGTACTGCACCCAGCGTTTATTTCAATCCACACTCTCCATACAGAGAGTGACACGAACAACCAGGTGGGCATTATTTTTGGTACTGATTTCAATCCACACTCTCCATACAGAGAGTGACAGAAGCTTCAAAGTGGGACCATCTAAAGTTATTAAATTTCAATCCACACTCTCCATACAGAGAGTGACTGCAAAAAATGATTAAAAACCAGATATTTTAATCGAATTTTGATAAAAATTATTTTTTTCTACTTCTTATATATCAAATGAAACCTTTTTTTCTTAATTAAATACGCAAAATTTTGGTGCGGATCTCTTAAGGATTTTATGATTGCTTCGCATCCGCACCAAAATGATTATAAAATAATTGTGTCCTCCACATCCAAAGTTTCTTTTGCACCAATATGGATGACCTTAGATTTGTAGTTATTGCCAAGTTGATAGAATCGTAGGCTATCCTCTTCCATGTCAATAATTTCTTGAAGTGCAAGTTGAAGTTGTTTGAACTGAGTGGCGTCGACTATACATTCGAAGACGGAATTTTGTACGCGCATTCCATAGTTTTCGCAAACTTTAGCCACTTTGCGTAACCGTTTTTGACCCAGAGTTGTTTTTGTAACAACATCATATGTGACTAGTACTAACATGAAAAATCCTCACTTCCATAAGAATGGTGGGTATTCTTCTAAATCACCTCGTATATGACGTCTAGCAGCATAGCTTGTGCGTGAGGTACAAGACCCCAATTAATTTTTTCATTCAAATATGGATGTGTTAGACTTTCTTGTTTTCTTTCCTGCCATGATTTGATAAATTTCCTTCGTCCATCTTCTGTTAATAGAACTGCACCATTTTCCTTTTGAACAAAGTCTGAAGTTTGCATTATTTTTTTATTTATCATTTTCAGAACAAAGCGATCTGCCATGACCCCACGAAGCTCCTCCATCACATCCAGTGCTAGTGAAGCTCGTCCAGGTCGATCACGATGCAAAAAACCAACATAGGCATCTAATCCTACTGTTTCCAATGCAGCTGTGACATCTGAAGCAAGTAATGTATAGGCTAGTGACAATAATGCATTTACTTTATCTGTTGGTGGACGACGATTTCTGTTTGTTCTAGAAGAATACATAATGTATTCTATAAAAATCCTGATTATATACATTATCTTTTACTAAGTTTAAAATAAGCATTCTCTCCGTTTAAAGATAGACCCAATCATGTAATCTGTGATTAGTTTTGTACGTCATACCAGCCCTTTTATTTCAATCCACACTCTCTATACAGAGAGAGACCAAGACTGTTTTTACATCACGAGAACTAGATGTTGATTTCAATCTACTCTCTCTATACAGAGAGACATGGCATCTGATTCGAGGTCTTCCCATTTTACGCCATTTCAATCCACTCTCCCTATACAGAGAGAGGCCTAACTCTACCTTCTTGAGCGCACCATACACATTCATTTCAATCCACTCTCTCTATACAGAGAGAGACAACAAAAGAGGAGTTAATGCAGCAGACTTGGAGAATTTCAATCCACTCTCTCTATACAGAGAGAGACTTTTCTTTAGAGTGATTGAGGTACCATCCACTAAATTTCAATCCACTCTCTATACAGAGAGAGACCGCTAGTAAATACTGCTCTTGATTGGGCTATCAAATTTCAATCCACTCTCTCTATACAGAGAGAGACACAATGAGGAAATGCAGCAATGGGCAAAGGATGATTTCAATCCACTCTCTATACAGAGAGAGACGTCAATTATACATGTAAATGTAGGTATACATGGATTTCAATCCACTCTCTCTATACAGAGAGAGACTAAGTGCAGTCGCAGGGTTATTGTCAAGCTTCAAAATTTCAATCCACTCTCTCTATACAGAGAGAGACTTTTAGTTGACATCTTTTACACCTCCTCAAATTAAATTTCAATCCACTCTCTATACAGAGAGAGACCGTCGAGCGAGCATCCTCTTGCATGTTGTTATTATTTCAATCCACTCTCTCTATACAAAGAGAGACTAGCGTAGATAACAAACTTCTTAAAATCCTTTTATTTCAATCCACTCTCTCTATACAGAGAGAGACAAGACCGAGCTAATTCAGCGACTCGTATTACATACATTTCAATCCACTCTCTCTATACAGAGAGAGACTGGTTTGTCAGATACTCTAAAATTCAGTGGAGATATTTTAATCCACTCTCTCTATACAGAGAGAGACGATTATGTGTTACTACACTGGAAAGACCGTATATGATTTCAATCCACTCTCTCTATACAGAGAGAGACGCAAATACTAGGTGCATTCATTGCTAATATTAACGATTTCAATCCACTCTCTCTATACAGAGAGAGACGTGGTCCAATCGCAATTTCCGGTTGTGTCGTAAAGATTTCAATCCACACTCTCTATACAGAGAGAGACTATGAGCCGAAAAATGTCGCCATTGCTTTTCCTATTTCAATCCACTCTCTCTATACAGAGAGAGACAATGACAAATTGTTAACTAAGATTAAGTCAGATATTATTTCAATCCACTCTCTCTATACAGAGAGAGACTAGCAGGTGTAAATTTTGATTCAGTTAAAGGGATATTTCAATCCACTCTCTCTATACAGAGAGAGACAATTTCTGGTCTTCTGTCAAGAAAGTGGACATGAAAAAGTGAGAGCTTTAAAGCTACCGCACTACGTTTGGTGGGCAATGGAAACGGTTTTGAGATTAACTTGCGTGTTTCTGTAACGTCAAGCGTTCAAATTGGTTCGGTGAACGATAGCCAAGGGTTGAATGTCTTCTACGTTCATTATAAAAATTTGAAATATAGCCATTTGTCGCTTTGAAGGCTGCTTTCTTTGTTTGGAATTTTTGGCGATAAATCATTTCTTTTTTTATGGTCGCATGAAACGATTCAATGCAGGCATTGTCATACGGGTCACCTTTTTTACTCATACTAATTTGGCAACCATGCTTTTTTAAAAGTTCGATATATTCCGTTGAACAGTATTGCGCCCCACGGTCTGAATGATGAATGAGTCCTTTTTTTGGTCGGCGTATGAAGAACGCTTTTTTCAAAGCTATTAACACTAAATCTACTTTCATATGATCGGCCATTTCCCACGCTACAATTTTACGAGAATACAAATCCATAATACTCGCTAAATACACCCATCCCTCCAGCGTTCGGATATAGGTAATATCAGCGACCCATACTTGATCTGGTTCTTCCACATAAAACATGCGTTTCAGTATATTCGGATACACCAGTGCATCATGATTTGAATCTGTTGTCGTCACATAGCTTCTCGGCTGTGTTGCGCACAGTTCCAGTCCTCGCATGATATTTGCCACTGTTTTTTGTGAAAGCGGATAACCCCATTCCAACAGATCTTTATGTACTCGCGGGCTGCCATACGTACCATAGCTTTCATGAAACGATTGTTTAATTTTTTGTGTGACTTTCATTTTATATTCTTCTTTTTCTGTTATCGGTGCTGCCTGTTTTGCCAACCATTTATAATAGCCACTCGTTGATACTTTTAGAACACGGCACATCTTTACAATCGAAAACTCCCGTTTATGCGCTTCAATAAATTCAAACACTACTGCGGGTTTTTGGCAAAGATGTGCATCGCCTTTTTTAGAATGGCATTCTCCTCTTCTAAGTCACGAAGTTTCTTTTCATAAGTCGCTTCTAACTTCTTTAGCTCCGAAGGGGTTATATATTTCACGTCGCCATTTTCTTGCTTTTTTCCATCACGATATTTTTTTACCCAGCGATGAATGGAAGATTCCCCAATCCCTAATTCATACGATAATTCTGTTACTTTTCGATTTTCTTCTACTACTAATTTCACAACATAATCACGATATTCTTGGGTTATTTTTTTAGTCATTCGGTACACGTCCTTTAAAATAGTTATTTCTATCATAGCTACTCTCAGTTTTCCGTGTCCACTTTTTATACTAACCTCATTTTTGTGTTCCAAGCAACTTTTACGAGGTTTATTTCAATCCACTCTCTCTATACAGAGAGAGACTGGAAGCCAGCCATTTCACTAGAAAAGTTATTTTGATTTCAATCCACTCTCTCTATACAGAGAGAGACCCTACTTTTCCTTTGTAGTCAGCTCGGTTACCGCCATTTCAATCCACTCTCTCTATACAGAGAGAGACATCTTCAATGCGAGTAATTCACAAATAAACGAAGTATTTCAATCCACTCTCTCTATACAGAGAGAGACGGCAAAGGTCGATACTACTTAATTTGTCCATCTATTTCAATCCACTCTCTCTATACAGAGAGAGACTCGGAGATAAATTTTTATGTTCCGGACTCGTCAATTTCAATCCACTCTCTCTATACAGAGAGAGACACGATTTTAAAGTATTGGGATGTGGACCAAGCAATTTCAATCCACTCTCTCTATACAGAGAGAGACAATGCTGTAAAGCACTTTGTAAGATTGGTGAATAATTTCAATCCACTCTCTCTATACAGAGAGAGACAAGCCATTAGATTTTTCAAAGCTACAACTAACTAATTTCAATCCACTCTCTCTATACAGAGAGAGACGCTAAACCAAAGTGGTGGTGGCGATTTTTAAGAATTTCAATCCACTCTCTCTATACAGAGAGAGACGTGCAACACAGACTCAAGGTGGCGTTCAATCAGATTTCAATCCACTCTCTCTATACAGAGAGAGACGTTATCTTGCATATGGTACAACTATTGATTCAGATTTCAATCCACCCTCTCTATACAGAGAGAGACCTTTTCAACGACTCCTTCAAAACGTTGCTTACTAATTTCAATCCACTCTCTCTATACAGAGAGAGACTATTTTAGTAAGCTTTAATTCTCTATCATGTGGCTATTTCAATCCACTCTCTCTATACAGAGAGAGACCTGCACACCATGATGGAGACGAATGGACTGAAGAAATTTCAATCCACTCTCTCTATACAGAGAGAGACGAAGAAAGTAAATGGTTTTTATTTATTCTGTTAATTTCAATCCACTCTCTCTATACAGAGAGAGACGTTTAAAGTGACATCTATTAACTTCTCTTTGTTATTTCAATCCACTCTCTCTATACAGAGAGAGACTAAATCGCGCTTTTCTTTTGGTAGCTGCAAGTTATTTCAATCCACTCTCTCTATACAGAGAGAGACTGAAATGTGGGGCCTTAAACCAGGTACGGTAAAATTTCAATCCACTCTCTCTATACAGAGAGAGACATTTATAGATGTTTCAAGATCATCTTCTGTCACTATTTCAATCCACTCTCTCTATACAGAGAGAGACTGAAATGTGGGGCCTTAAACCAGGTACGGTAAAATTTCAATCCACTCTCTCTATACAGAGAGAGACATTTATAGATGTTTCAAGATCATCTTCTGTCACTATTTCAATCCACTCTCTCTATACAGAGAGAGACGGTTACATTGCAATCCCTGCTAATGTTAAAGTTATTTCAATCCACTCTCTCTATACAGAGAGAGACTCTTACAGTGCAAAAAAGACACTACTATATCAAATTTCAATCCACTCTCTCTATACAGAGAGAGACTTTATTGATTGGAGAGCTAAAAATAGGTTAGGTATTTCAATCCACTCTCTCTATACAGAGAGAGACCCTGGAGTTGACCCCGGAAAAGACCCGGGAAAAATTTCAATCCACTCTCTCTATACAGAGAGAGACTTCTACTTTAATTAAATTTTCTCGATCCATTTTAATTTCAATCCACTCTCTCTATACAGAGAGAGACGTAAACAAGATAGAGCGTCCTTTAAATACAAGTATTTCAATCCACTCTCTCTATACAGAGAGAGACCCATCTGAAAGTACATTAAACGCTTTAACTGATATTTCAATCCACTCTCTCTATACAGAGAGAGACATTTCCATTTGATGGAGTATTTATTGATTCCCCTGATTTCAATCCACTCTCTCTATACAGAGAGAGACGATAATATCAGTGTCAGTACTAGCACCCTGGAACGATTTCAATCCACTCTCTCTATACAGAGAGAGACACACACCGACATGGGTTGACTATAGCGGTATTTATATTTCAATCCACTCTCTCTATACAGAGAGAGACGGTTACAAATTATTTAGTTCGGACGCCACACAATGATTTCAATCCACTCTCTCTATACAGAGAGAGACATGGGCATTGGAAAGGGCAACAAGAGGATGTAAAATTTCAATCCACTCTCTCTATACAGAGAGAGACATTTGTCCTATTTCATTGTCTTTAAAAACTCTAAATTTCAATCCACTCTCTCTATACAGAGAGAGACTTTATTTTTTTCAAACGATTAATTACTCTTAAAATTTCAATCCACTCTCTCTATACAGAGAGAGACACACAGAACAAATGGTTCAATCCAACAGTCATTATTTCAATCCACTCTCTCTATACAGAGAGAGACATTTGTTGTTGAAAAGTTGCTGCTGTATTCAGTATTTCAATCCACTCTCTCTATACAGAGAGAGACTATCATTGATACTCATATATTCACCTCACTTACTATTTCAATCCACTCTCTCTATACAGAGAGAGACAAGTCACAATGATGACTTGGCCATCATCATCAATTTCAATCCACTCTCTCTATACAGAGAGAGACTATATCGAAATGTTTATGACAGTAGATGGATGTATTTCAATCCACTCTCTCTATACAGAGAGAGACTCAGTGACATTATATATCACCAAACTTTTTCTCATTTCAATCCACTCTCTCTATACAGAGAGAGACGTTGGATGAGCTTAAAGCACAAGTGTTGGAGTTATTTCAATCCACTCTCTCTATACAGAGAGAGACAGGGGATGTAGGAAAAAAAGGGTTAGAAATAGGATTTCAATCCACTCTCTCTATACAGAGAGAGACCGCAATATATAGACAAAAATAATCAGTAACGATCTATATATAGCTGGTAATAAAATTACAAACATCAACCTAAGGAAATAATTCCCTTAAATCAAACTAGATTTATAAATTTCTTGCGCGAACCTCCTAGTATTTTTATGGGCACTTATGGTTCGCTAAATTAAAAAATAAGCGGAGCCTCTACATCAAGCGCTTCTTTAGCACCTATATGAATAACCTTAGAATGGTGTTTATTTCCTAAATTATAAAATCTAAGACTGTCATACTTTGGGTCTATAATTTCTTCAAGTGCGAGTTGAAGTTGTTTATATTGTGTTGCATCTACTCGACATTCAAACACAGAGTTTTGTACTCGAACACCGTATTCTTGACATTTTTTAGCGACTTTACGCAAACGTTTTGCTCCACTGCTTTTTGTTGTCTGTACATCATAAGTTACTAAAACGAGCAAATTAATCACCTACCTTATTAAAAAAGGTGGATACGCATCTAAATCACCACGTAAAAAACGCGCTAATAATAATGCTTGTGCATGAGGCACTAATCCCCATTGTATTTTTTCCTTTAAATAAGGATGTGTCACAATATCCTGCTTTGCTAACTGCCATAGCTTAAAGAAATTTTTTCTAGCATTGTCCTTCAAGAAAACCGCTCCATCTTCCTTAATAACAAAGTCATTTGCCTGTATTTGTTTACGATTAATAATCTTTAATACAAAACGCTCTGCTATAACAGGTCGTAATTCTTCCATAACATCGAGTGCAAGAGATGTTCTACCTGGACGGTCACGATGCAAAAAGCCGACATACGCATCTAACCCAACACCCTCTAATGCCGCTGCAGTTTCAGTAGCTAGAAGTGAATAAGCTAACGATAATAAAGCATTCACACGATCTAATGGTGGTCGTTTACTCCGCCCTTTATAAAAGAAATCTTCTTTTTGTTGCAAAATGCATTCATCAAATACACTAAAATAGGCACTTGCTGCATTTCCTTCTATACCACGCAATTCATCCAAATTGATTGTCGCAATTGCTAATTTTCTTGATTTCTTTAACCGTTCCACTATTTGTTCTAATCGTTCTACATCTACACGGAGATAATGATCACGTAAGAAGCGCTTTATATTTTGCTCTGCATTATATATTTTACCTACAATCATATGGCGCGAAATGAGTGCACTTTCATCTTCACTTGTCGATATTTCATACTGCTTTTTACGTAATATTACATTGCCATTGATGGCGCCTGTTAATCGTCCTCTAAAGCGCCCACTGCTAGAGAAAAATGTCAAATTAATATTCTTTTCCAAACATGTAGCCATGAGTGCTGGACTTACTCCTTTATAGCCAAAAGTACAAATGCTTTCAATATTTAACATTGGCACTTTTCCTAATTCTTCTCCATCTCTCATTAAAACGATATTATTCCCATTTAATGAGAGATAGATATCTGGATCAGACACATATATTACATTTAATAGACGCTTCATTCTCGCATCATCCTATCCATATAAGCTGACACTGTCTCTTTATTTAATAACTCTGGCAAACATTTATGACGTAAAGAACAACTATTACAATGCTTCCCTGTTTTGACTCGTGGTGTATGACTACGTGAATAGTAATGATGCATTTCCTTTGCCATCGCTATCACTTTTCCACGCCATTCGTTTGTAATTTCAATCGTTTCACGACGTTTAACTTCATTATAATATAGGGCTGCTTTTTCAATCCTTGTTTGTAACATCTCTTCTAAACAAATAACCTGAGCTACTAATTGAACAATATCTGCATCATGTTTTTTCGGTTTTCCTCTTTTATATTCAATCGGTTTGACAATAAATTGTCCATCTTCATTTGGGAGTGTAATCCCATTTTCCGCTTTTGTAAATTCTACCATATCACAAATTCCATTAATGCCCAATTCGAATGAATGAACAGGTAAAGCACGTACATAAATGATATTACCACGCTTTTCACGCACAAATGGATTGTCTGCTTTTTGATGTAAAGCATTACCCTCAACAGTTAGCACATTTTCCTCCCATTGTTGCTCAATATGAATTAACGCCCACTGTCTACGACAAAAAACAAAATGCTGCAAGCCTGATAACATTAAGAATTGCTCTTCATTATAGTCCATCATATTCATCTACAACTAAGTTTTCTAAGGGCTCAATTGTAATTTTATAATCGCCTATCGAAGGCTTTGCTGTATGTTGTATGTGCTCTATATTCACAGTTCGGTGCACACGAGCAGAAGAATATTGACCTAATTTTGAATGATGCTCCCACCAAAATAACTTATGAACTTCCATACTCCCCTCTGGACGAGCAGAAGATGCATCATTAACGAATAAAGTGCGTAATGCCTCTTTTAGCTTTTGTGCATCCTCATATGTAAAGCCTGTACGCTCTGCTAATTGTGGATTAATGCTGCCATAAAATACATATAAACCAAAATCAACACGGTGCTTCATTCCCATAGTATCAGACGTTTTTACATTTGGGTTTTTTTCATTTGTAACAGAATTGACGCTTTTGGTAATTTGCATGCTTGTAATATCTATAGGGTCAACGCTTGTTGCTGTATGAATAGATACAGGTCCACGAATCCCTAACGAAATTTTGTCCTTTTTACTTTTAAAGGCAAATACTTGTCCAAATGCACGCACATCGTACCATTGTTCACACGCCAGTTCTTCAGCCGATGCTTCTTCTTCACCCGTTCCCTTACCTTTTGTTAAAATTGTATCCAGTTCTTTTACACTTCCTACACGGTCACGAATACTACGAAATTCGTCTGTTCGGCGTTCATCTGACTGCACTAATATAGATTCTCCTTCATCCTGCAAACGATTACGTAATTTTCGTTTAATCGCAACATCTGATACCTCGCCATAGCCATTAAAATCTAATCGAGGATGATTTCCATTTAAAGGATCACCATTCGGATTCGCTTTATGAACTGTAAAAATCACCGCAAAATCAATTTTCTTGTCAAGCGTTGTCATGTACTGTTTCCTCCTTTTTTTTATACATATCTTGAATTTGACTACTATAGCCAATTAGAAACACAGGGTCCAAGGGTTCATTATTCATTTTCTCTAATGTAATTTGTTGCTCAATTGTTTGCATTAATTCCGCGTAGACATTCCCATTTGCACCCAGACGCATAAAATACGGCTGTAATTGACGACGGATCACTAACCAAGTGCGTGCTGGTCGCTGAGAAAAAGCATTAAAATAACGTGTTGCATTAGTTGCTCGCTTTTCTTCACGCTCGTTTAACATTCTACGCTCCATTACCTCTGCTACCCCTAACAATCGACCGAATAAGTAATCACGTTTTTGCTTATCCTCTTGTAATGCCACCTTGTATCCCTCCTTTGTATATTGTTTCAAAACTAAAGCACATGCTATATTAAGGGTCCCTTCCCACGACTCCATTAACCCTTTAAAACTTTCTGGATTTTTCACACGATTAAAAATAAGCCTTACTATATCTTTAGGAATTGGTTTTCGTTCAACAATACAAGGTAATAGTCTTGTATAAAGTTGCTTTTTTATTTTTGCATCTGCCTTACTACCATAAACTGCTTCAACAATACGATAAGTAGACGGTGTACCGATAAAACGTTTCATCTTATAAGAACTTTCATCTTTTTCAAATTGCCACCAACGACAAGTTTGAAACCAATGGCTAATATTCTCTAAAAATAAATCTACGTGAAAGGATTGATAATAAACAATTGCTAGCCTTCCACCTATACCAGTTGTTGTTGAGTCTAGGGCCATCACAATTATATTTTTTACTTCTTTTTCATTTAAATAAATTTTATAGCCCTGAACTGCATTCCTAATTTCAGCGGCCCTAAACTCCTCTGTATTAGCTTTTTTCACCTCATCATCCACATCTTCGGGGAATAATTCATTTGAACTATTAATTAGATTCAACAATTCAGTGTTTTCTACACCGAAAGCAACGAAATAACGAGAACCTATATTAGTACCTTGTCTTTGAATGAGCCAGCTGAGTGCATGATGTGCCTTTTGGGAAGTCTTGTAGCCAATTTGTACAGCCTCAGTAGATGTGGCAAAACGCCCACGGAATGTATAACCATCTTTATCATTTGCTGAAATCAATTTTGCCATATCCCCTGCATT
Source organism: Lysinibacillus sp. DFXJR4 (assembly GCF_057196045.1). Classification (NCBI taxonomy): domain Bacteria; kingdom Bacillati; phylum Bacillota; class Bacilli; order Caryophanales; family Bacillaceae; genus Lysinibacillus; species Lysinibacillus sp. DFXJR4. The sequence continues at coordinate 1,398,506 of NZ_JBXUNW010000001.1, read as the reverse complement.
TCTAATACGTGAACCATGCTGCATTGTTAACGACTGTGATTGCCCACTTACATAACACATACCTATATTCCCATCATATTGCTGTCCAAAATAAGCAATAAAGGCTTCAAAAAGAGATTTATCTTCCCATACAACTGGCTCCTTTGGTGTTGTGTGAAGGACGTCAAATCGCACAAAAGCATCTAGTACATCTCCTGTTACTACTTGATAAATCAAAGGCTTATCCTTATCATTCCATTTATTTATCACCCGCTGTTGCTCATCGATATACAATACGCTCTCTTTTACTAAATCCGAAATCAAAGTTCCCTTACTAACATATTGATAGATAGCTTGAACACGTTGAGGAACTTCTTTATCTTCCATCCATTTTTCCATTTGCTTTATATAATCTACATAATATGAAGCACGTTTTTCATTGCCACCAAAAGGAATATAGTCACCTGCTACATAACATAACTTATCATGTAAATAATGAGGAGCACTTGCACTTGTACGGTTTGCCGAGGCAAGTGTTACAGGAACAATAGTTCGTGCATACTCCTTTTCAACAGCTTTTGCTGTTATAAATTCTCCCTCAGGGCTAATTAGTACTTCAATTTGGGCACTTTGCATGACATGTGAAATAGGAAGTAATGTAGTACGCTGATTGTTCTTTTCTTCAAAATCACCAACCAAATTACTATTATTGTTATATACTTTCTCCAATTGTTGCATCCAACTCACCTGTCCACCTCCTTAAATATGATTTCATATTCATCCTCAACACTTTTAAAATTGATGCCTTCTTTAAATGTTTTCATTGTTCCCTTTTTTATTGTACGAATAATCTCACATTCTTCTGGTTTTTTAAACTTGATGATTCCATTTTTCATCGTAGGTGTCCAAATTCGTGCCTGCAATTCACCTGATGCATTTTCATCTGGATAAGTGAAACCATGAAACATTGGACCAAAGCTAATTTCATCGTAACGATTATAAAAGCTGTGTCCACTTCCAAACTCACATGCTTCAACATAGCCTTGACACTCACGCGTACCCAAATAAATATCACGTCTACCACCCCGCTCAACAGCCCTTTTCGCGATGTTATGATGCTTAAAATCATTGTAATCTGGCAATAAATCTGGACGTTGTGGATTCGCAATAAAATGTGCCCGTACTTGATACTCTGGCTTTCGTAAGTAAGTATAGTAAGCTAAATCATTAGAAGAATCTTGATATTTAATGGGGCGCATGCCTTTAACTTCTGTTTGAATCGGGTTTATCACACGAATTTCATCTATTATCCACAGAATCGTCGGCTTCCAATAAATTGACTCTACAATCCCCTTAAGCGCTTGGTAAGTTGGAATTTGATAGGTAAATTTTTCACCGCCAATACGTGTGACTGGGTCTGTAAATAATGCATATTTTCCGTATACCTTAAACTCTATTTGATTGCGCATTTTCTCACCTCCTTAGTATCCTGAATAATCTGGGAGCGCCTCTTCTCCTTGCAAAGATACGCCATATTGTTTACTGTAAGCACTATTCTGTAAATAGACAAGCTCGCCATTAAATAGTGGTGCTAGTAATCCTTGTTTAATTAATTCCTGATACAAATTTTCATAGACATTAACACTATACTGTTGAGCCTGCTTTAGTAAGCTGTTAAGGATTTTGATATCATACTGAGGCTCATTTAAAGCTGTAATAATATTTTGACCTTCCTCATATGGTACCAATATTGCCCGAGTCGGTGAATCAATCGCCTCAAAATGTTGTTCGGCTGTTTTAAATAATGCAAAGGATTGCGTCTGTTTTTGATTATTAATACTGCCATTTAATAATTGAATTATTTCATAGTCAAAATTGTGAGGTGTAAATTTAATTCGTGATTTTACATGTTGGTCAAAGTGTCTAAAATAATGATGGATTGCCTTAGGGCTTAATATATCCAATGCATAAGTCTCATCACGTAAAATATAATTTTTTGTTACTTCGCTACCAACTGCAATTTCAGGAAGTTTACTCAAATATTCATCTTTTGCGCGAACGATATAAACATCACCTTTATCTTGCTCTTTATTACGATTACAACGCCCCGCAGCTTGAGCAATAGAATCAAGACCAGCAAGTGATCGCACTACCGCTTCAAAACTAATATCAACACCTGCTTCAATTAACTGCGTGCTGATACAAATAATCCGCTCTTTTCCTAATTTATCATTTACGTTCTGTAAGATATCTTTCCTGTGGGCTGGACACATTAGTGTACTTAAATGATATACTTGGCAATCTACTGCTATAGACAATACCTCATATAACTTTCGCACAGCCGTTTTCGTATTTAAAATAACTAATACCGATTGCTTTTCTTCTATTAAGTTTTGCACAAATGCACTTAACTCATTTGCATCAAAGCCCTCCGTCGATACATAATTGTGAATATTGACTCGTTCAAATACCTTTGCAATATTTGGCAAATCTGATACCATTTCAGCATTTTCTTTTAATTCAATTGGATATTGCATATGTGCGACTGCCGGCTGTGTAGCTGTACATAAAAGCAAACTACTATTACCAATGAGATGTAAAAAGTTTAATGCTGTATTAAATAAATTAAAATGCTTATAGGGTACAGACTGTACTTCATCAAATATGATAATTGCATTCGTCAAATTATGTAGTCGTCTCGACTTTTTCGTTCCTTTTTGGAAAAAAGCATCTAAAAACTGTACCATTGTAGTGAAAATAATCGGATAATCCCAATTGTCACGCCCCAACTGTAATTTTTTATGGTGTGCTACTCGATAATAATCGCATTCTTGATCAAGCTCAGTATCATCTACAACATTAGCATGGTGCTCTAGCACAGCATCATGCTGCTGAATAATGTTTCTGACAGCTTGTGCATTTTGTTCTAAAATTGTTGTATATGGCACTACATAAATTATGTGTGATTTACCATATGTTTTGGTATGTTTTAATGCATAGCGTAAACTTGCATAGGTTTTCCCACCGCCCGTAGGAATTGAAAGCGTATAAATCGCAGACGGATTTTCCGCTAAAAGATCGCAATTCTCAGACATTTCTGTACGTAATTGATTAATCGAATCCTTATTACGCTTCCATTCATTTACTTGTCGCATAAGTACTTCATAGCTATTTTTAAAAACTTCAGTATAATCAGCAATTGACGATTCTTCATTCTCCTCAAAACAACGAGTATTTGTACGATCTGCATCAATTAAACAACTAAACACTAATTTTTGCATATAACTCGCATAAAGTTTTTGATGCTTTCTTCCTTGAATTCGTTGAAAAAAAAACCGAAATTCTGCTGTAGCCTCTTCAACTAATTGACTAACTCGCTCTTTATTACCATCAATCGCCTCAAAATTTCGCACAACTTCATCATAGTTTTGTAATTTGTCTTTTGTAACACGTCTAATATAATCTGAAGGTTTAGAATCTAATTGAATAAAATTTTGCAAGCCTGAATGATGTGACAATATGGCCATTCCTACAGTTTCAATCACAAAATCTTGATGAGCGTTTTGACCATAGTAATTTTCATACAAATATTTAGCTCCTGCCGTGGAATGGTCAATTTTTTCACTGGCTACTTGTTTATGAATAACAGCATTTGTTAAATACTCGATGAATTTCACTGTAAATTTTCCCATATCGTGTAAAAACCCTGCTAATTCAGCATGTGCACCAACACCTGCCTTTTCTCCATACGCTCTTGCAAGTATAGCCACTTCGTTTAAATGAGTTTGCACCGTCTGTTCTCCAAAATCTGTTTCTCGGATATGTGCTAGAAACATACGTTCCACCTCTTTCTTTTCAAAATAGCATAATATTACCTATTTTTCAATATTTCATATAAAAATAAATGTATAAATACACAGTTTAATGTAGTAAATCCTATTTAGTGTTATTGTTCTTCTTTGTATCTTTAAGGTTCTTCACCAAAACTCGTGGTTGATTTTTTATTAATTCAATAATTTTACATTTCCTTATAGAAGAAAAGCGAAAACTCATGTAGTGGTTGTGAAATGCTTTGGAAATTGGTCTTCTACTTTTTTTAAAAGAGGAATCGCAGCTTTACTATCTGACAAATTGGCAGATGTCATGAGGCTTCCAATGATATATTGACTCTTGGTTGTCACAGCGAGATCCCCTTTAAAGCCAAACCAAAAAGTATTTTTGCCGTCACTGTTCTTTTTGATGCCCCAATTCGATTCGATGGGTGCATCTTGCCACAATGTCACCATTGGCATATCGACTGATGCCTGATTTCTTTTTCATAATTTCATAAGTCGGCTGATTGGCTTCGATTTCTACTTGTTTCGCAAGCCAATCCTCCCGTTCTTCTTTTGATTTTCGTCCACGTTTTTTGTGTGGTGCAGGCTCTTTTTTTCTCAGTAGGTTTCGCCGCATCGCGTGATTCGAAATGTGTGGCACGTCAAGAAATCCTTCTCTAAAAGCTATTTGTATTAATGTATCTTGCATCACATTAAGTACATCAGATTGACTAATGACATCAATCATATTCGAAAGACGCTTCAGAAGGCACAACATCAGAAACAAAAAAACCACAATCCAAACAGAATAAAGGATCGTTGACCAAACGTTTAATTAAATCCTTGATCGTTAGAATACGCTCTACTATACGGATAATTAGGGATTGAATCATCGCACCATAGTTTAATTCACGTGGGGCACCACGTAATGTCCTCTTCAAAAACAACTGAAAAATAGGTTGTACGTCGAAAGTGGCAAAAATCGCATCAAAACGACGGGAACTTTCCATTTTCAATAATTCTTGAATGTCAAGTAGACTCATTTGTTTTACAATAGTCATAGGGCATTCACCTCATTCAGTATGGTTTAGTTTGGTCGCTACCACTATACCGAATTTGGGGAGGTGCCCGTTTTTTATTGGTTTAGAACCCTTGGGCCTTAAGGGATTAGAATTATGAAATTAACTTATTCAAGAAAAAGAAAACAAAAAATTTTGTACTTCTTATATGAAAGCATGCAAAATATAAAAGAAATTTCAAATCCTATAATAACAACGTAATTTATTATTTGATTTCTTTATTACAACCATTCAATTAAACAAACTGATATGTAGATAAAAATGCCTTTTTATAACTGTTTAACCCATTTTAAAAAAATAAAACCAGCAATAACCGATTATTTCGATGTTGCTGGTTTTATTTCCGATTATTATTTTTTCCGTTTCACAAACAAAAAGCCAAGAATAACAGCTGCTAGTACAAGTAAGGCTACAATCCAAACCGTGTTTGATGAAGTTTCATTTGTCTCTTTTGTAGACTGCTGTTGGTCAATAGGTGTAGCGTTTTCTGTTTGTATCTGTGTCTTATTGGTTGCTTGTGCTGGCGAACTTATTTGAATGTATTGAAGGGTAGGTTTGTCGGCAGACTGTCCTTCATGATGATCACCGCTTTGGTCATGACCATGTTGATGACTGCCCCCTGTAGTGAAAATCGATTTTTCTACAGTTTGGCCTACCCAGCTTTTTGCGTCAGTTGAATCTGCGAAAATACGTGGATGTCCTGAAAGCATGTAGGTTGTGCCGTTGATGATCACTCCTGTCTCGTCACCTGTCACAACATCCTCTATTGTTCCAGTTGGCCCTTCAGAGAAGCCGCCCATTTGAATTAAGGAGTGTCCACCCATATCAACATCGAGATGATCTGTTAAAAAAGAAATATACTCTTCTTTCGTTAAAGTAGCATCTGGTTTTTCAAGCTCTAGTTTATGATGAAATAAGGCTGTATTTATTTCTTTGTACGTAATGTCACCCTCCAAGGAAGATACATAGTCCTCATTTTTGGCTGCTTGTGCTAGCTCATCAACAGTAGCGCCTTTAAGACCAAAGAAACCGCCTACCCAGCCTGCAAAATCTTGACGTGATAAATTTTCTGTCGGATTTAAATTCACATCTTTTCCATTATAACCCAGTAATCCGATGCTATGGAGTACCATGATTTCCTTTATCGTTGGTGCAGTTTCTGGAACATCTGCATAGAGCGTACTTTTATCCATAGTATGGGCGTAGGCTACTGGAGCCATAAACAATGTGCTCATTAGTATTAATAGTAAATATTTTCTCAAAATGATTCCACCTTCCAATGCAATAGTATACAAGCTAATTGTGTTGAAAGTATGAAATTCCGATAGATTTAATACTAATTTGATAATTTAAATTTTTGAATAATTTCATTTAAATTCTCTGCCATCTTCGCTAAATTAGCTGAACTATATTGAATTTCATCCATGGAGCTAGCTGCCTGTTCAATTGTGGCGGATGTTTCTTGTATTCCTGCTGCAGATTGTTCAGAAACAGCGGCAATTTCATCCACTGATTTATGAATGCTAGCCGTATTTTGGACTACCTCTTCTAGCTTCGTGGACATGCTGTCTATGTTGATGGTCATGGAGGAAACTGCCTCAGTAATTTGATTAAATGTTACATTCGTTGATGCAATTTGTGTTGTACCTTTTTCAACCTCACCATAGCCATTCTCCAGTGAAGCAGTAACTGTCTGAGCGTCTAATTGAACCTTTTGAACAATTTCTGTAATATCATCAACTGAAACGGCTACTTGTTCCGCAAGCTTACGTACCTCATCAGCAACGACTGCGAAGCCTTTTCCATGCTCACCTGCTCGTGCCGCTTCAATAGCAGCATTTAGCGCCAATAAGTTCGTTTGTGCAGCGATATCCTGTATGACAGCTACAAGTTTAGATATATTCTGCGTTTGTTTACTTAATCCATCCACCTTTTGAACAGCATTTTTCACAATAACATGGATAGAAGTCATCTGCTCTGTAGATGCGTTCATTAAGTCCTTGCCCACTTTTGTTAAAGCCATGACATCCTGTGAATACTGATAAACATACTTACTGCTATTATTGACATCTGTCATCTTCGTATTAAATTCCATCATATTCGTGGCTACATCCGATGCATTGCTAGCCTGCAATTCTGTACCGCCTGCAATTTCAGTGACGGTAGAGACAATTTGCTGTGTACCTGTCTTGACCTCTGTTGCTGATTTCATAAGCTCCTCACTATGCGCAGCTACATCATTCGATACTCGTTGGATATGTCCTAAAAAACGATTCAAAATATCTGACATTGTATTGGTCGCTTCTGTTAGCTTCCCTACTTCATCATTTGATTTCACCACTAGTGCAGGCTCACTTAGATCCCCGTCTGTAATACGTTGCATACGATTCGTTACTGTAATAATAGGTCTTGAAATAACGCGTGCACTAATGAAGGCAATTCCAATTGAAACTACAACAAGGATGATTCCAACGATAATACCGGTAATCTGCTTATTATCACCTGCAGTAATAATGTCTGTGCCTACTGTCGTTATGGACTGCTTACGATTTTCTGCTAAGCCTTCATAGCCTTCTCTTATTTCAGTAGCCTTTGTATCCATAGCAGCTAAGTTTTTAGTCGCCATTTCAATATTGCCCTGATCATAAACATCAAAGACATCTTTTTCAACATAGCTACTCCATTCCTTGGCCATTGTTGCAAAGTTGTTAAACTCTGCTGATTCTGATAGGGCTAAACGAATTTTTTCATTTTTTAATGCACGCTTAACATTATCATCAAAAATTTGCTTATATTTTTCATCACCCGAAAGCACATAACCTCTCGCCGCCGCAATTCTTAGGCTAATTGTTGATGCGAGTTCATAGTCGGTAATTAAAAGGTGTAAGTCCTCTTCAATAATTTGCTCCGTTGCACTATTGCTAAGTTTAACTGAATAAAAATTGTATCCTATGTACAAAATCACTATTGCTACTACAATGCTAAAGGAAAAAACAATTCTTTTACTAATTGACCTAAATTTCATGTTTAAATTCTCCTTATTTGTTGAATGAGGACCTTTGTTATTACTATTAGTAATCTATCATTATTAAAATAAACATGGTTGATTTAATAATTCTTTCTATATTTAAAGAAATAACTAGTCAATTTTTAAGTAATTTTCAGCATTTTTCGGTTTTATTTTACAAATCCAAATGCACTAATGAATTTTCAAAACAGGGATTTTTGAACTAAAAAGAACAGCCCTAAAAATTGGCTGCTCCTGTTATTTTTTCTCGATTTGATAATCAATTTGTAAAAAGGGTAATCCAAAAATGTGCATTTTATGAACAGCTGTTAGTATTTCATTTCTTGCAGTTATCACAAAATGCTCCTGTAAGGGCAACTGAAATAAAAATCGATGGATGGCTAAATAAATGCCAGCATCTCCATCATGAGCACTAGTCAAGTGTAAACACCCATTTTCCTCATATAAATACAATACCCCTATCATCGTTGAAAATGGTAATGGCAGTGCAATATTCATATAGGTGGTTTGGTCTGTAGTATGCTTTGAATAAATGGCTACAAAGGTTGTTTGTTTGTCAATTGCGCGAATCCAGGCACGAGGAGCAGGACGTCCATCTTGCTGTTCGTCGATTTTTATAATCCTACCTGTCATCTCTATTTGCTGGCTGGACAGGGGTAAATTTAGCTGTTGTATGTAACGACTAAAGCCTTGATAAATCAAAGCAAACGGTTTAAACCAGGCCTTCCATTTGACGGATGCCTTTAAACGATACTGTTCTGTTTGCTCATAAAAATGTGGGATTGCAGGAGATAACGCTGTAGTATCAACAAAATCATGAAGTGCATCAACTAATCCCGGATGAGAATCATTTTGCTCACGTAGTTTCCCGCGAATTTGACTAACTGGAAATTGTACTGGTTGATGAGTTCTTTTAGGAACGGCGATAGCCCACGCTAATACACCTACTGCCCCAAAGAAAACTCCATTGATAACACCATGAAACTTTAGCATTTCTGGTATCCCAACAAAAGAATGTCCAAACAAATTACTCAATGCATACATGATCGACCATAGGATTGTGATACATAAAGAACCATAGGATATACGTAATAGCAGCCCCTGAATTGCAGGAAATTTAGTTTTTAGTGCAAGTATAAATAAACCGTAAATAGCTATGATGTATAAGCCCACAGAAAAAACTTCTAGTATTTTAGAGAATGTTATTCCTAAGGCAACAAGAAACGGTCCGCACCATATAACAACAAGAATCGCATTAAACAATCTGCTTTGATGAATACGTCCAAAGAGACCAAGTGATATGACCAAGAGGCAGGCTGAGTAATGAAAATGGATAGCTGTTAACCATGTAATTAATGGTGGGAAACCTGTATCGATTTTTGCAATAAAAGCAAAAAACCATAGTCCTCCAATAAATAAGTACATAAGTCCAATATCAATCGAAATTTCCGCTATATTTGTAAAGCCACGTTGCAAAAAACGATTTACCCCCAGGCTCGCTATTAATACTGTATAGACAACATAGATAAGTGCTAGAACAATGGCTAGCCACCCTTCAGTCCACCAATGAAGCATTGTAACTGCTATCATCATTACAGCAATAATGGCATCTCCGCCTCTTGGAAGATCCACCACCATTTTGATCATTGCAGGTATAAAAATTAGCTGTGCAATAGTAAGTAACAACATAAAGGTAGGCTGCTCGCTAAAGCCAAAACAAATAGCCGCCAGTATAAATCCGAATAATAGAACAGGCTTACCTAGATTGTTGCGTAAATTCACCAGCATACATCATCAGCCTCCCTATCAACGGATTATGGATGGACACATGAATCGTAAATACATTTCTGGTGTCATCAAAGCCCTCCTCCACCACAACATGCCCCTGCAAAAATTTAGGAAGCGCACATTCAATTTTGGACAAAACCAAGCGTTGAAAACCTGAACGAATAACCAATCTTCCTTCACGCGTCACAGCAAAGTGCAAATCAGAATAAAAAAGAGCTGGTTCACCTAAATAATCCTTCACTATTTTATGAACTAAATCCACTGTCATTCTTGCATTAAAATATCTAGTTCTTTTTGGAAAGTGGAAGGCACGTTCCCATAAGACTTCCAACTCTCCACTTGGCAACGTTCGACAAGTGTTACAAATCGAAAACGGTATATTCTCACCTGACTCAGGGAACAGGAATTTTGTTTTAGTCGCTACGGTATAAAAGGGACGCAGCCACTTTGCTCCCGATTCAATTTTATGCATAACGCCTATCGCATAAAATGGTTGGTCTACTGGCAATGTATAGCGTTCTTGAAGTTTTGGATGCAGTTTTGTAAATTCCTCACCTAATATGGTTTGATAAATGGTCATGTTGTCTCCTCTCGCTTCCGTATGCAGCGTCTGGCACTTGGAATATCTTTACTAATTATAAATCCGATTATAGACAATACCCATAATGCTAAATTAAAAGTCACTGGATTAAAGGGTGCAGTAGCAATCGTTATATCTGCTAGCAAGGCCCCTATTGTTAAAAATGGAAATACAATAATTTGCGCTCCAAACAATAAGCGCTTTCCTCGTGGTAACAGCCAGCAAAGCCCGAACAAAATCTCTGCTATACCAATCCAGATGACTATTTTGTTAGCATTATTCCAAGAAAGGGCGTCTTCGTTTGGCTTTGCTGTTGTTTTGCTCAGATTCAACTTGATTTTGCTCGACTCCCCCTCTGTTTCGCTCGACCTGCTCCTGAATTCGCTCGGTCCTTCCTCAGTTCCGCTCTGCTCCGAATTAATTTCGCTCGGCCCCAACCCAGTTTCGCTCGGCTTCTTCTCAATTCCGCTCGGCCACAACTCTGTTTCGCTCGGCTCCTTCCCAATTCCGCTCGGCCCCAACCCAGTTTCGCTCGGCTCCTTCCCAATTCCGCTCGGCCTCACATCAGTTTCGCTCGGCTCCTTCTTAATTCCGCTCAACCCCAACTCTGTTTCGCTCGGCTCCTTCCCAATTCCGCTCAACCCCAACTCTGTTTCGCTCGGCTCCTTCCTAATTCCGCTCGACCTCACCCTATATCCGCTCTGCTCCAACTCTGTTTCGCTCGGCCCCACACCAACTCCGCTCTGCTCCACCCTATATCCGCTAGGCCCCAGTTCAGATTGTAAGTCTTTCTCTAGTATGTTCTCCACGAGCACAACCTCTGTGGGATGTTGCACAATAATTTTGGGAACTAGCCCGTGATATACCCATATAATGCAAAAAAGAATGCTTATGAAAATTGTTAAAAAGAAACGTCGATACTGGGAAGCAGGGTTTTCTCCCTTTTCAAGCCATCTCTTTAAAACGTCAAAGCTTAGCGCTGTTGCCCAGCCCATAATTGGACGAAACATAACGTCCAATAGCTTACCAAGTTTTCCATAGCGAACATCATAGTCATACTGTGTTAAAAATGTCAGCCCCCTATCATGAGGGATATACTGCCAATAGCCCCTTCCCTCCGCAATCGGAGATATTTTTTGTGGTGTTCCAAAATGCAATGAGGATGTTTTAGTCCCATCCTTTTTTTGGTGCTCTCCCTTACTTTCACCCCAGCCACGAACTACCACACCTGGCATTACCTTTGTTTCATAGGTAAATCGCTGAGGTTCTTCAACAGATTTTTTTTCAATGTATGTAATGGAGGTAAAACGTAAATCCCACTGCTCATGAAGCTTCGGATTTTGGGTGTAGGTCCATGCCTCCTCAATAGGTGCAAGTATATCCACCTCCACATAAATGGGCTTTTTCTTCATGCCTCACTCCTCCTTACTTATTAGCCCTTTTCAAATATATTGACAGTTGCCTGTGCATTTCTAATACCCTCTGCTATTTTCACTTGAGGGCTTCCACACATCTATCGGTAAATGATCGTTTAGAATCGATGTTACCTTGTATTCTATTTCTTCTTTTTAAGATAGTTATTATTCTGGTCATCTTAAGATAGCCAATGTTTGTTCACAAATAAATTTGTCCTTCACACTTTTGGGATTGTTCTTTATGTAGATGCTTATAATAATTTTTTCATTATCGTCAAGACTATCCTCCATTTAAAAATCGATTTATACTACTAATAATATTATAGCAGTAAATTGATTTACCACCATAAACTTCAAATTTATTATTTTTAAAAAAACTTGAATCGAAATGGACGTTGGCGAAGTCTAATGGATGGAAGGAGGCGATTTTCATTACTACACACCATGTTTCACTAGTACAGTTAGCTCAACATGGGGATGAACAGGCATTTTATCAGCTGATTGAACAGGAGCAGCATAAACTTTATCGCATGGCTTATGTCTATGTACAAAATGAAAATGACGCCGTAGAGGTTTTTCAGCAAACCATTATTCGTGCCTATGAGGGACTTCCTCAGTTAAAGGAGCCACACTATTTTTCAACCTGGCTAACGCGCATTATTATTAATGTTTGTAAAACCTATATAGCAAAGAAAAATACAGTACAGCTTGTCGAACCACATACTTTAGAGGATTTTACTAGTACAACACCTACATATATCGAAGAGGAGCTAGATCTTTGGCATTCTCTCTGTAAGCTTGAGGAAAAATATAAAACTGTTCTGCTACTCCGTTTTTACCAGGACTACTCAGTAAAAGATATTGCCGCAATTTTACAATACCCTGAGGGCACTGTGAAAACAAATATACGACGAGGTTTACAGGCTTTACGACAACAATTAAAGGGGGCATATATAGATGAATGGGTTCAATCCGTTGAAAGAGGTCATTGATGCGATTCCAATACCTAAAGGAAAATTAACAGAGGTGTTACGTGTTGAAGGGATGTCCAAAGTCTTCCAGCAAAAGCATCATACAGTACAAGCATTGAAAAATATCCATTGTACCATTTACCAAGGCGAAATGGTTGCTATTATGGGAACAAGCGGGTCTGGTAAAAGTACATTGTTAAATATGATTAGTGCCATCGATGAGCCAACTGAAGGCGCACTCTTTTTATTTGGCGAGGAAGCCCATGATATTTATCAGGAGCCAAATGCATCCAAATTCCGTAAAGAAAATATCGGCTTTATTTTTCAATCCTTTCATCTGTTAAAAGATTTATCAGTTGAAGATAATATCGCACTTCCACTTATCCTCAATGACTTGCCAAGCAAAGACATAAAAGTGCGTGTCCAGCACATGATGGAAAAACTTAATATTGCTGCATGGGCAAAGCATCGACCAAGTGAGCTGTCCGGGGGGCAAAAGCAACGAGTCGCTATAGCTCGTGCTGTTATAGCAAATCCCCCTATCCTGCTGGCAGATGAGCCGACTGGAGCACTGGATGTAAATACAACAGATGAAATTTTGGAACTTTTAGTAGACTTACAAAAAAATATGAATCAAACGATTTTACTTGTCACACATGATCCTTATGTCGCTACCTATGCGAATCGTGTATTATTCTTCCATGATGGGGCTATTGTGGATTCCTATCAGAATCAGCAAACGGCAGAGGATTTGGATTGTATTTTAGCGAAGTTCAAGCTAATTACTAGAGGTGATCTATAATGTTTACGATGCGTAGCATTGCTGTGAAGCTATTTCGAGCAGCTTGGTCAAATGTATTAACAAGTATTAGTATTATCACAATTTCTATTTGTCTTGTGATGACAATGAGCGTTTATATATATAATGCCAACACACAAATGAAGGAAGAAATACAAGCGCTTATTGGTGAGATGGATTTGATGGTCGGCTATAATCCTGAGCAAAATAAGCTATTAACAAAGAGCCAAATTGCAAGTTTCGAAGAAATCTATGGTGTGTCAAAAGTGTCAAGTGTGTCACTAGCTCATACATTCGTTGAAAATGAAAAAAGCACAAGTTTTTATACGGTGGGCGTTGAAAATGATGACTTAGTGAAAAGCCGCTATCATTTTACTGGTAATCTTGGTCCGAAAGATGTTGTCATTACTGAAAATGTGGCACGTCTCTTTAAGAAAAAGGTTGGCGATACACTAAACATTACTTTCAATAAAACAATCGGAGATGAAATTGAAGCAGATATAGACAACTTTACGATACAAGAAATTCTTCCTGCTTTGAAAGGCACAGATAGTCCTAATATGATTCTTCTGCAAAATGATGTCCTAAAAACATGGATGGATTTTAGTGACGATAAAACTGCTGGCATGTTTGCCTTATTTAGTACGGAAAATAATATGGCAACCTCTGTTGGTATGGAATTAAAACTGCTTGATGAAACTTTACGCGTTGATATTATGAGTGACTATGATGAATTTAAGAAAAATTTCCAGGCTCTAATGATTTTTATGATTGTGCTGTCATTTTTTATACTACTCATTTCAAGTGTCCTATTGCTGTCAACGTTCCAGCTGTTATTTTATAAAATTAAAGAACAATTAATGGTATTAAGAGCACTCGGTGCCTCCACAAAACAAATACGAACTATTGTACAATTACAGCTATCTTCCATTGTCATTTTTGGTGTATTGCTTGGCATTACCGTCAGCTTGCTCGTTATTAAAAGTTGGTTACCACAATTGATTGACCTAATGAAATTACCAAGTGCACGAACAGATTTACCAATTGTTTTTGTGCTTATCATAGGCGTGTCTAGTTTTTTAATTCTACAATTCATTACACAGTGGCAAGTCAGAAAAAGTGCGAGTTTATTGCCTTTACAAATTGCGACAGAGAATGAAACCTTAAGTTTGCGCTGGACAAAATGGAAAACAATCATCGTGAGTAGCTTTATAGTCATATCCCTATTTTTATTTTTAAATGCGAAATTCACAGATAAAGAGAGCGGTAAAAGTGCCTTATTATTTTTACTAGCGACACTACTACTTTGTGGGATATTGCTGTTTATCATGCCATACCTGTTTACAGCTTTGTTAAACATTTCATTAAAGCCAATACGTTCAATCTTTGGCAAAGAAGCTTACTTAGCCTGTCAGCAACTTATGCCACAAGTAAGGAAAAATATGCCAATTGTCCTGAGTATTATTGGATTAATGGTTATTTTGGTATTTGGCAGCTCATTATTTAAATCGGTACAACAAACTTCTTATCAATATATTAATTCTCAATATGAAGCTTCCATTAAAATTGATAATGAGTTATATGATCCAACATTTAAATCTGATTTGGTTAAAGAAATTGAATCATTGCCAAGCGTGTCCTATGCCTTTGCTAAGAGTGATAATTCTTTTATTGCACTGCAGCTCGAAAATGAATGGATACCAGAAAACTATACAACCGTTGATTTCGAAAAATATATTCAATTGGGGAAGCTTAATAAAATTAGCGGTCATTATAAAGATGGGGTACTAATAGCTGAGAAATTTGCTAAACAACACCATCTATCTGTAGGTGACAGTGTAACAATAGGTAATTTTGATTATACACTGCAGCAATATATCACTTCAGGTCAATTGCAAATTATCGGTATTATTGATTCAACGATTCAGAATGCCAATTTAGTAATGGATTGGTCATCTACTTTGATAGAGATTGAAAAACCTGTAGTGACCACTATTTTGGTAGAAGCCGATAATACAGAACAAGCTCTAGCTGATCTTACCTATTTACAAGAACGTTGGCCTGCCTTGAAATTAACGGATAAAGAGTCTATTATTCAGCAGAATGATGAAATGACTTACCAACGTTGGAGTCTGTTTGTGGGTGTCTTTATGATTTTAATTGCTGCTACTTGTCTTGGTGTATTACAAACATTGCTGCATTCCATTTATGCCAAACGTAGTGACTATGCCATTCAACGACTTATTGGTCTTTCTCCAAATGGTTTGATAAAGCTGATTTTGACACAAGTGCTGTCATATGTATTCTATGGACTGGCAGTTGGTACCATTCTTGGCCTAGTGTTGACGAGATTGCTGGGCTTTATTGATGAGGGCTCAACGGTGTATTATGATTTCTTTACTTTAGGTATGACAAGTCTCGTCTTTTTAGGAGCAACACTCATTGTCTTTACTTTACAAGGCTACTGGATTAGTCGAAGAAAATTAGCGAATGAAATGATTGAAATGTAAAACGAAAGCAGGCCCAACTGTTTTGAAGGGCCTTTTTTCATTTATCACGCTTATTTTTCTGTTTATCGCCCTATTATTTAGAATTATCGACCAACTTTTTGATTTTATCGACATTTTAAGCGCCAACAAACAACACAGCCTGTCCAATTGCTATAAAAAAGGCTTCATGCTGAATCGGGCTGCTGCCTTCAATATGAAGTGTAATGTCAAAATGTGTTTCATGAAAAATTGCCTGCCAGCGTGCAATCGTTTGATCTTCAAGAGAAAATACAGACCAGTCTTCCATTTCTTTGTTGAGCTTAATCTTTTGGGAGCCATCTGTAATGATTAAATCAGGAATCATGATTTGCCAGCCTTCATAGGCAATCATATATTCTTTGCCTGTAACGAAATCCTTTCCTTGAAAATGCACGCGCCCACGTCGGGATACCTTTTTACATGTAAAAAGAGGCTGACCAGCGACATCATTGACATCAAACCGCACAAAATAGCGATAATCCATTGTACGGTCAAATGCTTTTTTCAATCCATTGGAATAAACACGTTGAACAGTAGACGATACTTCACCCGCTTCATTTAATATTGCTACTGACTCAGTTGATTCAATCGCCGCTGGTTGTTTGTATGTATAAATCTTCAATAATATTCGCTCCTTCATTACTATTGCTCTCTTTAAGCTATCACAAAATAAGCGTCAAATACAAAAGGTTGTATTTGACGCTTGAATGTTTATTTAGTTTGCTTAGGTACATCTACTGTGAATGATTGGAAGTTCACTTCTTTTAGTGCTGACCTATCAAATGGTATTTTTGTTTCCACACCTTGTACACCACCTTCGCCTGAGGGAAGTGCTAAATAAGGGGTAATCGTTAATTGTTGAACATCATCTGAAATCGGGTGAAAGGATTTAATGCTGCTATAATTCCATACATCATTATCGAAATGACCTTCTCCCCCACCTGAATGCGATGTAATTTCTTTGCCATTCTGATCGGTAATACGGAACTCTATAAACGATGCACCTACTTGTGGATTATCAATTGTACCCTTTTCAGTAGCTTTATAGTCAAGTGCTATACCTGACGGGCTTAATGAAATTTTAGACACATCGAGTTGAATGCCTTCTGCTTGTTGCTGATAATTAACTGGAACATAAATAGTATTCGTAATCTTTTTAACAGGAACGGTAAATTCCCATTTCTCTCCTTCTTTACCTTCTAACATTAAGCCCATTTTAAAGGAATCCGGCATTTGCTCCTTTACATCAAATCTTGCAATAACTGTTTGAACTGTTGGACCTACAACTTTTTTACCAAAGCTTGCAGAATTCGCTACAGGGTTTGCACCATTAATAGTAAGTTCCAGTCCTGCTCCGAAGTATTCAATACTTAATTCCTTTTCAGAATCAATTGTATATCCAACCGTAATATTGGATTCGTCATAAAGGACTTCGTCTATCGTTACAGATATACCATTGATTGTATGCTTTTCTCCAATAAGGCTTGTTAAACCTTGTTCACTAACTTGTTTTAGCCCAAGAAATTCATAGTTACTGAATACCGATCCAACGATTGGTAGCTGCGATAATGTACTTGCGAAAGTGGGTGATACATATGCGGCAGACCCTACCATAATACTAAATGCGGCTGCGACACTTGCTACATATAATAATGGTTTACTTTTTCTTTTCATTTGTAATGGTGATTGTCTCCTATTCGCTTGCTCCTCTGCTTGTTGTATACCCTTTGCAATCGCTGTTCGTACCTCTTCTCTAGGGAATTCAGCCGCATCAAATGACTTTTTCATTAAACGTGACACTCCTTTCTAATTCTCGCTTCAATTGTTTTTTTCCACGATGTAGATACGTTTTAATGGTGCTAACAGGCTTTTCCATTACCTCTGAAATATCTTTCATCGGCAAATCGTAATAATAGAATAAAATAATGGCCATTTGCTGAGAATGGTTTAATTGCTTTATGGCTTCTGATAGGTCGATTGGATTCACCACGACATTTTCTTCTTGCTGTAAACGATTTAATAATTCACGTTCTTCATAAGGAATCATTTTTTGTCCCTTTTTTAGTAAACGGTAGCATTCATGGATTAAAATGCGAAAAAGCCATGTGGAGAAAAATTCCGGTTGCTTTAATTGACCAACACTTAAATAGGCTTTACATGCTGCCTCTTGAATTGCATCCAAAGCATCTTCCTTTTTGCCAACATAAGAAAGCGCGGTATAAAATAGCTTTTCTTCCTCTAAAATAAGTAGCTGCTCAAATGCTTCCTTATCCCCTGCAATAGCCTGTTGGACGATAGAAATATCATGTTCCATGCTGCTTCCCTCCTTTCAATACTTAGAGTCATTCACTAACGTAAAAGGTTTCACTTTCATTAATTTCTTTTTTCTATCTGGCAGTTTGGTTCTTCTATCCTTCACTTTGATGCTTTCATCCATCAGTTTGGCTCATCTATCCTTCGCTTTTCTCGACAATCAAAAAGTAGACTACTTCACCTAAAGTAGTCTACTAAACTCTATTTATCTAATTTAAAGGTTACATCACCAACACCAATTTCAGAGTTGACCTCTAATACAACATTAGCTTTTTCATAGGCTTCATTGACATAGACACCCTTACCTTTTGAAATCAAGCCTTCTATGCTCGAAGAACCTATCCCCTCTTCTGTTGTTAGTTTTACCCCAACCGTTGATGGTAAAATGACAGTAGCTGCACCAACACCTGTTTCAATGTTCGTTTCGAAGCTTTTTTTCCAATCACCACTTAAATCCACAAGTAAATCACCTACACCCGTTTCAATATCTAATTTTTCAAGCTGTAGGCCTCGTAAATTAAGCTCTGCTGTTGAGGCACCTGTTTCAATAGAGAGATCCATTGGAATATCCTCATTTAGTTCGATATCCCATGTATTTTTCATTTTTCCAAGACGGATGTTCGTTGAGCCTTTATGTTCGACCTCTACAGTTCCTGTCTTACCCTTAAGATCATAATGTACCTGTGGCGCCAATTTTTTAATATTATATTGAGCGGTGCCTTCAATCCAATCCTTGGCGCCCTTTTTTACAATTAATTCTCCTACACCAAGATTGATATCAACCTCTAACTTTTCTGCTTTATCCTTTTCCACAAGGAGCGTTTCATCTCTGGTCTTTTCGGGGAAAACTGAATAGCACCCCGATAAAAGCAATAAGGAAGCACCCATCATGACGCCAATTCCAATTATTTTTTTCAATTTTATTTCCTCCCACTATATAATTTACCAATAAATTCATTATATAGGAATACAAAATAATAAAAACGACCCTCCGCTTTAAATTCGTCTAAGACCTGAGACGTAGATAAGACTCATTCAATACGAGAAAATATCTGAAGATTTGTAAGGAGAAAATTGATTTCCATCATGATCAAAAGCATCGATTATTAGCTGTGAAGGAGTTACGGTCGCCTCTAATTCCACTGGCACTAATTGCGCACCATTCGAATCAATGGCTATCTCCATACGCTTTGAGCCAGTGTTTATTACTAATTTTTCGATATGATGATTTGCCAATAAAGGTATAACAATAAAGTGGTTTTCTCGAAAATAAAGGATGTTCATATAATCCAATTCACTTTGTATATTATACTCTAATGCATATCCTTTTCCATCATGCTTGAAAATTGAAATTCCCTTTATATTATCCCTTGAAAAATAGCCT
Source organism: Lysinibacillus sp. DFXJR4 (assembly GCF_057196045.1). Taxonomy (NCBI): domain Bacteria; kingdom Bacillati; phylum Bacillota; class Bacilli; order Caryophanales; family Bacillaceae; genus Lysinibacillus; species Lysinibacillus sp. DFXJR4. The sequence continues at coordinate 1,378,827 of NZ_JBXUNW010000001.1, read as the reverse complement.
ATTCTATAAGGAGGGATCGTTAATGTATCATGCATTATCATGGTATTAGGTTGGAAAGGACCCCAGTGTATTGCCTGTTGAATTTCCGCTTCATTTTGTACATAAACACGATCTCCAATTCGTTCAGACATATTCCCCAAAATGGCAATAATGATAATGATACATAGTAGTAATCGCCAATACCATTTTTTCTTGATTGCCCATAAAGCATAGATAAATAATACGATGCTCGAAATTAATCCAACTACCATCCAAGGTCGTTGTAATGCCGTATAATCTTTCACCACACCAGACTTTTCTGGATAAATAACCGCTGAGGCGGACTGTATTACATTATCATGCTGTTCAAGCATTGTCTTCAAACCGAACAACAGACATCCAGTAATGAGGATGGTAAGAATAAGAGGCATAAACGACCTTCTAGTATTTTTTTCATTGATTTTTTGAAAGGTTTTCAGCTGTTGCTCCTGAGAAAACGTAGCATCCTTATACAAATTATTCATGGCACTATGAATCTGATCCATATTCAAATCCCTCCTCCATAAGCGTTAGTCCTACCATTTGACGCGCTCGCCTTAATCTTGACTTAACAGTATTTTCGGGTAGCTTTAACAGATGCGCAATTTCCTTTAATGAAAACTCAGCAAAATGAAATAATAGTAGGACATCTTTATATTTGATTGGCAATTCCTCGATGGATGCGACAAGCATTGCCTCCGCTTCATTATCAAGTACTTCCTTCTCAGGATTATTGGAAAGGCTTATGAATTTGCCCCAAAAATCAATGACTTGAATTTTTTTATAGCGCCAGCTTGAAAGATAACTATGGCAATTATTAATGGTTATACGATATAAATAGGTTTTAACAGAAGCTTCCTCACGAAATTGTTCCATTTTTTCGTAATATTTCACAAATGTATCTTGCACTAAATCCTCTGCCACAGTCCAATTTTTCACATATGTATAACATATGCGCAATAAATAATCGCCATAAGTTGTCATAGCACGAGATAGATGAGCATCCTTTTCCTCTTTTATCACCTTTATCATCCCCCTCGCTTCACTTTCTTGAGAAGCATTTATAGTTAGACCCTCGACTAACGAAAAAGTTTCATGAAAAATAAAATTTCATGAAACTTGCTTAATCTACTATTTAATTTCCTTCCACTAAGGCTTTTAAATTGGCGAGTGATGCCTCATAGCCACTCATATTTATCACAACAGTAGTGCCCTTTTGTGCTTCCTCTAATAATATGGCAATCAAGGTTTCTTCTACATCTAAGAAAAACGAAAATTCCTGATTCTGTATGACATTTTTGATTGTTAATATCATCGGTAATTTTTCAGTTAGTCCATTATGAGCATTTGGCATTAATGTGAAGATTATTTTTTCACCAGCCACCAATGATGGAATCTGCCATGTAGAGCCTGGAGCATACCATTGTGACAACTGCTGTTCATCCGTTATAGCTTGCCAAATCTTATCAATACCTGCATCAATCCAAATCGAACTATTTTCTTTCATTCATGACACCTCCATTTACAGAACATTCCTCTTTCCACTATTTTATCCTATTAATGGAATGGATAACAGCTTTCCGTTATCTCTGTTGATATCAAATCCCAATTAATCACAAGCTTTGTTGGTAGACCTATATAAATTCAATGCACCGAGTGCAACGATTCCTGCTATACTGTCCATTGCTAGCTGATGACTTGATAAAATAGTAACCATAAAGCCATATAAGGATGGAGCAATCACAATAAATAGTTGATTGATGGTTAAAGCTGCACTTACAGTTAAGCCGACATAATGTGGATTGGATCTCTCTGTCACACATGTGATGAACAAAGAATACCAACCAAGTGCTATAAACCCGAATAAAAAGCAATAAATAATCATAAAGTTTTTGAAATGTAGAATGAGTGGTAAACTAATAGCAAATATTACCGTACTTAACATCACTATGATTAATAATGGTTCACGCTTTTGTGCAAATTGGTCACTGATCCACGCAAGGCCTACTCTCCCTATCATCCCACCAAGCAAAATAAGGCTTAAATAGAAACCTGCCTCTGTTAATGAATAATCCCCTTCCTCATGTAAGTATCCCATGAAGTGGGCAATAAGAATCATTTGTAAGGTCATCATTACAATTCCTACTATATAAATAGGATATAGGTCTTTATTATTTTTTATGGCCTTGATCTTATCACTAAATGTAAAAGTTGAGCCTGCTACCTCTATATGATTTTTAGGTTCTTGATATATCAGTAAAAAAAGGAGGCCACCAGCTATTGCTACAATACCTTGCATAAGGTGAACCGAGGATAGATAAAAATGATTGTACATATACGTTAGAACAGTCGATGCTAGGGCACCACCAATTGGGATGCCTGTTTGACGAATGCCAATTGCTAGCCCTCTATGCTTGTCTGGAAACCATTTCACAATGGCCGTACTCCCCCCAGTTTGTGCACTACCATACCAGATTCCGACAACTACTAATACAAGAAGTAATGTCGTATAATTGTTGACGGAGACAAGTAGTAATGCTGACAGCCCTAATAATATGGAGCCCCAACCAATAATTTGCTTTTCTCCTTTTTTATCCATCAAGTAGCCAAAAATGAGCATCGAGAAAATTGGACCTATATTGACGGCTGAAACAATCAGCCCTGTTTCGAAAGATGATAAATGCCATTCAATTTGATAAAACGTGGCAATTGGCCCCATTCCATATGTGACAAACGTTGCCGCTGTTTGTGAAAGCGTAGCCACTAGTAAGATAACCCATTTAAAATATGTTTGCATAAAACCCTCCAAAAGCATTACACTACTTTATTTGTGCGTATAATTTTATTTACCTAGAGTTTACGCCCGTTACTCATATGCGTAAAATGGAGGAAAATGATAGGGTCTATCAAAATATTTAATAGGTGTGTGACAATAGATATGAATAGAGAAGAAATTGCCTTAAAAATTGAGCTATTGGAGAGGCAGAATTTAAGTAAATCCGCTGAAATAACGAATTACACACAATCAGCATTAACATCAAAAGTGAAGAAAATGGAGGCAGAAATTGGGCAAGAGGTTTTTAAACGAACAACACAAGGCTTAAAAATTACCGATGTAGGTATTCAATATTTACATTTTTTAAAGTTAGTTGCACAAGAGTATGAGGCCTTTTTACAAGCTATTGGACCAGCTCAAACAACCATCCACTTCGGCACTTCTCATACGACAATCAAAATTTATGGTGCACCCATTATGAACGCACTCCAGACCAATAATAGCCTTATCGATGTAGATTTCACAGTTGAATCCAGTACATCATTAAATCAAAAAGTACACAATTCCGAGATGGATTGTGCACTGACAAGTAATCCGATTACACATTATCCTGACTTAAACTATGACCTGATTGCTACAGAAACATTTGAAGTGATTTCGAATAATCAGCAGCTGATTGATTTTAAGCGGCGTACACCTGTAACATTGCTTGTGCTAAGTAAAGGCTGCATGTATTCACGGGCTATGGTGGAATGGCTAAAAAATGAGAACATCCCTTTTACTATCAAAGAAATTAAATCCGTCAGCAGTATTCTCGATTTTCTACAAATAGACAATACAATTGCTGTGTTAAATACAAAATTAATTCACCTTTATAATTATTCAAACATTCACTTTTACGATTTAAAAGGGCTTAATAAAATTATCGAAACGGTCTTTATTTATAAAAAGAATATTCAGCAAAACTCACCCATTCTTCAATTAAAAAAGATTATTGAGTCTTTACTTGAAGCCAGTTGAAAATTGCAAGGGCAAACCTTAACATGGCTATGCTCTTGCAAATGTTTTACCTCATGGAACTAGCCATCTTTTTAATGCAGCTACGAAAACCATTTGAACCAAATGCCAAAAAGAGCTTGGTTTTGACCAAGCTCTTCTTTAGTCCTGATTATCTTCGTTCCGCCTGTATTCTAAAATATCCCCTGGCTGACATTGTAAAGCTTCACAAATCGCCTCTAAAGTTGAAAATCGAATCGCCTTTGCTTTACCATTTTTCAAGATAGATAGATTCGCCATCGTGATGCCAACCTTTTCTGAAAGTTCTGTTACGCTCATTTTCCGTTTAGCTAGCATTACATCAATATTAATGATCATCGCCATAGTATTCACCTCAAACCGTTAAATCATTTTCTGATTTGATATCGATGGCATTTTTTAAGAGCTTTTGAAGCACAGCAGCAAAGACTGCCACGATAAAGGAAGCAAGAATAATGACCATACCGATGATAATAAGCCCAGGAGCATCATCTACTTCCGCAACATAGTATATCATTGGCATGGCTACCACGTATAGACTACTAATAATGATTGCACAGTATTTGATAGTAATTAAAGCTTTGACGGATCGTTCTGAAAAAGCAATATTTTGATCAATATAGCTTAAAAGTTTTATAGTCGTATACAGGGCGATAAAATAAGCGATTGCCGTTGCATAGACAACAATGACAGCGAATAAAGTTGTTTTTGGAAAATGCTGTGCTGCTTTTATTGCCACTCGAGGCACCACTAAAATACATAAGGAAAGAACGGGCAATCCCATTAAAAAAACAGCGATCTTTAAAAAGAGTGTTTCACGTTTCAACAAATACACCTCATCACGGATTTATTGTAAGTTTGATTGTAGCACCACTTTTATCGATTTACAATAAATCATTATCGATTTAGAGCTTATTTTTATTGTTTTTTTCTAAACATTTTATTACTCCATCTTTGAGGTAAAGCAAAATGATGTACCTGCTTTGCTTGATTCCAGTGTGTAGTGTAGCTGAAGAACCATAGCGATATCCTCGATAATCTGTAACCCTAATCCGCAATGTTTGTGGTTTTTTTCAAAGCCAATCCCATTATCTATCATCTTAATCATTCCATTATCAATTATAACCATAAGCTTTGTGGCTTTGGAATGTTTTAAGGTATTTTGAAACACATTATCAAATAAACGCTGTAACCATAATTCATTACTCATCCACAATAATTCTGATACATTTAGTTGAAAGCTTAATTCGATTGAATGAATGGTAAATAAATAGCGCCATTTGTCTATCATTGTCTCCAATAATTTCGGCAGACTCACTTCCTCTTTTATAATATAAGAGCTTTCCACTGTATCAATGGATTGAAACGATAATTCATTTGTTAAGTTGGCAATATAGTGAATCTGCTCATTTAATGACTCTACCAAATCTGGCTGGTCCTTTAGGGAATCTTCTACATAAAATAATTGTAATCGAATCGCTGTGAGTGGTGTATTGATATCGTGTCTTAGCTTTTGAAGAAGCTCCTTTTGCAATCGTTGTTGTTGCTCCAATTCTAGTTCCCGATAGGTAGTTCGTTCAATTAAAATATTGACAGATTGGATAAGCTGTCCAATTTCATCCTCACTGCTAACTTCTAATGTATGGGGTGTTCTTTCATCACTTGCTAAGTCACGAATTACTTGATGGAGCATGTTAATTTTCGTAAGCAATGAATTAATTGATTTTGTGTCCTGATTTTTCGATTTAAAGGCAAACTCATAGAGAATGGACATCAATACACTTATTCCTAATAATACAATTGGAACACTGATAATAGCAGAAAATAATAGAAAGCGATATTTTGTTTTTAATGTCATTGTCGTATATAGGTATTTAAACGATACCCTTCCCCGTAAATATTTTGAAGAATAGTACCTGTAGGATCATCCATTTTTGTTCTAATTTTTTTAATATGGACATTGATGATATTATGATTTCGATCCTCCAGCGGCCATAGGTAGTCAAAAAAATGATCCTTCGATAACACTCTATCTCGGTTGTCAAACAAATAAAAGAAGATTTTACGCTCTATAGCAGTCAAAACAATTTCTTCATGAATATTATGCTTAAATACCTTTCGCTGCTCTGTACTAATCAAGAGGTGCTGAATTTGTATCAAAGAGCCATAATGCTGCTTGAGCATTTTTTGCATTCGTAAAAGAAGCTCTCTCGGTTCAAAGGGCTTTGTCATATAATCTTCTCCAACTGTTAACCCCTCTAGCTTACTCTCAATGTCATTTCGAGCTGACAGAAAGATAATAGGAATAGGTAAGCCTAAGCCTTTAATAAACGTTGTCAGCTGATAGCCATCCTCTCCTGGTAGCATAATATCCATGATTACTAAATCAATTTGATGGATAATATGTACAATATCCTTACCGCTTGTTTTCCATACTACCTCATAGCCTTCACGTTGGATTATTTTTTGCAGTAAATGACCAATCGTTTGATCATCCTCTACTATTAAAATGGTAAAACCCTTCATTTTATCGACCTTTCTTTGCTGTCTACTTTCTCTTCCATAAATGCCATAGCAAGTTGATAAATCTCATCTGGTTTATATAAATAAATGCTATGGGAACCTCTTACTTCTTTCACATCTGCCAAATTTATTTGCTCAGCAAAATTTCTGTAATCCTTGCGCTTTTGTTTTGTATATTTATTTTCCTCTGCAATGGCATCAATAAATAATATCGGTGTATTCTGAGGTTTTGGCAACTTTTCTGATTGTAAACTATTTTCGTAGACTTGTAATAGTTCATTCTTCATATTATTATTAAAAAATTGTTTATAGGACAACGCTTGATAAATAGCTTTTTCTTCCTTTGTTAAAAAGGATTGCCTCATTACTTGTGGGTTATAAACTTTCGAGGGTGTTAGACGATGCAAGCCTATTTTCGTTAATAGATTGATCCCCTTTATCATCCATGTATCCATTTGGCCCATTTTATGTTTCACATATTGACCCGGCAAACCAATATCAAGTCCAATGATACCCTTAATTTCTTCAGGGTGTTTTTGTGCCCAATAGATAGCTTCAACACCCGAGATTGAATGTGGAACTAAAACATAAGGGGGCTTATTGCCACTTTGTAGAAGAGCTGCTCTCGTTTGCTCTAATATAGTATCAATATCTCGGTTATCATCTGTAATATCACTAAATCCATAGCCTGCTCTTTCGATAACAGCAATTTTATGCTCCTGTGAGAATTTGCTATAAAGCCCTTTCATCTCATACATAGGAGCAGCAATGCCAGAGCCTGCCATAAAGACATAGGTATCATCACCATGCCCCTCCGTATAGACATTGATTTTTTGATGTTCAACCTCAACCAATGTACCCTTATTCTTTAAAATAACCGCTTCTCTATATAGCTGAATTTGATGATACACACAAATAGCGACTATACCAAGCAAAAAAAATGCTCCTACATACACTAGAATTTTCTTAATTTTTTTCATATAATTCTCCTTTCAATTGTTATTTGAAAGGATACACGGTAAAAATAAATTTCTGATTAATTTTTATAGAAAAAGCTGCCTAAAATTTTTTAGACAGCTCCTACTTATGATTCTGGATAGATCGATTGAATGATTTATACTTCTTGCTCAAGTGAAAGCTTTTGTTGGAGGTTATGATAGATCCCTTGACGTTGCATTAACTGCTGATGATTGCCCTGCTCGACAATTTCCCCCTGTTGAATAACGAGAATTTGATCGGCACTCTCAATCGTTTTTAAACGGTGTGCAATGACAAAGCTAGTGCGCCCCTGCATCAAATGCTGTAAGCCCTTTTGAATATCGACCTCTGTTTGCGTATCGACACTTGATGTCGCTTCATCCAAAATTAAAATATCTGCATTTTCCAAAATTGCCCGGGCAATAGCAAGTAATTGTCGTTGTCCCTGACTTAAATTTCCGCCTCCTGCATGTACTGGCGTATCATACTGGGCTGGTAAGTATTTAATAAAATTATGAGCATTGGCTATTTTCGCTGCTTCCTCTACCTCTGCGTCTGTCGCATCTAGCTTACCAAAACGAATATTTTCCCGAATAGTCCCAGAAAATAAATACGTATCCTGCAATACGACTCCTACTCTTTGACGGATTGTAGCCATTTTGTAGTTCTCAATGTTTTGGCCATCAATCAAAATTTCACCTGCATCCACATCATAAAAACGTGTAAGCAAATTGATAATAGTCGTTTTTCCTGATCCCGTTGGTCCAACAAGTGCTATAGTGTCACCAGCTTTAGCATGAAAGCTTATATTTTTCAGGACTGGCTTCTCTGGTAAATAACTAAAGGACACATGTTGAAATCTCACATCTCCTTTTAAAGATTGGATATCAATAGCCTGTGGTTTATCCGTCACCTCTGATGATTCATCTAAAATTTCAAAAACACGCTCTGCTCCTGCGATTGCTGACTGGAAGGTATTTAATAGATTGGATAGCTGATTTAGCGGACGGAAAAATTGACGTGTATACGTGACAAATGCCGCAATGACACCGATAGAAACAAACCCTTGCACTGATAAAAATGCCCCTGTTCCAATAACAACGGCTAGACCTAGGTTATTCATAAAGTTATTAATTGGACCAAGAAGGCCTGATGTAATTTCTGCTCGCTGTGCCGAGTTGCGTAAATTTTCATTTTGTTGATAGAATGTGGCAATTGTTTGCTGTTCCTTTCCAAAAAGTGTGACAACTTCCGCTCCTGTAATCATTTCCTCAATATAGCCATTAAGTTTGCCTAAATCACGTTGTCGTGCTGCATAGTTTTTACTGCTACGTTTCACAATTTGCTTTGTCGCGAAAACAATAAGCGGAATAATAATTAATGTGACAATGGCTAACTGCCAGCTAAGAGAAAACATCGCAATGCTAACACCAATCACTGTTAAAATGGATGAAACAATTTGGGTCACACTTTGTGCAAGGGCTGTATTTAAATTATCAATATCATTTGTGACACGGCTCATTAAATCACCAAGTGCACGCTGATCAAAAAATTTTAGGGTGAGCGTTTGAAGTTTTTTAAATAATTCGAGTCGCAGTGTGCGAATGGTTTTCATCGCTACATGAATCATGACGTATGTTTGCAGCCAGGTAAAAATAGAGGCGATTGTAAAAATGACGGCTAAGACAATCCCGAGACGAATCGTTCCAGCAATGTCCTTTTTCATAATATAGTCATCAACGATATGTCCAATCATATAGGGGCCTGCTAAGCTTAAAAATGTTGAGGCGATGACAAAAAATATAGAGAAATAAAGCCCTATTTTTTGTAGCTTCACATACTGCCATACACGGTATATTGTGACCTTTTGATTTTTAGCCTTTTCAGTTGGACCACTCATACGAGGTCCACGTCCAAAATTCATTTGCTTTGGTTGATTTTGATTCATGATTGTTCACCAGCCTTTTGCTGTGAAGCAAAGATTGCTTGATAGGATTTATTATTCTGTAATAATTCTTGATGAGTGCCCTGACCAACAATTTCGCCATCCTCTAATACAAGAATGATATCTGCCTGCTGAATCGAAGCGATTTTTGAGGCGACGATAAATGTTGTGGTATTTTGATATTGTTCATGAATAGCTTGTTGCACATGTTTTTCAGAGGCACTATCCAATGCTGATGTAGTATCATCCAGCACTAATATAGCTGGCTGCCTGATTAGTGCACGGCTTAAGGCCAGTCGTTGCTTTTGTCCACCAGAAAGATTCGTTGCTCCCTGTGATAATTCATGTGCGATGCCTTTATCAAGTCGTTCTACAAATTCTGTAGCACATGCGGCATCCAATGCTTTTTGTAGTTCTTCAGTTGTTGCATTTTCCTTACCTACACGAATATTTTTCTCAATCTCACCTGAGAATAGTAGTGCTTTCTGAGAGGTAAAGCCAATATGCTCACGTAAAGTTGACAATGCATACGACTTTATTGGCTTTCCATCCAAGTGTATTTCACCACTAGTAGGGTCGAATAAGCGAGGTAAAAGTTTTACCAGCGTGGATTTTCCACTCCCCGTTTTGCCAATGAGACCAATTGTTTGTCCTGTCTTCACGGAAAAGGTAATGTTTTTGAGGACATCCTCTGCCGTTTCATAATAACGATAGCTGACATTTTGAAAATCAATTGCACCATGGATTGGAGTAGCAAGTGCATTTTCTGCTTCTTTCACTGTCACCTCTTTATTTAAAACATCTATGATGCGTTCACCAGAAGGGATTGCACGGGCAATTTGCATTAGCACCATGCTTGAAGACATCAAGCCATTCAAGATGATTGTTAAATAATTGATAAAAGCGAGTATGACGCCTACCTGTAATGTTCCTGCCTCCACTTTAATTGCCCCAAGCCAAAGTGCTGCAACAATGCCCAAGTTGACCACAAACATAGTAAAGGGTACAAGCACACCAACAATTTGCTCGGCTGTAATAAAACGCTTTGTCAGTGCATCATTATGTTTACTAAATTGTTCAATTTGCTGTGTTTCACGACGAAAGGCTTTGATCACACGAATCCCTGCTAAATTTTCCTGTAGCTTTGTATTCACTCCATCAATGGCCTCTTGTACTCTGCGATATAGCACACCTGAATACTTCGTAAAAAAGTACATAGCTATGATTAACATTGGTACAATAATCAGGAGTATGGAAAATAGTTCTCGAGCAGTGACAAAGACAATTATAACTGCACCAATAAAGAGCAGTGGCCCACGTACAAAAATACGCAACGTCATCATAAACGCGCGTTGAATACTCTCCACATCACTTGTTAATATCGTAATAAGCTTTCCTGTTGTGAAATTATCACGTTCCTTTGCTGAATACGTCATCATTTTCTCATACAATGACTGGCGAACATCAGAAGCAAAATGAATCGCTGCCTTGGAACTATAATATGAACAACCAATTCCACCAAAAAGTCCAAGCACCGCACTTACTAACATCCATATGAACATTTTCAGCACATATGGATTATCACCATTAACAATGCCTGTATCAATCATATGCTGCATAATTGTGGGCTGAAGTAAATCCATCGTTACCTCTAGCACCATCAGCAGCGGTGCAATCAATGTAAAAAATTTATAGGGTCCTAAATAGCGCCCTAATTGTTTAATTGCCTGCATTCCTTCGACTCCGTTCCTGTTAAATCATTCGTTTCTCATTATAACTGAAAATCATTCCCAATTGCGAAGAAGTTTTTCGAGTCTCGTAATATTTTGCTAGATTATGTCTTTGTAGACTCTTGAATACTATGGAATCATAAGCCTTCTCTCCCATTTGACAGCCACTACTATGCTCTGTCAATAACCACCACTCTACATTCAATTTGCAGACTATCGAAAACCTCTCTACAGCATACAATTGTATACAAAAGTATACAAACCGTCAATATCAACCTAATTGCCAGCTAAAAAAACCACGAAAGCTTTTGCTCACGTGGGTTCTCCTTTTGCATTTATCAAAGTTGTTATCTTCTACTTGTGATACATTGATCGAAATCCGTTTTGCATAAGCCCATAACTTCATAGTCTTTAAATCCTTATACGAACAATCAAGGCCAAACTAATTACCGTTATCCATTTTTGTGTCTAGAGTTGCAATAAGGATTTTGCCCCTTGCAATTTTTAATTATTTTTTCTGGAAGCAAGATAAGGTAGTTTTACAAAGCCTTTTAAAATTTCTAGAAAAAATCTTTTGTGCTAGTTGCTCTTTTGCTGGATGAATCCCAAGTAATAGTACAGTACAAGGCCCAGCACTTTTCTCAGTATTTAAGACACTTTCAACCTGTAATTCACCAAAAAGTCGGGTAAACTCTGCTTGTAGCCCCTTTGAACCGACAGGCCAAACTTGCTGAACAATTTCCTCTTTCCATGCATGATAAATAGCTTGAAGCTGTGCAACATCCTCGGGCTGCGCAAGGACTTCATTGCCTACAAGTGGCAGTCCATACGTATACCAACGAAGGTGCTCAAGCTCATAGGATGAACGTTTTTGCAGCTCACCAAGCATTGTAACCGCTAAAGCAGATTGTAAAGTTGGCATATTGGATTCTGTACTACCATCTATCTGCGGGCATATTAGACCAGCCTCCACAAAAACCTGCTGTATGCCTGCTACATAACGAGACCAAGCAGCATCCCCTGAAAAATTTGCTAGTATAATATGCGTAGGTAATGCATTTGCTGCAAGCTGCTCTAAAAATGTCACACGCGCTGTAAAGTAAGCCGTGAGCTTATCTGAAGCTGACACAATATCTTGTGGCTTTTCACCAATTGCTGCAGTATTATCTGTAGTCGCAATAAGCCCGCCTATTTTCACTGCATTTCTCAATGTACTCGCCCACCCTTACGAACAAACACCTTAGAAAGTATCGGCATGACAACGGCTACAATAACCAAATTAATAAACGTTGCTAACGGAAGACTAGTCAGCGATGCCCAGTAGAATGCTGGACTTATGATAAAATAAAATGGTAATGGTGCTACCACACCATTTAAAAAAAGTGCCACAGGCCATTTCCAGAAATGCAGGCCTTTTTTATGCATTATTCCAAATATCCAAACGACGATAACCATTTCTACTGCGATGATAATATGTAATGGTCCAAATGGGAATCCAGTCGTTAAAGCTGTAATAAAATGCCCAATGCCTCCTGCAACTCCTGCTAATACTGGCGATAAAAATACAACACTTAAAAATGCAGGGGCGGAGTCCAATGCAGCAGTCGATATAATTGCTGGAATTTTAATCACCGCTCCAACAGCACAGATAGCGGCTACCATTGCAGTGAGCGTCAATTTCGTCAATCTTTGTCGATTCATTCCATTCCCTCTTTTCTGTCTTATTTAATTTGCTCTGCGATACCATACCATATGCGTATGACACGTTCTGCTTCAGCAAACAAAGCTTGATACAATCGCCCACAAGTATCACGTAGTAATCGTGCCTGCTTTTCCATCGGCACAACCCCGCGCCCCATATCAGTAACTATGATATACAATGTCCTATTTTCCTCTAGAGCCTGTAGTCTTGTTAACATGGCTTTGACAAGAGCCTCATCCTCCTCAAGATTTTGTGTGACAAGCCACTTTTCAAGGCCTTTGATAACTAATACATCACATTCAGGAATAGATTCAGGTAAATAACCATCAACTAATACAGCCTCTTGATCTTCAAGCAATGTCATAACATAGTCGGTTTTTCCATTATAGGCTCCTCCAATAAAGACATGCATCTATTTCCCTCCTCCCAAGCTTTCCTTGAAAATGTTAAAGTAAACATTTTATCATGTGGCACATTATACGTCCAAAAGGGCTGCTCCACTGGGGCAAATTCTACAAGTAATGCTCGAATAACGCCACCATGTGCAACCACATAATAGTTATCTTCATCCCTTGGTAGCGCAGAAAAACCATCTTTCACACGCTGACAAAATGCAGCAAAGCCTTCCCCATTTGGTGGTGGAGACAAAACAGGGTTGTCTAACCATGCACAATACCTGTGGTCAGATTTTAACTCCTCATATGTTTTTCCTTCAAACTCCCCAAAGTTGGACTCTCGAAGTCGCCAATCAGTTATGTAAGTAGCATTCGGAAAATAATGAGCAGCAGTTTCCCTACATCGTCGCAAATCACTGCCATATACTTTCATAACATTTTTATCTACAATCGATAGTTTAGATATATCAGCTAATGATGCGTCCGTCCAGCCAAGATAACGCTTTTCCAAATTCTCTTTTGTTGGTGCATGCCTCATTAAGCGCACAATAACAATGTTATCCACAATACTACCTCCATTCCCTCAATGGAAGCGCCTAGTAAATCACCAGAAACGCCACCAAAGTTGCGCATTGTAAATTGTCGGAAAACCACAAGGGCAATAGCTAAAACCACTAGAAGCACAATTGGGACAAATGTAAAGCCTGCAATAAGGAAGACGATTGTATATGCGACAATTAATGTAATAAGCATGAAACTAATTAGTACATATTGCTTAATATGAGATTTAAAAAAGTAGGCAAGCCCTTTTTCTTTTGAACATTTTAGTGACATAAAATAAAAGCTCATACCTACTCTCGTTAATAAAGGGATAAAAATAAGCATCCAAAGTGCGAACTTATGCTGTACCAGTAATTCATGCAGTATGACAAATTTTCCAAGCACTAAAAATAACACAGAGAGCACACCAAATGCGCCGACACGCGGATCATCCAAAATTTCTAATCGCTTCTCACCATCCCGATACGAAAAATAAGCATCTCCCATATCAATAAATCCGTCTAAATGTAAACCTCCAGTGAATAAAGCAAATAGCCCAATAATCACAAAGGACAGTAATATTTCACTGCTTGCCGTCCATTCCGTTAAGCTATAGATCACTGCCGCCGTTGCCGTACCCATTAATGCACCTACCCATGGCAAAAAGGCGAACATCCCTGTAACAGTTCCTTTTGTTAATGATAGTTCTTTATGTACCGGCAAAACTGTAAAAAACTGTAATGCGAGTAATAGGCTCTGCCAGAAATTTTTCATCGTCTTGCCTTCCTTCATTTTAGATTCAAGGACATCATTTCCATTTTTTTACGATACTATAATTTACTTCATAGGCTTCCGCTGCCATCGAAACAATCCACTGATGGAAATTCCCTAGCATTTGTCGGTATAATTCTACCTCTTCATTAAGATACGGAGGCTCATCAAATAATTCATTGGATACAACTATTAGCATGATCTTTTTGCTAAGTAATGATTGTACAGCTATTTTTAAATCGCTTAGCTTCCTCTCTAAGCAGCCCGGTTGCGCTACACATGGCGTTCCTTTATCAAAGCCCTCATAAAAAGCATTTGTTAGCCATGTTGTGACGCAATCCCATAAAACGACATCACCATCTCTTAGACTTTGGAGCGAATCTGCCATCTTATACGGGGCTTCAATCGTTAGCCATTGGATTCCTTGAGATTGCCTATCAGCCTGATGACGCTGTATTCGTTTCTCCATTTCATGATCCAGCGCAATTCCTGACGCAATATAAACAAGATGCTGTGCTTGCATCGATTCCGTATAATAATGCGCAATCGCCATTTTTTCTGCAAAATGGGATTTACCACTGCGTACTCCACCAGTTATGAAAATCAATGGCAATGTAAACACCTCCTATTGCAGATGATAAATCGTTCCTATCTCTTTCACATGCCATTGCTGTTCAAGATGTTCCACTTTCGTAACGCTTGTCCCGTTGATAAATGGCTCTGCCCATAGCTGATCTATACTACGATCTAAAATAGCATTAATCATGCATTTAATTGTGACAGCATGAGAAACAATTAAAACATTGTCTTGCGGGTATTTTTCTGCAATTTTCTTCAGCGTAAACATTGCCCGTTCTGTCACTGCACCAAAGCTTTCGGTATGAGTAGCAACAAATTGAGCGGGATAATTCATGTATAATTCATACTCTGAGCAGTGTGTTTTTTGAATTTCCTCCATCGTCTTCCCTTGCCAGTCTCCTAAATAAATTTCTCGTAAATCATTTTCATAAAAAATTGGGAGCTGGCGATCACCAACAAGAATATGAAGCGTCTCCATTGCCCGACCACTTGAACTACTAAATGCTGCAGCAAAGGATATATTCTTTAAATATTCTTGTAGCTTTTTTGCATGTAAAACTCCCACTTCGGTTAATGGTGAATCTAACCACCCCTGTAAACGATACTCCTTATTCCACATCGTTTCACCATGTCTTACTAGATAAAATGTTGTCACTCTTCTCACTCCTAATTTGCTTTAAACCAAGTCTGCAAACAGTTATGTAAATAAGTCATAGCCGTAATATCTTTTATACCAATACGGAACCATTCGCCATTTAATCCTAAAAAGTTATGAGTATGGCGCAGCACGACACCCTTCGATAAACAATACGTAAAAAAGGCATCTGCTGACTGATTTTTGGGTAATGCAAAGCATATATAATTGGTTACACTATTCGTCACCTGACAACCGTTTTCTTGTAAGTAACTTTGTAATGTGTCTCGCTGGTTTCTCGCATAGGTAATAGCTCGCTGACAATAATATTGTTCATCTAAGCACCCCGCGCCTATAACAAGTGCAAAGGCATTTAAATTCCAATGAGCAAGCATGCCCTTTAGCTCTCCTACAACTACTGGGTTTGCAACTAAATAGCCCAATCGCAACCCTGGAATAGCATACATTTTTGTCATCGAACGTACAACAAGCACATGAGGGTTTTTCGCTACATGTCCGATTAAAGAGTACCCTTCATCCACCCAGTCAATAAAGGCTTCATCAATAACAAGCTCACAATTTACGCTTGCTCCATGAATCATTAACTGTTCCAGCTCTACTTTTTGAGGTAGCACACCTGTCGGATTATTGGGCGTACAAATATAAAGAGCATCTGCATTTACCATTTCTCGCTTTAATTGTTCCATCGGTAATGCATATTGGACAATATCCTCTACGATAATCGGTACAATATTTGCGCCAACAGCTTGCAATGTTCGTTCATATTCAGAGAAAGTTGGATGAACGATAATAACACGCTTACAAGCATAGCGTCTAGCCAATACAGCAAAAAGTTCAGATGCCCCATTTCCAAGTAAAATAGAATCTTTTATCACATGATGAAAAGCTGCAACCTTTGTAAGGAATGGCTCACCATCTGGATCAGGATATCGTTGAATAAGCGGATAAAATGTTCGCCAGCGTGCCTCCACAAACGGAGGCGGCCCTGCTGAATTAACATTTTCGCTAAAATCATAGACATCTTCTGGCATAACAAGCCCTAACTGCCGATAGACATTTTGTGGATTCGCTCCATGATTAGGTAATTGCAAATATTAACACCTCCACTGCTAACATAACAAGTGTAAAGAGCAATGTCGCTATTCTCATATGTATAACGGATGTAGCGATATGCTCCTTTGTTAAGGGTACTAATTTTTCCCCCATAATTGCTCGGTGTGAGACAACCCCATGGTAGGAGTTTCTACCACCTAGCTCTACCCCTAGCTGCACAGCTGTTGCTGCCTCTAAATAGCCACTGTTAGGACTAGGGTGCTTCTTGGCATCCTGTGCCCAGCGTTTTAAACGTTTTCTAAGGGATACATCTGTTTCATTTTTTGTACCCAATACAATGAGTAGACCTGTGATACGACTCGGAATAAAATTAAGAACATCATCAAGCTTCGCTGAGAACATGCCAAAGTCTTTATATTGATCATTTTTGTAGCCAACCATCGAATCTAAGGTGTTAACAGCCTTATAGCCCCATAAACCAATGGCACCAAATAAAAAAGCATAGAATAACGGGGCTGTTACACCATCACTTGTATTTTCTGATACTGTTTCCACGACACCACGCACAATCTCATCCTCACCTAGATTATCAGTGTCTCGTCCAACAATCCAAGATAGCTTTACACGTGCTTCGGCAAAATCACCCTTAACAAGCGGTTCATATACTGCCATTGCAGCCTCCTTTAAGCTTCGCTGAGCCAGTCCAATACCAATAAGAAGCCCTTCCACCACAATGCCCAATAGCAAGCTAATTTGGTAGCTTATTAGCAGAATAGCCGTAACTACAAACATGGTCGTGCCCACAACAGCGAGTGCCATGACCATGCCGCGGAATTTTCTCATTTTCCCTTTATTCCATAATTCCGTTTGAGCTTGAATAAGCTTTCCAATCCAACGAACTGGATGAGGCAGTTTAGGAGGATCACCTACTAGTAAATCAAAAACAAGCCCGATGATACAGGCAATGACCAATGCCAACATCACAAATTCCCCTCTTTATCTTTTTTATATTTTTGAATCGCCTCTCGCATTGTCACATATACACCATGACCTATCACTTTTCCTAGCATTGTAATCGGGCCCGCATATTGATGGTACTCCCCTTCTTCTGTCGAGGCAATAAGCAAACTATCTGTTGATGTTCCAGTAGCAGGCGTACCAGTTGTAGGGTCGATAATACCCTCATCAATAATAGCCTTAACCTTTGCCTCTGTTGTAGAGATCATCGCCTGAAATAAAGCTTCATCTGATAGCTTTCCATTAATCATGACCCAAGTATTAATGGTGCCCGCATAATATTGCTCCTGCCGATGATAGGCACGCGTAATATCTACGGCATTGCCGAGTCCAGCCGTTATCATAACAACTAGGTGGATGCCTTCAACGGTAAATTCCCGAATTGTTGCAAATTTAGCATAGACAGCCGTCATCATTGCCACTGTGCTATCAATTGGAAAACCCTCTTTATGTAAAAATTGTTGTAATTCCAGATGTGGCTTCCGTTCGTCATACGTCTTCGGCACTGATCGATTCATGAAGTGTGTATAATAGCCAAAGCCTGGATTGTGCATAGCTGAGGATACAACCTTCATCGGCGAAGCTGTTTGCAGAGCAACATAATGTTCGAAAATATGAATATCTTCCTTACGAAGTACGGGCATTTCATAAAGCCTCCTACTAAAATTAGAACCATTCTTTATGACGATTACAGCCATAAAAAAACAAATTCTTACAAAGAAGAATTTGTACTGTCCAATTTTTAAATTAATAATAAACTTCAAATTTGAAACTTCTGAATTTTTGTACAGCATTACAACTTCATACTACTCAAATTATTTATTTTCTTTGAAATTGTATCATAAATTTATGTTTTATAACAATTTAATTTCTTGATACACTTATTGTCTTTGTTTTAAATTTTTAAAACGAATTACAGACCCGGCAATGATAAATACCCAGCCAATTCCGATATAGACAAATTTCATAGTTTTTGTCGAGGATGGTAAAACATCCATGATTGTTAGACAAACAAATAGTATCCCAACCACTGATAACAGCATACCAATTGATAAATTTTTCAATAGAAAGCCCTCCTATCTATGTACGTCCTCGATTTTACCGTATTCTAGCTAAAAAGAAAACACTAATCCAGGTAAGGATTAGTGTTTATTTCCTTATGCTTGCACATGTGCAAAAAATTCTCCATAAAGTGCTTGTAAAATTTTGTTTTCAAATTCTTGGAGCACACCAAATACTAGACTTACTTCTGATGAACCCTGATTAATCATCTCAATGTTTGCACCTGTTTTGGAAATCGCAGTAGCAGCACGTGCCGCTAGACCTGTATTGTTCCGCATACCTTCGCCAACGATAACAATCATTGAAAAACCATGACGCATTTGCACATCATCTGCCTGCAATTCATTTTTCACGCGTGTCAAAATGCGTGCTTCATTTTCTGGTGTCAATTGATTTGAACGCATTATAACAGAAATATCGTCTAAACCAGACGGTGTGTGTTCATATGAAATATTTTCATCCTCTAAAATTTGTAACAGCTTACGGCCAAAGCCTACTTCACGATTCATTAAATATTTAGAGACATATAAAGTTGAAAAGCCACTGTCTGCCGAAATACCTGTAACCGGACGACCTGTTGCAGGACGGCTTGGTACGATACGAGTACCTGGGGCTAAAGGATTATTTGTATTTTTTATGTTAACTGGCACCCCAATCTTATAGACAGGCATCAGCGCTTCATCATGGAACACGGAAAAGCCTGCATAGGATAATTCACGCATTTCGCGATACGTAATTTCTTTAATTTCCACTGGATCATTCACGACTTTCGGATTCGCAGAGAACACACAATCCACATCCGTAAAGTTTTCATAAAGCTCTGCCTCCACAGCTGCTGCGAGAATAGAGCCTGTAATATCGGAGCCACCACGGTCAAATGTACGCAATACGCCCGCTTTAGTGTAACCGAAGAAACCTGGGAACACAATAATTTCTTTTGTGTTTTTGAGTGGTGCTAAATTGATATAAGCCTCGGGTAATGCAAAAGTGCGTTCTGGTAAATCATTGACCACCAATCCCTCTTTTGGACTTACATATCGTGCTGGCATACCAATCGAATTGAAATATGCTGCGATAAGCTTAGCATTATTGTCTTCACCTGCAGCTTTAATGCTATCAATAAATAATTCCTCATTGGATTTATCGCCCTGTACACGCTCACGTAGATCCTCCGCAATCACGTCACAAATGGCATAATCTAATGCCAAACCATCTGCAATTGCCTTAAAACGGTTGACAACAGTTTGGATTTTCTCTTCAGTATCTTCATTTTTTACGGCTGCCATTGCTAAATGAATTAATAAATCAGTTACTTTTATATCATCCCCAGAGCGTTTCCCTGGCGCTGAAACGGCAACAATTTTACGTGCCGGATTAGATTTTACAATGTTTGCTACTTTTTGAATTTGTTCTGCACTTGCTACAGATGTTCCACCAAATTTACATACGATCATATCTATCAAATCCTAACTTTTTGAAATAATTGTATTCCTCCAAAAAACAATTGAATGTACACAGTGTACAAATTATCGTTCCCCACGTCAATACAATTTAAAAAATTCACGCAATTTACCGATAGAAAATGGACAATTTTCGCACTGTTTGATTTATTATACGGATTTCATACGAAATAGTTAAGGTTTTTACAAATATTTTTTGTGAAATTCATATAATCGTACAATTCTTCGTCTGAATCAGCTTAAATCATCGAATTTCCGGAAATTATCGTCATTAGGACATGTGTTGGCTTTACAAAAGTAGTTGCAAGATTCTTCCCCTGATTTTGTTCCCATTTTGACAGAGTGTTATGGGTTTCTTCTATATAAATAAAAGAAAACGCTTACCTTATTATGATATGCTGAGAAAATAGTGATGTTTGTGCTATTTTAAACAACATTCGCAATTGGAGCCGAGCAATTCTTTGATCTTCCTGAGCGGCTTTCCCGGGGACCTGAGCGATTCTTTGGCCTACCCGAGCGACTTTCTCTGGGACCTGAGCGATTCTTTGGCCTTCCCGAGCGATTTTCTTGCGGACCTGAGCTGTTCTT